>NZ_CP159330.1:1200000-2400000 GCF_045055805.1 Christiangramia sp. LLG6405-1 | reverse complement strand
GCTTTGAGATTAAACTGGTCTGAAACCTTTACTACATCACATATTTTACCATTTTTATGTAAAATATTGATGTTATCCTTTTCTCGTTTATAAGCGAGATTTGCAATTTCCCCTTCGAATACAAAGTAGGATGCTTCTTTTTCTGTGATATTATATTTCTTCTGAAGAGCTTTTTTTCGCTGATCCAGCTTTTCCTGGGAAGGTCGTTTCTTTTTGATCTTACTCTTCAGAAGTTTCCTGTTAATGATCATTTCACACAAATTACTGAGTACGAAATCATCTGAATACATCCATTCCTTCATTGCAGAGATCACATCATTATCATCAAGCCTCGAAAACATTTCAAGAGTATGCTGATCAAAATTATGCCTTTCTACTTTATTCTGAAGAAAATACAATAGACTACCACTGGCATGTAATTGATGCCCCTCGCCTATCAATTCCTTGGCACGCTTTAAAACCCGTATAAGTAATTGCTCTGCCACAAGGCTGGTTTTATGCAAATATACCTGCCAGTACATTAAGCGTCTACCTATCAAAAATTTCTCGACAGAGTAAATACCCTTCTCCTCAACCACCAGTTCGTCATTCACCACATTCAGCATGGTGATAAGACGTTCACTATTGATATTACCTTCTACAGCACCGGTATAGAAACTATCACGTTTTAAATAATCAAGACGATCCATATCCATCTGACTACTAATTAACTGATTCATAAATTTGCGATCGTAACTTCCTTTGAAGATCTGAATTGCCAGAGTTAAACTTTGGTTAAATTCAGTATTCATTTGCTCCATGAAAAGCAGTGAAATGGTCTCATGATCTACTCCTTCCACCAGGCTGTGTTCCATCGCATGACTAAAAGGACCATGTCCAATATCATGCATTAAAATTGCTATAAGTAATGCTTCTTCTTCCTCTTCTGAAATCTCTACGCCTTTAATCCTGAGTATCCTAACTGCTTTCAGCATTAAGTGTACACAACCAAGAGCGTGATGAAACCTCGTGTGATGTGCCCCCGGATAGACAAGATAAGATAAACCCATTTGGGAAATTCTACGCAATCTCTGGAAGTATGGATGCTCGATAATCTTAAAGATCCGTTCATTAGGAATGGTAATAAAACCGTAAATTGGATCGTTTAGTATTTTGAGTTTAGTTTGTGAAGCCAAGCTTTTATAATCTAATGTTCAAAACAAAGATACATATATGAACTTAGCCCCGGTAATAAGTTCTATTTCAATTATAATGGTTCTCTTCGGAAGCCATAAATATTCAAAATTATGACGATAAAGATATTATGGGTCGATGACGAAATTGACCTTTTAAAACCACATATATTATTTCTTCAGAAGAAGAACTATGAGGTTCAAACCTGCAAAAGTGGAACTGAAGCCCTTGAACTCATCGAAGAAGAAAATTTTGATATTATATTCCTGGACGAAAATATGCCGGGACTTACTGGTCTGGAAACCCTTGCTGAAATTAAAGAGCGTCGGGAAACTGTTCCGGTGGTCATGATCACAAAAAGCGAGGAAGAGTATATCATGGAGGAAGCGATCGGTTCCAAAATCGCCGATTACCTTATCAAACCGGTCAACCCAAACCAGATTCTATTGAGTTTAAAGAAAAATCTGGATCACTCCCGACTCATTTCTGAAAAAACAACTTCCAACTACCAGCAGGAGTTCCGGAAAATTGCTATGGATTTGTCTCAGGTAAATTCCTATGAAGAATGGGTTTCGTTATATCAGAAATTGATATACTGGGAAATTCAGCTAGAAGAAATAGAAGATTCTGGTATGTTCGAAATTCTGGAATCTCAAAAACAGGAGGCAAATAACCAGTTCTTCAAATTTATTTCTAAGAATTACGAAGATTGGTTTCAGCAAGGTGGTGAGCCTCCTGTGATGTCTCATACTCTTTTTAAGAAAAAGATTCTGCCAGAAATCAAATCTGGAGAGCCAACATTGCTGGTTGTGGTAGATAATTTGAGATATGACCAATGGAAATCACTGGAACCAATTATAACGACACATTATAAGAAGGAGAAAGAAGATGCTTACTTCAGTATTTTGCCAACTGCAACTCAATATGCAAGAAATGCGATTTTCTCCGGAATGATGCCAAGTGAAATGGAAAAGCTTTTTCCAGGATACTGGAAGAATGATACTGAAGAAGGAGGTAAAAATCTACACGAATCTGATTTTCTCCGGGAACAACTTAAGAGATTGGGAAAAGACCTTAGGTACGAATATCATAAAATTACTAGTCTCAAAGCGGGAAGAAAGCTGGCAGATAATTTTAAGAGTCAGAAATCCAACGATCTTACGGTTGTTGTTTATAATTTTGTTGATATGCTCTCTCACTCTAAAACTGAAATGGAAGTTATAAAAGAGCTGGCTTCTAATGACAAATCATACAGGAGCTTAACCCAAAGCTGGTTTAAAAACTCACCATTACTGGATATCATACAAAAAGCACAGCAACAAGGCTTTAAATTGATCATTACAACAGATCATGGAACGATCAACGTAAAAAACCCTTCTAAGGTCATTGGTGATAAGAACACGAGTTTAAATTTGAGATACAAAACAGGCAGAAGTCTGACTTACGAGAACAAAGAAGTCTTTGCTATAGAGAATCCTAAGTCGGTTCATCTACCAACCATTAATATGAGCAGTTCTTATATTTTCGCAAAGGAGGATTTATTCTTTGCGTATCCTAATAATTTCAATCATTACGTAAGTTATTATAGAAATACTTATCAGCATGGTGGTATTTCCTTAGAAGAAGTTGTAATCCCATTTGTAGTCCTGAACCCAAAATAATCGATAAACGACGTTTTTATACGCTAAACAACACAATGTAAGGCTGTACTTAATTGATTATCAAAAACATACAGCAGTATATCCTTTTTTTATATATCTTTATCATCCCAAATCTGACATATTGAATTTATGGAGTTAACCTACGAACTTCACGAACTGGATCAAGCAGTAGATTACATTCTACGTAATGCAAAGAGTAAAACACTACTCTTCTACGGCGAGATGGGTGCAGGCAAGACAACTCTAATTAAAGAGTTATCCAAAACACTAGGCGTTCAAGACGCCGTTTCCAGTCCAACGTTTTCCTTAGTTAACCATTACGAGTCAGATCAGGGTGCTGTATATCATTTCGATTTTTATAGAATCGAATCAGATATTGAAGCATTAGATATTGGATTTGAAGATTACCTGGATTCAGGAGCATGGAATTTTATTGAATGGCCACAAAAAGTAGGGAAACTACTTAGTGACGATCATCAAAAAGTGTATATTCTGGGAGTGTCGGAGAATTCTAGAATGTTAAAGTTAAGTTAATGAAATCAAAATTTTATCAACTTAACCTCAAAAATTGATTGTAAGAATTTTATTACTTTTGAAGATATTTTATAAACCTGATTTATTATTTTATATTCGTTAAACGATTTATAAACAGATTTAAACTAACATATTTAAAGTTTTTTATGCGATTTTTCGGGTATTTTTTGCCTTGAAAAAGGGCGCAAAGGTACGATTAATGTTTTAACCCACAGGATTTTAAGTTGTTCTATGTTTGTCTCAGAACAAAACGAAACAACCATATTAAAATCTTATATTATGAAACTTAAAGCAGTACTTTTCGCAGCAGCAATTTTTGGAGCAAGTTTTTTTGTAACTTCAACTACTGATAACGATACTAATAAGGATGAAATTCAAAAGCAAGCCGTTGACAAAAGGCTCATCAGGGTTCCTACTCACGGGTAGTATAATCGCGATTCTCATCGCGTTTTCACCTTATTTATTCTATACATATGAGATTTTCCCAAGCGGCTCCGTTTGGGAAACTTCTTTTTTTACATATGAGAGTATGTATTATGAAGATGTCCTTACTGCAGCTTGGACTTATCTAGGAAAATTTGTACCTCTTTTTCTTCTTCTGATTTGGTTTTTTACTTGCAAGCATTGGTGGTATCATGTTATATTAGTTCCTGTTGCTATGTATGCATTTCAATTGATAGGTACAGTGTATGATGACGTCTATCTAGAAACATTTATTATGGATGCTAACGATCTTTTGTATTTAGCTCCATTCTTCATACTAATTTTATCAATTGTGTATTTGATCCGTATAAAGATTTTTGATCGTATTTACGGATTTGATCTTTCTGAACTTGATGAGACTGAAGTCTCAGTTTTTTCCAATATTTCAGATAAAGACCGAAAAGAATTGAAGGAGTTTCAAGAAGATGATGACAACATCGAACATTCCAATGTACTTGTGGAAGACTACTACCGTAAACTTTAGTTTATATTTTTCAATTCCATATTAAGTTGTAATTTAACTGCTTTAACCAATAACTATGGGCAAACAGCAGGTTTCACCTTTTACTAAAGAACAACTTATTCCGCAGGAAGAAACTCTTGAGATCTACAAGAAAAAGGGTGAATTATTCATAGGAATACCCAAAGAAACCGCCTACCAGGAAAAAAGGATTTGTTTAAGTCCTGATGCTGTTGCAGCCATCACAGCACACGGGCATCGAGTAATGATAGAATCCGGTGCCGGGAAATGGGCACGCTTTAGCGACAAAGATTATTCAGACGCCGGAGCAGAAATTACCAAAGATACCCGAAAGGTATTCTCCTGCCCTACCATTTTGAAAATTGAACCGCCATCTCTGGAGGAACTCGAAAATATCAATCCGCAAACAACCATAATTTCTGCGCTGCAAATTAAAACTCAGTGTAAAGAGTATTTTCAGAAGCTGGCAGAGAAAAGAATTACCGCACTTGGCTTCGAGTTTATTCGGGATGATGATGGTTCCTATCCTATTGTGCGTGCCTTGAGTGAAATTGCAGGAACTGCTTCTGTACTTATCGCTTCAGAAATCATGAGTAATCATGCTGATGGAAACGGACTCATGTTTGGTAATATTAGTGGTGTACCACCGGTCGAAGTAGTCATTATTGGAGCAGGTACTGTAGGTGAATTCGCGACCAGATCGGCTATTGGTCTTGGGGCCAGTGTAAAAGTATTTGATTCTTCCCTTACGAAACTTCGCAATATTCAGGCGAATCTTACAAATACGTTTTACACCAGTACCATTCAGCCTAAAAATTTATCTAAAGCTTTGAAACGTGCG
Source organism: Christiangramia sp. LLG6405-1 (assembly GCF_045055805.1). Classification (GTDB taxonomy): domain Bacteria; phylum Bacteroidota; class Bacteroidia; order Flavobacteriales; family Flavobacteriaceae; genus Christiangramia. The sequence continues at coordinate 2,394,827 of NZ_CP159330.1, read as the reverse complement.
GATGTCGTGATTGGTGCCGTTCGTGGAAAGGATCGAAGTCCTGTGCTTATTACTGATAATATGGTGCAAAGTATGAAAAGAGGCGCTGTGATCATTGATGTAAGCATCGATATGGGTGGTTGTGTAGAAACCAGCGAGATCACGAGCCATGATGAGCCAATTTTCAAAAAGCATAATGTCATTCATTACTGTGTTCCAAATATTCCATCCAGGTACGCCAGAACGAGTTCGCTATCAATAAGTAATATTTTCACCCCGTATTTATTACATATTGGTGAAGAAGGCGGCCTTGAAAATACTCTAAGATTTGATCGCGGTTTACGTAATGGTTTGTATTTTTACCACGGAATTTTGACCAACAAATCGATAGCAGAATGGTTCAATCTTTCTTACCGTGATATAAATCTCCTGATTTTCTAATTAATGAAACTTATACATCGCTTTGGCTATTTTGGCGTCGGACTATTCTTCGGAATTGTACTATTAATATTCTTTCTTGGTGGTAAAAAAGCTTCCTGCGATTATTCTCCCAATGCCCGTGTGCTTAAAAATATAAAGATCAAAGAGAGAAAATGGTCTGAAGAATCTTTGAGTTTTTTCATGGATCAAAAAATTGACACTTCTTATGTTTCCGAAGTACTTGAAAATGGAGACGTTGATTTTAATTTAAGTGATACTGATGCGAAACCCTGCAATATCTATTATGTTACTGGAACACGTGAAACTCAAGAATTAGAATTCAGAATCCAGAACTGCGATAGTATTGCTACGATTCAGAAAGTAAAAATAAGAACGGCCGAATAAATCGACCGTTTTTTACATTATTCCATGATCTGCTCGGCATGAGCCTTGGTTTTAACCTTCTGAATTACCTCTTCGATCATTCCTTGTTCATCAATGATAAATGTGGTTCGGTGAATGCCTACGTATTCTTTTCCCATAAATTTCTTGGGTCCCCAAACTCCGTAAGCCTCGATCACTTCCTTTTCCTCATCTGCAAGTAATGGATATTTAAAATCATACTTATTTCTGAAGTTTTGCTGCCTTTTCTTAGAGTCGGCACTAACCCCTAGTATATCATAACCTTTTGCACTCATTGCCTCATAATTATCACTCAAATTACATGCTTCCGCAGTACAACCTGGTGTGCTCGCTTTTGGGTAGAAAAATAAAACCAGCTTTTTACCTTTATAATCGCTCAAGCTTATCGCATTTCCATCCTGATCTTCAGCTTTAAAATCGGGAGCCTTATCCCCTGCTTTTAATGTTGTCATAATTCTTACTTTTGCTTAAAAATAAAGCTTTATGACCAAAAAGGAAAAGGTTCAGTTTGTAATTGATACTCTAAATGAAATTTATCCTGAAATTCCAATTCCCTTAGATCATAAAGATCCTTATACCTTATTGATCGCTGTGTTGCTTTCCGCTCAAAGCACCGATGTGAAAGTCAATCAAATCACTCCTGTACTATTTGAGATCGCAGATACGCCTGAGAAAATGGTGAAATTAAGCGTAGAGGAGATTCGGGATATTATTAAGCCTGTTGGGCTTTCTCCTATGAAGTCCAAAGGTATACATGGGCTTTCCCATATTCTCCTGGATAAGCACAATGGTCAGGTTCCAAAGAGTATAGAAGCTCTGGAAGAACTTCCTGCGGTAGGTCACAAAACTGCCAGTGTAGTAGTAGCACAGGCGTTTAATATTCCTGCTTTTCCAGTTGACACGCATATTCACAGACTTATGTATCGCTGGAATCTTACGAACGGAAAAAACGTGGTGCAAACAGAAAAGGATGCAAAAAGACTTTTTCCTGAAGATCTCTGGAACCGACTTCATTTGCAAATAATCTGGTACGGGAGACAGTATTCTCCGGCACGCGCCTGGAACCTGGATAAAGATATCATCACTAAAACTATTGGAAGAAAAAGCGTAATTGCCGATTATAATAAGAAGATAAAAAAATAAAACCTGCCAGTAATGACAGGTTTTTGTTTAGTTCAGAAGTGTTTCAAACTTCATGTTCTGATATTCCACAACGTTCAGAGCTTTGGAATAACTGAGCAAAAACTCAATCGTTTCCTTGGCTGGACGTGGTTGAACATTTTTTTCTTCTTTCGAAGTTTTTTTAAAGTAGAGTTTCCCCATGTGCCGTTATTTTTTGGTATTTATAAATTAACGGCATTTACTTCATAATATTGCGAAATTAGTTTGTTAAGATCAAATTTCGTTTCTCAATAATCTTTCTAAGATTAATCAAAGCGTATCGCATTCTACCTAAAGCGGTATTAATACTGACTCCTGTTCGATCTGAAATCTCCTTGAAACTCATGTCTTTATAAATCCTCATAGTAAGGACCTCCAATTGATCTTCCGGAAGCTCTTTAATAAGTTCCTGAACGTCTGATTCGATTTGATCCTTGATAATCTGGGTTTCTGCATTTAGATCACCATCGCTTAGTACGGAGAAAATATTGAAATCACCACTATTGTCAAATTTGGGCATTCTCTTATTTCTTCGGAAATGATCAATGACAAGATTATGCGCGATTCGCATTACCCACGGAAGAAATTTACCTTCCTCGTTGTATTTACCTCGCTTAAGAGTACGAATAACTTTAATGAAAGTATCCTGAAAAATATCTTCAGAAATATCTTTATCGTAGACCTTTGAGTAAATAAAACTGTAAATTCTTTGTTGGTGACGGCTAATAAGTGTTCCTAGCGCGTTCTCGTTTCCTTCCAGATAATCACGTACAAGTGAGGCATCGGTGACCTTAGTGTTATTCATACCAGTTACTTTAAATTTCAGGAACAGATCCTGAGGTTAGGTTATTTAGAGTTTAAAAGTAACTGTGCTTTATAGGCGTATGAATTTTGGTTATGCACCAAATATAGCAACTTAAATTTGAGAAATGCAAACAAAAGCTTAATATTTTAACAATACTATAGGCTTTTCCCGGCTTTCTTCTCCGCTTGATAATGAGTAACTTTGCAGCCTTATCCCAGATAGAATGACCGTAGATATAGCCAATGTTGACCCCAAGAAAAATATAATTATTAAAGGTGCAAAGCTGCACAACCTTAAGAATATCAATGCGATAATTCCTAGAAATAAACTCGTGGTTATCACAGGACTTTCCGGTTCAGGAAAGTCCAGTCTTGCTTTTGATACACTTTATGCAGAAGGTCAACGGCGCTATGTAGAAAGTCTTAGTTCTTATGCTCGACAGTTTCTTGGTAGATTGAATAAGCCAAAAGTCGATTACATCAAAGGTATCGCTCCGGCAATTGCTATAGAACAAAAAGTTAATTCTACGAACCCCAGGTCTACTGTTGGTACTTCTACGGAAATCTATGACTATCTAAAATTATTATTTGCCAGAATTGGTAAAACCTATTCTCCAGTCTCTGGAAACGAGGTTAAGAAGGATACTGTTACAGATGTGATCAATTTTGTAAAAGCCTTTCCGGAGCGTGAAAAATTGCTTCTTCTCGCCCCTATTCACCTGGAGGAAGGACGTAAGCTGGAAAATAAAATAAACGTACTGGCTCAGCAGGGTTATAGCAGGATAAAACTAGGTGATTCAGTAGTGCGTATCGATGAAACCGATCTATCTAAAGCAAAAGTTGAAGATACTTTTCTAGTAGTAGACCGGATTATCACAAAGAATGAAGAAGACTTTTTCAACCGACTGGCAGATGCTGTTGAAGCAGCATTTTTCGAAGGTAAAGGCGAATTATTCATCGAAAAATTAGCAGATAACAGTTCGAGACACTTCAGTAATAAATTCGAGCTGGATGGAATCAACTTTCTTGAACCAAACGTTCATTTATTCAGCTTTAATAATCCCTATGGAGCTTGTCCCAAGTGTGAAGGTTACGGTGATGTTATAGGAATTGATGAAGAACTTGTGATTCCAAATACAGGTTTATCTATTTACGAAAATGCGATCTTCCCCTGGCGAGGTGATAGTATGAGCTGGTATAAAGATCAACTGATCAAGAACTCTCATAAATTCGATTTTCCTATACACAAACCTTATTTTGAACTAACTGACGAGCAAAAAGAGCTGGTCTGGAATGGAAATCAGTATTTCGAAGGTTTAAACCAGTTCTTTGAGTTTCTGGAGAGTAAGGCATACAAGATTCAGAATCGGGTGATGCTTTCAAGATATCGCGGTAAAACCAGGTGTTCCGTTTGTAAAGGAAAACGACTGAGACAGGAAGCGCACTATGTAAAAATAAACGGACTCAATATCACCGATCTGGTAGAAAAACCTTTAGATAAGGTTCGAGCATTCTTTGAAGATATAACTCTAGATGAATATGAAGAGAAAATTGCAAAGAGATTACTGCAGGAGATAAGAAACCGACTTCAATTCCTTTCCAATGTAGGTCTGGATTATCTAACCTTGAATCGTAAGTCCAATACACTTTCTGGTGGAGAATCACAAAGGATCAATCTTGCCACCTCGCTTGGGAGTAGCCTTGTTGGTTCCATGTACATACTTGATGAACCTTCTATTGGATTGCACCCTAAGGATACAGAGAAGTTAATTGGTGTTTTAAAGCATTTACGAGATCTTGGCAATACGGTCATTGTTGTGGAACATGACGAGGAGATTATGAATGCTGCAGATGAGATCATCGATATTGGACCGGAAGCCGGAACCAATGGTGGTCACGTGGTTGCAACCGGTAATCTTAAACAAATTCTCAAATCCAATTCTCTTACTGCGGAATATCTTAATGGTAAGAAAAACATTGAAGTGCCAGAAAAGAGAAGAACTTCTAAGAATTTCATCAAAATACTTGGTGCAAGAGAAAATAACTTGAAGAATATAGATGTAGAAATCCCATTAGGTGTTTTTACTGCGATAACCGGTGTTTCGGGAAGTGGAAAAAGTACATTGGTCAAAAAGATATTTTACCCAGCCATTCAGAAAGAATTAGGAGGCTACGGAGAGAAAGCAGGACAATTTTCAGGAATCGAAGGTAATTTCAAAAATCTTGGCAGTGTTGAATTTGTAGATCAAAATCCTATTGGTAGATCTTCAAGATCGAACCCGGTAACCTATATAAAGGCATATGATGATATTCGAAATCTATTCTCTTCCCAGAGGCTCGCGAAATTACGTGGTTTTCAGCCGAAGCATTTTTCCTTTAATGTCGACGGTGGAAGATGTGAAACCTGTAAAGGTGAAGGTGAAGTTACTATTGAAATGCAATTTATGGCAGATGTTCATCTCGAGTGTGAAACCTGCAATGGTAAGCGTTTTAAAAAAGATGTGCTTGAAGTGAGTTTTCATGATAAGAATATTGATGATGTTCTAAATATGACGATCGACGATGCAACAGCATTTTTTGAAGATCATGATCAGGATAAGATCGTGAAAAAGCTGAAGCCTTTAAAAGATGTCGGTTTGGGATATGTGCAACTAGGACAAAGTTCTTCTACTCTATCGGGTGGTGAAGCTCAGCGTATCAAGCTTGCTTCCTTCCTGGTTAAAGGAATTACCAAAACCAAGGCACTTTTCATTTTTGACGAACCAACTACCGGCTTGCATTTTCATGATATTAAGAAATTATTGAAATCTTTCAATGCTCTGATATCTAAAGGACATTCGGTAGTAGTTATTGAACACAATATGGATCTTGTAAAATGTGCAGATCATGTGATCGATCTTGGACTGGAAGGTGGAGAAAATGGTGGTTATTTAATTGCCACAGGAACTCCGGAAGAGGTTGCTAAAAATAAAGAATCAGTTACCGCACCCTATCTTTCAGAAAAATTGAATTAAAATAACTCGCTGTTTTTCAGTATTTTAATTTCGTAAAGAGGACTGTATAAAGAGGTAGCATGAAGTAGTTCCGGGTTTTGGCATGAGCTTTGTATTTAGTTAAGAAATGTTCTTAATTTAAATACTACTACTATGAGAAATCTGACCTTATTTATCGTTTGCCTTTTTGTAGGATGGTCAGTTAGCGCTGAAAATCCGCATTCTGAAATATCCAAAAGTACTACCTACTCTAATCTTTTCAATGACTCTTTTATTTTTATTGAAGGTGGTGTTGAATTCGCGGTTTATCCAAATGGAGAGTTCGATTTCTTCTATAATCCAGATTTCCGAAGAGGAAATGCAGTAAGAATTTCTACACCTAACGTAAATATTAGTTATAACTCTGGTTACAACTATGAACCGTTTATTCAATATGATGATTATGGCGCTGTAATACAGATCGAAGATGTTCCGGTTTACTACGATTATTATGGTAGAATCATCCAGGCTGGAAATATTGTAATGGACTATAATCGTTATGGAATGCTTGCTAATGTTGGTTCGCTAAGATTACACTATAACAATCTTGGTAGAGTGATTCAACGAACAGGGTATATAAACAATTACAACCGCCATTATGTTCGCAGACCATGGCATTCTTATTATCGTCGACCATCAGTAAATGTTAGTATTGTATTCAATCAGCCATACCGGGCTTATTATCAGCCACATCGTGTAAGCTACAACCAGTATACAACGGTTTATAATAATTATTACAGTACACATAAACAGAAAAGAAACTTCTACAGACCTTCCCAGCGTGTTGCTCAATATCACTACGGAAAACAAGTAAAACAGAAACGTGATCTTGTACAATATCGAGGTCGTACCAGTAGAAGTGATCAATTAGTTCGTAACAGACAACAAGCTGCAAGATCAAAAGCTTATGAAAATCGAGCTAAAAATTCAAGAAGCAATAGAATAAGCACTGCTGAACGATCTCCCATTAAGAATAACAGGTCCAGGGATTATGGATCGAGATCTGAAAGAAGTACAAATTCTAAAGGGCGTGTATCGTCAGAAAGTAGAAAAACCAGTTCCAGGACGACAAATAGAAACTCTCGATTAGATACCAGGTCTTCTAATAACAGAGTTCAAAAAACCAGTCGTTCTACATCAGTGAGAAACACTGAAAGGACTCCGAAAGTTCAAAATAAAACTCGTTCTGTTGAAAGGAATACAAGTGCTCAACGTCCAACCAGACAGAAGTCTGAGTCGACCAGAGCAAGATCTTCGAGCAGGTCTAAGTCTTCAGTGAACGAAAGAAAAAATAATTCTTCAAGAACTAGAAGTTCGGCACGAAATATGAATAATATATAGTAGATGACAAGTTCATAATTTAATTTTTTGGTTGGTTAGTTAGAAAACCCCTGATGCTGCCTTGCGGATGGGGTTTTCTCGTTTATATCAATTTCAGAACCTTGTCGATCATCGTATTGATTTCCGAAGAAACCTTAGAGAAATAGATGATTAGTCCGTAGATAAGCCCGGAAATTAAAACCTTCAAACATATATTCAGAATTGGTAGCGTCGAGATATCGATATAATAAAAGCCAGCCGTTAACACAATAGTTAACAATAACATCAACCAGGTAGACTTCGAAAAAGGCTGAATCCTGAACTTGAGGTAGACTAGGAATATTTTGGAAGTATTGTAAATAAAAAAAGCCAGAAAACTTGCGATTGCCGCACCCTCTAGTCCGAATTTTGGAATAAGTAAATAGTTCAGAATAAATGCGAGCAGTACAAGAATGACTCCAATACCGAGAACAATTCTATAATAATCTGAATTGAATAGAATACTATTGTTATTCCCCAGTAGGTTATCGTAAAGTTTAACGATTGAAATCAGGAGTACTACAAATACTGAAATTTGATATTGCTTCGGAATAAGTTCATATAAGGCTTCTACATTCGTGATTATCCAGATGAAGATCAACGCGCTAATAATTAGAAGGTTAAGCGAACTTTTTTGATATAGGTTTTTCAATCCCGCTTTATCTTTGGTATTCAGCATTTCGGCGGTCATTGGATGGGTGATCTGATGCATTGCTTTTTGTGGGACGGAGATCACGGTCGCGATATATACTGCAATTCCGTAGATCGCAACATTCTCGATAGGCATGTAATATTCAATCATTACTTTATCAAGATCCAGCAACACGGTAGCTACCGAAGCTGCAATAAGTATTAATGCGGAATACTTCAGTAATCTGGATAGGTTTTCAGGAGCTTGCAGGCTAATTCTTGGTGGATGTAAGGAAAAAGCATACAATGCCATTACAATCATCCTAAATACGAAAACGCCAGAGATCGCATAGATAAAAGTCGGAATGCTGATCCAGTCTTTATAAACCATAAGCAGGAGACCACTTATGCAAAATCTATGAAAGACCTCTTTCATGAAATTACCAAAGCTACTTTTATAGTAGATCTTAGACCAGGCAAAAAAGACTTCAAAATACGCAGTTGCGAATGCGATCAGGAAAATCAACCAGATATAGGGCTGGACGAGTTCATTTTCACCCTTAAAATATTCCAGCAATTCAGAATAAAAGAATAGTCCCGCTAAACCCAAAAGTAAAGCCGCCAATGCCGGTAGAATCAACATCAGTGTTAGTAAACGATCCTGTTCTTTTCGTGTTTTGTAAGACGTAAAGAATTTGATTAGCGTACTATGCACCCCAAAAACCAGAAACGGCCAGATAAGATTTGCTGCAGAAAGGAGAAAACTTACCAATCCGTAATATTCTTTAGTAAGAAAATAGGTGAATAGAAATAATGTATTTATAGCTCCAATGGCAAAACCCAGGTAGGTAGTCACCATATTTTTGATGGACTGATTAATAATTATTCCCATTAGATCTTTTTGATTAAATCTGCCAGCTCACCTGTAATCTCTCTACGATGATATTTTGAAATATCACTATTTATTTGCTTAATTCCCTGTGCCTCTTTTTGATAAAACTGATCCATAATCCAGGATTTGACCTTTTCCTTATCACTAAACAACAAGTAAGTTCCACTCTGAGTATCCAGAACCATTTTACCTGCTTCCCAGTTTTCGGGACCTATCGCCAGAATTGGTTTTTTCGCAGCAAAATATTCGAAGATCTTACCGGGTATGATTCCCCTGGTTTCTACACTATCAATTTCCAAAAGTAAGAGAATCGAAGCCCTATTTTGCAATTCCAGAGCTACTTTGTGACTAACATAGCCTTCAATTTGAAGATACTTCTGAAGCCCCAATTCTATGATACTTTGCTTTACTTCGGAACTTATCTTTCCCGCTAATCGAATTTTTAGCTTATTCCTGAAGACAGAATAATCCTCTACGATCTCTGCGATAGCCTTCCACAAAATTTCAGGACTTCTACCTGAAAGCAAAGAACCAATATGAGAAATCTCAAAATACTCTGATCTAGATGGCTCTTCCTGAAGTTTATCGAAACCATTCGTGATTACGCGAATAGGTCTGGTAGTTTTAGATTCAAATTCAGCTTTTGTTGTATGGCTGGTAGTGATGATATGATCAGCTTTATTGAGCACCTCAGATTCAAGGTTCAGGTGCTTTTGTCTACTAGACTGAGTGAGTTTAAGTTTTTTGTGATAACCAATCTCTGTCCAGGGATCTCTAAAGTCGGCAATCCATTTTATGCCCACACTTTTCTGGAGTGCCAGACCAATCAAATGCAGACTATGCGGAGGTCCGGTTGTTATAAGAACATCGAACTTCTCCTTCTCCAACACCGACTTTAAATATCTCACCGAAGGTTTGATCCAGAATTTTCTAGCGTCCGGTATAAAAAAGTTTCCGCGAACAAATAACATCAACTTCTGGATGGCACTTTGCTCCTGCTCTTTGGCTATAATTCCAGAACTTATAGTTTTAGAATCACCTCTAGAAAAAATCTCTGCAACTTGGTATGGTTCAAAAATTGGTTGCTTTAATATTCGGATTCCTGTTGGGATTTCAGCAACTAGACTTTTGTCCAAGAGTGGGTAACCTGGATTTTCCGGAATATATAGAACAGGTTCAATATCAAAATCTCTTAAATAAGTTACGAATTTCAACCAGCGTTGAACTCCCGGTCCTCCGGCAGGTGGCCAATAATAAGTAACAATAAGAGCTTTCTTCATTCAGAAATTTAAATTTGGTCACGATTTTTGAGCTCGTATCCCAGTCCGCCCAATAATATTAAACCAAATAAGATAGAGCTTACAAGCACGATCGTGCTTCCGGTCTCAACAACCTGAGGTTCAAATTTGAAAGTAATTTCATGATTCCCTGCAGGCACATTCATAGCTCTTAGTGTATAATTCGCCTGAATATGATCTACTTCCTTTCCATCGATATAAGCCTGCCAACCGGGTTGATAATAATTTTCAGAAAAAACAATGAACTGAGCGGTATCTGCTTCGTATTTGTATTTGAGTTCATTCGGTCTCTGTGACACCAAATCTATTTTGGTGCTGGAACTATATACAAATTCATTGCTTACCACGTCTTTAAATTCAGAATTTACAACAGCGGTGTTCATCAGGTTGACATCCTTCAGAATTTGAATTTCCTCGTTCTGGGTTTCCACCCACTTGATCGTTTCAACCGCCCAGGCATTTCCAAAAGCTTGCGGATTCTGTTGCGCCTGTACTCCATTTTCCGTAGGAACAATAAAGTACTTCACATTGAGCATGCTTAGAATTTCCATATCATTCTTAGCAATGTAGAAATCAAAAAGGTCCTGTATCCTGCCCGGTTTGGCCGCGTGATAACCACCTAATGCATTGTGATAATAAGAAGTCCTTCCTGTATTAAACGGACTTCCCGAAACATCGAAAACGCGGTAGTGCGTAGTATCCTCCAGGATCTGATCATCTGCAGCATAACGCTCGTATGGCTGATCGATCTTTCTGGATTGCACAAAGTCATCACTATTTACATAACGCCTGTCCACTCCAATTAGATCGATAAGTATCAGCACTGCAAAACCTGCAATTAGTAGATTGGACTGCAGCTTATTCTTAAGATATGCCCAGATCAAACCAACTCCAATACCGGTAAAAAGTAAAGATCTCATCACATCATTGAAGAAGATATCTTTTCTATCTTCCTTTAAAGCATTGATAAAATCCATACCGAACTGCTCCCTGTACAACGAGTCGTTAGCACCGGCAAAATCGAATACTGAACTCAGCAGTAAAAAGAAGATAAGCAGGCCTCCGGAAATAAACCCTGAATATTTTAGGGCATTTAATTTTTCTTCCGAAGATATTTTCTTTGATAGTAATTTATGTAGACCTACGATCGCTAATAAGGGTAAACATAATTCCAGCAGCACCTGAATCGATGACACTGCGCGGAACTTATCATATAATGGTACATAGTCTATAAAAAAATTGGTGATAGGATTCGAACCAGCAAACCAGTTTTTTCCCCAACTCAGGATCAATGCAAGTATACTAACACCAACAATCCACCATTTTAATCTTCCTTTTATAAGAAATAAAGCGAAAATGAATAAAAAGATGACACTCGCTCCTATGTATGCAGGTGCGCCAACAAATGGTTGATCTCCCCAGTAGGTTGGAGCCGATTCTGCAAAATCTTTGGCCTGAGCCGGTGCAGCTCCAAGTTTTAAAATAGCATCGTATAAATTGGAATCGCTACCAATATTTTCTGAACTACCTCCACCAAGTAATCGAGGAACCATCAAATTGAAACTCTCTAAAATTCCATAACTGTACTCCGTGATATAATCGTAGCTAAGACCCGATTCTGTTTTAGCAGCGCCGTCTGGTCCAATACTTAAATCTGACTCTCCCCTGGTGCTGTAACTGGCATATTCGCTGGTAGCAAGCAAGCTGGTTGCATTCATAGCCAAAGCCAGAACTACAGCAAGAACCATAACTCCGATTGATTTAAAATAATTTCCTATCCATGCTTTTTTAAACGCATCTATAAAGTAAACGATGCCAAGAACTATGACCAGAACCAACAGGTAATAGGTCATTTGGAAATGGTTTGCTTGGATCTCAAGTGCCATCCCGACGCTTAAGAGCAGGAAGCCCCAAACATTTCGATTTCTGAATATTGAAATGATACCAGCAAGCACTATGGGCATATACGCAATGGCATGAGCCTTCGCATTATGACCAATTCCAAGAATAATAATCAGATAAGTGGAAAAACCAAAAGCAAGTGAGCCAACAAAGGCAACCCGGTAATCTATCTTTAAACAGAGAAGTAAAATATAAAAGCCTATAAAATAAAGAAACAGGTAATCTGCCGGCCGGGGTAAAAACCTCAAGGCAGAATCGAGCTTCTTAATATAGTTATGCGGATAGTAAGCTCCTAACTGGAAGGTAGGCATTCCTCCAAAAGCAGAGTCGGTCCAGTAAGGTTCTTCTCCCGTTTGTTCCCTGAAGTCATTCTGCTCCTTGGCCATCCCGATATACTGAATGATATCGCTTTGATAAATTTCCTTGCCCTGTAAGACAGGATGAAAGTAGAATAGTGATAAAATAACAAATCCTGCCAGGACTAGCAGGTGTGGTATGAATTTCTTGATATCAGGCATTCACGAGTCTTTTGAAACTGAAAATTTTAAAAACAGGATCTAATACCTGCTAAGTCTCGAAATTAATCAATTTCTTCGTAATCGATATATTCCCCTACCTTTTTATCCTTATTGGGTTTGGCTTTAGGTTCCTTACCGATATTTGTAGGATTTGATTTTGACTTTTTGGAAGCTGCACCTCCAAATTGATTACCAAATTGCTGACCGAACTGCTGTTCGAACTTTTCACCCATTTTCCGCATAAAATATTTGAGAATAAGAGGGCCGAAAAATCGAATTATTATTTTAAATCCGAAATATATAAGTAATACTAAAAGTACAAATTTTAATACTCCAGATAAGGATGCTTCTAACATTCTAATGCTTTTGACAAAAATAAAAATAAGCGTTCAGATTGGAAGTAGCTTCAGCAATAAAATTATAATAAAACTTATATCTTTGATTGAATTAACCCCGCAAGTTATGCGCAATACATGCATCTTCAGCCTGATTCTGTTAATGGCAGGCGTCACTGTTCAGGCACAATATACTGAAACCATAAATTCCAACCGGCCGGGACAATCACAGGGGGCTTTCGCTGTAGGAACCAATGTGATTCAGGTGGAATCGGGATTCTACCTTGGAAACGATATGCATGAAGGTTTAGGCGCCGATATCGACATTTGGGGAGTGGACTACCAACTGCGGTATGGTCTCCTAATGGAGAACCTTGAGATCAATCTTACCGGTGCTTTTGAAAATCAGGATATCGTTCGGAATTTTCTCGGCAATACAGTGGAAACTTCAGGAAGAAATTTTAAATCCAATACGCTTGGTCTTAAATATCTATTCTACGATCCATATAAAAATATGGAAGAGGAAAAACCAAACATTCGAAGCTGGTATGCGAACAGAAAGTTTAAGTGGAAAACCCTGATTCCTGCAGTGTCTATCTACGCCGGGGCAAACTTCGCCTTTGGTGATAATCCTTACCTGGTCGAAGGAGAGAATAAATTTAGTCCGAAGGTAGCTCTTATCACGCAAAACAATTGGGGGCGATGGGTATTAGTGATGAATATTATTGCAGATAAGCTAACCGAAGAATATAGAACCTATACTGGAATTGCAACGGTAACTCATACGATCACACCTAATTTTGCAATCTTTGGAGAATACCAGGGGATCAAAAGTGACCTGTATGCTGATGATCTACTTCGTGGAGGTGCTGCTTATCTTGTGGGTGAAAACCTTCAGTTTGATGTAAGCGGACTGGTAAATTTCAAAGACACTCCTTCCCGCTGGCAGGTCGCTCTCGGTGTTTCATATCGATTGGATTTGCACAAAGTAGATGAATTCCTGGAGGAATCTAATGAAGGAAATAAAAGACGTGCAAGGAGCAGGAAACTTAGCCGTGAAGCTGAGGACTATTCTGAAGATAATGATCAATAAAAAAAGGCCGGAATTTCCGGCCTTTTTTTATTATGATAGTTGATAATCCTTATTTATTAGACATCGCTGCTTCTACTGAAGCTGAAAGTCTTTTATAAGTACCATTTTCTAATCTTTCTCTAATTGCTGAAAAGGCAGTTAAGGTCTCTTCAACATCTTGTAGCGTATGCGTTGCCGTAGGAATCATTCTAAGCAGAATAAGACCTTTAGGAATTACAGGGTAAACTACAATCGAACAGAAAACACCATGATTTTCACGAAGATCTTTTACAAGAGCCATTGCTTCCGGAATACTTCCTTTCAGGTACACAGGAGTCACACAACTTTGCGTAGTTCCAATATCGAAACCATTATCTTTTAATCCGTTTTGTAAGGCATTTACGTTCTCCCAAAGTTTTTCTTTGAGTTCTGGCATAGTTCTTAACATGTCCAGACGCTTCAAAGCTCCAACTACCAATTGCATTTGTAGCGATTTAGCGAACATTTGAGATCTTAGGTTATATTTCAAATAATCCATAATCTCCTTATCTCCAGCGATAAATGCACCAGTACTTGCCAGTGATTTTGCAAAAGTTGCGAAGTATACATCAATATCATCCTGAACGCCTTGCTCCTCACCTGCTCCGGCTCCTGTTTTACCAAGAGTTCCAAAACCATGGGCATCATCAACGAAAAGTCTGAAATTAAATTTTTTCTTTAATTCAACGATCTCCTTCAGTCTTCCCTGCTCTCCTCGCATCCCGAAAACTCCTTCAGAAATAAGCAAAATACCACCACCTGTTTGTTCAGCGATCTTAGTTGCTCGCTGCAGGTTCTTCTCGATACTTTCCAAATCGTTGTGCTTGTAAGTAAATCGCTGTCCAAGGTGAAGACGAACTCCATCAATGATACATGCGTGAGCATCAACATCATATACAATAACATCCTGCTTGGATACTAATGCATCGATCGTAGATACCATTCCCTGGTATCCAAAATTCAACAGGTATGCTGCCTGTTTGTTTACAAAAGATGCAAGTTCATCTTGCAACTTCTCATGAAGATCTGTATGACCACTCATCATTCTGGCTCCCATTGGGTAAGCCGATCCATAATCTGCAGCTGCCTGAGCATCTACTTTACGAACTTCAGGATGATTGGCAAGACCAAGGTAATCGTTAATACTCCAGGTAATTACATTCTTACCTCGAAACTTCATTCTATTGGAAATAGGTCCTTCAAGTTTTGGAAATACAAAATATCCTTCTGCCTGTTCCGCCCATTTTCCTAACGGTCCTTTGTCTTTGTAAATCTTATCAAATAAATCCTTCATCGGTCATTTTTTAGACGAGCCGCAAAAATACTGAAAATTGGCCCAATTTTACAAGGTAAATTATAAACATCGAAATCTAACAAAAACAAAAGCATCCTGCAAAGAACAGGATGCTTTTGTTAATAATTGTTAATATTTTATTTGATGATCTCTATAGAATGAGATTTTGAATCTTTCTGAGCATCGAGAAAACCCTGTTCATTCATCCAGTCATCGCTATATATCTTACTCATATACCTGGAACCATGATCTGGAAAGATCAATACCACATTAGAATTTTCATCAAATTCACCGTCTTCCTGGTATTGTTTCAATCCCTGCATTGCTGCTCCACTGGTATAACCTACAAATAGACCTTCGGCACGCGCAAGTTGCCTGGCAGTATGCGCAGCATCCTCATCACTAACTTTCATGAACTTATCTATCATGTCAAAATCTGTTGCTGATGGGATCAGGTTCTTTCCAAGACCCTCAATTCTGTAGGGATAGATCTCATCTTTATCGAACTCTTTGGTTTCATGATATTTTTTCAAAACTGAACCAAATGCATCGATTCCAAGGATCTTTACTTCAGGGTTTTTCGACTTTAAAAATCTCGCAGTTCCAGAAATTGTTCCACCAGTACCACTACAGGCAACAAGGTGTGTAATAGTTCCTTCAGTTTGCTTCCAGATTTCTGGTCCTGTAGAATTAAAATGAGCATCAATATTTAGCTCATTAAAATACTGATTAATGTACACCGATCCTTTAATTTCAGAATGAAGCCTTTTTGCAACTTCGTAGTAAGACCTTGGATCATCTGCCGGAACGTTCGCCGGGCACACATGTACCTTCGCTCCCATTGTCTTCAGCATATCGATCTTATCCTTGGACGACTTTGAACTTACGGCAAGAATACAATCATAACCTTTGATGCAACTTACCATCGCAATACTAAAACCTGTATTACCTGAAGTTGTTTCAATAATTGTGTCTCCGGGCTTCAGAATCCCTTTTCGTTCAGCTTCTTCAATAATGTACAAAGCGATCCTGTCCTTCGAGGAATGACCTGGATTAAAAGCTTCGATCTTTGCGGAGTATTTTCCGGGGAAATCCTTAGTGATTTTATTTAAGTTGATCAACGGGGTGTTTCCAACTAATTGCAATACGTTATCGTAAACATGCAAATCTTCTCTCATAAAATGATCTTTAAATAAAATGCATTTTCACACATTTTACTAATCGACAAATTTAAGTCAAATTTTTTAATTACTCCTTAATTCCTTCAAGGTCCAGTAAAAACGCGTATTCTTCAGCCACTTCCTTAAGCGCTTCAAACCTTCCTGAACTACCACCATGACCAGCATCCATATTGGTATGTAATAATAAAACGTTTTGATCTGTCTTATATTCTCTAAGTTTCGCAATCCATTTGGTAGGTTCCCAGTATTGTACCTGGCTATCGTGAAGACCTGTAGTAATTAGCATATTTGGATAATCCTGTTTTACTACATTATCATAGGGAGAATAAGTTTTCATATAATCATAATATGACTTTTCATTAGGATTACCCCATTCGTCATATTCACCTGTGGTAAGAGGAATGCTATCATCCAGCATCGTAGTGATGACATCTACAAACGGTACGGCAGCAATAACCCCATTATATAAATTTGGTGCCATATTCACGACTGCACCCATCAGCAATCCTCCTGCTGAACCTCCCATGGCATATAATTGGTTGGAAGAAGTATAATTTTCCTGGATCAGAAATTCAGAAACATCGATAAAATCTGTGAATGTATTTTTCTTCTGAAAAAGTTTCCCATTCTCATACCATTCCCTGCCCAGATATTCTCCACCTCGAATATGTGCAATGGCATAAATGAATCCGCGATCCAGCAAACTCAGTCGCACAGTTGAAAAGTATGGATCTATTGTAGAACCATAGGAACCGTAAGCATATTGCAGAAGGGGATTTTTTTGATCTTTCTGAAGTCCTTTTTTGTATACCAAAGAAACAGGAATGCTAGTGCCGTCTTTCGCTGTAGCCCAGATACGTTCTGAAGTGTAATTATCTTTATCAAAATTTCCACCCAGAACTTCCTGCTCTTTCAATATTGTCTTGTCTCCGGTCTTCATGTTATATTCAACGACTGAAGTTGGAGTAGTAAGACTATTGTAGGTATACCTCAACAAGTCTGTGTCAAAATCAGGATTTATGGAAGTATAGGCAGTATAAGTTTCATTATCGAACGGAATATAGTATTCTTTATTCCCTTCCCACTCGATGATCCTTATCTTGTTAAGTCCGTTTGTTCTCTCGCTAACCACAAGGTATTTCTGGAAGATATCGATATCCTCCAATAAGAAATCCTTGCGATGAGGAATCACATCTTCCCAGTGTTCTTTTTCAGTTTGACCAAGCGGAGTCTTCATCAATTTGAAATTGGTGGCATCATCCTTATTGGTTACTATATAAAAATCGTCCTTATAATGCGCAATGCTATATTCAAGTCCGCGCTCACGAGCCTGGAAAATTTTAAATTCTTTATCTGGAGTATTAGCATCAAGAATACGGTACTCGGTAGTTAACGTACTATGAGAACCTATAATAATATATTCCCTAGATTTAGATCTGTAAACATAAGAATTGAATGTTTCGTCCTCCTCTTCATATACAAGCTCATCGGTTTCAGGATCTGTTCCCAGAATATGCTTATAGATTCTGAAGGATCTTAAAGTTTGAGGATCCTTTTTAGTATAGTAAAGAGTTTTATTGTCATTCGCCCATGTAGAACCGCCCGTAGTATTCTCTATATTTTCATCATAGATCTCACCTGTTTCCAGATTTTTGATCCTGATGGTATACTGTCTTCTGCTTACCGTATCGGTTCCAAAAGCCACCATCGTGTTATCTGGAGAAACATTAAGACCTCCAAGGCTATAATAGTCAAAATCTTTAGCCATCTCATTCACATTGAACATCACCTCTTCATCTGCCTCAAGAGTTTCCTTCTTCCGACTATATACCGGGTAATCATATCCTTTCTCGAACCGGGTAATATACCAGTAACCATTCAGCATATAAGGAACAGACTCATCATCTTCTTTGATACGGCCCTTCATCTCCAGGAATAATTTCTCCTGAAAATCTTTAGTATGTGCAGTCATTTGATCGTTGTATGCGTTTTCAGCATTCAAATAATCCAATACTTCCTGATCTTCCCGCTGATTCATCCAGAAATAATTATCGATACGCACATCACCGTGCTTCTCTAATTTTTTCTCGATCTTTTTGGCGATCGGAGCCTGCAAATTCTTTTCCAAATCATTGTTTTTTTGAGCGCTTGCAAATGTAATGCATCCTAACAGAATAACGAATAGTCTTTTCATAATGGCTTATTTCAAACCTGAATTTAGTAAATTTGAGCTTACCAATTTTTAAAACGAAATAGATATGTTTGGAGATATGATGGGCATGATGAATAAGCTGAAAGAAGCCCAGGAAAAAGTAGAACAAACCAAGAAGAGACTTGATACTGTATTAATAGATGAACAATCTGCAGATGGACTGCTAAAAGTGACCATCACCGCAAATCGCGAAGTCAAAAATATTAGTGTAGACGAGCAATTACTGGATGATAAAGAACAACTGGAAGATTACCTGGTTCTTACCATGAACAAAGCGATTAAAAAGGCAACAGATATCAATGAAGCTGAAATTGGTTCTGCAGCTAAAGATGGAATGCCAGACATTCCTGGAATGGACATGTTCAAATAAAAAAAGCGGGCAATGCCCGCTTTTTTTTATGTTTATTCTAAAATTACTATGCCTCTCCCCTGGCAGGGTAATCTTCTTTATTCACAAAAGAGATCGACTTAATAAGATCCACAAATTGTGGTCTCGCGAAAGGCATTGACTGTATGCTAGCCGAATATAAAGTACTGTCAGGTCTTATTAGAAATAAAGCTGGCTCTACAAATTCAGCAGGTTCAGAATCTTTGATCCCTTCAGAAACATACAAATCCCATTTTCTTCCGTCTTCTACATCAAAACTATGACCTATGGTGAGATTATCAACATCCCATTCTTCCACAGTTTTCTCAGCTAATTCCTTAGTATTGGAACTTACACAAATGATATTGACTCCTTTATCTTTAAAATCGTTCACCATAGTGTTCAATTCCTCAAGATAGCTTTTACAAACCGGGCAGTGTATACCTCGGTAAAAAATAAGCATGGTGAAATTCTCAGGTTGGTTATCTCTCAGGTTCCAGTCCATACCATTAGTAGTTTTCACTATAAGTTCTGGAACTGCCTGTCTTGGTCTTAAATTTTTCATTGCTTTAAGTTTTTCCGAAAATTACAGGAAAGTCTATTTCTTCTATGATAAAGCCCTGCTAATATTTAGTTAAGAAACTCTAGAAACGTATTTTCTGCAAGGTTTCCTTAAAGAATTGGTGCATCTCCTCAGTATAATCATGATGTGTTACAATTCTAAGTTTTCCCTGTCCCATATTACTAATTCGTATGTTCTTCTCATCGAGCTTTTGCATAAACTCCAGTTCTTTTACCTCATCCTTCAGATAGAATATAATAATGTTGGTTTCGGTCGGCTCAAGACTTTTTACGTAAGGTTGTTTCGCTAATAATTCTGAAAGTTCTGCTGCGCGATCATTATCTTTCTTCAGCTGCTCAAGATGATTATCCAGAGCGTAGATTCCTGCGGCAGCCATAAAACCTACCTGGCGCATTCCTCCTCCCAAAACCTTTCGTACTCTAATGGCATTTTTCATCAGGGATTTCTTTCCTATTAGAACTGAACCCATGGGAGTTCCCAAACCTTTGGAAAGACAAACCGAAATGGTATCGAACACTTTTCCGAAGTCTTTGGGAGTATAATCTTTTTCAGCAAAAGCATTGAAAAGTCTCGCTCCATCAAGATGCAACCCAAGTTCATGGCCATCGCACACTTTACGAATCTCCTGGATGGTTTCAAGTTCATAGCATGCTCCACCTCCTTTATTCGTAGTGTTTTCAAGGCAGACAAGAGTAGTCAACGGACTATGATAAAAATCTGGAGCATTGATATTTTCTTCTACCTGGGAAGCAGTGATCATCCCTCGATCACCATCTACAAGTTTACAGGAAACACCACTATTAAAGGAAACACCACCACCCTCATAATTGAACACATGCGCCCACTTATCGCAAATGAGTTGCTCTCCGGGTTGTGTATGTAATTTGATCGCTGCCTGGTTCGCCATGCTACCGGTAGGAAAAAATAAGGCTTCATCCATCCCAAACATATCGGCTAGCTTTTTCTCCAAAGCATTAATAGTTGGATCTTCTTTATATACATCATCACCAACTTCCGCAGTCATCATTGCCTGCATCATTCCTTTTGTTGGTCTGGTTACCGTATCACTTCTTAAATCTATTTCTTTCATCAAATAAGTTTTGCTGTTTGCTAAGGTAAAAACTTAAAAATTCTTTCTGCGGTATTTAGAAATCTATAAAAAACAGGGCTATAAATATTTATTCTGAAATATAATCGGCAACATATTCGTGTTACTACATAATTCACAGGTTTTTAATTAATTATATGATTACCACTCATTTAATTTGTACTTTATATGAAAAGTTGATCAATGAAATCGAATACCGAAAATCCAACCTTTGAATCTTATAACCGGGATCCAAAACTTTATGATGAAATCTTTGACGAGAATGATAATGTAAGAGAAACATACCGCACCTTATTCAATCTATATAGCGAACATTCTGCGAAGGATTTTGCAAGATTAAATGATAAGGCAAAATCGTCATTCTTTAATCAGGGTATTACTTTCCAGGTTTACGGGGATCATGAGATCAAAGAAAAGATCTTTCCTTTTGACCTTTTCCCACGTATCATTGATGCTGAAGAATGGGAACATATTGAAAAAGGAGTATTACAGAGAAGTAAGGCTCTAAATGAGTTTCTCCGTGACCTTTATCATGATAAAAAGATCATTAAAGCAGGGATTGTCCCTTTAAATCTTATCAGTTCTTCTGCCAACTATCTAGACCAGATGAATGGTTTTGATCCACCTGGAGGAATTTATAATCATATTTCCGGGACCGATCTTATCAAACATTCCGATGGCAAATACTACGTGCTTGAAGATAATATTCGCTGTCCTTCCGGTGTAAGTTATGTGATCTGCAACCGAACCGCCCTGAAGAGAGCTCTCTTCGGAGTTTTCAATCATTATCAGGCATATTCTGTGACAGATTATGCTGAAAATCTATTGGAGATCATGGAAAGCGTCAAACCTAAAGGTGTGGATGTTCCAAATTGCGTGGTAATCACTCCGGGGATATATAATTCAGCTTATTATGAACACTCTTATCTCGCAAAAGCGATGGGTGTGGAACTTGTTGAAGGACGGGATCTTTTTGTCGAAAATGATTTTGTGTATATGAAGACCATCAACGGACCGCAAAAAGTGGATGTTATTTACCGCAGGATTGATGATCAGTTTATAGATCCGCTCGAATTCAAACCAAATTCTGCTCTGGGAGTACCAGGTCTAATGGCCTCCTATAAAAAAGGGAATGTATGTTTAGTAAATGCACCGGGAACTGGCGTGGCAGATGATAAAGCGATCTATACATATATGCCAGAGATCATTAAATATTATCTTGACGAAGAACCTATTTTGAATAATGTTCCAACATATCATTGTAGCAGACCCGATGAATTGAAATTTGTAATGGACAATATAGCAACGCTGGTCGTTAAACCTGTAGATGAAGCAGGTGGCTACGGAATCTCCATAGGAAACCGACTTTCTTCTGAAGAGATCGAAGAAGTGAAACGAACGATTTCTGCTAGCCCTCGAAAATATATTGCACAACCAATTATGTCACTCTCAGTTCATCCCACCTATATTGAAGATGAAGATTGTTTCGAACCAAGACATGTGGACCTAAGAACCTTTACTCTTTTAGGACAGGATAAAGATTTTGTTCTTAAAGGTGGTTTGACACGTGTTGCGCTTCAAAAAGGAAATTTAATCGTTAATTCATCTCAGGGTGGAGGTTCTAAAGATACCTGGGTTTTAAAAAACAATCAATAATTTATGTTAGCAAGAGTAGCCAATAATCTTTTCTGGATGGGTAGATATATCGAACGTTCAGAACATATAGCACGATATTTAAATGTAAATTATTTCGCATCTCTGGATGCACCCAATGAGCTATCACAATCCCGGCAATTTGTGCTCAAGTCTATGCTTTTCATGGCAGATGATCATAGTACAAATGATGAACAGCTGGAGGAACAAGAAGTATTATTTGATATCGCATTAAATCCCGATAAACAGTATTCAATTATCAATTACGTGAAACTGGCCAGAGAAAATGCCAACAGCGCGCGGGATCTAATTTCTACGGAATTATATGAATCCATTAATAAATTCTACCACTTTGTTCTGAATTATCCGATTGATAACTTTAAAAAAAGAGGGCTGTATGATTTTACCGTTCAGGTGGCAGAACATGTATCAATTCTACGAGGTAAGATACGTGGAACCTTACTACATGATGAAGTATATGCCATTATCATGCTTGGGGTTAATATTGAAAGAGCAACCCAGGTCATAAGGATTATTAACTCAAAATATAAAGATGCTGTGATAGCACAGGGAAGTTATGGTGATACGATAAGAAATAGTTATGAATGGACCACATTACTAAAATGTACTGAATCGTACGACATGATGCGTAGGTTTTACAGGCAAACACCCACTAGTATCACTACGCTGGAATTTTTAATTCTGAATACCGATTGTCCAAGATCTGTCATGAACTCATTGAACCAGGTTTGTAAACATATTTTAGTTCTTAGTACCGAAAAACATCCCAGTAAAAACTCAGCTGCTTTTCTAATTGGAAGGGTGAGAGCAAAATATCAATTCAAAGTGATCGAAGAAATTGAAGTGGATCTTGAACTGTTCATTCAAAATATACTGGACGATCTTAATGAAATAGGAATGAAACTACAACGTGAATATTTTCATTATTAATCCATAAAATTGATCTTAATTTGACTCTGCAAAATAATTGATATGAAGCTGGATTATACTATACGTTACGTGGCAACCAATACCTACGAAAATGAAACTAGTGGAGCACTCTGGCAATTCCTCGTAACTCCTGAAGATAATGATTCACAGGAGATGATCTCCAGCGATTTCAACAATTCCCTGAATATTCCTGTAGAAAGTAGTATTAACGGCTATGATTTTCAGACGTATCGTATCAACACCCGAGAAAGATTTCGCGAGATCGAATTCGTAGCTGAATTCAAACTTCTGAAAAGTGTGGTAAATATTTTTGAGAATGTCAACCAGGAATTTTCAGAAGAAGAATATGAAAAATTGAGATCGATTGAATTTCGAGCTAATCATGACGTTTTTCTTAGAGATACAGAGCTAACGAATTTACCTAAAGAAGTATCTTTTCAGTTTGATAAAACAATTAGTCTCTTTCAGAATTTACTGAATTTAAATGCGTGGATCAAAGAGAATTTTACCTTTAAGACCGATGTCACCGGGATCGATACAGATCTAAACGATATTCTCAAGAATAAGCAAGGTGTTTGTCAGGATTTTACACATCTGTTTATTGCTATTTCCAAACAATTTGGAATTCCTTCCAGATATGTTTCTGGATATTTACACCAGGGAAATGGGTATTTTGGAGATTCGCAAATGCACGCCTGGGTAGAATGTTGCTTGCCTGATAGCGGCTGGATTGGCTTTGATCCAACAAATAATCTAATCGCTGCAGAGAATCATATTAAGGTTGCTCATGGCAAGGATTATACAGACTGCCCTCCCTTAAAAGGAATGGTCTATTCTACGGGTAAGAATGAAACTGAATACACCGTGAAAGTTACGGCTCAGCAACAGCAGCAACAGTAGATTATATGCTTCTCTATTAATTCCCTATTGGTGATCCATCAGGTATCTTCGGAATATTCAGCTTCAAATGAAATTGCTCTGGATGTTCTCTGAATTCTTTGATATTTCTTAGCATTTCTCTGTTAACTGCGGAATTGTTCTTCCGAAGCCATTGTTGTACCTCATCAATTTCAGTGTTCGCTATTGATTTAACCATGCTAGTGGATCTGTCATTGGCTGCAAGATTAAGAAGGTGTTTAAAAACTACGAAATTTACCGTTTGCTGGACCTTATTAAGATATTCATCTTTATAGTCTGACTTGATCGTATTGCTAACAGTTTCCTGCAACAAAAATTCTAGACCAGGATTACTATTATCTACGGCCTTCTGCTGAATCAATCTTTCAGCTCTTGCCGGGTGAAAAAGGAATTGCATGGTCATTCCTGCTGCGGTCGCTGGAGCTCCCAGGATATCAAAAGCAACATCGGTATTACTTTTAAAACTTTCACGGTCACGACTATATCCAAAAGCACGAGGTGGAAACAGCTCCAGCTTTTCCTTCGGAATTGCGATTTCTTCAGCTTTTAGAGTTTTTAATACCTCTTTAATCGCCTTCTTCTGAAGATTACCATCCAGAATTTTCACGTTTAAATTCTCCGAACCCTTAACTGCATATTCATATTTGAGTCCGCCTACAAGTTTTACTGCGGCTTCAGTTTGATACCTGTGGAAAAAATATAGCGGTACAAATACATCTTCCAGCACTGAAAATGGCTCTCCGCTTCTAATATTATCAGCTGAGAAGTTTTGTATTGCCTGTTTGCGGATCTTTAGAACATCTTCAAGTTCATCAATCGCATTTTTACCATTATCCCATAAATGAGCTTGTGCATTTGCTCCACCTGCAGCACGGGCATCAGCATCAGATATAAAAATAAGTCCGTTTCTTTGAGCTTCTTCAAGAGTTTCCTCAAGGAAGTCAACTTCTTTTTTACCCTTCGGTATATCTCCATAACTATATTGAACGGTAACCTTGTCCCATTCGCCTATCCCCGTAGCATAGGCGTCTTCCGCAGAAATTTCACCATTTTTCAAACTGAATTGTGGATGAGGATAGTCCATTACAGATGCGCGGTCACTTGTACTTGCCGAAAAATTATGTGCAAATCCTATAGTGTGCCCAACCTCATGCGCAGACAATTGTCTAATTCTTGCCAGCGCAATTTCCATCATAGGTTCAATATTCTCATCAGATTCTGCAAATGGTTTATTTAAAAGCGCCTGTGCGATCATAAAATCCTGGCGAATCCTCAAACTACCCAAACTTACGTGCCCCTTGATAATCTCACCAGTTCTTGGATCTACAACGCTCGCTCCATAGCTCCAACCCCTGGTAGATCTATGAACCCATTGAATCACATTATATCTTACGTCTAGAGGATCAGCGTCTTCAGGCAGCATTCTGACCTGAAATGCATCTTTATACCCAATGGCTTCGTAAGCATCATTCCACCAGGCTGCACCTTCCAGTAAGGCAGACCGAACAGGCTCAGGAGTACCAGGGTCCAAATAATAAATAATAGGTTCAACAGCTTCGCTTACTAAGGAATCTGGTGTCTTTTTTTCCAGCCTATGGCGTATCGCATAACGTTTTGTGATTGGTTCATAAACCGGACTTGCATAGTCCTGGTAAGAAATAAAGATGGAACCGCTTCTGGGATCGAATGCACGTTTTTTATAATTATCGTCAGGTAACTTGACTAAAGAATGATGCTGCTTAACGGTAATATTACTGGCATCAGGCACTACAGAATTTACTGTCCTTCCTGTAGGTTTTCCTGAAAATGTAAGAAGTGCTTCAAACTCTACATTCTCTGGAAAGGCTTTAGTTCGATCCATGCTAAGAGCACTCTTGGACTTATCGAGGCTGTAAGATCCGAACTTACCTTTCTTCAGCTTCTCACTAACGCCATGTGCATCTTCCAATAAAAACGGTGTAAGATCAATGATAAAAGTTGAATCTATAGTCTCTTTGATTTCAAAACCAAATATGACCGACTCTGCAAAAGCTTCTTTTACACTATTCTTTTCAGCCTGATTGGAAGTGATTGCACGATAATTTTGATTGGGCTCTACTAATAGCAATTTATTACCTGCCTTTCTAAATTCCAGAACCTTCGTATTACCAAGTTGCCCCCTGTCAAGTCCAATGTCATTTGATCCTACTCCGGTAGTTAAGAACTGAGTATATAAAAAAGCAGTATTTAAGCTGTCAACTTCAAGGTAGATCTCGTCCTCATTTTCGTTATAGTGAAAATCAAAAAATCCGTCATAAGATTTAAGATCCTCTTTTTTTTCAAGGAACTGTGCGTTTATAGACATGGATATACTGAATGCCAGAAGGATAGATAAGAAGTAGCGCATAGATGGATTTTTTAAAGCCGTCTAAAGCTAAAAATTATTCGTTAAATACTTTCCCGAAACACCCCTAAATTCTATTTTTACGTCAAATCGAACATATGATTACTACCGAGAACATAAGAGATCTCAAAGAGCGCCTGGTTGCGTTAAGGAGGTATCTTTGACATTGATGCCAAAAAAATTGAAATAACCAACATGGAAGAAAAGACCTTTGCTCCAGACTTCTGGAATGACCCTAAAAAGGCTGAACAGATTATGAGAGAGGTCAATGCTGAAAAAAGTTGGGTAAATGAATATGCAAAAGCCGAAACCTTAGTAGAAGATCTGGAGGTCCTCTACGAGTTCTATAAAGAGGATGAGGCTTCTGCGGAAGATGTTCAGAAAAAAAATGATGATGCTCTCGATCTTATAGAAGACCTTGAGTTCAAAAATATGCTTTCCGAAGAAGGAGACAGCATGAGCGCGGTTTTACAAATTACTGCGGGTGCTGGAGGTACTGAAAGTTGCGACTGGGCTGAAATGCTTATGCGCATGTACATGATGTGGGCTGAAAAGCGAAAGTATAAAATCAGGGAACTCAATTATCAGGGCGGTGATGTAGCTGGAATTAAAACCGTTACACTCGAAATCGAAGGTGAATTCGCATTTGGTTGGCTAAAAGGTGAAAATGGAGTACACAGGCTTGTTAGGATTTCTCCTTTTGATAGTAATGCCAAACGGCATACCTCATTCGCTTCTGTTTATGTCTACCCACTTGTAGATGATACTATAGAAATTGATATCAATCCTTCAGATCTTAGCTGGGAAACCATGAGATCTTCCGGAGCAGGTGGACAGAACGTAAATAAAGTAGAGACCGCTGTGCGTCTTCGTCATGAACCAACTGGAATTGTTATCGAAAATTCTGAAACCAGGTCTCAGCTTGAAAATAAGAACAAGGCGATGCAGTTATTAAAGAGTCAATTATTTGAAATTGAACTTCAGAAGAGACAGGCGCAACGAAGAGAGATCGAAGATTCTAAGATGAAGATAGAATGGGGATCGCAGATTCGTAATTACGTGATGCATCCCTATAAGCTTGTAAAAGACGTTAGAACTGCGGAAGAAACCGGAAATGTTGATGCTGTAATGGATGGCGCTATTGATCCTTTTCTGAAAGCTTTTTTAATGATGATGGGACAGAAAAATGAAGATTAGTTCATATTAAAGCTTTTATTTTTTAATCTGAAATGTTTATATTAAGACTTGATGAAATACACTATTTACCATAACGCAAGATGTAAGAAATCCAGAGAAGGACTCGAACTTCTGAAGAATTCTGGTAAGGAATTTGTAATCAGGGAGTACCTTAAAGATCCACTTTCAGCAAATGAGCTTGAACAGCTACTAGCGAAATTAAGTTATCCCCCTATTCAATTAGTGCGAACTGGAGAAAAGGTCTGGAAAGATAATTACAAGGGGAAAGATCTAAGTGAGGATGAATTAATCCATATTATGGTGGAAAATCCTAAATTGATTGAAAGACCTATTATTGAAAATGATAAAAATGCAGTAGTTGGAAGACCTGCTACTGAAATTGATAAATTGCTATAAGAACTATTCATATGAAACTACAATACAGGATTACAATTATTGGTCTGGCCGCTGCGGCAGTAGCTGGTTTCGTATACTCTCAGATCCATATTCACGAACAAAATCGCAGAGAAATTAGGGAAATCGCCGCTGAGCTTACTCTAACCTGGAAAAATCAGTTAAACCTGACTTTGGGCCAGACGCAACTTCTGGAAGATGCGATCATAGAATACACTATTAAGAAGAACGAGATCATTAATTCCAGTTTAGGAACAGGACAGCAAGTGAATAAATTGAAAACTATCCAGAAGAGTGAATACAAATCGCTTCAAAGATTTATGAATGAGGATCAATTTAATAGATATATTCATTTAAATAAACAGCTAACCAGAAAATCCTGATTTACAAATAGCTGCAGTTGTTTATAAAAATTATTTTCACGCTTAACAATATTTTAACCCTCGTTCATTAAACTAAGTGGGTTTCCTATGGTCATAGGGTAAAATTATATAATGACCAATCGGAAGATCTATACCTTAAGTTTACTATTCCTATTTATCGGCTTGCTGAGTTTTAAATCTTATGCTCAAGGCCCTTCACCTCTTAAAAAATATACCATTTCCGGTAAGGTTCTGGACGACGAGCTAAATGTTCCTCTGGAATACGCTACTGTCGCAGTTCAGAATACCAACGATCCTTCAAAAGTAGATGGAACTGTTACCAATATAGATGGTGAATTTGAGATCACGGTGCAGGAAGGAACCTATACGATCACTGTTGAATTTATCTCCTACGAATCTAAAGTTTTTAAAAACCGAAATGTAAATTCACATCTGGACCTGGGAACTATCCTACTTGGACTTGGATCTGAAAATCTTGACGAAGTAGTTGTTCGGGCAGAAACTACACAAGTAGATGTTAGACTTGACAAGAAGATCTATAACATTGGAAAAGATCTTACCACTGCCGGAGGAACAGTAAGTGATGCTTTGAACAACGTACCATCTGTCACTGTAGACATAGAAGGAGGTATAAGTCTTAGAGGGAATGAGAATGTAAGAATATTGATAAACGGTAAACCATCTGCAATGGCCGGTTTTGGTAGTACAGATGTTCTAAGCCAACTACCAGCTGAAGCTATCGAGAGAGTTGAAGTTATCACCTCACCTTCCGCAAGATATGATGCTGAAGGTACTGCTGGAATTATTAATATTATTCTTAGAAAGAAGGAAACTCTGGGATTCAATGGTTCCTTAACAATTAATGGTGGTAATCCGGCCAACGCAGGGATCAACGCAAACTTTAATTACCGAACCGATAAATATAATCTTTTCACCACCACGGGTTATAGATATAGAGAATCTCCGGGCGAAGCGTTCTTCGATACTCGATACTTTGATACTCGTGAGGATACTTTTCTCGACGGTCTTCAATATGATCGAAATGTTGAAGATAGAGATTATGATAGAATCAATAGAGGCTTCAATACCAATTTAGGAATAGAATACTATTTAAATGAACAATCTTCCATAACCGGAGCTTTATTCTATAGACTTGGGGATGATGAAGATCTTACTACGAATGTAAACGACTATTTTCTTGATGGAAACAGGGTGCTTGGAACCACGCGTCTTGAAAATGAAGTTGAAGAAGACAACAGTTGGCAATTCTCCATTAATTACGTAAATAAGTTTGATAATATAGGACATGAATTAACTACAGACTTTCAAATAGAACGTGATAAGGAAGAGCAAGAAGCCTTTATCCGTGAGCCAATTAATTTTAATTCTACTAGTGTTGGAGAGATTTTCATCCCCAGAGAGAGAACTTTAACTACTGAAGATCAAAAAGAGTATTTACTTCAAGCAGATTATGTGAGACCTATAGGAGAGAATTCCCAATTTGAAGCTGGTTATCGAGGAAATTTTGAAAATGAGGTAACCGATTACTCACTGTTGCAAGAGGATCGTAATAGTAATTTTATTTTGAATCGTAATCAGACTAATATTTTTGACTATGATGAGAATGTTCACGCGTGGTATACTCAATATGGTACCAAATTCGGAGATTTTAGTTTTCTTTTAGGGTTAAGAGCTGAGCATACACAACTAAAAGGTGATATTGATTCTGAACTTACTCAGGAAGAATTAAGAGAAGAGTTTAGTTTTGATATCACTACAAATTTTGATAATAAATATTTTGGGGTGTTCCCAACACTGAATGTGATCTACGAAATCGCGGAAGAAGAAAATATCACATTTGGATATAACCGTAGAATTAACAGACCTCGAGGTTGGTATATTAATCCGTTTCCATCTAGAAGTAGTCGAAATAACATTTTTCAGGGAAATCCAAATCTGCAACCAGCCTACTCAAACAGTTTCGATATTGGATATTTGAAAAGATGGGAGAAAGTTACTTTAACTTCTTCTGTTTATTATCAGAGAGAAACTGATGCTTTTCAAAGAGTGCAGGAAGAAATTGATATACAGATTGCGAATCCTGATTTTCCTGAAGAGGGACCAGAAACAATTCCGCAAACAGTTATTAGAAGCATCCCTTTTAACTTGGCGACAAACGATAGAATGGGTGGTGAACTTGGGGTATTATACAATCCTGCCGAATGGTTGAGATTAAATGGTAGCTTTAACTACTTTAGATTTAAGCTGGATGGTGAATTTAATGGAGATAGTTATAATACCGAAAATACAAGTTGGTTTGCGCGATTTAGTTCAAAAGTGACACTGCCTCTACAAATTGACTGGCAAACAAATGCTTTTTATCGAGGGCCATCAGATGAAATTCAGGGAACTCAGGATGGTATCCTTTCTATAGATTTAGCCCTGAGTAAAGAAATTCTGAATGAAAAAGCTACCATTGCATTAAATGTGAGTGATATTCTAAATGGTAGAAAGAGATCATCTTATACGAATACTGAATTTTTTGAACAGGACAGTGAATTCCAATGGAGACAAGGTCAGGCAGTGAATGTATCCTTTATCTATAGGTTTAATCAGAAGAAACAGCGTCAACAGAGAAGAAATGACGAAGATTATGACGAAGGAGAATTTTAATAATCCGGTATAACAGGAAATAAAAAAAAGGGACTTAAATAAGTCCCTTTTTTTTATGCTTTTTCCGCTTTAGCTTTTTTACGAGCTTCACGTTTTTCTTTGATCAATTCTCCAACAGACCCACCGATCCAATAAGGAACGAAAGCTACCAGGAAGATCATAAGCCAGAAACCCATCGTTAATATCGTAAGGAACGCTAAAAATCCAAGGTATTGATCGAATTCGAACATAATGGTAAAGTTTGATTTAAATCAGGTCAAAGATATAAATACCTGATCGCTTATCACAGGAATTTGATCACTTTTTGAAGAATTATTAAACTTAGGGAATTGTTCGCCTTTTGATTGATGTATTTAAAGCCGAATATTAAGTTTAAACTGCCCTTCAATTGGTGCATAGCTACTTTGTTGTTCATTCCACAATTTACTACAGGAAATCTTTCCTTCAATACGATCATCAGAATTACTCGTGATCTCAATAAAGTTAGTGATATCGTTTGGAGCACCATTAGGCATTATCGCCCAAAGATCATGATCGTGAGTACTATAACTTATCCAGTTCTTGTTGTAAACCTGGTCGCCAAGTCGATAAATTCCAATCCCGGTAAAATTATCGATCTGAAAATCGAGAATCTCACCACGATCAGAAATAGATCGTACGTACAAACTAACTGTTCCCAGGGAATTGTAATCTTTACGGAAGCTAAGAGCAGCAGAATTATTAGATGAGTTAAAAAAAACTCCGTTTACATCAGCATTCAGAAATTGATCTGAATCTGCAGGACCATCGTCATTAGCACTACAACTTACGAGGGATATTGAAACTACTAATGAAAAAACGAGTAATACTAGCTGTTTTTTCATTATTATGAATTTAGTTAAACAATAGTCTAAAGATAAAGCTAGTTGTGCTACAATGAAAAGGGAATTTCCCCCTATTTTAATTTAGATAATTGATTTACAGTATTTTGAAATCTTATAAGCGGGGAAATAACGAGTGTTTCAAAGCTCTTCTAATAGATTAAAGCCTGATATAAGATTTATATAATTCAGAATAAAAGATCCACCAATTTTAAAGTTTTTTTAGATTAATAAGATTAGCGAAATATTAACTTTGCGAAACAACCAATTTTTAAAATATGGACTATAGAATAGAGAAAGATACCATGGGGGAAGTTAAAGTTCCTTCAGATAAACTCTGGGGTGCTCAAACTGAACGTTCCCGTAATAATTTCAAAATTGGACCTGCGTCCTCCATGCCACTGGATATTATATATGGTTTTGCATACTTAAAGAAAGCTGCCGCATATACTAACTGTGAACTTGGAGTTCTTCCAGTAGAAAAGAGAGACCTTATCGCACAGGTTTGTGATGAGATCCTGGAAGGTAAACACGATGATCAGTTTCCATTGGTGATCTGGCAAACTGGAAGTGGTACACAGAGTAACATGAATGTGAACGAAGTGATCGCCAACCGAGCTCACCAGATCGCAGGTAAGAATATTGGTGAAGGGGAAAAAACACTTCAACCAAATGATGATGTGAATAAATCTCAATCTTCGAACGATACATTCCCAACAGGAATGCATATTGCTGCCTACAAAAAAGTGACTACGAATACGCTTCCCGGTTTGAAAAAACTAAGAGATACTCTTAAGAAGAAATCTGAAGAATTCAAGCATACCGTGAAAATTGGGCGTACACACTTTATGGACGCCACTCCCCTAACCCTTGGTCAGGAATTCAGTGGATACGTAGCACAGTTAGATTATGGCATTAAAGCATTGGAAAATACTTTACCACATTTATCTGAAGTTGCTTTAGGTGGAACTGCGGTAGGAACCGGACTTAATACTCCAAAAGGATATTCAAAAAGGGTTGCTGAATTTATCGCAAAATTTACGGAGATGCCTTTTATCTCTGCTGGAAATAAATTTGAAGCTTTGGCAGCACATGATGCATTTGTGGAAACTCACGGAGCACTAAAACAGATCGCTGTTTCTCTGAACAAAATAGGAAATGATATCAGAATGCTTGCTTCCGGACCAAGAAGTGGTATTGGAGAGATCAATATTCCTGCGAATGAGCCAGGTTCTTCGATCATGCCTGGTAAAGTTAATCCAACCCAGTGTGAAGCGCTTACCATGGTTTGTGCCCAGATCTTGGGGAACGATGTGACCATGAGCGTAGGTGGAATGCAGGGACAGTTCGAATTAAACGTTTTTAAGCCGGTAATGGCAAACGCTTTGCTACAAAGTGCTCAGCTTATTGGTGATGGCTGTCTATCTTTCGAGGAACATTGTGCACGTGGGATCGAAGCCAACGACAAACGCATCAAAGAGCATTTAAATAACTCATTGATGCTGGTTACTGCTTTGAATACCAAAATAGGATATTATAAAGCTGCTGAAATTGCTAACACAGCTCATAAGAATGGTACTACCTTAAAAGAAGAAGCTGCCAATCTGGGTTACGTAACGAATGAAGAATTTGATGAATGGGTAGATCCAAAAGATATGGTTGGAAATCTTAAATAATCAAGTCTCAACCAAAAATAAAAAAGCCTGCTTCTAGAAGCAGGCTTTTTTTATTTTAGAATTTTAAAAATCTATCTACTTCTTAGCGAAGTATTTCTTGTATTTAAAGTAAGATACAGTTCCTAAAATTGCCACAGCACCTAAGGTATAATAAATAAAGGTTGGCGTGATGACCTTATCTCCACTGGCATAGGAATGCAAACCACTCAGGTAGAAATTCACACCAAAATAGGTCATCATAATACTTGCAAATGCAATGATTGCCATTAAATTAAAGAACCATCTACTTCTTAAACCTGGAACCAATCTCATATGGATCACAAAGGCATATACCATAATACTAATCAAAGCCCAGGTCTCTTTTGGATCCCAGCCCCAGTAACGTCCCCAGCTCTCATTAGCCCACTGGCCACCTAAGAAGTTTCCGATAGTCAGCATCACTAAACCAACGGTCAATGCCATTTCAGTAATGATCGTGATCTCTTTTATATTAATGTCCATCTTCTTCTTGTTCTTGTCATTGGTAAGGATCATTAGCAGCAGCGAAACCACTCCAAGGATCATTCCCAGTGTAAACGGACCATAACTACCAACGATCACAGATACATGGATCATCAACCAGTATGAATTTAGTACTGGCTGTAGATTGGCAATTGCCGGATCCATCCAGTTCCAGTGTGCGATCATAAGGATCATAGAAGCAACAAAAGCAGTAGATGCGATCGTAAGATTTGATTTTCTACCAAAGGCCAGCCCAAAGAACATGGTAGCCCAGGCTACATAGATCATCGACTCATAAGCATCACTCCAGGGCGCGTGTCCTGAAATATACCACCTCGCCGCAAGTCCTGCCGTATGCACTACAAAAAGAATGATGATCGCAGCTGCACCGGTATAAATAAGAGTTCTTATAATTCTATTGTCCTTAAAGATCTGAACAATCACGAAAACCAGCATGGCCAGCCCGGCAACCATATACATCCAGAACAGGTTTCTAAAGACATCATATTCATTGTATAAGATTTCAGCGTTCACTTTATCTTCTGAAGGCATTACATCTCCACCGAATTTCTCCTGAAAGCTTTGAATGCTTTCCAGATACTGATCTGCTTTTTCGTAATCGCTGGTCTCACGTGCAGTTTTAAGAGCACTCATATATAGCGGAAGTATCTGCTTTGTATAAACCGAATCCATTCCTGTAAAATTGGTTTCATCCAGTTCAGGATAGGAAACCCATTTATTATTCTCGTCTTCAGGAATAGGAAATACTTTCAATACTTTTCCCTGTACCGCCTGATATAGCAGGTTTACTTTCTTATCTGTTTCAATAAAATCCTTCTGAAATTTATTCGGAACAGCCGCTTTGTATGCACCTTCCAGATAAGGAGAAAGTTTATAACCTCCTTTTTCATCAAAGAAGTCCATCAAAGCAAGGTATTTTCTACCTTCTTCTACATCCAGGATCTGATGCAGACTATCGTTCTTTTTTTCTACATAAATAACCTGTGCCTGATACCAGAATGCAGGGTTTTCAGTAATAGAAACCAACACCTGGTCTGAACTTAAACCAGCATAAGTATCACTTTTACTTAATTTCCGAAGTAATTCTGAAGAATACGTATTTGCAGGCTTCATTCTTCCTCCGGCATCCTGTATGATCAATCGTCCAAATTTATCGGCGTGCTCTTCTTTCACTGCATTAGATACAATGATACTATCAATCTGCTGTTTTGAATTCTGATTGTGAGCATGATCACCATCCTGAGAAAAACCAACAGAAGACATTAGCATTAATGCTACTACTGCCAATGCCTTTTTCTTGTCTTTGATCTTTTCCAGCATCACCTTAAGATTACCAAAACGGGAACCTTTGTCAAACAATATCCACATAAGTCCAAAATACAATAAGAAATAACCTATATAAGTGATCCAGGTTCCCCAGAAATCACGGTTTATAGAAAGTACTGTACCCTTTTCATCCGGGTCAAAACTCGATTGAAAGAATCTATAACCTTCATGATCCAGTACGTGATTCATATAAATAGAGTAAGGCTCAGGTTCTTCTCCATCTTCCACGATCTCCACTTCACTTCTAAAACTTGCATAACCAGGCGTTGCCCTATCTGCAGTACCAGGGTATTTTTCTGCAATGAAATCATTCAGTTTCAAAGCAAATGGTAGTTCTTTTTCTATGCTTCCGTAATTAATGAAAACTTCCAATCCGTTGAAATTGATCGCCTGTGGATCTGCTACAGTTCCCTGTCCGCCAAGCAAAGTGATCGTTTCAGTTTTACCATTAGCTGTAATGTCCAATGTAACGGCATCAAGATCTTGCTTTGTTTTAGGATTGGTTGGTACTACATCATATTCCCCGGTAACCACTGGTTCCGGGATCACGAATTGCATGCTTCCAATATTATAAAGCGACCTCAACATAAGCGTTTGTGTAGAGTCAGTAACTAAAGTTCCCTGCTTTTGATCTGCCATACGCATATAGGTTCCTTCAAATGGTGAATCTATCTGGTATTCCCCATCTTCAGTAAGCCTAATATTGATAGCGCCATCCTGCGGACTATTAAGCGTAAATAAAGTATTATGAATATTGCTAACCTCACCTTCTTTAAGATAATGGTCGTGTCGTGAACCATCACCGGCTTCTACGATCTTAAGATAATTCTCTCCGTCCTCTGTAGGAACCAGAGCTTCTTCTGCTCCGTGAATAAAATTCGTGACTTCAAATTTTACAGGATTACCGTTGAAATCGGTATTCAGAACATAGTCGTTCTCTACTTCAGGACCAAAAAGAACATCTTCCTGTAGAACTCTTCTTCTCGCCTCACCATCGATCTCACCATCTATAAAGAAAGTCAGGTACGTCTCGTAGGTCATGAACTTATTGGTAGTTTCGCCTTCACGAATTGGCATTACCCCTTCGTAGCTAATATACCTGGTTACAAATGCTCCAATTAAGATGAGGATAAATGAAAGATGCAGTAGTAAACTGCTCCATTTTTCCTTTTTATGAAGCTTATATCGCTTGATATTCCCAACGAAGTTGATGAGAAGAAATAACATGATCCCTTCGAACCACCAGGTATTGTAAATTAGAATTCTTGCCGTTTCAATACTGTACCAGCTTTCTATAAAGGTTCCCATGGCCATGGCAATTGCAAAGATGATAAACAGGACGGCCATTATTCG
Source organism: Christiangramia sp. LLG6405-1 (assembly GCF_045055805.1). Classification (GTDB taxonomy): domain Bacteria; phylum Bacteroidota; class Bacteroidia; order Flavobacteriales; family Flavobacteriaceae; genus Christiangramia. The sequence continues at coordinate 2,357,930 of NZ_CP159330.1, read as the reverse complement.
GGTAGAAAAAAGGATAGAGGCTATTTTTTTCTGCATGAAAAAGTGTCGTTTTAACGGCTGCAAATTTAACGATATTTTATCGTTTTTACGCGGGTAAAATGGCGAATCTCAAGTCAACACCTGTTAATTTCTATACCTTGAAATTTTTGGTAATTTAGCTTCATGATAAAAGTAGTGATCCTGGGTGCCGGCAATGTTGGTATTCACTTATACCAAAGCTTCAAGTTGACCCCTGAAGTTGATGTTATTCAGTTATTTAGCCGTAAACCCAATAAGATAGACTTCATCGGAAATACTACTGAAGTCATAAGTGATTATGCTGAACTGGCTGAAGCAGATATTTACATTCTTGCCGTGCGTGATGAAGCAATTTCCGAGGTCGCTGAGAAATTAAGCATTAACAAAGGTCTTGTAGTTCATACTTCCGGTAGTGTGCCGATGGAGAATTTATCGATGTTAGATAACTTCGGAATATTCTATCCGCTGCAAACCTTCAGTAAAAATAAAGAAGTAAGTTTTTCAGATATTCCTCTTTGTATCGAAGCCAATTCAGAAGAAAATCTTGCAAAACTGAAGGAATTGGGAAATATCATATCTACAAAGGTTTTCGAGGTAAATTCGGAACAACGCCGAGCTTTGCACCTTTCCGCAGTGATCGTGAACAATTTCACAAATCACCTGTTTACCATCGCAGCAGATTATTGCCATGAGAACGAATTACCATTTGACATTTTAAGACCGCTTATTCAGGAGACTTTTGACAAGATTCAGGATCTGCCGCCATATGACGCTCAAACTGGTCCAGCCCTTAGAAACGACGAAAAAACGATTGAAACTCATTTGCAAATGCTGAATGAGGACCGACAAATAATTTATAAAGCACTAACCGACTCTATTCAAAAAACACATGGAAAAAAGTTATAAAGAATACCTCAACCAGATCACTACGTTCGTATTTGATGTTGATGGCGTATTAACTGATGGTTCATTACAGGTTTCAACCACAGGCGAGCTTTTAAGAACAATGAATACGAAGGATGGTTATGCTATGAAAATGGCTCTAAAGGGTGGATTTACTGTATGCATTATAAGCGGTGGTAAAAATGAAGGGGTTCGCGAGCGACTTCGTGGCCTTGGAATTACTGATATTTACCTTGGGGTGGACGATAAAGTGGAGCAAATGGATGAGTTTTTTGACATCTACGATATAAAACCGGAGCAGGTATTATACATGGGTGATGATATTCCAGATTACTATCCTATGAAATTAGTAGGACTGCCATGTTGCCCTCAGGATGCAGTTCCAGAATTAAAGGAAATTTCATTGTATGTATCTCATAAAAATGGCGGTGAAGGCTGTGTTCGTGACGTGATCGAGCAAGTGATGAAAGTTCAGGGAAAATGGATGGAAAAGAATTCATAAATGCTGGATTATTTTAAGCTGATAAGGCCAGGGAATCTATTATTCATTGCTCTTACCATGTATCTTATTAAATATGGCTTGTTCGAGCCATTTGGTGTGGCGATCACCTTAAATCTATTTGGATTTTCCATGCTGGTTCTGGCCGTAGTGTCGGTTGCAGCTTCTGGTTACGTGATCAATGATATTTTTGATGTAGAAGCCGATCAAAAAAATAAGCCATCCAAAACCTATATTCAAACCGGTATATCAGAAAAAAGTGCATACCGCATCTTTTTTGTGTTGAGTATTATTGGTGTTGGCTTAGGTTTTTATGTTTCCAATATGGTTGGTGTTCCTGGGTTTTCAGCATTCTTTATATTTGGCTCGGCGATATTATACCTCTATAATTCCCAGTTTCAGCAAAGCATTCTTGTAGGGAACATTTTGGTGAGCCTTATTGTTGGTTTGATCCCAATTGGTGTTGGACTTTATGACCTGCTACCTGCGATCACTCCGCAGAATCAGGCCACACAATCCACGATCTTCTCAATTTTAATCGATTATTCCATCTTCGCATTCCTGGTGAATTTGCTTCGTGAAATCGTAAAAGATCAGGAGGATATTGATGGAGATTACAACGCCGGTTATAAAACACTGCCCATCGCACTCGGTAAAAAACGCACAAACCAGATATTGCTTTTATTAGGTCTTGCACCTATAGGTTTCCTGATCTATTATGTTTACGAATATCTCTTCGGAAACACCGCTGCAGTGGTCTACGCATTATTTCTTTTGCTCGCTCCCCTATTATTCTTCCAGGTAAATATCTGGACAGCTTCAAAAAAATCTGAATACTCAAGGCTTAGTAAACTTTTAAAAGCTGTATTGTTTTTCGGCTTACTTTCTATAGGCTTGCTACAATTTATAATTCTTTAACTATGATCCAGCATTTAATAAAAGACCACGAGATCATTCTTGCTTCAGGCTCTCCCAGAAGGCAGAAATTTTTCGAAGATCTCCTAATTCCTGTGACCATAGATGTTCGCTCTGTAGAGGAAATCTACCCTGAAGATCTTGAAGGCGAAGAGATCACAGATTTTCTTTCAAAATTAAAAGCGGAAGCATTTAAGGATCTACATGAAAACCAGATATTGATTACGAGTGATACCATTGTGTATTTTGAAGCTAAGGCACTTGGAAAACCAAAAGATCATGCCCACGCCGTGGAGATGATTAATATGCTTTCAGGCAAAGAGCACGAAGTCATCACTTCGGTATGCTTCACTTACAGAGAGAAGCAGGAAGTTCTTAACTACACTACTAATGTTACATTTTCAGATCTTACCCAAGAAGAGATCGAGTTCTACGTAACGAATTATAAACCTTTCGATAAAGCTGGTGGTTACGCAATACAGGAATGGATAGGACTAATTGGGATAGAAACTATTAGAGGAAGCTACTTTAATGTGGTTGGTCTACCTACGAATCTGGTCTATAAAACCCTGAAACACATACTTAAAGAGGAAAATTCGTAAATTGTCATCTGAACGATGAAACGATACCTTACACTTTTCGCGATTTCAATGCTTATCATTTCCTGTGCAGACAGGGAATCCTACGGAAACGAATTTAGATTAACTGAAGATTTTAAGGACTACTGGTATTCCGGAAAAGCAGAAATTACCACTTACGATCTCGAACAATCCCGGTATGGTGAACTACGAAAAGGCACCGCCACTCTTATTTATGTAACTGAAGACTTTTCGGCAACAGAACAGGTGAAATCAAGCGATGAATCTTTCAATAAAGTTTCTATCCTCAAACTGAATAGTACCAAGAATTTCAATACTGGTATCTATCCTTATAGCATCATGCAGAGTAGCTTCTTTCCTCTCAACGGAAATGAACATGCGCTAAAAATTTCAGCATCAGTTCAGGAATGGTGCGGCCAGGTTTTTATGCAATTAAATAACCGGGACGATTTTGATATTACCAGTCACTCCTATTTTGCCGGAGAAGCAGATCAATATTTAAAATTAAATCCAATTCATCTTGAAAATGAGATATGGAATTTACTAAGAATCGATCTTGATCGTGTTCCGGTAGGAACCTTTAAGATGCTTCCATCACTTGAATTTATAAGATTAAACCATCTACCGGTAAATGCCTTAAACGCTGAAGGACAATTTCTTACCAATGAGCAGTTTCATGTCTACCAGTTGTACTATCCGCAATTAAATCGAACCATAAAGATTTATCTTAATAAAATACCTCCTTTTACTATTGAAAAATGGGAAGAATCAGCTCCAGTAGACAATAGTCCTAACGCAGAAATTTTAACGACCACTGCCACGAAAAAAGCACGATTAAGAACCGATTACTGGAATAAAAATTCGAATAAAGATTTACATTTGCGCGAGAAATTAGAACTAGATTAATGAAGGAATTACTTCTCACCTACCGCTATGAATTACTGTATTCACTTGCAGTACTATTTATTTTACTTCTAATACAATTTTTACTGAGAACGGCCGCGAACAAGGTAGGTCGTAGAGGCGAGATTAACATCACCCGCACCAGGTTGATGTTTAAATACATTAATATTCTTATCATTCTTATCGCTGCATTCCTACTGGCGCTCGCCTGGGGTGTTGGATTAACAGATCTATCATTGATCTTCTCATCTGTATTCGCGGTAATTGGAGTTGCATTGTTCGCCATCTGGTCTATTTTGAGCAATGTAACCAGCGGAATCATTCTATTCTTTTCCTTTCCATATAAGATCGGTGATACTATCAAGATCCACGATAAGGATCTGGATATTGAGGCAGAGATCGAGGATATTAAGGCTTTCCATCTTCACCTTAGAACACGGGAAGGAGAACTTGTCACTTATCCTAACAACCTTATTCTACAAAAAGCGGTTACTCTTAAGCATCGCGTAGATGGCAAAGACGAAGGAAAAGATGCTCTCTAGCCTAAAAGATCTGAAATAGGCTTCAGGACGATGTGAAATCTTTTATATTTGATGAAACCTATTATTCAATGCGGAAAATACTTTTTACCCTATTCTTACTAGGCTTTACTTTCTCCAATGCACAGGCTCCTGAAAAATGGAGTTCTTCAGATATATATTCAGAAATTAAGAAACTAAACTTTTTAGGTTCTGTTCTCTACGTGGCAGCACATCCAGATGATGAAAACACCAGGTTGATTTCTCATTTCTCAAATGAAGTGAATGCCAGAACTGCTTACCTTTCCTTAACAAGAGGTGATGGCGGTCAAAACCTTGTTGGACCAGAATTGAGAGAGCAGCTGGGGATGATTAGAACTCAGGAATTACTGGCTGCCAGAAAAATCGATGGCGGAGAGCAATTTTTTACCCGCGCTAACGATTTTGGTTACTCCAAAACTCCATCAGAAACACTGGAAATCTGGAACAAAAATGAAGTTCTTAGCGATGTAGTCTGGATCATTCGAAAATTCAGACCAGATGTGATCATTAACAGGTTTGATCATCGCACGCCGGGAAGCACTCACGGACACCACACTTCATCTGCCATGCTTAGCATGGAAGCTTTTGAATTGGCCGGTGATGCAAACAAATATCAGGATCAACTGGAATTGGTTGAAACCTATGACCCAAAGAGACTTTACTTTAATACCTCTCCATGGTTCTATGGAGGTAGTGAAGCATTTGAAGAAGCTGATAAAACGAGATTCCTGACCTTTGATACCGGAACGTTTTTTCCCAAAAAAGGACTTTCCAATCCTGAGATCGCAAGTCTTAGTAGAAGTCAGCATAAATCACAGGGTTTTGGAAGTACCGGAAGTCGTGGCAAGCAAATGGAATATATTGAACTTATCAAAGGTGAAATGCCGACCGATGAATCTAATATTTTCGACGGAATTGATACCAGCTGGAATAGAATACAGGGAGGCAATGAAATTGGTACTATTTTAAACATGGTTCAGGAAAACTTCAATTTTGAAGATCCTTCTAAAAGTCTACCAGAACTTCTTAAAGCTTACCATCATATTCAGAATCTTCAGGATAAACACTGGCGAGAGATAAAAACCCGGCAGATCAAGGATATCATTTATGCCAGTTCCGGACTTTATCTTGAAGCCATTGCAGATCGAGCTTCCGTAACACCTTCAGAAGAAGTTAATATAAAACTGGAAGCGATCAATAGAAGTTCTGCTCAGGTTAAATTAATTTCCGTAGAGCTTGTTCCGAATAATACGAAAATAGAACCAGCAGAAAGTTTGAAGAATAATTCATCCTGGAACGAGAATCTGGAGTTCCGACTTCCGGAAAATGCAGATTTCACCAATCCATACTGGTTAAAATCTGAAGGTTCCATTGGGATGTATAAAGTAGATGATCAAAATCTTAGAGGTTTACCTCAAACACCACTTCAGAATAAAGCAATATTCAATCTTGAAATTAATGGCGAGCCCATAACTTTTGAGAAACCGATCCTTTACAAGTTCAACGACCCGGTTTCCGGAGAAACTTATGAGAATTTTAAGGTGATCCCGAAGGCTGAACTTAATTTACACGAAGATGTTCTTGTTTTCAATTCTTCGGAATCAAAAACTTCGGAGATCACGATTCAAGCCAACCAGGCTGATCTATCGGGAACTTTAAAATTAAATTCTGAAAAAGACTGGAGCTTTACACCAAATGAATTTAAAGTAAACATTGCACCAAAAGGTGGTGCTCAAACATTTAAATTTTCAATTTTTCCTCCTGAAGGTCAAAGTGAAATAACTTTAAATCCAGTCCTGGAGACCGAGAATAACAATTATGATCAAAATGTTATTTCCATTGATTACGATTATATTCCCGGGCAGAACCTCATTCAAAAGGCGAAGCTGGAACTGGTTAAATTAGATATCAAGAAAAAGGGTGAACTTGTAGGATACATTGCTGGTGCTGGTGATGTCGTGCCGGAAGCGATACGCCAGATGGGTTACAAAGTAGACATGCTCGATCCTTCAACAATTAATGCGAACTCATTAAAAAAATATGACGCCATTGTTCTTGGAATTAGATCCTTCAATATTATTGAGGATCTGAAATTTCAGAAACAAAAACTATTTAAATACGTAGAGGAAGGCGGGAATCTTATTGTGCAATACAATACCAATCGCGGATTGGTTACGGACCAGATTGCTCCATTCAACCTGCAGCTTTCTCGGGATAGAGTGACCAATGAAAATGCGACAGTTGGTTTCAACCTGCCTGAGCACGAGCTCTTAAATTCCCCGAATAAACTGGAAAGTTCAGATTTTGAGAATTGGGTGCAGGAAAGAGGTTTATACTTCGCAGATTCCTGGTCAAAAGAATTTGAAGCTCCTTTATATATGAATGATCCTAATGAAGAGCCATCTTCAGGAAGTTTACTGGTGGCTAAATACGGGAAAGGATATTACATTTATACCGGACTTAGTTTTTTCAGACAATTTCCCGAGGCAGTTCCAGGAGCATATCGTCTTTTTGCTAATATGATTTCTATAGAAAAATAATGGAAAAGCCAGACTCATACCAGTGGAAGAAAAGCTATACGATCGTATTGGTCGCCAACGTTGTTTATATCGTTATTTTCTATTTAATCATGAATCTATTCGCCTAGTATGGAATTAATAGACTGGATCATTCTAATTGGTACGATCGCGTTTATCGTTTGGTATGGAGTTTACCAGTCTCGTGGAAGTTCGAATGTTGAAGATTATGTTGGAGGTGGTAAGGACGCTAGATGGTGGACCATCGGCTTATCTGTTATGGCAACCCAGGCAAGTGCAATTACCTTTCTATCAACTCCGGGACAGGCTTATCATGACGGAATGGGATTTGTCCAGTTCTATTTTGGCCTGCCCATTGCGATCGTTATTATTTGTATTGTATTCATCCCTATCTACCATAGACTAAAGGTTTATACAGCTTATGAATATCTGGAATCTCGTTTTGATCAGAAAACAAGAACATTAACTGCTATACTATTCTTAATTCAGCGTGGACTGGCAGCAGGGATCACCATCTTTGCACCGGCAATCGTCCTTTCAGCCGTGCTGGGCTGGAATCTAACTTATCTTACAATCGCTATTGGAGTACTGGTAATTATTTACACAGTTTCAGGAGGAACGAAGGCGGTAAGTGTCACTCATAAACAACAAATGGCCGTGATCCTCACCGGGATGTTCGTTGCCTTTTTTATAATTCTTAGTTACCTGCCAGAAGAAGTAACCTTCACGAAAGCGCTCGAAATTGCTGGCACCAGCGGCAAAATGGATGTTCTGGATTTTAGCTTCGATTTTAATAACAGGTACACGATATGGAGTGGAATCATTGGGGGTACATTCCTTATGCTCTCCTACTTCGGAACAGATCAAAGCCAGGTACAACGCTATTTATCTGGTGGATCTGTTAAGGAAAGTCAGTTAGGAATGATCTTTAACGGACTGCTAAAAGTACCGTTGCAATTTTTTATACTTCTGGTTGGAGTTATGGTATTTGTCTTTTATCAATTCAATCCTGCTCCCTTAAATTTCAATCCCGCGGCGACCGAAACTGTTCTGAATTCAGATTATGCCGAGCAGTACAAAGATCTTATGCTGGAGCATGATGATGTTCAGGAGAAGAAGAAGGAACTCGGACTCGAATATGCCTCGAGAACTTCATTGGATGAAACTGAAACTGCAAATTTTAGAGAACAATATTCCAGTCTCGAGAAAGAACAGTTTGATATTCGGGAGGAAGCAAAGACTTTTATTGATGCTTCAGATGTGAAAGCAGAAAGCAATGATAAAGATTACGTATTTATTCACTTTATACTGAATAATCTTCCGAGGGGATTTATTGGATTACTGCTTGCCGTGATATTATCGGCTGCAATGTCTTCCACTGCTTCAGAATTAAATGCGCTGGCGTCAACCACCGTGATCGATCTATACCGCAGAAATCATAAAGAGAATAAAAGTGATGAGCATTACCTTGCAGCTTCCAAATGGTTTACATTAATGTGGGGAGCTATCGCGATCCTGTTTGCAAGTCTTGCCGATCTATTTGATAATTTAATTCAGTTAGTAAACATCATTGGAAGTATCTTTTATGGAAATGTTCTGGGTATCTTTCTACTGGCATTTTTTATAAAATATGTACGCAGCAATGCCGTTTTTGTAGCAGCGATCATTACACAGATCATCGTGATCATTGTTTTTAAAATGGATATAATGCCCTACTTATGGCTGAATGTTCTGGGCTGCGTATTGGTAATGTCCATAGCGCTACTTATTCAACTTTTTCGAAATGATAAACCTCAAGTAAGCACAACATGAGTCAAAAAATAAAATGGGGAATTCTGGGTCTTGGAAAGATCGCTGGAAAATTCTGTGATGGATTACAACATGCCTCTAATGCTGAACTTTATGCAGTAGCAAGTCGTGATCTAAACAAAGCTGAAGAATTCGCTGCAGAGTTTGAAGCAGGGAAATCTTATGGTAGCTACGAAGAGCTGTTAAAAGATGAACAGGTACAGATAGTTTATATCGCCACACCGCATGCCTTCCATCATGAACTCGCTATCAAATGTATCGAGTATGGTAAAGCTGTACTTTGTGAAAAACCATTTGCTTTAAATTATAAGCAGGCATGCGAGATGATAAGCCTGGCCAGGGAAAAGAATGTTTTTATCATGGAAGCACTCTGGACAGCGTTTCTACCTCACTTTCGTGACCTGGAAACCAAGTTTAAAAATAAGGAGTATGGAAAGCTGAAATCTTTAAAAGCCGACTTCGGATTTCCTGCAGAATTTGACGACACTAAAAGACTGTTCAATAAATCGCTTGGAGGCGGTAGTCTTCTTGATATTGGAATTTATCCAGTGTTTCTCGCCTATCGTTTACTCGGTATGCCCAATAGAATTACTGCGGAAGCACAATTAGCAGAAACCGGAGTTGACGAATCCTGCGATATCAAATTTCATTATGATCAGAATATTGAGGTAGAACTCACTTCAACTTTTAAAGAAAAAACTCCTACTGAAGCTATCCTGGAATTTGAAGAATCTAAAGTGATCATGAATTCAAGGTTCCATGAACCAACTTCGATCACTACTCATAAAGATGGTAAGCATGAAGTGCGTGATTACGGAGTAGAAAATAATGGCTACACATACGAAGCGGAGCATGTGGGAGAAATGCTTCTGAATAATAAAACCGAAAGTGATATCTGGTCTACAGAAAACACCCTGGAATTAATGCAATTGTTGGATTCCATCAGGAAAGAGATTAAATTAGAATATTAAAAAAAGGCTTCAGTTCAAACTGAAGCCTTTTTTAATACATAGCGTTTTCAGCTTATTTAGCTTCCCACTCCGCGATCGATTCTTTATTCATTTTCACATAATCTGCATTATTTGCAGCTTCTGCAGCAGAAAGAGATTTTTTGGCAGTGGCAATAGCATCCTTCGTTTTACCCATTTCAGCTTCAATTAGAGATTGTCTTCTAAGCATCCAGTATGCTTTACCTTCGCTCATCTCATTGGCCTTTTTAACCCAGGTGTATGCTTTCTCCATATCTTTCCCGGCTTCGTGATAATAAGAGGCAGCTGAGAAATAATCCTGAGCCGTTGGTCCATTCATCACTTTATCTATACTTGCCATGGTACGATTATCTGTAGGCACTTCAATTTCCAGAATAGCTACAGTATTTTCCCATAGAAAGTTAAGATTTGCAGCATCACTCTTTAGTTCATCGATCACAATAGTGAAAGTCTCCATTTTGAAAGGCATCTCCTCTACCGCGGCAGTAGCGGTAAGGGCAACTTTGGAATCATCCCATTCCTGAGGCACTCCCCAGTTATTGGTTGTTTCGTAGAACATCACTGTCCATTGGTCTTTTTGAGGTTTGGTGTAGATAGCATACGAACCTTTAGCCAGTTCCTTACCTCCTATTTTTACATCATCAGAGAATGTAATAATAGTATTCAGGTTTGCACCTGTTCTCCAGACCTTGTTAAAAGGTACCAGGTCTCCAAAAATCGTACGCCCTCTCATTGCAGGCCTGGAATATTCAAGCGTGATATCGGTTAACCCAACTTTTTGTTCCATTTTTCCAAGCGGACTTGGTTGTGGTGCTTCAACCTGTGCGAATCCTGAAAACCCAGTGCAGAGCACTAAAGCAAATGCTAATAATCTTTTCATGTGTAGTAGTTTAAATTTTAATAAAGATAAGTTTATTCAGCTAACTAAATCAAAATCTAATTAAGACTGAATTACCTATAAACATCAGATTTACACTTTGTTTAACTATTTATATTTTACTTTAAACAACTATACATGTAATTTTATATAAAATATGATCTGATGAAAATTTACACCCTAAAAAGCAAACAAAAATTACCCATTTCTGTTGATGAAGCCTGGCAGTTTTTATCAGATCCCCGAAATCTTAAAACCATCACTCCAGATTATATGGGCTTCAAAATACTTTCAGGAGCAGATAGACCCATGTATCCAGGTCAGCTTATTCAATATATAGTAACACCCGTAGCTGGTATTAAGACAAAATGGGTTACGGAAATCACACAGGTTCGTGATCATGAGTTCTTTATAGATGAACAAAGATTTGGACCATATGCCCTATGGCATCACAAACATTTTATTAAGGAAATACCAGGTGGTGTGGAAATGGAAGATATAGTAGATTATAAACTTCCCATGGGTTTTCTTGGACGCCTGGCGCATCCAGTCTTAGTAGAACCCAAGCTTAAGGAAATCTTTGATTACAGAAGAGAAAAACTTATTGAGTTATATGGAGAGTATACTAAACCAGAAACTCAGAATGACAATCAAAAACATGACATTTTAAACTAATTATTATGAAGAAGAATATAGTTATCATAGGAGGAAGTAGTGGAATAGGAAATGAAATTTCAGAAATGCTGAAAGCAGATCATGAGATCTTCGCACTTTCTAGATCGAAAGGAGATCTGGATACAGATCATGTTAAGCATTTCGAATTTGATGTGCTGGAAAATGATATTTCAGAAGTAGATCTTCCGGAGCAAATCGACGGATTGGTTTATTGCCCAGGATCTATTGATCTGAAACCCTTTAAAATGATGAAACCAGAGAGTTTCGAAAAAGAGATGAATCTTAATTTCTTTGGACTTCTACGTGCAGTTCACGGATTATTACCTAAATTAAAAAAATCTGATCAGGCAAGTCTTGTTTTCTTTAGTACGGTAGCGGTAAAAGTTGGAATGCCATTTCATACCAGCGTTGCAGCAGCCAAAGGTGCTATTGAAGGTTTTGCTAAATCCTTAGCGGCGGAGTATGCACCAAATTTCAGAGTAAATGTTATAGCTCCATCGCTTACAGATACACCACTGGCAGAAAAATTACTTTCCAGTGACGATAAGAAAAAGAAAATGGATCAACGTCATCCTTTAAAAAGAGTTGGACAGGCTAAAGATATTGCGAATCTTGCCGGATTCTTACTTACTGAAAAAAGTTCATGGATCACCGGGCAGGTATTAGGAGTAGATGGAGGTCTCTCTACATTAAACATTAATTAATGAAAACAGTGAATATTTTCTGGTTCCGAAGAGACCTTAGATTAGATGATAATGCAGGATTAAAGGCAGCATTGCGGGATGACCATCCTGTGCTGCCTATTTTTATTTTTGATTCTGAAATTCTTGATAAGCTTCCCGAGGAAGATGCCCGGGTGACTTTTATTTTCGAGAACCTTCAGAAAATGCGTGATGAGCTTCAGGATAAACACGGAAGCTCTATTGCTATGTATCATGGTAAGCCTATAAAGATATTTCAGGAGTTACTGGATTCTTATGATATCAAAAAGGTTTTTACCAATCGCGACTATGAACCTTATGCCAAGGAACGTGATAAGGAAATTTCAGAATTACTGGAAAAGAAAGAGATCGAATTCTGTGATTTTAAGGACCAGGTGATCTTCGAAAAAGATGAAGTGGTAAAAGGAGATGGCGATCCCTACAAAGTTTACACTCCTTACAAGAATCTCTGGATGGAAGAGTTCAAAAAGAAGGATCTCGACTTTCACTACACGACCAGATACATGGATAATCTCTATGAAAATTCCAGGCTTCCAAATCTAAGCTTGAGTGACATAGGTTTTAAGGAATCAGATTTAAAGGTTCCAGATTACCAGGTAACTCCGGGTTTGATCAAGGATTACGAAGGCAAACGTAATTTTCCAGCTGTAGAAGGAACTTCAAGATTAGGTGCGCATTTGCGTTTTGGTACGGTAAGCGTGCGTCAAATGGTTCGGGATGCAAATAAAGAACACAACAAAACCTTTCTTGAGGAATTAGTTTGGAGAGAATTTTTCATGCAAATTCTGTATCACTATCCAGATACGGTGACCGATGCTTTTAAATCTAAGTACGACCGGATAAAGTGGCGCAATAATAAGGATGAATTTGAAAAATGGAAAAAGGGAGAAACCGGATATCCTCTGGTTGACGCCGGAATGCGCCAATTAAGTAAATCTGGGTTTATGCACAACCGGGTTAGAATGTTAGTAGGTTCCTTTCTTTGTAAACATTTGCTTATCGACTGGCGATGGGGTGAAGCTTATTTTGCTGAAAAGCTTTTAGACTACGAAATGTCATCGAATGTTGGTAACTGGCAGTGGATCGCTGGAAGTGGTGTGGATGCGACTCCATACTTCAGAATATTTAATCCTACCACTCAAATTGATAAGTATGATAAGGACCACGAATATATCAAAGAGTGGGTTCCTGAATTTGGAACCGATGATTATCCTGAGAAAATGGTAGATCATAAAGAAGCTCGTGAAAGAGCTTTGGACACTTATAAGAAAGCTGTTAGCAATTAGCTAGCAGTTTTCTGGCTTTTTCCAGATCTTCCGGAGTATCGATTCCTATACTTTTCACACTGGTTTCAACCATTTTGATCTTCTTGCCATACTCCAGATAACGAATACATTCTATCTTTTCTGAAGCTTCTAATGGCAACATCGGTAAACGATAGAAATCCATTAAAGCAGATTTTCTGAACGCGTAAATTCCAACATGTTTATAGTAAATAGTTTCCACCGAAGTATCCTTTGGATAAGGAATAGGGAATCTAGAGAAGTATAAGGCAGACTGGTCTTTCCCGGTAATTACCTTAACGTTATTAGGATTGTTGATCTCCTCCAGATCTTTAAGTTCAGTTTTTAAACTTGCCAGATCTATTTCTTCGGAACCTGGTTGCTGGAAAACTTCCAGTAATTTCGTTAGACTATTCATGTCGATAAATGGTTCATCTCCCTGTACATTTACAACAATATCCACATGCATATTCTCCACAGCTTCAGCGATTCTATCACTGCCGCATTCGTGTTCTTTCTGGCTACGCACAACCTTACCTCCAACTTTGATCACTTCATTATAAATGCGATCATCATCTGTCACCACATAAACTTCATCGAAAAGCCCGGTGCTCTTAGCCGCTTTGTAGGTTGTGGCAATTACCGTTTGTCCATTTAGATCCTTCATCAATTTACCCGGAAACCTGGAAGCTTCATATCGCGCAGGGATCATTGCAATAACACGTAATTTTGAAGAATCTTGCATGTGAGAAATTTTATGTAAAAATAGGAATTACTTACCAGCGAAAAAATCATCCTCAAATCCAATGAGATATAATTTTTCCTGGGCTCTGGTAATCGCAGTATATAACCATCGTAGGTACTCCTTCCCTACTCCGTTTGGCAAGTAAGGCTGCTCGATAAAGACATTTTTCCACTGGCCACCCTGAGACTTATGACAGGTGATGGCATAAGAGAATTTGATCTGGAGAGCATTGAAGTATTTATTGTTCTTTACGTTCATGAACTGTTTGTACTTGGATCTTTCATGCGCGTAATCCTTTTTTACTTCTTCATAGAGTCGGTTTGATTCTTCGTAAGTAAGCGAAGGTGTATTTGTAGTAAGAGTATCCAGCATGATGACCGTTTCAAAAGGACTCATTTTAGGATAATCTACCATTTGCACCTGCACTTCAGCAAATCTGAATCCGTACAATTCTTTAAATCCAAAGATCTCCAGCACTTTTACAATATCACCATTTGCAATAAATCCAGCCTCACTGGTTGGTTTGATCCAGAAATAATTGTTCTTTACAACCATCAAATAATCACCTGGAGAAAGTTCATCTTCCTGAAACAGTATTCGGGATCTTATTTGTTGATTGTACATATTCGCCCGTTTGTTGGACCGTACAATAATACTAGTATCTTCATGTCCATTCTCACCGTAGGAATCCTGAATAGCATCCATGATCTCATATCCATCTGTCAATCGAATCACATCAGCATTTGTAGAAAGCTCGAATTGAAAACTTTCATAGAATTCCTCCTGCAGGCTTTCCCGGATAAGAGTCGCATTGTGTAAAATATCACTGCCTTCACTTTGCCTTACTACTTCATCAAGTTCAATAAAAGAGACCTCCTTATTATAGTTAAGCCCCAGTTTCTCTTCTTCAAGTGCCGGACTAAGATCCATTTTCACCGGTGGCAACTGCGCGGTATCCCCTATTAGGATCAGCTGGCAATTGTGCCCTGCATAGACATACTCGATTAGATCATCCAGCAGAGATCCATTTTCGAAAAGTTTGGAGTTTCCCCCATCATCTGAGATCATGGATGCTTCATCAACAATGAACAGGCTGTTCTTGTGTTTGTTAGGCTGTAAAGTGAATTGAACACCGCCATTTCCCGATTTCTTCGGAAAATAGATCTTCTTATGAATAGTGAATGCTTCTTTTTTAGAGTAATTGGAGATCACCTTGGCAGCTCTTCCGGTTGGTGCCAGTAGAATTCCGGACTTTCGTATCTTCCATAAGTTCTTAGTAAGCGTACTTATAATAGTAGTTTTACCCGTACCAGCGAAACCCTTCAGTAAGAACAACTTATCTCGCCCTCCTTCCACTACAAACTTAGAAAGCATCTGTAATGCTATATCCTGTTTTGTGGTTGGTTGAAATTCAAGGTCCTGAATAAGTAATTTGAAGAAGGAATCCGGCGTGGGTATATCCATAGAAAGTGCGTAAAAACTCAAAGATACTAATGGATTTTTATGACAGAAACTTTTACGAATAAAAAAAAGTTGTAGATTTGCGTGTAACCCATTAACCTTTAAACTAAACTAAATTTTAAAAGCATGAGATTTGTAATTCAGATACTTCTTTGGTTGGTTATTATCTTCCTGGCATATCTTACTTTCAACGCGGTTTACGAACCACTACAATTTAATAAGATTAAGGAAAAAAGATATACCAAAGTAATTAAAAATCTTAAGGATATTAGAGCTGCTGAGCTTGCACATCAGGAAGTAACTGGAAAGTTCACTGGTAACTGGGATAGCCTGGTTCGTTTCCTTGACACTGCTGAATTTGCGATCACGCAAAGACGTGATACTGTAATGCTAGACGAAGAGTATGCTAAAACATACGGTGTAGATAAGAACATTGAGAAAGTGATCATCGATACTTTAGGTTTCGTACCTGTGAGTGACTCATTGTTTAAAGGTGACAAAGAGAGATATCAAACTATGATGAATGTTCCTGTAGAAGGGGTGAACGAAAAGTTCGAACTTAGAGCAGGTACTATTCAAAAAGGTGATAATAAAATTCCGGTATTCGAAGCTAGAATTCCTAAAGCTGTAGTACTATCAGACCAGGATAGAACTCTAATTCTTCAGGAAAATGAAGTACAGTCTGTAGATGATGTAAACGGAAGATACATTAGCGTTGGTAGTATGACAGAAGTTAGTACCAGTGGTAATGGGTTTGACAGATATGGTGGAGATAGCGACAACGACTAGTAATATCAAAGCAAATAAAAAGATGTCCATTCAGGTTAGCCTGGATGGACTTTCTTTTTGTATCCTGGATAAAGACCGCCAGGAGATCGAATATTTAAAAAGTTTCGACTTTGAAAAACAACTGGATCCTATAAAAGTACTTTCCAGAATAGAACTTATTATTGAAGAAGAGTCCATTCTTCAGCAACCGGTTCAGGAAGCAAGTTTATTTTTTACCAATACACTTTTTACTCTGGTTCCTTCAGATTTATTTAATGAAGAACAGGCAGTAAGTTTCCTGAAGTTCAATACCAAGATCCTCAAAACCGACTTTATTGCTCATGACGAGATCAATAATGAACTGGTTAATGTGTATATCCCTTACGCCAATATCATTAATTATTTTTTCGATATGTTCGGTGAATTTGAATACCGGCATAGCCTGAGTATTCTTATTGATAGCCTACTGAAGATAAAATCTTCGGAAAAGCCCAAGGTTTATTTACATACTCATTTACATCACTACGAATTGGTAGTGATCCAGAATTCTAAATTGATCTTCGCTAATAGTTTCGAATTTGATACTAAAGAAGATTTTATTTATTACCTACTATTTACTCTGGAACAACTTGAGCTAGAACCTCAAGAGGTTGAATTGATCTTGCTGGGTGATATCAAAAAGAATTCAGAAGAATATAATATAGCATACAGATACATCACGAATATTTCATTTTTAGACGTATTCCATACTTTCAGTTTTTCCGAAGAAGCGAAGCCTAAGTATCCATTGGCCGATTATTTAACCATTAAAAGTCTATCATGAGAATCATATCAGGAAAGCATAAAGGGCGACGTATAACCGCTCCTTCCAAATTGCCAGTGAGACCAACAACAGATATGACTAAGGAAGCGCTGTTTAATATTCTGAATAACCAGTATCACCTTTCAGAGCTTAAAGTACTTGATCTATTTTCAGGAACAGGGAATTTAGCATTTGAATTTGGTTCCCGTGGCGCTAAAGATATAACTGCTGTAGATGCTCATTTTGACTGCGTTAAATTTATAAAGAAAACTTCTGAAGAACTGGAGCTTCCAATAATGGCTATTAAAAGCGATGTTTATAAGTATCTTGAAAAAGGAGCTATGAGATCTGATCTTATTTTCGCAGACCCTCCCTACGATTTTACTGTAGATCAATTTGGAAAGATCGCCGGAATCATCTTTGATCGTAACCTGCTTAACGAAGATGGTGCATTGATCATTGAACACTCTAAACATACCGATCTAAGTCAGTTTCCTCATTATAGTCATCAAAGAAAATACGGAAGCAGCGTTTTTAGTTTCTTCGAATAATTACTACCTTCATACTATGACACACCAGGTAAGAAGACTTAGCCTCACATATGCTGAACTTGAACTCCATGAGCAATATGTGATTTCGACGATCAAAGAAGACCAGGTTCTGGACAAGGAACAGATCGAAGAAATGAGGGAGATCTTCTACGATCATTTTGGAGATAGAAAATGGGTATATGTTAGCAATAGGAAGAACAAGTATAACGTTAACCCTGTCATATATTTAGATCTAATACAGAGAAAATCTCTAATTGGGATCGCAATTGTTCTACGTGAAAGTGATGGTGCTCTTACTGCAAATTTTGAAAAACAATTTGCAACAATTCCTTTCGAAATGTTTGACAACAAATCTGAAGCTCTTGCGTGGGCCAATGGCATGCTGTCCCAAAATTAGAGGTTTTAAACGGCTACAGTTAACCGCTACTTTTACTATTCTACTTTTTACAAGCTCTATGATGAATGCTCAGGAAATGAAACTGGTATGGCAGGACGAATTCGATAATTCAGGAAAACCAGATCCTACAAAATGGAGCTATGAAACTGGATTCATTAGGAATCTGGAAGCACAGTATTATACTTCAAGAAAAAAAAATGTACGCGTTAGAAATGGTAAATTAATTATAACCGCCAGAAACGAGTATTATGAAAACCCAGATTACGATCCTGTAATAAAAAATTATCGCTTCAACACACCGGAAACCAACTACACTTCTGGTAGTATTCACACCTCAGGAAAGTTTGATTTCAAATATGGCCGAGTAGATGTTAGAGCTAAATTACCAAAGGCTGCCGGCTCCTGGCCTGCTATATGGATGTTAGGTTCAAATTTCGAAAATGTAGTGTACCCGGAAGCTGGTGAGATTGATATTATGGAACACGTTGGAAAAAATCAGGGAGAAATTCATGGAAGTGTTCATTATGCCAATGAGAAAAACGAGATCGTTTCAAAAACCGACACTACCTTTATAGATGATGTTTCAGAAGAATTCCATGTATATTCAGTAGACTGGAACAGAGATCGCATCCAATTTCTGGTAGATAATGAAGTATATCATACGTTTGAAATTGCGAATGCCGATACCGGTAATAATCCTTTTAGAAAACCATTCTTTATACTGATAAATCTAGCACTTGGAGGAAAATGGGCTGGAGAGATCGATGATTCGAAGTTTCCGCAGAAATTCAAGATCGATTATGTACGGGTGTACCAGCAAATTGAGAATAAAAAAGCAGGCCTATAAGCCGGATTCTGTCATCCGATAAAAAGATCGGATTCCTTATCATTTATCTAAAATTAGCGTTGCCACTAATCTTGAGCTGCCTACCCTCCGGCAACGGACGGGCGATCCTTAAATGCCGGTTTACATGGCATTGCACCGCATAGAGTTTACCTGGTTTCACTACAGCTTAACCTGTACATTCTTTCTGTTGCACTGGTCCTGATCTCACGATCGGTGGGCGTTACCCACTATACTGCCCTGTGGTGTCCGGACTTTCCTCTCCGAGGTATATGTCGAAGCGATAAGGCGGCCTGCTTCCGGCAAATGTAAGTCAAATTATGTTCATTTCTTAAGTCATTTGTTCATAAAAAACATCCCGGTCCACCTCGTTTAGAATTGGGATTTTTATATTTGTAGTTCAATAGATTTTGATGGAACATTTTGTAGTATCAGCACGTAAATACAGGCCTCAAACATTCAAAGATGTTGTTGGACAGCAAGCGATCACCAATACGCTCGCGAACGCAATCCATAACAATCATCTCGCCCAGGCTTTGTTATTTACAGGACCACGAGGTGTAGGTAAAACTACCTGCGCGCGTATCCTTGCAAAAATGATCAATCATGATGGTACCCAGGCTCCAGACGAAGATTTCGCATTTAATATTTTTGAACTGGATGCGGCTTCGAACAACTCGGTAGATGATATTCGAAATCTTATTGACCAGGTTCGTATCCCGCCGCAGGTTGGAAAATATAAAGTCTATATTATTGATGAGGTGCATATGCTATCTGCTTCTGCATTTAATGCTTTTCTAAAGACTTTAGAAGAACCGCCAAAACATGCTATTTTTATACTGGCTACGACAGAAAAGCACAAGATCATTCCAACGATCCTGTCTCGTTGCCAGATATTTGATTTTAAGAGAATTACTGTTACAGATGCGAAGAACTATCTTGGTTATATCGCTGAACAGGAAGGTGTAAAAGCAGAAGATGATGCCTTGCATATTATTGCTCAAAAAGCCGATGGTGCGATGCGTGATGCACTGTCTATCTATGATCGTGTGGTTAGTTTCAGCGGAAATGAACTTACAAGACAGGCAGTTACAGAAAATCTGAATGTTCTGGATTATGACACTTATATGCAGGTAACCGATATGATTCTCGCGAATGATATTCCTCAATTACTTCTGAAATTTAATGAAATCCTATCTACAGGATTTGATGGACATCATTTTATTGCAGGATTGGCATCTCACTTTAGAGATCTGCTGGTTTGCAAGGATCAGAAAACCATCCAATTGCTAGAGGTGGGAGAACAAACGAAAGCTCGATATTTTGAACAGTCTCAACAAACTTCGCATCAATTTTTGATGGAAGCAATTGAACTGGCAAATTCCTGTGATCTAAAATACAAAACGAGTCAGAATCAAAGATTGCTAGTTGAACTTTGCTTAATGCAACTGGCATCGATCACTTTCGATACTCAAAAAAAAAAGTCTGATCGCAACATAGTTCCCCCGGAACATTTCACTCAACATTCGGTTCAAATATCGAATGAGAAGAAGGAAATGCTAAGGGAAAATGAGCATGATAGCTCTACACCTGCTGAAGATATTAGCCTTCCAGATCCTAAAAAAACACCAGAATCGTGTGCTAAACCAGAAGAGGCAATTTATTATTCAAAAGAGAGTCCTTCAGATTCTACGGAAACTTCAGCTGATACTAATACTAATGCTACTGAAACCAAATCTGAAACAGTTGCAAATCAGGATTCTTTAAACCTTCCGAAGCAGACATCGAACGCTACTGAAAAAACCGAAGTACAAGAGGTTAGGGAAGTTACTGAAGAGAAACCTGTTGGAACGAAAAAGATTTTTCCGGAGATCAAACGGGAAAAGGTTTCTGGCCTGTCTTTAAAAAGTATTGGTAAGAAAAAGGAACTAGCGGAAAAACAAAAAGCGATGTTACCTGTTAAAGAGGTAATGAATGATGAGTTTTCCGAAGAAGATATGGTACGGGAGTGGAAAAATTATTCAGAAAAACTGAAGAATAAAGGTGAAAAGATTCTCGCATCTATATTCGAATCGCAAACACCCAGCCTTGAAAATAGAGATATTCATCTCACCTTTCCGAATGAAACGATGAAGATCGATCTGGAACGGGAAGAAAACAGACTGATGAATTTTCTAAAAGCCCGACTTAGAAATACACATATAAGGCTGATCATTCATGTAGATGAAGCTGTTTCTAAAAAGTACGCCTTTACTCCCCAAGAAAAATACGAAAAACTGAAAGAGGCCAATCCTCTACTCGACCAATTGCGAGCAACTTTTGATTTAGATGTATAATTATGCTAGGATTAAAATTACCTACCGACCCGAGATGGGCTGATATTGCAGAGAAAAACATTGAAGAAATCCTTGTTGATCACGCATACTGTGAACAAAAAGCGGCTTCAACAGCGATTTCCCTCATTGTAAGTTTCCCGGAATATTCTGACTTGGTGAACGCCATGACCGCACTTGCAAGAGAGGAAATGGGACATTTCAAAATGGTACACGACCGGCTGCTAAATATGGGATTCAAAATGGGTTGGGATCGTAAAGATGAATATGTTATACAACTTTTAAAGTTTTTTCCTAAAGGTGGCAGCAGATCCACTCAACTGGTACATCGTCTTCTTATTGCTGGTTTGATCGAAGCCCGTAGCTGCGAACGTTTCAGACTACTTTCTGAAGAACTGGAAGATAAAGATCTGGCAAAATTTTACCGTGACTTGATGATTAGCGAAGCGAACCACTATACGATGTTCTTGAAGTTCGCCCGGCAATATGGAGAAGACCGGAAAGTAGTAGATCAAAAATGGGAAGATCTACTGGAATTTGAAGCTAAGATCATGAAGGATCTGGGAACTAAAGAAAGTATCCACGGTTAAACTTTTTTCCTCTTAGAATCGTTATAAAGAGATTTGATTATACCATCTGCAAGTCCGATTTTAGGTACATGGATCCAATTGGCACGAGCCCATTTCATGGAATTTACATAGATCTTTGTAGCTGGGATGATCACATCTGCGCGGTCATTCTTTAGATCCAGTTCGGTGATTCGCTCCTCGTAAGTATAAGAATTAAGCTTTTCGTCGTAATCTTTCATATACTTCAAACTAAGAGCCTTTCCTTCCTTCTTTGCACTGGTTTTAAAAATATTGTTGATGTTTCCTCCGGAACCTATAAGATCGATATCATCGTAATCTCTGGTAGTTTCCTTAACCCATTCCCGCATTTCTTCCCAGGTATGATGCTCAACAAGATCTTCCATCATTCTTACAGTTCCTACTTTGAACGATCTTGAGGCAACCGTTTTCCCATTACTGTACATGGTATACTCTGTACTTCCACCACCAACATCTACATATAAATAATTACAATCGTTCTGGATAAGTGCGTGAAGATCTGTAGCGGCGATGATTGCAGCTTCATGAGATCCGTCAATGATCTCTATATTAATTCCAGATTTCTCTTTTATTATAGTAGCAATCTCGTTCCCATTCGTTGCTTCCCGCATTGCCGACGTTGCGTATGCCTTATATTTTTCCACCCCATGAGATTTCATTAATAGATTAAAGGCATGCATCGTATCGATCATACGCATGGTATTCTTTTCTGAAACTTTCTTCTTCAGGAACACATCTGCACCTAATCTTATAGGAACACGTACCAGGGAGGTTTTGCGAAACATTGGTTCTTTACCCTCTTTTTCAGTGATAGTTGATACCAGTAGTCTTACGGCATTAGATCCAATATCTATAGCGGCGAAATTCTTTTGTTTGATCATTCGTAAATTTCAGTTTTTCTTAAATAATAATCATAAAGTGCGAACTGGGATCTTACCTTTTCACCATCGGTACGTCTGTAAGGATTGTCCATTCCTCTGCAATGTCTTCTGGCTTTCACATTATCACTCCAGCTAATTTCAAAGGTTTCTATAAGTTCCTGCTTGATATCTTCATCATAAATAGGACAGGAAATTTCAACCCGTTGATCGAGATTTCTAGTCATAAGGTCTGCAGATGAAATGTAAACCTTTCGATCTCCGCCATTTTCAAAAATATAAACTCTTGGATGCTCCAGAAATTTATCTACAATGCTGATAGCTTCGATATTATCACTAATTCCTTCAATACCGGGATTCAGGCAACAGATTCCGCGAACGATTAATTTGATTTTAACACCGGCTTTACTAGCCATGTATAATTTGTCGATCACTCCATTGTCTGATAAACTATTCAGCTTTAATCTTATACCTGCAGGCTTTCCGTTCTTCGCATTATCAATTTCAGTTTGAATAAGATTATATATGACATGTCTTGTATAATGTGGCGAAACGATCAAATGCTTGTACTTGTTTACCTTGTAATTCGTCTCAAAAAATTCAAAGAGCATATTTACTTCCTTCAGAATAGCAGCATCTGCAGTGAATAGTGTATAATCAGTATACAGTTTGGAGGTATTTTCATTAAAGTTTCCAGTACTTATAAAACCGTACCTCTTGAGTTTACCCTCTTCTTCACGCTCTATCACGCAGGTTTTACAGTGTACTTTAAGTCCCGGAACCCCAAAAATCAAATTCACACCTTCTTCCTGCATTTGTTCAGCATAACGAATATTCGCCACTTCATCGAACCTTGCTCGCAGTTCAATTTGAACAGTTACTTTTTTGCCATTTTTAACAGCGTTGATCAGGGAGCTGGCGATATGCGAAATCTTTGCCAGCCTGTAGATTGTGATCTTAATCGTTTTTACCTTTGGATCCAGGGCTGCCTCTCTCAGGAATTTAACTACATAAGCAAAACTCTGGTATGGAGTATATAATAGGTAATCCTTTTCAGCAATACCCTTTAAAACACTTGTTTGGAGAATCAAGCCGGGAATTGGCAAGGGCTCCCGTTTTTCGAATTGTAGCTCAGGCCTTCCAAGACTCGGAAAATCCATATAATCCCTCCTGTTATGATATCGACCGCCAGGAATAATACTATCGGTAGAATCGATACCCATTTTGTTCATCAAATAAGTAAGAGTCTCGCTATCAATATTTTTATCATAAACAAAGCGCACAGGATCTCCTTTAATTCGATCCTTTACACTGTCTGAAATTTTTTCAATAAAGCTTTTACTTAGATCACTATCCAGATCCAGACCTGCGTCCCGTGTAATTTTGATCATATGTGCCGAAAGACTCTCATAATCGAAAATATTGAAAATAGTATGCAGGTTATACCGAATGAGGTCATCAAGAAGAATGATGTATTGCTTGCCATCCTCCTCCGGGAGTACCACAAAACGTTCAATATTCCGCGGGATTTCAATTAATACATATCTCTTTTCCTTAGTTTTTCTCTTTAAGATCCTGTCTATTCCATCTTTCTGCTCTACTTCCTCTGTCATCACCATCTTCACAGCCAGATATGCCGCGGAATCCTTTAATGAAGGCATTTCCGGAAGTTCATTCAGAATAATGGTAACCAGGGCCGGACTCACCTTGCTTAAAAAATAGTTTTTAATAAAGTCCTGCTGTTTGTAGGTTACTTCATTCTCATTGATAACGTGAATATTATGTTCCTTCAGCTGTTCCTGAATATCTTCAAGGATCTTGAGACTTTCAGACTGTTGATCTATTACAATTTTGGTAATTGCCTCCAGAAGTTTACTCGCCTTAATTCCGCCAAGCACACTTTTAGCAGCTTTCCCGGCAAGATCAATTCGTTTAACGGTTGCATAACGCACCTTAAAGAATTCATCAAGGTTATTTGAAAAAATTCCCAGGAATCTCAATCTTTCTATCAGTGGCACTGTTTCGTCTGCCGCTTCCTGTAAAACTCTCGCGTTAAAGCTTAACCAGCTTAATTCGCGGTTCGTATATTTCTTATTAGCCATAAATTTTAGCGGAGATTTTTGGGAAATAAATGCAAAATGGTTTTACCACCATCAATATGCTGCCAGGAATCAGCTTCAAAATCGATCACTGTGAGGCCAGTTGTTGGAACATTATCGAATTTCTTATCTCCAAGAAAATTAACAAGGATAGTCATAGCCGGATTATGGCCAAACACAATAAGTTGATCCCGGTCATCGGGACATTGCTGTATCTCTCTAAGTAACTCATTTTGATTGAAGGTATAAAGCTCTTCTTTTACCTCAAAATCTGGATCTTTTATATTCAAATTCTTCTTGAATAGCTTCGCAGTTTCATGTGCGCGAACGGCGTAACTAGTCCAGAACAAGCCACCTTGCTGATAGAAATTCTGGAAGTTTTTAAGAACCAGCTCAGCATCATTATAAGCCCTTTTCTTTAGTGGTCGTTTGTGATCCGGAAGTTCATTCGCCCAGGATGATTTACCATGTCTTACTAAAATTAATCGCTTCATAAATTAAGGTGCTAAACGTTCATATTTCCAGGAGTTGGTAGTTTTTTTGTAGCGTATGCGGTCATGCAGGCGGCTTTCCCTTCCCTGCCAGAATTCAAAAGTTTTTGGCTGGAAAACATATCCTCCCCAGTCTTTTGGCTTCGGAATTTCTTCTGAATCATACTTTTCTTCAAGACTGGACAATTTTTCTTCAAGATATACTCTTGAAGGAATCACAGAACTTTGATCGGATGCCATTGCCCCTAACTGACTGCCTTTGGGTCTTGAATGAAAATATGCTACCGACTCTTCTTCGGAAATTTTTACTGCAGTTCCCTGGATGATGACCTGTTTTTCAAGCTCTGGCCAGAAAAATGACAGGCAGCAGTTAGGATTTTCAGCCAGTGCTTTTCCTTTATCTGAAGAGTAATTTGTATAGAAATGAAAACCCTCCAGTCCAAAAGCTTTTAATAAAATAATCCGTGATTTTGGGATCATATCTTTTCCAACAGTAGCGATGTTCATTGCATTGGCTTCAAGGATATCTTCTGAATTATCAGCCTGGTTGAACCACTCCTGAAAAAATTGTAAAGGGTCTTCAGGAATAGCATTATCCTCTATTCGATCCTTTTCGTAGGATTTACGATAATCGTTGAGATTTTTGTTCATTTATGGCCAGCTTTTCCTGCAATTTACGAGTTTCGAAAGTAAGATTGAAATGTTTCTGAACGATTATAAAACAATTTTTTTTAAAGTATATCTATTCGATTTTGTGAGATATTGTACACAAATTATCTTAATTACCGGTCTCCCAAAAAAAATTAACGGACTACAAAAGTTGTCTTTTACTATAACCTGTGAAATCAAGGAGCGATTCAAGATTCTCTCATTTTTTAGAATATATCAACCTGTAAAATCACAATGATTCCTACAAAAAGTTTAAAACTTTTTGCCGTTTACAGGTTATAAAGCAAATTTATCTAAATGATATATTGTAGTTGAACGATAATTTAAAGCACTATGTCTAAAAAAAGAAATATTGCACTTCACTGACTTTAAATCTATATAATTTTACTTCAGAATTGCAACTACAGAGTCACCCCCACCCTTCTCTAAAGTAGTCTCGCTAGACTGCAACAGCAATTACTAACAACGTATTTAAGGTACTCCCCACGTATTATTAAGTAATGATATTCTATATCAGTACTTAATGAAAAACTAAGAACAATATTTTTAAAGTTACAGCTATGTCAAATAAATTCAGATTAACTGCTTTATTAGTATTCCTTTTTGCTTTTGCACTGAAAGGAACAGCTCAAGAATATGAGATAATAAATTTAGAAACCTTATTAAATAATAAGGAAAGAGTTCAAAAAACTTCTTCTCAGAAGTCCTCCATTAATAAAAACAATACTGGTAATTCAATAAATATTGAAAGGATAGAGACACTGGTATTTGATGTGTCTCCTACATTATATATTCAGAATAACAACGTTGAGCAATTCGAAAATGCTACACCAACTCTGGCAAGTATTGAAGACGACAGTTATAGCCTAATCTACTCTGATAACCAACTATTTCAAAATATTGAAATGGTGAAATTACGATTTTATAAGAATAGAAATATAGTCATTGATGTTTCAAAAATGAACAGCTTTTCAAGCTTGAAATATTTCTTTATTCAATGTGAATCTTCATGTACTGAAAAGGAATTAGCAAAAATTTTCAGTAATGCGAAAGGAATTTCTATCCTTTATCAAGTAATCCAGTCTGAATAATAATACTACAAAACGAGTAATATGAAACATTTCTACGTTTACAACAATATTTCTGAAAAATTGAATAGCTACGTGCTATTGTTTTTCTTTGGTCTACTTTGCGCTGGAAGCATGCAAGCCCAGGTTCGTGAAGAATTTGTGCCAAGAGTATCTGAAAACTCGGACAATAAGAAAATCTATAATGTAAATGGAGATTTTACGCTTATTGGAAATTCCAATCTTACACTTCAGAACTATAGTGAAAATGGGTTAAATAGTAATAGCACCATGGTCTTCGTGAATAAAGACGGTAATGAAGAAACATACAACTCGTCTAGTGCTGAATTAACTTTTTCTACCGAGAATGGGGCATCATCAGAATGCTCTAATGTTGTTTACGCTGGTTTGTACTGGACTGGAAGAGCGAATGCTTTAGTTACTACCAACGAGAAACGTTCGATTAAATTCAGAACACCGAATGGAAATTATCAGGAAATTATTGCAGCTCAAAATGAAATACGTTATCCTGGTGATAACGGTATGTATGTAGGATATTCTGAAGTTACCGATCTAGTTAAAAATTCTGGCGCTGGTGAGTACTGGGTTGCTGATATTGCTTTAAGTGAAGGTAATGGTGGATCTACAGGATATTATGGGGGCTGGGGAATGGTCGTTGTTTACGAAAATGCATTGATGAACCCGAGGGATGTCACAATATTCGATGGATATGCCTACGTTCGTGGAAATGCTACCGAGGATTACGAAATTGATGTTGAGGGTTTTAATACTGCTCAATATGGAGATATCAATATCAAACTGGGATTGATGGCTGGTGAAGGAGATCGAGGTATTTCCGGAGATTATTTTGAAATTAAAAAAAGAAACAACCAGTGGCAGAGACTGTCTCATGATCAAAATTCTACCGGTAACTTCTTCAACTCTTCTATTAATACAGATGGTGATAGAAATCCGGATCTGGTAAATAACACCGGATTGGATATTAGTATGTTCAATGTACCGAACCAGAACAACTCGGTTATTGGTAATAATCAAAGTGAAGCTACCTTCAGGTATGGTACAACGCAAGATACTTACATCATATATTCTCTTGCAATGTCTGTTGATGCTTATCAACCTAAGATTGAAGGGATTAACTCGATTGAATCTATAAATGGCCAGCCTTACACAGGCTCGGAATCTGTTCAACCTGGTGATGAGATTACCTACAAGATTGAACTACGTAATAAAGGTTCAGAAGACCTGGAAAATGTGAAACTGGTTATACCACTCCCGTATAATGGAAGTTACGTAGAAAATTCAGCACAAAGCGAGATATTCTACTCACCAACACCTACTCCCAACTCCATTAGTTTTAATAATACTCTTGGTGCAACAGGTTCTGTAGTATGGAATCTGGGTGATCTACCTACCACTGCAGACAATTCAACGGTACTGGCTGAAATAACTTTGAAAATAAAGGTTACTGAAGATTGCGATATCCTTAAGTTCTTGAATTGTTCTAGTGGAGCTAGTCTAGATTTTAAAGGATCTCTTAACGGTAAAGGGAAGATATCTGGAGTAAACTTTGAAAATACAGATTTCATCCAGGGTTTTGATCAGTCTGGAGCCTGTGATGGTCAGCCAATCACTAGACCGTTAACTATACCTATTGATGCACAAAGCTATATTGAAGAAAACTGTTCTGATTCATCGGATAGAAAGAAGTTCAAATTTTGTGAGTCACTTACTAATATTCCTGTAAGCGAAATTAGAAATGCATTTCCATCAGGAACAAGATTTTATGATAGTTTCCCAATAGATGCTAATACTATAGAGTATACTACGAACAATCCATTTCCTGTACAAAACGATATGTACTACGCTATTGTACCAGGTACGAATGATTGCTTCATTCCATTTGATATCGAAGTGGAGTCAATTGATATTTCAATAGAATCAATCAGTGCTACTTGTGATCAGGAAAATGGAAAAGTTTCAATTCTAAATTTCAACTTAAATTATAATTATACGCTTCTAGATGAGGATGGACAAAGTATCCAGCAGTCAATAAACAGTGCTGGAATGTTTACCAACCTTTCCCCAGGAACCTATTCGGTAAGAGTAGACAAAGGTAGTTGTAATAAAACCTCTGAAGAAATTACCATCGCAAATAGCTCTTCTAGACCTGATGCGCCAACTGGCGAATCAAGTCAGAACTTTTGTGAAACGAGTTCCTCCAAAGTTTCAGATCTTGTTGCTGTCGGAAATAACATCAAGTGGTATGCTGATGAGAATGCGACTACCACGCTAGATCTAGAATTGGAATTAATTGATGGAGAAGATTATTATGCAAGTCAGAATAATGGTTCTTGCGAGAGTGAGAGTAGACTTAAAGTAACTGTTTCTTTCGATGATGCTCCGGATGCTGGAACTAATGGAACACTTACTCTTTGTGAAGGTACAACTCCAACCAACGAACAATTATTTGCTGCTCTTCAAGGTCAACCTGATACTAATGGAACCTGGACTGCTGATGGTAATAGTTATACCTATACTGTTGAAGCAAATGGTACCTGTACCGTAGATGCTACTGCTACAGTAACTGTTTCTTTCGATGATGCTCCAGATGCTGGAACTGATGGAACACTTACTCTTTGTGAAGGTGCAACTCCGACCAACGAACAATTATTTGCGGCTCTTCAAGGTACTCCGGACACCAACGGAACTTTCCAAGTGACTTCAGATAATGTATATACTTATACTGTAACAGCTCAAGGAGAATGTTCAGAAAATGCTACTGCTACAGTAACTGTTTCTTTCGATGATGCTCCGGATGCTGGAATTAATGGAACACTTACTCTTTGTGAAGGTGCAACTCCAACCAACGAACAATTATTTGCGGCTCTTCAAGGTGAACCTGATACTAATGGTACTTTCCAAGAGACTTCAGATAATGTTTTTACTTATACTGTAACGGCACAAGGAAAATGTTCAGAAAATGCTACTGCTACAGTAACTGTTTATTACGATGATGCTCCGGATGCCGGAACTGATGGAACACTTACTCTTTGTGAAGGTGCAACTCCAACCAACGAACAATTATTTGCTGCACTTCAAGGTACTCCGGATACCAACGGTACTTTTCAAAAGACTTCAGATAATGTATATACTTATACTGTAACAGCTCAAGGAGAATGTTCAGAAAATGCTACTGCTACAGTAACTGTTTCTTTCGATGATGCTCCGGATGCCGGAACTGATGGAACACTTACTCTTTGTGAAGGTGCAACTCCAACCAACGAACAATTATTTGCTGCACTTCAAGGTACTCCGGATACCAACGGTACTTTCCAAGAGACTTCAGATAATGTTTTTACTTATACTGTAACGGCACAAGGAAAATGTTCAGAAAATGCTACTGCTACAGTAACTGTTTATTACGATGATGCTCCGGATGCCGGAACTGATGGAACACTTACTCTTTGTGAAGGTGCAACTCCAACCAACGAACAATTATTTGCTGCACTTCAAGGTACTCCGGATACCAACGGAACTTTCCAAGTGACTTCAGATAATGTATATACTTATACTGTAACAGCTCAAGGAGAATGTTCAGAAAATGCTACTGCTACAGTAACTGTTTCTTTCGATGAAGCCCCAGTAGCAGATTCATCTGAAAACATCGAACGATGTGATTCTTATACTCTTCCTGTTCTTTCTAACGGTAAATACTTCGCTGAAGAAGATGGTATAAATCCAATTGCTGAAGGAACTGTTATTACTGCATCTCGAATTATATTTATCTATACAGAAGGAAACGAAACTTGTAATGCTGCACAGAATTCATTCAAGATCACTATTAATAAAGGTGCAACCGCAAATAATGATTCAGCATCAACTATTGAAGATAATTCAATAACTATTAGTGTTCTTTCCAATGATGAAAATCCTGAAGAAAGTGAATTAGGAATAGTTTCTTTTACTCAATCTTCAAATGGTACTGTGACTCAAAATGAGAATAATACTTTCACATACATTCCGAATGAGAACTACAACGGAACTGATACTTTCGAATATACAATTACGAATGGTAGTTGTAGTAACTCTACTGCTACAGTTACAGTTACTGTTACTCCGGTAAACGATGGAATCCTGGCAGTGGATGATTCAGCCACTACTGCTGAAGATACTGCGGTAAGCATTGATGTACTTGATAACGATTCTGATCCTGATGGTGACACAATTTCAATTAATGACTTTACCCAACCTGCAAACGGAACAGTAACATTAGTTGATGGTGAATTAGTGTATACTCCAAATACTGACTTTACAGGTACTGATACTTTTGAATATACTATTACTGATGGTGATCAAACCGATACTGCTACAGTTACGGTTACCGTTACTCCGGTAAATGATGCGCCAGTTGCTTTAGATGACGATGCTTCTACTTCTGAAGATACTCCAATTGAGATCGCTGTTCTTAATAATGATTCTGATCCTGATAATGATCCGCTATCGGTGACTGAGACTACTCAGCCTGAAAACGGAACTGTCGTGATCAATAATGATGGAACTGTAACTTATACTCCGAACGAAAACTTCAACGGAGAAGATACTTTTGAATACACAATCTCTGATGGTAACGGTGGAACTGATACTGCTACAGTTACGGTTACCGTTGCTCCGGTAAACGATGCGCCAGTTGCAGTGGATGATTCTGCTTCTACTTCTGAAGATACTCCAATTGAGATCGCTGTTCTTAATAATGATTCTGATCCTGATAATGATCCGCTATCGGTGACTGAGACTACTCAGCCTGAAAACGGAACTGTCGTGATCAATAATGATGGAACTGTAACTTATACCCCGAACGAAAACTTCAACGGAGGAGATACTTTTGAATACACAATCTCTGATGGTAACGGTGGAACAGATACTGCTACCGTAACCATAACTATTGGTGCTGAAAATGATGCTCCTATCGCTGTAGATGATTCGGCTTCTACTTCTGAAGATACTCCAGTTGAGATCACTGTTCTTAATAACGATTCTGATCCTGATAATGATCCGCTATCGGTGACTGAGACTACTCAGCCTGAAAACGGAACAGTTGTTATCAATATCGATGGAACTGTAACTTATACCCCGAACGAAAATTTCAACGGGGAAGATACCTTCACCTATACTATTACAGATGGTGATCAAACCGATACCGCTACAGTTACTGTTACTGTTACTCCGGTAAATGATGGGCCAGTTGCCGTAAATGATGCTGCAACTACAGATCAGGATACTGCTGTAACCGTTTCAGTTCTGGATAATGATTTTGATATCGACGGTGGTGATCTTGTAGTAACTGAAACTACAACTCCAGAGAATGGAATGGTAGTAATCAATTCAGACGGAACAGTAACTTATACTCCTAATGATAGTTTTACTGGTGTAGATACTTTCGAATATACTATTTCCGATGGAAATGGCGGTACCGATACAGCTGTAGTGACTATCACCGTAAATGATACTGAAGGACCTCAAATTGTGTGTCCACAAAATCTAATTCTTGAAAATGATCCTGGAGTTTGTGGAGCTATTGTAGACTTTACAATTCCGGAATTTACCGATAATGCTGAAGGTGCTACTATTGTTCAAACTAGCGGTCCTGCTTCAGGAGAAATATTCCCTGTAGGAACTACTACGGTTAGCTTTAGCGCAACTGATGTTGCTGGAAATACAAGCTTCTGTAGCTT
This sequence comes from Christiangramia sp. LLG6405-1, assembly GCF_045055805.1. Lineage (GTDB taxonomy): Bacteria > Bacteroidota > Bacteroidia > Flavobacteriales > Flavobacteriaceae > Christiangramia. The sequence goes on along the minus strand of NZ_CP159330.1, from coordinate 2,325,175 downwards.
TGATGTGATCGTAACAGATACTGAAGCTCCTGTAGTAGAAGAAATGGAGGACATCACAGTTAATAACGATGCTGGAGTATGTGGCGCCGTTGTAGACTTCGGAATAATTGGAGCAACTGATAATTGTGAACTGGAATCTGTAGAAGTTACCGAAGGTCTTACTTCAGGATCTGAATTCCCTGTTGGAACTACCACCGTAACTTATACTGTAACCGATGTTGCTGGTAATACAGCGACAGAAAGCTTTACGGTAACTGTAAATGATAACGAAGCTCCTGAAATCAGCTGTCCGGCGAATATGACTATTGATACTGAAACTGGCGTTTCTTATGCAACTGTAGATTTTGAAAATGCTACTGCAACTGATAATTGCGAGGTAACTGTAGAACAAAATGGCGGACCGGTTTCTGGATCTCAATTCGAGATTGGAACTACTACCATAACATTTACAGCGACTGATGCTGCTGGAAATACTTCAGAATGTAGCTTTACTGTAACGGTAGAAGACAACGAAGATCCAACAATCGTTTGCCCTGAAACTATTAATCAGGACAATGATCCAGGTTTATGTGGTGCAGCTGTTAGCTTCACCCTTCCTGAAATATCTGATAATTCTGGTGATGTAAGTTTAGTGCAAACAGCAGGTCCTGCTTCAGGGGAAACATTTCCTGTAGGAACTACTACGGTTAGCTTTACTGCTACCGATGCCGCTGGCAATACAAGCTTCTGTAGCTTTGATGTGATCGTTACTGATTCTGAAGCTCCTGTAGTAGAAGAAATGGAGGACATCACAGTTAATAACGATGCTGGAGTATGTGGCGCCGTTGTAGACTTCGGAATAATTGGAGCAACTGATAATTGTGAACTGGAATCTGTGGAAGTGACCGAAGGTCTTACTTCCGGATCTGAATTCCCTGTTGGAACTACCACCGTAACTTATACTGTAACCGATGTTGCTGGTAATACAACGACAGAAAGCTTTACGGTAACTGTAAATGATAACGAAGCTCCTGAAATCAGCTGTCCAGCGAATATGACTATTGATACTGAAACTGGTGTTTCTTATGCAATAGTAGATTTTGAAAATGCAACAGCAACTGATAATTGCGAGGTGACTGTTAAACAAACTGGCGGACCAGTCTCCGGATCTAAATTCGAGATTGGAACTACCATCGTAACCTTTACAGCTACAGATGCTGCTGGAAACACTTCAGAATGTAGTTTTACTGTAACGGTAGAAGACAATGAAGATCCAACGATCGTTTGTCAGGATGATATTGAAATAAGCAATAATAAAGATATGTGCGGTGCTGTTGTTGAATTTAACACACCACAGGCATCTGATAATTCTGAAGATTTCACAGTAGCACAAACTGCTGGCCTGGCTTCAGGAGAAACCTTCCCTGTAGGAACAACAACTGTAACATTTACCGTTACCGATGCTGCAGGAAATACTTCTGAATGTTCATTCGATATCATCGTTACAGATGATCAGGCACCAGAACTTGAAGCGTTAGAGAACATCACTGTAAACAATGATGCAGGAATATGTGGCGCTATTGTGACCTATGAAGCTCCTACTGCTACAGATAACTGCGAATTAGCAGAAGTTACTTTGACTGATGGTATGGAATCTGGAAGTGAATTTCCGATAGGCACTACGACTGTAACTTATACGGCTACAGACAATGCAGGTAACACTTCGAACTCTTCTTTCACGGTAACTGTGATAGATAATGAAGCTCCTTTAATTGATTGTCCTGAGAATATCACCGTAACAGTTGGCTTCGGAATGGAAAGCCGTGCTGTGGACTACAATATGGCTGAGACATCCGATAACTGTTCTGGAGAGTCAGTTACTATGATCAGTGGAATTGCTTCCGGTGGAGAGTTTCCACTAGGTGTGACCACGATTACTTTTGAAGCAACAGATGCTTCTGGAAATACTTCAGAATGTAGCTTCACAGTAACTGTTGTAGAAGAAAACGCTCCTGCTCCACCAGCTGCTCCTGAAGTAGATGTGGTACAACCGAGCTGTTCAGAACCAACAGGAACGATTATGGTAGACGTTCAAAATGGTTTAACTTATAGCATAGATGGTGAAACCTACCAGGCGAACGGGGTATTTACAAACTTAAGTCCGGGAACCTATGATGTGGTTGCTCAGGATGAGTTTGGTCAATTATCTGATCTTACTACGGTAGTTTTAGCTGAACCAGTTGCTGAAGATATTGTTCTAATCGATAATGGAATAATTGACCTTTGTGTTGATGATTCAACTTTCAATCTTTTCGATCTTATTGCAGATAATGATGACAATGGAAACTGGATAGATACAGATAATACTGGAGCGCTTGATAATGGTTTCATTACACCAGGGTTAATGGATCTTGGTACATACACTTTCGAATTGCAAATTGATGGGAACTGTCTACAAAGTACGTTCGTCACTGTAATAATCAATGATGACTGTGTGGTATTAGACTGTAGTGTTCAAGATGTAAGAGATAGTATCTCGAAAGCGGTAACTCCTAATGGTGATAACATCAACGACTTTTTCACCATCAATCCAGATATTGCATGTGGATTCACGTATGATCTTATGATATTCAATAGATGGGGTGCTAAAGTATTCGATGCCAAAAATTATCAGAATAACTGGGATGGCTTCTCAGACTCCTCTTTCACAAGCTCAAATCAACTACCATCAGGAACATACTATTATGTTCTGAAAATAAGAGAAGGTAACTTCGAACCAATTCAAGGTTATATTTACTTAGGAACTAAATAAAAAAGGGAAACAATGAAAAAAGTTTATCTAATTATACTAATGTTATGTGCTGCGACTCCAGGATTTTCGCAGCAGCTCCCTCAGTTTACTCAATATATGTATAACACGGTTTCTATAAACCCTGCTTATGCAGGTAGTAGAGACGGATTCTCAATTACTGCTCTGAATCGAAACCAATGGGTTGGTTTAGATGGAGCTCCGATAACGCAAACGCTCTCTATCAATTCGCCGCTGCGAAACGATAAAATTGGTTTGGGATTGTCGGTTATCAACGATAAGATTGGTGATGAAAATACTACGTTCGTTTATGGTGACTTCTCTTATAGAGTAGATCTAAGTGCAGATGTTTCACTAAGACTAGGTTTAAAAGCCGGAGCATATTACTACGGACTTGATGATCCTACAATTGGAGCAGATCCATTTTTTGCAGATGACTTTAATAGATGGACACCTAACTTTGGTGCAGGTGCATATCTTTCAGCACAAAATTGGTATGTTGGATTATCTGCTCCTAAGTTGATCAACAAGGATAATAATGAACTTGAAGAATTCAGAGCTTTAGAACAATTGCATTATTACCTGACAGCAGGTTACGTGTTTGATCTAAGCAATAACTTGAAATTGCGCCCTTCTGCTCTGGTTAAAGCCACACAGGGAGCACCACTTTCTGTGGACATGACTGCAACGGCTATTTTTAATGAAAAGTTTTATTTGGGAGCAAATTACAGAATAGATGATGCTGTAGGTGCCTTTCTGGATATTCAGTTGTTCCCAGGCTTCAGAGCAGGTTATGCATATGAATATTCTATTTCAGATATTCAACCATATACCTCTGGATCCCATGAATTCATCCTTATTTACGAATTCAGATTCAAGAATACCAGATACAAATCTCCGCGATTCTTCTAATTAACGTCTATAGATTATGAAAAACTACTACATATTTTTCCTTTCTATCTTTATCTGCTCCATTGGAATGCAGGCTCAAAGTGGAAAACAAAGAAAAGCAGATAGGCTATATAAAAACTTCGCTTATCTTGAAGCTACTGAAGTTTACAAAGATCTTATTGAAGAGGAATACAACATTACTTATAATTCTACTCGTTTGGGTGATGCTTATATGATGCTTAGAAGTCCTGAAAATGCAGTATTTTATTATGGAGATGTTATTGAAGACACTACCATATCTCCGGAATATTATTATAAATATGCACAGGCTCTTCGCGGAGTTAAGCGTTATGATGAATCCAGAACTTTTTTAAAACGATACCTCGAAACAGGAAGAGATTCGGACGGTATCCAAACCATGCTGAATAAAGATGAATACAAGAGTATGGCAACTTATAAACTTCAGCAAGCCGATTTCAATTCTGAAGTTAGTGATTTTGGAGTATTCGAGATGGATGGAATGATCTATTTCGTATCAGCCCGAGCACAGGATGTAGACGTAAAAGAAAAAACATATAGCTGGAATGGTGAACCATTTCTGGATATTTATGTAATGGATTCAGAAACTGGAAACATAATGCCTATTCAGGGTGATATTAACACCAAACTTCACGATGGTCCGGCAGTAGTTTCTCCAGATGGCAGTACTATTTATTTTACAAGAAATAATTACCTCGGAAATAAAGAAGGAAAAAGAGATAAGGATAAAACGAATCACTTAAAATTGTATTCGGCTACCAGTTCCAATGGTTCATGGATGGACGTAAAGGAATTACCTTTCAATAGCAACGAATATTCCATTGGTCACCCTTCCTTATCAAGAGATGGCAGAATACTTTATTTTACTTCTGATATGCCAAATGGTATTGGCGGAACAGATATTTATAAAGTAGCGATTAACGAAGACAACACTTATGGAACTATTGAAAATCTTGGAGCTCCGGTAAATACAGAATTTGATGAGACCTTTCCGTTTTTGGATACTAATGGTACTCTTTACTTTTCTTCCAATGGACATGCAGGATTAGGTTTATTCGATATTTTCAGATTAGAGGAAGGAAAAATAACTGTAGAGAATCTTGGAGAGACCATTAATAGTAGTCTTGATGATTTCGCCTATTTCCAGGTTAAAGATTCTAAGGAAGGTTATATTTCAAGTAATCGTGAAGGAGAAGATGATAATATTTTCGTTTTTAATAAAATGAATCCTTTAGTGGTTGCGGGAACAGTATCTGATGCTGTTAATGGCAATCCAATCAGTTCTGCAACTGTTAGGATCATGGACGAAAATGGTGAGGAACTCGCATTTCTCGAAACAAATAAAGAAGGTTATTATGAGACTCAAATTGACCGTGATCTAGAGTTTCCAGTCGAAGCCAAAGAGATCAAATACGAAACTTTCAATGGATCTATAGATACCAGAGATAGTGATGAAATAGATACTTTAAAATATGACATCCAGCTAAACCCTGTCAAGGATGTTGAATATCTTGCTGAAATTGACAACATATATTTTGATTTCGACAAGTCGAATATTAGACCAGATGCAGCACAAGAGCTGGATAAACTTGTAGCACTAATGACGGAGGAGTATCCAGAACTTGTAATCGCTATTGGTTCTCATACAGACCGTAGAGGAACAGATGCTTATAATGAAAAACTTGCTGAACGAAGAGCTAAGTCAACCTTCGACTACCTTGTTGCTAATGGCATAGCTGAAGATAGAATTCAGGAATATAAGGGTTACGGTGAGAACAAACCCGCTATAGATTGTGACAGGTGCTCAGAGAAAGATCATCAACTAAACAGAAGATCGATGTTTAGTGTAGTTGACATGTGATATTTGTACTAATCCAATTAAAAATTTTACCAGAATCGAAGCTGGGGTATCAACCAATGTTGATATGATAGATAAATCGACCCCAACAAATCGATTTTCAATGAAAAAGGTTCAGCCTCTAGCCTGAACCTTTTTCGATTATTTATACTTTCGATAAAAACTTTTAAGTAAGACGATTATAATCGAAAGTATTCAATGCTTGCTAAGACTATCTACAGAATTATCTAGCATCCTTTAAATCACCATTTATATTCCGAAGTAAACTTATCCTACGTACTAGTCACAATTACATATTAATTTTAATATTGAACCGGACTCTATTTATTCTCGTAAATATTATTGAACATAAAATGGCACAATTAGTGAGTTTTACAACTTGTACCAACTTAAGAATGGAACATATGAACATAAAAAGCAAAATACTGATCTTTCTTTTCAGCTTTGGAATTCTTACATCTTGCGAAAAAGAAGAAACGCCTACTGAAAGAAATCCCAATCTTCCTGAAAATGTCATCGATGAAAACGAAGAACCCGTAGATGAGGAAATAGAGGTGGAGAGTTTTGTCTATAATGGTTTAAACGAGATCTATTTATATAAAGAGGATGTGCCGGAACTTGCAGATAATTACTTCTCCTCCTCTACCGAAAAGATCAATTTTCTGGTAGATGCTTCTTCACCAGAATCTCTCTTCGATGATCTAACTGCAGATTTTGACAGATTCAGCTTTATTACAGATGATTACAATGAGCTTGAGGAAAGATTTGAAGGAATGAGCGGCGCCACTGGTATACAATATGGTATTGGGCAAATCTCTAATTCAGATTTCGTATTTGGTTTTATTAGGTATGTACTGCCAGGAACATCTGCAGATGAAGCAGGCTTAACTCGTGGTGCTGTATTCACTGAAATTGATGGTCAGCAATTGACCTCTTCAAATTTTATGGAACTTATAAGTCAGGATAGTTTTAGCATCAACGTAGCTTACGTCCAGGACAACCAGATCATTGTCACAGATCAGGTAGTGAATTTTACCGATGACGCATATACCGAAAACCCTGTATATATCGCTAAAACGCTGGATATAGATGGTAGAAAAATTGGCTATTTAATGTACAATAGTTTTACAGCAAACTTCGATGATGATCTCAACGCGGCGTTTGCAGAATTTCAGTCCAACGGTGTTACAGATCTTGTAGTAGATCTTAGATATAATGGTGGTGGTTCTGTAGAATCTGCTGTTGATCTGGCCAGTATGATCACCGGACAGTTCGAAGGAGAGATCTTTATGAAGGAGCAGTGGAACGATAAATATCAAACCTACTATGAAGCTCAGAATCCTGATGCTTTGCTGAATAGATTTGATGGAAATGTTAGAAGCGGTTCATCGATAAACAGCTTGAACTTATCTGAAGTTTATGTACTAACATCAAGATCCAGTGCGTCAGCCAGCGAACTTATCATCAATGGCCTTGATCCATATATTATCGTTAACCAGATCGGAGATCGTACGGTAGGAAAATTCCAGGCTTCAGTTACGCTTTACGATAGCGATGATTATACTAGAGAAGGTGCTAGTGATAACCATACCTATGCTCTGCAACCTCTGGTATTTAAATCAATAAATGTTGATGGTAATTCTGATTATATAAACGGTTTGCAACCTGACATAGAATATATAGAAGATCTTAATAATCTTGGTATACTTGGCGAACCTTCAGAACCTCTTCTGGAAGTTGCTATTAATAGCATTCTGGGAAGATCCAGTGTCTCTAAATCGAGAGTAAACAGAATGGAAATTGAGCTTCTTGGAGAAAGTGGAATGAACAATGCAAACTTCCAGAAAATGTATATCGATCGTATTCCAGCTGTGATTCAATAGTTAAACTTTGATTTATTGTAGCTAAAATTTAATTGAGATAATAAAAAAAGGGAACAGCCTCTAGCCTGTTCCCTTTCAGATTTGGGGGGTGTATATATTGTACTATTTTTTTACAAATATGTTCGTGAAGTAATTTTTCCCTTCAGCGTCCTGTCTAACTGATATTCCAAAATGAGTGTAATTACCTTCAATATTGTCTTTGTGCCCTCTACTCTTTAGCCATGCATTGATCACTGCTTCAGAAGTTCTATATCCATAACCTACATTTTCCCCAACCTTACTCGCTCCAACAGCATTCATTAAATAGGAAGCTCTATCTGAAAAGTTATCATGACTAACAGCACCCTCATCGATCATATAGTAATTATGCTCTTCAGATTCCACTGAACCCTCCACTAGTGGTTTTAATTCACTCAAACCATTAGCTTTTCTGTATATATTAAGATCTTCCAGAATCTCAACTTCCAGTGCACTATATTCATAAGACGCACGACTGGTTACTGTTTGATCATACCCGGTTACAGAATCTTCAGAATTATCTTTAGAACAAGATGTAAGAAATAGAGTACAGATAAGTAAAGCTAAAAAGGATGATAAAATTTTCGACATAATGTAGGTTCATTTAGATTGGGATGATAAATGTACACATTAAATCGATTAAAAACACTAATCAGCTAAACTACACCGAAGTATGGCTATTTTTTAACATTATTTGTAGGAATTTACGACTAATTATATAGGAGCTTTCCGATTAAAATCAAGAAATAAATAATCGATGATGTTATTCAACGATTATTTCTTGTCCATCATCACCTAAAACTACATTCGGAAAAATCGAAATAGCTTCTTCTTTAAATGTCGTGATGTTTGTATATCGAGTTGAATAATGCCCTAAAATTAGTTTCCCTACTCGGGCAAGTTTAGCAATTTCAGCAGCTTGTTTTGCGGTGCTGTGCTTAGTAGGAGCAGCTAGCGCCGCCTCGCTTTCTAGAAAGGTTGACTCATGATAAAGAGCAGACACTTTCTGAATTAATGGAACTATTTCAGGAGCATACATGGTATCACTGCAAAAGGCATAGGATAGAGGTGCTGCAGGATCTTCAGTGACCAAATTATTTTTTACCAAAATGCCATCTTCTGAAGTGACATCCTTGCCCTTTTTTAAACTTTTAAATAGCGTATAATGAATGTTTCTTTGCTGGGCCTCATCTATAAGTAGCTTCCGATCACCTATTTTTTCTTTAAATAAGAATCCATTGGTATAGACTCTATGTTTCAAAGGAATAGTGCTTACTGTAACTTCTTCATCTTCTAAAACAACCTCAGATTCCCTGGAACTCAGTTCATGGAAGATTAGAGGGTATTTCGTCCACGCTCCGCTCAATTGAAGTTGTACAGTAATGAATTTTTTGATGCCTTTGGGTCCATGAATGTGAAGTTCAGATTCCCGGTTTAGTAATGAAAATGTAGAGACAAGTCCTACCAGTCCAAAAACATGATCACCGTGAAGATGAGATATAAAAATATGTTTGATCCTGGAGAACTTAATTTTATTCTTACGCAAAGCAACCTGAGTGCCTTCACCACAATCAATTAAAAAAAGATGATTTTTAATCTCAAGTACTTGTGAAGTTGGATTCGTAAAACTTCTGGGAGTAGCGGCATAACAGCCAAGGATCGTTATTTTTAACTGGCTGTTACCCATTCTTTAAAATCCAAGATCACGCTGAATCTCGTCCATCTGTATCATGTCCTCTGCTTCCTGTAATGTGGGAACTACTACTAATTCTTCTGGTAATTCATCTATTCCCAGTGCATCATTAACAATCACAAAACTTTTGTTTGCATCCTTATGTAAATTGGAAACCTCTAAAAAAGCCAGCAGTTGCTGGTTTTCTAAATCCCTATGCTTACTTAAATCCACAACGATGTTTGAAGACTCAAAATCCTGATGATGCTTGGTTAACTGACTCGTAAAGTCTGTGAGTTCTGCATTTTCAGCAGAAATAAGTATATAATTTCCCTTTTCGGTTCTTTTCATAATTTCTTTTATTGTTTGATCTTGGATGCTAGCAAATAAATTACAGCCATTCTTACTGCAACCCCATTTTGCACCTGATCAAGTATGATCGCATGTTCAGAATCTGCCACATCGCTGGTGATCTCCACTCCCCTATTTATTGGTCCGGGATGCATGATCACAATTTCTTTATTGAGACTATCCAGCATTTTTTTATTCAGCCCGAATTGCTTCACATATTCTCTTGTACTAGGGAAATAACTAATATCCATACGCTCATTCTGTACGCGCAACATATTTGCTACATCGCACCATTCCAAAGCTTTTTTGAGATTGGTTTCAACCTTTACACCCAGAGATTCAATATGCTTTGGCAGCAAGGTTTTGGGTCCACACACTTTAACTTCTGCGCCCTGAAGCTTTAATGCGAAAATATTGGAAAGGGCTACCCGACTGTGAAGAATATCTCCCACGATCACGACCTTTTTTCCACCTACATCTCCAAGCTTCTCTCTAATAGAATATGAATCAAGCAAGGCCTGGGTGGGATGCTCATGCGCCCCGTCTCCGGCATTAATAATACTCGCGTTTACGTGTCTTGAAAGAAAGATTCCTGCTCCGGGATTGGGATGTCTCATCACGACCATATCCACTTTCATTGAAAGAATATTATTGACTGTATCAATAAGAGTTTCCCCTTTTTTTACTGAAGAGGAAGCTGCAGAAAAATTTATAACATCTGCACTTAGCCTTTTTTCAGCCAGTTCAAAAGAAAGTCTGGTTCGTGTACTATTTTCAAAAAAGAGGTTCGCAATGGTAATATCTCTTAAAGATGGAACTTTTTTGATAGGTCTGTTGATCACTTCCTTAAAATGATCTGCAGTTTTAAATATTAATTCTATATCCTCCTGCTGAAGATATTTAATTCCCAGTAAGTGATCTACACTTAATTCACTACTCATGATCCAAGTCTTTTGCAATTAAATAAACCGCATCTTCTCCATCCTGTTCTTTCCAGCTTACTTTTACTTTCTCGTCATTGATCGCATCTACCTGTCTTCCGGTGTAATCTGGCTGAATTGGTAAATGTCTGCTGAACCTCCTGTCTATCAAGCTTAGTAATTCAATTTCGAGTGGTCTTCCGAAGGATTGAATTGCAGTTAACGCCGCTCTTATGCTTCGGCCGGTATAAAGAACATCATCAATAAAAATTACATTCTTATCCTCTACCATAAAATCTATTCTGGTTTTATTGGCTTCCAAAGGTTTTTCCCCTCTTCTGAAGTCATCTCGATAAAAGGTAATATCAAGCTGACCAGTTTTCAAATGATCCAATCCATACTCATCTTTCAGGATGTTGATAATCCTTTCTGCAACGTATATTCCGCGCGGCTGAATCCCTATAAGTACGGTATCTTCGAAATTTGTATGCTTTTCTACTAATTGACAGGCCAACCTGTGAAGAATGATATCAAGTTGATTTGAGTCTAAAAGAACTTTGCGGCTCATAAAACTGGTTGTAGATTGATACAAAAATAAGGCTTTTTTTGGATTGATCTTTTACTAAACTATAGTGTAATCATTTTATCATTTCAATGCTGAAGACTATTCATCATATATTTATATCTAGTTTATTTCTCAGAAATTCTTCAATAGCTTTTTCAACAATTTCTGTATCCTTAGATTTAATATCACTCCCTACGAAATGAGTTTCCGGGGTGGCCAGCGGCTTCAAAACAACCATTGAGTCTGGAGTGCTCAATAGTTTGTGAATATTTTCATAGATATCCACCTCTACATGTTCATCTTCCTGGATAAAGTTCTTGTGATAATATAAAGTAAGTACAGGACATTTCACCTTCTTGAATGTTTCCGGAATCATTGTGGTTTCAACGAGAACCTGAAGATCTACGAGAGCTCTGGATGGATAAATTGTGTCCCAGTATTGAGTAGCAATTTGTTGCTCATGCTCAATTTTTCTGTTATCCCCAAAACTTATTAAGCTAGCAATCTCGTAACCCCACGGAGTACTCAGCACAAAAGTACCAGGTTGATCATCCTCGAGATTTGGCCCCATATTTATGAGAGCATGAACATCTTCTGGAAATTCAGCAGCAAGCTTAAACGCCAGAGTTCCTCCAGTAGACGTACTCATAATGATCACCTTTTCACCAATTTGCTTTCCAATGGCTAAAGCTTCCATAGCAGACTGCCAGGCATTCTCTCCATTAAAATCATCCAGACTTGCCTGAGCCTCTAGACCGTGACCGGCCCAGCGAGCATAGTAAATGTTCGCATTTAATTTTTTAGCAATATTGTTATTTACTGGATAACCATCTCTATAACTACCTGCAAAACCATGCAGATAAATGATGCTATATTCTGTTTTGCCAAGTGTTTCTCCATACCATTCTATGCGAGCCTGGTTATCCTTACGTGTTGGCTTTTTTGATTCTTTATCGTTAATGTAATTATCAAGTTCGGTTAGATTGGAAGCTATCATCGGAAGCTGTAGATCGTATGTCGGTTCCTCGGGCACTGGTCCGGTAAAGTATGTAACCGCCAGAACAAACACAAGAATAAGTACAATCCAGTATCTTTTTTTCATACTTCAATAATACTGAAATTTGACTAACCTCTTCGCTTCTAACTGAGCTAATTCTATCCTGAAAATGATCATTGAGGACTATTGTTCTTTCTAATTCCAGACAGCAAAATGTAATAACAACCAAATTTATGTTTAACATAAATCAACCAATTAATACCAAAATCCATGCTTTTTTAAAATTTACTGTTGCTTAAACCGAAGAAAATATCTTAATTGCAGTAATAGATTCCCCAATCTATTCCCAACCTACGACCTATGCAGAACGTGAGAGAACATGAAATCTCATTAATTATGCAAGAACCTCATGTTTTTGAATTTGTTCAAAAATATGGCTTGCATGGATTTTTGATACATAAACCGGAAGAACCGGATTACATCTGGCTCAATATTCAAATCTTGCGACACCTTGGATTCGCTCCTCCATCACACATACTGAAAAAAACTAAAGCCGAGGAACATCTGAAGTTTTCGAACTGGAAAGAGCTACTTTCAAAAATTAAACATGATCCCGGAAAGTCCGGTCAAATAAGACTCAAAATGTCAAAAGGTCACTTCAGAAAATTTTCTTATAAGGTTATTCAGTTACCTGACGGTGCACTCATCTTTGCTCTGGAAGAACAAAAGCAGAATGTTATTCAGCAATTGTCTGATAGCATTGCTGGTGGAATTAGCAGCGAGGAGATCAGCCAGATGAAAAAAAGGTTCGAACTCAAAAGGTTGTTTATAGAACAGGCTCCTTCTGCAATAGCCATGTTCGATAATGATCTAAAATATATTGCTGTTTCAAAACGCTGGTTAAAGGACTATCAAATTGAAAATATCGATGTGGTTGGAAAATCACATTATGAGATCTTTCCTGAAATTGGAGAGGACTGGAAAAAAATACATCAGGAATGTCTTAGCGGTGCGATACATAGTATGGATGAAGAATGTTTTGTTCGTGCAGATGGTACAAAAAACTGGATCACCTGGGAGGTAAGACCTTGGTATAATTCTGAAAATCGAATTGGAGGTATTATCATGCATACCGCAGATATTACTGAGATTAAGAATAGCGAGGCGGAAAATCACCGCAAGCAGGAACTAATGGAAAAAGTTCTGGAAAGTGTTGAAGTTGGCATCGTAGCTTGTGATGCTAAGGGCAATCTTACATTATTCAACCAGGCAACTAAAGACTGGCATGGCCTACCAGCAAAACCTGTTCCTAAAGAAGAACTTTCCATGCATTACGGCTTATACAATGCCGATGGTACGCGAGCTTTGAAAGAGGATGAAATACCACTTATCAAAGCACTCAATACCGGATCAATCTCTAATGAAGTCATTAGAATACGACCAGTTCGCGGAGAAGAAGTTATAGTATCGGTAAATGGAGTTCAGGTTTTTGATCATGATGGCAACCTGGATGGAGCGGTAGTCGCTATGCATAATATTAATCACAGGCTACAGGCTGAAAAGAAGTTGCGTATTAGCGAACAAACTTTTCGTGGCAGTTTTGAGCATGCCGCCATAGGTATGGCAATACTTGATATAAGCGGTAACTGGCTAAGCGTAAATAAGAGTCTTTGTAATATCGTAGGTTATACCGAAGACGAGCTCAGGAAACTAACATTTCAGGATATTACTCATCCGGAAGATTTAGATAACGATTTAGGCTTACTTAATGAACTGGTTGCAGGCGATCGCGAATTCTATCATATGGAGAAAAGATACTTCCATAAGAATGGATCGATCGTATTTATAAAACTTGCCGTATCGCTGGTTCGGGATCATAAAGGAAATCCGCTACATTTTGTTTCTCAAATAACTGATATCACTAAAGAAAAGATCGCTTCAGAAAAATTGCGCTTAACTTTAGGAAAACTCGAAGGGATCTTCAATGCCAGCACCCACGTAAGTATTATTTCAACAGATTCTGAAGGGCGTATAGAATCCTTCAACAAAGGAGCTGAAAGAATGCTTGGATACACCCAAACTGAAGTTTCCCAGCAATTGAACATTACTTCAATTCATGTTTCTAACGAACTTGAATCCTTCTCAAATAACCTATTCAGTGATCATGAGAACTATGATCTTCCGGAGTTCTTGAGAAAGATTTCAAACAGTCAAAAGTTGAAAAATAAGGACTGGACCTATGTTAGAAAAGATGGTACAGAATTTCCGGTACAACTGGCAATAACTCCAATTTCAGATAACGGTGAGAATACAGGATACCTTTTTATGGCTATCGACATTACGAACCTGAAGTTAGTAGAGGAAGAACTTTCCAGCGTTATGAATATTACTCAGGAGCAGAATGCCAGACTTAAAAACTTCGCGCATATAGTTTCACACAATTTAAGATCTCATTCCAGCAATATTGGAATGCTCCTGGATCTATCAATGCGTGATTACCCGGAATTGAAAGAAAATGAAATCTTCAGGCATCTAAATAATGCTTCTGAAAATCTTTCTGAAACCATTGAACATCTAAACGAAGTAACCCTGATAAATACTGCAGTAGAAGAAAACTTAGATGCAGTCAATCTTCATAAGAGTGTTGAAAACATACAGAACTCAATTACAGCGATAGCTGCGAAGCAAAAGGTTGAAATTTATAATAATATAGGTAGAGAAATACATGTACTGGGAGTCCCAGCATACATCGATAGTATCTTTCTGAATTTTATAACCAATGCCGTCAAGTACAGCTCTTCTGAAAGAAATTCTTTTGTAAAATTAAGCGCAACTTTAGAGGAAAATGGTTTTGTTCGAATTGACATTGAAGATAACGGTCTTGGTATAGACCTTAAAAAACACCGGAGAAAACTTTTTGGAATGTATAAAACTTTCCATGCACATGAAGATTCTAGAGGAATTGGATTATTTATTACAAAAAATCAAATTGAAGCCCTGCACGGTAATGTCCAGGTAAAAAGTACGCCTGGTCATGGAACCGTATTTTCAATCTATTTAAAAAATTATGAAGAAAGTTGATATAGCCTGTATTATAGATGACGATCCTATTTTTATTTATGGAACGAAAAGGATTATGGAAATGGCAAATTTCGCTCAGAGCGTAATGGTTTTTAAGAATGGTGATGAAGCAATTACCAAATTACGTCCTATCATGAGATCTAATCAGTCGGTTCCAGATATTATTTTACTGGACCTAAACATGCCCATAATGGATGGCTGGCAATTTCTGGAGGAATTCATTAAGGTTCCAAGTTCAAAAAAGGTTATTATTTATATAGTTACTTCTTCAGTTGACCCGGAGGATGTGGAAAGGGCAAAGAGTTATGGTGAGGTGGATAATTATCTTATCAAACCGATTAAAGCAGATCAACTCATGGAATTGATGAATAACTTTCAGAAGAACTGAACCTTTGATAGAAAACTTTGTGGAATAGAATCTTTCAGAAAAGAATGGTTTCAGAAGAAATATTTAAAATTAGAAAATATTGAAATGTTTCAGAAAAGAAAAACCTCCTTAGCGAACTAAGGAGGTTTTTTATTTAATGTCTGAGAGAGTTATTAGCTCTTCCCTTCCATCTTGTCTTTCAACGCTTGAAGATCAGCATTAACATCACCAATTGTAGTGGCGTTGTCCTTGTTTTGCGAAGCTGATTTCTTAGCAGCCTGCTTAACGATTTTTTGCTCTTCTTCTTTGTGAATTACCATATGGGAAGCTACCACTCTCTTGAATTCTTTGTTGAACTCAATGATCTGGAATTCTGCTTCTTCACCTTGTTTAAGTTTAGAACCATCTTCTTTCTCCAGATGTCTCTGTGGAACGAATGCAGTAATATCCTCATTAAAGTCGATAGTTGCTCCCTTGTCTACGATCTCAGTGATTGCAGCAGTATGTTTTGTTCCAACTCCAAAGTCGGCTTCATACTTATCCCAAGGATTATCTTCGATCTGCTTGTGACCAAGACTTAGTTTTCTACCATCTACATCAAGTTCAAGAACTACTACTTCAAGCTTATCACCTACGTTTGTAAACTCAGATGGGTGCTTGATCTTTTTAGTCCATGAAAGATCAGAGATATAGATAAGTCCGTCGATTCCTTCTTCTAACTCAACGAATACTCCGAAGTTAGTAAAGTTACGAACGATACCTTCATGTCTTGATCCAACAGGATATTTAGTAGTGATATCAGTCCATGGATCCTGGCTCAATTGCTTGATACCAAGAGACATTTTTCTGTCTTCTCTATCTAAAGTAAGGATTTGAGCATCAACCTCATCACCAACATTTACGAAATCCTGAGCTGAACGCAAGTGCGTACTCCAGGACATTTCAGAAACGTGGATAAGACCTTCAACACCTTCAGCAACTTCGATAAATGCACCGTAATCTGCGATTACAACTACTTTACCTTTTACGTTGTCACCAACCTTAAGTTCTTCGCTAAGAGCATCCCATGGGTGCTGGCTAAGTTGCTTAAGACCTAATTGGATTCTAGACTTAGACTCATCAAAGTCAAGAATTACAACGTTAAGTTTTTGATCTAGTTCAACGATCTCATTTGGATGGTTGATTCTAGACCAGCTAAGGTCTGTAATATGAACAAGTCCATCAACACCTCCAAGGTCAACGAATACACCGTAAGAAGTAATGTTCTTAACAGTACCTTCAAGTACCTGACCTTTTTCAAGCTGTCCAATGATCTCTTTCTTCTGCTCTTCGATATCTGCTTCGATAAGCGCTTTGTGAGAAACAACAACGTTTTTAAACTCGTGGTTGATCTTCACTACTTTGAATTCCATGTTCTTACCTACGTAAGCATCGTAATCACGAATTGGCTTCACATCGATCTGAGATCCTGGAAGGAAAGCTTCGATACCAAATACGTCTACGATCATACCACCTTTAGTACGACATTTAATGAATCCATTTACAACAAGACTTTCGTCATGTGCAGTGTTCACTCTTTCCCATGCCTTGATCACTCTCGCCTTACGGTGAGAAAGGATCAATTGACCTGTAGAATCTTCACGAACGTCGATAAGTACTTCTACTTCATCACCTTCTTTAAGATCTGGGTTGTAACGAAATTCGTTTAGAGAAATAACACCTTCACTCTTTGCATTGATATCAATGATTGCATCACGATCTGTAATATTAATTACTTTTCCTGTTACAACCTCGTCATCTAAAGTGTCAACGAAATTTTCAGCTACTAATTTTTCGAATTCTTCCAGCTTCTTATCGTCGATAGGATCAATTCCTTCTTCGTAGTTGTGCCAGTTAAATTCTTCTAGAAATTTCTCAGGGTTTGCCTGTTGCGTTTCTGCGTCAGGTTGAGACTCATTTGCCATACCGGCAACATCCTGTACTTCAATTTCCTGAGATTCTTTGTTTGTGTTTTCTTCAGCCATTACTGACTCCTAAATTTGTATTCTGTGTTTCTTCGGAAATCTTTCAGCAAAACAGAAACTACAGAAGTTGTTTATAGTTTTGATTTTCAACCCTTTTTGGATTCCCGGTATTCTGCCAAAAAGGAGTGCAAAAATACAACTTAATTTATATTATTCAAACCCCTACTCTTCTATTTTTAAGCAGATTCAGTTTTCTTGAAAAGGAAGTGAGTAATTAAAATGAGTATCGTGTAGAAAAGACCTAATGTTACCACTCCTTCCCAATGGAAAAGCTCCCA
The DNA here is from genome assembly GCF_045055805.1 of Christiangramia sp. LLG6405-1. Taxonomy (GTDB): domain Bacteria; phylum Bacteroidota; class Bacteroidia; order Flavobacteriales; family Flavobacteriaceae; genus Christiangramia. The sequence continues at coordinate 2,307,443 of NZ_CP159330.1, read as the reverse complement.
GGCATATGCTCCCGTGATCGTTCCCAAAGCGCCGCCAGCAAAGTATCCCACCATATAAATCGTGTTTATTCTATTGCGTGCATCCTGGTTTCTGGAAAAGATAATATTCTGATTCGTGATGTGCAGGGATTGCAAGCCCATATCTACTAAAAGAACTCCTATTACCATACCTACTATTGAATTGCCTGAGAATTCGAAGATCATCCAGGCTAATAACATGATGAGCGTGGCCAGAGTGATCAAATTGTTCTTGTTCATACGGTCGCTGAGTTTACCAATGACAGTTGCCGCCAATGCTCCTCCTATTCCCAGTAACCCGAAAGCTCCAGCGATACCGCTTCCATAATTGAAATTATCTTCCATTACAAAGACCAAAGTAGTCCAGAAAGCGCTGAAACCTGCAAATCCAAGTCCTCCTCTCACCGCAGCAAGTCGCACCGGACTTTCAGTTTTGAAATAATGCCAGGTAGATTGCATGAGTTGTTTGTAGGTACCTTTAAAATCGGGTTGCAGTTCTGGTAATTTCAATTTTAGAAGTAACCAAAGTATCAGCATTATTCCGGTTGCACCATAATACATGGCACGCCAGCCAAAATATTCCCCTACGTAACCGCTAATGAATCTACTTCCCAGAATTCCAATAAGCAATCCACTCATTACGATACCAATCGCACTACCCCTGTTTTCTGGATTTGCTAATTGTGCCGCCATAGGCACAAATACTTGAGGCACCACGCAAGAAAAGCCAACCACAAATCCTGACAATATTAGAATTGGTAAACTTGGAGCAATCGCCATAGCGAGAAGACTAATAATGATAACGATGAAATCTACCATTACCATTTTCTTCCTGGGGAATTTATCTCCTAACGGAATTATAAATAATAACCCAAAGGCATATCCAAGCTGAGTAAATAATGGAACATTACTCACTGCCGCTTCAGAAACACCGAAGTCAATCGCAATTAAATTTAATAAGGGTTGATTGTAGTAATTATTGGCTACTACCAAACCGGCACTGGCAGACATTAAATATAGTACCGATTTACTTATGCCTCTGTTTTCAGACATTTATTCAGACAATCTGTCTTCTACTATTTTTAATATCTGTTCAAATTGCTCTTCAAGATCCAAATCTGAATTATCGAATTCCACAGCATCATCAGCCTTTATAAGCGGTGAGTCTTCACGAGTAGAATCCATAAAATCACGATCCTTTACATTTTTCAAGACCGCTTCAAATTCCACCTCATCCCCTCTTTCAATAAGTTCATCATATCTTCGTTGTGCTCTTTTTTCAGTAGAAGCAGTCATAAAGATTTTCAGTTCAGCATCTGGAAAAACTACGGTCCCTATATCGCGACCATCCATCACAACACCCTTTTCTTTTCCCATTTCCTGCTGCTGGTCTACGAGCATTTTTCGAACATCAGGTACAGCTGCAACTTTACTCACCTGTTCCGAAACTTCCATATAACGAATTTCCTTCTCGACATTTTCACCATTCAGATACATTTCAGCAAAACCTTTCTGTTCGTTGAAAACGAATTTCAAACTTACGAAAGGAAGATGCCTGATGATTGATTCTTCACTAAAATTATTATCTGAAACGAATAGTTTACGCATCATATATAAGGTCACCGCACGATACATGGCACCAGTATCAACATATACATAATTCAACTTTTTAGCCAGTCCTTTTGCAACAGTGCTTTTACCTGTTGAAGAAAAGCCGTCTATGGCGATCGTTATTTTCTTGCTCATATTCTCTAAACTTCTAATTGCAAAGGTAAATTTTTAAACTTTTTTACCGGGTATATATCCAAAAGAAAAGCCCCTTTTGGGGCTTCTTACTTTATAATTTCTTAGCGTTCTTTACCGCCTGCTTGGTAATGGCAATATCTATGACATCGCTCATATCCCTTACATAATGAAAGGTTAGACCTTTTAAATATTCGTCCTTGATCTCCTCAATATCACGCTTATTTTCTTCACAAAGAATAAGTTCTTTGATTCGGGCTCTCTTGGCTGCCAGGATCTTTTCTTTAATTCCGCCAACAGGAAGAACCTTTCCTCTTAAGGTGATCTCGCCGGTCATGGCAATACTTTTCTTCACCTTCTTCTGAGTAAATAGCGATACCAGAGAAGTAAGCATGGTGATACCTGCACTTGGACCATCCTTCGGGGTTGCCCCTTCCGGAACGTGAATGTGTACATTGTACTTTTCAAAAATTGAAGCATCTATTCCAAGATCGTCTGCATTCGCTTTGATATATTCCATAGCAATGGTGGCCGATTCCTTCATCACTTTCCCAAGGTTTCCGGTAATACTAAGATTTCCTTTACCTTTAGAGAGAATAGATTCGATAAACAAAATATCACCACCTACCTGGGTCCAAGCAAGTCCGGTAACAACACCAGCAACATCATTGTTCTCGTATTTATCACGCTCCATTTTAGGACTTCCAAGAATTTCAATAATATCTTCATCGTTCAATTTGATATTATATTCATCTTCCATCGCAATGTTCTTGGCTGCGTATCTAACCACTTTGGCTATTTGTTTCTCCAGAGATCTCACTCCAGATTCCCGGGTATAACCTTCTACAATCTTCTCGAGTTGCTTTTTACCAACTTTAAGATGTTCTGCAGTTAGACCGTGTTCTTCTAATTGCTTCGGAAGCAAATGTCTTTTTGCGATCTCCACTTTCTCCTCAATAGTATAACCTGTCACATTGATAATTTCCATTCGGTCTCTTAATGCCGGCTGAATTGTATTCAATGAATTACAGGTAGCGATAAACATTACCTTGGATAGGTCAAATCCCATCTCGAGGAAGTTGTCATGAAATTCTGAATTCTGTTCAGGATCCAGGACTTCGAGTAATGCTGAAGAAGGGTCTCCTGCATTTCCCATACTTAACTTATCGATCTCATCCAGAACAAAAACAGGGTTGCTGGTTCCAGCTTTCTTTAAACTCTGTATAATTCTACCTGGCATAGCACCAATGTAGGTTTTTCTATGTCCGCGTATCTCTGCTTCATCTCTTAGACCACCCAGAGAAATTCTGACATATTCTCTGCCCAATGCTTCCGCAACCGACTTTCCTAGCGAAGTTTTACCAACTCCGGGAGGTCCATAAAGACATAAAATTGGAGATTTCATATCGTTACGGAGTTTTAAAACTGCAAGATATTCTATGATCCTTCTTTTTACGTCATCAAGACCATAGTGATCACGATCAAGAATTTTCTTCGCCCGCTTTAGATCAAATTTATCTTTACTGAACTCGTTCCATGGAAGATCAAGAAACAGGTCCAGGTAATTTCTTTGTATGGAATATTCTGCAACCTGCGGATTCATACGTTGCATTTTGGAAAGTTCTTTCTCAAAGTGATTCTGAACATCCTCGTCCCATTGCTTGTCTTTTGCGCGATCACGCATTTCCACAATTTCACCTTCATGCGAAACTCCACCTAGCTCTTCCTGGATGGTCTTCATTTGCTGGTGTAGGAAATACTCTCTCTGCTGCTGGCTCATATCACTTTGAACCTTGCTCTGAATATCATTTTTGAGTTCCAGTTTCTGGTTCTCCGTATTCATATGCTTCAGCGTAGAAAGTGCTCTCTCTTTAAGATCATTCATCTCCAGTAACTTCTGTTTTTCAGAAACAGATAGAGACATATTAGATGAAACAAAATTGATCAGAAAAGAATTACTTTCTATGTTCTTAATTGCAAAAGAAGCTTCCGAAGGAATATTTGGACTGCCTTTAATTATTTGAAGTGCAAGATCCTTGATAGATTCTATAATCGCTCCAAATTCAGCATTATCCTGCTCAGGACGATTATCAGGAACCTCAGCAACGGTAGCATTCATATAAGGTTCCTCAGTCACCACCTGAGTGATCTGGAAGCGTTTTTTACCCTGAATAATTACTGTTGTATTCCCATCAGGCATTTTCAACACCCTAAGAATACGTGCAACTACTCCAACCTTATTAATATCCTTCGAAGTTGGATTCTCTACTTCCTCATCCTTTTGAGAAACAACACCAATGATCTTACTTCCATTATTTGCTTCGTTGATAAGCTTAATAGATGCATCTCTACCCGCCGTAATAGGAATCACAACTCCTGGAAATAGAACCGTGTTCCTAAGAGGTAGAATTGGTAAGGTTTCCGGAAGATCTTCTTTATTTATTTCTTCTTCATCTTCAGGTGTCATTAAAGGAATCAATTCTGCATCTTCATCTATTCCCTGAAATGACAAACTGTCAATATTCGTAAACTTTGTTTTAGCCATAATTGTATTTAAGTCAAACTGTCACCAGATTAAATTTCAGTAATTTGGTGACGTTCGTTAAAAGCCTTGAAATGCAACGCATTGGGGCTTTCTATAGATTTGCAATATCAAATATTCAATTCCTATGCCACGCCTTATTTATAAATTTATTTTCAGAAAGTGTAACAATCTTCAAATAGTTCCATCTTTAGTATAGAAACCAGGCATTAATTGACACCAACCATCACACATATTAATGATCTTGTTGCCCGTTGCCGTAAAGGAGAACAACGTGCGCAGATGGAAATCTATGACCGGTATTACAAAGCAATGTACAACACCGCGTATAGGATTACAGGACGTTCTGCTGAAGCTGAAGATATTATGCAGGAATCATTTTTAAAGGCTTTTACGAGAATAGATAGTTTTAACGAGGATGCCACCTTTGGAGCATGGCTGAAACGTATCGTGATCAATCAAAGTATCACTGCTTTAAACAGATCCAAAAAGCTAGCGGAGGTTTCCTATAATGATGAGCTCAAAAATGAAGAGGACTCTGGTGGTTTGGTCATCGATGCTAACACCAATGACAAAGTGAAGTTAGTGCTTAACACATTGAAGAATTTGAAAGAAAACTACAGGATTTGTTTAACGCTACATCTTATCGAAGGATATGATCATGAAGAAATTGGTGAGATTATGAAAATCTCCTACGGAAATTGTAGAACGATGATCTCCAGAGCTAAAGAAAGTTTAAGAAAAAAATTGCAGCAACATGAAAGTTAACGAATTTGAAGAATTCTTCGAGTCTGCAAATTTTGACGTCGAAGAACCGCAGACAGATCATCGCGAGAAGTTTGCCCGCAAGCTGGAAAAAGCTAAAAAGTCAGGAAAAGCTGGGAGCAACTCAGGAAAGATCTGGATAGGATTATTGAGTATCGCTGCAGTATTAGCCTTAGTGCTGTTATTATCCAATAATTTCAACCAGGCAAATCAGTCAGATCTGGCAAGTATTTCTCCGGAAATGAAGCAGACCCAGGAGTTTTATTCAGGATTAATTGAGAAAGAACTCATTGCTCTAAATGCGGAAGCCACTCCTGAAACTCAGGCGATCATCAAGGATGCCCTTCAGCAATTAAAAAAACTGGAAAATAGATATAAGAGAATGGAGAATGATCTACTAGAAAGTGGAAATGATAAAAGAGTTATACACGCTATGATTCAAAATTTCCAGCAGCGAATAGATCTACTTAGTGAAGTATTAGAACAAATTGAAAACATCAAATCATTAAACAATCAAAATTATGAAAGCAATACTATCTAGCATCCTTTTTCTCATGGTGCTCGTTACCAACATGTACCCTGAAAGCAAATGTACAGAGCCTGAAGTTACGACTGAAGCTTCTGTTATTGAAGAAGCCAAGCATACCAGAAAAAAGACGATAAGGAAGGAATTTGACGTAAAGACGAATGGTGATCTCAATATCAACAATAGTTACGGGAACATAGATATCGTGACCTGGAAAGAAGATCGGGTTCTTATTGAAGTCACCATCAAAACCAATGGGAACGACGAGGATGATGTTGAAGACAAACTCGATGATATACGAGTGGAATTTGACCAGAATTCTTCAGGAGTAACGGCAACTACCAAATTCTCAAAAGAAAACAGGTCCTGGTGGAAGAATATTTTTGATGGATTCGACAATGTGAATATGGAGGTGAATTATGTGATTCGCGCACCAGAGAACAACAATCTTACTCTCGATAATAATTACGGCGGAATCTACATCGACAAAACTTTTGGGAATACTGATATCAATTGTGACTACGGAAAGATAGATGTAGGCGAGTTAAATGGTCGCTCTAATATTCTGAATTTTGACTATAGCAGAAGCAGCCGAATTGGATTTGTTACCAATGCTGAAATTGATGCGGACTATTCAGATTATGAAATTGGAGAAGCTGAAGAATTATTGGTGAATGCAGATTATACCAAATCCCGAATTCGGAAAGTGACCAAACTGGATTTTAACTGTGATTATGGAAGTATTGAAATTAATAAAGTAAAGGTGCTTATTGGAAATGGCGATTACTTAACAACCAAAGTTGAAAGGATATTTACTTCTGCAGACATCAATCTTGATTATGGATCGCTGCATATCGACAAAATAGTAAACGGAACCAAATCTGTAAATATTGATACCGATTACGCCGGTGTGCATTTGGGATATGATCGGGAAATGGCATTCAGCTTTGACGTAAAGACCAGTTATGGTGGTATTAACGGAACAGACGATCTTGATGTTCGCCGTACCAATGAAAAAAACACTAGTAAATCCATCTCTGGAAACTATGGTTCTGGTTCTGGAGCAAGGATCGATATCTCCACCAGTTATGGTAGCGTAAAATTTAGCAAAGAATAATTAATCATCAATTAAAATAACTATTATGAAAAAAGTACTATTACTATCGGCCTTCTTCCTTCTTGCCTTCACCTCTGCCCACGCACAATGGGGCAGTAAAAAAATTCGTGGAAACGGAAATATGGTGACGGAAACCAGGAATACTTCAGATTATGAAAAAATTCATGTGGTTGGATCCATGAACGTAAAATTAGTTTCGGGAACTGAAGGAAACATCAAAGTTGCTGCAGAAAGCAATCTTCAGGAATATATACTTACGGAAGTAAAAAATGGTACGCTTAAAATTTCTACGGAAAAAGGCGTTAATCTTCAGACTAGAAAAGATCTGCTCATTACTGTTCCTGTAAAGAGCGTGAATGACATTTCGCTTACTGGAAGCGGGGATATCTGGACACATGATCAACTTTCAGAAGAAAGATTGAGCGTGAGTGTTACAGGTTCCGGAGATATGGTTCTGGATATACAGACAAATTATTTGAAAGGTCATGTAACCGGGTCGGGTGACATAAAGATCAAAGGTAGTAGTGACAATTTTGAATGTAACGTAACCGGAAGCGGGGATTTTGACGCATTCGATCTAAGAGCTAAAAATGTTGAAGCAAGAGTTTCAGGTTCCGGGGATGTTATGGTTTACGCTTCTTCAAGTTTGAAAGCAAATGTTAGTGGCTCAGGAGATATCGTATATAAAGGTGATCCGGAAAAGCAAAGTTTTAAAACGAATGGTTCCGGAAGTGTTTCCAGCTACTAATAAGTATCAAAATTGCTGCAATATTAAAACCTGTCTTCTGGCAGGTTTTTTATTTTTGGATGCTTTTTAGGTACACGCATTAATAAAAATACTCCGGCAATAAAGAAAACCACCAGGAAAAGAATTGAACTTCTAATACTGCCGGTAATTTGAGCTACCAGACCATACATAAACATCCCGATCACGATCCCGATCTTTTCAGCTACATCGTAAAAACTAAAGTAACTGGCAGTGTCTACAGCATTCTCAGGTAACATTTTGGAATAGGTAGACCTGGATAGTGATTGAATTCCGCCCATCACCAAACCTACAGAAGCTGCTGCTACATAAAATTGTTGCGGAGTCGTGATGAAATAAGCATACCCACAAATTGCTATCCATATCAGGTTGATAAAAATCAGGATCTTGACATCTCCATATTTAATGGCCAGTCGCGAGGTTAGAAAAGCTCCAAGCACCGCTACAAGCTGAATCAATAGAATACTTATAATTAACCCTGTGGTTGCATCCTGTTCTCCCCATTCCAGTTCTTCGATCCCAAAATAAGTCGCAATCAACATAATGGTTTGAACGGCCATACTGTAAACAAAAAACGCCACTAAATAACGGTTCAATTGTTTATTCTGATTGATCTTGAACCAGATACCTTTCAATTCCCTGAATCCATTGAATAGTACATTTTTGGTAAGTCGGGCTTTTTTATTTCCTTTTGGAAGATAGTAATAGGTATACTGACTAAAAGCGATCCACCACACTCCGGTTAGTACAAAAGAAAGTCGTGTTGGCAAACCCTCATCGTCAAAACCAAACCATTCGTATTTCAGGATCATAATTAGGCAAAGGACAAGTAGTATCACACTTCCTAAATAGCCCAAAGAAAATCCCTTCGCACTTGCTTTATCCTGTTGATCGTTATAGGCGATATCTGGCAAATATGAATTATAGAAAACCAGGCTGGACCAAAAACCAATAAGTGCAAGAAAGTAGCAAAGCAAGCCGAACCAGAGATTCTCAAGATTGAACCAGAACAAACCTATGCAGGATACGGCTCCCAGATAACAGAAGAATTTCAGGAAATTCTTTTTGTTTCCAACATAATCGGCAATACCAGACAGAAATGGACTAAGAAAACTAACCACAAGAAATGCAGCGGCTGTAACGTAACTAATTAGGGTATCATTATTCCAGTTGAAACCTAAAAAGCTCACCGTATCACTGATCATATTCCCTTCGGAATCCTTTACGATCGTTAGGGCACCATAAAATATTGGAAATATTGCCGAGGAGATAACCAGGCTATAAACTGAGTTGGCCCAATCATAAAAAGCCCATGCATGAATTAGCTTTTTGCTGCCTTTAGGTAATTGCTTCATGCACTAAAAATAGAAAAAGCCACCGAGACCGGTGGCTTTTCAATTTTAATTTTAAGATATCTTATTTAAAAGTAGTGGATCCGTATTTTTTAGCTTCAGCAATAGCTTCAGGAGCCCACTGAGTTAAATTGTTGATCCTTGTTGCATTCGAAGGGTGAGTACTTAAAAATTCTGGTGGAGCCTGCCCGCCACTATTGGCTTGCATTCTTTTCCATAATTCTGGAGCTTCCCTAGGATCGTAACCGGCAATTGCCATAAGTGTTAACCCAATTCTATCAGCTTCAGATTCATGCCCTCTACTAAAAGGAAGCATTACTCCAATTTGAGATCCTAGACCATAAGCCTGAGCAAAGATTTGTTGCGTACTTTCACTACGACCACTTACAGCTACCGTTCCAGCTACTGCTCCTAATTGTTGTAATTGTGCCGCACTCATTCTTTGAGCACCGTGATCTGCCAAGGCATGAGCAATCTCGTGAGCCATAATCGTCGCCAGACCATTTGTATTTTGTGCTTCGTCAAGAATCCCTGTATAGACTACAACTTTTCCGCCAGGCATAGCAAAAGCGTTAGCCTGATCATCTTTTACCAGGTTGAACTCCCATTTAAAGTCATTCATAAAACCCTGGTAACCGTTTGCGTTTAAATATCTTTCCGCAGCAGTCACGATATCTTCTCCAAGTCTTTTCACCTTTCTGGCTTCTTCCGTATTATTTACGACTTCAGCTTCATTCAGGAATTGATTGTATTGTTCAAAAGAAGTTGGGAACAATTGATCATTGGAGACAAAGTTCAAATTTTTCTCTCCTGTAAAAGGATTGGTCTTACATGACACCACCATAAGCAGTACACTTAAACCTAATAAAGCATTCTTAATTTTCATATTGTTGGTTTTTGATACCTAAAAGTACAAAAGCAGCAAACCTGCTCGAGTTGAATTAAGTATGATTTAACAATAAAAGCAGTTCCAAAAACAATACCATTGTTGATATTTGCAGTATTCACAAGGCTTTCAAAGCATATTACAAACATCGTATGAAAGCCGACTCACGACCTGAACACACCCAAAATGACTCAAAATACTAAAGACAGTATACCGGTTCAAAGACTATTGGTTCCGCAGTATATTCTAACTACTTCGCAAATTCTAACGAAAGTAAGTCCGTTTCTGGCCAGCAGATTTGCGGCGAAGCTATTTCTTACTCCTTTCCGTTATAAACTTCCGGAGAGAGAAAAGGAAATGGATGAAAACACAGAACAGGAAAAGGTGATAGTTCCTTCAATGAACCGAGAAATCGTAACCTACAAGTATGGCAAGTCAGATAAGAAAGTTCTGCTGGTTCATGGTTGGAGCGGTAGAGGAACTCAGCTGGCTAAAATAGCTTCAGCATTAAAAGTAATGGGCTATCAAACGATAAGTTTTGATGCTCCAGGTCACGGAAAAGCCGACGGGAAAATGAGCATGATGCCTTTCTTTATTGAATCGGTAAAATTTCTGGATGATAAATATGGTCCATTTGAAGCTGTAATCGGACATTCTCTTGGAGGTATGTCTTCTCTTAGAGCTATAAAGGATGGATTAAAAACCAACAAGCTAATATTGATTGGAACAGCAAATAATGTTACCGAGATCACTAGAAACTTTGCTGCGAACATGAAAATGAACGATAAGGTCGCCAGGAAGATGAAGGCATATCTGGATAATAAATTTAAGCAGGATATGGACGCACTTTCTGGTGCAGAATCTGCCAAAGAAGTGTTCACTCCTACTCTAATTATTCATGACGAACATGATGTGGATGTTGAGGTGAATTCGGCTTACGAGATTGATGAGGTTCTGGAGAATAGTGATTTGATGATCACAAAGAATTTGGGACACCGCCGGATACTAGGCAATCCTGAGGTAATTAACAAAATTACAAGTTTTATAGCGGCACAATAATTGTAATTTTAAAGAAAAATTAAAAGATGAAAAAGTTTTTAATACTAAGCCTAATGGCGACGTTTCTGTTCAGTTGTAATGGAAATGCTCAGAAAGATTCTTCAAAGGAAAGTTCCAAATCATACGAGGTAACCAAGTCCAAAGAAGAGTGGAAAGCAGAATTAACTTCACAGGAATACGCAGTTTTGAGAGAAGCCGCGACAGAAAGACCTTATAGTAGTGATCTGCTGGATATCAAGAAACCTGGAACCTTTGTGTGCGCTGCTTGTGGAAATGAGCTATACGAGAATGAGCATAAATTCGAAAGTGGTACCGGATGGCCAAGTTTTGATCGTGCGATCGATGGTGGTGTGGCTTATGGAAGTGATTCTAAGCTAGGATATCAGCGTGATGAAGTACATTGTGCTAAGTGTGGTGGACATCTTGGTCATGTTTTTAATGACGGTCCAAGAGAAACTACGGGAAAAAGACATTGTATCAACGGAGTCGCTATGGACTTCGAACCAAAAAAATAATTAAATGAAAAAGTATAGTATAGAAAAAACTGAAGAGGAGTGGAAACAGAAACTTACTCCAGAGCAGTATAGAGTTTTAAGAGAAAAAGGAACTGAAGCACCTCATACAGGTGAATATAATCTTCATTTTGAAGATGGTGAATATCAGTGTGCAGCCTGCGGAGAGCAATTATTTGAAAGTGATGCAAAATTTGAAAGTGGATGTGGATGGCCAAGTTTTGACAATGCAATTGATGGAAAAGTAGAGTATATTCAGGATAGAACATTTGGAATGATACGCACTGAAATCCTTTGTTCTAACTGCGGAAGCCATCTTGGCCACGTTTTTGATGATGGTCCTACAGAGACCGGCCAGCGCTTTTGCGTGAATTCGGCCAGCATCAACTTTAATCAATAACTAAATCCAATTTATCATGAAAAAATTACTATCACTTATTTTAATAGCAAGTACGATCGTCGCATGTTCTTCAGACGGTGAAGTTGGACCTCCAGGACCTCCGGGACAGGATGGTGTCAATATCGTGGGACAGGCCTTTGAAATCGAAGCAGACTTTAATGATCCCGATTATTCCGTTTTTGCTGATATTCCTTCTACAATTGAAGTACTGGAATCTGATGTTGTATTGGTTTACTGGCTGGAGCTGGTGGACGATGGAACCGATGTATGGAACCTGATCCCACAAACCATCTATTTTGACGATGGAGAATTTCAGTATAACTACAATCATACAAGTTTTGACGTGAATATATACCTTCAGGGAAATATCGACCTTGGAACCTTAGGAGAACGATACACTCAGGATCAAATTTTTAAGATCGTAGTATTACCGGTAGATTATGCTCAGGACAATAATCTTGATGTAAGTGATTACCAATCGGTAAAAACTTCGCTTGATCTTAATGATTCTAATATCAAGAGATTTGAAGTAAAATAATCTTCATTAATTTATATCGAAAGCCTGCTTAACTCAAGCAGGCTTTTTTCATTTTATAATGGGTCTTCTCAGCTTTTAGTTTAAGCTGAAATTCCTTAAATTCGCAACTTCGTTAACCGAATCAAAATATTCTGAATATGACTAAATATGATATTATAGTTCTAGGTAGTGGCCCAGGTGGATATGTAACTGCCATTCGTGCTTCTCAACTTGGTTTTAAAACCGCTATTGTTGAGAAGGAAAGTCTTGGTGGAGTTTGTCTTAACTGGGGATGTATTCCAACCAAAGCATTATTAAAAAGTGCTGAAGTTTTTGAATACCTGAAACATGCTGAAGACTATGGTTTAAAACTTGAAAATCCAGATAAGGATTTTGATGCGGTAGTAAAACGAAGCAGAGATGTTGCCAATGGAATGAGCAAAGGTGTTCAGTTCCTAATGAAGAAGAACAAAATTGACGTCCTTGAAGGTTTTGGTAAACTTAAATCTGGTAAAAAGGTAGAGGTTACCGACAGTAAAGACAAGAAAACTGAATACCAGGCAGATAATATTATCATTGCAACTGGAGCAAGATCAAGAGAATTGCCAAATCTTAAGCAAGATGGTAAAACAGTGATCGGTTACCGTGAAGCAATGACTCTTAAAAAGCAGCCAAAGAAAATGATCGTCGTTGGCTCTGGAGCGATTGGCGTAGAATTCGCGCATTTCTATAATTCTATGGGAACAGATGTAACCGTAGTGGAATATCTTCCTAATGTTGTGCCTTTAGAGGATGAAGAAGTTTCCAAGCAATTTGAAAGAAGTATCAAGAAAGCCGGAATCAAAGTAATGACGAATTCTTCAGTAGAGAGCGTTGAGAAATCTGGTGATAAAGTAAAAGCTAAAGTAAAGACCAAGAAAGGAGAAGAAACTCTGGAAGCAGACATAGTACTTTCTGCAGTTGGAATTAAAACTAATATCGAAAATATTGGCCTGGAAGATCTTGGGATCAAGACAGACAAGGACAAGATTCTCGTGAATGATTTTTATCAAACAAATGTTTCAGGAATTTACGCAATTGGAGATGTTGTAGCCGGACCAGCTCTGGCGCATGTTGCTTCTGCGGAAGGGATTCTTTGTGTTGAAAAGATCAAAGGAATGGATGTAGAACCACTTGACTACGGAAACATTCCTGGATGTACTTATGCTACTCCGGAAATTGCTTCAGTTGGAATGACTGAAAAGCAGGCAAAAGAAGCTGGTTACGAACTGAAAATTGGAAAATTCCCATTTTCAGCTTCAGGAAAAGCGAGCGCGTCTGGTAAAAAAGATGGTTTCGTAAAGGTGATCTTTGATGCTAAGTATGGTGAATGGTTAGGTTGCCATATGATTGGTGCCGGAGTAACCGATATGATTGCAGAAGCTGTTTTAGGTAGAAAACTTGAAACAACAGGTCATGAAGTACTAAAAGCAGTTCACCCGCACCCAACCATGAGTGAAGCGGTAATGGAAGCTGTAGCTGCTGCTTACGATGAAGTGATCCACTTGTAAGAAGCAAACTTATTATATATTAAAACCCGCCTTCTAATGAAGGCGGGTTTTTTATTTTAATGCGATATATGCTAGACTATACAAGGAATCAAGATAATCATATATCTATCTTCTACTAAATTTCAATTCAGCTCAGCGAGATAAATAATATTTATAGATTTTACTTCGGAAGAAGATCACAAAAGCAAAATTCAGTATCCCAGGATTTTTCAGTTTCGCTATGACAGTTATCTTCATCTTCCGCAGAAGAATAGGATCGGTTTACCTTCTCTCCTATTTCAAATTCAACAGGTTTTTCGAAAATTGGTCCGTCGTAAACAAAAGTGTGAAACTCTCCATTTTCTCCGCAGGGATCAATATTTTCCGGTAGATCTGTTGCAAACTCTCTATCGATAAGTCTTCCGCAGAAAGAATCATCAAGCACTTTGGAATTGGTACAAACCACGATCGCTTTAAATTTGAGATCTATAAACTGCTGAATCAATTCCTTTGTGTTGAGTTTCCATAAAGGAAAGACCGCCTGAATATTAGCTTTTTGTAATTGCTCTTCACGATAGGTTCGTAGATCCTCAAGGAATATATCGCCAAAAATCGCATGAGAATAATCTTCTGATTTTAACTGTTTTGTAGCCTCAGCCATCTTCTGATTATAGGTTTCCATTCCTGCATCGGCAGGAAGATCTATAATTTGTAAATCCATACCGATGCATTGAGCCTGTTGAAGTAGCAATTCTCTACGCACTCCGTGCATGGTAACTCTATCAACATCTGCACTCAGACTCGTTACCAGCTTTCCAACTTCCAGCTCCCTGTTCTTCCGGGCGTAGTACAATGCCATCGCAGCATCTTTTCCACTACTCCAGTTGATATAAGCTTTATTCATTGTCCTTTAAAAAACTTTGAATGGCCAGGTCATAACTTTGCAGACCAAAGCCAACGATAATACCTTTCGAATTAGGTGAAATGTAGGATTTATGCCTGAAATCCTCACGGGAAAAAGTATTGGATATATGAACTTCCACCACCGGAATATTAATTGCTGCGACTGCATCACCAATTCCTACCGAAGTATGTGTATAAGCAGCTGCATTAAGGATGATACCATCAAAATCTTGCTGTCCCTTCTGGATCATATCTATAAGCTCCCCTTCAATATTGGTTTGATCGTAAGAAAGCTCAATGTTTCTAAATTTAAACTGAAGTTCTGAAAAGTAATCTTCAAAACTTTTGCTTCCGTAAGTATCAGGCTCCCTGCTTCCCAGCAGATTGAGATTAGGCCCGTTTAGTATCAATAATTTCATAAGGTGAAAATAATCAATTCTGGAGAAAAAGGTAACAATAGGCTAAGCTGTTCTAGAATGATGTTTTGAATTTGAAATTTAAAGGTTGTAGAGGTATATACTGCACAGGAGAAACCGCTTTCCCCGAATTTAAATTCTGAAAACCAAAAAAGTAATTGGCTTCTAAAGAGGTGTTTTTATTTACTTCATAATCTACACCAAGAACTGTAGTAAAATCATAGTCTCTCTTACCGTCAATACTTGAATGGATGATCTCCTGACCACCCGCCATTATTGAAAAATCTGAGTTCCCTAATTGATATTTTAAATTATATCCAATAATATCTGTCTTACTGGTCGGGTTCTCATACCTTACCTGATGAGGCTGTAATTTCAAACCCGGCAATATTTTACCAAGATCAAAAGTATCAGCTTCCAGGTTGCTATCATTGTAATATTTCACCTGCCCCTGCTGACCTTCAAAATTGATTTTAGCACGATTTTCTTCAGGTGTTAACGGAGATTCTTCCCTTTCCTGAGCCACTAGACTGTAAGAACATATAGCAAGGATCAATAAGATATTGAAAGCTTTTAGCATAATTAGATAGGTTTAGTAGTCGAAAGCGTAATACCAATAATAACGAAATTGATTCAGGTTTATTCTAAAAAAAAAGCGAAGATTTAATCTTCGCTTTAAAATTTAAATTTTTCAGTGTATTAGAATTTGTAGCCTATCATCATTAGTTCATCATTTAAATTCCAAAAGTAGTTTCCTGGGCGAAAGATGACAAAGAAAGGATTGCAAAACCTGCAATCAAAATGATTTTTTTAAACATTAGATAATAATTTAAATAGGTTAGATGTAAGGTATAGCAAGGAAAACGAAGCTTACTATAAATTAATATTAGCTAACATTTATAATTAAAAAAACCGAAGAGAATCTCTTCGTTTTCAAGGCTTTAGGAAAGAAGAATCTAAAACTTATAGCCTACTCCAACGGTGAACGTATTCAAATTCAGTTTAAAGTCATCATCTATTTCCCTTACCCTATCTGCGAATCGGTTTGTGAGTTCAAGCGCATATTTAGCTTCAACGAAAAAATTCTCATTGATCTCATAACCTACACCAAAACTTGCATCCACACCTATTGTGTTTGTGTATTCACCTGGATCATCTTCAAGGTTCAATGTTGCTTGTGGCCCGGCCTGAAGGAAAACTCCGGAGCTCGCGATATGGTATTGCGCCATTACGGGAATAAATAAAAGATTGGTCTCTTCCACTCTACCATAATTTACTCCGGGAACAAGATGCCATGATTCGTTAAGTTCGAAGTCGGCTAAAACTCCGACATAAAAACCAGATCCGTCATCAGAAAAGCTTACAGTTTCTTCGCTTACTTTGAACTCGGCATTTAAATACCCTGCGGTAAGACCAAAAGTTGATTCCTGCGCAAAGGAAGATAATGACAGCATGGTGAATGCCATCGCACACATAATTGTTTTTAAGATTACTTGATTGAATTTGTAGTTAGACCGCCAAAACTAATAATATTATATACTTGTAGAAATTTTCCTTCAAATTTTTTGACATAAAAAAAGCGGACAACGTCCGCTTTATAATACTGATTTGTCAATAGACTAGAACTGGTATCCAATACCTGCCTGCCAAACTGAATTGTGAGCATCAGATCCATCAAATACTTCGGTAAAACCGTAAGTATATCTACCCTGTATAAAGAATCCGCTATTAAGCTTGTACTCCAAACCTGCAGCTGCTCCAATTTCGAAATCCTTTACCTGATCTTCAAGCTCGATATCGCCACCGTTCTCTGTTGGAGAATAATCGATTTCTTCATTCACATTGAAGTTAAAAGAAGGACCAGCCTGAACACTCAATCCATCAGTTACGTATACTTTGGCAAGTACAGGTACCTGGATATAATCTAATTGGTATTCAATGTTGTCGTCAATATCGAAAATGTTATCCTCATCGATTGAAGCAAAATCGTATCCCTGTGCAGAATATAATACCTCCGGCTGAATAGATAGTCTGTTTGCTACAGGAATTTCAGCAAGAACACCAACATTAAAAGCTGTTCTATGACTTGGATCTTTAAAGTAATCTCCAGTTACAGTAGAAAAGTTTACACCACCCTTCACACCAAAACTCCAACTTTCCTGTGCGAACGAATTAGATACAAATCCCATCAACGCAACGGCTACTAATAAAACTGTTTTTTTCATCATTATTAATTTTTATTTCCGCCAAAAGTAGGATACAACCTGTTAACAAAAAGTTATGCAAGCATAAAGTATTATTAAGACTGATGCCCCGTAATTACTATCTTTAACACATGAAATGGGAGCATGCCTTAAAGGATTATACCAACTACCTTAAGCTTGAACGTGGATTATCAGATAATTCCATTTCCAACTACCAATTGGACGTAAGAAAACTTCAGAAGTTTCTTAATGTTAATGTAATTGGAGTAGGTCCCGATCAAATTTCCGAAGAGATCATTCAAAAGTTCATTTATGATGTTTCTTCAAACCTTAATGCGCGATCTCAATCTAGATTAATTTCCGGTTTGCGAAGCTTTTTTGATTACCTGGTCTTTGAAAACTACCGGGAACAAAATCCTATGGAACTTATTGAATCTCCAAAGACAGGACGAAAACTTCCCGATATTATATCTACGGAAGAAGTTGATAGAATTATACGGGCGATAGATCTTGGTAAAGCTGAAGGCGAAAGAAATCGCGCCATTATCGAAACCTTATACGGTTGTGGATTGCGTGTTTCTGAACTTACCGAACTCAAAATGTCTGATCTGTTCTTCGATGAAGGCTTCATTAAAATAACCGGTAAAGGAAATAAACAGCGTTTTGTTCCTATTTCAGAATACACCATAAAATATATCACTCTGTATAAGGATGAAGTTCGTCCACATCAGGCAATAAAAGACGAATACAGCGATACGCTTTTCCTGAATCGTAGAGGAAGACAATTAACGCGAGCTATGATTTTCACGATAGTTAGAAAACTTACCAAGGAAGCCGGTATTAGCAAAAATGTGAGTCCGCATACCTTTCGCCATTCCTTTGCAACCCATCTACTGGAAAATGGGGCCGATCTAAGAGCCATTCAGCAAATGTTAGGACATGAGAGCATTACAACTACTGAAGTCTATGTACATGTAGACAGATCGCATTTAAGGGAAGTCATGGAAAGCTTCCATCCCCGTCGCTAGATATTAAAGTTCTGCTAAACCAATTTCAGGACTTTTCGCTCGCTCTATAAATCCTTAACTTCATAAAAAATTGAATTATGAAGACTTTAAAATTTAAGAATGGAGACCATATGGATGCCATAGGTCTTGGAACCTGGAAATCTGAAAAAGGTGAAGTAGCGAACGCCGTAAAAGTCGCCCTGAACAATGGGTATAAACATATTGATTGTGCCGCCACTTACGGTAACGAAGCTGAAGTTGGTGAGGCATTTGCTGAAGTTTTTGGCAAAGGTGATATCAAACGTGAAGATGTATGGGTTACTTCTAAATTATGGAACAACGCTCATAAAAAGGAAGATGTCATTCCAGCTCTAAAACAGACTTTAAAAGATTTACAGCTGGAGTATCTTGATCTTTACCTTATTCACTGGCCGGTAGCTTTTAAACCTGATGTATCATTTCCTGAAAAGGCAGAAGATTTTCTATCTCTGGAGGAAGTACCACTTATTGAGACCTGGACGGAAATGGTAAAAGCTAAAGAGCAAGGCCTGGTAAAGCATATTGGAGTTTCCAATTTTAGTATTGAAAAACTGGAGGAACTTATGAACGATACAGACCACGCACCTGAAATGAATCAGGTTGAACTTCATCCTTATTTGCAACAGTATAAGCTATTGGAATTCTGTAGTAAAAATGGGATTAATGTGACAGGTTATTCTCCGCTAGGTAGTGGTGATCGTAGCGATGAAATGAAAGCTGATGACGAACCTTCTCTGCTTGAAAATCCTGTAATTAATAAAATTGCGAAGAAACACGGAGCGTCAGCCGGACAGATCTTGATCAAATGGAGCGAGCAAAGAGGCACTGCTGTGATTCCAAAGTCCACTAATGAAGGTAGGATCAAGGAAAATCTACAAAGTGCCGGTTTCCAACTCGATGAAGATGATTTGAAACAGATCGCAGATCTTGATGATCACTTTAGATATGTTACGGGGAAATTCTTCGAGATGGAAGGAAACTCGTATGAGAACATCTATAATGATTAAGAGTACAGAACAAAAAAAAGGCCGTTCGAAAGAACGGCCTTTTTTTTATATATGCTTTCAACGTTTATTTTGCAACATTGACTGCTCTTGTTTCCCGGATCACGGTGATCTTCACCTGTCCTGGATAAGTCATATCTGTCTGTATCTTCTGGGAGATCTCGAAAGATAAGTTCGCAGCTTTATCATCAGAAACCTTTTCGCTTTCAACGATCACTCGAAGTTCACGCCCAGCCTGGATCGCATAAGCTTTCTTCACTCCGCCAAAACCAAAGGCTATCTCCTCAAGGTCCTTTAAACGCTGAATATAAGAATCAAGCACCTGTCTTCTTGCTCCTGGTCTGGCACCACTAATGGCATCACAAACCTGAACGATTGGTGATAATAGTGAATTCATTTCGATCTCGTCGTGGTGAGCTCCAATAGCATTACATACTTCCGACTTTTCACCATGCTTCTCTGCCCATTGCATACCAAGAATCGCGTGAGGCACTTCGGTTTCCGTTTCCGGAACTTTACCTATATCATGCAGTAATCCCGCTCTCTTAGCTAATTTTGGATTTAAACCAAGTTCTGAAGCCATTACTCCACAAAGTTTGGCAACTTCTCTAGAGTGTTGCAGCAGGTTCTGTCCATAAGAAGAACGATATTTCATTCTTCCTACCATTTTGATCAATTCTGGCTGTAAACCGTGAATACCAAGATCGATCACAGTTCTTTTACCTATGTCAATTATTTCTTCTTCGATCTGTTTGCGTGTTTTCTTAACTACTTCTTCAATACGTGCCGGGTGAATTCTACCATCGGTCACTAATTTGTGAAGAGATAATCTCGCAACTTCTCTACGAACAGAATCGAAACAGCTTAGAATGATTGCCTCTGGAGTATCATCAACGATGATCTCAACTCCTGTTGCTGCTTCCAGAGCTCTAATATTCCGACCCTCACGACCAATAATTCGACCTTTCACGTCGTCACTTTCAAGGTTGAATACTGAAACGCAATTATCAATAGCTTCTTCAGTTCCAATTCGCTGGATGGTGTTGATAATAATCTTCTTCGCTTCCTGCTGCGCAGTTAGTTTAGCTTCTTCAACCGTATCCTGGATCAATGACATCGCATCTGCCTTTGCAGTATCCTTCAGTGATTCTATAAGTTGTGCTTTAGCATCTTCCGCAGAAAGTCCGGAGATAACCTCCAGTTGCTGCACTTTGCTATTATGAAGTTTATCGATCTCTTCCTGGCGCTTATCTAAATAATCTACACGATGATTATAATCTGCAAGTTTACCTTCAAGATCTTTGTTTAGCTTTTTATTCTTGCTTAGCTCATTAGAAACATGAGACTCTTTATCCTTAATCCTTTTCTCTGCATCACCAATCTTCTTATCCCTGGATAAGATCACTTTTTCATGCTCAGACTTTAATTCAATAAACTTTTCTTTCGCCTGAAGAATTTTATCTTTTTTAATGCTCTCCCCTTCTGCTTTGGCTTCCTTCACGATGGAATTTGCCTCTTTCTTAGCACTGGCGATCGTATTAGAAGCCTGTTTCTTTTCAAGCATTTTTGCAATCGCAAAGCCTAACGCGAGGCCCACAACTGCTGCAACAATTATTATCAGTATTTCCATTTATATTGAATTAGATGTAAAAAAAAAGCCTGTATTAGCTGTGTTTTGGATTAAACTCCTTAAAATCAAGTTTAGGGCTAACAAGCTGATCAAGAATCCGCTCTCCCGGTAAAGGGACACGGCACGCTTTTACAACATAGACTTACCCTCTTTAAAGAATTCGTGTTGAGTTTATCAAAAAAGCACTAATACAGGCAGTAACCTTTATTATATTTTATGAACTTATGAGCTTAAATGTTCATGTAACAGATCGTTAAGTTCCTTCAACTTATCTTCTGCTTCAATCATTTCACTCGACTTATCTATATTCTTCTGCTCTGTTTGAGCCGCAAATTGTAAAGCACACATGGCTAATACATCCTGCTTATCACGCACAGCATAATTCTGCTCAAACTGTTTGATCATCGCTTCGATCTTTTTCGCTGCCTTACGTAAACCTTCCTCCTGGCTGGGCTGAATGGTTAACGGATACACGCGGTCTGCGATCGATATTTTAATTTTCAGTTTATCTTCCATCCTAATTTATTCAGATAACTGAACGATGCACTGATCGATTTCCCGAATCAGGCTATTTATTTTGAGCTTCGTTTCTGTCTTATGTTCGGTACTGCCAAGCATCGCGTTCGCAGCTTTTAGAGTTTGAATCTGATCCCTGGAAAGTTGTAAATCTCCCTCCAGCTTCTCATACTCAGATCTTACAGAAATTAATTCCTCTTGTAAAGATTCATTGGACTGCCTCACAGATTCATATCTATGAAGGAGGTTACTGATCTTATTCTCCAGGTTATCAACTATTTCTGTCATATCACTCATAATCGCTAAAACCGATGTGAACCCTTACAAAGTTAACATACGCTTTGAAATATCCCAATACTTTTTCAGGTGATTTAAAATAATAATGAACAATGTTAGTAATTCTCTGTAGGCAAGCCATTTAATATTGATAGAACTTTAATTAACTTTACAGCTGCTTTGAAAATGAAAAAGTCCCCAGATCTATGAAGAAAGCCTTATTATTCCTGTTATCCTTAATCTGTATTCAGGTTCACTCCCAAAAAGAATTACCTCAGGATTATTTTGAAAATCCGCTTAATGTCCCCATCGTTCTGGCTGGAACCTTTGGTGAATTAAGGTCTAATCATTTCCATAGCGGACTCGATATTAAGACCCAGCAGCGTGAAGGTCTTGAAGTAAATGCTGCTGCGGAAGGATATATTAGCCGAATCAATATTCAGCATTATGGCTACGGAAAGGCTCTTTACATCCAGCATCCAAATGGTTACACTACAGTGTACGGACATCTTCAGAAGTTATCTCCAAAGCTGAAGGATTATCTGCGGAATCAGCAATATGCTAAGGAATCTTACGAAATAGAACTTTTCCCTGAACCTGGAGAACTTAAAGTTGAAAAAGGAGAGTTGATCGCCTATAGCGGAAATACAGGTGGTAGCGGAGGCCCGCATCTCCATTTCGAAATCAGGGATGGAAGCCAGCGCCCCATGAATGCTCAATTATTTGGTCTGGATGTTGCCGACTCAAAACCTCCTATGATTCAAGGAATTTTTGCCTACCCTCTTGGAGAAGATGCACATGTAAATAATTCTCAAAACCGACAAAAATTAAAATTAATTCCTCAAAATGACGGAACATTTGCAGTTCCTGAAGTTGAAGCTTGTGGTGAAATAGGTTTTGGTATTACCACTGTAGATCAGCAAGATGGTGCTTACAATCAAAATGGTGTTTTTAAAATAGAATCAAACCTGAACGGAGAAGAAGTTTTCGAAATAAACTTTGAAAAATTTTCTTTTGCTGAAACCAGGCATCTTAATCAATTGATCGATTACGAATATTACGCCACCAATAGAAGTAGAATACAACGCCTTTATAAAACCCCAAGTAATCCTTTAAGTATCTATGGAAATATGCAGAACGAGGGATTGCTTAATATTAAAGATAGTCTCGATTATCAATATATTATAAGAGTAACAGATCTTAAAGGCAATGAAAAGCTTATCCGCATTCCAATTAAAGGACAGATTAGTGATAAGATCGTTAAAAGAGAAAAATTGGAAACGGAATACCTAGCCTCTAGTGAAAGTGGGTTATCTGCAAAAGGAGGAAAAATGGATGTATATATTCCTGGTGGTAGTTTATATAATGACACCTTTCTTGACATCAACTTCAGTGATGATGTTGTAACGGTACATCGCGATGAAATACCTTTACATAAAAACTTCACCATAGGTTTTGATGTAAGTGATCTTTCCGAAGAAGATAAAGCGAAAACATTTATTGCACGTGTTTCAAATAACGGCAGATTGAACTACTCGACAACGTATAAAAAAGGAAATCGCTTTACCACAGGCACCAGAACATTTGGTAATTATCGATTAGCGCAGGATACGAATGCCCCGAGCGTAAGACCAGTTAATTTCTACGATGGTCAATGGATCTCTGGCAATGAAAGCTTAAAGGTTAAAATAACGGATGATCTTTCAGGAATTCAGGATTTCAGAGCAACGGTAAATGGAAAGTTCATTTTGATGGAATATGAGTACAAAAACAATACACTCACACATCACTTTTCAGATGATGTAGTGACCGAAACTGAGAATGATCTAAAGATCATCGTAAATGATAATGTAGGCAATACGACGACTTATACTGCGAAGTTCTTCAGAAAATAAACCAGGTATATAAAACAGAAAAAGCCCGAATCGATGATCCGGGCTTTTTTATATTATTATACTGTAGTTTAGCTTTCTATAAAATCTTTTAAAGTAGCTACTACGTAGTCAATTTCTTCTTTAGTATTGTATCGGGAAAATGAAAAACGCAAGGATGGTTTTTTCAAATCCTCTTCAGAACAAAATGCATTTAACACGTGACTACCCGTGTCACTACCGCTCTGGCAGGCACTTCCTTTAGAACAGGCAATCCCTTTTAAATCCAGCTGAAATAAAAGCATTAAAGCCTTCTCCTGGGTTACAGGCAGACAAACGTTCAATAAAGTATATGTACTTTGAGTATGATCTTCACAGGCACCATTGAAACTTACACCAGGAATCTCCTGCTTCAGTTTATCTATAAAATGTTGTTTTAGACCTTTTACATAAGCCTGTTCTTTGTCCAGATCCTGATAGGCAAGTTTTAAAGCCTCTTCCAGACCCACAATATTGTGCACACCTTCAGTTCCTGCACGGTGACCTCGCTCCTGCTCCCCACCAAAAATTAACGGTTTCAAACCAGAGTTGCGACGCACATAAGCAAAGCCAACACCTTTTGGTCCATGAAATTTATGAGCACTTACCGCGGTAAAGTCGACAGGGATTTCTTCGAAATCAAGCTTAAAGTGACCCACAGATTGTACGGTATCTGAATGAAAAAGTGCGTTATAAGATTTTACCAAATTCGCGGTTTTCTTAAGATCCAGCATATTACCAATCTCATTATTCACGTGCATCAGGCTTACCAGTGTCTTGGAATCTGAAGATTTTAATCGCTCCTCAAGATCTTTAAGATCCACATGACCTTTGGAATCCAGGGAAACATATTCTACCTCGATATCAAAACAGTCCTGAAGTTGATTAACAGTATAAAGTACCGCGTGATGCTCGATTTTGGAAGTAATGATCCTTCGAACACCCAGATCCCTTACGGCAGAATTCAAAGCAAGATTATCTGCTTCAGTCCCTCCGGAAGTAAATACGATCTCAGATGCTTTTACATTAAGAATCTTAGCAACAGATTTTCTGGCCTGCTCGATCAGGGTTTTGGAAGATCTTCCGAAGCTATGTGTGGAAGATGGATTTCCATAGTTTTCTTTTAAAACGCTGGTCATTTTATCGACCACTTCATCCCGAATCTGGGTGGTAGCTGCAGAATCAAAATAGACATTTTTCATGGCCGCAAAATTAATGGAAATAAAATAACTTCCTACATCTCTTCCTCATATCTTTGATTCCTGTATTTTTGTTTAAAAAGCAACAGAATGAAACGTTTTTTGATCGCGATTGCGCTGCTAGGCCTGCTTACTTCCTGTGATGATGGAGATATCATTGTAACCGACTTTGATTTTGAGGACAGTACACTTCAGTTTTGTGAAGGCCCGAATAAGTTTGTGATCTATGCTACTAATAATGATGATGTAAACGAATCGATCTCTCTGGAATTCAATGATAGCGATATTACTACCGATGATTCTGGAAATTTTATTACCAATACTTCTGAAAACATCACCTTCTCTCTAAATAGTTCAAATAGGGTAGTTTACCGTATATATAATGGACAGATTAATGGTAGCACCTATTTTTGCCAGGTTGTTCCTCCAAGTGAACCAGTTCCAACGGCAGAATATGTGAGTGGCTCTGATGGAACTGTGACTATCGCTACCAGGTTTACAGACGAAACCGGTGATGCAGATCCAGATGACGATGGTCTCTCTAATTTAGAGGAAGGTTGGAATGAAGAACCACAACGAGATACTGACGGTGATGGAATCCCAGATTACCTGGACCGCGATGATGACGGTGATAATGTTGTTACGCGCGTAGAACGTTTAGTAAATGAAGATTCCATATTGGATGATAATGGAGAAGTTGATTTAGACGGAGATGGTATACCAAATTATCTGGATGATGATGATGATGGAGATGGTGTTCTAACAAGATTGGAAGTAAGCGAGAACGATGGACTAACGAATCCAGAATTATTTAGTAGTACCGGGGATGGTGTTCCAAATTATCTGAATGATCAGCAAACTGAATTCATCCAGCATAATGAATATATTCCACACAATATCACAAGGAATTATGGCTATATTGTAACATTGCGTAATTTTAGCCTGACCAGAACCGATGATGGATCTGGAGAAACAATTAGCTATAGTTCTTATCAATTAGGCTCCCTGAATGAGACAAATATTCCATTCGAATTGTGTCCTAATACGGTTGAGAATTGTGATGATGAAGAAGA
The DNA here is from genome assembly GCF_045055805.1 of Christiangramia sp. LLG6405-1. Classification (GTDB taxonomy): domain Bacteria; phylum Bacteroidota; class Bacteroidia; order Flavobacteriales; family Flavobacteriaceae; genus Christiangramia. The sequence continues at coordinate 2,281,534 of NZ_CP159330.1, read as the reverse complement.
GGAAACAGAAGAAACAGAAGAAACTGATGAAGAAACTTCTAATTAAGCATTCTGAAAGACATATACTTCGGTAGCGCCAAGACCATATTTCTGATAATCTGCATCATAAAATTTCACGTTGGAGTATCTTCCTAAGAGATATTCCAGTTCCATCTTAAGAACACCTTCGCCTTTGCCGTGTATAAATACGATTTTCGGAATACGCTTTTCAATGGCAAATTCCAGTTTATGACGGGCATGATCCAACTGTAAATTCAGCATTTCATGGTTAGACATATGTCGGCTGGATCTTACCAACTGATGAATGTGTAAATCTACTTCCATAGGAGGAGCATTTCGCTCCTTTGGTTTGATTCGTTCTGATCTTCTTGGCTTATCAGGAGTTTTTTGCCTGATCACCTGCTCCATATCAAAATCTGATACATCTTCAATGGCAAGTGAATCCTCAATCTTTACCAGTTCCTGCGCCTCAAAGTTCATTAAGAATCCGTCTTCAGTCTTTATAGTAATCCTTTCATTCTGAACATCATGAACTACACCAGCAAGGGCATCATCGATCACCTCTACTCTATCTCCTTTTTTCAGCATCATTTATCACTTTCATTTTGCCCTTCGTGGTCATCTTTAGTCGCAACCCAGTAATTAGTCGCACGATAAAGCCCAAGCATAATAATGATTAGACCTATTATTTTAAAGTACGGACTTACATCATCAACAGATATGGCATAAAGAAGCAGCGCACCACCAAGAAAGATAAGTATCGTATTTAGAACCTGAGAATTATTCATTTTCAAACAATTAAATCATATTACAGAATTCGGCGAATTCGATTTATGATTACATTTATTGCAAATTTATAGCTTTCGTGAAGCACACCTTGCTTTTTCTGCTGATTTTTAGTGCGGGCTCTGTATTTGCACAATTATCTATCACATCTTCTGCGGAAGCAGAACACTACGTCTATGTCCAAAACAGGCTGCTTTACGTAGAGAAGGAAATTTCTATAGATCAGAAAGATCCCGGATCGAAAGCAGGCGTATACCTTCGTAACAATGCCGGACTGCTGCAGGGTGAAAGCGATTCTAATAAGAATACAGGGACTGGAAAACTTTCAGTTTACCAACGTGGCAGATCTTCAGCTTTCGATTATAATTACTGGAGTTTACCTGTAGCCGTTAGAAGTACAGAGCAAAGTTTAGTCGATTATATATTCGCACCAATAGATGAATTAAACTCCGATAAAGCATCTCTTATTCCAGATCTTAACGGTACATCCAATCCACTGCAAATATCGAATAGATGGCTTTATGCATTCTCCGGAACCGGTTATTCAAACTGGCAGTACCTGGGAAATCAATTCGATCTTCTGCCAGGCGAGGGTTTCAGCATGAAAGGGGTGAATGGTATTAATCTCGGTATGATTAAATCTGAAGCAATTAATCCCGGAAATGCCCAGCTCTACGATTTTAGAGGCATCCCAAATAATGGTCTAATTGAAATACCTATAAAAAAAGACCAGATTCTGCTTATTGGAAATCCTTATCCCTCATTGTTTGATCTGGATCGATTTTTACTTGAAAATAAAGCTACTACAGGAATTGCTTATTTCTGGGATTCCAAAGCTGAAGTTAATTCTCATTATCTTTCAGATTATGTAGGAGGCTATGGCACATATTCACCTGGTTTAAGACAATACGCACCACCAATTTTCAGAAATGAATCTGGTGCAGAGCTTTTTCGAGGAGCAGAAGTCAATAGGAGTCCGTCGCCAATTGGCCAGGGATTTATGGTTATTGGAAAGCAGGATGGAATATTACGCTTCACAAACAGTCACAGAATCTATAAGGGTGATGATCAAATCCCGATCTTCAAGACTTCGCAGGAGCAAGAGAGCACTACTCTGACTTTAAAAGTTACCTTCAACTCTTCACATGAAAAAAATCTGATACTTGGCTTTGATGAAAGGTCTACAGATCAGGTTGATCATGGTATGGATGCTAAAAGTATGGAGCAGAAATCCAACGACATTTTCTGGGACCTTAACGATATTAACTACGTCATTAATGTTCAGCCGAAAATAGATGAGAAACTGATCCCGCTACTACCTCAACTGAAGGAGAATACAGAAGTGGAATTTAGCATTTCAGATTTGAAAAATTTTGATCCAGACAGAGTATTTATATATGATGCCGAACAGAATTTGTATTTCGGAATTCGTTCTGGTAGTTTAAGCTTAAGCCTCCCAGCAGGACAATACAAGGACAGGTTCTACCTCAGTTTTATTGAAAAATTACCTGAACAAGCAGAAAACACTGAGAAGCCTGATGAATCCGAAAGTAATGAAGAGCAGCAAAATACAGAAGAAGAAAGTCCTGAAGTAGGTAACACTCAGAATCCAGAGACAGAAGACTTAAAAGTATTCGACTCCAAACCACCACGCGTTCTTCTTAATTCCATAGAAATATTTCAAAATAACAAACTGGAGCAACTTGAAATAAAACTATTTTACAACAGCTGGATCACACAGGTAAGCATTTATGATCTGCAGGGAAAGCAGGTATATCAGCAAGTTCTGCAAAACAGGGAAAAAGAATTTTTATATCCTACCGGGAATTTGAGTAATGCTATTTATATTGTGAAGGTAAAAACTCATGATCAAATAGAGATCAGCAAAAAAATAAGAATCAGAAATTGAGTTCGATAGAAGAATACATGCTGCCCTGCCTGAACAAAAGCGTCTTTGGTATTGATTGTACCGGATGCGGAGCTCAGCGTTCTATAGCTTTGTTGCTTCAAGGTAATTTCGAAGGTGCATTTCACATGTATCCAGCCATCTATAGCATCATTCTATTACTAGTTTTTGTCATCTTTAATCTGTTTTTTAAATTCCGGCATGACCATACTATTAAAATTGGTCTTATAATTTTTAACGGGGTCATCATCGCCGGAGCTTACCTGTACAAAATGTTTTATATATTTAATTAACCAATAACTAACTACCAATGGAACAAAGAGAATTACCAAATTCAACCCTAATCCTCGTCTTCGGAATTTTATCAATCGTAGGTTGCTGCTGCTACGGAATTGCGGGAATCATCTTCGGAATTATCGCATTAGTGATGTCTAGGCGTGCAATGGAAATTTATAATACCGATCCTCACCTATATACGGGGTATAACAACGTAAAGACTGGGAAAATCCTGGCAATTATAGGTCTTGTACTTAGTGGTATTTCTATTGTAATTACCATTGTAAGTTTAATTGTCTTTGGTGGAATGGAAGGTGTAGAAGAGATGCAAAGAGAAATTTTAAGAGAATATGGAGGATAATATCCTGTTAAGATAAAATAAAAAAACCCGCTAAATAGCGGGTTTTTTATTGATTGAAATGCAATTACTTTTCGAATTGCTTAAGAGTTTTGACAATGATATTGACACAATCTCTTAATTGTTCTTCATTCATCACTAACGGCGGAGCAAAACGAATTATATTACCGTGCGTTGGTTTAGCCAGTAAACCATTTTCCTTAAGTGCCATACAAATATCCCAGGCAGTTGTACTATCTGGAGAATCGTTGATAACAATAGCGTTTAGCAGTCCGCGTCCTCTTACAAGCTCCACTATATTACTTTCTTTGATATAATCATCCAGCAGTTGTCTGAACAAATTACCTAGCTTTCTAGCATTCTGAATAAGATTCTCATCTTTAACCACATCCAGAGCTGCAACAGCCACGGCAGCGGCAACCGGGTTACCTCCAAATGTAGAACCATGCTGTCCAGGCTTGATAACTTCCATCACTGCATCATCTGCAAGTACTGCAGATACCGGGTAATTCCCACCAGAAAGTGCTTTACCTAATATAAGAATATCAGGTTTGCTATAAGTTTCTTCCTGTCTTTCACAGTGATTTTCACAGGTACAGTGACCACAAACAGCCAATAAACCACCAGTTCTGGCAATCCCTGTTTGTATCTCATCTGCCATGAATAATACGTTATTCTTGTTACAGATCTCTTTCACTCTTCTCATGTAGTCATCTGTAGGAGTATAAACACCTGCTTCTCCCTGGATTGGTTCAATAAGGAAACCAGCGATATTCGGATTATTTTCTATCGCCTCTTCCAATGCATCTACATCATCATAATTGATCTTAATGAAACCTGGTGTATAAGGACCAAAGTTCTTTCGAGCTCCCTCATCATTCGAAAAAGAAATGATTGTAGTGGTTCTTCCGTGGAAATTATTTTCAGCAACGATAATCTGGGCTTCTGTTTCTTTCACGCCTTTTTTCTCATAAGCCCACTTACGAGCAATCTTGATAGCCGTTTCCACTGCCTCTGCACCAGTGTTCATTGGTAAGATCTTATCGAAACCGAAATATTCTGTAGCATACTTTTCGTAAGCTCCAAGAACATCATTATGAAAAGCTCTTGAAGTAAGAGCTAGTTTCGAGGCTTGTTCATACATTGCACCAACGATCTTTGGATGACAATGCCCTTGATTTACTGCGGAATAAGCCGATAGAAAATCATAATATTTTTTGCCTTCAACATCCCAGACATGAACACCCTCTCCCTTACTTAATACTGCAGGTAATGGATGGTAATTATGGGCTCCATGTTGATCTTCCAGTTGTATCGCTTCATCTGAAGAATTGACTTTAGGTAATGGCATGTTAGTTCTTAATTTTTTGAATTAGTGTTTGGTTATTCCTACTTTTTCGCTTGAATTAGCGCTATTTGGAGAGAAATCATCCTGTAAATTGGTATTGCTGCAAATTACTAAATGTTTGCTGAAAATTTCAACTGGCCTCTCTTTAAATCTTGTTAATTATCCTATTTTTGCGCTATGGCAAGAAGAAACAAGAACAAGTTATTTACCGAAATTGAAGTGGTAGATGCCGGAGCCAAAGGTAAGGCAATTGGTAAATCTCCAGATGGAAGAGTGATCTTTATAGACAATGCCGTTCCTGGCGATGTTGCAGATATTCAAACCACCAGAAAAAGAAAATCATATTACCAGGGAACTGCAGTTGAGTTCCATAAACTTTCAGATAAAAGAACAGAACCTGTTTGCCAGCATTTTGGAACCTGCGGAGGTTGCAAATGGCAGAATATGGAGTATAAGTTTCAGCTTGAATACAAACAGAATGAGGTGGTAAATAATCTTCAACGCCTTGGTAAAATTGAATTGCCTGAGGTAACTCCAATTCTTGGAAGCGATGAGATCTATTTTTACCGGAATAAAATGGAGTTCTCTTTCAGTGATAGTAGATGGCTCACCATAGATGAAATTCAAAGCGGTGAAAATATTGAAGACCGAAATGCCCTTGGATTCCATATTCCGGGAATGTGGGATAAAATACTTGACATCAAAAAATGTCATTTACAGGCTGATCCAAGTAATGCCATTCGAAATTTCACCAGAGATTTCGCTACTAAGAATGAAATCACTTTCTTTAATACAAGAAACCAGGAAGGTTTATTGCGTACCCTTATGATTAGAACCACTTCCACCGGTGAGATCATGGTACTTATTCAATTCTATGCAGAAGATAAAGTAAAGAGAGAACTACTCTTGAATGCTTTAAGTACCGAATTTCCTGAGATCACTTCACTACAATATGTGATCAACAATAAAGGAAATGACACTATCTACGATCAGGAAGTGATCTGTTTTAAAGGTCGCGACCATATTTTTGAGGAAATGGAAGGTCTTAAATTCAAGATCAATGCTAAATCTTTTTACCAGACTAATTCTGAACAGGCTTACAATCTTTACAAGATCACACGGGAATATGCAGATCTTAAAGGTGACGAACTGGTGTATGATCTTTATACTGGGACCGGTACCATCGCCCAATTCGTAGCTAAAAATGCAAAAAAAGTAATTGGTGTAGAAGCTGTTCCTGAAGCGATCAAAGATGCACGGGAAAATGCTGAACGCAACAATATTGAAAATACAGAGTTCTATGTGGGAGATATGCGTAAAGTTTTTACTGAAAGCTTTATCGCACAACATGGTAAACCTGATGTGATCATTACAGATCCACCACGTGATGGAATGCACAAAGATGTTGTAGCCCAGATATTGGGGATAATGCCTGAAAAAATTGTGTATGTTAGCTGTAATTCTGCTACACAGGCCAGAGATCTTTCTTTAATGGATGAACATTATAAGGTTACCAAAACAAGAGCTGTGGATATGTTCCCGCAAACTCACCACGTGGAAAATGTTGTCCTTCTGGAAAAACGATAAAAATAATGAACACTAGGTTTTTACTTTTTGGCTTACTCTCTATGGTTTTTCTAGCCGGATGCCAGAGAGATGATATTTGCCCGGAGTCGGCAGATATTACTCCGTTTCTGATCCTTCGATTTTATGATATTGAAGATCAGCAGTTAGCCAAAGCACCTCAGAATTTAAGTATTCGTGAGGTTGGAGATGATACCACTTTTGTGAGTATTCGATCTAATAGCAGCACCCTAACCTATTTTAGATATTCACAGGATAGTATTGCGATCCCATTGCGAACAGATTCTGGTGAAACGAACCTTGAGTTTATATTAAATACTGCGGAAATTCCTGAAGAAGGAGAAGATCCTGATGAACAGGAAGACGGGGAAAATGCGCAAAACATAGATATTCTACGTTTTTCCTATACAGTCCAGGAGAAATATTTAAATCGCGCCTGCGCCTACAAAGCTAATTACGTTGGGCTGAAGGTGAATTTAGAAGGTGGTGAAGAATCCTGGATACAAAACATACAGATTCTGGAAACTAATATTGACGATCAAAATAATGCCCATGTTTCGATATTTTTCTAGCTTCATTCTAATATTTTGCACGTCCCTCCTTTCAAGCGCTCAGGAACAATCCAGCACAAAGGATACCGTAAATTATAATGAGAAGTACGGGATTCGGGTTGGAGTCGATATTAGTAAACCCATAAGAAGTGTCTTTGATGATAATTATAGCGGGATTGAATTAGTTGGAGACTATCGTTTCTATGACAATTTTTATGTTGCTGCAGAACTTGGAAACGAGAAGATAACTTTTGAAGGGGATAATATTCAAACCCTATCCAATGGAAGTTATATAAAGCTGGGTGGAGACTACAATGCCTACGAGAATTGGCTGGATATGCAAAATGTGATTTTTGTAGGTGTTCGTTATGGTTTCGCCACCTTTTCACAAACACTGGAAGAATATACTATTTATACATCGACAGACTATTATGGTGTAAATACTAATACTGAGGAAATTGAATCTACCGGACTTACAGCCAGCTGGGCTGAAGTTATGGTAGGTATAAAGGTAGAGATTATTAATAATCTATACTTATCTGCAAACGTTCAGCTAAAGAGAAGAATTAGTCAGAGTGAACCAAATAATCTGGACAATCTTGCGATTCCCGGTTTTGGGAGAACTTATGATGCCAGCGAGTTTGGAGCAGGTTTTGGCTACTCCATCAGTTACATGATCCCATTCTACAAGAAAGCGAGGAACTAGTCCTCCTGCTTACTCTTCTTCTTCGAACCTTCGTAAAGAACATATTTCAGAAGACGTCCTTCAAGAGGTCCGTTATATAATTTTATCTTTCTGGAAGCTCTTAGCCCAACACTTTTAATCGCATCAAAATTGGTAGCAATAAACCAGGCATGGGTGCCAGGATATCCCTGTTTTAAGGTGTCCCCTATTTTTCCGTAGAAATCTTCAATATCGATCTCAAGTCGCTCACCGTACGGTGGATTGAAAAGCATATGAAGATAACCCTCATTTTGCTTTACACTTTCGAAAAAGCTTTTCTGCTCAATTTCAACAAAATCGCCCAGATTGGCGTTGATTACGTTATCCTTAGCTTTCATTACTGCGGAAGGAGCTTTATCATAACCTCTGATCTTGAAATGGAAATCACGCACTTTTTTCATTGCTGAAGCTTCAATCTTTTCATAAAGATCTTCATCCCAATCATTCCATTTTTCGAATGCAAATTCCTTCCGGTTTAGGTTTGGCGGAATATTACACGCGATCATAGCTGCCTCGATTGGGATTGTTCCACTACCGCACATTGGATCCAGAAAATCACATTGTCCATCCCATCCAGACATTAACAGCATTCCCGCGGCAAGCACCTCATTGATAGGCGCAATATTGGTTGCAGTTCTATAACCGCGTTTGTGAAGACTATCTCCGGAACTGTCAAAAGATACATTACAGAAATTATTCTCAATATGGATGTTAATTCGTAAATCTGGAAAATCAAGATCCACATCTGGTCTTTTACCAAATTTCTCCCTGAATCTGTCTACGATTGCATCCTTGGATTTTAAAGCTACATATTGTGAATGCGTGAAAATATCAGAATGCACAGCAGAGTCTATAGCAAGACTACCTTCCACATCTATGAATTTTTCCCAAGGTAATTTTTTAATATTATCGTATAACTCCTTTTCAGAATTTGCGGTGAAGCTCTCGTATGGCTTCAAAACTTTAATAGCGGTACGAAGACATAAATTAGCTTTGTACATAAAGCCTTTATCGCCAACAAAACTCACCATTCGATTACCCTCCTTGATATCCATTGCACCAAGGTCCAAAAGTTCTTTTGCCAATATCGATTCGAAGCCAAACAAAGTCTTGGCAATCATTCTGTAGTTATCCATAGTACTGCTTTAAAGAACCACAAAAATAAAGTAATTTTGTCCCATACGATAATATTTACAGGATACTTCAGTCTAAACCGCAGTTCCTGTCCTAATTGAATTTCAAGTTGCCGGAAAGCTTATATATTTACCTGTTACCCATCCTGGCTGTCATCGCTGGATATATCATTTCAGTATTTTTAAAACCAGGAAGTTCGTCAGGTTTTAAATTATTACTGGCATTTAGTGGAGCGTATCTTCTGGCAGTAACTGTACTGGAATTACTTCCAGAAGTTTATGGTTCTTCTAATGAGAATATTGGTGTATTTATCATGCTTGGACTTTTATTGCAGATTGTGCTGGAATTTTTGTCTAAAGGCGCCGAACATGGTCACATGCACCACAATAAAGATTCTGCAGCATTTCCAATTACACTCCTTATCAGTTTGAGCATACATTCTCTGCTTGAAGGTTTTCCTATGGATCATGATAATCATCTTTTACATGGTGTTGTAATCCACAAAATACCCGTTGCAGCAATTCTTTCAGTATTCCTGGTGCAGAGTAAACTCAGCAAACCAAAAGTTTTTATATTCCTGGCTTTATTCGCTGCCATGACGCCCCTTGGAAACTGGCTTAAAAACAATATTCCTGAAATTGCCCGATATGCTGATGAGATCAACGGAGTAGTTATTGGTATTTTTCTTCATGTATCTACTACGATCCTATTTGAATCCTCAAAAAATCATTCCTTTAATGCTTCTAAACTGGGAGTTATAATATTAGGGATTTTACTCGCTTATTTTATCTGATATGTTTTCCCACGATGAATCAAAAAAGATCAGACAGGAATTCTGGACCAGCTTCGGTAAAGAATTTCCACATAAATGGCTGTTGTATAATACTAAAATGAAGGAGGTTCAATTAAAATTTTCCTTTACCCGAAAATTTGCAATGGTATCGCTAGATATCGTGGATCAGGATGAATTTATAAGAAGTTACTATTTCGAAAAATTGGAATCCTTAAAATCGGTGCTAAAAGAATCTTATCTTCCCGAGATCCGTTATGAGAAGGATTACGAATTGCCTGAAGGTAAAACGATCTCAAGAATATTTGTAATGAAGGAAGGTGTGAATATTCATCGCCAGATGGACTGGCCTGACGTCAAAGAATTTCTTGGGAAAAACATGTTGAAGCTGGAAGAGTTCTTTGAAGATTTCAGTGACTATATTAAGAATTGATCCTAAGCGTCAAATTGTAATCTGGATTGATAATCTCCAGGAGCCATGTTTTTTCTTGATTTAAACACCCGGTTAAAATAAGAGCGGCTTTCAAAACCACATTCCCGATATATTTCCTTGATACTTCTCTTTTTGTCTTGTAAAAGGCTTACTGCAAGTTTAATTCTCTCGTTATTTATAAAATCAATAGGTGAAACTCCTAATTCATTCTTAAACACACGATAGAAATTGGATTCACTCATACAAGCCTTCCTGCTCAAATCACTTATAGAAATATTAGAACTTAAATTAGACCTTATAAATGTTACAACATACGCTAGCCGGTTGCTGGTAGCTAACCCAATACTTTTCTCAGTATAGATTTTCCTTGAGTTTGTTTGAAGAATTCGGATAATTAGTTCTTCCAGCATATTATCAACGAAAAGATCTTTGGAAGGATGCTCTTCGGTAAACAGGAACATCAATCTTTGTAAAATCTGGTAGATCCCAAGGTCGTTAGTAAAATGGAAATTATAATCCAGAAGACTCCATTCAAGATTATCAGCCTTAGGCATTTGCTCGTTCATTCTGCATAGCACTCTTTTAATTTTTTCTTCGGAAATAGCCATGGCAAGACATTGCGTAGGTTTATTCGACCTTGCCTCAGGGAAATCTATGCACATAACTTCCCGTGACGGGAGGATAAGAGACTCCCCAGGTAGAAAGTCAAAAGCTTGCTTATCTTTTAAATGCATAATCTTTTTACCTTTTAGCATACTGGCAAGAACCGGTTGATCGAACTCCAGAATTACCTTCTCAGCTTGGGTATGAGTTTCGAAAATATGTAACGCGGCATTATTGAGCGTGTAAGAGGTTTGATTTTCTACTAGGCTTTGCAACTTTCGATCACGAAAAAACTTATTAGACAATTCCATACAAATAAACTATTGACAATATATTCTAAGTGGATGTATTAAATATACAATTTTACGGAGTGTTTTTTATTGATATATCAGTTTATTACAGAATAGTTCAGGATATCGATAGAATAGTTCAGGGCTTTAATCTCAGTATTATCTAACTTTGAGAAGCGACGAATTATAGTCGTTCGCAAATTTCTTATAACCTTAAAATTCAGATCATGAGTACGACACAAACCACGGAAAAGAAAGGAATTCAAAAACCAGAATTTAAAGACACTTACGATAACTTCATTGGAGGAAAATGGACCGCTCCGGTAAAAGGTGAGTACTTTGAAAGTATTTCTCCAGTAGACGGGAATAGTTTTACAAAGGTGGCGAGATCCACTGAAGACGATGTTAATAATGCAATTGACGCAGCCTGGGAAGCCGCAAAAGAATGGAATAAATCTGCAGCAGCTTATAGAAGTAACCTATTGTTGAAAATAGCAGATATAATGGAAAACAATCTCGAAGATCTGGCCAGAGCAGAAACCTGGGATAATGGAAAGGCTGTTCGGGAAACACTAGCAGCAGATCTTCCATTGGCCGTGGATCATTTTAGATATTTCGCTGGAGTTATTCGTGCAGAAGAAGGATCGGTTGCTGAACTGGATTCTAATACCGTTTGTGTAAATGTTACAGAGCCGTTGGGTGTAGTTGGACAGATCATCCCGTGGAATTTTCCTATACTGATGGCTGCCTGGAAACTAGCACCTGCACTTGCTGCTGGTAATTGTGTAGTATTAAAACCTGCGGAACAAACTCCAGTCGGCATTATGGTTTGGATGGAACTAATCCAGGATATTCTACCAGCCGGTGTGCTGAATATAGTTAATGGGTTTGGTGCAGAAGCAGGAAAACCACTGGCTTCAAGTCCAAGAATTGATAAGGTTGCATTCACTGGCGAAACAACAACCGGCCAACTTATCATGCAATATGCCTCTAAGAATATAACTCCTGTAACCCTGGAGTTAGGAGGAAAATCACCAAATGTATTCTTTGAAAGTATTATGGAAGCAGACGATGATTTTTTCGATAAATGTATAGAAGGAGCTGTTATGTTTGCTTTAAATCAGGGTGAAGTTTGTACATGCCCATCAAGATTGCTGGTTCAGGAAAGTATTTATGACAAATTTATTGAACGGGTAATAGAACGTACCAAGGCTATTAAATTAGGCCACCCGCTGGATCCAGAAACTATGATGGGTGCACAGGCCTCCAACGACCAGTATGAAAAAATTCTAAACTACATCAAAATTGGGAAAGAAGAAGGTTGTGAAGTACTAACCGGTGGAGATGCGGCTTACAATGAAGGACTGGATGGTGGATATTATGTACAGCCTACCATACTTAAAGGAAACAACAAGATGAGGGTTTTTCAGGAGGAGATTTTTGGCCCTGTACTTTGCGTTACTACGTTTAAAGATGAAGCTGAAGCTATAGAAATTTCTAACGATACTTTATATGGTTTGGGAGCAGGTGTATGGACAAGAGATATGCACCAGGCCTATCAAATTTCAAGAGCAATTCAAGCTGGTCGGGTCTGGGTTAATAACTATCATAATTATCCAGCGCACGCACCCTTTGGAGGCTATAAAAAATCTGGTATAGGAAGAGAAAACCATAAGATGATGCTTAATCATTACAGGCAGACTAAAAATATGCTAATCTCCTATGATAAGAAAGCAATGGGATTTTTCTAAGTCATATGACAAATCGGGTAGATATAACAGAAGAAGCTATTAGTATCATCGACAAATTAAAAGAACGATACGGAGACTTGATGTTTCACCAAAGCGGAGGATGTTGCGATGGCTCATCACCCATGTGTCTGGAAAAAGGAGATCTGCTTCTTAATGAGAATGATGTTTGGCTAGGTACCGTACATGGATGTGAATTCTTTATGAGCAAAGATCAGTTTGAATACTGGAAACATACGCATCTTACAGTTGATGTCACGAAAGGCAGAGGCTCCAGTTTTTCACTAGAAATTCCTTTAGGCTTGAGATTTATAATTAAATCCAGATTGTTCAGAGAAGATGAAGTTTCAAATCTACGTGAGATCAAATTCGGAGAAGATTTTATTGCCTAAGGACTAATCCAATATATAAGTAAACCACCACATTATTTTGGTGGTGGTTTTTTTTGTATGGTCTCTAATCTGAAGGTTAATTGATTAAATAGTTAAGAAATTCTACATTGCAGTAAACCTAGTGATCGTTATACCTAATAGATAATTAAAGAGTACTGAAACTCGCATCTGCTCTCAGGAATATTATAAGAATAATAGTCAGTCATTCACTAATAAGACAAGCAGCAATTAAGGTTTGAGCTAAAAGACGTCTCATATAGTTAAATTACGTCTGACCTTTAAAGAATTAGGTATTTAAACTGATTATTCTTGTCTCTGGAATTTAGTCCGAAAAATGGACATCAATGATATTTGAAAATATAAGCTAACTCAAATTTGCTAAGATCTTATAAGTCTGACAAAACTGAAAGTGATCTCCTATCACTTTTTGGTAAACAGATTACAGATTATTACACCCTAGTTCCGACACTATAAGGATTCTATCTTGTTAATAATTTAGTATTATTAAGATCAAAGGAAGTGTATTAAAATGTGAGCTTAAAGAATTAACTCGTAGGGATTTAAATATAGGTTCAAAATAATATTTTGAATGATAAATCCAATTGGTAAGTCTACCAACTATATACTAAAATCTAAGATGAATTGATCTTCTAGCAAATATTCCTCTGAAACTAATGGTCAGTTGTTATGAAGCCAAAGAGCGATTCATCAAATCCTTAACTTTATTGCATAAAAAAACCCTTCATCGATATGATGAAGGGTTCTTAAGAAGAAGGCGACGACATACTCTCCCACAATACAGCAGTACCATCTGCGCTAACGGGCTTAACTACTCTGTTCGGGATGGGAAGAGGTGAGCCCCGTTGCTATAGCCACCTTAAAAGGTAAGTTATAAGCTTCGAGCTTAAAACTGTTCTGATTTCTCAGAACTAATATCGTTGACATAATTAAAGAAACAAAAAAGTTACAAGTACCGGTACTACACTTATAAAATAAGCATTTGGCGGCTCTGAGGTTTTGCGGCCTCAGAGCCATCGCGCATCAAGCTTTACGGATTATTAGTACTACTCGGCTATGACATTACTGCCTTTACACCTATAGCCTATCAACGTGGTAGTCTCCCACGGTCCTTTAAAGAAATCTCATCTTGTGGTGGGTTTCGCGCTTATATGCTTTCAGCGCTTATCCCTTCCGAACGTAGCTACTCTGCAGTGCTCCTGGCGGAACAACAGATACACCAGAGGTTCGTCCAATCCGGTCCTCTCGTACTAGGATCAGGTCCACTCAAATTTCTAACGCCCACTGTAGATAGAGACCGAACTGTCTCACGACGTTCTGAACCCAGCTCGCGTGCCACTTTAATGGGCGAACAGCCCAACCCTTGGGACCTTCTCCAGCCCCAGGATGTGACGAGCCGACATCGAGGTGCCAAACCCCCCCGTCGATGTGAGCTCTTGGGGGAGATCAGCCTGTTATCCCCGGCGTACCTTTTATCCTTTGAGCGATGACCCTTCCATGCGGTGTCACCGGATCACTATGCTCTACTTTCGTACCTGATCGACCTGTATGTCTCTCAGTCAAGCTCCCTTTTGCCATTGCACTCTACGCACGGTTACCAAGCGTGCTGAGGGAACCTTTAGAAGCCTCCGTTACTCTTTTGGAGGCGACCACCCCAGTCAAACTACCCACCAAGCACTGTCCTTCCATTGGAAGTTAGGCTCTAAACAAGTAAAGGGTAGTATTTCAACAACGACTCCACCACACCTGGCGATGCAGCTTCAAAGTCTCCTACCTATCCTACACATCACTTGTTCAAAGTCAATACTAAGCTATAGTAAAGGTGCACGGGGTCTTTTCGTCCCACAGCGGGTAATCGGCATCTTCACCGATACTACAATTTCACCGAGCTCATGGCTGAGACAGTATCCAGATCGTTGCACCATTCGTGCAGGTCGGAACTTACCCGACAAGGAATTTCGCTACCTTAGGACCGTTATAGTTACGGCCGCCGTTTACTGGGGCTTCAGTTCAATGCTTCGCCGAAGCTAACATCTCCCCTTAACCTTCCAGCACCGGGCAGGTGTCAGGCCCTATACGTCATCTTTCGATTTAGCAGAGCCCTGTGTTTTTGATAAACAGTCGCCTGGATCTTTTCACTGCGGCCCCCCCATAAGGGGGGCGACCCTTCTCCCGAAGTTACGGGCCAATTTTGCCTAGTTCCTTAGCCATGAATCTCTCGAGCACCTTAGAATTCTCATCCCAACTACCTGTGTCGGTTTAGGGTACGGGTTGCCTCCACTCGCTTTTCTTGGAAGTCGCTCCTCTGGATTATCACGCCGGCCGTAGCTTTTGTGTACTATCGGGGTGTTACCACTCCCTTCAACGTACTATTCCGTCAGTACGCACCAAATTTACGCCTCCGTCCGCTTTAACGTGGGGCAAGTAGCAGAATATTAACTGCTTGTCCATCGACTACCCCTTTCGGGTTCGCCTTAGGTCCCGACTAACCCTCAGCTGATTAGCATAGCTGAGGAAACCTTAGTCTTTCGGTGTGCGGGTTTCTCGCCCGCATTATCGTTACTTATGCCTACATTTTCTTTTGTAACCGATCCAGCAAGCCTCGCGACTCACCTTCATCTCTGTTACAATGCTCCCCTACCACTATAGTAAACTATAGTCCATAGCTTCGGTAATATGTTTATGCCCGATTATTATCCATGCCGAACCGCTCGACTAGTGAGCTGTTACGCACTCTTTAAATGAATGGCTGCTTCCAAGCCAACATCCTAGCTGTCTGGGCAGTTCAACCGCGTTTCTTCAACTTAACATATATTTTGGGACCTTAGCTGATGGTCTGGGTTCTTTCCCTCTCGGACATGGACCTTAGCACCCATGCCCTCACTGATATGAATCATTTTATAGCATTCGGAGTTTGTCAGGAATTGGTAGGCGGTGAAGCCCCCGCATCCAATCAGTAGCTCTACCTCTATAAAACTATCTATATCGCTGCACCTAAATGCATTTCGGGGAGTACGAGCTATTTCCGAGTTTGATTGGCCTTTCACCCCTACCCTCAGGTCATCCCAAGACTTTTCAACGTCAACGGGTTCGGTCCTCCACTATGTGTTACCACAGCTTCAACCTGCCCAAGGGTAGATCACACGGTTTCGCGTCTACCACTACCAACTAAAGCGCCCTATTCAGACTCGCTTTCGCTACGGCTCCACAGCTGAACTGCTTAACCTTGCTGGCAACGGTAACTCGTAGGCTCATTATGCAAAAGGCACGCCGTCACCCCACTAAAGGGCTCCGACCGCTTGTAAGCGTATGGTTTCAGGATCTATTTCACTCCCTTATTCAGGGTTCTTTTCACCTTTCCCTCACGGTACTGGTTCACTATCGGTCTCTCAGGAGTATTTAGCCTTGGCGGATGGTCCCGCCGGATTCATACAGGGTTTCACGTGCCCCGCACTACTCAGGATACTGCTATGCTTTATATCAACTTTCCTATACCGGGCTATCACCGTCTATGGCCAAGCTTTCCAACTTGTTCTAATTCATTGTACAAACAATGTTGCAGTCCTACAACCCCAATAAGTCCGTAAACTCATTGGTTTGGGCTTCTGCGCGTTCGCTCGCCGCTACTAGCGCAATCACTATTGTTTTCTCTTCCTCCGGGTACTTAGATGTTTCAGTTCTCCGGGTTCGCCTCCTTGCGGATACTATATCTTCAATATAGTGGGTTGCCCCATTCGGATATTCGCGGATCAATTTGTATGTGCCAATCCCCACGACTTTTCGCAGCTTATCACGTCCTTCTTCGCCTCTGAGAGCCTAGGCATTCCCCATACGCCCTTATCTAGCTTGTATGCGCTTTGCTTAATGCTCTAATCTATTCTAACTTACGCTAGAACAGAAGTATTATAATGTATTACTTATATTAAATATTTCTATCTAATAGTGTTCTCGTATTCTTTGTTTCTTCAATATGTCAATGAACTTTTTTCCCGTAATAACGATAGAGTCTCGATGATCCTACAAACTAAAAACATATGTTTCCTGGTTGTTTGTAAAAACTATAACCCTCTCTATCTCTAGGAATCGTGGAGAATATCGGAGTCGAACCGATGACCTCCTGCGTGCAAGGCAGGCGCTCTAGCCAGCTGAGCTAATCCCCCATTATTTTAGTATCCAGCTAACCAGTTATTAGTTAACAGTACTTATAACGGCTACTCAACCTCTAAAATTTCCTTTCAATGTTTCAAATGAACTTATAAACCTGATGGCTTACTCTTTCAAGTAGTCTCAGGCAGACTCGAACTGCCGACCTCTACATTATCAGTGTAGCGCTCTAACCAGCTGAGCTATGAGACTGTCCATAATAATCGAATTGACATAAGAATCAAGACCAAATTGGTCTCTGAACTTCCCTTTACTAATTGTCGCTTGCATGTAAACATGCAAAGCTCTAGAAAGGAGGTGTTCCAGCCGCACCTTCCGGTACGGCTACCTTGTTACGACTTAGCCCCAGTTACCAGTTTTACCCTAGGCCGCTCCTTACGGTGACGGACTTCAGGTACCCCCGGCTTCCATGGCTTGACGGGCGGTGTGTACAAGGCCCGGGAACGTATTCACCGCATCATGGCTGATATGCGATTACTAGCGATTCCAGCTTCACGCAGTCGAGTTGCAGACTGCGATCCGAACTGTGATAGGGTTTGAAGATTCGCATCCCCTCGCGGGGTAGCTGCCCTCTGTCCCTACCATTGTAGCACGTGTGTGGCCCAGGACGTAAGGGCCGTGATGATTTGACGTCATCCCCACCTTCCTCACAGTTTGCACTGGCAGTCTGGCTAGAGTTCCCGACATGACTCGCTGGCAACTAACCACAGGGGTTGCGCTCGTTATAGGACTTAACCTGACACCTCACGGCACGAGCTGACGACAACCATGCAGCACCTTGCAATTAGTCCGAAGAAGGGTCTGTTTCCAGACCTGTCCAACTGCATTTAAGCCCTGGTAAGGTTCCTCGCGTATCATCGAATTAAACCACATGCTCCACCGCTTGTGCGGGCCCCCGTCAATTCCTTTGAGTTTCATTCTTGCGAACGTACTCCCCAGGTGGGTTACTTATCACTTTCGCTTAACCACTCAGCTCTCAATCGAGCCGAACAGCTAGTAACCATCGTTTACGGCGTAGACTACCAGGGTATCTAATCCTGTTCGCTACCTACGCTTTCGTCCCTCAGCGTCAATATATTATTAGTGATCTGCCTTCGCAATAGGTGTTCTGAGTAATATCTATGCATTTCACCGCTACACTACTCATTCCAACCACTTCATAATAATTCAAGAACAACAGTATCAATGGCAATTCTACAGTTGAGCTGCAGACTTTCACCACTGACTTATTATCCCGCCTACGGACCCTTTAAACCCAATGATTCCGGATAACGCTTGGACCCTCCGTATTACCGCGGCTGCTGGCACGGAGTTAGCCGGTCCTTATTCATACGGTACCGTCAAGCATCTACACGTAGATGTGGTTCTTCCCGTATAAAAGCAGTTTACAACCCATAGGGCCGTCTTCCTGCACGCGGCATGGCTGGATCAGAGTTGCCTCCATTGTCCAATATTCCTCACTGCTGCCTCCCGTAGGAGTCTGGTCCGTGTCTCAGTACCAGTGTGGGGGATCTCCCTCTCAGGACCCCTACCTATCGCCGTCTTGGTAAGCCGTTACCTTACCAACTAACTAATAGGACGCATACTCATCTTTAAGCCATAAATGTTTACTATAATCTCCAGGTGAAGTTTATAGACTATGGGGTATTAATCCACGTTTCCATGGGCTATTCCCCGCTTAAAGGCAGATTGTATACGCGTTACGCACCCGTGCGCCACTCGTCAGCGGATTAGCAAGCTAATCCCTGTTACCGTTCGACTTGCATGTGTTAGGCCTGCCGCTAGCGTTCATCCTGAGCCAGGATCAAACTCTTCATCGTTAAATCTTAAATATATTCAACAACTACTAAAGAAATTGCTCAGTATGACTTTTCTAGTCTTAATTCTTATACACTTGATTCTATCTAATTAAAGATAAAACCCTTTGTCAATTCAATATATCAATGAACTTAATTGGTCTCCCAATCTGTCTTGTTAAAACCTAAGGAATCGAACCTTATTCTATCACCCCATCCGATGGTTTCTAGTAATTTCAGTTTGTAATTTTTGAACGTTTGCTTGCTCTCAAAGCGGGTGCAAATATACAACGCTTTTTCTTTATCAACCAAAACTTTTTTAATAAAATTTTTAGTTTCTTTCTCTAAAGCTTTCCTACCTTTAAACTCTACCAACCTTCCTAAGAACGTCGCTTCGTTTTCAAAGCGGGTGCAAATATAAAACTAGTTTTGCTCTCCAGCCAAATAAAATTTAAAGAAATTTAATTTTTATTTTTTTGCCTTAGACCAACAATAGCCTACCCTTTACTAACCTTTCAGTGAACTCTCGCCTTGCTCTCAAAGCGGCTGCAAATATACACTAACTTTTTCCTTTCTACCAAACTAAAATTTAATAAATTTTAATTTAATTTTCTAAAGCCAGATACTACCGCATTACCCACCATTACTACTCTCAACGAACATACGCCTTGCTCCCAAAGCGGCTGCAAATATACGCCCCAATTTTAATTACACAATGACTTTCCGAAGAAAAATTTAAAATAAATACAAGATTATTTATAAGTGGTTGAAGATCAAATACTGGTCTATAAAATTAATTTGAAGCTTTTCTTAATTTCTGCTTTTTATTCCACTTATCACTAAGATCAAGATATTCAAAATCCAACGCAGAAGATTGTCTTTCCAGAATATTATCCCTGAATGATCTTTGTAAGATATCTTCTATCAGAAAATCTTCCTGGTTATTTTTTGGGTCGTACTCTTCCTTTAAGGAAATATCAAACATACTGGCAGTCGTATTATACCAAAATGCTCTCCACCCACTTTTCAGGTCTTTTACTAGTTCAAAAGCGGTTGTTCCTGTTTGACGATGAATAAGCTTTACCAGAATCTGACCTTCAGTTCTGGTAAGTTTCTTTAATTCAGCAGAAAATTCATCTTCAATATAATCCTGAACGATCTTGGTATACTTCTTACGAGCCCGTCTTGACTTAATATCGTCCAACCTGGAATTGAGCGTAAGCAATCTTTCCGAAGCCATTTTAGCATAAGGATAGACTTTTCTGGTCTTTCTCCTTAATATAAGGTAACGCTTTCTATCTGCATTACTATCAAACTTCAGTCGTCTCAAAAGCACCACTTCTTCCAGGTCAATAAGTTCTCTGGGAATCGAATCTCCTGCAATGATCATATACTGTGTGGTCATAGACGTATCTACTTCCGTAGAATCAATAGGCCTGGATAAAGTATCAGATTGAGCTACCGCTGTAGCTGAAGTAAGTAAAAGTAAGATGTAAAATATACGAATCACTATAAATTTCAATTTTGGATCATCAATTCTTTTTGCTAAAACCATTCCAAAATTAGTCAATAGCCCCTTCTCTCCAATCTAAATTTTTTAAATTCGTGAAAATTAAAAGAAACTATGGATAAAACTGAAGTACTGGATCAAAAATCCCTCGAATTTCTAGAGAAATACCTTAATAATGCAGCTCCCACAGGATATGAGTCTGAAGGCCAGAAATTATGGATGGAATATCTGAAACCTTACGTGGATGAATTCATTACTGATACTTATGGAACTGCAGTTGGTGTGATAAATCCAGAAGCTAAATATAAGGTGGTTATAGAAGGTCATGCTGATGAAATTTCATGGTATGTAAATTATATCTCAGACGAGGGTCTTATATATGTAGTTAGAAACGGTGGTAGTGATCACCAGATTGCTGCTTCTAAACGTGTAAACATCCATACCAAGAATGGTATCGTTAAAGGAGTTTTTGGATGGCCGGCGATCCACACCCGTGACAAGGAAAAGGAACAGTCCCCAAAAATGGACAATATATGTATAGATGTTGGATGTACGAATAAAGAGGAAGTTGAAGCTTTAGGTGTTCATGTAGGATGTGTAATTACTTATCCTGATGAATTCTTTATTCTGAACAAGGATAAATTTGTATGTCGCGCTTTGGATAATAGAATTGGTGGATTTATGATCGCGCAAGTTGCCAGATTATTGAAAGAAAAAGGCGAGAAATTACCGTTCGGACTTTATATTACTAATTCAGTTCAGGAAGAGATTGGTCTTCGTGGTGCAGAAATGATCACACATCGTATTCAGCCAAACGTTGCTATAGTGACTGATGTTACTCATGACACCACTACTCCAATGATCGAAAAGAAAACCAACGGACTTAATAGGATTGGTGATGGACCAGTAATTTCATATGCTCCGGCGGTACAAAATAAATTGAGAGAATTGATCATTGATACCGCGGAAGAAAAGAAGATTCCTTTCCAGAGACATGCATCATCAAGATTCACAGGAACAGATACCGATGCTTTTGCTTATAGCAATGGTGGTGTCCCTTCGGCATTGATCTCTTTGCCTTTGCGTTATATGCATACGACCGTTGAAATGGTGCATAAGAATGATGTTGAAAATGTGATCAATCTTATATATGAATCATTATTGAAAATTAAGGATGGTGATACTTTTAGTTACTTTGACTAATTGAACACTTCTCAAGATGTTGTTAAACTCCCTGTAATCAGGGAGTTTTTTATTTTATAGCAGTAAACTTTCACTTTTCTTTAATTCTGAAGTGCTCAATTTCATCCTATATTTAAACAAAAAAATAATGACGCTATCGCCTGATGATGTAGAAGTAATGATGAGTGATACTCATGAAGCCGTAAAACTTGCGAATCTTAGATATGTAAATGAAAACTTACTTTCAATAAGCAGAAAGAAAGTAGGACGCGGTTTTGCGTATTATCGAAAGGACGAAAAAGTTACCGATACGAAAACTATCGAGCGTATAAAAAGTCTAGTGATTCCACCAGCCTGGAAAAATGTCAGGATTACGCATCTACATAATGGACATCTTCAAGTAGTAGGAAGAGATGAAAAGGAGCGCAAGCAATATATGTACCACCCAACCTGGTCGAAGGTTCGAAACCAGACCAAGTTTTTCAAGATGACTGCCTTTGGGAAGATGTTACCTAAGATTAGAAAGCAGGTGGATGAAGATCTCAATCTTAAAGGAATGCCCAAGCGTAAGGTGCTTGCATTGATCATTAGACTTATGGAGGAAACCCATATCAGGATAGGCAATGAATATTATGCGAAGAATAATAAAACTTATGGTCTATCTACTTTTCGTACCAAGCATGTTAAAACTATGGAAGACGGACTCAAATTCGAATTCATAGGTAAAAAAGGGAAAGAACATTCTATTTCGGTAGAAGACAAGAGACTCATTAAATTGATCAATCAATGTGAGGAAATTCCTGGATGGGAGCTGTTCAAATTCTACAATGAGAATGGTGTTAAGCAAACCATAGACAGTGGAATGATCAATGATTATATCCATGAAATTAGTGGAGACATGTACTCGGCTAAGGACTTTAGAACCTGGTCTGCCACTAAAATATTTTTTGAAACTCTGCACGAATTGGGGTATACGGAAGAAGAGAAGCAGAATAAAAAGAACATCCTTATTGGTTTTGATGCTGCTGCGGAAGGCCTTGGCAACACACGTTCTGTTTGCAGAAGTTATTATGTGCATCCAAAAGTGATTGAAACTTACGAAAGTGGCGAGATCGATTCGTATTTCAAGAAAGTGAAGGAAGACATTAAACCAGAGTACATTAAACTTTCAGAAACAGAAAAAGCGATTTATAAGCTCATCAAGGATTACGAAATAGAAATTGCTGACTAATCCGGGGGCGAATTGTCAAATTTTCAGATAAATTTGAAATATGACAAATTCCATTGCCGCTCGTATCGCCGATTTCCTTGAAAATTATCCGCCATTTTCACTGCTGGAAAAATCTGAATTACTTAAAATTTCAGAATCGATTACAGTCTTCTATTTTGAGGCTGGTAAAATGATCTTCAGAAAAGATGAGCAGGTCCACGATCAATTCTATATAGTTCAAAAAGGAGCGGTAGATCTTCAAAAGGTTGAAGAGTCCAAAGAACCTGAGACTATTGATAAATGTGATGAAGGTGATATTTTTGGATTGCGTCCCTTATTTGCGAAGGAAAATTACCAGATCAATGCCATTACAGACGAAGAAAGTGTCATCTATGGAATTCCGTTGAACCTTTTCAAGCCTTATGCGATCAACAATCCTGAAGTAGGGGATTTTCTTATGGAAAGCTTTGCTTCAAACACCCGTAACCCCTATTCAGAAAAACATCGCGGGAGATTATTTACAGATGAAGAGGATATTCAGCTAAATAAAGATCCTTTATTTGAGCTTCAACCTATCCCGATCGTCAAGAAAATGGTGACCGTATCCAGGAACACCAGCATTCAAAAAGCTGCTACACTTATGAGTGAGCGCAGGGTTGGATCGGTTATCGTAGTGGAAGATAAAAAGCCTGTTGGAATCGTCACCGATGTGGACTTTAGAGAATTGGTCGCTACCGGAATTTTGCCTATTACCAGTGATATTTCTGAAGTTATGAATTCTCCGGTGATCTGTTATTCTAAAAACCTCACGGTAGCACAGGCGCAGCTTGCGATGATGAAACATAAGATCAATCATATCTGCATCACCAAAGATGGCACTCCAAATACAAAAGTAAAAGGAATTGTTTCTGAACATGATATTATAGTTTCTCAGGGTAATAATCCTGCTGTTTTGATGAAAGCCATCAATCGAGCGAATTCCACCAAAAAGCTCAAGAAGATTCGAACAAAGATCATGCTTTTACTCGATGGTTACATCAAAAGCAATATTCCGGTGTCCCATATCAGTACGATTATTTTTGAATTAAATGATGCAACCATCAAAAGAACAATTACTCGTTGCATTGATAAAATGGAGGAACCTCTACCCTGTAGTTTTAGCTGTATGTCACTGGGAAGTCAAGGAAGGAAGGAACAGTTATTACTCACAGATCAGGACAATGCGCTGGTGTTCGAAAATGTAGAGGAAGACAAACTAGAAGAAGTCAGAGCCTATTTTCTTAAGCTAGCCAGAAAAGTCACTAAGAGACTTAATATCATTGGTTATCAGTTTTGTCCAGCAGAGATGATGGCCAGAAATGAAAAATACTGCCTCTCATTATCTGAATGGAAGGATCAATTTTCGAACTGGGTTACGACTTCAGGAAATGATGAAATTTTACTCTGCCAGATCTTTTTTGACTATGACATTAGTTATGGTGAATCAAGGCTAACGAATGAACTTTCAGACCATGTTTATGACATTTTAAAAGGAAACCGGAATTTCTTGAATCGGCTTGCAGCACAGGCATTGAGAAATCCCTCTCCTTTAGGCTTTTTCAGACAATTTTTAGTAGAACATGATGGAGAAAAAAAGGATCTTTTCGATATTAAAAAACGTGGAATAATGCCACTTACAGATGCCGCAAGACTTCTAATTCTGGAACACAGGGTTAAAAATATCAGTAATACTGCGGAAAGATTTGAAAAACTTGCTCAGCTGGAACCAAATAATAAGGAGATCTACCAGGCTTGCGCCTATTCTTCCAAAGCACTTAGTAAATTTAGAACGAAACAAGGTCTTAAAAATAAGGATAATGGCCGATTCATAAATCTTGAGGATCTTGGAAAAGAGGATAAGATCAAATTAAAGCGCTGCTTCAAATCCATTAAAGAAATCCAGGAACTTATCAAAATCCGTTTTGAAACTACTTATTATTCATGATTCGAGAATGGTTTAAAAAAGATCAGCAACCTGAGAATCTGCCAGAATATTTTTCCAGGTATCTTTCTTTATTTGATAAAGATAAAGCTGAAGATGTAGCAGACCAACGTTTTGTTGTTTTTGATACCGAAACTACCGGCTTTGATATTCATGAAGATCGGATTTTGAGCATTGGCGCGATTGCTATTCAGAACAATCAGCTTAAGGTGAAAGATCATTTTGAAGTCTATCTGAAGCAAAACACCTTTAATCCTGAAACCGTTAAGATCCACGGGATAATCAAAAATGAGCGTTTTGCTCAGTTACAGGAAGCTGAAGCTTTAGAACATTTCATAAATTACATCGGGAATTCTATTCTTGTAGCCCATCATGCTGGTTTCGACAAAAGCATGATGAATAAGGCATTAGAAAGAAACGGTTTACCTCGCCTTCAGAATAAATTTCTAGATACCGCAATTCTTTATAAGAAGACCAGAATAGCAACAAACTTTATAGATAAGAATAAAGTGTATTCACTGGATGAGATCGCTGAAGATTATAACATTGATCTTACCGATAGGCACACTGCTTCTGGTGACGCATTTATTACAGCGCTAATATTTATGAAGTTAATAGCAAAGATCGACGCGAAAAATATCAAGATTCGAAAATTACTTAGATATAGATATTAAAAAAGCCCCGTTCTGGGGCTTTAGAATTTTATAACTGAAATACTGAAGTTAATCCTGTTCTAACTTCTTAAGAAAATTAGAATGCTCAATATTATCCGTTAAATCTTTACCTTTCAAGTCTAGCTGACTAAACTCCTCATTATCTAAAGAGGCGTAATAGGTAGTTACAATTTTATATTTACCGTTTCTAGTAGAATGATAAGGGGTCCTATTTGGAATGGCTGGAATTACCTCGATCATTTAACACCTACTACTTGATAATTTTTTTCATTTCTAAACTCGATAACATATTTTAGATTACCGCCTGGTAAATTTGAGTTCTTATCTTTTCTCAAGTATTTGTAATCTTTCGTTGAGAATGATAAATCTGGTGCATCCGGCAATTCGTAAACTTTGGAGGAATTTAAATTCTTTTTGATATGAAATACCTCATCCAATACGTTGTAACGAAAATAAAGATACTCTGATTCTCCCTTGTTATTTGTTACCTTACCTTCTACAAATTCATTCTCATAATACGGTGATCCATTAAAGTCAAACATTCGAACCTCCCTAAGTTCATTATTAAAACCTGCAACATTACCAGCTGCCGGCCAGGATTGCGCGTTGGTTAAGAAAGGAACAAGAATTATCAAACAAAATAAAATTTTTTTCATAATGCAGATTTTTAGGTTAGTAACTTAGTTGACTTAATTCAATTGCTCATAATATTTCAGCAAAGAGACAACATCTTGCTCTGTTTTTATTTTATTGTCGTCCAAATAATCTTCCATCTTATCCCCTTTAAATAAATCCTCCAGATCCTTTTCTTTCAAACGAACCTCCTTGAATGGGGCTCCATCTACTGAGATGTAATAAACCATATCTACCTTAATTTTAGCTGGCTTATCTTCCCCATAGCCTGTAGTGGCTGCTTTAGCTGGTGTATAATCAGCAACAGGTTGCCCAACAAAATCGCTCTTATCACCCTGGTAAAATCTGGCGAAATAAGCTTCCAACTTACCGTCCTCTGTATTCAGTTCATCAATAAAATACGTGTAATTCCCAATTTTGTAATTTATAGATTTAATCTTCGGTAACACATACTCTTTTCCGGTAGATGCATCTGGCTTCAAGACAACCATATCTTCCAGTGCATTGTATCGCATCAACATATTAACCTTACGATCCTTATCTATTACAGTTCCCATCATAAATTCTTCTTCATAATAAGGGGATCCAGTCATTGCAGCAGGCTCTTTCTGCTTAGTAAATATTTGCATTCCATTATTTTCTAAGTTCTGAAATCGCTGTGCAGTACCGTGGGAGATAGACATAGCTATAAAAATTGCAAAAAGTAAGTAGTTTTTCATAATTAAGATTTTATTCGTAAAATATTATCAATAACGGTGCCGAATATAATTTATTTAAGATATCCTTCAATAATTTCTTCAACAACTTCAGGATTTAGTAATGTTGAAGTATCTCCCAGATCAGAAGTATCATTACTTGCGATCTTCCGTAGTATTCTACGCATGATCTTACCACTTCTGGTTTTCGGCAAACCTTCCACAAACTGAATTTTGTCTGGTTTTGCTATAGGTCCGATTTTATCAGCAATTTGTTGATTAATCTCTTTTCTTAAATTATCGTGATTTCTGGATTCTCCAGATTCCTTCAGAATAACGAATCCGTAAAGAGCATTACCTTTTACTTCATGTGGGAACCCAACAATGGCAGATTCAGCTACCGCCGGATGTTCATTGATGGCATCCTCAATTGGTGCAGTTCCTAAATTATGTCCTGACACTATAATGACATCATCTACTCTCCCGGTAATTCGGTAATAACCAACCTCATCACGCATCGCTCCATCACCAGTAAAATATTTATTCTCAAATGCTGAAAAATAAGTATCTCTATATCTATCGTGATTCCCCCATATAGTTCTTGCCATGGATGGCCACGGGAATTTAATACACAACCTGCCATCAACCTGATTTCCTTTTAACTCCTTTCCTTGCTCATCCATCAAAGCAGGCTGAATTCCGGGGAAGGGCAAAGTTGCAAAAGTTGGTTTTGTGGGAGTGGCAAAAGGTATTGGAGAGATCATGATACCACCGGTCTCTGTTTGCCACCAGGTATCGACAATCGGACTTTTATTCTTTCCAATGTTATTATCGTACCAGTGCCATGCTTCCTCGTTAATTGGCTCGCCTACCGTTCCCAGCACTTTTAAAGAAGAAAGATCGTATTTATTGACAAAATCGAGGTTTTTCTTCGCTAAAGCCCTAATTGCTGTTGGTGCCGTGTAAAACTGATTTACTTGATATTTTTCAACAATTTCCCAGAATCTACCGTAATCCGGATATGATGGAACACCTTCGAACATCAGGGTGGTAGCACCATTTAAAAGCGGACCATATACTATGTACGAATGCCCCGTTATCCATCCAATATCGGCAGTACACCAATAGACATCATCATCCTGATAGTTAAATATGTTCTTAAAGGTGTAAGCTGAATAAACCATATACCCCGCCGTTGTGTGTAACATACCTTTGGGTTTTCCGGTAGATCCCGAGGTATATAATATAAAGAGTGGATCTTCAGCATCCATGATCTCAGGAGTACAGGAATCAGCAGCTTTAAACATTTCCTCTTCCAGCCAGACATCTCTTCCTGCTTCCATATGTACATTTGCTCCGGTTCTCTTAGCAACCAGTACTTTTTCTACATCAGGACAGTTATCAAGTGCCTTATCAACGATACCTTTAAGATCAATCGTTTTATCTCCACGGAAAGAACCATCGGAAGTGATCATCATTTTGCAGTCGGCATCCTGAGTTCTGGCGGCTAGAGCCGAAGCAGAAAAACCCGCGAACACAACAGAATGTATTGCTCCAATTCTTGCGCACGCTAAAACTGAATAAGCCAGTTCCGGAATCATAGGAAGATAAATGCACACCCTATCCCCCTTTTCGATGCCGTTCGCTTTTAGAACATTAGCAAACTGACTTACTTTTTTATGTAATTCATTATAGCTGATCTTCAAAGTTTCTTCTGAAGGATCATTCGGCTCCCAGATAATAGCAGTTTTATCTCCCTTTGCGAGTAGATGTCTATCAATGCAATTTTCAGTAATATTCAGCTTGGCATTTTCAAACCATTTTACTTCCGGCTTACTAAAATCCCAGCTAAGTACATTATCCCATTTTTTTCTCCATGTAAAATGTTCTTCAGCAACTTCCTGCCAGAAATTTTCAGGTTCACGGATGGATTTTCGGTATACCTGAAAATATTCCTCCAGGTTCTTTATATGGTAGTTACTCATAAATAATATCGTTTATAAAAGAAGAAAACCGGAATTACCGGTTTTCATTAAAAATATTAAATACTGAGCAATCAGAAAAAGGAACTGCTAAAAAATGATGGTATCAATTACATAATTAATAGAAATGTTCATATTATGAACCTATTAGTTGTGAGATTCAAGATAATCTAGCACATTCTGTTCGATTCTTGCGTCGATATCACTAATATCAGCCTTCTTAAAAGTTTCTCCGGTAATATTCTCATATAGCTCAATATACCTTTCAGAAACAGTTTCAATATAATCATCGCTCATCAAAGGCACTTCCTGACCTTCAAGTCCTTGAAAGCCTTCACCTATAAGCCATTGCCGAACGAATTCTTTGGAGAGTTGTTTCTGTGCTTCGCCTTTAGCCTGTCTTTCTTCATAGCCGTCCCTATAGAAATATCTTGAAGAATCTGGCGTATGTATTTCGTCTATCAATACTATTTTTCCTTCGGAAGTTTTTCCGAATTCATACTTAGTATCAACCAGGATCAGGTTTTGTTGATCAGCGATCTCCGAACCTCTTTGAAACAATTTACGAGTGTAATCTTCGAGCTGAAGATAATCTTTCTTTGAAACGATATTTTTAGATATAATATCCTCTCTGGAAATATCCTCATCATGATCTCCCATTTCAGCTTTCGTAGCAGGAGTGATTATAGGTTCAGGAAATTTATCATTTTCCTTCATTCCTTCAGGCATCTCAACTCCACACAATTCTCTCTTTCCCGCTTTATACTCCCTGGCAGCATGACCAGAAAGATAACCACGAATAACCATTTCAACTTTAAATGGTTCGCAGTTTTTACCGATTGCTACATTAGGATCTGGTGTTGCTTCCAACCAGTTTGGGACGATATCCGCAGACTTTTCCATCATTTTCGTAGCGATCTGATTAAGGATCTGACCTTTAAATGGAATTCCTTTTGGCATCACCACATCAAAAGCTGAAAGCCTGTCTGACGCGATCAATAACAACCTGTCATCTTCCAGGGTATATACATCTCTGACCTTACCTTTGTAAACCGATTTTTGTCCCGGGAATTGAAAGTCTGTTTTTATAATTGTTTTACTCTTCACGAGTTGAAAATTTAGTCGTTATGTTCAATAGTTTTATAAGCAGATATGATCTTTTTGACCAGTCGGTGTCTAATAACATCTTTATCATCAAGGTAAACCATACCAACACCTTTCACATCTTTTAGCACCAGTAATGCTTCCTTAAGACCAGAAATAGTTCTTCTAGGTAAATCTATCTGTCCTGGGTCACCTGTAATCATAAATTTCGCATGTTTCCCCATTCTGGTTAAGAACATCTTCATTTGCGCATGAGTAGTGTTCTGTGCTTCATCAAGGATCACAAATGCATCATCCAAGGTCCTACCACGCATAAATGCTAATGGAGCAATTTGGATAACTCCTTTTTCAATAAATAATTCAAGCTTTTCATGCGGGATCATATCCCTTAATGCATCATATAATGGCTGCATGTAAGGATCCAGTTTTTCTTTAAGATCACCTGGTAGAAATCCAAGATTTTCACCTGCTTCTACCGCGGGTCTGGTAAGAATAATTCTTTTTACCTGCTTCTCCTTTAGAGCTTTTACAGCGAGTGCTACGCCAGTATAAGTCTTTCCGGTTCCAGCAGGTCCAATAGCGAAAACAAGATCGTTCTTTTTGGTAAGTTCTACCATCCTGCGTTGATTCGCAGTTTGAGCTTTGATCACCTTTCCGCTTAAACCATGAACGATTGTCTCCCCACTTTCTTTTGTGGTTTGATAATCCTCTTCACTTTCGCTGGTGAGAACTCTTTCAATAGTGTTTTCGTCCAGTTTATTATACTTTCCAAAATGATCCATCAACATGGAAAAGCGTTTGTTGAATTCCTCCAGCATTTCCTCATCGCCAAAAACTTTAATTTTATTACCTCTGGCAACTATTTTGAGCTTGGGAAAGTATTTTTTGAGTAGTTCGATATGTTCGTTCTGTTGCCCGAAAAATTCGCGTGGGCTTATTTCTGAGAGTTCAATAAGAAGTTCGTTCAAAAGCTAGAATTTTAGATGAAGCATTGTGAATTTTTCAGTTAGAATTTATTTGTCCTTCGTATTTGTATGTTCTAATTTTGGGCTGAGAAAAGCGTTACTTTTGACTGCTGTCCTCGAGCGAATCACTAAAATAAAATTTATATTCGCTACCTATACAAACTTAAGGAAAATTACCTGTTTCAGGTTAAAAAAATATTAACAATCGCCTATGGCAATCATCACTTTAACGACCGATTTTGGGGAGAAGGATTATTTCGCTGGAGCGGTTAAAGGTGCTATCTACAATGAGCTAAGTGATGTTAGAATTGTTGATATTTCACATTCGGTTTCACCCTTTCATATTAGTGAAGCTTCATATATCATCAAGAACGCCTATAGAAGTTTTCCGAAGGGAAGTATTCATATTATTGGGATCGATTCAGAACTTACACCAGAGAACAAACATCTCGCAGTAAAACTGGATGACCACTACTTTATTTGTGCCAACAATGGAATACTTTCTTTATTAGCTTCAGAAATAAGACCGGAGAAAATCGTGGAAATTAATATACATGATAAGATACAAACCAATTTTCCTGTACTGGATGTTTTTGTAAAAGTAGCCTGTCATATTTCCCGTGGAGGAACGCTGGAAGTAATTGGTAAAAATATCGAGCAAATTAAGCATCTCAAACAGTTCGAACCCATTATTAATAGCGAACAGAACCAGATACTGGGACACGTGATCTATATTGATAACTACGGAAATGTGATCACAAATATTTCTAGAAAATTGTTTGAAAGTACTGGCAAAGGCCGGGCCTTTAAAATTAGTGCGCGCAGGCATAATTTCGATGCAATCTATGAAACTTACAGTCATGCCATTAATTTTGAAGTAGAGAAGGAAAACAGGAAAGAAGAAGATGGTAAGAAACTGGCAGTGTTCAATTCTGCCGGCTATATAGAACTTGCGATTTATAAAAGTAATCCTAATACAGTGGGCGGTGCAGCAAGTTTATTTGGTCTGGAATATCTAGACACTGTAACCATAAATTTTGAATAGATGTTCGTGAGAATTGTAAAAATGGGCTTTAAGGAAGATAAGATCGAAGAATTTCTGAACAACTTTGAACAGGTAAAATCGAACATCAGAAATTTTGAAGGTTGTCAATTTCTGGAACTATACCGTGATAAAAACAATAGGAATACATTTTTTACGTATAGTTACTGGGAAGATGAAAATGCTTTGGAGAACTATCGGCATTCAGATCTATTTAAAAAGGTTTGGGCAGAAACGAAAGTTCATTTTA
This sequence comes from Christiangramia sp. LLG6405-1, assembly GCF_045055805.1. GTDB lineage: Bacteria > Bacteroidota > Bacteroidia > Flavobacteriales > Flavobacteriaceae > Christiangramia. The sequence goes on along the minus strand of NZ_CP159330.1, from coordinate 2,249,405 downwards.
ATGCAAAACCCGAAGCCTGGAGCGTTGATAAACTTGTAAGCCTGGACTAAATGTTCGCGATCTTTAAAAAAGAAATACAATCATTTTTTGCAAACCTTACCGGTTACCTGGTTATTGGTATCTTTCTGTTGGTTAGCGGACTGTTCCTTTTTGTATTTAGTGGAGGCTACAATATTCTGGATAGCGGTTTTGCAGATCTTAAACCATTTTTTGATCTCGCACCCTGGATCTTTATATTCCTGATTCCTGCGATAAGTATGCGCAGCTATTCCGAAGAAAAGCGAATGGGAACCATGGAAATCTTGCAAACCCGCCCAATTAATAGTTGGGATCTTGTGTTTGGAAAATATTTTGGCGGACTAATTTTAGTACTTCTTGCGATCATTCCAAGCCTGATTTACTTATTAGCCATTGGCGAACTGGGACAGACAGGTTATAATTTTGATACTGGCGCAACTATTGGATCTTATCTTGGTTTGATCTTTCTTGCAGCAAGTTATACCGCGATTGGCACTTATGCTTCCAGTATTACATCTAATCAAATTGTGGCCTTTTTACTCGGCGTTTCCCTTTGTTTTGCCATCTACTATGCATTCGAAGCACTCGCCACCATCAATATTTTTGGAGAATTCACCTATTTGCTGGAATACTTCGGAATAAGTTATCATTATCGTAGTATTAGCCGGGGTGTATTAGACACTCGTGATTTTATATATTTTGTTAGTGTGATCGCTTTATTTCTGAAGCTTACCCAGGTAAATATTTCATCAGCAAAAAACCGAAGATGATCCGTAATAAGAACATATCGAGTTTATTGGTTTTCGTGATCATTTTGATCGTGCTAAACATTGTTGCTGCCAATTTTTTTACTAGACTGGATCTTACCGAGGACCAGCGATACAGTCTGTCTTCAGCAGCCAAAGAGATTGTGGACGATGTAGATTCTCCCATTATTATCGATGTTTTTCTTGAGGGCAGTTTTCCTTCGGAATTTAGACGACTAAAAGAGGAAACTAGGCAAATGCTTGAAGAGTTTGCTGCCTATAATTCGAATATAAAATTCAATTTTATCGATCCTTTAGCTGAAGGTGATGATGCCAATGCCATTGCTGAAGAGTTCTATAAATTAGGGATGACTCCCGCCAGACTCAATGTTCAGGAGAACGGAAAAAATAGTGAGACTATAATTTTCCCCTGGGCTATTGCTAATTTCGAAGATAAAACGGTTAAAATTCCTTTACTGAAGAACCAGATTGGCGCAACTGACGAGGAGCGAGTGAATTCCTCTGTGCAGCAATTGGAATATGCTTTTGCCGATGGTTTGAACAAACTTATCTACCCAAGAGCAAAAAAGATCGCGGTTATGCGCGGGAATGGAGAACTTCCAGACGCGAGAATAGCAGATTTCATCAAAACCGTGCAAGAATATTATTTCCTGGCACCTTTTACGCTGGATTCGGTTGCCAGCAATCCGCAGAAAACTCTGGAAGACTTAAAGTCTTATGACCTGGTGATCGAAGCGAAACCCATAATACCTTATTCTGAAAAGGAGAAGTATGTACTCGATCAATATTTGATGAACGGCGGCAAAATGCTCTGGCTCGCGGAAATGACCAGTATGGAGAATGACAGCCTTTTTAATGAGCGAGGTTCTGCACTTGCCTTACCAAGAAATCTAAACCTTGGTGACTATTTTTTCTCTTATGGCCTGCGCATAAATTCAGAACTGGTAAATGACCTGTACTCTGCTCCTATCATTCTTGCAAGTGGAACTGGAAATGAAACACGCTTTAATCCATATCCATGGTATTATAGTCCGCTTACAAGTTCTATGGCCAATCATCCAATAGTCAATAATATTGAAGCGGTAAAATTTAATTACGCCAACCCAATCGATCTTTTGGAGAATGAACTTGAGAAAACTGTTTTACTTAGCAGTTCTCCTAAAACAAAGCTTGAAGGCGTACCGCTGCAAATAGGACTGGATATCATAGGTTCAAAGCCAGTAATGGAAAGTTATAATGCAGGTGAACAACCTTTGGCAGTATTACTGGAAGGCAGTTTTAAATCTGTTTACAGTAATCGATTGAAGCCTTTTGAAACAGCGCATCTGGATAACAGCGGGAATACTAAAATGGTGGTGATCTCTGATGGTGATGTGATAAAGAATGACTTGCAGCAAGGAAAACCACTGGAACTTGGTTTTGAACGTTACACTGGGATGACCTACGGCAATAAAGAGTTTTTACTAAATACGGTCAACTATTTACTGGATGATTCTGGACTTGTGGATGTGAGGACAAAAGAGATTAACCTGGCATTTCTAAACAAGGACAAAGTTGCCGCGCAACGCGAAATGTGGCAGATCATTGCTATTGGGGCACCATTGTTATTGCTTGCAATGCTTGGTACTGCCCTTACCTACTTCCGTAAACGAAGATATATACGTTAAAACTTCGATAGAAGGCTACGGGATATTCAAATTGAACATATTAACAATTATTACTAAATAAAAATCTGTAACAATATATTTTACAGCTACTTGGCTATGTAAACCAGATAATTTCTGTTAATAAAAACTACAGGTTTAAAGGGTCAATTTATACATATTAAAATATATTTGTAATTGATTCAAAATAAATCAATAAAAGCCGATGAAATTTATTGTATCCAGCAATTACCTGCTGAAACAGCTACAAATACTTGGAGGGGTAATCAATAATAGCAACACGCTACCAATTTTAGATAATTTTCTTTTTGACCTTCAGAATGACGAATTAACTGTATCTGCTTCAGATCTTGAGACTACCATGTCTGCAAAGCTTAAAGTAGAGTCAGATTCAGAAGGAAAGATCGCAGTTCCTGCAAAACTACTTCTTGATACCTTGAAGACCTTTCCAGAGCAGCCTCTAACTTTTGTAGTTGAAGACAATAACACGATAGAATTGAGTTCGAACCATGGTAAATATGCTCTTGCATATGCTGATGGGGAGGAGTTCCCGAATCCGGTTGCTCTGGATGAACCTAGTAGCACGATCGTGGAAGCCGATATTCTTTCTTCAGCAATTAGCAAGACAATTTTTGCTTCAGGAAATGACGATCTCAGACCAGTGATGAGCGGTGTCTTTTTCCAGTTTAAGGAAGATGGATTAACTTTTGTGGCTACAGATGCTCATAAGCTTGTGAAATATTCACGTGAAGACATTCAGGCGAATGAAGCAGCAGAATTTATCATGCCGAAGAAACCTTTGAATCTTTTAAAGGGAATCCTGGCAGGAAGTGAATCTGAAGTTTTGATCGAGTACAATGATTCAAACGCTAAATTTACTTTCGATGATACTCAGTTGATCTGTAGATTGATCGACGGAAAATATCCTAACTACGAAGCAGTAATTCCTAAAGAGAATCCGAACAAACTTACTATTCAAAGAAATCAATTCCTGAGTTCTGTAAGAAGGGTTTCTATTTTCTCTAATAAGACTACGCACCAGGTAAGACTTAAGATCGCCGGAGCTGAATTAAATATTTCAGCAGAAGATGTGGATTACAGCAATAAAGCTGAAGAACGTTTGACCTGTGATTACCAGGGCGACGATATGCAAATTGGTTTTAACTCGCGCTTCCTTATTGAAATGTTAGGAAATCTTACAGCAGACGAGGTGATGCTTGAAATGAGCTTACCAAACAGAGCTGGAATTCTAACTCCTGTAGACGGGCTTGACCCTGGAGAAAAAATTACCATGCTGGTTATGCCGGTAATGCTTAATAGCTAAACAAAATTCTCAAATAATGAAAAAGCCCGTTCGATCGAACGGGCTTTTTTAATTTTATGCTTCAGCAATATTATTTTAAAAACTGTATGGTAAGAGGATAATATGGCATCTCCCCTTCGCTCACTTTGATCGCATTCAGAATTGGAAGAACAAGCGCCAACAAACCAACAAGAATTAGTAAAATGATGCCGAAGCCAAATAAGATGATGAGCGGAATACAGATAATGCTATATATAAAAATACTGATCTGGAAATTTATGATCATTTTGCCATGCATATCCATCCCTGCTACTTTATCTTTTTGGGTAGCCCATATTATTAATGGAACGATAAATCCCCCTATGCCGGTCACCAGGTCAAGTAACTGACTTAGATGTGTGATGACCAGTAATTGATTGTCTTCTCTCATTTTTTGATTTTTGATGGTTAGTGATGTATTCTACTTAAAAGACTGTAAAAACCTATGTTTGTTACAGAATTTGCTACAGCAATGAATTCTTTCATAAATTTGCCGCATGAAATTGAATGATACTATTGTTGCTCTCGCAACACCTTCAGGAGCCGGCGCCATTGCTGTAATTAGAGTTTCCGGCCCCGATGCCATTAATATAGTTACCCCATTATTCAAAGCAAAAAGCAAGAAGGAGCTCTCAACGCAGCCTACTCATACCATTCACCTGGGAAATGTAGTGGATGGAGAAAGAACGATCGATGAAGTACTAGCTTCGGTTTTTCGTGCTCCAAAATCCTATACCGGTGAGGAAACCGTGGAGCTATCCTGCCACGGGAGTCCTTATATCCAGCAGGAGATCATTCAATTACTAATTAGAAAAGGCTGCCGTTCTGCGGAAGCTGGGGAATTTACCTTACGCGCGTTCCTAAATGCAAAAATGGATCTTAGCCAGGCAGAGGCTGTGGCTGATCTTATTAATTCTGAAAATGCCGCTTCTCACCAGATGGCTATGCAGCAAATGCGTGGCGGATTTTCAAACGAGATTCAGAAATTGCGCGAAGAACTTATGAACTTTGCATCACTTATTGAACTTGAACTTGATTTTGCTGAAGAAGACGTAGAATTTGCAAACAGAGATCAATTCAAATCCCTTGTTGCTAAGATACAGACCGTTCTTAAAAGATTAATTGACTCCTTCGCCACCGGAAATGTCCTTAAAAACGGAATTCCAGTTGCCATCGTTGGCGAACCAAATGTTGGTAAATCTACATTGCTCAACGCACTTCTAAACGAAGAAAGAGCCATCGTATCAGATATTGCCGGGACTACTCGTGATACGATCGAAGATGAACTAAGTATTGGCGGTGTGGGGTTCAGGTTTATAGATACTGCCGGGATCAGAGAAACCCAGGATGTAGTGGAAAGTATTGGAATCAAGAAAACATTCGAAAAAATTGGTCAGGCACAGGTTGTGGTTTACCTGGTGGATAGTTCCCGCATAGAAAATGATAAGGACAGGTTGAAGCAGGTTTTGATTGAAATTGAGAAGATCAAGAACAAATTCCCTCAAAAACCAATTGTAATTATCGCAAATAAAACCGATCGACTGACTTCTGAAGAACTTGATCATCTAAAGGCCCATTTAGGTTTTATTTCGAATACAAGTTTCCAGCCCTTGTCTGCCAAAACAGGGACTGGTGTGGAAGAACTAAAAGAAAGTTTACTGGAATTTGTAAATACTGGTGCACTTAGAAATAGTGATACTATTGTAACTAATAGCAGACACTACGCTGCCTTATTAAAAGCTCTGGAAGAGATCAACAAAGTAGAAGATGGTTTAAACGCTGACCTTTCCGGAGATCTTTTAGCCATAGATATAAGACAGGCTTTGCATCACTTCGGTGAGATCACAGGGGAGATCACAAATGACGATCTGTTGGGTAATATTTTCGCGAATTTCTGTATTGGAAAATAAACAGTAGATATTTTTTAATGTCAAAAAACACTAAATGACATTAAAACTCAGTAATAACAAGCTATAGCAACATTTTTAATTTCCTTTTAAATTTCCTTTTATTTACCTTTGTGCACCTCATTATGCACCTAAAGTGCACCCCGATGTTAATTATTTATTTTAAGATGCACAAAGTGCACCTCATGTATTTTTTTCTTTTATCTTTATAAAAAGGAAGAGTTATGAAAATTAATCTTAGAAAGAAAAAGTTGACGACCGGTAAGTATAGCCTTTATATAGATTATTATAAAGGAAAAATTATTGATCAAGATGGAAAATCGAAGAATAATCGAGAGTTCGAATACTTGAAAGAATATTTATACATCGATCCTCAAACACCTTCCGAAAAGAAAGAAAATCAAGAAACAATTCTAAGAGCAGAGCAAATACTTTCTATTCGACGAGCAGAGTATGCACAGGGTAAATATGGCATCAAGGATAGATCAAAGAATAAATTACTGTTTCTAACTTATTACGATAAATTAAAGGAAGAACGTTATGAGAGCAAAGGTAATTATGACAACTGGGACGCAGCGCAGAACCATATTGAAGATTACTGCAAAAAAAGGAATATAACCTTTGAGGACATAGATGAGGAATTTGTTTTGGGATTCAAAAAGCATTTAAACAAAACTGCTAGAACTAAATCTAGTACTCCCCTATCTCAAAATTCAAAATATACATATTATAACAAATTCAAGGCTGCCTTGCGAAATGCATTCGATGATGGTTATACTTGCAGGAACTTTGCGACAACAGTAAAAGGTTTTGCACAGGGAGAAACCTCAAGAGAATATTTAACACATGAAGAATTACAGGAACTTGCTACAGCAAGGTGCAAGCACCAAGTTTTAAAGAATGCATTTTTATTTAGTTGCTTAACCGGATTAAGATGGAGCGATATTAATAAATTAAACTGGGCCGAAGTTAGAGATGAAGATGAAGGTTCCCGACTCATCTTTACGCAAAAGAAAACTAAAGGCCAGGAATACCAGTATCTTTCAGATCAGGCTAGGAACTTGTTAGGTAAAAGAAAGAGTGGAAATGATAGGGTTTTCCAAGGTTTAAAATATGGGGCTCATTTTAATGCTGAAATTCTTAGATGGTGTATGCGAGCAGGTATCACTAAGCATATTACTTTTCATAGTGCAAGACATACTCATGCAGTACTCCTACTTGAAAATGGAGCAGATATTTATACGGTTTCAAAGGTACTTGGCCATAAAGAAATCAGAACCACTCAGGTTTATGCGAAGATTGTAGATAAAAAGAAAAAAGAAGCAGCCTATCTAATACCAGAGCTTCATATGAATTATGAATTTTGATCTAATTACATATCTATTTTGCTTTGCATTTATTTACGTCTATAGTCGTTTAGCTATTCATTATCTTCCCGTTATATATTCACAATTTTTAAATGAAAATTTAAGCTTAGCCAATTCAATTGAAAAACCACGATTATTATTTCATATTACTGGACTAAGTTTTATGCATTTGATGTTTAATTTTCATCAATCAAATCAAACTTCAAATCTGGCCGTCCAGCTTATAATTGTATTAGTCTATTTATTAGGATTATATTTCTGTCTTACTTCCTGGAGAGAAAATTTTAAATCTTCTTTTTCAGAAAAGCTAAGAATCAAAACTGCTAAACCTTCCTTTAATTTCAACTTATCCATTTCAGATATTCAAATAAACCGATTATATAATGAGATGATCCGGTTTAATCTGATTGACCAAGAAGAAACTTCTATAGCGGATTTTAAAAATGTTTTACTCAAGGATTGGAATAGACATAGTTCAAAGATTCACCTGAAAATGGATGGTCCCAGCTGTAGAGAATTTTACGAATTTCTTATTAAAACATTTCCCAATAATTCAATCACCCTGAAAAATCTATTTAATACCTCTGGATTAATCCTTAGACCGGATGGCAAAAAATACAATTATAACACCTTGAAAAATGCTCCTACCCGCACTCCTATATCGAAACAAAATGAAGTTTTGAATTCAATTTTCCAGAGTCTCAATTAGACTATGCATTAGAACTCAGCTTTGAAAGCCGGTTCCATAATTAATTGTTCCTTATTAGCAATTCCTATCTGTTGAGCCAAAGATTTCCAATTACTTACTATAGATAAAATTTCCTCTATTATTTGATCCATTTCATCCTGACTTAATCGAAAATATTCTCCAACACTTATTGCAAGGTCGAAATCCAAGGCATTATCATCTGTATCAATATTTAATGCAAGTCCATCTTTATCCACAGAAGGATTTAAATCATATGCCGGAGATAATTCCCATCCCTTTTCATGTAGTATAAAACCATGATTTCTTAAATGATCATCAGTATTCGATACAGCAATATTAAAAATTAAACGACGCCATAATTTATGTAAATTCTCCTCCACATTGATACCATAATTTTCTATTACATCCACAATATCAAGGTAACTTGGACTAGCAGTTTTTAAAGATTCTTCGGTATTACCGGTCATTGTCATTGCTGAAGAAAAATGAATTCTTTCCCCTTCTTGACGATCGAACCTTTTTGTCAAAAATGTATGATAAGGCCCTGAAATTTTTTCAATTTTTGATTCCGCCATTTCTATCCCACAATCAAGAGCTAACCTATATATTAGGAATTCCCATGCACCCTTGTCAATTGTATCCATTTTAGAAGGAAATTTTGCAATCCAGAGATCTCCATTTTTTCCTAATACATTAGCCTTTGGCCTGGCACCTCCCAGAGAAGATCCCGGAGCAATCAGAACGGCAAGCCATTGTCTAATCGCATCATTTTCAGAATCACTTTCAAGGTGATTTACCGCCTCCTGCAAATCGCCTAGAGATGACCATGGTGGAGTTGGATTCTTAGTGTCATTATCTAAAAATGGTCCCTCGCGATCAGTCTTGAATCGTAAAGCTCCCATTCTACTTTCATCATATACACCTAATAAATAATCAATTTCATAGAGTTTGGGGACTTTTTCATTTCTTGATCTGGCTTCCTGTGCAGCCCTTCTCTTCATCAATGTCTTTCCCCATGTATCGGGCATACTGTCCAGGAAAACTCCGAAATTTTCTTTATCTGACGGGTATTGTGGCCCTGAAAAAAAATTAATGTCAGGGTCGAGGAATTGATAAGAATTGCGCTTCAACCAATCTTTATTATACTTAAAGCTGAATGCTTTTTTGGCTTTGGCAAATTGTGCTGAAAGTACTCCGATCTCGGTGGGAGCTTCTAATCCTTTCCAGTCAGCATAAACGTATATATCGATTTTTCCTTCCGCCATAATTTAGAGCAAATCCAAGTCCTGAAGTTTACGACCAAGTTTATCATCATTTGCAATGTTAACAAAATCCTTTTCAAGATTTAATACTTTGAGCACATTGAAATAGATTCCCATTGCAACTGAAGGATCTCCCTTTTCTACTCGATATAGGGTAGCACGATGCACACCCGCCCTTTCAGCGACCTGCTCCGCAGTTAATTTTCTTCGTTTGCGAGCAAGTTTAATATTCTCTCCTATTCCATCAAATATTTTATGATATTTAGGAAGGATTAATGCTTTCTTAGAATTCATTTGTCGCTTATTTTCAACAAAAATATATTATATGTTGTAGATAAACAACATTTAGGGATTATTCTTATAATAGCATTTAGATATTTCAAATTAAAGATATCCCTTTCTCTTAATTGCCAATTAATGCATACCACATCTATCATTTTACATACCCCGCACCCATAGCATACAATACCTTTAGTTTCCGTTCCTAGTTTAGCTCTAGAATTCACCGATCAAAGGAGTAATTGCTCCTCTTCTTAATTTAAAAATTTGAATTATGGAAATACTAAAAATCTTAGAACAACTGGATCGCATTGAAAGACTAGTACGTACCCACAAAAATGTTCTCAACTTTGAAGAAGCTTCCGATTATACCGGGATCTCACAGAGCTATTTATATAAGCTAACCGCCAAAGGTGAGATCCCTTTTTCAAAGCCCAGGGGTAAAATGATTTTCTTCTCAAAAGAGAAACTTGATGACTGGTTACTATCAAATCAAAGAAAATCCATAGATGAAATAAAAACAGAGGCAGTTAACTATGCCTTTAGAAATAAAAAAAGGTTCTAATAAATAAGCTCATGAAAATGGCTATATCCCATGATAAAATATACGGAGTAAAGGAGCATAAGAAGAAAACTATATACGACACCATTAATGATTATGTGCTAGTCAAATATGACATTCGATTTGATGAATTAGGACATGAATTCCAGATTTCTCTTAAAGATCAGAACCAATGGGAGATCCTTGAGACGAATTCCTTTCTAATAGAACTGGCGCAATCAAATATTGAAGTGAATCCTGCAAAGCTTGAAATCTATCTAAAATCTCATTTTATATCCAAATTCAATCCGATTTCGGAATATTTCAAATCATTGCCTAATTGGAATGGTGAGGATCATATCAAAGATTTAGCATCATATCTCCCTATAAAAGAACCTGTACTGTTCCTCTATCATTTAAAAAAATGGCTTGTGCGTTCCGTGAAATGCGCCTTGCAGGAGGATTATTTTAATAAGCAATGCTTGGTGCTGGTACATCCCCAACAAAATTCTGGAAAATCAACTTGGTGTAGATTTTTAAGCCCACCAACTCTATCTAAATACTTTGCAGAAGATATGAATACTGATAAAGATGCTAGAATTCAATTAACTAGAAACTTTCTGATCAATCTTGATGAGTTATCAATTCTAGCAAAAAAAGAAATAAATGCCTTAAAGGCTTATTTCTCAAAAACTATGATTAATGAAAGACTTCCCTATGAAAAAAGAAATACTACGTTGTACCGTACATGTAGTTTTATAGGTTCCACTAACCGTGCAACATTCCTAAATGATGAAACTGGATCGGTGAGATGGCTCTGTTTTGAATTGGATGGTAAAATAGATTTTCGTTACTCCAGTAAGGTTGATATTAATAAGGTCTGGTCTCAGGCGTATCATCTAGCTTATATAGATGAAAACTTTTATCCTGAGTTGACTATAAAGGATATTGCTGAAAATGAAGAAAGAAATAAAACATACAAGGAATGCAGTATGGAGGAAGAACTACTATGTAAATACTATACACAAAGTAACGATACGGCAGATTTTAAAACTGCTTCAGATCTAGTTATAAAATTGAACAGTATTAATCCCAGACTAAATATGTATAGTATGGGTCGTGCATTAAAAGCACTGGGCTACGAAAGAATTAAATCCACGAAAGGAAGAGTTTACGGTTACCTTATAAAACCTCTGTTTGAGAACTCCCCTTTAGAGAGATTATAAAATATAATTTACCCAATTACCTCACACTACTGACACCTTACTGAATACGAGGGCTTATAGCGGGTAATTAAGAAAATTGAATAATTACCCATCTTACTGAGGTAATTGGTAGATATAACAATTAAGTAAACAACTCTAAAACCCAACGTGTCACAGACCTGGGTAGATGGGTAATTAAAAATCGAAAAAATGAACTTAAAAACTATATCGTGGAGTAGCGCCCGTAATATTTGTATCATAAAAACACTCGCGAAATTAGGGCACTACCCCACCAGAATATCGGAAAAAGAAGCTTGGTTTCTGAGTCCCCTTCGGTCAGAAACGCAAGCCTCTTTCAATGTTTCTTTAAATAAAAATCTTTGGTACGATTACGGACTAGGAAAGGGTGGTAACACGATTGACCTTATAATAAGCATCAAGAGGTGTTCGTTTCATGATGCCCTTATCTTATTGTCCAACGGCGAATTTGACTTTTCTTTTTGCCCGCCAATGGTTGTAAAAACGAAGCATTCAAAAAATAGTATATCTGTCAATCGTTGCCTCAACCTAAATCACCCAGCCTTGCTTAATTATATTATGTCAAGGGGTATTCCATTAAGTGTTGCAGGAACCTATTGCAAGGAAGTTTGGTATGAGATTAATTGCCAGCAATATTTCGCTATAGGACTGAAAAATCATTTAGGTGGATGGGAACTCAGAAACAAGTATTACAAAAATTCCTCTTCTCCAAAATCATATAGTTCTATCCAACATTCTTCAGATCGATTATTAGTTACAGAAGGGATTTTTGATTTTCTATCTCTGGCCGTTATGAAGACAGATATCGTAAAAAATTCTGATTGTATTGTACTTAATTCATTGGCTTTTATCAAAGACATCGATCAATTATTCTACAAATATTCGGAAGTATTGTTATTCCTGGATAATGATTCAGCAGGAGAAAATGCAACAAGAAGACTCTTAGAACATTATGATAACGTTTCTGATAACAGTCAATTTTACTCCGGCTATTCCGATCTAAACGAAAAATTAATAAGCCATGTTGGAAAAGTATAATAGCATCAATCAGAAAGAATTTGGAACTGAGGAAATTAAGGGAATTCCAAAGTCTGAAAAGGATCAGAAAGAACTTATAGTGCCTGCTACAAATTTAGAAGATAATGCAAGATGTGTGCCTGTGGGCACAATCTTGATTACTCCCGATGGTCGCAATAAAAAAAGAGAGAGGTTTAAGGGCAAAAGTGAATTTATAAAATTTAGATGCTCTATCTATGAAAAGAAGATGCTGAGAGTTAGAGCAAAACAAAGCGGACTTTCGTTAAGTGAATTCTGTAGAAGGGCGATCTATGAAAAAGAGATCAAAGAAAGACTTTCTGATGATCAGATTGAGATTTATAAAACACTGTTGAAGTTTCATAACAATTTTAAATCTATCGGAAATATGTTCCGGAAAAAGGATCCGAAATTATCCGGTACCGTATATAAGTTAGCCGAGGAAATAAAAAGCCACCTTCAAAATTTAAACCGATGATAGGTAAGGGAAAAGCCATTTCACATACCCAGGTAAGTATGCAATATGGCTGGGATCAAGAAAAAAATGCACAGGTAGTCTATGCTCAAAATATAGCGGGAGATTCTCCTAAAGAGATTACAGCAGAATTTAAACTAACCCAGGATCTAAACATTAATTGTGAAAAGAATACTCTCTCCTTTATCATTAGTCCCACTATTGAAGACGGAAAAACTTTGGACAAAAAGGCGCTATCTAAAGTATGCCAGGAATTTATGAAGGAAATGCGACTTAAAGATCGTCAGGCTATTGGATTTGTTCATCTAGACAAGGCTCATAAACACATTCATTTATATGTAAATAGAATTGATTTACAGGGCAAGGCTTATAATGATAGCTTCATTGGTAAAAGAAGTCAAGTAGCAGCAGAGAAAGTTGCCGAGCGAATGCAGTTGACAACTGTAAAACAGGTACAGTGGGAAAAAGATCATAACCTACAAGCCATTAGAACGGAGATTAAAAGGAGGCATGATCTAACCATGCGCCAATTTAAACCCCGAACGTTCCAGGATTATATCAAAGGAATGGAAACTAACGGTGTGAAGGTAATTCCCAGTATCAACAAGGCTGATAAACTTCAGGGTTTTAGATTCGAATTCGATAACTATAACCTTAAAGGCAGCGAAGTACATCGTAGCATGACCGGAGGGAACATTGGCAAACAACTATCCGGGGATAAAAACATAAAACAGTTTATAAATGAAAATACTACGCTACAATTAGCAGGTAAAACGGTCCAACTTTCTACCGGCATGTTGCGAACAATGGTAAAAGAAGTAATTAAAAAAACGATCTCAAAGGCAATAGATATTGGAATGGGAATTTAAATTAAATAATGATGACGAAATTAGAACAATTAAGTGAACTGTTAGTTTCAGAAATTAGCCAGTTTGAGAAAACTGTTGAGTTACTAAAAAAAATTCAAGCGGAGAATATAGGTGTCGATATAAGTGGCTTAGAAAACTTGTTCAAACAAAATCAGTTGTATCTAGATGATATAGTAGCTAATCATATCAAGGAAATGAAAAATCTAGGAGGAAACTTGCAAAAATCTAAAACATATCCTCTATGGGCTTTAATACTTTTTATTGCATCATTACTAACTAATGTGATTCTAACATATACCTTATTCTTAAAAATATAACCTGAACTATATTACTGTATAAAGTACCCAATTTCAAAGTATCGTTAAATTGGATATAGCATTAATTCGTGTAGTAGTTAATACTGAAAAAACCTAAGGTTAAGCGAATTCAGAGAATGGTAAAAAAATTAAAGCAGTTGATTAATATTCCTTTCTAAACCGTTCCCCTATAAATGGAGTATAGAAAAACATGACTTAAATCGATAAAAAAACCTGATTCTCTTATAACTAAAATACCAAAGAAACTTTGGCTCCTTTCTCATGCAAATTGTCAATTTGAATTTTGCCGCCATGTAAGGTCATGATCTGCCTGGATAGGCTTAAGCCTATACCGCTCCCCTTTTCTTTTGTAGTGAAAAATGGGACAAACATCTGATCTTGAATTTCAAGAGGAATTCCTGACCCATTATCGATGACGGCAATCAATATCTTGCCATTCGGTTTTTTTACAGCCATCACAATTACTTCTGGTTTTTCTGTTCTTTCACATGCTTCCACAGCATTTAGAATAAGATTGATTATTACCTGCTCCATAAGATATGTATCTATCTCTATCTCCAGTGCTTCATCTGCAAGCCTAAATTCTAGCGCTACATGCTTATTTTTTAGCTGAGCCCTCATAAGATGTTCTAAATCATCAAAAACATCCTTAATCAAGACTTTCTCAAGGTTCAAGCTTGTAACTTTATTGAGGCTACGGTACGTTTTAGCAAACTTCAGTAAACCTTCACTTCGTTTTTCAATACTCGAAAGACCAGCGTCCAAATCCTCGATGTCCAATTTATTAGTTTTTGGATTTTCCTGATGTATTTGTACTTGGAATTTTAAAGTATTGGCAAGGGAAGAAATTGGTGCAATGGAATTCATGATTTCATGGGTCATCACACTTAATAGCTTTTTCCAAGCTTCAGATTCGGTTTTATTCAACGTGTCTTCTATATTGTGAAGTACCACGAGCTTGAAACACTTGTCGCCTATTTGAAAAATGCTATTAGAAAGGAGCACCTTAATAGTTTCTTTTTGCACACTTATTTCTATCGCGGTAGGCTTCGGATAAAATTTGTCGAAAATTAGTTCATAAACTTCAGGGTTTCGGCTCGAAACAAAACTGATATTCTTAAAGGAAGGAAATTCAAGGGTGTTCTGAAATGAGCCATTGGACCAAAGCACCTTTCCACTTTCAGTTTCATAGGCCATAATACCGATATCGACCAGTTCCAGTATTTTTTGAAGATAAAGATATTGTGTCTCTTTTTCAGAATTTATTTTACGTACAACTTCATTTACAGTATTAAACCCCTCATAAAAAAGTCGTATATCTTTGGCTTTATTTTCAGCTAGATACTGTCGGGAAAAATCACGGTACTTAACCGATTCAAAAAAATCATCGATGACTTCAAATCGCTTACTTAGAAATCTGAATAATTCGTAAACTGAGATAATAGTGAGCAACAAGCTGAAAATGCCTGCTATATACCAAAGCTTAAAAAAACAAAACAATCCCGTAGCAAGCAGTCCGACAAGGATTAAAATACGTAGGAAAATGCCTGTATGGTAGCTTTTAAAGGTCATATTTGTCTAGTCTACGGTACAAGGCGGCCCTTGTAATACCTAACTCCTTTGCCGATTTTGAAATATTTCCCTTATTCTTATCAATCACCTTTAGAATTGTATTCTTCTCAACAGTCTCCAAACGCATATCGTTAATTTCTTCATACTGCAGCTTGCTTTCAATGGGTGAAAAGGAAAGATCGCTATCTCTTAGTAAATTGGACTCGGACATAATCACAGCTCTTTCAATTACAAATTGTAATTCCCTTACATTTCCAGGAAAGGCATGATTTTTCAGCTTTTTTAAAAATCCCTGTTCCAATTTAAAAGGTCCTCTATCATATTTTTCTGAATACTGGTCCAGAAAATACCTGGTTAGCAAAGTCACATCAGTACCTCTGGCCCTCAAAGGGGGAATAATAAGATCTACTGTATTAATGCGGTAGATAAGATCTTTTCTAAATTTATTTTCATCAGAAAGCTCAGAAATATCCAGGTTCGTAGCACAAATTAACCGAATATCGACAGGGATACTTTCATTCGACCCTAATGGAGTAATATGCCTGTTCTGCAGCACCGTAAGCAACCTTGCCTGTTGGCTAAGACTAATATTACCAATCTCATCTAAAAACAATGTGCCTCCATTGGCAGCTTCAAAACGACCTTTTCGATCTTCCCGAGCATCCGTAAATGCTCCTTTCTTATATCCAAATAATTCGCTTTCAAATAAAGTGGAAGTGAGTGCACCAACATCTACTTTTATAAACGCCTTATTTTTCCTCTTGGAATTTTCATGAATTGCTTTAGCCACAAGGTCTTTACCCGTACCGTTCTCGCCCAGAACTAGAATATTGGCATCTGTAGGAGCAACCTTATTTATTTTAGAAAAAACCTGCTGAATTTCCTGGCTCTCGCCTACAATCTTATCTCCTTTGGTATTAGATTTAAGTGATTTTGAACCGGCTGTTTTTCTATTCTGAAGCATTTCTCGCATAGATTCAATCACTTTCTGATTCTGCCAGGGTTTCACGATAAAGTCTGAGGCTCCTTCTTTTAATGAACGAATGGCAAGATCAATATCACCATAAGCAGTAATGAGAATCACATCGGTAGCCGGAGCAATCTCTTTTATCTTATTTAGCCAGAAAACACCTTCGTTCCCGGTGTTCACCAATCCATTAAAATTCATATCAAGAATGATAATTTCAAATTTCTTTTCAGAAATGATCGACGTAAGATTTCCGGGATTCTTTTCGGTTAAAATTTCAGCTACAAAAGGTTTTAATAATAGGCGCATCGCCGTTAGCACGTCTGTATCATCGTCTATCACCAGTATTTTAGCGTCCTTTAGCTGCATAGACACAATATTACGATTTTCTTTAGAGGCTGATCGAGTTTCAAAAGCAGAAATATATTTAAGCTTAAAATTGTATTGTCACCGAACATACAGTGTATCAAAATCGAACACCTTAAAGTTTAAAATAAAACATAACTTACTGATATAATGCGTTTTAAAGTTATGGCATCATATTGACTATTAATCAAGTGGAAACAATTATTTTATGGACATACCTTTAGAAAAGAAACGCTTCACACCCAAAAGAATAGGAATTATCGCCGGCTGTGTTATTATTGCCGCATTGATACTTTTTGTGCTTTTTTCCTCTACCGGAAATTCTAAACTCAACGTAGAAAAAGAACGAATTAGCATAAGTGAAGTTCAAAATGGTAATTTCCAGGAAAACATTCCTGTAAACGGTGTTGTATTGCCTATTAATACTATATATCTAGATGCGATGGAAGGCGGTCGTGTGGAAGAACGATTCGTAGAAGACGGCGCGATGATGAAAAAGGGAGAACCTATAATTCGCTTATCTAATACCGATCTCGAACTTAGCCTAGTAAACCAGGAAACCCAGGTTTATAATCTACTTACCCAGATGCAAATCTCACAGAATGCCGCGAGACAAAACACCATTAATAAGAGGAATAACCTTACCGATGTAGAAAATAATCTCATTGAAGCAAAACGTAAATATCAGCTCAACAAAAAACTGCTTGAAAAAGGAGCCGTTGGTCGACAGGATTATATAGAATCAGAAAATAATTTCAATTATCAAAAAGAGAAATTCCAGCTGGCGCAGGAAGTATTAGCTCAGGATTCAACTTCCAGTAAGCAGGAATCGCAGCAGGCACGTGAATCATATGAAAGAACTAGAAAAGCTTTGGAGCTAATGCGCAGAAAAGTAGGGGATTTAGTAGTGAAGGCTCCGGTTGATGGGCAGCTTACTGCGCTTGATGCCGAAATTGGACAATCCAAGCAAAAAGGTGAACGCCTGGGACAAATTGATGTTATTAGTGGTTATAAGGTTCGTGCTGAAATTGACGAACATTATATTTCCAGAATTTTTACCGGCCAGCGTGGTTCTTTTGATTTTAACGGAGAATCTTATGCACTGGAGATCAAGAAAGTTTATACCCAGGTTTCTAATGGAAGGTTCCAGGTAGATATGCATTTTGTTGATGGTGTTCCAGAGAATATACGAAGAGGACAGAGTCTTCAGATAAAATTAGCGCTGAGTCAGGAAAAAGAAGCCGTATTGGTATCTAAAGGAGGATTTTTTCAGCAAACGGGAGGAAACTGGATTTTTAAAGTTTCCGAAGACGGCGAAACCGCCTATAAAACACAGATTCGCCTAGGAAGCCAGAATACCGAATACTACGAAGTCCTGGAAGGAATTGCACCTAGAGATAAAGTGATTACCTCCAGCTATTCTAACTTTGGAGATATCGAAGAGTTAGTTTTAGAATAATGTCACGAATTTGAAATTTATAACGTCTTTAAAAAATTACAGATAAATCAATTAAAAATGATAAAAATCACCAACCTCGAAAAATATTACACAACCGAAGAGGTACAAACCATCGCCCTTAATAAACTTTCCTTTGAAGTTAAAGAAGGAGAATTTGCTGCCATCATGGGACCTTCCGGTTGTGGAAAATCAACATTACTGAATATACTCGGATTACTAGACGATCCCGATGGAGGTAGCTATTTATTTAACGGTACGGAAGTCGCAGGCTTTAATGAGCGCCAGAGAGCCAAGCTTAGAAAGCACAATATAGGTTTCGTATTTCAAAGCTTTAATCTCATTGATGAACTTAGTGTTTTCGAGAATGTGGAGCTGCCCTTAATCTATACCGGCGTAAAGCCTGCCGAACGGAAAGAACGTGTTCATCAGGTTCTTGAAAAGATGCAAATTATGCATCGTAGAAAACATTTTCCACAACAATTATCGGGAGGACAGCAACAAAGAGTGGCAGTTGCCAGGGCTGTGGTGAACAATCCAAAACTCATACTTGCCGATGAGCCAACCGGAAACCTAGACAGTAGCAACGGAAACGAAGTAATGGACCTTTTAACCGAACTCAACGAAGCAGGAACCACCATCATCATGGTTACCCACAGCGAGCACGACGCTAAATTCAGTCATCGTATTATCAGGATGCTGGACGGACAAAAAGTAACAGAAAATGTACTAGTCTAAGAGGGTCATTCATCAATCAAAAAAACATGTTCAGAAATTATTTCAAAATCGCCTGGAGAAGTCTGAAAAAGCAGCCCTTTTTCACCTTGATCAACACTTTAGGACTAGCTATAGGAATGGCGGGAAGTTTGTTAATTGCTCTCTACATCTTTCAAGAGATGCATTATAACGACATGTTCGCAGATGCTAACCGTATCTATAGAATAGATATGGATATCAAATTCGGTGGGGCAGAAATTAAAAGCGGTGAAACATCTCCACCAATGGCGCAAACCTTAAAAAAAGATTTTCCTGAGGTTGAAAATACTGTCCGCTTTAGGACCCTGGGAAGTAACCTATTTAGAAATATCGATAAAACCACCAATCTTAAAGAGCTTTCTACCACTTATGTAGATTCTAGCTTTTTCGAAATGTTCGGTCTCGAACTAATAAACGGAAATAGAGAATCGGCGCTAAAAGATCCCAATACGCTGGTTATGACCAGAACGGCTGCAGAAAATCATTTTGGAAGTGTCGACGTTGTAGGTAAGAGGCTTTTATTGAATAATGAAGACACCTATATTGTGACTGGTGTAATGGAAGATCTTCCTGAAAACTCCTTCCTCAAGGATTACAGCATGTTTATGGCCATGGCGGGAAATGTTGCCTCACGGGAAAATATTTGGGGTAGCCACAACTATTATACATACATCAAACTATCGCCAGAAACCAATCTTGATAATTTTCAGCTACAGCTAGACGGTTTGCTAGATAAGTATGTCCTGCCCTGGGCTCAAAAAACGTTTCCAGGAATGACAAAGGAATCTTTCGCAGCATCCGGAAATTACATTAGGTATCATACAATAGCACTAACTGATATTCATCTTTATTCTGAAAATCAGCTTGAAATGGGCGAAAAAGGCGCGATCCAAAACATCTATATTCTATCATTTATTGGATTTTTCTTGATTTTTTTAGCATGTGTAAATTTTATGAATTTGTCCACCGCGCATTCCCTAAAAAGATCCAAAGAAGTAGGAATACGCAAAACATTAGGATCCAACAGGGTTCAGTTAATAGTGCAATTCTTAACAGAATCTGGCATTGTAGTTTTTAGCTCATTGATTCTAGCCATCATAATAGCATTTATTGCCTTACCATTTTTCAATGATATAGCTGGTAGAAATATTAGTATACCTTTTACAGAGCCTTTATTCTATGTTACACTTTTAAGCATCACATTTCTCCTCGCACTTTTTTCTGGTAGTTATCCAGCCTTTGTTATATCCCGTTTTATTCCAGTAGATACACTTAAAGGATATAGCGTAAAGAACAATAATAAATGGAATATTAGAAGCATGCTCGTTGTATTCCAGTTTGGAGTTGCTGTTTTTTTGATTGTTGGTACCCTGGTTGTTTTTCAGCAATTGGAGTTTATACAAAATAAAGATCTGGGTTTTGAGAAAGAACAGGTTTTAGTGATCAATGACGCATATGCTGCTGGAAAAAACCTAAATGCGCTTAAACAGGATATAATCAATCTGAGTTCTGTTAAAAGTGTTACAGTGAGTAGTTTCATGCCAACCCCATCTGCACGATCTAATAGCTCCCTTTTCAGGGAAAATGCCATGGATCAACAGTATGCCATCCAAATGCAAACCTGGAATGTGGATGAAAATTATTTGAAAACATTAAACCTTGAGTTAATCGCCGGTCGTAATTTTAATGCTCAAACTGCAGCAGATTCTACTGCCATTATCATTAACGAATCTACACTAGCAACATTGGGTCTAAACGCAGAGGAAGCTCTTGGTGTAAGAGTTACCGAAGAGGTTGAACGTGAAAACCCTGAATTCTACCATATCATAGGCGTAATTAAAGATTTTCATTATGAATCCCTTCGTGAAGATATAGGTGCTCTTGGACTATTCCTTGATAAATCTAGTGGATCTATGGCCATCAAATTAAAAACAAATGATCTTACCAGCGTCCTTACCAAAATTGAAAACCTTTGGACAGAAAGAGCTCCTGGGCAACCTTTCAATTATCGCTTTATGGATGACGCATTTGAAGCATCCTACAAAGAGGAACGTCGTCTGAGCAGCATCTTTATAGTGTTTACAGGCTTATCAATATTTATCGCTTGTCTTGGCCTTTTTGCTCTAGCCGCATTCAACGCCCAAAATAAAACGAAAGAAATAGGAGTACGGAAAGTTTTAGGTGCCAGTGTTAGCCAAATTACTATAGACTTAACAACGGACTTTCTAAAACTTGTAGCAATTGCTATTCTTATTGCTATACCATTTGGATGGTATTTTATGGATATGTGGTTACAAGATTTTTCATACCGCATTCAGATAGGTTGGGAAATATTAAGTTTTTCAGCACTCCTGGTTATAACTGTAGCTATAATAACAGTAAGCTATCAAAGTGTTAAGGCGGCGATTGCAAATCCCGTTAAAAGCTTAAGAACAGAGTAAATTATCACTAAAAGTCCATCATGATAAAGAATTATCTAAAAATAGCATTGAGAAGTCTACAGAAAAACAAATTGCAGACTATTATAAATCTACTGGGATTGACAGTTGGAACTGTTTGCTGCCTAAGCATTCTGGTTTACGTTTTTGCTCAATTTGGATATGACCAACAATTTTCCGATTCCTCCTCTATTTACCGAATTAATACATCTATAAAAGAACATAATGAAGGTAAACTCTCTGCTGGAACTTCACCACCCATCGCATTCGCGATGAAAGAGGATTTTCCAGAGGTCTCCGAAGCTACCAGGGTGGTATATTTTGGCTCAGGCAATGCAGGTCTGCTTCGGAATCCTGAATCTGGTGAATCTTTTTATGAGAACCGGGGTTATTTAGCTGATTCTACATTCTTTAAAATTTTCGATTATCCGTTTGTGGAAGGCACCTCTAAAGCTTCGCTTACCGCGCCAAATACGGTTGTACTTTCAGAATCATTATCCCGAAAATTTTTCGGAGATGAAGGAGCTTTAAATAAAACCCTCATATTAGGAAGTGGTGATGAGGAACAGCGACTGGTGGTAACCGGGGTATTTAAGGAAGATTTTGGTAAATCACATCTTCGACCAAATTATATTCTTACAATGAATTCTGGCGGACTCGGGCAGCACGTTAGAAATGTACAAAATTTCGCTACAGAAAATTTTGCCATGAGCTATGTGAAATTGAAGCCGGGAGCAAGTCCTGAAAATCTAGAGAGAAAATTTTCAGAATTCCTGCAAAGACATGGCGCAAAGGATTTTGCGATGGTTGGTTTTCATAAATCGCTCAATCTTCAGAATATTACTGATATTCATTTATACTCAAAAGATATAAGCAATCAGCTTAGCCCTGTTTCTGATATTAACTTTTTATACGTTCTACTTCTTCTGGCGCTATTTATTCAGCTAGTTGCCTGTATCAATTTTATTAATTTGAGTACAGCGCGTGCAGGTAAAAGGGCCCGAGAGATTGGGGTACGAAAGGTTATTGGAGCTGACAAAAGTTCCTTAATAAAGCAATTTTTAGGGGAATCGCTATTACTCTCGTTATTTGCATCCTTAATTAGTATCCCATTCACTTCAATGGTATTGCCTTTTGTGAACACAATCACTGAGGGCAATATCAGTTACACCGCTTTGTTCGACTGGAAAATCCTGATTGCTCTCTTACTGCTAGGAATTCTAACAGGGCTTATAGCCGGAATTTATCCTGCTTTTATATTATCAGGTATTAAACCCATCAAAGTTTTAAAATCATCAGTGAATCTGAATCTAGGCAATGGTGACCTTCGAAAAGCGCTAGTGGTGTTCCAGTTCGTAATTTCGATAGGACTAATAAGCTCAGTTATTTTTATCACTCAGCAGGTGAAATATTCCCAGAAACTGGACATGGGTTTTAGTAAAGAAAACCTTATCGCTATGCGTTTGGGAACAGAAACTGTTTCGAGAAGGTTTAAGGCAATAAAGGAAAGTTTTGAATCCATCAGTGGTATCGGTAATGTTGCGGGATCCAATTATTATCCCACTGAGTTTATTATGGGAGATATGGGTATGACGCTTCCAGGTGGTAGTCTTAAAGATCGCACGTTGGTTCACTATCACGGCGTAAGCCCAAATTACCTTGAAACTGTTAAAACCAAACTGCTGGTTGGTCGAGGATTGAACACGAACGATGGAAATCAGATATTGGTTAATCAGACAACCCTTGATGCTTTTGGAATTCCTCTTGATAAAGCGGTTGGATCCAGACTTGTAGACACTAATGGCGATGATTCCGATTCGTACGAAATTATAGGTGTTACCGAAGATTATCGATTTGGAACTTTGAAAGATGCCATTGAGCCATTGTTACTATATAACGAAACCCAACCTGGCTGGATTATTTTACGTACAGATACTGAAGATTTTGAAACACTCCTCGCAAACCTAAAACGTTCCTGGGAAAGCATAAATCCTAACACGCCATTTATATACAATTTTGTAGATAAAGAAGTAGAGAAGTTATATGCTGAAGAAAAAAAATTGGCGACAATTTCTGTTGTATTTACCGCACTAGCAATTCTAATTAGTTGTCTTGGACTATTCGGCCTCGTTTCCTTTGTAGCTGAACAAAAGAAAAAAGAAATCGGGATCAGAAAAGTTCTTGGGGCAAATGTGAGAAATATAGTGCAACTGCTCACCAAAGATTTTATCGCTTTAGTGTTGATTGCATTTCTAATTGCTTCACCTCTCGCCTATTTTTTAATGTCTAACTGGTTAGAAGATTTTCCAAACCGAATAAGTATAGAATGGTGGGTATTCGTTATAGCTGGAACCGTGGCTTTACTATTAACGCTTCTTACGGTAGGTTCCCAGGCAATAAAAGCTGCAGTTTCCAATCCAATTAAGAATATGAGAACAGAATAGTTATGATAAAAAATTATATAATAATCGCATGGCGCAGTCTCTGGAAAGAGAAGACCTATACATTCCTGAATTTATTTGGCCTATCCGTTGCTTTCGGAGTAGCCATTCTTCTAACAGTATATGCACTTTTTGAACTTTCTTATAACAAATTCCACGAAAATGCGGATACTATTTATCAGGTTTATCGCACAGAGTATACCTCAAAGGGGCCACAGCCAGGAATCGCACAACCTCTACCCTTCTCAAAAGCATTGCAAGATGAAGTTCCGGGAGTTAAAAGTATAACTCGCTTTAATGGTGGCAGTGTTTTAGCTAGTATCGGTGAAAACCAGGTGCATTTACAATCTGCCTTTGTGGATCCTGAATTCTTTTCCATATTCACCTTTCCAATTATTAAAGGTGATCAAAATCCGGTTTCTGGAAAATCAGAGATTGCTCTTTCTGAAAAAGCTGCGAAAACACTTTTCGGAACAAAGGAAGCATTAGGTAAATTGGTCAACATTTTTATTGATGAAAAGGAAGTTCCTTTCACAGTAACTACAATAATGGAAGATGTTCCTGTAGAAAGTAATATCTCTTTCGATATCGCACTTAATTTTCAAAGTCAACCGTACCATGCTTATGAAAGAAATGTTGGAAGTTGGGATAATTCCAACCACGAAGTTTATCTGCAGCTGGAAAAAGGAATCTCTCCTCATCAATTCGAAAAAGCTACCCAGGATTTTACAAATCTACATTACCAAAATGATATTATTAATGCCAAGAGAGATGGTGCAAAGCCTAACCAAGACGGTCAGTATATTCAGCAAAGACTCTTATCTGTAAAGGACCTAAATTTCGTAAAGATAGAAAACGGGATGGCTGTACCCAGTAGAATCTATCCATATCTGATCTTGTCGATAGCATTCTTAATCCTATTTATCGCTAGCGTTAATTTTATCAATATGAACATTGCTAAAAGTTCACGGCGTCTACGTGAAATAGGAATGCGTAAAACTCTCGGTGCTAATAAAAGTCAACTATTCTTTCAATTTTGGGGAGAAAGTATACTTATATTTCTGAGTTCACTGATAATTGGGTTGTTCGTATCCAATCTACTACTAAAGCCATTTCAGACTTTATTTAACACCAAAGCTACTTTTTCTGATATTGTTAGTTTGACGAATATTATCGGGTTTATAGTTACCCTAGTTATAATTACTTTAATCGCTGGCGGGTATCCTGCACTTCTCTTGAGTAAAATTGGCACTCTAAAAGCTTTAAAAGGAAAGATTCAGGTAAATGGAGGTAACAGGTTGCGAAATGCTCTTATAGTAGTCCAGTTTAGTATAGCAATTCTTCTTATTAGTGGGACGCTGGTGCTTTGGAATCAGCTTGAGTTTATGAGAAACAAAGATCTAGGTTTCAATAAAGAACAGGTCATCGCTTTTCCACTAAACGGAAAACGAGAAGACTTTCAGGCTATGCAACTACTGCGAAATGAACTCCAGAATAAACCTGAAGTAATTAGTGTTTCAGCAAGTAATAATATCCTCGGAATAGGAAAGGACCGTTCTACTACCACCAGTGTAACAGGTTTTGAACATAAAGGACGTGTGGTAAAAACTAACATTTTAATAGTAGATAAAGATTATTCAAAAACTGTAGATCTGGAAATAATGCAGGGAAGAAGCTTTGATAATGCAAGAGCGTCAGACAGTCTCTCTGTGCTCATTAATGAAGCTATGGCCAAAGAGTTAGATGAACAGGAGCCTTTGACGGCGCGTCTTAATATCATGGAAGACCGGCAGTATTCAGTAATTGGAGTAATTAAAGACTTTAATTTCCAATCCTTGGATAAGGAAGTAGAACCACTTACTATTTTCTTAAATCCAAATTGGAATTTACGGTATGCATATGTAAAAGTATCGCCCAACAATTTATCAGATTCATTTAATGAAGTAAAAACTGCTTGGAATATAATTGAACCTAATGCTGAATTTCTAGGTTCCTTCTTAGATGAAAATATTGACCGTACTCTAGAGAAAGAGCGCAACATGACTACCATGATTACTGCAGGGTCTATAATCGCCATCATTCTAAGCTGTGTGGGACTTTTCGCTATATCATTACTTGTTGTTTCCCAAAGAAGAAAAGAAATAGGTATTCGTAAAGTTGTGGGTGCTAGTGTTGGAAAAATTACTGTTTTGCTAACTACAGATTTTTTAAAACTAGTTGTCATTGCTTTTTTGATCGCAACTCCAATTGCCTGGTATTTTAGCAATGAGTGGCTTCAGAATTATCCCTACCGAATGAATTTGAGTCTATGGATCTTTGCTGCAGCTGGAATTATTGCACTCATTATCGCTGTATTGACCATTAGTTTTAGAACTATTCGTGCGGCTATGCAAAACCCGGTTAAATCATTAAGAACTGAATAATCATGATTAAAAATCATTTCAAAATAGCGTGGAGAAGTTTATGGAATACGAAATCGTATACCTTGATAAATATCGCAGGTTTATCTGCTGGTTTGGCCAGTTTTATAATCGTGCTTTTGTACCTGAATTATGAGCTAAGCTATGACACCTGGTCACCAGAACTGGAAAATGTCTACCGCGTGAGCATGGAAAATGATGGTGATGTACAAAATCAAACTCCTGCACCATTAGCTTCATTTCTAGGCGAAAAGTATCCAAAGATCGAGGCGTCCACCTCTATGCAGGGAGCTGGTGAATACGAAGTGCTGATTAATGGAAATGGTAAAAGTATTTATCATCAAGGCTTTGCCTCTGCAGACTCTCTTTTTTTAAAGGTATTCCCTTATCAACTTCTCCAGGGTGATAGAAGTACTGCGCTAAATGCTCCAAATTCAGTCATTCTAAGTAAGGAACTAGCTACCACTCTTTTTGGTGAAACCAATCCTATGGGACAAACCGTCAAAGTTTTTGATGCCATGGAGGGAGTGGTCACGGGAATTATTCAATTACCAAAGACACCTTCACACCGCCAGGTTCATTTAATCATGCGGGATCCTTATGAGAAACAGAATTTTTTCTGGAATAATCATTCCTATGAGACCTATATCAAAGTAAACCAGAACATAGCTTCTACGCAGTTGGAAGAAGATCTTAATCGTATATATTTTGAAGAGAGAATAAAAAAAGACGAAGATTTAAATAAAGCTTATTTAGAGACAGGAGATAGATTCACACTGTTTACGGACGCCGTACCCGATATTCAGAATTTTTCCAAATACGGTACAAGCAATATTGAAACGCTATCGATACTTTTTATACTTGCCGTCTTACTACTCCTTGCAGGTGCTGTCAACTTCAGCAATCTCAACGTCGCGAAATCTATTGGCCGCGCCAAAGAAGTTGGAGTAAGAAAAGTACTGGGGTCAGGGAAAAGAAGTCTGGTTTTTCAGTTCATGGTAGAAACTGCACTGCAATGCATGATAAGCTTTGTGATTGCAGCGGTATTAATTTTGTTATTCCTACCCTATGTAAATAACGCTCTCAACCTTCAGCTTAATTTCTGGCAGCAAAATTCCTGGGTGCTTTTAGGGCAAATAGGAATCTGTTTAATAGTGATCATACTGCTCTCGGGGATTTACCCTTCCTTTTATCTTTCAAGATTCAATATCATCAATGTTCTAAAAGATAATTTTTCTGGCGGAAATAAACGGACAGGGCTTCGGAATGTCTTGCTGGTATTTCAATTTGTAGTAACCGCTTTTTTTATTGTGGCAATTCTAGGTGTAAATAAGCAGCTTGATTATATGCAACATGCTGATAAAGGCTTCTCCGAAGACCAGATATTGCGTATTGAAACCACACAGGCAACCCGGGAACAGGGATTTCAGAAAACCAGAGAAGAATTATTAGCTATTCCCGGAGTGAGCAATGTTGTGAAAACTACCACGGTTCCAGGAGATAAAATTGCAGATTCCTCTACCTACAATTTTCAATTTAGAGGAGAAGAAGTACGCATGGGATCGGTGAAAGTGAGTACTGAATATTTCGAAGCTTTAGAAGTGCCTTTGATAAACGGCAGGTATTTTAATGATAGTTATGCCGACCAAAATACACGCAGTGCAGTTATTAATGAAACTGCTGCAAGAAAATTGGGGGTAGGGAATCCTCTGGGAAAAACGATCTCATTTGGCGGATGCGATGAAGGTGATGTGAAAATAGTGGGGATCGTTAAAGACATTAATGTGCACGGATTTGAATCTGCAATTAAGCCAATGGTGTACACTATCGAAAATAAAGCCTGTATGTATCAATCTGGCGGAGCGATTTTACTGAAATTAAATTCAGATAAAGTACAGGCTACGGTTGCTGCTATTTCCACCAAATGGAAATCTATAGAACCACAATTTCCTATTCGCTATACATTCCTGGACAGCAATTTTCAGCAATTATTTATCTCTTATTTCAGACTTCAAAAAATCCTGAATTTCTTTGGAATTATTGCAGTGCTGATTTCCGTGATGGGGTTATTTGCCCTTACTGCTTTTACGATTAAACAAAGGGATAAAGAAATTGGCATTCGGAAAGTTCT
Source organism: Christiangramia sp. LLG6405-1 (assembly GCF_045055805.1). GTDB lineage: Bacteria > Bacteroidota > Bacteroidia > Flavobacteriales > Flavobacteriaceae > Christiangramia. The sequence goes on along the minus strand of NZ_CP159330.1, from coordinate 2,221,062 downwards.
GGGCGCTAAGGTCTCAAGTATAGTGGCTCTTATTACCAAAGATTTTATGATGCTACTAATACTGGCCATCCTTATTGCTATTCCTCTAGGTTGGTACGCAATGGATAAATGGCTTGAGAATTTCGCCTATAAAACCGAGCTAAGCCTGTGGATTTTTATAGTGGCAGCAGGCTCTATTTTTGGAATAGCGGTCTTAACGGTAAGTATGAAAACCATAAAAACCGCAATGAAAAACCCGGTAAAAAGTTTAAGAACTGAATAATCATCAACACTATTCATCATGATTAAAAACTATTTAAAAACTGGTTGGAGAAATATCCAAAAGAACAGAGGCACATCCATGGTCAATATAGTTGGCCTTGCAGTGGGAATAGCATCGGTGATCATGATTATACTATATGTTTCTGATGAATTAAGCTTTGACCAGTACAATGAAAAAGCTGACAGGATTGTTAGGGTTGTTTTTAATGCCAATGTGAATGGCGAAGAGATGAAAGAAGCAGTAGTGATGGCCCCGGTGGCACAAATACTGAAAAATGATCTTCCGGAAGTAGTTGATGCTACGCGTCTTGCAAAATCTTATAATAACAGGCTCGAGTATAACGGATCTTACTACGGGCAAAGCAATTTAGGTTATGTAGATCCTAACTTTTTTGATGTTTTCACACTTCCTATCACTAACGGAAAAAAAGACAACCCTCTAAATAAGCCGAATACCGTAGTTATATCTGAAACCCTGGCGGAAAACATCTTCGGAAATGCAGATCCTATCGGAAAAACAATTACCGTCACTAACCGAGAGGAACAACTAACTATCTCTGCGGTCATGCAGGATATTCCAGATAATTCGCATTTTCATTTTGATCTGTTTGTTTCTACATTAGGATATGCCCAAGCCAGGAAAACCAGCTGGATGGAATCTGATTTTTTTACCTATCTGGTTCTTAAAGAAGGAGTCGCTATTAGTGAAGTCGAAACCAAGCTTCCCGCGATCAATAAGAAATATATGGGTCCGCAAATGATGGATGCCATCGGAATGTCTTATGACGAATTTCAAAAAGACAATAGCATTGGACTTTTTCTCCAGCCATTAACAGATATACATTTACATTCAGATTTTTCTGATTCCACCACGTTGGAACAAGGCGGAGATATCAAGTACATCTATATTTTTAGCGCTATTGCCCTTTTTATGCTAGTGATTGCTTGTATAAATTTTATGAATCTAGCTACCGCTTCAGCTTCTAAAAGATCTAAAGAAGTTGGAATACGAAAAGTACTTGGTTCTAATAAAAATCAATTGATTTATCAGTTTCTGGCAGAAGCGTTTATTTCCACCTTGGTCGCCACTGTGCTGGCTATTGCTTTTTTCGCGTTTACGCTTCCATTTTTCAATCAGCTGGCGGGTAAAGCTATAGAATTCACCTCTGTTCTAAAACCTGTTTACTTGTTATATCTTTTCGGATTGATCCTACTTATCACTCTTCTAGCGGGTAGTTATCCGGCATTCTACCTTTCCTCGTTTAATCCGTTGAATGCCCTAAAAGCTAAATTTTCAGGAAATGGCCAACGTTCTGGTATACGCAGTGGCCTGGTAATCTTCCAGTTTGTGATTTCCGCAGGACTCATAGTCGCGACTTTGGTGGTTAGAAAACAGATGAATTATATTCAGAATAAGGACCTGGGATATGAAAAAGATCAGCTACTTGTAGTTCGAAATACCTACCTCCTAAAGAACAATGAAGATAATTTCATACAGGAAATTGAAAATAATCCGCGAGTAGCCAGTGTTACGCATTCTGCATTTGTTCCAACCGGTAAAAGTGATAACGAGGTTGGCGGAATTTTCCAGAATAGTGAATTTCTTCGCCGCATGTATTTTTATAATATAGACGAGAACTACATTCCAACCATGGGGATGGAATTGTTGCAGGGTCGAAATTTTTCTGATGATTTTGGAAATGAAAATAATAAGGTAATCATCAATGAAATAGCCGCAGAGATCCTTGGGTTCGGGAAAGATGCCGTGGGAAAAACGTTTCAACGGGACACTGATGAAGGTCTTCGAGACATCACGGTTATTGGGGTGATTAAAAATTTCAACTGGAAATCTCTCCACCAGGAAATAGAACCGCTTATTTTGAAAAACAATCCTTACGGCGGAATTATTATTAGGTCTAAGACAGCAAATATGTCCGGGATTATTGAGAACCTGGATACTGCATGGAATCAATTCAATCCCAAAGAAGCACTGGACTACAGTGTACTGGATGATGCTTATAACTATACCTATGTCAAAGAACGTAAAATGGGAACCCTTCTTAGCCTTTTTGCAGTTCTAACCATTATTGTGGCCTGTTTAGGCTTATTCGGACTCGTGACGTTTACAGCAGAACAACGATTTAAAGAAATAGGAATAAGGAAAGTACTGGGTTCTTCAGCAACACAAATTGTAGCCTTGCTATCTAAAGATTTTATAAAACTGGTGGGTATTTCATTTGTCATCGCTTTTCCCCTTAGTTATTACCTGATGAATAAGTGGTTACAGGATTTCGCTTACCGAATAGACATTCAATGGGAGTTATTCCTGCTGGCAGCATTGATCACTATGGGAATCGCTTTTTTAACCATCGGAATTAAAAGTTTTAAAGCTGCCAGTGCCAATCCAATAAAAAGTTTGAAAACCGAATAAAAATAACAACTATGAAAAAATCAATCTTAACTCAGAACAAAATGCTCATCCCAATAATTCTAGCCCTTTTAAATTTCGGTCTATCTAATGCTCAATCTGAAACTGTGGAAGTTTCCAGTTTTTCAGAAGTCACTATAAGTCCATATATAAAAGTGGATTTCAAACAAGCTGATACCGAATCGGTAATTATTCAGAATACAAAAGTAGAACGCGAAAAGATCAATATTGAGGTAGATGGTAAAGAACTTCATATTTACCTGGAAGACGCAAAGATCGTTGCCAAAGAAGAGGAAGTGAAGATAAACGGTCGTGAAATGGATCGTTCTATTTATAATGGTACGGAGGTTCACATCACCGTCTATTATAAAAAACTGGAAGCTGCGGAAATTCGTAGTGAAGAAGTGATCAATTTTGAAGATGCCATCAGCGTAGAAGATTTTGACCTTGATATTTACGGCTCTCCAAAAGTATATTTTGAAAGTATTACTGCAGATGATTTTAAAGTAGCCATTTATGGAGAAAGTTACCTGGAAGTAAAAGCTGGTAATGTTGATTTTCAGCGCTATCGATGCTACGGAAAAAGCGAAGTAAATGCAATTGATCTTCCATCTTCCGAAACCAAAATCGCAGCGTATGGCAACAATCATATTGTGGTAAATGTTTCTGAGAAACTGAAGGTTTCAGCTTTCGGAGAAGCCCGAATTCAGTACAAAGGCGATGCGAAAGTGAATAACGGACTCAAAATAGGAGAAACCGTGGTTCAGAAAATCGATTAAATCTTTTATAAAATCATCTATGCTTAAAAATTTCATCAAAATATCCTGGCGAAGAATCAAAGCCGATAAAACATTCTCTTTCATCAATATTCTTGGTCTTTCGATTGGATTAACCATAACCATCTTACTGTTCCTGTTCGTATTGCAGGAGCGAAGTTTTAATACGATGTATGCCCAAAAAGACCGGATCTACCGGGTGATCTTCAATACCTCGCAGGAGCGAGATAATGAAGTTTGGGCAACAGTGCCCGCTGCACTAAAGCCCGCTGCTGCTAATGAAATTCCGGAAATACAGAAATCTGCCAGATTATGGGATCATGATTTCGGAAAAACCGCGTCTATTGAAGCCAACAATCAGCAATTCACCGAGCAAAAATTATATTATGCAGATGCGGAGTTCCTGGATATTTTTCAACCTGAATTTATCTACGGAAATTCAAAAAGTGCATTGGTAAGACCTAATACCATTGTTATTTCTAAATCTACCGCTGAAAAGTATTTTGGAAATACGAATCCCCTTGGCCAGACGATTGGTATAGACAATAAGAAAAACATGGAGATCACCGGGGTCTATATGGACTTTCCGGAAAATTCCAGCCTGGATGGTAATATGATCGCTTCGTTTAATTCTGTAGGTTTTTATAATGATCCTACCTGGGGAAATGCCAGTTTTGAAACTTATTTTCTACTGAACGACCAAGCAAACCGTACAGAGGTTACCAAAAAAATGCAACAACTTGTTGATGCTAATGTGGAAAAAGAACACCAATGGTATACCTTATCGCTGCAACCATTAGAGAAAATGCACCTCTACTCTGCAAATATTAAAAGTGCTTTCTCCTCAAAAACGGGAAGTATTGAGGAAGTTCGAAATTTCAGCTTACTGGCTATTTTAATTTTATTGATCGCCTGTATTAATTATATGAATCTTGCCACGGCGAGATCACAAAAAAGTACTAAAGACGTAGGGATCAATAAAACGCTTGGTGCATCCAGCAAAATATTGATCTTACGATTCTTTACTGAGACAAGTTTTGTCACTCTGCTGTCTATATTTCTTGCTTTGATTTTTACTGTTTTGGCGATTCCTTTTTTTGAAAGTATCGTTGGCGTAGATCTTTCCACTAAATTTCTATGGTCTCCTGAATTTGTCATCGCCCTCATCGCAATCTGGTTGATCACCACGCTCATCGCGGGATCGTTCCCTGCATTTCACCTTTCTAAATTTTCCCCGATGGAAGTGATCAGGTCTGGCACCAATAAAAATAGTTTTACAGCGGTCCTAAGAAAAGGACTCGTGGTGGTTCAATTTTCCGCCTCTGTGATATTGATCATCAGTGCGATAGTGATTTATAATCAGCTGGAGTTTATGAGGAATAAAAATCTTGGATACAATCCTGATAATACCGTGGCGATCTCAATCGCTGCTGTAAATTCTGAAAATGAAAAGCAAACCCTACTTGATGAATTTGAAAGTCTGCCTGAAGTTTCGTCTACGACTATGGCCCAGGGTTTTCCGGGAATCAGCGTTAGCGGCCGGGCGCTTTATAGAAATATGAATTCAGACGAAGCGATGTCTCTGCAAACTAATCGTACCACGGGTGGAATTGTGGAAACACTTCAACTGGAACTTCTAGCTGGAAAAGATTTACCGGCAACTAAACAGGAAGGCGATTCAATAGTAGATGTCGTACTCAATAAGAAAGCAGTGGAATTCCTTGGAATAGAACCACAAGAAGCCATTGGTAAGAATCTAATTGCCCAACTGGGGCCTAATGCCTACGTTATTGGGGTAGTAGATGATTTCAATTTTTCATCTCTACGTTCTCCAATTGGTGGTTATGCTTTTAATAATGGTTTTGAGCCCCTTCAGTATATGCTGGTTCGGTTTGAAAGTGATGAATTGCCGGTTACGCTGGATAAATTCCAAAGTAAATTTACGGAAGTAATACCTTCTTCTGCATTCGATTATACCTTTCTGGATAAGAATGTAGAACAGATGTATGCCAGGGATCGTCGCACGGCGACCGTTGCAATCATCTTTGCCGGACTTGCAATTTTTGTAGCCTGCCTGGGACTTTTTGGACTTGCCGCATTTATGGCGGAACAACGTACTAAGGAAATTGGAATTCGAAAAATATTAGGTGCCAGCGTTACTGGTATTATTGGACTGCTTTCCAAAGATTTTGTGAAACTAGTATTCATTGCACTCATTATCGCTTTCCCGCTGGCATATTGGCTTGCATATAAATGGCTTCAGGAATTTGTGTACCGCATCGAGATCAATTGGCAAATCTTTCTATATGCCGGGCTGGTCGCACTACTGATAGCAATTACAACGGTAAGTTTCCAAGCCCTTAAAGCAGCGATTTCTAATCCTGTTAATTCTTTAAAAAACGATTAAAAAATATACTAATGCTTAAATTAAATCACCTTTATAAATGGGTAAAATCTGGTGGAAAAAGAATTTTTCTACTGAACGATCTAAGTCTGATTGTCGAACAGGGAGAATTTCTCTCTATCATGGGACCTTCAGGTTCTGGTAAATCTACTTTGCTGAATATCATTGCTATGCTGGATGAATTTCAGGAAGGTGAATATTATTTTGAAGACGAAGCGATCCATCAGCTTAAACCGAAAAAAAGGACAGAGATCTTCAACGAGAATATCGGGTTTATCTTCCAGGCGTATCATTTGCTGGACGATCTAACCGTATATGAAAACATTGAAACTCCCCTACTCTATAAAAATGTAAAAAGTTCAGAAAGAAAAGCTTTGGTCGCAGATATGCTGGATCGCTTCAACATTGTTGGTAAAAAGGATCTTTTCCCGCATCAGTTAAGCGGCGGGCAGCAGCAACTTGTGGGTATTGCTCGTGCACTAATCATTAAACCTAAATTAATTCTTGCCGACGAACCTACAGGAAATCTCAACTCCAAACAAAGCGACGAAATCATGCAGCTTTTCAATGAATTAAACCAGGAAGGCGTCACCATCATCCAGGCGACTCATTCTGAAAGCAATGCCGAATATGGTTCACGAACTATTCATCTTTTAGACGGAAGCGCCACAAAACTATAAAACCATTATTTTGAAAAAATTCATCATTCTATTTCTTATCATCACTAACGTTTTAACTGCACAGAATTCTTCAGAAAACGAATTATCGTTGGAAGAATGTATTAAACTGGCCATCGATTATAACATCAATTTCCAAAGATCCAATTTGCGGTCTGAAACCGAAAAACTCAATTTTCGTGCAACGAAGTCCCAGGTGCTACCAACTATTAACGGAAGTTACAGTTATGCTGTAAATAAAGGGCGGAGTATAGATCCTTACACAAACGATGTGATTGACCAGCAGTTTAGTTTTAGTAATGCCGGTTTGCGATTAAATGCCCGGATTTTTAATGGTTTTGAACTAAGAAACAGTATTCAACGGGATCGTTATAATATGAAAGCCGCTGAAGCCGAAAAAGAATCCGATAAGCAACAATTGATTCTTGACGTTACCCTGGCTTATTTTCAGATTCTTAATAACCGTGATCTACTGGAACTAGCTAAACTAAGGCTTGAAAGTACAAAACAGCAAACCGATCGTGTTCAAACGCTGAATGAACAGGGCGAAGGTAATCCGGCGAACTATCCAGATATACGAGGACAGATAAGTAATGACATGTCTGCCGTTATCGCAGCTGAGAATCAGTTGAAACAATCTAAACTGGAACTTGCTCAATTGCTAAATACCGATGCTGAAATTAGCATTAAAGATTTGCAGGTATTACCTCAAATTACAGCATACGATCTTACTGCGGAAGAAGTTTATTCAGAATCCTTGGACAACCTGCAGGTTTTTAGAGCAAGACAATTGCGACTGGATGGAGCGACAGAAGACGTTGCCGTAGCAAGATCCCTGTATTTGCCTGAAGTTTCCCTGTTTGCACAGCTAAATACTAATTATTCCAGCCTGGCCAGCCTGCTCAACGAAACCGGTACACAGATAGTTGAAACCGGTCAATTTATAAAGGTAGATGGAATCAATTACGCGGTACAATCAAACCAGAGCCAGTTTTCGCAACAGGATATTCCATATATCGATCAATTAAACAACAACCTCAGTTCGGTTGCCGGAGTAAGTATTAATATTCCCGTTTTCAACGGTTTCAGGGCTAAAAGAGAGGTGTCTCTAAAAAAGATTCAACTTAAAGATACGGAGCTAGAGCTGGAAGACACTAAAAATCAATATGAGCAGGCCATTAAGCAAGCCTATAATGCCATGCAGGCAGCATATGATAACTACTTCGTTTTACAAGAACAGGTCGCGTCTTACGAGGAATCTTATCGAGTAAATGAAATCCGTTTTGAGAATGGAGTCTCCAATCTTGTGGAATATATCATTAGCAAAAACAACCTCGATCGCTCGAGGATTAATCTGGCGAATACCAAGTATGAGTTTTTAATCCGGGTTAAAATTCTGGATTATTATCGAGGTGCCAATTTTTCCAGTTAATTGTTCTATTCCTTATCCCCTACTCGTTTTAGTAGCTATTTTCTTTGATTTGAGTAGATATCATAAATGCGCCCTATGCTCAAGGTTAGTTACGGTAGAGATGGGGCCTTAAACTCACCTATGTACATTAATTAAAATTTCCTGCTTGCTGCAGCTATTAAATTATAATTGATTATTAAAAAATTCAATTTTCTATAATTATCCTATAACTTGATAACATCAATAATAGCAACCATCGATGAAAGATCCTCTGGATTCTTAACAGGTATTATCTCGAATTCTCCTGTTTGGTAGTCATACTTAAAAAGGCCATGACCTTCCCTTGCAATTAACGCAATTAACTCCTTCGAATCATCATTTACAAATGTCTTATTCGCGAAATGTAGCCCGGAAATTCGAGGTACAGCATCAATTAAAATTAACTCTTCCGTGGTTATATCATAGATATATGGTTTTACCGCACCCGCATAACCTGTATTTAGCTGAGGAGCAAAACCAAGTAATTTATTAGTATTTGGTATAGCAGCCAGATTCACGAGACCTGTCTCTATACTGTCCTGGGATAAAACCTTGATGGTTTTATTGGAAAGATCAACTTCCAAAAGATCCGCATCGCTTATTCGGGAATTCTTCGATGCGCTAACATATATTTTCTGATCGATCAATTGGGAGGAGAATACATTTTGATAACCCAGTGTATTTAAATCTAGATTTTCTAAAACCTGTATCTCATACGTATCAGGATCTATTCTGGCAATTTTTACAGGCTTATCTGTTGAAGGACTATCAAATTCATGTCTAATGATCCCTATCAGACTATTTTGAGTTTCATCCCAATCCAAGGACATAAAGCCGGGAATATTTCCGAACTCTTCCGGAAATTCCAATCTTACCATTTCACTATTTTCGGTCCGCCGATTACGGATAAATAATCTTGGCTGTGGTGGATCAAACCATGATTCGTAGATATAAGTATTTTCTGAAGAAGAGGTTACCGCATTGAATATAGTATTAAACTCCAAGTTCGGTATACTTCCTGCCGGCTCCACTACACCACTTTGATCTCCAATAGTAAAAAGTTTGCCATCATTTCTTAGAGCAATATATTGAAACTTATCCTCTATTACCTGTTCTTCAGGTTGCAGTTTTTCATCATTGGGTTCGGAATCTTTAGAACAGGACACAAGGATTAAACTAAGGATAAGTAAAAGGTGAAATCTTGAAAATTTTAACATGTTCAGCGTTAGGTTTTAAAGTGGTGAAAATAGTAAATTTTCATTCTGATTATCTAGCCATGCATAAAAAGATTAAACTCACGAGGAAGGAGCTATTTTCCGCGATATGGGAACATCCACGAACCTATTTCACTGAAAAATATATGGTTTCGTATGCCAGTTTTAAAAGGATATGTGAACGAAATGAAATACCATTACCTCCTAACGGTTACTGGTCGAAAAAGAAATATGGAAAGGAGATTGAAAAGCCACGGCTTAATTCCATAGATAATGAAACAAACATTGAGCTATACCTCCGACCGGAAGGTGATCATAGGGATTTTGGAGATCTCACTGAAATGGATCAAAAAATTTTGGAAATAGAAGCTGATTCCCGAACAAATTTCTCCATTCCAGAAAAACTGTCAAACATGTTAGATCCAGTTTTAATACACACCAAAAAATGGTATAATAAAGATGTTAAAGTCCCAGAGGATCTTGATTACTATGCAAGATATTATCCAGGACCAATTCGCTGCTATATTTCTAAAAAACAATTGAGCAGAGCTTTATTATTATTTAATGTATTACTGAAAAACCTCAATGCCAGGGGTCATGAATTGACCTTCGGAAGGTATAATTCTTTCGTAAAATTATACGGAATTGAAATAGAGATCAGTATTTCGGAAAAGAATAAAAGAATCAAAATTCCTGGCAAATATGGTGAAGAATATAAATCGGAACCTACCGGTATGCTAGCCATAAATACCGGTGTATATTATTATAGTAAAACCTGGAACGATGCTAAAACCATCAAACTTGAAAATAAATTATCTGCAATAATAGCATGGTTGGAGATTGAAGCTGAAGCAGAAAGACAACGGGAAATTGAAAGTAAGAAACGAGAGGAGGAGGAAAAGGAGAAAGAACGTTTAGAAAAAGAAAGACAGATATTAATTGATAATGAGATTAGCCTATTACAAGATCTAAGACAGAAATCAGAGCTATGGCATGAGGCAAATAAGTTAAGAAAATTTCTTTATGAATATGAAGCTCAATTAGAAAAAGACAATCAGCTAACCAAAGAGAACATAGAATTATTGCACTTTGGATTTCAAAAAGTCGATTTGCTGGATCCTCTTATTCAGACCCATGATGAGCTGTTTTCAGATATTGATCCATTCAAGCTTCTCAAATTATGGAAGTGATTATTTGAGTATACCTATTTAGACCTATCACTAGTTTTATTCTAGCTCTATTGCCAAAAGTTTTTACGTGAAAAACTTTCTCAACCCGCAGGAAGAAGCAGATCTTCATGCAAATAATTTTTCAAAGACCTTCGGTATATTACTTATTCCAGATTTTAGTTGAATTCCCCAAAGACGATGTCTTCCGAAGCTAATTGAACTGCTAAACTTATTTTGTCCATTTCTAACTTCTCCAAAATACTTTTGATATCCTCCTGAATTACATTCAAGGCTTGTTCTCGCTGGATACCTTCATTAAAACTGGATACCCAAGTATCTCTTACCTCGCTAATTTTTGACCACTCTTTCTTGATCATTTCCTGTTCAAAAAATTCTTTTGTTTCGGCTGAGTTATTTTTTAAATCCAAAGATATTAAGGCATTTAATCCCACGATGTAGTTTTTTATGAGTTTTTTCAAATATACATGATTCTCTTTCTACCTACTTTCAAATTAGAAAACCTAACAGAATTTCCATTTACTCTGACCAAAAAAATAAGAGTAGCCCACGCGTTGTATATGCTATACGCATTTAGTGAGTGTTTTTGACCTCACCTTACGGGTGTACAAGCACCCTCATAACCAAAACTTTAATCTATAATAAGTTCCACCCCGGCTTTCTCGGCCTTGTATTTTATTTTTGTCATCAGCTCATAATAACTCCAGTTTCTAAATACGAATTCTTCTTCTTTGGCTATCCCGATCTTGTCTTCCTGGTTTAATAAAATGAGGGTTCCAGCCTGGTGTTTAATACAGAAATCGATAAGTCTTCTTGTATATACATGGATACGCTGATGCACATAGTTTCTTTCCATATTCTGAAATTTACCTACAGCCTTTGTTTTTCTTTTAATGCCTTTGCCTGCCCTGGCATAAGTGGCTCCTTTCTGAGCTCTTTTCCGGGCCGCCTGTATTGCTAGTCTTCTGTATAAAAACTCTTCCCGGGTTCCAATGCTAAGCTTTGCCTTTCCAGCTTTTACCACTATAGGATATTCAAGCGACAGCGAGGCTTCTGCAATCACCTCCGGTTTTAGGCAAAGCTTTTCTTTCTCAATTTCAAATACTGGGAGCCAGAAGATTTTACCCTCTTTCAGTTTAATATGGGACATGCAGAGTTTGGTTTCTCCTTGTATGACTTGCTGCAGTAACTTCCGTTTATCGGTAAAGTCCTTTCCTAAATAGGTGCGAAAAGGAATTTGATACAGGCTGAAACAAAATGCTTTTTTCTCTGCATTAAAATGTAATCCGCTAATCAACTCCATATCAAATGGAAAAGCCATATCTCTCCGGAAGTTCTGCAGGGAACGTTCACCACTCCAGTACTGCGGTAAGTTCTTTTTAAAAGTAGAAATAAGAAATTGGTTTAAGTTCGATAATATGTTGGTGGGGATTTCTCCTTTGAAACGATTGGAGATAAGCCGGTAGGTGGTATTTGTTCGGGAGCGATTTAAGATCCCGGAAGCATCTTTCTTTTCATCGGCTAATTTATACTTAACGCCTTCAGATAAATAAAAGAATTCTTTGATCATTTCCTGGGTATACAAATGGGTCATGATAAGGTTTGCTGCTCTAAAACATCGGTTCTGCCACTGGTACAATTTATCCAGGGCTTCCTTTCGTTCTTCTTTGGTGGGAAGATCAACTAATAGCTGGATTTTCCGGGTGAGTTTCATGGTAGACTTTTCCATATTATGCCGATTCTAATTGCTGTTCATGTTTCTCCTGCATCAGTTTATAGGCTGTCATAAATTCCTGGTGGACTTCCTTTTGAGAAAGGTTCAGTTCCATAGCAATGGAAGCAAATGAATACTTCTTTTCACAGCGTAGCTGCAATACCTTTTCCTGCTCCTCGGTCAATTTCTTCGGAAGCTTTATTTCAAGAATAGGTTCTGGCTTCGTTTGAAGCCTGCCTTCCTGGGTGATGATCGTTTTAATATCATGGATCGCCTTTTTCACCTCGTTGCTAGTCTCGGTAACACTGGTGCCTTTAAGCTGCGCAATCGCTTTATACTGAAAGCCGTATTTTAAACAGAGCTCAATAAGGCGTCTTCTTTCTGGATCTAATAATGGCAGCACGCTTTTGATTTGATTAAATGCTTGTTGATCATGATCATGATCCTGCAGGCTCTCAGAGTCTTTTAAAGGATCATAGCCCAGCATATAATCCTGATAGTTCTCATAAGTCTCTAGCGAATTTACCTTCCTGAAAAACTTATTTTTAGGCCTACTATTATAAGTGATGCAATCTCTTTTCATTACGAACCGTAAGAAATAGAAGATATGCTTGGGTGATACTATAGTATCCCGGTGATCCCATAACTTTAAAAAAGTATCCTGTACCAAGGTTTCTATGACGAACTCATCTTGGATGAATTGTTTACCTACCCAATAGATACTCCTACTGTGTTGTGCATGAATATTTCGCAAGGCGGAAGTATGCCCCTGTTTTAGTAGTTCGTAATGATGCTGTGACATAGAAACCCGCTTTAATATTCTATAGACAATATTTTAAATGTATAGATAGATGAGTTCATCCATCTGGATGTGCAGCCTCTTGTAGGGATGAAGCTGTAAAAATTAGGAGAAAGCTCTTATTAATTCCTTGAGTTATTGAAACAAGAGGTTGAATAGAAATGCTAACTTTCTTCCCCGTAATTTTCAAATATAAGCAAACTATGTAATTAATGGTACACGTACCTTTGTTAAAATATTTTATATGTTTCTAATTGTAGTCTCAGAAATAAAGCGTGACTAGTAAAATAGAAACTTATATTATTGAAAGGGTAAGAGATAAAAGAAAAGAAAAATGTTTGTCTCAATTGGCGCTATCTCAGAAGTTAGGATTAAGCGATAGTTTTATTTCTCATGTTGAGTCCGAAACTCGAAGGGCAAAATATAATATAAACCATCTAAACGAAATTGCATTAATTTTGGAATGCTCTCCAAAAGATTTCTGGCCGGAAAATCCCCTATAACTTATTTCGTTTGACTATTTATAAAATTTTCTCTCCTTTCAATTCATCTTTGCAATATTCTTTTAAGCATTTCCATTTCCTTACATTAAAAGACGACATAAATTCAATAAGCTCTTTTTTATCCCTTAGATTTTTTTAAGCTAAAGAGTTATATTGCTTTGTATATAACGAGTTGTAGCCAATTTTTCTAATATGAGATACGCTCAAGGTGAAAATAATCAGAGAATTGAAGTTGAATTTTCAGGTCAACGTGCAAAATGCGCAATTTGTAAGTCAGAGATTATTGGGAAAAAAGGAGAATACAAAAAGAAACATTGGGCTCACAAACGAAATAAAGATTGTGATCATTGGTATGAACCTATAACAGATTGGCATGTTACTTGGCAGAACTATTTCCCTGAACAAAATAGAGAAAAAATAATAACAAAAAACGGAAAATCTCACAGGGCAGATATACAGTTAGATAATGATATGGTTATAGAAATCCAAAATTCTCCAATTAATATTAAAAATATATCCTCCAGGGAGGACTTCTATGGTGAAAATAAAATGATTTGGATACTAAATGGTGAAACCTTAGCAAAACATTCCGAGATTATAATTGAAGTATTTCCGTATCAATATTATTTCATTATAGATTTTCCAGAGAAGTTGCCTAATAACCCAGACTACTTAACAGAGGAACTTTATGACCAAGTAATGGAATTCTATGGATTACTTTATATAGAAAATGTACAATTCACGTCTAATAAAATAATTTGTAGTTCCTTCAATAATGACATTGCAAAACGAGATCAATTAGAATTAACACAACTAAAATATCATATTGTAACAGCATATGAGATATTATATGGCCATTTAGATATTGAAATCTTTAGAGAAAAATTACAACTATATAATGGTGAAACTCGTGAAGTCGATTTAAAAAAATATAAGGTCACTAAAAAGTATTGGAGAAAATTCATTAATAATATGAAATTTCCCGTTTTCATTGACCAACTGAAAGGTTTGACAAAAGATGAAATTTTCTGGTTTCAAAAAAATAAGATTTACAAAAAAGAAAAACTACTGAAAAAATATTTATTATACACAAAAACTGGCAACAACAATGGATCTTCGCAAATAACGGGTAGTTAGATAAATTAATATTTTAGAGACCCATTATTAAAACAACTAAGCCGCCAAATCCGCATCCCTACTCCCACAACTTGCGATAACTTGGATGATTTCTTTCTTTAATGAGAGTAAAAAAGTTTGAAAGTAGGTTATACCATTAAAGATCAAACCTACAGGTAGAAAAAAAATCTTAAATTTACTTGCCCCTTAAAACCTCTTATGGAAATCGAAGATTTTGCTGCCACAACTGAGTTTGATCTTGAACCTTTTTTCTCACTTTCCCACGATTACTTGTGTATAGCAGGTTTTGATGGATACTTCAGGAAAATAAACCCGGCATTCATTAAGGTGATGGGTTATACCCAGGAAGAGCTTTTCAACTCACCAATTAGCCAATTTGTGCATCCCCTGGATAAGCAGAACACAGCAGATACCCGCGCCAAAATTCTGGAAGGAATTCCTTTGGTACACTTCCAAAACCGATACATTACAAAATCGGGAGAAATTCTGTGGCTTACCTGGACTTCCGTTCCCGTACCCGATAAGCAATTGATTTATGCCATTTCCAAAAATATTACACATCTTAAAAAACTCGAAGAAGATCGGCATTTTAGGATTAAAGATCTTACTTCCGTAAATTCGGGACTTACCCAGTTAAGTTATACGACCGCACACGATTTAAGGGCACCTGTGAATAATTTAATTTCCCTTATAGATCTTTTAGACTTATCAAAAGTGGAAGATGAGGAAACTCTCCTACACCTTGAATTATTAGGAAAATCCGTGGAAAGATTAAAATCTACTTTAGACGAACAGGTTGATCATATCAGGGAAAATCAGCTATTAAAGCCCGGATTGCAACCTGTATCTGCTAAAGAGATCCTTCATAACATTATAAAATCCCTGGGATCTTTAATTGAACATTCCGGCACCAGTTTTCACATTGACTTTTCTGAAATTGAAATTCTTGAGACTAACAAATTTTACTTACACAGTATATTTCTCAATTTAATCACAAATGCAATTAAATATTCAAAACCCGGCATCCCCCCGGTAATCAGCATTGTTTCTCATAAAACAGAAAACGGGGCTCAAATTCAGTTTTCTGATAATGGAATAGGATTGGATATTCAGAAAAACAAGGATAGGATATTTGAAATACACCAGGTGTTTACAAATCATAGTGATAGTAAAGGTATTGGTCTATATTTGGTTAAAAGTTATATGAACGCCCTGGGAGGTGAAATTGAAGTAAGCAGCCAGAAAAACCTGGGCACCACGTTCACTTTAAGATTTCAGACTTAAATCCCACCAGTCAATTAGATGTTTTTTAAGAACAAAAGATTATTAATACAAACCTCCCTTTACATCATAAAAAGCTAAAACTAATTGTTGTTAAAAAATTTAACTAACTTTCCCACACAGGATCTCACCCTACATAGATCCTCTTTAATACAATTACAACCACCATTTATTTTACATGGCAAAAGCAGACATTGATTTTGAAAAAGAACTCTGGGATGCGGCGAACGAATTACGCGGCGCGGTATCTGAGAATAACTATAAAAACTATATCCTTCCCCTTGTTTTCGTAAAGCACCTTAGCGAACGCTATGAGGTGGTACGCGAGGAACTGAAGGAGCAGCTTAATGATCCCAACTCCGATTATTACACCACAGATAAAGAAGAGATCAATTACGTCCTGGAGGACCGGGATGAATACCGTTCCCGCAATACGTTTAAAATTCCTGAAACCGCTTCCTGGCAATATTTGAAGGACAATGCCGAGCAGGATGATATCAAGGTGAAGGTAGATGATGCCTTTGATGTGATCCAGGAACTTTTAACGGGGTATAATCCCCAGCTGGTGAATATTTTGCCGCGGATCTTTGTGCGGAGTGAACTTTCTCCCAAACAAACCGGCGGAATTATCAACCTGCTCTCACACCCTAAATTTTCTGAAAAGGAAAATCCCGAAAGCGATATCCTGGGTCGTATCTATGAATATTATATTGGCCGCTTTGCAATGGCGGAAGGATCGGGTGCGGGACAGTTCTTTACGCCCGGCAGTATTGTAAGGCTGCTGGTGGAGCTATTGGAGCCTTTCAAAGGCCGCATCTTTGATCCAGCTTGTGGAAGTGGTGGAATGTTTGTGCAGAGTTTGAAGTTCATCAAAGAACACGGCGGAAACAAAAAAGACATTGCGATCTACGGACAGGAAATGACCGCTCAAACATTGCGTTTATGCCTTATGAACCTGATGTTGAGGGACCTTTCTTTTGATATCAAACTGGGTAATTCTCTGCTCGATGACAAATTCCCTAACCTGAAAGCCGACTATATCATTGCCAATCCGCCTTTTAATGTGAGCAACTGGCATCCTGAGGATCTGCCCGATGGCGATCCCCGGTTATTTGGACCCAAGGAAGAATTCACTACAGATGGCAGCGCCAACTATATGTGGATGCAAACCTTCTGGCACCATTTAAGCGACACGGGAACTGCCGGAATTGTAATGGCAAACGGCGCGATGACCTCCAACAACAAAGGAGAGAAAAACGTGCGGCAGCATATGGTAGACAATTCAATGATAGATGCCATTGTTCGCCTGCCCGATAAGCTGTTCCTAACCACCGGAATCCCCGCCTGCCTTTTCATCCTGAGCAAAAATCGCGACGGAAAAGACGGCACCCACCGCGAGCGCAACAACGAGATCCTGTTCCTGGATGCCTCCAAAATGGGCACGATGGCCAGCCGTAAACTGCGGGTTTTTAGTGATGATGATATTAATAAAATTGCCGAGACCTACCACAAGTGGCGCAATGCCAGGCCGAGCGAAGGCGAGGGTTACGCAGACATCAAAGGTTTCTCTAAAGCAGCAACAATAGCCGAAGTTCAAAAGCAGGATTACAAACTCACCCCAGGAATTTATGTAGGCACAGAAGCCGAAGAAGATGACGGAATCCCTTTTGAAGAAAAGATGAAGACTTTAAAAGCTGAATTACTGGAGCAATTTGAAAAAGGAGAAATGCTGAAGGAAAGGATAAAAGCGAATTTTGAGAAAATAGAATAAGAACAAGAAAAGTGGTCCTATAACAGTGATCAATACATTTAGCGCATTGTTGGCTACAATTAAAAACATATTTAGCATTAAATGAGTATTATTTACATAAAAAGTGAATCAAAAAACGATGATTATGTATCATATCAAATCACCAATGAAGCTGGAGAGGATATTGGTACGGCGGAAGGTTCTGGAAATAAAAATGGTGAATTTGTAAGCATAATAAAAATTTATAACCCAAAATTTCAAAGAGCTGGATTGGGATTTCATTCCTTTAAAAAAGTATTTGATGAAATAAATTCAAATTATCCAGTCTCTTTAATTAAAGCAAGTTGGCATAAAGGAGGTGAATTTAAAGACTTTGAAGGAGGAATGTCTACCAATTTATTCATTTTCCAAAGGAACTTAAAAACAATGAGTGAAGAGGAAAGTGTTTTTTCAACTCCAACAGGGAAATGGGTCAAAAAAATAGGATATCAAAATTATAATTTATTGAAAAATACTGATGAAGAGGTCATTCTAAATTTCACTAAATAACTGAAGCCAAAAATGCTAAAAAACACTTTGATTATCAAAAATAACACCGCCAAAAGAGAATAAATAATTATGTCAGACAAAGGAAGCGTTTTTCAAAAAGGAGGTGGTGGGACAAACTTTGAGCAACTCGTACAAACAGCATTTATAACAACGCTGATCATACGAGGTAATGTTCCTTCTATTGATTCAGCACACCTTTCAGAGGTTGCTATGCAAGTAACTAATAGAGGCTATGAGACTGACGATTTTATGGCTACTGCAAAATCCAAGAGAGGAGAACACCGATTATTAGTTCAAGTAAAACACGACATTTCGTTTACTGCTGACAATCAAAAATTTAAAGAAGTAATTGGTGCTTTTTGGAAAGATTATAATAATACTTCAATTTTTGACAAAACAAAAGATAAACTTATAGTAGTAAAAAATGGTTTAACTAAAGACGAACGAAACCATCTTAAATCACTTTTTAATTGGGCGGCAACCCACGCTACAGAAACCGATTTTATTTCGGAAGTAAACAGAATTAAGGGAAAAAAGAAGCGATTAGATGTTTTTCGCGAAGTATTAAAAGAAGCAAACACAAATATCTCCTTAAGTGATAAAGAATTATGGGAATTTTTAAAATGCATTGATGTTCTAGAATATGATTTCTTAAACGAAGGTAGTATTGATAAAACATATTTTCTTAATCTTATCAAACTATGCAGAAGTAAAGATTCAACCGCTACCGAAAATGAGATTTGGGATAGTATTTTTGCTTACGCTGGAACACTTAATCCAAATGGTGGGAGCGCAACGGTTGAAAGCATTAAAGACAAAGAGTTCTTTATTCATTTTGACAATACACAGATAAGTCCATATTTAAAAACTGTTGAGAAACTTAAATCAGACAGTAGAGAGATTTTACGACCAATAAAAACTTCAATTGGATCTGGCGAAAACCAATTTCAATTACCCAGAACCGAAGCAAGAGAAAAAATATTAGAGGCATTAAGCCGTAATCAGTTTACGGTTGTAACAGGAAAGCCGGGTGTTGGTAAATCCGCAAAAATTAAAGAAATTCTTGAAAAAGATTTTCAAAATTCAAGCGTGTTCGTTTTCAGAGCTGATCAATTCAATGAATCAACACTTGCAAATGTGTTTTCAAGACAGGGCGTGAACGAAACGATACAAGATATTTTCTCCTGTATTTCTCTAATCCCTGAAAAAATCATTTTTATTGATAGTTTGGAAAAATTATTAGAAGCAGACCCGGAATGTGCTTTCAGACAATTAATAGGATTGCTTGCAGA
This sequence comes from Christiangramia sp. LLG6405-1, assembly GCF_045055805.1. Taxonomy (GTDB): domain Bacteria; phylum Bacteroidota; class Bacteroidia; order Flavobacteriales; family Flavobacteriaceae; genus Christiangramia. The sequence goes on along the minus strand of NZ_CP159330.1, from coordinate 2,201,640 downwards.
ACATCCTGAAATCAAGGTTATTGCTTCATCCCGGAGATATGCGATCGACTTAATTACCTTAAAATTCGGAATTGATAAAAACGAAATTGACATAATTGACGTTCCAAGTCTCAACGGAGAAGAACTAAAACTTGTAGTTGAAAAATTTCCACAGTTAAGCAGTGTTCTGAAAAATGACAAAGTCAAAAAATTACTTCGAAGCCCAAAATATCTTGATTTTTCAATATTAGCAATTGGCAAAACAAACGAAGATTATGCTACGGTTTCAATAACTGAATTTAAAGATAAGTTGTGGAATTCATTGGTTGTAGATTCGACAAATACAAAAAACGGCCTGCCAATTAAAAGAGAAAAAGCGTTTCAAGAAATTGCAGTTAAGAGAGCAAAAGAGATGAAACTCTTTACTACACCCAATAAATCCGATGCGGAAGCAATTGTTTGTTTAGAAAATGACGAAATAGTATTTCAGGAAAACAACAATAGAAAGTATGCCCCCACTCACGATATTTTAGAAGATTGGGCTTTAGTAAAATATGTTTCCTCAACCTTCGAAGATTTTCCTGAACCAAAAGATTTGTTTGTTAACTTGGGCAACGAACCCGCAATCAGACGAGCATTTCGCCTATGGGTAGAAGATTATCTAATTGACAATAACAGCACTATAAATGAGCTAATTAAGACGACAATTTCTGACTCAACGATTGAAAAATATTGGGCTGATGAATTGCTGATAGCTATTTATAAATCCGATAACAGTAATTCGTTTTTCCTCAATTTTGAAAAAGATCTTCTTGAGAACAATGCTGTTTTCTTCAACAGATGTTTGCATATCATAAAAACTTGCTGCAAAGAAAGCGATCAAAAAACCAATAATAGGAATTTTCTTTTACCTATTGGTTCGGGCTGGAAAGAAGCAATATTTTTTATTCAAAAGCACATAGTTCAATTAGACACAATTAAACTATCAATACTGAATTTTCTTACGGACTGGTATTACCGATTACTTTTTCAATACCACAAAATTGAAAATTTAGAATTAGAATCGGCAAAATCTATCGTCCTTTTTTACCTTAAAGAAGTTGAGGAAGAAAAAGAGTTTTGGCAAGAAGAAAACGCCAGAGATAAATCTTCAATCTTGATTACAATTTTGTTCGACTTGGCTACAATTTCAAAAGAAGAAATTATACAACTTCTTTCTAGAGCATTTGACAATAAGGAAAATCGTGATTCTTGGAGGTTGAACACTTTTTACGAGAAAGTAATTGAAAGTTGTCTTTCAGGTATAGGAAATCAACGTTTATTAAAGGAAGTACCCGAATTAATTGTTGAAACAGCTTGGAAAAATTGGAAATACGTTCCACCGAAAAAAGAAGACTTTCCTAATGGTTTAGGATTTTTAGCAAGCCGTTTACGAGACGAAGAATGTTGGGGCATTAGAGATAAGCATTCTTTTTTTCCTTCAGGAATCTACAAGACACCATTTTACAATTTATTGTGGGTTCACCCAATCATTGGATTAAAATTCATTATTGATTTTATCAATTATTCAGTTGATTTTTATGTGAACGCTACTTGTGAATACAAACACGAAATCTCACAAATAGAAATTGAATTGAAGGATGGGACAGTAGTAAAACAATTTGCTGCCTGGGAATTATGGGCAGCTTACAGAGGCTCAAGCGTTACAAATTACGCTTTGGAATCATTGCTGATGAGTTTGGAAAAGTTCTTATTGGAAACAGCAAAACGAAAAACAGATATAAGTAAAAAGAACATACAATTTATGTTTGATTATGTTCTAAAAAATAGCAATAATGTTGCCCCATTATCGGTTCTGACAAGCGTTGCAGTTGCATATCCTGAAGAAGTTGAAGAAGCAATGTTACCCCTACTATCTATTCCCGAATTTTATGATTGGGATTCAACGCGGGCAGTTCAAGATCATTCCACTTTTTCCCCTATGGACAATCGTATTTCATTTGCACAAAAGGAGCGTTGGGAATCAAATCAATTACCACATAGAAAACAATACACTCGTGGTTTAAGCGACTTTATCGTGAATTATCAATTCAATGTTAGAAAACTCAATTCGCAAATACACAAATTATTTGATAAACTTAAAGCAAGAATTAAGAAGGATGATGTAATGTGGAAAAAGCGATTGAATGAGATTGATACTAGAACTTGGGAAGTTAAACCGTACGATGAAAAACTTGGAGGATTTGTGGTTCAGCCGAGTTACGAACAAGAAGTTGTTGAACATTTGGCTTCATCACAAGATTATTTTGAAAGGCAAAATAAATCCGCTTTATATTCAGGGATAATTTCAAAAGCGCATAAAAGAGAAGAATCCATTAGTTATGAAAAATGGTTGGAGTGCTATCAGTACTATTTGGACGATAATAATTTCGATATACTTTTCAGTAAACCTATAACACTAGCTATTCTTGGATTACGCGAATTTTCAGGTTCTATTGGAGAAGAACAGAAAAGGTGGTGTATAGAAACAATTGAAAATTCAATAGGCTCTATTCTTCAAGATACATTTAGCAGAAATTACAATTTCAATAAGGACGTTAACATAATGGAAAAGGAAATGGCATTATCTACTTTCCATTTGCTATTGCAAAATGCAAATAATGATGAAGAAAAAAATGGAATAATAGCAACAATGATTTATATGCTATTTGCACCGTTTCCCGAGCACGAAATTGATAAAATCACTAAGTACATTAGAGAGGATTTTTTTCCACAATTCCCGGATGAGGCAAAAAGAGTTTGGCTGGGGCTTATCAAATATTCCAATTACAAAAAAGCTCATCCACATTTAAACGATTACCAAGATGAAGAAAAGGTAAAGGAAGCACAGGAAAATGAAGAAAATTTTGTTCAACGAATTTCATCTGACAAAAATTTAAAATTAGATCTGGTTGAAATAAATTTGGAAAAAAGCAAAGCATATTTATTGGCAAGAGCTTTTGTAATTACCCCTTACGATACAGCTGATAATGATTTTACAGAATTCATAAACCATATATTACCAATCGTTCTTAGTGATTTAATTAAAAAAGAAGATTATTCTTATAATAGAAGAAGAGAATCACGCCAATTTCATCAGGAATCGATTTCTGATATTCAACAATATCTTGCCAATTTATTTTTGGACGCAAATTTTAGTTTTTCAAAATCTGTTTTAACTACGTTAGTTAATTCATTATCACACCAAACCCAAAGTCAAAAGTTTGGAAGAAATGACTTGCTCGAATTTGTAAACACAACTTTAGATTACCTTGTATTAAAATTATATGACAACGGGAATTTGAAAATCGAAGAAAAGAAATACTTAAAACAACAAGCGAACTTTTGGAATCTTTGGGAAATTCTTTTTGATTTAATTCCAAGCAACGGAAAACATCCGCTAATCAAAAAGCTTCTGTTGGACATAAGATATTTACTATGGGATTACCAAGGTAATCCGAACGAAAATTATTGGACTGTCTTGGATAACAAAAAAGATTTCTACAAAAAGATATTTCTTGAAAAGGGTCAAAACAATACTTCCTCGGCAATTAATGTGTTTTCAACAGTTGGCGAAAAAGAATTTCTACCAGATGGTATAAGTTGGTTAACAAAAACATTTAAAACAAATACTCAAGCTTCACTTACTTTGGCAACAGGTTCGGCAGAAAGAATGATAAAACGACTTTTTTACAACCATATTTCTAAAATCAAGAACGACAAAACGTTAATAGATGATTATGTTTGGATTTTGAACCGAATGGTTGATTTAGGCTCATCAGAAGCATATTTGTTCAGAGAGAATGTAATTACATATAAAAAAATTGAAAACTAAAAAAGCCCATACCTACCATATTGGGCTATTAGCAATAGAACGAAACCGATTAAAGAAAGTGATTACATACCCAAAAGGTCTGTCCGAAACGGAAAAGGTTAGGATGAAAACCCTAACAGCTCATAACTGAGACTTCTAAAGAAACAAAAAATAACTAATGCCGGAAAACTGGAGAAAATATCGCTTAGGAGATTTAATAGAAGTTAATAAAAATTCAATCCGCAAAGGTGACTTAAATTGGATCAATTATATCGATATCAAATCAGTGGGGACAGGATTTTATGAAGAGCCAAAGAGGATGGATTTTGAGGATGCGCCTTCACGTGCACGAAGGTTACTCAAAGAAGGAGATACTGTAATATCCTCTGTAAGACCCAACTTAAAATCTTATTTTTACTCTCAAAATTTAGAGGAGAATACTATTGCATCCACAGGTTTTGCAGTCCTTACACCAAAAAATATTGATAAAAGATTTCTGTACTATCTAACCACCAATGACAACTATATAAACTACCTGGTGCAATCCTGCACAGGTAGTGCTTATCCTGCGTTTGGTCCACAAGTTCTATTGGATTCTGAGGTTTTAATTCCTGAGTCATTCCAAGAACAAAAATCCATTGCCTCTATCCTCTCCGCTTTAGACGAAAAGATCGAACTCAACCTCAAGATGAACAAAACCCTGGAAGACATGGCAATGGCTTTATACAAGCACTGGTTTGTTGATTTTGGGCCTTTTCAGGATGGGGATTTTGTAGATTCTGAATTGGGGGAAATTCCGAAGGGATGGGAAGTAAAACCTATAGGTGATGTTATTGAAACATTAGGAGGAGGAACACCAAAAACAAAAGTTCAGGAGTATTGGGAAAATGGAAATATTGACTGGTATTCTCCAACGGATCTAACTAAAGCAAATTCCCTGTTTTCTTTTGGAACAGCAAAAAAAATTACAGAAAAAGGTCTGGAAAAAAGTTCAGCAAAAATGTTTCCAGCAAGATCTTTACTTATGTCAAGTCGAGCTACAATTGGAGCCATTACCATAAATAGAAAACCAGCTTGTACAAATCAAGGTTTTATAACAATGATTCCTAATAAAACCTTGACTTTATTTCAATTACACGGTTGGACTGTAAATAATATGAATCTGATTTTATCAAAAGCAAACGGTAGCACTTTTAAAGAGATAAGTAAAGCTAATTTCAGAGCTCTTCCTATTTTGATAGGTTCAGGAATTTCAGAGTATATTAAGGAGGTTGAAAATTATTATGCTCAAATAGAAAGTAATCTCCTGGAAAACCAAACACTAACCCAACTCCGCGACACCTTACTTCCAAAACTAATCAGCGGGGAAGTCCGCGTAAAAGATGCGGAGAAAACTTTATCTGAAGTCTTATGACACAAATGATCGAGATCACGGTGCAAAAGGCTGCCATAGGGTGCCTTCAGGAGTTGGGGTACAGTTATAAAGAGGGCAATTCCTTGCAGCGGGATCTCAAAAAGGTGGTTTTGGAGGAGGATCTTCGGGAGTTTTTGGTAAGCTCCTATCCCGGTGTTCCGGCAACTGCCATTAATGAAGCCCTTTCAGCTTTTACCCAGCACGAGGGAATGGATCTCGATCACCGCAACCGCGATTTTCATCTTAAAATGACGCAGGGGGTTTCCATTACCTGGAAAGATGCTTCGGGCAAAGAACAGGCCCGGCACCTCTACCCTATCAATTACAAAGAACCCGGGAAAAACTCCTTTGTGTGTGCAGATGAAGTAAAGATCATTGGCAAGAACAGCCGGCGCACAGATCTGCTCGTTTTCATCAACGGACTTCCGCTCATTGTTTTTGAATTTAAGAATATGTTTGATCCCGAAGTGGGCGTGGAAAACGCGCACCGGCAAATTGGGCATTACTTTCAGGATATTCCGCAGCTGTATGATTACAATGCCATCACGGTAGTTTCAGATGGACTGGAAACCCTGCACGGGATGTACAACTCCTCCCTGAAGTGGTTCGCTCCGTGGAAAAGTCTGCACGGGGATGACCTTCAGCAGCAACAGGAACTTCAGCTGGAAACCTTGCTTAAGGGATTATTTCCGAAGAAAACCTTATTAAACTACCTGCAAAACTTCATTTTCCACGAAGACCACAACGGTAAAATCATCAAAAAGGGCGCGAAATATCACCAGTACTGGGGCATCAAAAAAGCAGTGGACTCTGCGGTAGAAAATATAAAACCCAACGGTGACGGCCGGCTGGGAGTGATATGGCACACGCAGGGATCTGGCAAAAGCATTTCGATGGCCATCCTTACCGGGATCCTGAGGCAAATGCCCGAAATGAAAAATCCCACCATCCTTATCCAGGTAGACCGCAATGACCTGGACCAGCAACTTTATGAGAATTTTGTGCTGTGCAAAGACCTGGTGGGCCACGTACAACACGCCGATACCACCGATGAGCTGCGGGCCCTCCTGAGCACCGATGGCGGCGGGGTGATCTTTACCACCATTGAGAAATTTCGGTTAAAAGAACTGGCTTCGGGAAAAGAGCTCTCCCACCCCGTACTTTCTGAACGTACCAACCTTATTGTGATGGCAGATGAAGCCCACCGCACCCAGTACGGGTTCCATAGCGGCGGCTTTGCGCAGAACATAAGACGCGCTTTGCCCAATGCCTCCTTCATAGGCTTCACCGGAACGCCCGTAGATGGCAAAGATGCCGATACCCAACAGGTATTTGGCCCCACCATTCACAGCTACGATATCAAACAGGCCGTGGAAGACGGTGCCACGGTGCCCATTTATTACGAGCCAAAAATGGTTCCGCTCAACATCAAAGCCAAATATGATAAGGAGCTGGATGAAATGGAAGAAGATGAGGACGAGGAGAACAATGCCGTGTGGGCCGCGATAGAGGATGCCGCCGGGGCCAGTGACCGCGTAGAAAGGGTTGCCAAAGACATCCTCACCAATTTTAAGGCCAGGACCGAAAGCCTGGAAGGCAAAGCGATGATCGTGTGTATGAGCCGAAAGAACTGCGTAAAAATGTACAATGCGCTTAGCGCACTTAAAGAATGCCCTGAAATCGCCGTGATAATGACCGGAAACATCAGCAAAGATCCTACAGACTGGAATCCGCATATACGGACCAAAGATGCGATGGAAGCTATAAAAAAGCGTTTCCGCACGCCTGAAGATCCGCTGCAAATGGTGATCGTGCGCGATATGTGGCTCACGGGATTTGATGCCCCCTGCGCCCATACGATGTATGTGGACAAGATAATGAAAGGCCATAACCTGATGCAGGCCATTGCAAGGGTAAACCGGGTTTTCAAAGACAAACCTAACGGACTCGTAGTAGACTTCATAGGCATTTCCGGCTTTCTTGCCGAAGCCACCAAAAAATACACCGCCGGAGGTGGGGAAGGAAAACCCACTCTCGATCTTGAAGCTGCCGTGGAAATTTGTTTGGAGCAGTTGGAGAAAGTGAAAGATTTAATTGGTGAATTTTCTGCGGAAACCGTCAATTCAATGACCGAAATGGACCGATTGAAATGGTGCAACACTAAAGTGAACAGTCTTTTAAAATCTGATACTGTAACCGATGTCTTTTTGCTCGAAGAGCGAAAGCTGGCAGAGCTGGTGGCAATGACCAGTTCAGATCCTCGGGTTTGGGAGATACAGGAAGAGCTGGCAATCATTCAGAAGATAAGGCAACTTATAAGAAAGATCAAGTTCCCTCCCGGTCCGCGCAGGGAAAAGAATGAAAAGATAAAAGACCTGATTAGCAAGTCCCTCGAATCGCAGGAAATTGTAGACCTGGCAAAAATGTACAACCTGGATAAGATCGATATTTCCATAGTAGACGATAGGTTCCAGGCCATTGTAAAGGAAAAAGGCGACGAGAACATCAAAGTAGAATTGTTGCGCAGGATCATCAATGACGAGATCCGGGTGCGAATGCCCAAGAACATCCGCCGGATGCGCAAGCTGAAAGACGAGCTTGAAAAAGTGCTGAGCAACTACCACAAAAACTCGATGGATTCCATCGCCGCCATAAAGCACCTGCTGGACATCGCGAATGAATTTCAGCAGGATGACATCAGGACCAAACAACTCGGTTTAACCGAAGATGAACTGGCTTTTTATGACCTGTTATCGGCCAACGAAAAGCTGCTCAACCAATCCGGCCCCATCCAGGACCTGGTGCATACGGTGGTAAACTCCGTCAAGAAAAACCTCCAGCTCGACTGGACTAAAAAAGAAGACGCCCGCGCCGCAATTCGGTTAGCGGTCAAAAAAGAATTACGCGGCAAAGTGCCATTTTCTGAACTAGATAAACTTTTAAAAGAAGTGATTGAACAGGCCGAGGGGCAGTATAAGGATTGGCCGATTGAGGCTTAGAGAAAAGGATTAAGATTGAATAGATAGAAGTGCTACTTAAGAAATTTCCAAAAAAATGAAAGAATTGAGGCAAAGCACGCTCATTTGTACTGTTATAGTTCATGCAGCCTGGAAAAGCAATAGTTTCTCTTCTATGCATTAAAAAATTAACGACCACAAATAATTCCAAAAAAATATCCCTGAACCATCATTATAATGTGGATTCTATTGCGTTTTATGTGCAATTCAGTGAATAAACATCAGATTCCTCATTAAAGTATGGATTTTAATATATTTTTGGAAAAATGAGTTATTTTGATCTAAAAATCTTTACTATACTATGGATTTCAGCATATAAGAAATGAAAGCAATCGCACACATCGGAAAGCTTATTCAACAAAGACGTGATCACATGCGTATCACTCAAGAACAATTAGCTGAGATGGCCGATATTGGAATCATTACCTTGTATAAGATAGAGACTGGACAGGCTAATCCTACCTTAAAATCCCTGCAAAAAATCACTGATGTATTAGGCCTGGAGATCAACCTTCAGGTCAAAAAGATACAGCTTAAATGAGACAAGCCGCTATTTTATTTAAAGGAACAGAGGCCGGTGTGCTACAGCAGGATGATGACGGTAGTTTTACCTTCCGCTATCTGGACCGCTTGCTGGCCGATCCTGACAATCCCCCTATTAGTCTCACCCTACCCCGGTCCCAACAGAAATACCATTGCCAATATATATTTCCTTTTTTTATAATATGATTCCAGAGGGTGCCAATCAACAAGCTGTTTGCAAGGCAGAGCGCCTGGATACCGACGACTATTTTGGGATCCTGATGGCTACGGCCTGCTATGATACAGTTGGTGCCGTCACAGTTAAAAAACTTAAAGCCTCCGTATGAGGCTCCAAATTCAGATGCCCCTTCAGATAAATTATTTGAAGAAAATCAAAAGCGTATCTCCATATCTGGAGTCCAGGAAAAGTTTTCAGTATTGCTGGAAAAGAACAAGCTACGCATGATTAAAAAAGGAGAGCAGGGTACCTATATTCTAAAACCAATTCCTAATTCCGGTAAAAAAAGGGACCAGATGCCGGCCAATGAGCATTTAACCATGCAAATCGCGCGTCGGGTGTACGGTATCGAGACCGCAGAGAATGCACTAATCTTTTTTAAAAACTGCGCCCCGGCCTACATCACCAAACGATCTGATGTAAACACGGATGGTAGCAAGAAGGCCAAAGAGGATTTTGCTTCACTAGCCGGTAAAACCCCACAGACCCATGGGGACAATTATAAATGTGGAGGGAATTACCTGGAGTTGTTTGAACTGATGAAGAAATACCTTCCCGCCTACCGTGTGGAAACACCCAAATTGTTTAAACTTCTATTGTTCAATTATTTGTTTTCCAACGGAGATGCACATCTGAAGAATTTTGCAATCCTGGAAACCCCTATGGGAGATCATCGCTTAAGTCCTGCTTATGACCTGCTAAATACCCGAATTCATATTGAGGATAGTGATTTCGCATTGGATAGTGGTCTGCTACCGGCCAACCTGGGCCAAACCCATGTCGCCGGACAGTTTAAAGTCCTGGCCGAGCAGGTAGGCTTATCCTCGAAGCAGTTTAATACAATCATGGCTTCCATGCTCAACGGTTCCGATCAGGTAGACACCCTAACCATGGCTTGCTTTTTAGATGATAAAACAAAAAGAAATTATTTGCAGGCCTATAAGACCCGATTAAAAAAACTAACCAAAGAGTAATTATAAGAGATAATTTGAATTCTGGATGTGAATGAAATGATATCTCTGTGATTTAAAAGCCTCAAATTAGCTTTTGACCGACGAATATGTTTTCTACATTAATAAGGGAGAAATTACCGGTAAAATCATCAATGATTACATATATGGTAATATTTTGTGACTTTTTTTCAATATGTTGCAATGGCCGTGTACCTAAATTACACCTCGTTTTTCGCTAAGCCCAGTAAAACAGGGAACTGATAACTTATGTATTGGGAAATAATTAGAAGATTTGATATGGAATGTCGCTTACAGACTTCCTATTTTCTACGATTCCCCATTGCTTTCTTCAATTTCTCCTTTCCATTCTGAAGATATAATTTCATCTTTTTTGATCAAATTTCCTGAAATCGTAATTTTATATTCATTGCCATCAATATTCTTAAGTTCCCAGATAATATGTTCTGCTTCCGGAAATTCTTTTTCTCCCTTCAATTGATCTTCAAATAATCTCCTAACGATATTCCTTTCAGATAGTCCATTATTGAGTAACCTTAATACCATCTCCTCTGTTAAGGAGGTTTCACTATCATTATTTAATGATTCTATGGAGCACTCTATAATTGTAGCACTAGAGCTTGGAAATTTGCCGTTATAAGCTTTAAAAAGCAATTGGTTAATATGAAACAAAGTTGATTGCAGTTCAATTTCCGGATATTCCTCGCAAACTGTATCTACTAACATATCATTAGAGATCTGGTCTATTTGCCCTTCAGACAAGTGCTCCCCTAGTTTATATTCCAGAACTAACTTTGCTGCTTCAGAAGGTTCAAAATCTGTGATGGCCATAAACAGCAACTCCCTTAAATTTTCATCTTCAGAATCGTCAGCATTAGGATAGTTAAACATTTCCAGCATTCGAACATAATTTTCATTAGTCCAATATTCTCTAATCTCATCGACCGTCTGAACATCCTCTATCTCTATTCTATACTTCATCTTAAAATTTTTCAGAATTTATATGTATTATTTTCCATGATACTCATTTTTTAAACGTGAATAGTGACTAATAGGACACTTTCTTTAGAAAAAATGAATAAAAATTAAAGTTTAAAAAAAACTTTTTTCAAATAATACAAAACATCTATTTAAGGGAACGGATTTTAAAATATTTTCTTTACCATTCCAACTTTAGGAGGTTCAGAAGTATTTGTAATCACAAAATCTACGACACCCAGTACCAGTTCCTCTTCAGTAATTACATCAACTTTCCATTTACCTTCTCTAAGGTTCTTTTTATAAGTATATCCACGAAAACCACGATCGCGGCCCCCGGCAACTTCAAAGCCAAGATCATCAGTTACTTGCCATGTTTCGGTTTCGGGATCAAAATGTTGCCACCTATGGAATATGGGCTTTTTTAAATCTGTAGGTGCAAAAACAGAAGTAAATACATAAACTCGTTGACCTTTCTCCCGATGAAAATTAATGTTATGTTTACGCCAAAATGCATACCATTGATTCCTCTCGTAAGTAACTATGTACTCATTATTTATTTTTCGCACATTATGAGCCGCCAAGCCTGTATCTAAAGCCAGCGGAACTGGTGGAATAAGATTGAAATAGTAAAAAACATTAATTGATATATAAATTGAAAGGATAAGACTTATCAGTCTTCGTAAACTTAACTCCGCTCGTGTAGCTGAGCTTGAACTATAGATAAACATGATAAGGGTTAAAGTACACCCCAAACTTACAAGTCCCGAAATGATAAAAATAAATGTATTCATTTCCCTGATAAGCGTGGGAATCATAAAGGCAAAAAAGATGAAACTTATAAAAAAATAAACACTAAACTGAAGGTATTTATTCGATATTTTCTTTTTCAGAAACTCGTTTGCAAATAAGAGCAGGACCAGCAATATGAAGAAAAACATAGTTTTTGACAGAGAAACACTCCTGAAAAAATAGATAACAAAAGCACTTGAAAGTGCGCCAAAGAAAAATTGTATCGCTAGCGGAAAATATTCGTGATAACGCCTGATAAATGAGCCTTCCCATCTATCCTCATCTACTACATTATATAAATAAAGAGTGATTGTGACTAAGGTCATGTGCGAACAAAGAACCAATGTATCGTATATACGATCTATTCGCCCTAAGGTCAAGGTATCAAAGATAAATCCACCCATAAAAAAAATAATGGGAGCATACTTTTGATTGCGAGTAATGTACCTTCCAAAAGCACTTTTCCTATATTTTACTAGAGCTCTTTTCATAAAATTTTAAGTAGCGGCAAATTTAGCGTAAAACTCAATCGGGATATTAGCTTTAACTTTAATAACAAGCATTCTTATTGCTTTCAGGATTAATTATTACACAAATTTGGCGTTGGAAAAAGTCTATTAACTATAATTAATAAGTGTTCTGTTATTTACTATTGTATAATCTAGTTTCAATATGCTAATTACAGTAGATTTCTGTATCATACTTATACTTCAAAAATCTTAGGCTTTTGTACAAAAAAAGGTACCAATAACCTGTACATCCTTTCAGCCTGGACAATCAAAAAATCTAAGAAATACTGTATACTATTCTACTAATACTTATGGTAATCATCATTTACTGGCTTAGAACGATATTTATAAAGGCTTCATCCAATTTTAAGGCAGCATCTATAGCGATGACTCCTAAGTGGCATTCTCCATTCCGCAAAACAATCAGGAATAGCGATGTGTTCATAGCTTAGCAACTTTGATAAAATATATTAATCCCAAAATTTTGTTGGAAAGACTACCGTTACTTGGCTTTCTGCTAAAAGACAGAATAGGTATATCTTTCAAACTTATTATGAATATCCTCCTTGTAGAATGTGAAATCTTCATTATGGGATAGGTACATATTAAAATGCAGCTCTCCGCTATTTTAGACTTAAAAAGCTTTAAGAGAATATATATAAACAGCTATATAATTTCTTAGATTTCTGCACTCCTAAGTGTTTTCAAACATCAAAGACTAATAACAAAAACGGAGAGATACTAATTAGTATTTTTGGGTTGTATTATTGCACCCTTTTTTTCGTCGGAACTTGAACCAGCAATCGCATAGTTTGATAGACCAGGCCTGACTCGCTTAATAACTATTGGCCAGAATTTCCTTTATTTTCAGCAGCTATCAATTCTTCCATAGTATTCAAATTCTGTAAAACCTCTGTATTCTCTAGTGCGTTTAAATCTAACTTGATGTGGGTTTGCCTTGAAATAAAATCCTGGATTTTTAATTTATCATCCAAAAGGGCTTTCTGCACTTCTTCCTTTAGTAATTTTGGGTAGCAGGCAAAAAGCGGAGAAATTTGTTTACCATCAGTTGCTATCGCTATTTTACCTGGTTCGGCTATTTTCATAAGACTCTGAATTCCTTTTCTATTAATTGAAGGCATATCGCAAGCCAGCAATAATACCATTGGAGCTTGAGAATATTCCAGAGCAGTATATAATCCGCCTAGTGGTCCTTTGTTCGGAATCACATCCTTGTGCACAGGTTTACCAAACTTCAGATATTCCTGATTCCCACTAACTATACTAGTTTTCAGGTTTAATTTATCGAGAAGCTTTATGATATGCAAAATCATGGAAGTTCCTTTAAAATTGACCAGACCTTTATCTGTTCCCATTCTTCTGCTTTCTCCTCCAGCAAGTATAAAAACCTCGATCGCTTCTTTTTTTATCACTTTCAAATAAATTTCAGAATATAAAAATAAACTAATTCAGAATAGACAAACTTCAGTTTCCATATCTGGATTTACAATGACTGAACAAATTTTTAGATCACCATATTCAGGTTAAAACCAGGTATTCTTATCGATTATTGTTGCGGATCAATCAGAAATAACCACTAAACCATAAAAGCATCTTAAATCCTATATTTCCATCATTGTTCCTGTTATAAATTTGAATCTTTAAGCTTAACTTTAAATGGTTGCTGAAAACAGTCCATACCAAATAAAATTAGATTAAGATGAAAATAAGGATTCGAGGAAATTCTGTGAGATATAGATTAACGAAAGATGAAGTGGAGCATTTATGCAAGGAAAAATCTATTGAAGAAAGAACTAATTTCTCAAAACTGGATTTTATATACGAAATAAAGGTTACTGATACTGAGCAACTGGATATTCATTTTTATGATAATAAGATCACTTTAAAAATTTCAGATTCACTCATACAAAATTGGGAAACTAACAACCGGGTTGGATTTTCTCATTCTGTGGTTACTTCAAATGGCAAATCTATAGATGTACTACTCGAAAAAGATTTTACCTGCCTGGAAGATCGTGGCGAAGACGAATCTAATAATTACCCTAACCCTAAATCTCTTGCGCTCTAGATGGAAAAGAAAATTGATAGAAACGTAAATCATAGAGGACCTGTAAAATTTCAGGAACTCGAATTTAAAGATCCAGTTACCCATGCTGCAGGAAAACTAGGAATCAGGGAAACCTTAAAGCACACCTTCAAAGAAATGGGAGTTGTGGATTCCATGCGAGCTCTCTTTACGATCAATCAGCAAGATGGTTTTGACTGCCCTAGCTGTGCCTGGCCAGATCCCGAACACCCTTCTAAAATTGGGGAATATTGCGAGAATGGAGCAAAAGCGCTGGCAGATGAAGCGACGCATAGTCGTATTGATGCCGCTTTCTTTCAGAAATATTCAGTAGAAGAACTTTCAGAATTAAGTGATTTTCAGCTAAATAAATTCGGCCGACTTATAGAACCACTGGTTTTACGTGAAGGTAGCATTCATTACGAAAGCATTTCCTGGCAGGATGCCTTTGAATTAATTTCCGAAGAATTACGCAGTCTAGATTCTCCCAATGAAGCTATTTTCTATACATCTGGTCGTTCCAGTAATGAAGCTGCCTTTCTATACGGAATGTTTGTTCGTGCATACGGAACCAACAATATGCCAGATTGCAGCAATATGTGCCATGAATCTAGCGGTGTTGCCCTTGACGAAACCCTGGGAATTGGAAAGGGAAGCACCAAATTAGAAGATTTCTACGAAGCTGAAGTGGTGATCATTGCCGGACAAAATCCGGGAACTAATCATCCAAGAATGCTGTCTGCCCTCGAAAAATGTAAAGAAAATGGTGGTTATATTATTGCCATTAATCCGTTAGAAGAAACCGGACTGGTTAATTTTAAAAATCCTAAAAATATCAAGGGTTTACTGGGTAGCGGAGAAGATATTGCCGACTTACATTTAGCAGTCAATATCAATCAGGATATTCCTTTGATAAAATTGATTCTCAAACGTCTTGCTGAAAAAGATGTATTGGATGAAACTGTTTTCGATCATGATTTTCTGCAGGAATATACGCAGGGATATTCAGAATTGATAGAGGATCTAAAATCCTTCGATGAAGAAGAATTGCTGGCTTTAGCGGGAGTTTCTAATGAAAAAATAAATGAAGCCGTAGAGGTGCTTGCCAAAAAGACTAAAATTATTGTCTGTTGGGCCATGGGACTTACACAACATAAGAACGGTGTAGAGACCATTCGGGAATATGTGAACTTATTACTCTTAAAAGGTGCTATAGGCAAGGAAAATGCGGGTACGTGCCCCGTGCGTGGACATAGTAACGTGCAGGGAGATAGAAGTGTGGGAATAATGCATTTTGTAGATGAAGTTTTCAACGAGCGCATTAAGGAACATATGGGATTCAATCCGCCAACTGAAAAAGGGATCGATGTTGTAGAATCCATGGAGGCGATGCATGACGGAAAGGCCAGTGTTTTTATAGCATTGGGAGGTAATTTCTTGATGGCCGCTTCAGATACAGATTATACCGCACAGGCACTGAACAATTGTAAGCTGACGGTGCAAATAAGTACAAAGTTAAATCGCTCGCATTTAGTTACAGGAAAAAAAGCCTTGATTCTACCAACTTTCGGGCGGTCTGAAAAAGATGAGAAAAATGGAAATCCTCGTTTCCTAACTATGGAAAGTAGTATGGGACGAATAAGACAATCCAAAGGGCTTTTAAAACCGGCATCCAGCGATATAATGAGTGAACCGGAAATTGTAGGGAATCTTGGTCATACATTTTTCAAAGGAAATCATTCTGTCGCCTGGAAAGCAATGGGAGAAGATTACGAACTTATTCGGGAAAAAATCGATCTGGTAGCAAAAGGATTTGAGAAGACCAGTGAGCGATCTAAAGGTTTTGGATATTACCTTCCTAACAATGCGCGGCACAGAGATTTTAGTATGTTGCCAAATGGCAAAGCACAAATCACCTTAAACAAACTTCCAGACCACCAGTTACAGGAAGATGAATTAATGTTGATGACCATTAGAAGTCATGACCAGTTTAATACCACTATTTATGGCTTAGACGATAGGTATCGCGGAGTATATAATGAGCGTCGGGTTATATTTATAAATGAGAAGGATATGAAAAAACGCAATTTGAAGAAATTCGAAATTGTAAACTTAACCAGCACCTACGATGGCAAGAAAAGAACCGCCTACAAATTTAAAGTACTGCCTTATAAAATCCCAGCTGGTAATATCGCAGCATATTTCCCGGAAACCAATCCGCTCGTTCCTTACAA
Source organism: Christiangramia sp. LLG6405-1 (assembly GCF_045055805.1). Taxonomy (GTDB): domain Bacteria; phylum Bacteroidota; class Bacteroidia; order Flavobacteriales; family Flavobacteriaceae; genus Christiangramia. The sequence continues at coordinate 2,185,047 of NZ_CP159330.1, read as the reverse complement.
CCATTTTGCAGAGCGCAGTAATACACCCATTAGCAAATCTGTGAAGATTCGAATTGAAAAGGATAGTTAATAATCAGTGTAAACAAAATTTTAATTATTCTCTATAGAACTAATCTTAGCATCAGAAGCTAAATGGAATAAAGAAGCTAGTTGAAAACAGGAATAAAATCATAATCTTCAGAGTTCAGCTCGAACCTGAAGCCTGAATGTTGATGAAAATTAATCATGTCCTTCGGAAGTAAAATTATCCAGATAGATATTTCCGAAGTGATAGAACTTTAATAGTTTATTAAAATTGAACTATTTTAGAGATAGAAGCACCTGTTTCCAGATCCTACTATTTTTTCTGGCAACTAAAAGTTTACATATCTCTCTGGTCATAAAATTAAATTCAAAATGATAAGCAACAATTACAATTATATCCTGAGTACGATCTTCTTTCTTAGTTCCATCACCTTCAGTTATGCTCAGAAAATTCCGGATTTTATCAACCCTGAAGATCTTAAAAATGTAAAATTTAAATGCCTGGAAGAATCTGAAGTGTATTCCGAAGAAGAACAGCAGTATATCGATATTTTATGGGAAGAATCCCTGCAATATCTTGAGGCCTATGCGGTGGCTTTGACGACCTCTCCAGATGGAAGTTCGTGTATTGATTCAGACGTGGCAACTTATGAAACTGTGGATGGAATTAGTCAGTTATGTGTGATGGAGCGTCGGGATATGCAATTAATGGTCAAGAACATTTACCAGATCCTGCACAATCCTAAAGCTGCAAAAGCATGCTTCGCTGCCAGAGGAAATGTTGACTGGCTCTATAGTCCCGGCGGTGAACTGGAGGCAAGATCTGAAGTCGCAAAATGGCTTGACAGAACCACCCTTCAAGAATTTTTTGAAACTAAAGTTAGCGATCCAGAAGTGAAAGCTAAAGGTTATACCTTCTCTGAGAATTTCTACAAAATGGTGACCGGCGAAAAGGTGAAGACTCCTCGAAATTTCCCTTATGATGTAAGTGCCAGATCACTACCAAATCTTTGGGCATCTGTAGGCTGGTTCCCAATGTATGCTGAAGAAAGTGAAAGGAATCAAAAAAATTTCGCAAATGTAAGAGGTGGATATGCTTACGCTGAAATCCTGGGACATTGGGGATTGTTGAGAATTGAAGAGATTAACGGACAAAAAGTTGGTGCCGAAGTTGGAATGACCGTTCAGGCTGTGAACACTTTATATCCCTACCATAACCATGCTACTTCTGAGTTGTATTATACGATGCGCCAACCATCCAGTGTAAATCAATTTAAAACTTTTGCCATCAGGGATACCAACGAAAAGTTGACAACCATTTCAGAAAATGAAAATGAACGAGTTGTTCAGTTTGATACGGGAATGCCTGATGAATTCAGAATGTGGACCACTTCCTCGTATGATCGGGATCCTTTGGTCTATTTTTACGAAAACACTATTCATGCATTTGAAATTGACGGGGACTGTGAAGAAGATCCTGAAGAAAATGCCCTCGTATCCATATGGGCACGCTCCGATGCTCATGAAAAACTCAATGACTACGGAACTACAAAGTTGTGTGAATGTGCTGAAGAACCTGGCAAACCAGCCGCCAGAGGTGAAAAAATACAATGCCAGCTAACAAAGCTGAAGTATTAGTAATTTTTATGGAACCTTAAAAAACAGAGCGTAAGTTTTGGTTTAGACGATATAAAAGAACCCCTCGAAATACCCGGATAATTAAGACTTTAACCTATATTTAAAGAAAAAGTTATGTTCGGTTTATTTAAAAAGAAATCTGAAGTTGAAAAATTAAATTTAAAGTACAAACAACTTCTTGAGGAAGCTCATCGCTTATCTACCAGTAATAGAAAATTGAGTGACGATAAAATGCATGAAGCCAATGAAATTTTAAAGGAAATAGATAAGATAAAATCAGCAGAAAAAGGTAGCTGAGAGGTTCATTTCAGTAAGAACTGTACTGTATGATAAAAAGATTTTTACAGGCAAATTTAGTTTGGGAAATTGGTCAGCTGGCACTCGCAGTTTTTCTGGCCAGCCTTGGACTAAAAGCTTTTTTACTTCCCAACGGCTTTCTTGATGGCGGAGTAACCGGAATTTCAATTCTACTAAGCAAAATCACAGGGATAGAAATTTCTATTATTCTGCCAATCATTAGCATACCATTCTTTGTCATAGGCTGGTTTACCATCTCACGAAAAACTGTGATACGGTCAATCATTTCAGTTCTTGTACTTTCCCTCATCATTCATTTCGAGAACTTTCAATCCATTACAGATGATAAATTGCTTATTTCAATATTCGGCGGATTATTTCTGGGTGCAGGAATTGGCCTGGCTATAAAGAACGGCTCTGTTCTGGACGGGAGCGAGATTCTGGGTATTTTCCTCAATGAAAAAACAGGAATTTCCATTGGTCTTATCATTTTCTGGTTCAATGTGGTGCTTTTTTTACTGGCTAGTTTACTTTTCTCGATCGAGGTCGCCATGTACTCTGTGTTAACCTATATTATTACTGCAAAAACCATAGACCTAATTCTGGAAGGCTTCGAGGATTATGTCGGACTCATGATCGTTACTGAAAAATCTAAAGAAATGCAGATCGCTTTGCTTAAGAATATAGGTCAGGGATTAACGATCTATAACGGTAGTAAAGGCTATGGAAGTCAGGGAGAAAAACAGGATCTAAAGATCATCCATACGGTTGTAAACAGGATAGACACTAAAAAAGCATACAGAATTTTGCATGAGGTGGATAAGGATGCTTTTGTGATAGAATTTGATGTAAACAGGGTTTCTGGAGGCGTTCTTCGGAAATATTTAACCAGAAGTAAACAAAGAGAGCTCTCCCCTACTTTGTTTAGGAATAATGAGATCGATATTTGATATTATTTATTTCTGAAGCTGGCCCGATAAATTTCAGAAGAACTGAATATTAAAATATTCCGAAGTATAAGTGATCATTTATATTAGAAACAGTTAGAATTTTATTGTGATTTATCAACTTCAGAATTTGCTCCGTCCCGTGACATCATATCCCCTAATAAAATCTTCGGCATTCGTCTGCAAAAGCTGGATTGGCTTGAATTCTTACTATTTCTTAAACTTTCTAATTAAGTATTCTGGGATCCTCAGTTTTTATATATTTTCGCTAAATGCAAATTTCAAAGTATTTTCTGATCTACCTCTGTATTTGTCTAAGCCTGACCGCTTGTGACCAGGCTTCTGATAACAGTTCAGAAGAAATCGAACCTGGCAGCGGAGAATATTATTTTCAGCAAGGATTAAAATCAAAGTTGCCAGCAGAAATGCTTGCTAATTTTAAATATGGTCTGACCTCTTCCAGGATCGACAATGATACAGTGCATCTCAAGTTATTGGATGGCGTTATCTATAGCTTTAATCAATTAAGGTATTATGACAGCTCTCTGGTCTATTCCTCAAAAATGATCGATCAATCCAGGATCTATGAAAATATTCATTTTGAAGCCACAGGTTTTTACCGTAAAGCTATTATTCATCGCTCTCTAAACGATTATAAAGAATATTTTAGAAATGCATTTATCTCCAGAAAATTACACCTTATGGATGGAGATTCTGCGAAGGCAGGGCGGAGAACTATAGAAATGGCTGATGCACAAAGCAGATTAACAGATTATACCGGAGCTCAACAAACTGCTGCTGAAGCCCTCAAACTACTGGATCCCATTGACTCCACTTACTTTAGTACCGCTTACAACATTATTGCAACAGCATATCGTAACCAGGGTTTCCAAAGTGATGCCATACGTGAATGGAGAAACGCTCTTGCATTTGCTGCTAATATCAAAGACAGCTTAAGTAATCTTAACAATATTGCACTTTCTCTTCAGGATCAAAAGAATTACGATGAAGCCATAGCTGTTTTTAAAAGCATCCTGCGTAGATCTGATTCAACGAATATTCTCTCTAAGGCCAGATTCTTAGATAATCTGGCTTACACCAGGTGGTTGCAGGATTCTACCGCTAATATGGAAGTTGAATTGCTGGAAGCAAGGAATATAAGGCTTCTAAATAATGGCAAAAATGGCCTGCTCGCCAGTTATGATCATCTGGCGAATTATTACCGGAATAGTGATGAGAATATTTCAAAACTCTATGCAGATAGCCTGCTTCTTACTGCGAGGGAACTCAATAGTAAATCGGCTCAATTGAATGCCATAGAAAAATTGATCCAGCTATCGCCGTTGGAATCGATCAAAGAACTATCAACACGCTATATTCAGCTGAGTGATAGCATACGTACGGAAAGTATTCAGGCAAAAAATATGTTCGCTAAAATTACATTTGACGAAGAACAGAAAGAATTAGAGATCGATCAATTACAGGATCAAACTGCTCTACAGGCTATAGAGAAAGAGCAACTGCAGGACCAGATTATCATATTATCATTAGGAAGTTTACTGGTCTTAGTTAGTGGTGGATTCGGCTTCTATTACTTAAGACAAAGACATACCAGGGATAAAATTCGCGAAGCGCATCGTACAGAATCCAGGATTTCCAAAAAAATCCACGATGAACTGGCAAACGATGTCTACAATGTTATGAGCAGTATGGATACGATTGCACCTAATACGCTCGTGGATAAGCTGGAAAACATTTATAACCGGACACGTAATATTTCCAGGGAAAACAGTAGTATACCAACAGGAGCAGACTACTTGCCCCATTTACTTTCCACACTTAGTTCCAGTTTACCGGCAGATGCAAGACTGATTCTTCGTGGGGAAAATAGCATCAACTGGAAAAGCTTAAGCCCGGAGAAAAAGATCATTCTTTACCGTGTCCTTCAGGAGATCATGATCAATATGAACAAACATAGTAAGGCCAGTTTGGTTGCAATTGTATTTTCCGAAGAAAATAGAACATTGCATATTCAATATTCCGATAATGGGATAGGTACTTCACATCAAAGCCTGAAAGCTGGTAATGGTTTCCTTAATATGGAAAACCGTATTCTTTCTATCAAAGGAAAACTTAATTTTGAAACTGAACAGGAAAATGGATTGAAGGTTTTAATCCAGGTTCCCATATAATTTTCACATGTTTAAAAAAGTTCTGATTGCTGAAGATATGGACAGTATTAATCATGCTGTCGCTTTTGTTTTAAAAGATTTGAAAATTGCTCAGGTAGATCACGCGCAATATTGTGATAAAGCCTGGCTTCTGGCAAAAAAAGCTATTCAGGAAGGCAAACCTTATGATCTTTTAATTTGTGATCTTTCCTTCAAACCAGACTACAGGGAAGAAAAGCTAACATCCGGAAAAGAACTAATTGCGGCTTTAAAACTTGAAGATCCTCAACTTAAAGTTATCGTGAACTCTATAGAAGACCATCCTCAAACGGTCAGGGACCTCTGGGCAAGCGGAAATATAGATGCCTATGTTTGCAAAGACCGCAGTGGATTAAAAGAGTTGAAAGAGGCGATCCTGAATTTGAATGAAGGTCAAAATTATAATTCTCCGTCAATCGAAAAGATCCTCAATCAGAATAATGTGCTTACTTTAAATGATTTCGAGATCAATATTGTGAAATACCTGGCAAATGGGTTTACCCAGGACGAAATTCAAAGGGAATTAAAAGATAAGAATATCAGGCCAAGTAGTAAAAGTGCGATCGAAAAAAGGCTGAAGGAATTGAGGGATGAATTTAGAGCGAATACGAATCCGCATTTGATTTCCATCATGAAGGATCTGCAATTGATATAATAGTGGTGCCTGATAAGAATAATGGAACGTCCCGCATGATTAATTTGTTCTTCTAATAATACAATCCTGCTACAAGTTACTATTGGAAGTGAAATAATACTGAAAAGAAATTATAGCTATTTATTTTCAATTTCGTACAACAACCTATCGTGCACTGCGAATTCTCTAAGTCTACTTTAAGTGAGTGATTAATATTTAAAAAAAGTTTAACGCCGCACAGCCTGAATTTCAGGTACATCTTCCTAAATTCTACGCGTAAACTAAAAAATTATTTACGTCCACCATTTTCCTTCTAACTCCCTTTGCTTTTAGAATGTTGAGAATCAAATCTTATCTACTCCATTTTCTAAGTTTGGCATGTTCAGAATGAACTTCAGAAGAAGAATATTGACGTTCTTATTTTAATTCATTTCAAAACTTCAAAACATTCAGTATGAAAGACATGGATAATCCAGACAATCTAGCAAAATGTCCGTTTAGAGGAACAAGGGTTGGCGGAGCAATTGGCTCGAAGCCGCAGCTAGATGATTGGTGGCCCAACCGACTACAGGTTGAATTATTACATCAGGAATCGGCGGTTGCGAATCCTTTAAGCGATTTCGATTACAAAAAAGCCTTCAATAAAATTGACCTCGAACAGCTTAAAAACGAAATAAAGCAATTATTGGTAGAATCCAAAGACTGGTGGCCTGCAGATTATAATAACTATGGGCCTCAAATGATAAGAATGGCCTGGCACTCTGCCGGCACCTATCGTATTGCCGACGGTCGTGGTGGAGCGGGACAGGCAATGCAACGCTTTGGTCCTATTAATTCCTGGTGGGATAACGGGAATATCGATAAATCTAGAAGGCTTATCTGGCCGATTAAGCAAAAATATGGTGCATCTATTTCCTGGGCAGATCTTATCGTTCTTACCGGGAACTGCGCACTGGAAATTATGAACTTCCCCACCTTTGGTTATGCCGGTGGTAGACGCGATGCCTGGGAGCCAGATCGTAGTACCTATTGGGGACCAGAATTCTGGAATGGCAAACCATTTAAAGAGTCTAAAGTTGGTGAGTATTACGATGGACATCCGGAAGAAATGGTAACCCAGAAGCTTCGTTGGAAAGGAGAACCTTCAGATCCAAACCGTGATCTGGAAAATCCTCTGGCTGCCACACATCAGGCCTTAATATATGTAAATCCTGAAGGTCCAGGAGGAAATGGAGAGCCTATGGACTCTGCGATGGCAATTCGTGAATCATTTAAGCGTATGGCTATGAATGATGAAGAAACTGTCGCGCTTATTGCCGGTGGACATGCCTTCGGAAAAAGTCACGGTATGGTTAGCGCAGATAAAATTGGACCTTCCCCGGAAGCTGCTCCTTTGCAGGCCATGGGAATGGGATGGCAGAATCCAGAAGGTACAGGTTTTGGGAAATATACGATGACCAATGGAATTGAAGGTTCGTGGACACCAGATCCAACCAGCTGGGATAATGACTATTTGATAAATCTCTTTAAATTCGATTGGAAAAAGACCGAAAGTCTCGCAGGTGCTGTGCAATGGACTCCGGTGGATGAAAATGCTCCAAAAACACCAGATGCTCATGAAGCAGGAAAGTCGAATGATTTGATGATGATGACCTCTGATATTGCGCTTAAGGTTGATCCTGAGTACCACAATGTTTGCGAGAAATTCCTGAATGATTTTGAATATTTTACTGATGCCTTTTCAAGAGCATGGTACAAACTTACCCATAGAGACATGGGACCTAAAGATCGATATTTAGGGCCTGAAGTTCCGGAAGAGGACTTGCTGTGGCAGGATCCGATCCCGAAGATAGATTATGATCTCATTTATAATAGCGATATAGCTGATTTAAAACGAAAAATCCTTGATACAGATTTAAGCGTTTCAGCATTGGTTTCCGCAGCCTGGTCCTCAGCCTCTATTTATCGTCATTCCGATAAACGTGGAGGTGCCAATGGAGCACGTATAGCCCTGGAACCACAAAACAACTGGGACCTTAACAGGCCAGATGAATTGAACAAAGTTCTTGAAGCATACAAAAGCCTGAAATCTGATTTCGATCACAACCAGAGTGGAAATAAAAAAGTTTCATTAGCAGATCTTGTGGTTCTTGGTGGTTGCGCTGCCATAGAGAAAGCAGCAAAGGATGCTGGATTCGATATCCAAGTGCCTTTTACGCCGGGTCGTAACGATGCAACCCAGGAACAAACCGATGAGGAAAGTTTTGACTGGTTAAAACCGGTTTCAGACGGATTCAAAAATTATCACAATGATAAAGTTGGATACAATGTGCCGCCGGAAAGGATTTTCCTGGACCGAGCACAATTACTCACGTTAAGCGCACCAGAATGGACTGTGCTAACAGGTGGATTACGTGTTTTAGAACAAAACTTTGATCGTTCCAGACATGGTTTATTCACAGACCGTCCCGGTGTTCTTACCAACGACTTCTTCAAAGTACTTCTAAGTATGGACTATGAGTGGGTGCCACAAAATGACGAGGAAATGATTTTTGATATTAAAGATCGGGAAAATGGAAATGTGAAATACACCGCTACTCGTTGTGATCTTATTTTTGGATCTAATGCTCAGTTGAGAAATATTGCCGAAGTTTATGGTGCTGAAGATGGAAAAGAAAGATTTGTTCGGGACTTTATAAAAGCCTGGGATAAAGTAATGATGCTTGACAGATACGATGTTAAGGACGATTAAATAGAAATATTTAAATAGTAAGATGCCCGATTACTTAAGTTTTCGGGCATTTTTTATGCAATCGTGAAAAATCTGCATAATGAATGGCCATTTTTATTCCATACTCGTCCTTTTCTGGTTGTATCGGTATGCGCTTTCCGTAAATTTCTGAAAGTTCAGCGGTAATACCCAGGCACATTGCATCTAACAAATCATCTTTTGCTACCTCCTTGCGTCGATATTTCTTCAAACCAAGTTTATATAATTTTTCAGCTTCGGGTTTAAATTGCGATAATATGTGCAGCCTTTCAAAAATTCCGTTTTCAGTTTTCTTAGTGTATTTTAAAGGCTTTCCATCGTTTAAGAACTGAAAGGAAATTTCTGGATGTGATTCTTTAATATTATTTCGTTCTTGTTTATTCTGAACCAAAAACTGATCTATTTCTTTGATCTTAGAAATAATGAACCAGGTCTGCATTGAAATACCTTTTCCTAAAATGGCTTTATTAATATATGAAGCTTCCGAATATGTTTCGGCTTGGAGACTTTCTCTGCAAGGCACAGGAAAAATGCTTGATTTCCTGTTCTTCGGAAGTAACTGTCGGGCCAGTTCCTCGCAATTTCGCAACTTATTTTTTTCACTCTTCAGGCCAATTGGAACATCAATAAAGATTAAAGCCTGAGCTGGATAGTAAGAAATAAGGTTCTCTATATTTTCTACCGCAATAATCTCTTCCGTAGAAAAACAAACTGAAACCCAGCCATATTTACAACCATCCACGCCTACATATCTCATATTTCAACATCTTATCACATGACAGCTACAAATTCAGCATAAATATGACCTTTTTTAAATACATTAGAGCCTTAAGAAGAAAAAGATCATAATTTTTCAAAGAATTATACAATTATGAGTCAATATGACCTGGAAATTAAAAATGCCAGAATAGAAGGTCATGAAGATCTTGTGAACATTAGAATTCTAGATGGAGAAATCGCTAAGATTGTTTCAGTATTCGAAAATTCTTCAGAAGATATTACTACCATAAATAGTTATGATGCCAGAGGTCATTTAGTTTCTCCGGGCTTTTTTGAGAGCCATATTCATCTCGATAAAGCGTGTATTCTGGACCGTTGCACTATTGAAGAAGGAACTTTAGAAGAAGCAGTAGAACAGACCGGGAAAGCAAAAAAATCATTTACAGAAGAAGACGTATATCAACGCGCCGCGAAAGTAGTTGAAATGGCAATTACAAAGGGAACTATGGGAATGCGAACCTTCGTAGAAACCGATCCCAAAACGGAACTTCGATCTCTAAAGGCTATTCAAAAAGTCAGGCAGCAATATGCATTTGCTATCGATATGGAAATCTGTGCTTTCGCCCAGGAAGGACTTACCGGGAGCAGTGCTACCCAACAGCTTATCAAACAGGCACTGGAAAATGGCGCAGATTTGATAGGCGGCTGCCCTTATAAGGATGAAGATCCTTCAGCACATATAGAAATGATCTTTGATATTGCCCAGGAATATGATGTAGATGTTGACTTTCATCTTGATTTTGATCTGGATCCTGAAAATTCCAGTATTCCGAAGATTGCAGAGGAAGTGAGAAAACGAGCGTATCAAGGTCGAGTTTCAATTGGTCATGTCACTAAAATATCAGCAATGACCGCGGAGCAAAAAAAGAGAATGTTCAGTTTATTATTGGAAGCTCAAATTACTCTCACCGTTTTACCGGCAACCGATATTTTCCTGAATGGAAGAGATTACGAGAAATTGATCCCACGCGGAATGGTAAATGTAAATGAACTCGCTAATTTCGGGATAAAAACGACCATTGCCAGCAATAATATTTTAAATGCTTTCACTCCATTTGGAGACGCTTCACTTCTTCGCATGGGTAATATGTATGCGAATATTGCTCAGATTGCCAAAGATGATGAACTGGAAGAAGTTTACAGGATGATAGGCGAAAATGCCGCGCATTTAATGGGTATGCATAAGGCTATAAAGGAAGGTTCACCGGCAACGATGCTCGTGCTGGAAACTAATTCTTCTATCGATGCCGTACGAAGTATTGCCCAGCCAATTGCAGGTTTCAAAATTGGCAGACAAACATTTACCAACGAACCTGCAATAATCTTAAAAACTGAATAGATAACAACAAATTTTACAGAATGATCCCAGGTTATTAATCAGGATTTATTTTTTTAAAATAGTAATAGTAATGATAAAAGTAGTCATCATCGACGATGAGTTAAGTGCTCAAAATGTACTTGAAAAAACACTTCTAAGGCATTTCCCCAACAAATTCAATATTGTAGCCAAATGCCATTCTGTTGACACCGGCGTTGTTGCTATCAATAACTACGCACCTGAATTGGTTTTTCTTGATATTCAGATGCCAGAAAAGAGTGGTTTTGAATTATTCAAGCAGTTCGATCTTATTAATTTTGAAGTGATCTTTACCACCGCACATAATCGGTTCGCTGTTCAGGCTATAAGGCAAAGCGCTCTAGATTACATCCTGAAACCCATTAATCATATTGACCTGGGAGATGCGATCAAACGTTTTGAGGAACGCAAAAGAAAATTATCTACTAAAGATAAACTGACGTTACTACTCGAGAACCTGAATGTAAATGATCAAAATATAGCAAAACTGGCCTTCCCAACGCTGGAAGGTTTTGAGCTGATTCATTCCAACCAGATCCTATATTGTAAGGCTGAGAGTAATTATTGTTCGATCAAAGGTATCGATGGAACAACTAAAACTGCCACAAAAACACTTAAGTTTGTAGAAGAAATCCTCCCTTCAGCATTTCTAAGAATACATAAAAGTTATGTCATCAACCTGAACTTTGTTGTGCGCTACCATAAAGCGAACAAGGAAGTTGAGTTAACCAACGGAGAGAAACTTCCGGTTTCCTTCCGTAAAGAAGAGGAATTCATCAATGCTATCTTACAAAATCAATAGAAGCTTTATATGCCTTCTTTTTTGTGTCCAGTGCCTCTGGGCGCAGAACTTTCCCTCCAGGAACTATTCTGCTGCGAACGAACTGCCCAATAATGCCGTCCGCGCGCTGTTCGTTGATAGCAAAAATGTGTTATGGATAGGAACAGAAAACGGGATCGTAAGTAAGCAGAACAATATTTTTCAAAGCTATTTTGAAGAAGATGGTCTGGCCCTGAATAGTTGCTGGGCGATCACTGAGGATAAGCAGAACAGGATCTGGTTTGGTAGTTATGGTGCCGGGATCAGTGTTTTCGATGGTGATGATTTCAAGATTCTCTCCACAAAAGACGGACTCGTTCATGATGAGATCGTCCATCTGTTTCCATATAAAAATTATATCTACGTTGGAACCAGTGATGGTATTTCAAGAATTGATATAAATACTTTTGATATACAGTCCTGGAAAAATGAAGGATCTGTTGCGTTACTAAGAGTTTCCGAATTTTTTGAATTTGAAAATGAACTCTATGTTACGACCTATAGAACCGGAGTTTTTAAAGTTTCTTCGGAAGGGTCTTTCTGCTTAAAACAGGTAAACGATCTAAAGTATATATATGCTGCATTCGTTGATAACAACAACATTTTCAGCAGTAATAAGGGGCATTATATAAAATCTAAAATTTCAGAATATATCCAACCGGGGAAGCTTACTTCAAAAGAATTTGGAAGTTCAATAATCTGGGACTATGTAAAAACGAGCGACTCTACTATCTATGCCGCAGCCTGGGGAATTTATGATAGTAACGGAGGTATTTTCGAGCTGAACAAAGATTTCAGCAATCGCTCAAAATCCTTTGGGATAACGGGAAAAGACGCATTTTCGCTTGCTTACGTCGCATCCTTTGAAAGATTATACGTAGGGACATTGAACTCTGGACTTTACGAGATCCAGTTAAAGCCTTTGGTAAGATTCCTCGAACAAAGCGGCCATCATTATCAAGCTTTTGCTGCGATCAATGGAACTTCAGCTTATATGATGAACGAGGGGATTCAGATAAATTCTGCAAGTGAACAGATAAATATTCCTTTGACAAAGTTCAAGAATTGGCAGCAGAATTATATTAATACCACCTCGACAGCCCTTCCGAAGCATGAAGATCATTTTTACGAACTGGATCATTCTACCGTGGCCAGCGATATTCAGTTCTATGATATCAAAACTTCAAATAACCTTTATTGGATAAATTCTAATATTGGTTTATTTGCAATTAATACTGATGGATTACTGCACTCCTATTTACCATTACATTCAGAAGAGATCAATTTCACGAATGATGGGAAGTTGATCGAAACCAATCCATATGGAGGTGTTCGGGTTTACAACGATCTGGAAACCTTCAACTATAAATATTATCCACAGGATCAAACGAATACACCAACCATGGTGGTTAGCAGTCTACAAACTAAGGACAAGACCTATTTCACTTCAGTTTTTTCTGGTCTTTATAAATACGAGAATGGTCAGTTCAAATCTTTCCTAAATTCTAAAATCTGGCAGGAAAAGAACCTCCGGCATATAATTTCTTATAAAGACAATCTCGCTATTTCCAGTGAATTTGGTGATGTATATATTACTCAGGATAGGCCTGAAGACTTTGATATAGTAAGAAAAATTCCCCGAGCGAGCATCCAGGGAAACACTATTTCGTTTCTAAATTCTTATGGTAACACTCTTGTTATTGGAACCGAGCGTGGTATTACGCTCGTTGATGAGGACAGATTCATCTTTCTGGATGAAGAACAAGGCCTGGAACAGCCTTTTTTCAGCAGTAAAATCGAGAATGATGAATTACATATTGGAAGCGAAAATGGGATTTTCAGGGTCAATATTAAAGAAGTTCTGGCATCGTCTAATCGTGTAAGGGGGATTCAGCTAAAAGATATTTCTATTAATAATAGTGAGTACGAACTGCCTGAAAATACTCTCAATGATCTCGATCTTGATTACGATGAGAATACGGTGCTGCTTAGCTTTTCGACCAATGCCCATCCTTATCCTAAGAAATTACAATATCAATACAGGCTGACTCAGGATGAAGAATGGAGTACTCCTACCTCCAATTCTGAAATTCTTTTACCATACCTTCCAGCTAATAAATATGAGGTAGAAATTCGTGTTCTAGATTCCAGCACAGGATTAAGATACTCTCAGAACGTGTTGAACTTCAGAGTAAAACCTCCCTTCTGGAAAACCTGGTGGTTCCTGACATCAATATTTCTGGCACTAATGACAATTGTCTACGCGATCTATAAATATGAACTTGCAAAGAATAAACGATTCGAACAGCAAAAGCGAGCTATCCAAAAAAGGTTTGAAGAGACTAAAATGGAAGCATTACTCGCTCAAATGAATCCGCACTTTATCTTCAATGCTATGAATTCCATTCAGAATTATATCATGGATAGCGATATTGATAACGCCACAATATTCCTGGGTGATTTTGCCAAACTCATTCGCCTCAATCTTGATCACTGTACTAAACCCAGCATTTTATTAGTTGAAGAAATCGAATATTTACAATCTTACATTCGGGTTGAAAACACTCGTATGAACAATGCTGTAGATGTTAATTTTGAGCTGGATCCAACAATCGACACTTATGATGTAGAGGTTCCTACCATGATTCTTCAAACATTTGTAGAAAACGTATTTGTTCACGCATTTACCGCAGATAGCAGAGATCCAAAACTGGATATAATTTTTAAAAAGTTGGATGAGTATGCTCTGTGCTGCAAGATCATCGACAATTGTTCTGGTTTTTCGGCAACTGGAAAGAATCCGCTGCATAACTCCAAAGGTTTAAGCTTAGCAAAAGAAAGACTCGCCCTTTTAGACTATGATATTGAAGATGCGCTGCACATAGAATCTGAGCCTGGAAAAGGTACCGTAGTGAGCCTGAAACTACTATTGCAACGATAACTTAAGAAAACAATACGTTTACTAATTCGGTAATTTTGCACTGAACATAAGTTATAAATTCACCAAAAATTAGAAGGCGGTAGCTGCTATATATGATATTACATCTAATTGTATTTTATGAGTAGGGTCATAAACTATAATTGAATTACAGTTGCCGCTTTTCTAACTTTTTCACTCTCAGTATTTAGAAACTAAATCATTATTTCCTTCCCAAAGGAAACTACTACAGTTTTCATTTTCATCCAGAATTTTTTTGTTTTCCTAATATCCACATAGAGAATTACGATCGTAATCTTTCTTAAAATAAGTCATTTGAACTATATTCCCGCCTATCTAAAATTACAGGTAATGGAAAACTCTAAAGTGACCGAATATATACAAAAAGTACTCCCGAACATTCCCGAAGACTGGGTTAAATTGACTACACACAGGCTGGATATATATAATGAAGATCTGGCTAAGACAGAGTTTCTGGACCAATTTGAGGAATTATACGTCATCAATGATCATAGCGCTGAAAAACTAGCTGAGCTACCAACCGCATATGATTATATAAGATTAGGGCATCCACTTTCCTCTATTCTGGAATGGTACGTGGGTAAATTGAATGCTTTGAAATCTGATCATATTATAGGTTTCTCATCCCAAACTACTCCTCTGCTGGCGGTACTTCGGAAGAATTTATTTGAGAAGAAAAGCACCCGAATTATCTATTCCGAAAATCTACCGGAACATTTCAATTTTGAGCTTTTCCGAAGTGTCTATGGATATGAATTTGAGACATTACAGATCAAAGAAGGTGAATCACTTCCAGATTTTGATGGTAGTAGCATTTATATCACTTCCAAAGCAGATCTTAAAGAGTTGAAAATTGATCAAAACATTGATTTTCTGCTAAGTCTTCAGCAGGATTTAGGTAGTGTAATTATTGTAAATGGCGAAAAGAACGCATCCTATATTTCCGAAATTCAGCACGTACGTAGAAGGGAAACGATCTCGATGACTCCTGCAGACACTCATAAATTGCTACACAGGCTGGTTACCCAAGCTTCCGAAGAGAATTTTGATAAATATGATAGTAACCTTAAAAAGGTGATCAAAGAAGTTCAGAAAATCACTGCGACAAGTTCAAAAGTTCTTGTAGGTTCTTGTGGTCTTTCCATGCAGTACGCGATTATGATGGGTCTTATAGACGATGCAATGGCCAAACATCCAGGAAAAGGCATTCGAATTATTGTTCCACCAAACTGTTATGGGGGAACTAATGATCAGGCTCGTCGTGTAGCTGCCTATCTGGATAATGTCGAGATCATGGATCTTCCGGTGGATGGTGATAATGATATGGACCAGAGCACCGACAAAGTACTGGCTAGAGCAGCAGATGAAAATGCCGTGCCGTTGATCATTGCTGAAATCCCTACAAATCCGCGTGTTGAAGTTCCTGAACTTGAAAAACTACAAGAAGTTCTGGCAAAAAACCGTAAGACTGCAGATGGTGAAGCTGCTGTAGATCCTGTTTTTATTCTGGATCAAACCTTTTGTCCGAACGTTCAGTTCTGCGGTGAAGACGGTATTCTTTCTGGAATCAGAGTAATTTCCTATGTAAGCGGTTCTAAATTCCCTAGTGGTGGAAAATGTACCGCTGGTTATGCTGTGGCGAATCAAAAAGCTGCTGAATTGATGGATAAGATAGATACGCATTTAAAGGTTTGCGATAATGAAGCAACCTCTTTGCAGGTTGAAATTCTGGCGGAACAATTACCGTCCATGAATCAGAGAATTGCAGATGCCTATAAAAACACCCGTGAATTTGTGAATTTTATCAAATCTGAACTTCCCGAAGCAAAGATCAATTTTGTTTCTGAAGAGTTAGCTACTGCTGGTTTTACTCCTTCAGTATTTTCTCTTGACCTTCCTACAAAAGGAGAAACTGCTGCAGATCGTGAAGCTTACAAAAGGTCCCTGAATCAAAAACTGATCGATATGATGATCACCAGGATTCCTGAAGAAAGCAAGTACTGTGTAAGTTACGGCCAATTAAAAGGTTGTTACTGGACGATCCCGGCGACCTCCACTCAGGGTACCACAAAAGAAGATGACAAGGATTATATCGCGAGGGTTTCAGTTTCACCAGATCTTGACCTGGAGATGCATAAAAAAGTATTTTATCAGTTCGTGGAAGATATCAAATAGAGCTAAAGCTCAATTATTTAAAGATCCGGTACGAGATTAAATCTCGTACCGGATCTTTATTTATAGTAATGCTACTTCAGCTCTAAACCGATTCCAATTTTCTCCAGTAAATATGGGTTATGGTCGATCACCAGAATATCATTTTCAATACTTAGATCTTTCAGAATCTTTAGGAGCAAATCTATATCTTCATAATGTAAACCTGTGCTAGGCTCATCAAGTATATACACTACATCTTTGCTACCTTGCAACAACCAGTTCAGCAACAATAAACGCTGCTTCTCTCCTGAAGACAGGCTTTGAATAGGTTGATCCAAATTTAAATGTCCAAGACCTATTTCCTGAAGTTTTTCCAGAACCTTCCATAATTTCTCGAGTTCACCATGTTGCTTCAACCAAAGCTCAAAGCCATGAAGATCCAGATTAAGCACCTCAGCGATATTCTTACTATAAATTCTATGTTCGAGAGTTTCTGGTTTGTACCGCTGTCCCTGACAGGTTTCACAGGTTTCCACAGCATTGGCAGTAACATCCAGACTCGTTTCCACATAACCCTTTCCTTTACAATCGGGACACTGGCTCGTCTTGGTTTTATAAGAAAAATCTTTAGTTTTCAGTTTCGAATTTTCAGCAAAGATCTTTCCAATTTCCTTTAGAAAATCCAGATAAGAAACCAGTAAGGTGGCAGAATGTGATCTTAATTTCTTTGCCTCAAAATAATGGGCATTTTTATAATTTTCAGGATACGCTATCTGCTCGCAATAGATCGGTTGCCTATTTCGAATGGAAGGGATTATGATGTCCTTAACCAACGTTGTCTTACCAATCCCACTTTTTCCGCTAAGTGCAGTGATCCCTCCTACTGGAATTTCCATAAAGTTGCGTTGCAAAGTATAACGCGAAACTCCTTTTATTTCAATTTTTCGCTCACTGTCAGAAGTAAAATGGAAACCGGACTCCTGTTTTTTGAAATAGGCATGGGTACTTTCTTTCTTTACAAAGTCTTCTGGAGTTCCCTGAAAAGTAATTTGTCCGCCATATTTCCCAGCCTTTGGGCCAATTTCAATAAGCTCAGTCGCCGCCTGAATAATCTCTTTATTATGTTCTATGACAAGTACAGTATTTCCTTTGGCTACCAATTCCTTCAGAATCGCTATAAGATCCGGAATATTATGTCCCGAAAGTCCTGCGGAAGGTTCATCCAGAAGATAAGTAACTCCCTTCAACGGACTATTTAACTGGGTGATCAAAGCCACCCGCTGATTTTCACCACCAGATAAAGTTTGAGATTTTCGATTTAACTGAAGGTGATATATATGTAGCTGAGTAGCCCTATGTATCGTATTTTCAAGAAATGGCTGAATTTTTTCAACTAATCTCTGATCGATTTCTGAATAAGTGCTTGCATTCTGAATCCACTGGTCAAGCCCGGAAAAATCAAGGTTCTTGATCTCACAAATAGACAGGCCACCAATCTCAAATTTCAATCTTTCCGGTTTGAGTCCACTTCCGAAGCAATTGCTACAAATAGCCGGTGTGAATAGAGCGGTTAAATTATCAATGAATTTATTTTTTCGGGTCTTATAATATTCCTGCTTGAGGTAATTATCCAGCCCTTCCCATTTCATTTTGATCTGCTGAGTTCCTTCCCTGGTTTTAGTTCTGAACTTCCACTGGGTTTCCCAGACTTTTTCTCCGGTTCCTTCAAAAATGATCCTCTTTTGTTCTTCGGAATATCGATTGAAAGCAGTATTTCGGTCAAAACCATGTTTCTGCCCTACTTTTTCGAGTATTGCCATATACTGACTGTCTCTCTGCCCATAATAAGAAAGCGCCTTATTATGTTCAAAAACTCCTTCTGAAATACTTAAATTAGAATCGGGTGCAAGCTTCTTCACATCCGGAAGCAGTTCTTCACCCAGGCCGTCACAGATCTTACATTTCCCAAGTTCGTGATTATTGGAAAAATGACTGGCTGAAAGTTCTTCTCCCTCAAATTCAGCTTTTCGAGAAAAAGCAAATCTTAAAAGTTTATCGATACCAGTTTGCTTGGAAAGATCAGACCTATTGGTAAAATTAGGCACTTTTCGGGTCACACAGATCGTGGGAGTTAATCCGTCAACTTGATCGACTTCCATTTGAAAGTTTACCCCAACCCTGGACTGTTGATATGCTGAAAATTGCCTCGTCATCTCCTGCATCCCATATGCATGCACCGTATCTATAAGCAGGGAAGATTTCCCAGATCCCGAGATGCCTGTGACTACGCTCAAGGTATTCTTCTGCAATTCCAGATCAAGATCCTTTAAGTAGTGTGTACGCGCTCCCCGTATCCTGATCTCATCTGTTTGCTGGATCTCTAACTCTGGTTTAGAAGTCTCCAGCGCAGCTAGCGAATTATCGAAATAAGCATCTGCTTGCGATTTAAAAAGTTCATGATTTTCAAAACAAACGATCCCTGCTGTTTGTTCCTTTAACTTATGCAAAGCAGTAATTAATTGACGTACATTAAGCTGATGCAGTCCAATGCTGGGTTCTTCAAGTATTAAAATATTGTCTCTGGAAGGTTTGGCAAAATGCTTGGTCAGTTTGATTCGCTGGGCTTCTCCTCCAGATAAGGTATTAGAAGGTTGCCCTAATTTTAAATATTCCAGTCCGAGGTCTTTCATCAGTTTCAGAATATTCGATATTTTCCGGTCTACTGCGAAAAAATCGATTGCTTCCAGGATGCTTAGATTGTAGATATCTGCAATGTTCTTCCCATTCCATTTCACTTCCAGCACTTCCTTTTTAAAGCGCTTACCTTTGCATACAGGGCAAACCTGGTTAATCGTTCCCATCACATTCATGGAAAGACTTATCACCCCGGCACCTTCACATTCCTCACATCTGCCTGCTTTGTTATTAAATGAAAATGAACTTTTACCTAATTTGAGAGTCTTTGCATCATCAGATCTTGCCAGAAGATCACGAATCTTATCGGCTAAGCCGGTGTAGGTCGCGGGGTTGGAACGCGGAGTTTTACCAATGGGCTGATCACTCACTGTAATTAGTTTCAGATCTCTTTCTTCTGAAATTTCCTCAAGCCTATTTTCGATGGCTTCATTCTTCCGACTAATAACTGTCAGTCGTCCTTCTTCCGCACTTATTGTAGCTACTGAATTACTTAAAACTTTTGAAGAATCTTCTTCCGAAGCATTCATTTCCGCCAGAGTAGGACTACTGTTGGAATCAGATTTTAAAAATTTTTCTATTGGACCGTTAAAGATGATCTCTCCTCCATTTTTTCCGGCTTCAGGACCTAATTCTATGATCCAGTCGGCGGAGCGAATAAAATTAAGATCATGCTCTACGACCATGACCGTATTTCCCCTGGCGATCAATCTTTGTAGAATATGACGTAGATGCTTTTGATAATTTTCTGCGAGGCCGATTGATGGTTCATCAAAAATATATAATATACCCTGCAGGTTGCTGTTTACCTGTTTGATCAACTTCACACGTTGTGCATCACCAGAAGAGATTTTAGAGCTTGGCGTACTCAAACAGTATTCGCCCATTCCTAATTGTACCAGATCGTTCAGCTGCACATAAATCTTGCTAACCAGGTCCTTTTCTCCACCCTTGAGTTTAAGGCCACCTAGAATTTTATGTAATTCTGCAAGTGGGATTTCCATCCATTCAGCAAAATTTCTATTTTGCCACTTGAATTTCAGGTGATCCGGCTTTATCCTGGCGCCATGGCATGCGGGACAAATACTGGAACTGGCGAACCTCAAAATGTTCTTATTTCGATCTCTTCTAAGAATATCCTGCATTATTGGCAGCATACCTTTATAATAACCTTCCTCTCTTGGTTTCGCCTTAAAGCCTTCCCAGCGCAATCTTGATTCTAGCGTATGTTTCCCGTAGAAAACTTTCAGACGATCGCTTCCATTCAGGACGACATCTTTTTGCTCGTCTGTTAAGTCTTTCCAGGGAATATCCACGCTAAAACCATGCGCGTGGCATACTTTATCAAGTTCTTCAACGGTGATCTGAGAATAGACGATATAACCACCCGGCAAAGTGGTAGTGATAGCGCCTTCTCTTAAAGTCTTATTTTCATCACCAACCAGTTTTTCAATATCGATATATTCAGCTTCACCAATTCCTCGACAGGTTTCACAGGCACCTTTGGGATGATTAAAAGAAAATAAAGATTTACTCATTGGCTTACTCCCAGAATAACGCGCAAAAAGTATCCTAAAAACCGAAGCAAGTTCAGAAAGAGTTCCGAAGGTGGTATTAATGGATTGAAACCTTTTGGATTGTTCTACTTTAATAACCGGAGGAAGATCTTCGATATCATCAACTTCCGCAGTAGGAATAAGATTCGCATTCTGTTGATTATATGCCGGCAAACTTTCCAGGAAAAACCTGTAACCTTCGTTCCCGATAACTCCCATCGCCAGTGATGATTTTCCCGAACCTGAAAGTCCGGTAAGAACGATCAATTTATTCTCGGGAATCTCAAGGCTAAGATTCTTTAGGTTATTCTGGTAAGCATTGATAATGCGCATAGATCTGTCTTTCTTTTTCAAAAGTTAAAGATATAGAGAATCTTAAAGCTCATCAACCTATCTGCCGTGAATTGCTTTTGGACTATTTTAAAACATGATTCTGTTAATTTATAGATCGAACGCTTTCAAAATCCTGCATAATTAGACTTAAGTTTACCTGTTTGGAGGACGCTCTGGAGAACCGTACTTTTGAACACTGTAAATGTACTGCTGCTACCAGCAACTTCGATAATATGATTGCATGAGAAAAGCCGAAATACCGGATAATGAAGACCTGAGATTACGAAGTGTGCGGCAACTTGGCCTGTTAGATTCACTTCCGCAGGAATCATACGATAATATTACCACTCTGGCCAGTGAGATTTGTGGTACTTCTGTAGCGCTGCTTACTATTCTCGATAAGGACATTCAATGGTTCAAGTCAAAAAAAGGTCTGGGAGCAGATCAAACCAGCCGTGATGTTTCATTTTGTGGACATGCAATCCTGGAACCCAACGAAGTCTTCGAGGTGGATAATGCTCTGGAAGATACTCGCTTTGAAGACAATCCCCTTGTTCTGGATGAGGAAACCCATTTTAGATCCTATGCCGGAGTTCCAATTTTAAATAAGCAAGGTTTACCACTGGGAACGCTTTGTGTGATCAACAAAACACCTAAGAAATTAAGCATACATCAAAAAAGATCTTTGATCGCTCTGGGTAAACAGGTAGAGATCTTATATGAATATCATCTACAGAACACTGAATTAAAAAAGGCGCAAAACAATCAGCTTGAAAATAATAAGATCCTTCGGGAATTTGCTGGCAATGTTAGCCATGATCTTAAAATGCCCCTGGCGAACATGATCATTACCTCAGATATTATTAAAGCGAAATACGCCAGCGTACTTGATGATAAGGGGAAAGAATACCTCGATTATATTAAAAATTCCGGATTAAAATTAAGTGAATATATCACCGGTTTACTGGAATATTATTCTGAAGATGGTTCAAAAGCTTCGGAAGTAAAAGAATTCTTTCTGAATGATCTTCTAGAAGATACTATCGATTTATTGCATATAGATTCCAATTGTGATATTCGCCTTCCGGAAGAAAATTTAAAGATTCGAGTCAATCGAGCAGGATTGGGACAGATCATGATAAACCTGATTAGCAATAGTTTGAAATACAATGATGCTGAAGAGATCGTGATCGACATCGACTGTTTTGAAAATGGTGCTTTCTACCATTTTTCTGTTACAGATAATGGAATTGGTATTCCTGAAGAACACCTGGATCAAATATTTGAGCTGTTTACTGTCATTAACGTGAACGGAACACCAGATGAGCGAGGTCATGGAATTGGGCTAAGCACAGTGCAAAAACTGGTGGATACAATGAATGGCGAAATTTCAGTAAAAAGTATCTTGAACGAAGGGACTACCTTTAATTTTTCACTTTCGAAACCTGAACTTAACCAAATTCAAGTAAATTAATATTCAAAATCTTCTTGGTCCATCTTTAAGATTCAGGATGACCGAAAATGATTAATCGGTTCTGTTAAGGATTTCAAAAGACAGATCAAAAATTGTTATAATTCTCCTAAAATCATTCTAACGACAAACAGGCGAGCCAATATCGCACACTTGTCTCATTTTTACTTGCTAATTTTAATTCAACCATATTAATATATCAATTAAAAGATGAGCGAGAAAGAGAAGGATAAAAAATCCCAGGATCTCACCAGGGATACCAAGAATGCAGAAGGTAAAACAATGACCACCAACCAGGGTGTAAAGGTGAACGACACCAACAACTCCCTGAAAGCCGGGGAAAGAGGAGCTACTCTCCTGGAAGATTTTATTTTAAGAGAAAAAATTACCCATTTTGATCATGAAAGAATTCCGGAAAGGATCGTTCATGCAAGAGGGAGTGGAGCACATGGATATTTTGAACTATATGAAAGTATGGACAAATATACCAAAGCTCCCATTTTTACTGATACCAACAGAAAAACACCCGTTTTTGTAAGGTTCTCAACCGTGGCAGGCTCTAAAGGTTCTGCCGACCTGGCAAGAGATGTTCGAGGATTCGCCGTGAAATTTTATACAGATGAAGGAATTTTTGATCTTGTAGGGAATAACATGCCGGTGTTTTTTATTCAGGATTCCATGAAATTTCCTGATCTAATTCATGCGGTGAAGCCTGAACCAGATCGCGAAATACCACAGGCGGCATCGGCTCACGATACTTTTTATGATTTCGTTTCACTTACTACGGAAACCTTGCATAACCATATCTGGGTCATGAGTGATCGTGCTATTCCAAGAAGTCTGCGCATGATGGAAGGTTTTGGAATACATACTTTCAGACTCGTTAATGCTGAAGGTAAATCCCATTTCGTTAAATTCCATTGGAAACCATTATTAGGTACACATTCAGTTACCTGGGATGAAGCAGTAAAAATTCACGGAGCAGATTCCGATTTTCATAGAAGAGATCTTTGGGATGCGATTGATGCGGGACATTTTCCAGAGTGGGAACTTGGACTTCAAATCATTCCTGAAGAAGATGAACATAAGTTCGAATTTGACATTCTGGATCCAACGAAATTGATCCCTGAAGAAATGGTGCCGGTACAACGTATTGGTAAAATGACCTTAAACCGTAATCCAGACAATTTCTTTGCAGAAACTGAACAGGTTGCATTTCACCCAGGTCATATCGTACCCGGAATAGACTTTTCCAACGATCCATTACTACAGGGTAGATTGTTCTCGTATACAGATACGCAGTTATCGAGGCTTGGAAGTCCTAACTTTCATGAATTACCAATAAACCGTCCTGTGAACGAAACACATAACAATCAGCGTGACGCTCATATGAGAATGACGATCAACAAAGGAAAGACGGCATATTTCCCTAATTCCATTGGTGGAGGTTGCCCGCATCTTGCAAAAATGGCTGAAGGCGGATTTACTCCTTACGAAGAAAGGATTGACGGTAGAAAGACGCGAGCTAGAAGCGAGAGCTTTAATGACCATTATTCTCAGCCAGCGCTCTTCTACAGAAGTTTAACCGACTGGGAGAAGGATCACGTTGCAGACGCTTATACTTTCGAAATAGGAAAATGTACTTACGATCATATCAAGGAACGTATGCTTTATATCATCAACCAGATCGATGGAGATCTTGCAGCTAAGGTTGCTGAAGGATTGGGTATGGAGATTCCAAGTAAAATTGATGGTCCGGTAAATAAAGCTATAGGCGCAGATGCCGATGTAGAAAAGCACCAGCCACCTAAGAAAAAGAATTATCTCGATAAATCTGAAGCACTTAGCCTTACTCATCTAAAATCTGATAGTATTGCTACACGCCAGATCGGTTTTCTTGTAGGTAATGGATTCGATGGTGAATCCATGGGGAAAATGAAAAAGGCTTTAGAAGATAAAGGAGCGATGGTTCAATTGCTGGCCCCTCATGGTGGTACTATAAAGTGTGATCAAGGCAAAAGTCATAAAGTGGACGCAGCTCTATTAACTACGGAAAGTGTTCTATTTGATGCTATTTATATTCCTGGAGGCACTAAAAGTCTGGAAGCTTTAAACAAAGCTCCTAAAACAGCAAAATTCATCAATGAAACACTGAAACATTGCAAAGCAATTGCATTGGATAAAGAAGTGATGGGTAAGATCGAAAATACTTATCTTGATAAGTTCAAGAAAGATGTCGCAGTTTTGATCGATAAAACTCCAGCAAAGTTCATTGAACAGATCGCAGCTCACAGAAACTGGTCTAGACAGAAAGAAGCAATGTCTATACCTGTTTAATTGTATTTAGTAAGAAAAACCGCTGGTGAAAACCAGCGGTTTTTTTATTTAAACATGGAATGAAATAAATAATATCTAAAAGTATTTGATTATGGAAAAATGGTTTGACTTAACATTAGATTCTGCTTTAGCTATTGTAATTTCCTGTCTGGGAATCTATATTTCTATAATAATGTATACCAGAATCTTCGGCAAAAGAAGCTTTTCTAAAATGTCCAGTTTTGACTTTGCGATGACTGTTGCCGTTGGATCGATGCTGGCCACCACAGTACTTTCTGATTCGGTGACACTTCCGGAAGGAATGATCGGACTCTTCTTTATATACTTATTTCAATTAGTAGCAGCATACCTTAGAAGATGGGACATTTTCAGAGAGGCAATAGATAATTCTCCGCTGCTCTTAATGGATGG
The DNA here is from genome assembly GCF_045055805.1 of Christiangramia sp. LLG6405-1. Taxonomy (GTDB): domain Bacteria; phylum Bacteroidota; class Bacteroidia; order Flavobacteriales; family Flavobacteriaceae; genus Christiangramia. Next base: position 2,159,655 of record NZ_CP159330.1, on the reverse strand, counting down.
AAAAGAAATATTACATGACAATCTTACCAAAGCCAGAGTTACGGTAACCGACCTTCGTTCTAAATTAAGAGAAGCAAATATCGTAGAACTGGAAGATGTAAAAGCAGTAGTTTTTGAAACAACTGGAAATATTGTAGTGATTCACTCGCATGATAACAGACCGGTAAACGACTGGCTCCTTAAAGATGTTTTGAGGAAATAATTAACTAGACTTCTACAGGTACCTTTGGATATGAATAATTTCTGAAGAAGTTAAACTTTTGGTAAGTCTATAGCCAGAACGATTCATTGAACTTACATTTGCATCGTGCACGACATAATCGTGTGTAGAACAAATGTTATGAAGAATTATATTGAAACTACTACCCTGCAGAATATCTTCCGAATACTACTTTCGGTTTTCATGATCTACGCAGGATTTAGTCATTTAAGTTTTAACCGCGTAGACTTCCAGGCGCAAGTTCCGGATTGGGTACCAATGAGTAAAGATCTAGTCGTTATACTTTCCGGGATCGTAGAAATGATCCTGGGTCTTGCCTTACTCTTCTGGAAAAACCAGCGTGTTAAGATTGGCTGGTTCCTGGCAATTTTCTTTGTGCTGATCTTTCCGGGAAATATCGCGCAATATGTTGATGGAAAAGATGCTTTTGGCATTCTGGATTCAGATAGAGCAAGACTTATAAGATTATTTTTTCAGCCCGTACTTATAGCCTGGGTTTTATGGTCTACCGGCGCATGGACTGCCTGGAGAAACTCTAAGAAATGATAATGATGGAAGAAAATGAAGATTTAAAATTAGAAAATCAAATTTGTTTTCCCTTGTATTCAGTGTCCAGATTGATCACAAGGGCTTACAAACCTTACCTGGATACCATGGGTCTAACTTACCCTCAATACCTGGTTCTACTTGTACTTTGGGAGAAAGATGAGCAAACCGTTAATCAGATAGGGAAAAAACTTTTACTCAATACTAATACTTTGTCTCCTCTCATTCAACGTATGCAGAAAAATGGTTTACTGTTACGCACCCGTTCTTCCGAAGATGAAAGGACAGTAAAAGTCAATTTAACCAGAAAGGGACTTGACTATAAAGAACAAGCCAGGAATATTCCTAAAGATCTGCTTGGGAAACTACTGAATGAGGACGTACAGGTTACAGATGTTATGCTATTAAAGAAAACACTTGATTCCTGGATTGAGATATTGAACAATGAAAAGGAAATGAATATAAATTCAGAAAAATAAAAATATGAAAGCACTTCAAATAAAGAAATACGGAGAAATTAAAGACGGTCTTGAATTTGCTGAAACCAGCAAACCCGAAATATCCGATAATGATGTTTTAGTTGCTGTAAAGGCTGCTGCTCTTAATCCAATAGATTACAAATTGGTACAGGGTCATCTAAAAGATATGCTGAAACTGGATCTTCCAACCGGGATTGGCTATGATATGAGCGGAGAAATCGTAGAAATTGGGAGTAAAGTTAAAGATTTCAAAGTTGGAGATGAAGTTTATGGTCGTGTACCGCAAGAGTATATGGGTACTGTAGCTGAATTTGTAGCCGTAGATGCTAATGTGATCGCACATAAGCCTGAAAATGTGACTTTCGAAAAAGCTTCCTCTTTGCCGCTTGCCGGACTTACCGCAATGCAGGCGCTACAAAAGGCAGATATCAAGAAAGACGATCGTATCCTCATCCATGCAGGTTCCGGTGGTGTGGGTAGCTTTGCAATTCAGTACGCCAAATCTATAGGTGCTATAGTCTATACGACCACGAGTGATACCAATGTGGAATGGGTAAAAGCGCTTGGTGCAGATAGAGTAATCGACTATAAGAACGAAGATTATAAGGAAGTTGCGAACAACCTGGATATCGTTTTCGATACCCTCGGAGATGATTATACTTTTGATGCTTTTGAGATCATTAAAGATGGCGGAAAAGTGACTAGTATCGTTGGACCACCAGATGAAAAAACGGCTAAGCAAATGGGAATGACCGACTATCAAATGCCGGAAAAACTTAGCAAACTTATTCAAGATAAATCTGCTCAATATACATTAACCTGGATGCAGCCAAATGCACCTCAGCTCAAGGAGATCAAAACGATGGTAGAAGACCGAACAATTAGACCGGTTATTGACCTGGTTTATTCTTTTGATAAAGCAGTTGAAGCTTTCGAATATCTTGCTACAGGCAGAGCCCAGGGTAAGGTGATCGTGAGTCTTGCAGAAACCTTCGAAAACAACTAAAATAAATATAGAATCGTTCATTAAAAATAATAGTTATGAGTAAAGGAAAAAATGTATTAGTAGCCGGAGCAACCGGAACTACAGGAAAAATTATTGTTGATCTACTTAAAAACTCTTCAGAATATGAGCCAATTGCCATGGTAAGAAAAGAAGAGCAACAAAAAGAATTTGAATCTCAGGATGTAAAGACTATTCTGGGTGATCTGGAGAAAGACCTGAGCCATACCACCGAGAACGCGCACAAAGTCATCTTTGCTGCCGGTTCTGGTGGTAAGAACGTAATTGGTGTAGACCAGGAAGGAGCTAAAAAACTTACTGATGCTGCTAAAAATTCAGGAGCTTCAAAATTTGTAATGTTAAGTTCTATGGGAGCAGATGATCCTTCAGTAAGCGAAGATCTTCATGAATACCTTCAGGCAAAACAGAATGCTGATGAACATCTAAGATCCAGTGGTATAAATTATACTATTGTAAGACCAGGATCATTAAATAATAAGGATGCTTCTGGAAAAATCAAACTAGAAGAAAAGTTTTCAGAAATGGGTGAAATCTCCAGAGCAGACGTTGCCCGTACCTTGGTTGCCGTTCTCGAAGATGATGTAAGAAGTAATCAAACATTTGAAATTCTATCTGGTGATATAGAGATCAACAATGCAGTAAAAGCATAATCAACCAACATATTCGAAAAGAACTGAATGATCTTCAGTTCTTTTCTTTTTTAACTAATACACTATGAAAAAATTATTACTCTTAGCACTGATAGTTCTTTCCCAGAATGTAACTAGCCAGGAGCCGATAGGTCCCCAATCTGCAGTAGAAAAAGTGACAGCTTTTAAAGGGCAACAGGTTACAGGAATCAGTCTTAGTGAAACAGGAAGGATCTTCGCGAATTTTCCAAGATGGCGAAAGGACGTGGAGTATTCAGTTGTGGAGATCGGTAAAGACAAGGAGGCTTTGCCATATCCCAATGCTAAATGGAATTCCTGGAAGGTTGGAGAAAAGAAACAGGACTCCATATTTGTTGCGGTGCAATCTGTTATTGCTTCTGAAAATGATTTATTTGTTCTGGACACCAGAAATCCGCTATTTAAAGGAGTGGTGAATAATCCGCGGATATTCGTCTTTGACCTGGAGTCAGAAAAACTGAAGCATATTTATGAATTAGGAAAAGATAGTTTTTACAGGGATTCTTATATTAATGATTTGCGTGTTGATAGAACTAATGATCACATTTATCTTACAGATTCAAATCACGCTGGTTTAGTAGTTATAAATATGGAAACTGGAGAAAGCAAACGTGTTTTAAGTGACCACTACTCTACTCTGGCTGAAACCGATGAGTTAACTATCAACGGAGAACAGTATAAGAACAAGATACATTCAGATGGAATTGCACTGGATGAAGCTGAGGGGTTGCTATATTACCATGCCTTAACCGGCTATACTCTTTATGCTGTACCAACGAAGATTCTTCGCGATGGCTCAAAGGAAGAGATTCAGAAATCTGTAAAGAAAGTTGCAAAAACAACTGCACCAGATGGAATGATTCTAAATTCCGACGGAATGCTTTACTTGGCAGATCTGGAAAATAATGCGATCATGAGGTATAACACGAACTCGGGAGAGCAGGAAGTTCTTGCAAAAGGTAAAAAAATACGCTGGGCAGATACTTTTAGTCTTTATGAGGGATATTTATATTATACGAATTCGAGGATCAATGAAGTGAAAGGAGATATTTCAGATATGGAATTCAGCATTTACAGGATTAAGCTATAGATTGTAAAATCTTTATAAAAAAAGCAGATCAATAATTGATCTGCTTTTTTTTTATGCTTTCTCTGCATGTAAACATTTGAATCGAAGATTTCCAGCATCTGTGTACTTGAGTCGGATCTTGTAATTCAAAGGGCGGTCTTCTTTATGAAATTCTCCCGATTCAGGATCAAAACCGCCATCTGTGGTGATTGATATACTTTTTACATGGTCTGCTTCAATTCTATTTAAAAATTTAAATTCTTTCTTGCTCAGTTGTTTATTGGACAGGATTGAATTGATTGTTTGCAGGTGTTTGGCTGTTGCATTCATAATATCATTTTTCGTTCGACATCTTCTCTTTTTCGTTCTTTATTTCTTCTTTTTTCTCTTCCTCTTCTTCTCTGGTAATCAATCTATGGTCGTTCTTAAGACCAACAATGTGAATGATCGCTGTAATGGTCGTATATAGCATTAGCACAACCGTGATCATCATTCCGCTTAAAACTGAAGTGCAGAATAAGCTTATCCAGTAAATGGACGAATACCAGTTTAGAGGTACATTATCTGCTTCTGTGATCTGAATATTAAATAGTTGAAACATTACAATTGCACTAACTATTAGTACGGTATCAAGTTTTGCGATATCCAGAACCTGATGGTAATGCTCGCTTTTAAGTTTCGATTCAGTTCCTGTACTTATTCCCAGTAGCGTTAATAACAAGGTTAGTATCGTGGCAGAGGCAAGAGTGATCGTATTACAAAGCATATTTAGACCACTATGAGAGGATTCAATAAGTTCTTTAGCTTCATAACCGGAAAGCTGACCTAACAGGAATATTCCTATGCCTGTGAATACGGTAGCTACAATTCCGCCATAAATTGCTTTTCTGTTTTCCTTAAAGAAATTTCTCATTGCTCCTTATTTTTTTACTGGTGAAATGGACAAACCCAATCATCTTCGGTAGCTTTACCACTGTATTGTTTTGCTTCACTTGATGATCCAAAGTCTTCTAACATTGGATTCATACTTCCCTGTAATTCTTTATCTCTGGCTCTAATTTTATCACGCACCTTTTCATAAGCACCCATTTCCCTTAATTTCTCAAATTGCACATGCAGGTTAAAGGCAATCGAAGGATACGGACTTCTACGAGCCTGTCTCGAACTATTGGGATGCATACCTACAATATAGAAAGATCTTCCGGCAATACTGAAACTGAAATTATCATGCTCTGGATCTTTGGTTACGGAAGGATCCCAATCTTTCGTATCGATTTTCTCAATTTCTTCTAATTGCTTCCATAACAATCGCTCAAATTCATCTTCCGTAGCGATATTGGATTCGGGAAAAACAGCGATAAAAGATTTAAAGTCATTTGTTTCAAAATCATATTCAGCGATATAATTTTTAAGGTCCTTTAGCAAAGCTTCCGTTTGCAAAGGGTCACCCAACTGCCCGTATTGTTTAGTTTTTACATGTTCCTGGCTAAATACTGTTTGAGCCATGATACAAGGATGATCCTCCTCAAGGATCCAATGTTCAAATTTCTCTTTCGTTTTCATCATCATTCAGTTTTTATATCTACATATAAGCAGCCTCTGGCCGGTAGGACTTCTCAATCAAATCCTTATCTGGCTGCTTCAGTATTTTAATAGTACTTCTATCTGCCTGCCATTCGATTAAACCAAGCTTAGTAAATTCCTCTAGCCAGTTCTCCATCACCCATCGTTCCCATTTCTCGTAAAATATTCGTGCATTTATAACGATGGCTTCTACCTGATGAACTGGTGGTGAATGCACCGGATGTTGCTGGTGATAAACTTTTGCAGGTGACAATAGCAAGGGATAAATACTTTTAAGCTGACTAATCTTCATCGCCATATCTGTATCTTCTGCACCGTAGCCGGTAAATTGCGCATCAAAACCTTCCAGTACTTTGAATAACTGCTTCGGAATATAAAATGCAAGGCTCCAGAAAAGCATATAATCACTGGCTTCGGCTAGTTCATTGATCTCTGGCCTGGCAGGATGCGCAGCGCTGTGTTGTTCCAGATCGTTCAACTCAAAATCCTGCGGAATTTTACTCTCAAGATAATGTGGATTACCCATAATTAATGTTTTATGAGCAAAACCTTGCGTGATAATATCATCAAAAAAGTCTGGATGAGGAATACAATCAACATCGAGAAATATCAAGTGGTCCAATTTGGCATTTTGAGCCCCTATGTTCCTGGCCTCAGCAATAGGCAGATTTGAGCCTTGAGAACTTATTTTTATAATTTCTATAGGTAAATCCTCAAAACCAGAAAGCTCTGGCACCTCATCAATAGATACGATCATGATCTCATCTGGCTGCAGGCTACTCATTTTGACACCCTGCAGTAAATTATGCAAGTGCTCTTCCCTACCCTTTACGATGGTGATTACTGAAAATTTTACTTTATTCTGCATGCTGTTGTTTTTGTTGGTTTGCAAATAGTTCAGGAATTAATGGTAGGCGATCATAATTCCCATTTAAATGCTTTTTCAATTTACTAATGGCACTAAGGTCATTTTCCACATCCCATATTCTGTGCTTTAAGATTTCTGAATCTTCCAGTTCAACTATAGAATTTGGATCTATCGCCAGATCATGCTGGTAAAGATGGGATGCCGTAGTCTCCTGTTCTTCATAAGGTCTTTCTTCCGGGATCGCCACAAAAGCTTTCTTAGACTGCAAAATTTCGGTTACGGAGTTGAGTCCGCAATTCGCCACCACAAGATCAGCCTGCTCAATTAAATTCTGAAAGTTTTGAACATAACCACAATTCCTGATCCTTGCATTGTTGAAATTTTCCTCCGGTATCCCAATAACTTTGATCTCTGCGGAAGCAAAACGTTTCGGAAGTATATTGATCGCTTTAATAAGTCTATCATTACCTCCTCCTCCACTAATTACGAGTATGTTATTAACTTCTTCTGAAGTTGCAGCTATTGGTTGACCGATCTTACGATCGGTAATAAAGCCTAGATAAATAGTTTTCTTCCGAAGCCATTCAGGCGTTTGCTTACTTTCGAATTCTTCAGGATAATATGCAAGGACAAAAACAGCACCTTGAAAAGCCTGTACATGTGCAGCATCACTCCTGTGACCAGGCAGTTTTACGTAAGCATACGGTATTGAAGACGCCCTCATCAAAGCTGCTAATTCCACACTTACATCCACGATCATTAATTTGATGTTCCTTTCCACAACTTCCTTTAGAATTTGAGCGCTGCGCAACTGTATAGATTTTTGTCCCACCGGACTGTAATGCAGATAATCTGGTACTGGAATCTGATTATCACTAATTGCCGTGCCATCTGGATTTTCATCTGGCAATTGCACGAATTGCCCCTGCAAAGCCTCAGGCTTCTTTAAACTACTAAATGTGCAGATCTCATCTTCAAAAACCTTTGCAAATAAGCGAGCAAAATTGAGATGACCACTACCATGCTGATGTGCGTAATACCCTATCATACCGCAACTTTTTTCAGTTGTTCCGAGACCATTTTATCATAGAGATTTTCATAAGCATCAACCATTTGCGCCTTGTCACAAAAATCTATAGCTCTCTCTCGGCAATCATTTCTGTCAAGCTTCGTACAGGATTTGATTGCATTTACAAATCCTGCTTCATCCTCAAGTTCGACCAGAAAACCGGTTTCTTTTGTCAGGATTTCCGGGGCAGCTCCTACATTAAAAGATATCACAGGCGTTCCACATGCCAGTGATTCAGCAATTACGAGTCCGTAAGGTTCGTCCCATACACTGGTAAATAAGGTCGCTTCAGAAGAACCAATTAGTTTATTTAAACCTTTATGCTTCAGATGTCCAATATATTCGACTCCATCGAGTTCTAATCTTGGCTCTACATATTCTTTAAAATATTCAGAATTGCTAAGTGGTCCGGCCAGAACAATTCTCTTATTTGCTTTTAAGGCATAATCTATAGCCAGATGTGGGGCTTTTTCCTTGCAGATACGACCAATCCAACAAAGTTTATCTTCTTCAGCAGATTTGGAAAAAGTCCATGCAGCAGTGTCAATTCCGTTATAGACTACATTTTTTTCCGGAAGTAAGTGAGCATAAGTCTCGCCTAATTTTTTACTTACCACGCTAAATTTTTCACTATGATCTCTTCCGAAGATATTTTCAAGGCCCGTATGAATGCTATCAAAAACCGGTGTATGAAAGGAAGTAAGAAACTGGTGCCTGCTACTTGCTCCCCAAATGATCGGTAGTTCATGCATACTGTGATTGTGTACCACATCATAATCTATGGATTCAATGATCTCCAGTACATTTCTATACATAAGTTCATCAATTTTGGATTCGGTCAGCTCATTATTTGCAACCTGAACAATATCGAGAGAAGTCACGTCAAACTGAGGGTCTGAACCAGATAACGCATATAAATGAACTTCGTGTCCCCGTTCCATAAGCGTATGCACCAGCTGGTGGGTGATCATTTCCAATCCTCCGGCATACGGCTCGGCAATGGGAAATTTATTATGCGCGAGAATGGCTATTTTCATCTGGAAGTATTTTTAGTTGGTTAATCGATTTAGGTGTAAATTCAGAATAGAGGTAAATTCCTGATAGAAGAAAAAGCAAGCTTACCTGAAGGCTATACATGGCGATTCCAGTTTTTCCCACCGCAAATAATAACATCGTCATCATAAATAAAAGCGTTGGAATCCTGAGCGGAATATGTTTGAGACTGGAAACCGATGCAAATTTGCTGGTCGTAACAAAACTAGCCGGCATTCCTATCAACGCCATAATAGGTGAAAAAGCCATCTCAAAACTCAGTGCTAAATGAACCAGGAAGGCTTTAAAATTATATTGAAAGGTGTTTTTAGAATTGGACAGAAATAAGAATAATTTACCGAACACATAAATACTAAACTGACCTAAAATAAGCATGGGAATCCAGTCTGAAATCAGCCACTTCGTAAATATTTCTGCCAGTATATAAAGTAAACTAAATACGATTGGAAATGAAAGTAAATTCACCCATGCAGATAATTGCATGAAAACTGATAATTTACACTGGTCTTTCACCCGAACACTGCAAAACTTCAGGAAACACTGAGTATTTCCATAAACCCAGCGATGTCTTTGTTTGCGTAGATCTGCAATACTTCCTGGCATAACTCCCTGCCCTAAAATTTGATTTGAAAAGTAGGTAGTAAACTTTTCAGACAGGAATTTAATTCCCAGGTGTGCATCTTCTGTAAGTGATTCTGTAGGCCAACCTGATACAGAAAGTAGTGATTCTACTCTCACCATAGACAAGGTTCCGGTTGGTAAAGTGCTAAGACTACGATTTCCAGCTTGGGCATACCCGCTAAAAAAGTGTTCCAATTCGTTGAATAAACCATGGCGTTCATGATGAAGTGTATAATTCTGAGGAAACTGAACCACTGCCGCATCTGTACCATCAATCGCCACTACAGCCTTAGAAAGACTATCTGGTTTCAATATATAATCCGCATCTACAGTAAAAATATATTCTGTATCTGGGTGCATTAGTTTCAGGCACTGGTTCAACGCTCCAGCCTTGTATCCATCAAGTTTGTCAAAGTGTTTGAAGATCACCTTTTCGGGATATCTATTACAAAATTCCCGAACCGGTTTCCATAGCTTTTTATCTGAAGTATTATTGTCCAGTACTACAATCTCGTAATTCTCATAGTTAAGCTGAAGAGCTGCCCGAATTGTTTTTATAACTAATTCTGAAGGTTCATTACAGATGGCAATATGAATTGAAACCTTAGGTGATTTTTGAAGTTTGGCAGATTTCGATCCCAATTTATTCTGGCGACGGCAGAATCTAATTCTTACCACAGATTCTACAAACATTAGAAGACTTAGAAAGCTCAGAAATAACATCAAAGTTGATTCAAAACCAACTACAAAATAGGATAGTACCATCACAAAGATCATGATGTAACTAAGCATTAAAATGTTTTGAGATACTTTCAAAATTTCCTTTTCTTTTTACGAATTTGGTGGAAGTAGCGCTTGAAAGTGTGCGGTTTTACATTTGCGCTTAACGATATTCTTCTAATTAGGAAAGGTTTAACTTCAGATTACTGCAGGTATACGGACTTGTTAATATTTTAGTATTACAAAAATCGACCACTAAAATGCAGACTGTTAAGATCGCCAAAACTTCAGCAAAATCGATATTAAAAGAATTAGCATCAGCTTTTGAAACTGACTATTCAGAAAAGTATGGAGAAGCATATTTAGAATTTTCAAACGATTATGGAGATGGAATAATATCAGGTATCAACTTCCCGAGTGGCGTTGGAATTTTTAGATTTGAAATTCAGTTAAAGGAAGACACCTGCCTGAATTTTCACGGAGATCTGGTGCATCCTTTTAAATTTATATATGTTCTGGAAGGACGACTGAACCATAGTTTCCATAACGAGGAGATTGTTCATCATATTGAAAAGGATCAATCGGTGATCATTGGCGCGAACAGTGGCAGCGGAAATAAGATCATGTTTCCAGGTGGGATGACTATTTCGGTAGTTATGCTGGATGTGGATAGGAAGAAATTTGTGGATCAGCTTACTTTTCCACTGGAAGAGATGGACGATATTTATCATAGGATCTTTGCAGATACGAATGCCATTCGTACTCTATATCATCATACACAATACAGTCTTAAAATGTCTCATCTCATCCAGGAGCTAAGAGATTTTACGACGCCCGGACTGGAAAGGGTCAGCTATCATGGTGCAAAAGCACTGGAGCTTCTTACATACATGCTTATGCTCTACCGGGATGATAGTAAACCAGAGGACCATCAAAATGTACTCAGGCAAAGAGATCTTGAAAAGGTAAAACAGGTGATCTTTCAAATTGATAAAAACATCGCAGAGCTTGGCAATATTAGTTCCCTGGCACAATCGGTTGATATTACCGAAACTAAATTACAGGAAGGGTTTCAAATACTTTTTAATTGCACAGTTCATGAATACATTCAGCGCAAGCGGATGGAAACTGCGATGCTTTTATTGCTGAACACCAATAAGACCATTAGTGAGATCGTATATGAAGTCGGACTCAACAGCAGAAGTCATTTTTCCAAGATCTTTAAAGAAAAGTATGGAATGACTCCAACTGCCGTAAGAAAAAAAGATAAAGTATGATCGTAAATTCTAATGCTGAAGGCTGGGAGATCTTCTCACATTCTGCACACGGATTGCTTGCGGGTAAAATTGCAGACGAACTGAAGCAAGATATTAAAGGTAGAAACTGGGTCGCTACTCTAACTGCGATCGTAGAACATGACGACCGGCAGTTAAACTTCAGAGAAAAAGACTACCTCACTAAAATTGGAACTCCGCAGGATTTTCTTGATGAGGACAGGAATATCAACGAGATCATTAAAAGAAGTCGCAGGTTACTCGAACAAGCCAGGCTTAAGTCAAGTTGGGTCACGATTTTAGTGATGAAACACCTTGAGTTCTTATACAAGGATCTTTCCGAAGAGAGCATAATGATTGATCGCTTTATGAATGAGATCAGTGTGGAAATAAAGGAACTCATGAAAGTAAATTCAATGACTGACCAGGAGGTACATGACCTTTACCAGATCATGGTATTTGCAGATAGATGTTCACTCATCCTTTGCCAGAATGGAGTACCCGCCAAAAATCGGGAACTTGAAATCAACACAAGTATTCAGAATACCAAATATGTGATCTCAAGAAATGAAGCTGATGACATCTTTATAGAGCCGTGGATCTTTGAACAGGATTCTTTCGAGTTAAGTTGTGAATACAAAATGCTGGAAAAGGCGTCATTCTCCGGAAATAAAGAATTTGAAGATTGTCTTCGGAATACTCCAATTAGTCTGAGGCACTGGAAAATCAGTAAATTGAAATAATCCTTTATAGAGCTCAGCAGATTCTTTCTACATACTAATGTAGTTAACTGAAGTTTTCTAGTGATCTTAGTAATGCTAATAACTACAAAAAAAGCATGAATACAAACACTAGATCTGATATTGAAAAGTTCTGGAACAGATTTGTAAGTTCAAACCCAGATTATTGTTCCAAGGCAATTCCCCAATCCTACTATTTTTGTGACAATAAGAAGGACGCAGATGAATGTGCAGACCTGGTTGTGAAGGATATTAAGAAAGCCACAGCTACTTCACTCTGGTGGTTCCAGCAGCATAATGAAATCTTACCGAAAGTTGGCGATCTCGCTATTGTAACAGATTGGAAAGGCAATCCGAAGGCAATCATTAAAACTACCAAAATAGAACACGTAGCTTTTAATCAAATTACCGCGGAATTTGCAGAGATTGAAGGAGAAGGAGATAAGTCACTGAAGTATTGGCAAGAAGTACATCAGGCCTATTACGAAAGAGAAATGGAAACTTACAGCGATGAATTTGATGAGAACATGATCATCGCTTGTGAACATTTCAGAAGAATATATAGTGAGTTATAATCTCCAAATACTTAGGAACATTTCCAAGCTGTATACTGAAGCGCAAAACAATATATACCTAATTATAGATCTGTTACACCCTTAGTCAAGATCCAGTATGATAAGGTTTTCTTAAAGCTTTTGGTGTAAACTAAACGATTGGTTAGTTTTGTACCAGCATTATGGCAAGAACTAAAAAATATAACGAAACAGAAGTAGCAGAAAAGGCAATGAATCTTTTCTGGAAAAACGGTTATGGCAACACTTCGATGCAAATGCTTGAGAAAGAAATGGGAATAAATAAGTTCTCTATTTACTCTAGTTTCGGCAATAAGGATGGCCTGTTTCTTAAAAGTTTAGACTGCTATAAGTCAAGATTATTCGTTCTAATCGATAAGCTAATAAAGTCTACAGATGGCATACCAGCGATCAAAGAATACTTTTACGACTTTGTAGATTTCACGAGAGATACAAAAAATGGTAAGGGTTGCCTGGTCACCAATACTGCGAATGAAATTGGTCTAGAAAGCGAGGAGAAAATTCCGCAGGTTCTAAAGAGTTTTACCGATGAGATCAAACAGGTTTTTGCGGATAAACTTAGAGATAAAAGAAATAACGATCTGGATAAGATCGAAGAACAGGCAGATTACCTGTTGATATCGATGTTCGGACTTTCCTCTGCCACCAGAATTTTTTCTGAAGATCAATTAAAACATTACATAGAAAACATATTTAAGAACATATAAAAAAATTTACCCGTAAACTAAATGGTCGTTTAGATACGATCAAATCTTTAACTAAAAATTGATAATTATGAATACTGAAAAGAACACAGACGTTTTAACTGTACACACGAAAGAATCTGCTCCTGAAGGTGGGAAAGCACTTTTAGAAAAATCTGAAAAAGCTTATGGAAATGTACCTAATTTGCATGCAGTACTTGCAGGTTCCCCACAACTGCTGGACGCTTACCAACAGTTACATGAGCTATTTTCCAATTCATCATTTGACAAGGATGAACTAACCGTAGTATGGCAAACAATTAATGTGGAGCATGAATGTCATTATTGCGTTCCAGCTCACACGGCTATCGCCAAAGCGATGAAAGTTGATGATGCTATTAGTGATGCTTTACGTGATAAAACTGAACTACCTTCTGAAAAGCTTGAAGTTCTAAGAAATACGACGCTTACTCTTACTAAGAATCGAGGAAATATCTCTAAATCTGAGATCCAGGAATTCTATGATGCAGGTTATTCTCAAAGACAATTGCTTGATATCGTACTAGGACTTTCTCAGAAAGTGATTAGTAACTATACCAATCATATTGCAGAAACTCCAATCGATAAAGGTTTTGAGCCTTTTAAGTGGAACGCTTAATTTTACATACATATTTTAAAAAGAGCAGCCCCAAAAGGCTGCTCTTTTTTATGCTTTCAATTTAGGTTTATCCGACTCACAGCATTCCTGGCAAAGTTTTACGTTTTCATATTCCTGGTTCGCCTGTGTAAGGATCGTATCAACATCATTTCCTCTTCCTATTTCCACTCTTCCACTCTCATCAGGTAACAATTCACAGTCATCCAGATGTAGTACATGATACTTACCAAATCTTAATCCCTTTTCAACATAAAAAATGTGCATTTTCTTACCATTTCTAAATAGGCTAAATAGAGTATCGAAGAGTTGCTGTACATTCATACATTAGTTTATGGTAATTTAACCGCTTTGTTTTGAATTGGTGTTTCTGCTATTTTAAAAAAAGCGGGGTCGCATTATGTCTTTGTTAAGTACACGATTTGTAGTATCCGGGTTGCTTTAGGTGACCAATGTTACTTTAGCTTCCAATCTGCAATCCTATCTTTGTATTATTAAACGCTACAATCATGAAAATCGAACAAATTTATACGGGATGCCTGGCTCAGGGCGCTTATTACATAGAAAGTGAAGGAGAAGTCGCTATTATAGATCCGCTAAGGGAAGTTCAGCCTTATCTGGATAGGATAACTGAAGCTGGTGCAAAACTCAGCTATATTTTTGAAACACATTTTCATGCTGATTTTGTTTCGGGACACGTAACACTTTCAGAAAAAACAAATGCTCCCATTATCTACGGGCCAGAGGCGAATCCAGGGTTTGACGCGATCCTTGCTGAAGATGGACAGGAGTTCAAACTAGGTAAGTTGAAGATCAAAGTGCTGCATACTCCGGGACACACCATGGAAAGTACAACCTATTTACTGAAGGATGAGAATGGGAAGGATTACGCAATATTCACTGGTGATACACTTTTCCTTGGGGACGTTGGTCGTCCTGACCTGGCTCAGAAAGCCGCCAGTATGACCCAGGAAGAACTTGCAGGAATATTATTTGATAGTCTTCGTGAAAAGATCATGCCGCTTGCAGATGATATTATAGTCTATCCCGCCCACGGTGCAGGTTCAGCCTGTGGAAAGAATATGATGAAGGAAACAGTGGACACCCTGGGTAATCAAAAGAAAATGAATTATGCCTTGAGAGCAGATATGACTAAAGCTGAATTTTTGAGAGAAGTCACTGATGGTTTGTTACCTCCTCCTGCCTATTTCCCAATGAATGTCAAACTGAATAAAGAAGGTTACGAAAGTATCGATAAAGTGATGGCTAAAGGATTACAAGCACTAAGTCCTGAAGCATTTGAAGCAGCAGCGATTGAGACTGGTGCGGTCATGTTGGATATTAGACACCAGGATGAATTTGCAAAATCACATATTCCTGGCTCGATATTTATAGGTCTTGATGGCAGTTTCGCTCCATGGGTAGGCGATCTTATCAAGGATATTGCGCAAACAATTTTACTAATTGGTGATGAAAACAGAATCGAAGAAGCAATCACCAGACTTTCCAGGGTTGGTTTCGATAATACCATAGGATATCTAAAAGGTGGTTTTAAATCCTGGATCGAGGCTTCAAAAGAAACCGATACTGTGGAAACGATCAATGCGACAGAACTGAAGTCAATTGTAGAAGATGTACCCATTTTTGATGTACGAAAACCAGGCGAATACCAATCTGAACACTTGCCTGATGCAGTTCACACCTCTCTTTCCGAAATCAATGAGCACCTATCGGAATATCCTGAAAATGAGAAATTTTATCTTCATTGTGCCGGCGGTTACCGGAGTATGATCGCTGCTTCAATTTTGAAAAGCAGGGGAATTCATAACCTGGTCGATGTACAGGGTGGTTTTAAAGCCATCAGGGAAGCTGGTCTCAAAACGACTAACTATGTGTGTCCTTCTACATTATAAGCGATAAACTTCTGAATATTTAAGGCGGTCTTTTTGATCGCCTTTATTTTTGTAGAACCAGGGTAGTCATCGCTCTAATATCCTGAACATTTGTAGTTTTGATAGGTTCCAGCAGTTTAAGGTCGTATTTGTCCAGTAACTGGGAAATAGTCTCTCTGTTTAGATAATAGCCTGCTTTCCTATCATTATAAGAATCAGATAAGTCTTCTGTAGCTTCCAGCAAACCAATATTAGAAGCTGTTCTAATTAAAATACTTCCTGTAGGCTTCAGAACTCTCATCAATTCTGAAAACATTCTATAAAAATGATTTTCATCTTCAGCGAAATGAAGTACAGCGTTGCAAATGATATGATTAAAATGAGCATCTGGAAATGGTATTTCTGAAAGCCTTGCATGCATCAAATTTTCTCTTAAATTTGGAAAGATTTCCCTGGCGATGCTCAACCTTTCAACGTCCATGTCAATTCCCCAAATATCATAACCAAAGCCGGCGAACCATCTTAGATTTCTACCTTCACCACATCCTGCATCAAGTATTCTATCATTTCTCCTATACTTCTGCTTCATGATCCGGTCGATCAGGTAGATATCCATGTTTTGTATGTACTTAAATATTTGTGATTCTTCCATCGGAGTCTTATTTTCGAAACAAAGATAGAGAAGCAACTTATATTACTCAACAGGTGGCAATTCTATCTTACTTTAGCAAAAAAATTAAATGAACCTCTTCCAAAGATTATTTCGAAGTCAGCAAAACAAAAATCACAACATAGTCAGGTTAGATCCGGTTGATTTTAAAAAAGCTATTTCAAAAAATTCCGCGAAACTTATCGATGTGCGTACGAAAAGAGAATTCGCTACCGGTGTAATTCCCGGCGCGATCAATCACGATCTTATGCAAAAGAATGATTTTCTAAAGGCATCATTTCATTGGTCCAAATCTGAGCCTGTTTATCTTTACTGTCAGTCCGGAATGAGAAGTATGAAGGCTGCCAGGCTTTTATCCCGCAATGGTTTTACAAAGATCTATGATTTAAGAGGAGGAATCTCAGGCTATGATCTCTAAAAAAAATTCATGAGAAAAATAAATTACGCAATCTTCTTATTATCAATTTTAGGTTTTTCAATTGCAGGGCATGCCCAGGATAGACAGGAATACGGCAGCTGGAATGCTGCATTTGTAACTAAGAATATTGGCGAAGACTGGAATGTAAGGCTGGAATATCATCATCGTACCACTTCTTTTCTTAAGTATCATGAACAAACTGTAATTCGGCCGTCTGTCGATTATCGACTTGATAGTATTTTTAGTTTTGCTGCCGGGTATAGTTATCTGCATAATGATCAAAATATAAACATCGCCAAACCAGATTTTTATGAGCATAATCTCTGGCAACAGGTTGCACTGTCCCACGAAATTGGTTCAATGAATTTTAATCATCGATTGAGAGTAGAGGAACGTTTTATCGATGCGATCGTAGAGCGTGATGGCCAGGAACTTATTGATGGTAGTAATTACCGAACTCGACTAAGATACCGCTTGACAGCCAGTATAGGTGTCTTGAAAAATCCTAATATATCTCTGGTAGCCTATGATGAGTTATTTCTAAATTTTGATTCCGGAATCTTACCAGACACGGTGGATCAAAACTGGGTATTTATAGGACCACGTATAGGCATTGCGAAAGGCCTGAATATTACCTCTGGCTATCACTTTATAATTTTACCGGGATCTGGAAATGATCTGCACAGGCATATATGGGATACTATTTTAAGTTACACTTTCTAAAATGATGCGCTCAGGGAATTTGCAGGTGAAGGATTACTTTTTCGTTAGTCTGCAGCTGCTATTATTCATTACTTATTTCATACCAGTAGATCTCTTTAGAATAGAGCTCTCAGGTTGGTTAAGAATGATCACCTTGCTTCCCGGCATCTTTGGAATTGGGTTGGCTTTATTTACACTATTTCAACTCAGAAATATGTTGTCTGTTTTCCCTACACCAGTAGATAGCGGTAAATTGATTACCAGTGGTGCATTTTCGATATCCAGGCATCCAATATATACTTCAATAGTTCTCTGCGCTTTTAGCTTCGGAATCTTTTCTGAATCGGAATTTAAACTTATCATCACCGTGTTGCTACTCATATTATTCTACTTCAAATCAAATTATGAAGAGCGACTCTTACTACTGAAGTATCCGGAATATGAATACTATAGAAAGAAAACCAGAAAATTTCTATAAAAAAAGCCACTCTGCAGAGTGGCTTTAATATTCAGCAGCTTTAAAGACTACTTTTTTGTACTCAAAGAATATTGAAGTCCGATAGTTCCAGCAAGCTGGTTTTTCATCTGAATACCATTCACATCCTGGTATAATGGTAGCTTTACTTCAATGCCCACTCTTAGGTTCTTTAATGTACCGGTTGGCACATAAAAATTACTTCCAATGCCCAGATCTAACTGACTTCTACCCGAATTTGTAGTATCGAATAAAGGCATCATCATAGGATTCATTTCTGCATCAACACCATCGATCTCCTGTTGATCGAAGTAACTCAAACTACCTGAAACACTCCAACTCTGGAATAGACTATACGCAGTCCATGCGACTGCATCAAAGCGATTTCCAAGATTATAATCCTGAGAATTTTCACCTAATCTAAATTTGAATTTTGGCTGAATACCCCAGGAAAGTTTATCAGATTGTCCAAGGTAAGTGACTCCAATTGTTGGATCCAGCGTACCACTGCCCAACTGCATAGGGTATGCAAGTCTCGCATTCTCCATCATTGGCGTATCACCAGACTGTTCCAGATCACCGGTAGGTATCGACACACCAATATTCGCGTGCATTTTTTGCCTGTTCTTATCATAAAAGTTCACCAGCGCATTTACGGCGATATCACCAAATCCTGAAGATTCTGTAGTGAAATTCATACCCATTTTAGATCTAAGAACCATATCGTTATCAATATAGTTCAGCATAGCCGCAAGGGTTACTTTATTGGAAATGGCGTACATCGCTCCAAGCATATGCATATCCATACGCATATCTTGAGGAACCGCCATATACCTGTCGAATACCTCTCCATTTTCGATCTCATCACTACCACTTATCAATCCGTCCATCCACATTGGCATATATCGGTATGAGAGCATAAACTCACCTTTGTTATGAGTATGATCACCCATAATGCTAATTGGTGCATGTCCATCTGCCCTGTCACTACTCCACTTCTCCTGCGCTACCATCATGTTTGAGCACAGCAATACTGATCCCAGAAAAGGGATTAAAAATTTCTTCATTTCTTGATATTAAAAGTTGACTTAATTTTTCCACGGAAAGCAGAAAATTCCGCGGAGGAGGAGAAGGAATTTCAGTAATATATTCTGTAGCAACTATTTTGTAATCAGGCAATACCTTGCTAGAACCTGTAACGAATTGAGTTGTAATTATCTTAGTTCCCTGATGGAAATAAAGTGGTAAAGGTTTATACCTGTAATCAACAAGTCGTTCTTCTGAAGTGTCATTCTTGATTATAGAACTTTCTGAAAGTTGATCTTTTAGATAACACTTTCCATCACATTCAAGCTCAGGTTTATCCTTATTGATACATAGAACCTCTACTATATAATCGTAATTGATAAAATATTCGAAAACCGGAAGTACGGGTGCTAACATGCTCCAGATAAAGAGGGGAAGTACGAATAGACTGAAAGACTTTTGCATGGCCATTTTTCCGACCGCAAAGATACGATGAACCAAGGCTTGAAGCTTAGAGTTCTTTGGAAAAATTGATGATACTAAATGTTAATTTATTCCAGAATTGCCAGAACCTGGGTAAGCTCCGCGCGGGTGTTCCAGAGTTTCTCCTGCACGCTAATTTGCTTCAGTCGTGCACTTATCAAACTCTTTTCCCGGGTATTCACCAGGAATACAGAACTTTCACCAAGTTGCAGCTTTCGTTCTTCAGCATTGAGCATGATTTCGTAATTTTCTACCAATTGATTGATCATCAATACCTGCTCCTGGTAGGACAGAAATTGCTCTTTCAATGCTCTTATTTTATTCTGAAGATTGAGCTGTTCACTATATAATTCTAATTCTGCATCCTGAAGTTTGATCTTAGATTTTTGTAAATCTCCGCGTTCCTTCCGAAGAAATAATGGAATACTGAAATTTACGCCAACCTTATAATTCTCATTGACAAAACTTCTTAAAATATCAGGGTCACCACTTAGAAAATTATATTCAAGATCCAGCTTTGGAAGTAATTTATTCGCTTTCAATCTTCTGTCAAATTCCAGTATCTCCACCTTATACTCCAATGACCGAATTTTCGGGTGCGTGGTAATTTCAGTATCGCTTAGAAATTCGGCAGGAATCGTGCTATTCTCGAACAACGCATCTTCAGGATACACACGCTCCCTAATTACTAAAGGCGTATTATTTTCAGCCCATAAATAGGTTCCTAACTGTTGAGAAGCCTTAAAAAACTTCAATCGTGCCTGCTCAAGGCTCAGCTTACGGTCCTGTATTTGAATATCGGCTTCCAGAGTATCAATAGCTGGCTTATCCCCTACTTCAAAACTGGAAAGGATCCCGTCATATCGAAATTGTGCATTCTCAATAAAATTATTGTAAAGCTTAAGTTCCCGATATGCACTAATCCAGTCAAAATAAGCTACTGATGCTTCGTACAAGACTTTGTTTACCGCAAGTTGTTGATCTGCAATGGACTGCTGCTGGTATGCTTTTGCCTGTTGTAAGGCAGCCATTCGTTCGTTGATGAACAATCCCTGTCCTATAGGCACAGAGATCCCAGCTGCGAACAGACCATCATCTGGCACCGTATTTTGAGGATTTAAATAATAACCTTCGTTTTGTTCAAATTTTGCCTTCAGTTCAATTCCATACCAGGTTGGGATCTTGAAAGCTGCGTTAAAAAGATCATAATACTGAGTATCCTTAAAATCCTTTCGATCGTAATTAGCTTCAATCTTCGGGTCAAACCCACCTCTAGCCTTGAGCAATTCTGCGTCACCAAGATCGGCTTTCAATCTTGCCTGTCTAACTACCGGATGAAAAGTTTTAACCATCTGCAGGTAATCTTCAAAATTGAGTACGATACTATCCTGAGTCTGGCCATATTGTAACATAGGCAGAAGCAGCAGGGCGATAAGCAAAGTCTTTTTTAAACTCATTTCTTCTTATCGGTTTGAGTTTGACCTTCCGGAGTATAGTAATTTGGAGGGAAGCCATTCAAATGACGCCATAATTCATACCATATCGGTACGTCTTCCAGCAAAGCCAGGGTATTAGCCCCCGACCCCACTCTTAAAGCATCTGGCCATTCATGATCGTTTTCATCTGGAGCCAGTAAAACTCTGTATTTTCCATTGGGACTAATAAAATTCTCTATAGCCACTACTTTGGCTCCATAAGTACCATAAGATACATTTGGCCAACCGCTAAAAACGATCGCTGGCCAGCCGTCAAACTGAACTCTAACCTCTTCACCCTTATGCAATAGCGGTAAATCAATTGGTTTCACAAAGGTTTCCACAGCAAGATCGTAATCTGAAGGCATGATATTCACCAATTGTTCTCCTTCCTTAAAAGTTTCGCCAATCCCGGCTTTAATAGCCTTGTTTATATATCCGTTCTGCGGCGCTTTGACATAATAAAGATCCTGCCTCATTTCATAATTCGTATAGGCGTTCTCCAGTTTACTCACTTCAGCCTGAGCATCGAATTTTCCAGATTCTGCAGAGGAGCGATCACTTTGAATCTTGGAAATCTTATCGCTATATTCTGCAGCAGTACGATTAATTTCGATTCTGGCATTAATTATATCGTTTCTACTCGCCATCAATTTATTCTCTTGCGAAATGAGTTTCGCCTGAGTCTCCTGCAGTTTAAGTCGCTTTTCTTCAACATCTGTCATCGCTTTCAAACCTTCTTCCTGAAGAGTTTTTGTACGATTAAACTGAGTTTCAGCAATGCTTAGATTTGTCCTAGCAGCCTGCAGATCAATGCTGTCACTTTTGGTTTTTAGTTTAGCCTGCTCGAGTTTGTTTCTCGCCTGTTCCAGCTTAAGTTCCCGCTCCTGTGCCAAAGCCTGTAACTGTGTACCTAAAGCAGTAATCTTTTGATCATAGGATTTCAAGGAATTAGACTTGGAAGCTACCTGGTCACCGGTTCTTTCTACCAGAGATGGATCAAAATATTCGTTTTTAACTTCGGTAATATGCAGAATTGTATCTCCCTTTTCAACATAATCTCCTTCATTAACGAACCACTTTTCGATCTTACCCGGGATGACCGACTGTATTGTTTGTGGTCTTTGCTCCGGACTCAAAGTGGTCACAGATCCATTTCCCGATATCGTCTGGGTCCACGGAAGGAAAAGTACGACCACTCCAAAGACCGCCGAGAACTTCAGGAATCTGTTGAAGTATTTAAAGTGTCTTGTATGCAGAACCTTTTTCCCGGCTTTGAATTGCCTTAGATCAACCTGCTCATTCAATGGATTTCTAGTTATGTTAAGCATAGTCTTTAAAGATTAGATTCAAGTTTACCATCCCTTAGAATGATATGACGATTACAACGATTCTGCCATACTTCATCACCACTGGCGACTATGATAGACCATTGTTGATCTTCAGACATTAAATGATCTACAATACGCTTCTCCTCTTCATAATCGATTTGATGTAAAGGTTCATTCAGAATCAACAATCTTGGGTTCCGTAATAAGGTCCTGGCCAGAATGATCTTCTTGGCGACCGTATGCGGTAATTTCATTCCCTCTGGATAGATCAAAGTTTCCAGCCCATCGGGTTGCTGACGTACAAATTCTTTTAAACCGGTTTTATCCAGTACCGAAAAAATTGCTGAATTGGTGATGGTATTATCAGCGAATGTAAGGTTCTCTAATAATGTACCTTCAAACAGTGACTCCTCTGTAAGCGACTGTCCAAGCAGACCATGATAATAGTTGAGATCTATATTCTTCAACGAAATTCCATTAACGTAGATCTTTCCCTGAGTTGGTTCTATCAATCCTGCGATAATCCTAAGTAATAAAGACTTCCCGGAACCATTTGGACCTTTCAGGAGTATCTTCTCACCAGCCCTAATTGTCAAATTAATATCTTTTAGAACTTCCTGCCCGTCAGGAGTTTTAAAACCAATATTCTTAAGTTCTATTTCCAGATCTTTATGTTCAGAAAATGAAGTGTCCCCTCCAGATCTTTCCAGTTTTTTGTCTACTACTTCACCGAGTTTTTCAAGGGAAGTCAGTAAATCGTAAAAGTTTTCCAGTCCCATGATCATTTTCTCTACAGAACTAATGATCAATAAAATAATGATCTCTGCAGCGACGAACTGCCCGATATTCATTTGCTGATTAAGTACAAGGAAACCTCCTATTAAAAGTAAACCGGCAGTAACAAGAGTTTTAAAACCGACCATTTGAATAAATTGAAGCTTAAGCACCTGGAAGTGGCTCTCACGTTCTTCAAGATACTTAGTTACAAGTACATCATTCTTCTGGATGGCATGTTTGGTTTTTCCAGCTACCTTGAAACTAATTAATGTTCTGGCTACTTCCTGGATCCAGTGAGCGATCTTATACTTCATCTTAGATTCCTTGATACTCGTATTCAAACCTCGTTTTGCGGTGAATCTGAATACCAGGTATATAAGTAGTACCAGTAATATTCCGTAGAAAATAAAGAAAGGATGATATAATGAAAGTAAAATTAATCCAAAGACAATCTGCAAAATGGCGGCTGGAAAGTCCAGAACCAGTTTGGCGATACCCTTCTGTATCGTAATGACATCAAAGAATCTGTTGGCGAGCTCCGGAGGATAAAAGTTCTCAAGCTCAGACATCTTGATCTTCGGAAATCTGTAGGTAAATTCAAAAGATGCCCTTGTAAATATTTTCTGCTGAATATTCTCCAGAATCCTGATCTGCATTAACTGAAGCACTCCAACGAATGCAACCCCCAGAGTCACCAGAATTACAAGTATGATCCATGAGGTAGTAATACGAGCACCCTGAATAAGGTTTACAATAGCCTGAATTCCCAGCGGAACCGATAGGTTTACCAGTCCGGCGAAAATTGCATAATAAAGAATTTGCAGAAAATCTTTTTTATCAAGCTTTAGCAGGCCAACGAAGCGCTGCCAGGCGGTCATTTTTTCTTCAGCCATTGAGTTCAATTTTTAGGGTATTGATCACGAGGTCTTTAAAATAATTGGATACACTTTTCTTTTCTGAACAGTCTGTTATCGATTGAATATGGTCTTTCAAAAAATGCTGATGTAAAGCGCCATCCAGAACCATGCTAGAAAGGCTAAGAGAATATTCATAATCTGTAGATACTTCAGAAATCATTTCCGCAATTCTGGTGACCAGTCTTTTGTAAATGGAAAAATAGCCTTCCTTATTATCTGTTTCCACCTCCTTGGTAAGATAAGATTTTGAAGATTCATTAATGATAATGTGGTTCAAGGCAACCTCATTTATATGCTGAAATCTAAAATCCTGAACAACAGGATGCGTGATCACCTCGATGGCTTTCAATAACTTTTCATTGGAGTTTGAAATCCCATAGGTGGACATGGTCAACTGAAATTCTTTCCAGCCCCAGAACCAGTTGGTTATATATACCAGGAACTTATGCTTGTTTTCAAAATAGCGATAGATAGAACTTTCGTTAGATTTGATCTGAACACCTAGCTTTTTAAAGGTGAACTTTTCAAAACCAATATCATCAATAAGAAGGATTCCCTGCCCTACAATTTTTTTCCCTAACTCACTGGACTCAGGATCTTTCAGAAATAATTCTGAATTCACCGAAATATTAATATTCTGATATAATTTATCCACCTAATCTTATTTCAGGCAAATCTAATAGTATTACTATTAATATATGATAGTTTATATCTTAATTAACAGTTGTTAAACTCTCATAGGGTATAAAAAAACCCGGAACATCTTCCGGGTTGTAATTCTAAACTTCCTGAACACCAGGTTCCAGCGGTGCTTCTATTAGTTTTTCAGGTGTTATAGGTAGCTCTCGCATTCTTTTACCGGTAGCATTAAAAATGGCATTCGATAACGAAGCGGCGACACTTGTAATTCCCAGCTCCCCGATTCCTTTGATTCCCATTTTGTTAGCGATCTTATCTTCTTCTGGAAGAAAAATAACATCAATGTTCGCCATATCCAGGTTTACCGGCACATGATAATCTGCAAACGATCGGGTAATGAAATTCCCGAAATTTGGTTCAACATCTGTCTTCTCGGCAATTGCCATTCCTGCACCCATGGTGAGTCCACCAATTATTTGTCCGTATGCAGTTTTGGGATTTAGAATTTTTCCGGCAGCACCAACATTTACCATTCTTTCGATCCTCCACATTCCTGTGTCCTTATCTACCCAGACTTCAGCGAAGTTGGCACCAAAAGAGAATACAGAATGCTTTTCAAATTCCGTAGAAGGCTCGGCCATCCCAGTCATTTCAAATTTGGTTATCTGGTTCTGCTTTAAAAGTTCAGCTAAGGCAACCTCCTTATCTTCAGGAATACTTCTATTATCTTTTAGTTTCATGACTGCATTCTCACAGGCAGCTCTGGCTCCATTACAATAAGATGCAGCACCCCATGATCCTCCAGATCCGGGAGTTACCGGGAAGTTGGAATCTCCAAGTTCTACTTTGACCTGTTCTACTGGAATCCCAAGATATTCCGCAGCAGTTTGAGCCACGATCGTATAAGTTCCTGTACCAATATCGGTCGCATCCATTTGTATAGTCGCTTCTACTTTATCTTCGACAAGTTCCAGAAGTACTTTTGCGTGAGTTTTTAAATATGGTGAGTTTCTGGAAGCTGCGCTCACACCATAACCAACCAGCCAGTTACCTTTTATATTTGTTCGAGGTTGATCCTTCCTGTCTTTCCAGCCAAATTTCTCAGCACCAATGCGCAAACATTCTACCAGCAAGCGGGAGGAAAAAGGTTGGTTCTTATGAAGATCTGTTTGAGTATCATTCTTAATCCTGAACTCTAACGGATCCATCTTTAATTTCCAGGCCATTTCGTCCATCGCAGATTCCAATGCAAAACTTCCGGTAGCTTCTCCGGGAGCTCTCATCGCAAACGGTGTTTGCAAGTTCATGGGCATTAACCGCTCAGTCACCTTGGCATTCGGACTGTTATATAGCATTTTTGAAACCATTCCGCAGGGCTCCTGGTAAACAAGATTAGGTGAAGTATGCGACAGGGTATCATGAGATAAGGCTGTCATGGTTCCATCCTTTTTAGCACCAATCTTCATCGTTTGCTCATTCTTCTGTCTAAGACCTGTATTAGTAAACATCTGAGTTCTTGTAACGGTAACCTGCACCGGTCTACCCACCTTTTTGGCCGCCATAACCGCAAGGGTTACATGCCGCTCTACATTAAGTTTGGAACCAAATCCTCCACCAACATAGGCTGCGATCACTCTCACATCCTTCTGCGGAATCTGGAAAGTATCTGAGATAGCAATTGTAGCATCTTCCACCATTTGCTGACTGGCATAGGCAGTTACCTTCCCATTATTCCATTCGGCAATCACTGCATGAAGTTCCATGGGATGATGATGTTCGATCGGGGTTATATAAGTCTGCTCGATAACCTCATCTGCTTCAGCAAGTCCTTTATCCATATCACCACGAGAATAATCTGAATCCTCACTCGGAAAAAATGCATTTCCACGTTGTTTATCAAAATGTATCGCAGGATCACTTGCCTTACTATATTCGAATTTAACCAGTCTTGCAGCATATTGAGCCTGCTCAAAAGTTTCAGCAACCACAACCCCTACGTATTCTCCATAATAGTGCACTTTATTACTCTGAAGTACCGGTGCAATTGTATCTGTAGCGATCTGATATCGATCTTTCTTGAAGTCATTAAGCTTTTCAGCATTATTATGAGTGATTACCGCCAGTACGCCGGCAGAATTTTCTGCTTCCGTAGTATCTATAGAAACAATAGTTCCTTTCGCTATGGTACTATTGATACCCTGTGCGTAAACCTTATTCTCTATTGGAAATTCTGAAGCATACGTAGCTTTTCCGGTAACCTTCAAATGTCCTTCTACTCGGTCTATAGCTGCACCAACTCCAGTTTTGTTCATTGTCTTCATCTTATAATTTTTTGAAATTGGTTATGCTGTTCGATTTGTAGCCTGCTCCAGTGCCCGCACTATAGCTTTCTTACCCATCTCGACCTTGTATTTATTCTTCTCAAAAGGTTTGGCATCTTTTAGAGCCAGTTCCGCTGCCTTTTCAAAATTTTCGGTATTTGCCTTTTTACCCTTTAGAAAATCTTCAGCTTCTGAAAGTTTCCAGGGTTTGTGAGCTACTCCACCCATTGCCAGACCTACTTTGGAAATCATCCCATTTTGAATAGATAATCCTGCTGCGACTGAAATAAGCGCAAAAGCATAACTTGAACGCTCTCTAATCTTCAGGTAATAGTAATTATCTGCAAATTCTGGAGAAGATAAATGTATCTGAGTTATCAATTCTCCTTCTTCGAGGGTAGTATCTTTTTCAGGTCTATCTCCGGGCAATCTATGGAACTGGTTGAATCGAATTCTGCGACTGGAACCGTCTGTCTTTTGAACCTCAATTTCAGCTCCCATCGCGGCTAGGGCAACACACATATCTGAAGGATGTGTAGCGATACATTCCTTGCTATAACCAAAAATTGCATGTGTTGCATTCATTCCATCAATTGCACCACAACCAGAACCTGGTTCTCTTTTGTTGCAAGGCATCGAAGTCTCGAAAAAATAGGGACATCTGGTTCTCTGCAATAAATTACCTCCATTGGTCGCCATATTCCTGATCTGCGCAGTCGCAGCAGATAGCATCGCCATGGATAATAATGGATAGTTCTGACGGATATCCGGATGATTCGCAGTATCAGAGTTATTTAGCATAGCTCCAAGACTCCATCCTCCAGATTGATTCTTCTCAATATTATTGAATTCAAGATTATTTACATCCACTAATTGATCGGGACGTTCAACATCTTCTTTCATTAGATCCACCAGATTAGTTCCTCCGGCCAGGTAATGTGTAGTTGCAGTAGTTTCCTGCAAAGCTTCCTGTGTATTTTTGGCATTCGTATAAGTGAATGGTCTCATATCTGGTTGGTATTAAGCGTTCTTTGCATTTTCCATTTGTTCCTGGGTAGCAAATTCCCAGGTTGGCATTTCACTATCTCCGGAATGAACCTCCTTAAATGCCTGTACAATATTATTGTAAGCACCGCAACGGCAAATATTTCCAGACATACGCTCTCTAATTTCTGCTTCGGAAAGTTTCAGGTCCTTTTTGATTGTTTTCAGATCTTCAGTTAAATAACTGGCTTCTCCATTCTTTGCTTCCTCGAGTAATGCTACAGAAGAACAAACCTGTCCAGGAGTACAATATCCACATTGGTAGCCGTCATGTTTTACAAAAGCTTCCTGCATAGGATGAAGTTTCCCATCGCTGGCAAGACCTTCTACCGTGGTAATCTCTTTTTCGTTGCAGGTCGCTGCAAGAGTTAAACAGGA
The DNA here is from genome assembly GCF_045055805.1 of Christiangramia sp. LLG6405-1. GTDB lineage: Bacteria > Bacteroidota > Bacteroidia > Flavobacteriales > Flavobacteriaceae > Christiangramia. The sequence goes on along the minus strand of NZ_CP159330.1, from coordinate 2,131,241 downwards.
TAATTTTCTTTTACCATCGATCATCACCGTACACGCGCCACATTGTCCATGGTCACAACCTTTTTTTGTACCGGTAAGAGCAAGACGCTCCCTGAGTGCATCCAGCAAACTCATCCTGGAATCAATATTCAGTGGTTTGCTCATATCATTCACGCGCAAATTCACTTTTACCTCATTTAATAAAACCCGTACTTCTTCTGGAAGGTCTTCCATATTGCTGGCAAACAGGTCATTTGTGAAATATGATGTTGCCCAGAGACTCATACTCGCCACTGAGACCTGCTTTAAAAAGGTTCGCCTTGAGGAACCTTTCAGTCCCATTTCATCAAAAACCTTTTTTTCATCATCGGTGAAGTCATCTGCCTCAACCTTGGCTTTCCATTTGTCTAAATCTTTCATGTAATTATTTTTGGAGGTAAGTCTACCCTTTAAAATTACAGAATTAAGAATTGGCAAATGTTACCGAAGTGTTAACAGCCAGCGTTAATGAGGCATTTGAAGCTCCTTTTAACCAAAGTTTATTATTAAATGGAAATATCAGATGCTTAGATCAAGTCCAAACTTTAAGATAAGTCGCAGTCCGACATAGAATACCAGGACAGCAGTCAATATCCCGAGGACTTTTAAGTTTAATTTTTTACTGCTTAGATAAGAACCAATTATTCCACCAAGAACTACAGCTATGATTAATTTTAAAAGTAAATCGGTATCAAGTTTAAAAGTATCTGCCATATGAAGTCCCACTAATCCAGCGATACTATTTACGAGTATAAATACCGAAGCCAGAGAGGCGATGACCCGTGCATCTTTCCATCTCATTAAATTAAGTACAGGTGAAAGAAAAATTCCTCCTCCAATACCAGAAATACCTGATAATAATCCAATACCTCCACCCAGAACTGCCTTTTTAAAATCGGTGAATTCCGTAGATATCTGCGCAGATTTCCAAAAGCGAAGGCACATAAAAACACCTGCCATTAAAAGTGCAAATCCTAAAATTATAAAGAAAATATCCTGTGATAATTTTATCTGCGCTCCCAGGTAGGCAAGGGGAATACTCAGTACAAAAAATGGCCAGAGAATACGTGGTTTTAATACACCGTTCCTCGCAAAAACAAGGGTGCTAATAGAAACAACGCAAATATTCAACACCAAAGCGGTGGAGCGGATTTCGTAGAAATCGGCCATGACAAGGCTAAGTATAGCCAGGTAACTGGAACCTCCACCAAATCCAACCGAACTATAGAATAGTGCGATAAAGAAAAATAACAATGGCAGGTATTCCAGAGGCATCTTAGGAGATCAGGAAGGTTTTAATTAACGAACCTTTTTCTATCTTTTCAAAAGCTGCAACATATGCCAGGGCATTACCTTTTGCCATTGAACCTATCATGGAAGATCCCTGAGCGTTTAAAATTTCTACCAAATTATTGTCAATATTAGCTTTCAGGAAAACCGGACGGTCTCCCCTATTCTCGAAATCACTGGAAATTGGCAAATTGAGTTCTAGCAAGCCTTTACCTGGAAGTCCGCTAAGTTTTTGTAAAAGATGTAGCACATAGATATAAAAGCAACTAAGAGAAGACGCGGGATTTCCGGGCAGCGCAAACACAAATTGGTTTCCTTTCCTTCCAAAATATAAAGGTTTTCCAGGTTTTTGCTTCACCTTATAGAATAACTCCTCTACCCCGTTTTCCTCCAGCGCCTGCTTTACAAAATCGTAATCTCCTACTGAAATTCCTCCTGAAAGAATCAGTACTTCCGACTTTTTTAAAGCTTCTGAAATTCCAGTTTTGATCAATTCAAAATCATCCTTGATCTGTATGCTTGCTGAACTGGAGAATCCTTTGCTTTTCAATGCCGCTTCTATAGCCCCACTATTGGATTCATAGATCTGCCCAACTTGCAGTGATTCTCCGGGAGCGACCAGTTCATTCCCGGTGGTAATCAATTGAATGATCGGTTTCTTAATTACCTTGATTTGATTGAGCCCAAGACTACCTAACATCCCAATTCCGGCAGCGGTAATTTGATAAGACTTGCTAAATACCAATTCACCTTCCTTTAATTCTTCACCCTTCTTTCTAATACACTGGCCTTCTTTTGGTAATTCCTCAAGAATAAGTAAGTCCTGTTTTACCTTCGTTTTTTCCTGCATAATCACTGCGGAAGTACCCTCCGGAACTTTTGCACCGGTAAAGATTCGAACTGCTTCACCGCTCTTTAGTATGAACTCTTTGGAATCACCTGCAGCGACTTCACCAATGATCTTATATTCTTGCTGAAGTCCGCCCAAAGCATAACCATCCATAGCCGAATTATCAAAACCAGGCAGATCAAAGCCTGCTTTTAGATCTTCAGCAAGTACTCTATTAAGTGAATCTTTAAGACTCACTACTTCAGAATCCAGCTGTACATGCTGTGACCTGATAATTTCTAATGCCTCCTTAATTTCTACCATTATCCTCCTATTGAGATCATAGACCGGTTTTGTTCATAATGCTCGGCATCCATTTTTACATCCATACCATCTCTGGAATGTTTCTTTGATTTGATGGCATTTAAAATAATCGGACTTAGTTCTTCACCTGCCCGCATAGGACTAAGCAAATCGGTTTCAGAATTGGCGAAAAGGCAGTTTTTCATTTTTCCATCTGCAGTAACTCTAATCCGGTTACATTCGCTGCAGAAAGGATTGGTAATGGTACTAACAATGGCAAAGCTACCAGTATGACCAGCCACTTTAAAATTTGTACTGGTACTATGCTTAGGATTTTCGAGCACTTCAATTTCTCCGAATTTTTTCTCAACCGTATCCAGTATTTCCTGTTTACTCACGCCCTTACTCCAGTCCCATTCATTTCCTTTAAAAGGCATGAATTCTATAAATTTCACAACCAGATTCTTATGCTTTGTTAGTGCAATAAAATCATTGATCTCGGCATCGTTTACTCCTTTTATCAGCACGATGTTAAGTTTGATGTGCATGCCCATCTCCAGTGCCTTCTCCAAATTAACCATTATCCGGTCATAAAAATCCCGCTTGGTAATAAAAATAGACCTTGCTTTATCCAGAGTATCAAGGCTGAAATTTATCTTTTTTAAACCTATTTTCTGAAAGAGATCTAGATATTTATCCAGTACAATACCGTTTGTAGTGATCTTTAAGGTCACACCCAATTTGGAAAGTTCCTCCACGAGATGACCAAAATTCTTACGAACCAAAGGTTCACCGCCCGTAAGCCGAATAGTATCGACTCCAAGATCTCTAAAGCTGGTTGCCAGATTAATGATCTCTTCCAGGGTCATAATACTGGGTTTGTCCATTAACTGAATTCCATCTTCGGGCATACAATAAAAGCATCTCAAATTACAGCGATCAGTAAGTGAAATCCTTAAATAGGTATGCGGCCTTCCAAAATTATCTACGATCTGCTTTCTTTCTTCAATCATGTCTCTTTCCTTCTAAAACTTTAAACGCATGCAAAACATGCGGAAATATGGCGTCCATGCATTCTGCAGCGCCTTTGGTGGAACCTGGAAATGCAAGTACAAGCTTTCCGTTCATCACCCCTGCTACAGATCTTGACAGCATAGCAAAAGGCATACGTTGTTGTCCATAACTTCTAATTTGCTCTTCTACACCGGGCAGACTTTTGTCCAGCATTTCCCTAATTACCTCGGGAGTGTTATCCCTATCGCTTACCCCGGTTCCTCCAGTAAAAATTACCAGGTTTCCTTCGGCGTTTTCCAGAGCTGTTTTAATTTCTGAAGGTTCATCTGCAATGATAGATTTTGTGCCAGGAATGTCTAGGTCCTTCAGTTTGGAAAGGATCACTTCTCCAGCCTTATCCTCGCCATTCCCTTTAGAAATAGTATCGGAACATACAATCACACTAGCCGTAATCCCTTCAGAATTGATCTTAAAGGAAGATTTACCACCTTCCTTTTGTTGTAATTTAATGCTGCCAATCTCCACCTGTTTATCGATGGGTTTCAGCATATCATATAAGGTCAGCGCAACGATACTGGCACCATGCATAGCTTCGACCTCAACACCGGTTTTATAGATCGTCTTCACCTCTACCGAAATATGGATCTCAAGATCCTTAATCTCATAATGAATACCAGTATATTCGATCGGTAAAGGATGACAATCTGGAAGCAGATCCGGAGTTTTCTTCACCCCTAAAAGTCCGGCAGCTTTAGCCATTTCGAAAACATTTCCTTTAGGCACCGTATTATTTCGAATCGCCTCAATGGTCTCTTCCGAAGAAGTTTTCACAACCGCCAAGGCCGTTGCTTCTCTCAGCGTATTTATTTTGTGTGTTATGTCTACCATTATTTATTTACTTTCCATTGGTGAGAATCGTCTTCAAAAAGTTCCTTTCCAAAAATGGGTGCTTTCGCTTTGATCTCTTCCACGAAAAAATTACAAGCTTCTATCGCTATCTTTCGATGTGCCGAAGAAGTGAACACGAACAAACAGATCTCGCCAGCATTCACCTTACCCATACTATGATAAATATGAGCGCAGGTAATATCGAACTTTGAGAAAGCTTTTTCCCTAATTTCGTGAAAAACCTGTTCCGCCATTTCTTCGTAAGCACTATATTCTATAGCCTGAACTATTTTACCATCCACCTCATCTGCCCGAATCTGACCAAGAAAGATACTATGTGCACCAATATTAGTCTTGGACTGATGATTTGCGATGGATTTCGCGATCTTTTCAGGAGGAATTGCTCCCTGTACAAATACCTTTTTAGGTTTTTTCTTATCCATTTATGATTGTTTGAACTCCACCGGAAACATTTTTAAGATTCCCAAAATGAAATTTATTTTCTAATAATTCCTTTGCTTGCAGACTTCTAATTCCAGACTGGCAAAAGACCTGTATTTCTTTATTCTTCGGAATCTCTTCCACACGTTTTTCCAGTTGCCGAAGTGGAATTCTAAGTACATTTTTAGAATCGATCAATGGCTCCTCATGCAATTCCCTTACATCCAGGTAAAGTTGATCTTTATCTTTTAAAGTACAGTTCGTTGCCATGCTTTGAATACCTTCTTCCAGTATGATTGCGATCTGCTCAGGCCGTTTTTTTATTTCAATAAGCTGATCCTGTTGAAGCATAAAATTCTGAATTTTTAGTTTTCCAGATAAGACTGTTCCTATTCCAAGTATGATTTTTACAGCTTCCATTGCCTGATACATTCCGAAAATTCCAGGTAACATGCCCAGGGTTCCGGTAATTTCACAACTTATATTTTCACGCGCGATCTTCGGAAATAAACATCGATAACTTGGTCCGCCCTTATAATTGAAAACAGAACACTGACCTTCATGTTTATAAACCGAAGCATAGATCCAGGGTTTGTCTTCCAATAAGCAGGCATCGTTGATCAGGTACTTAGTTTCAAAATTATCAGTCCCGTCAATGATCAGGTCGTAATCCGAGATCAGTTTGCGGGCATTAGAAGTATTCAGTCTTACACCGTAGATCTTCAGGCAAACTTCTGAATTTAAAGCAGCTAATTTTTCAGCTGCAACTTCTACTTTTTTCCTTCCGGTATCAGCTTCAGCGTACAATGTTTGCCTGTGCAGATTTGTGATAGACACGCTGTCGTTATCAAGCAAGCCAAGTCGGCCGATCCCAGCTCCGGCAAGATAAGTAGCGGCGGGACAGCCAAGGCCGCCCATCCCAATAATTAGAATACTGGCATTCTGGAGCTTCTCCTGTCCGGAAATCCCAATATCATCCAACGTTATTTGCCTGTCGTATCTCATCCTCCGGCGAAAGGAGGTAGAAATGCGATCTCGTCTCCTTCTTTTAAAGTTTTATTTTCATCAAGTTGCTGATTCACTGCTACCTGAATGGTCTCAAAATCATCAAATTTATATTCCTCGAATACTATTCTTTTGAGTTCAGCCAATGTATCTGCACTCTCCAATTCTTTATATTCTTCCTGTATACCTGCAGTTTCAGCGAGTTTTCCGAAGTATTTCAGTTTAAGCTTCATGCTCTAGTTGTTTTAAAAATTGCAAATCTTTTTCAGTATCAATGTCTACTATACCTTTTTCAAATGGCACCAATTGGTAATTAATAAGTCCGTTCTTTATCAAATCTCTCGCACCACGATCACCTTCGATCTTAAGCAAGTCCGGGAAAATTTCTCTGGAAAATATAGCTGGTACGCCAGGTATTTTCTGATATTCTGAAAAACTTGCCAGGTAATCTGCGGTTAAGTGTTTATCTATAAGTTCCTGTAATACCGACTCACTAATAAATGGCTGATCTGATAATAACACCAGAACATTCCCAATAGCAGGATGTAATTTTTGAATTTCTTCCAGTCCCTTTTTGAGGCTTGTGGACATGCCTTCCTGCCAGTTATTATTGATTAAAAGTTTGTGATTTTTCAGATCAACCTCGTTTAAAATTTTCTCCTCATTTGCGCCCAAAACAATTATTTTTTCTGAAAGATTTAAAGCTTCAGAAACATCGATACTATGCTGCAGCAGCGTTTTATTTCTGAATTTTACCAACTGTTTTGGTTTTCCCAATCGACTACTAGAACCTGCAGCGAGAATTAGAACAGCCATGTTTGATTTTTTCCCTTTCATATCTTAAATACTCGGTATCTCTGAAGTTGTCCTTTCGTGAATTGGCGAGTTTTTATGTTTTAAAGACTTAGCGCTGGAAGCGGTTAGTACTGCTTGAATTTCTGCCAGAATGGATAATCCTATCTCGGCTGGTGTTTCAGCTCCCAATTCCAAGCCTATTGGTGCATGAATTCGATCTTCATCGACATTGGAGATTTGTATCCCTGCGTGATTTAGATCATCCTGCATACGTTCCCATTTTTTAAGCGGACCAAGAATACCTATATAAGGAACTTCTCTTTTATTAAGCAATAACTTCAGGACTGCGAGATCATAATTGTAATTATGACTCATCAATGCAAAACACGTTCTTTCATCTATCTCAATATTCTCCAATGTATCTTCCGGCCTGGTCACGATCACCTGGCAGCCTGAAGAAAACCGCTGTGTATTCGCATGGGTAGGCCTGCCATCTGCTATAATGATCTTCCATCCCAGAAGTTCTGCCTGGTTAGCCAGAATCATCGCATCATTCCCTGCACCAATCAGAACTAATTTGATTGCTGGCTCGTAAAACTGGATATATTTTATACAGCTACTTCCATTTTTCTCCAACTTTAAAATATCAGATCGCTTTTTCTGAATAACTTCTGAAGCTTTAAATAAAACCTCTTTATTTATTTCAGCTGAAGTGAAGATTTTATCTTCAGAATAGATCAAAGCAGTAGTTCCAGGTTGGAAATTGCTTTCTTCCAGATCGAATTCCACTAGAATTGATGCATTTTCCTCGGTTTTTCTTGCAATTTGAAGCAATTCGCAAGCATTTTGCTCATTACCGAAATCTACTGCTTCAAATAAAACCTTAATAATCCCGTTACATCCTAATTGTGCGCCAATGACTGCATCATTCTCATCGCTGGTATCATAAGTAACCAATTTATTCTTTTGCTGATGCAAAGCATGCAGTGCTTTTCGAAGCGCATCGCCTTCAAGACATCCTCCACTAATCGCCCCGGTGAGATTTCCGAATTCATCCACTAACATTCTCGCACCTGCTCTTCGATAAGAAGAACCTTTCACATGAACTACCGTCGCCAGAACACAGGATATTTCTTCAGCTTTCAGCTTGTTGTATTCCGCTACAATTGCATCAATTTCTCTCATACCAGGCTGGTTTTTCTAGTGCTATTGATCGCAGTTTGAATATTTTCGAATGCCAGGTTAAGATCTTGCTGCGTTGTAGTTCTACCCAGACTAACACGGTAGGTAGCCAGCGCCAGTCTTTCTTCGATTCCCATAGCGGTCAAAACATGCGAAGCTGCCACTACATTGGAAGTACAGGCTGAACCTCTCGAAATCGCGATCCTGTTCATTCTTCGATAAAGTGCATCTCCATCAATATTGTGTACACTAAAGCTAACGGTATTAGGAAGCCGGTCCTGATCTTTGGCATTTATTTGAACATCCTCTAAACTCTGCAGCTGCTCTTCAAAATCATTACGTAGCAATAGCATTTCATCTGATGTTTCTTGCAATTCGTTTCTTGCCATTTCTGCAGCAAACCCAAATCCTACCATAGCCGGAACGTTCACAGTTCCCGGTCTGATACCATTTTCCTGATTTCCTCCATACATATACCTGGCTAAGTCGATCTTTGATGAACTGTATAATGCGCCTGCTCCTTTAGGTCCGTAGATCTTGTGAGACGAAAAAACGGCGAGATCTATTTCCAGTGCTTTTATATCAACGTTAATTTTACCAACTGCCTGGGTGATATCGCTCATGACCACGCTACCATTCTGATGCGCCAATTCTGAAATTTTAGTGATATTCTGAATTACGCCAGTTTCATTATTCGCCAGCATCAACACTACCATACTGGTATCTGGACGTAACAAACTTTGAAAATGTTCCATATCTACAATTCCGTCGCAATTGACCTTTACATAGCTAATTTCATAACCATCCTTCTCTAAGGCATTTAAGGTTTCCAGAATAGCTTTATGCTCGGTTTTGCAACTAATTATATGCTGTCCTTTATTCATGTTTTCTTTTGCAAACCCGAACAAGGCTAGATTAGCTGCTTCTGTAGCTCCTGAAGTAAAAGTGATTTCTGAAGATTTAGCACTGATCAAATCTGCCACCTGCTTTCTTGCTTGCTCCAATGCTTCACTGGCATCCCACCCAAAAGCATGATCACTATGAGGATTTGCAAAGTCTTGAGTAAAATATGGCAGCATCTTTTCCAACACCTGTTCGTGAACCGGAGTCGTGGCATTGTAGTCAAGATATATTTTTGCGGATTTCATCAAATGCTTTAAGCGTTATGTATTTAAATATATATCGGACTTTAAAACTAAGAAAGAAGGCTTTAAATTTCTCAGTTTTAATTTTAATTTAAGATTTTAAGTAGCTGCTTCTCTTCTTCTGTAACCTCTTGCAGTTTTTGCTGAAGTTTATTGTAGGCTTCCATTATTTCTTGCGCATGAATAGTAACTTCTGCACCACCACCAGTCTTTCCTCCTTTTCTTAATATCACTAAAGGTTCTTCGGAATGCTTATTTAACTGCCGTGTCATTTCCCAGGCTTTGCGATATGATAACTGCATTTTTTCAGCTGCTTTAGACAAACTACCTTCAGCTTTGATATTCCGAAGTAATTCATGCGGACCGGGACCATAGAATTTATCTCCACTAGTCTCGATCCAGCATTTCACCTTGATACTTTTCATAGATATCAGGTTTTAAGATCGCCCTGCAACCCAGTAATAAATGGTTGCTTATAAAACCTTTTTCCGGTCGCTTTATAAAGTGCATTCGCCAGTGCTCCCTGAACAGGCGGGAATGGCGGCTCACCCAATCCTGATGGATCAATCCCATTCTCTACGAAATGAACATCGATCTTTTTAGGGGCTTCTTTATGTCTTATGAGTCGGTAGCCATCAAAATTGCTTTGTTGCGGAGCTCCTTCAGCAAAGGTCATTTCACTGAACAAGGCATGACCAATTCCATCGATCGTACCGCCTTCCACCATATTCTTAGCAGCTTCAGGATTTACCACGATTCCGCAGTCAACCGCGCAGGTCACTTTATCGATAAGAGGCTGATTATTCTCAACGGTCATATCGAGGATCTGGGCGACATAAGAATTATGGCAATAATAGGCCGAAACTCCTCTGGCCATCGTTGAATTCGAATTCCAGCCAGATTTATCCCTGGCCAGTTTCAATACCCCAGCATATCTTTCAGGATCGTAATCATTGTTTTCGCCTACTGGGCTAGTTTTCGCCTTTTTCAGCATTTCCAATCTGAATTCTATAGGATCCTTATCCATTTCTTCAGCAAGTTCATCGAGGAAAGATTGCTCGGCACCAGCGATAAAATTCGACCTTGGCGCTCTAAAAGCGCCTACGGAAATATTGGATTCTACCACCCAGCTTTCTGCGAGGTAATTATCAATGGCTCCTGCCGGGAATCTATTGGCGAAAAGCGGACTTTCAGGAATACCTCCCGCATTCACGTGGAAAGCGGTTAATTGATTATTAGCATCTAATGCTGCTTTATAAGTTACATGATAAGCCGGCCGGTATACACCATTGGTCATATCATCTTCACGTGTATAAACCAGTTTGATAGGTGCACCCACCTTTTCCGAAATCACCGCTGCTTCAACCAGAAAATGTCCGTAAAGTCTTCTTCCAAAGCCTCCACCCATTCGCGTCATCTGGATGTCAATATTTTCAAGATCCAACCCAAGGCGCTTCTGCACGCTTTTTTCAGCATATTCCGGAGTTTGTATAGGACCTATTAATTCGGCTTTTCCATTGGAGACATTCGCGAAAAAATTCATGGGCTCCATACAATTATGTGCCAGAAAAGGGCAGGTATAAGACCTTTCGATTACTCTCGCCGCATTCTTGAACGCTTTTTCAGGATCTCCATCTTTTCTTACAACTTCAGCATTTTTACTGCCTGCATCTGCCATTAATGAGTTGTGTATATCGCTACTTTCGAGTCCGCTTGCATCCTGCATTCCAGCCGATTTCTCCAGGATTTCGATTTCTTTGGTAAGTTCAGGATTAAGATCCCATTCAACATCCAGTTCTTTTTTTGCCTGCATCACCTGCCAGGTGGTTTCTCCAACTATAACGACAAGTTTCGAGAACGATCCAACATCGCTCCATTCCTTCTCCATGTCTTCAGGATAAGTATCGATGGTGAAAATATCAGTAATACCAGGTAGGCCTTTAGCCTTTTCAGCATTCATATTTTTAAATTCCATTCCAAAGGCTGGTGGCTGCATCACCATTGCGATAAGCATTCCATCTCTTTGGGTGTCCAGTCCATATAAAGGTTGCCCGGTCACGATCTTTCTGGCATCCACATTCTTTCTGGATGTACCAATGATCTTGAAATCTGTGTTTTCTTTTAAGTTTACTTCCGCTGGAACTTCAATCGAGGCTGCCGATTTTGCAATGTTTCCAAATCCAATTATCTGTCCGGATTTTGCATGTTCGATCATACCATTGTTTACCGTAATTTCTTGCTGAGGGACTTCCCACTGTTTTGCAGCTGCTGCAACCAGCATATGTCTTGCAGTGGCACCGGCTGTTCTTAAAGATTGCCAGCCCTGTCTAATAGATTGACTCCCACCAGCAAGTTGCCTGGTGAAAATTTCAGTATTTAGCGGAGCCTGCTCTACAATTACATTATTCCAGTCGACATCAAGTTCTTCTGCTACGATCATAGGCATGGAAGTCTTCACATTCTGTCCTATTTCAGGGTTTGGTGAATAGATGGTAACGATTCCATTGTCCCCAATTTTAAGATAGCCATTCAACTCGAACCATTCATCTGGCATTTGCATCGCCAGTTCTTCACTACCTTCTTCCGCCGGGCCTTTACATGCTATCCAGTTAAAGCCAATTATTAGTCCGCCACTAGCGATAGAAACACTCTTTATAAAGGACCTACGTCCAAATGTTGTTTTTACTTTACTCATCTTGATCTTCTTTGACTATAATTAAACTTCCTGAGAATTCGATGCTGTTTTGATGGCTGCCTTAATGCGGGTATAGGTTCCGCACCTACAAATATTCCCATTCATAGCGTTCTCTATCTCAGAATCTTTAGGATTTGGATTGCGGTTGAGTAGTGCAGTTGCAGACATGATCTGGCCAGCCTGGCAGTATCCACACTGCGGAACATCATGTTCCAGCCAGGCTTTCTGCACGGGATGATCTCCGTTTTCAGAAAGACCTTCGATGGTAGTGATCTTATTCCCTGCTGCTGAAGATACGGGCAACTGACAGGATCTTATCGCATTACCGTTAAAATGTACAGTGCAGGCACCACATTGAGCGATTCCGCAGCCAAATTTTGTACCTACCAGATTCAAATGATCTCTCAAAACCCATAGTAATGGTGTATTGGGATCTATATCGAAAGAGTGTTCTTTATTGTTAATGCTAAGAGTAATTGCCGCCATATCCTAAATTTTCCTAAAAATTACGCAATTATCCGAAGCGAAACTAGCATTAAGACCTTTTAGCAAGCTTTTTTATTATCAGGAACTAACAAGAATTTAACCACTCTAATTGATTTATATCAACTTGAAACGCCAGTTACATGCTTAAATTTGTGCTAATTAATGCTCTGACTGAACATTAAGTTGGAACTTGAGAATAAACCAAAAAAATATTATTATGAAAGTTTTATTTGTACTTACATCACACCATAAGTTAGGAGATACTGGAAACAAAACTGGTTTCTGGATCGAAGAATTCGCTAATCCATATTATAGCCTTTTAGACAAAGGTGTTGAAATTACTGTTGCAACTCCTGAAGGAGGAAAGGCACCCATTGATCCTACCAGTGATTCTGAAGATAATCAAACGGAAGATACCAGACGATTCAAAGACGATGAAGCTGCGCAGAAAGTGATCAATAATACGCATAAGCTTTCTGATGTTAAGGAAGAAGATTTTGATGGTGTATTTTATCCAGGAGGACATGGTCCACTTTGGGATCTATCTAAAGATGAAAAATCTATTAAGCTAATTGAAAGCTTTAACGAAGCTGGAAAACCGATTGCATTTGTATGCCATGCACCTGCAGCTTTGAAAAATGTAAAAGCTAAGGATGGTAACGCTCTTGTAAAAGGTAAAAAAGTAACCGGATTTACAAATTCTGAAGAGGAAGCGGTTCAACTAACCGATGTTGTACCATTCTTAGTAGAGGATATGCTAAAGGAAAATGGAGGAATCTATTCCAAGGAAGCTGACTGGAATGAGTATGCAGTAACAGACGGTAATTTGATTACAGGACAGAATCCGCAATCATCTGGGGCAGTTGCTTCCAGATTATATGATATGCTGAAATAAGAATTTATTTCTACAGATTAAGAAAGCCTCTGAAAAATCAGAGGCTTTTTTTTATTTCTTTTTTGGAGGTAAGTCAAAAGCTATTGCTTCGTGCTCGAAATGATTTCTATGAGCTCCATCACAAAATGGCTTATTTTTAGATAATCCACATCGACATACTGAAACCAGGTCTCTTCCACCCAGATCATATACATTTCCATTTTTATCTACAATTTCGAAATCTCCTTCTACTTTAAGGGATCCATTACTATTGACTGTTAGTTTTGTTTTCGACATAATTTCTATTAGTTGAAGTACGAAGATACTTTAAAGCAGGTTTAGATTCTTTCTAATTTAGGTGCTTGTTTGATGAACTAAGCAAAAAGAAAAAAGCCTCTGGAAAGAAGCTTTTTTCGAAGGTGAACATTATTAAAGTAGATCTATAAGCAAGGTTAGATTTATAAAAAGCACCAGTTCAAATTCATTTTAAAATGATAGAATTGAGAGCGGCTAGAACGTTTATACCATTAACAATCAAACAATTAATAGATCAAGGCTAAAAATAGCGATTAATTTAGATTGATGATAAGTAAACAATAGTTAAAATTACAAGCTAGGAATTTCATCTCTATGGTTTGGAGATTCCGGTTAGTTCTCGAAAGGTTTACCTTTTATAAGAGACATAGGAATTAATGAAAAATTTACCCCAATTCATTTTCCTGCTATTTCACACACTTTTTATTGGAATTGCAGTATACGAGAGTCAGGAGAACCTCTATCAGCTTATTCCGCTCGTGATGATCTCTTCTATGCTTCTATATTTTTATCTTCATAATTTCTCCAAAAATAAGGAACTGGTAGAAAAGGACATACAGATATCAACCATCATATTTGCCATTTTAGGTGGACTTGCAACTTTCGCTTTGCAGGATAGATTTGAACTTTCAGCGGTACTTTCTGCTGGAATTGTCGGACTTTTTGGCGGAATTCTACCTAAAATAATTGCTAAGCCTTTAGCTAAGATCGCTTCATCAGCCATCTACTGCGGTGCCTTTGTTGGGATGACTCCTCCGGTATTGGCAGGAAATTATCTATTTATAACACTAGCCTCAATTTTCGCTGGCTTTATCTTGATACTTACACGAGAAAATTTTAACGGCTATGGAGGGAAACTTGGCAGTATCGCATTTGCTGGAGTAAGCCTGGTAAGCCTTTTAACATACATGCTATTATAATGAATTTACTACTCATATTAGGCTGTAGTGTACTTTCAGGTCAGCTCACTTATACCTTAAATAATAGTTTAAACCTGGGTGCCGTCATTGCTTCTTCACTGGTGAGCATTTCAGGAGGATTATTGATCTACACTCCAGTATCGAAAGTTATGCAAGAAACTTTACCTCTGGTAATTATGGGTGCAAGCTTTGTTGGAATGGCTTCGGAAGAGATCGCGTCCAAAAACCGCATTATTATCTTATCCTCTATTTTCTTCGGAATACTATTCTATTGTACCGGAGTTTTCTTTGAAGGTTTTGGTGGAAGTTTAGGAACCACTGCTGCGATCGCATTTTTCGCCAGCCTGGGATTTCAGCAATTAGTCTTTAAGAAGGGGTTCTAAAGTTTCCCAGATATTTTCTACTAAAATTGGCTGAGCTTCAGCAGTTGGATGAATACCGTCCTGTTGATTAAGTTCCGGATCGCCGGCGACACCGTCCAGTATAAATGGAATTAAGTAGATGTTCTCTTTTTCGGCAAGCTCTGGAAATAACTCTCTGAATTCTGTAGTATAATCTGCCCCGAGGTTTGGTGGGATCTGCATTCCAGCAAGAATGATCTTAGTTTCTGAATTTTTCTCCTGAACATAATCTACGATCTTATTTAGATTAGACCTGGTTTCAGCCAAAGGAACACCGCGTAATCCATCATTCGCACCAAGCTCCAGAACAAAAATCTCCACATTCTGTTTTAGCACCCAATCGATTCGGTTCAATCCCCCAGCGGTAGTCTCTCCACTAAGCCCGGCATTGATCACCGTGTAATCAAACCCAAGAGAATCGAGTCGCTGCTGAATTAGATTCGGGAAAGCTTCATCGGTCTCAAGTCCGTAGCCTGCAGTAATACTATCTCCAAAAAAGAGGATCGTTTTAGAATTTTCTTCTTCTAAATTATCCTCAGATTCTTCAGTAGCAGATTTCTCTTCAGCTGCAACCGATTTTTTTTCGTTTCCGCAGGATAGATTCAGCAGTAAAACTAAACTAAGCGCAAAGATTTGAAAGCTTCGAAAGATAGGTGCAGTATTCATAAAATCATTTCTTATTTTGTTGGCCCGAGTAAAGAAAATTAAAAGAACTAAGATGGCAAAAATTTTAAGGGTTGAAAATCTCAGCAAAACCTATAATAATGGGAATAAAAAGCTGGTCATCCTGGACAAGATCAATTTTGATATTGAAGAAGGAGAAACTTTTGCTATCGTTGGCCCTTCAGGTAGTGGGAAAACAACTTTACTTGGCTTGAGTGCGGGACTTGATCGAAGTGATGAAGGCACTATAGAACTCTGCGGCGAAAATCTAAGTCAGCTAGATGAAGATGGTCGCGCTGCATTAAGGAACAGGCACGTAGGATTTGTATTTCAGAACTTTCAGCTCATTCCTACCCTTACAGCTCTTGAAAATGTTGCTGTTCCTTTGGAACTTCGGGGAGATTCGAATGCAGAAAATGAAGCCACAGCCCTACTGGAAAAAGTTGGTTTAAAAGATAGAATGCATCATTATCCAACCCAATTGTCTGGAGGGGAACAACAAAGAGTTGCTCTTGCTAGAGCATTTTGCAATAAACCCAGGATACTTTTTGCAGATGAGCCAACGGGCAACCTGGACGAAGCTACTGGACAAAATGTGATCGATCTGCTTTTAACACTGAATAAAGATCTGGGTACAACACTGGTAATAGTCACTCATGATATGGAACTAGCCCAGAAAACACAGCGAATTCTAAAGCTTCGAGGTGGAAAAGTTCAGGAACTACAAACCCAGGTTTAATATGAGTTCGGAAAGATCCAGCACCGGTTTCCCTTGGCTATTAAAAATGGCTTTAAGGGATGGGAAAGCAAGCAGTCGTAAATTATTTCTATTTATCGCATCGATCGTACTTGGAATTGCTGCGGTAGTTTCCATACAGTCATTTAGCGCTAACCTCAAACGTAACATCTCTCTACAATCGAAATCCCTGATGGGTGCCGATTATATTATTGACAGTGATAAACTTCCTACGGAAAAAGTTTACGGCATTATCGATTCCCTAGGCGGCGCAGAAGCAAGAGAGGTCAGCTTCGCTTCTATGGCATCATTTCCTGGGAAGCAGGGAACAAAACTCATGCAAGTTCGGGGAATAGAAGGCGGTTTTCCATTTTATGGAGAAATAGAAACTACACCTGCCCAGGCAGGTAAGAATTTTAAAGAATCTGATGTTGCCCTGTTAGATGCCACGGTCATGCTTCAGTTGGGACTGGAAATTGGCGATGTAGTAAAAATTGGAAATACAAGTTTGGAAATTGGTGGAGCATTAAATAATGTTCCCGGCAGTTCCAGCATTTTTAGTTCTATAGCTCCTCCTCTACTGGTGCCCTTTTCTGCCATAGAGAAATCGGGTCTGGTTCAAACCGGTAGCCGTATTGATTACAGGTATTATTTTACTGCTCCAGAAAGTCTTGATATGGAAAAGTTTGATGAAAAACTTGATCCTATACTTGATGCGAACGATGCAGATCTGGACACTCATCTATCCACTAGTCAGAGATTAGGAAGACAGTATGAGAATTTTGCAAAATTCCTGAATCTGGTGGCTTTCATTGCGCTATTATTAGGTTGTGTTGGAATCGCCAGCGCCATACATATTTATATAAAAGAAAAAGTTGCATCGATCGCTATTTTGAAATGCCTGGGATCTTCCAGAAAACAAAGTTTTCAAATCTTTTTGATTCAGGTGATTGTTATTGGATTGATCGGTTCTGTGATTGGAACATTGTTAGGGCTCGGTTTGCAGGAATTATTTCCCTACTTGTTACAGGATCTTTTGCCGGTAGAAATAGATCTCCAAATTTCACCTCTTGTAATTCTTACAGGAATTATTCTTGGGGTAAGCATGTCGGTTCTTTTTGCTTTATACCCACTACTTACTACCCTGGATATATCTCCTTTGCAGACTCTACGCATGCAGCAATCTGCAGGATCGAACAAAAAGTATAAGATTCTGGTGTCAATCGCAGTCATAATTTTCATCTGGATCTTTGCATTCTGGTTACTCGATAACTGGCTATATGCGATCTGGTTCGTTCTGGGACTGGCGGTCACCTTTGCAATTTTAAGCGGATTTGCAGCTTTAATCATGAAATTGCTGAAAAGGTATTTTCCGAAGAACTGGGGATTTCCGGCAAGACAAAGTGTTTTAAATCTTTATCGACCTCAGAATCAAACACTTATTCTTATTCTTGCCATTGGGATTGGAACATTTTTAATAAGCACTTTATACTTTACCAGGGATCTGCTTCTGGCTCAAACTACATTGGAGAGTCAGCAGAATACTCCAAATATGATCTTGCTGGACGTTCAAAGTGAGCAAAAAGAAGAGGTTGAACAGGTAATTGACAGTAGCAACCTGGAGCTTTTACAGAACATTCCCATCGTCACCATGCGTGTTATTGAGCTGAAAGGTAGAAGCGCGAACGAAATTCGCAAGGACACCAGCAGTACGATCAATAACTGGGTTCTGGATCACGAATTCAGGACTACCTATAGAGATTCTCTTGCTGAAGGTGAAGAAATTCTGGATGGAAAATGGATAGCAAATTTTAATGGAGAAGGTCTTATTCCAATCTCTATAAGTGATAATCTTGCTGAAGATGCCGAAGCCAGTATTGGAGACAAATTGATTTTTAATGTACAGGGCGTTCAGCTGGTAACTGAAGTTGCGAGTATTCGTCGAGTGGACTGGAGCAATATGCAAATCAATTTTTCAATTTTATTCCCGACCGGTGTTCTGGAGGATGCTCCGCAATTCACAGTGATGACAACGCGGGTTGAAGACGATAATTCTTCAGCGAAGCTTCAGCAGAAATTGGTACAGCAATTTCCTAATGTGACCATTATCGATCTAAGACAGGTTTTAAAAGTTGTGGAGGAAATTCTTGGCAAGATTTCCTGGCTAATTAATTTCATGGCATTTTTCAGTATTCTTACTGGTATCATCGTACTCATTGGTGCAGTTAGAACCAGTAAATATCAGAGAATTCGCGAAAGTGTTCTTTTAAGAACCCTTGGTGCCAAGAACAGGCAGATCTTAAAAATCCTGGGGCTGGAATACTTATTTCTGGGAATCCTGGGAAGCTTATCTGGAATATTACTATCCTTGATTTCCAGTTTTCTAATTGGTTATTTCTTGTTTGATACTACATTTATTCCTTCATGGATTCCATTTTTAGTGGTGTTCCCTGCAATTACCGCATTGGTGGTAATTATAGGACTTGCGAATAGTTATAGCGTGGTAAAAAGTCCACCTCTGGCTGTACTTCGGAAGGAGTTAGGATAAATTAAATTGATGGTGTTCACAAAGTCAATATGAATTTAACAATTCTTTAGCCATGATAGTTTAAGCCGCTGTGTACCTTGTATGAGTTAACAAGCTAACTCGATTTTTATGAAGACTTATCATTTAGAAATAAATGATGTGGATGATTTTATTCCTGAACTTGCGAAAACTGTAGGAATAGATCATTCGGAACACCTCGGCGAATTCTCTCTATTTATACCTGACTCTATTGGCGACGGCAACATTCGTGGAATTAATTTTCCTAATGGTATAGGTCTATATATGTATCATGTGACGGTTCGAGAAGACACAGAGCTAAGGATATCCCACCCTACTATAAAGCCGATTCGCTTTATCTATTGTCTAGATGGAATGATTGGAAGTAGTTTTGATTTTATAGATACTGAAGATCTTGTAAAAGATCATGAATTCGTGATTGCTGCTCCAAAAAGCAAGGAGACGTATAACATTACCTTGAAGAAGGATATAGAAACCACGCTCTGTTACCTGGAAATTGACCGTTTAAAATTTCAGGAATATTTCAGTTTTGACCTTCATGAACTTGAGCCAATTTTCTACAAATTATTTAGTGATGTACAGGCTCATAACCGGGTTTCAACTTTAGGTAATATTAGTCTTCAAACTAGCCAAATTATTAAAGAAATTAAAACTTCTGATCTTACAGGATTTCCAAGGATTAATTTTGTAGGAGCAAAATCTTTAGAGATCCTAAGCTATATGCTGAATCGTTTTAAAAAGGAGGATCAGCAAACTCAGAATGAACTAAAAGATAAGGACCGGGCTGCTGTAGAAAAGGTTGTGAACTATATAGATTCCAATCTCGCCCAGGCTGGTACTGTGAATGAACTGGCACAGATCGCCGGTGTAAACACGAACAAGCTTCAGGAAGTTTTTCAGAAGGTTTATGGAAAAACCGTGAATGAATACGTGCGGGATATACGCCTTATAAAAGCTCTACACATGCTCTCTTCAGGAAAGAAGAACGTTAGTGAAGTGGTCTACGAACTTGGATTATCCAGCCGAAGTTATTTCTCTAAGATCTTCAAGAAAAAATACGGAGTTTCTCCCAGGAAAGTACTTTCCAAAAATGAATTACCAACAAAATAATATTTAATATTAATAGAGTAACCAGGATATTTGAAGCCTCGCTTTGGTCCGGGTTTTGTAGGTTACAGACCTCGAATAAACACAGAATATGAAAAAGAAATTACGAACAGGCCTGAGTATGATCGCACTATTTGCACTTATTAGTCAGTCCAATGCTCAGGAAAATAATCAGGAAATTATGCAAAATCCATTGCTTAAAGAATGGCAGGGCCCTTATGAAGGAGTTCCGGCTTTTGACAAAATGGAAGTTTCACTTATAAAACCAGCTATTCGCAAGGGAATGGAACTGCATCTGGAAGAGATCAACCAAATCGCTAATAATTCTGCTGAAGCTACCTTCGAAAACACCATTATTCCGATGGAAAAAGCAGGTAAAGAACTCGATCGTGCTTTTACCTATTTTGGTATCTATAGCAGCAATGTTTCCAGCCCGGAATTTAGAGCAGTTCAGAAAGAACTGGCTCCAGAGATTTCAGAGTATTCCTCGAAGATCAGTCAGAACGAAGCTTTATTCAAACGGATTAAAACGGTTTATGAGAATTCTCAGGAGAAGCCATTAGATTCCGCAGAACAAAGAGTCATTGATTTGGTTTATGAAGAGTTTGCTATGCAGGGAGCCGATCTAAGTGAGGAAGACAAAAAACGTTATGCAGAGATCAACAAGGAACTTTCTGCGCTATATACTAAGTTTTCAAGCAACGTATTGGCAGATGAGGAGAACTATGTCATCTACCTTACAAAAGAACAAACTGGCGGACTGCCGGATTCCTATGTGAAATCTGCCGCTAAAGCTGCTGAAGATCGTGATCATAAAGGTTCTTATGCAGTTACCAATACAAGGTCATCCATGGACCCCTTTCTCACCTATTCTACGGAAAGAGAACTACGTGAAAAGGTATGGAAGAACTATTATTCAAGAGGAGACAATAATGATGAATTCGATAATAAAGAGAGTATTCAAAAGATCCTGAAGCTTAGAGATGAGCGAGTAGAACTACTTGGATTCGATAATTATGCACAGTGGCGTTTGCAGAATCGTATGGCTAAAAATCCTGAAAATGCTATGGATCTAATGATGCAGGTATGGCCAGCGGCATTGGCAAGAGTAAAAGAAGAGGTAGCAGACATGCAGAAAGTTGCAGACTCTGAGAATGCCGATATAACTATCAAGCCATGGGATTATAGATTCTATGCTGAAAAGGTTAGAAAAGAAAAGTATGATCTGGATAGTGAAGAAGTAAAACAATACCTGGAATTAGGAAACCTTACCAAGGCCTTATTTTTCACAGCTGGTGAATTATTCAATTTTGCCTTTACTCCTGTAGAGAATAACAGTGTTCCTGTTTTTCATGAGGATGTGAATGTCTGGGAAGTTAGTGATAAAGATTCCGGTGAAATTGTGGGATTATGGTATTTAGACCCATATGCACGACAGGGAAAACGCTCTGGAGCCTGGGCAACTACTTACAGAGGTTATACGAAGCTTACGGGTGAAAAACCAGTGTTGGCTTCTAACAATTCAAACTTTATCGAACCTGCTCCGGGTGAGCCAGTACTGGTTTCCTGGGATGATGCAGAAACATTTTTCCATGAATTTGGTCATGCCCTGCACTTTCTATCAGCTAATGTGGAATATCCTACCTTAAATGGAGGCGTACGTGATTATACTGAATTTCAATCGCAATTATTAGAGAGATGGTTGTCTACAGACAAGGTGATCAACCAGTTTCTTAGACATCACGAAACTAATGAGGTGATTCCTGAAGCTTTGGTAGCAAAGATCAAAAAGGCTTCTACTTTTAACCAGGGATTTGGTACGACCGAGTTTTTAGCTTCTGCGATCATGGATATGAAATATCATACTACAGATCCAGACAAGATCGATCCTGCCAAATTCGAAAAGGAAACCTTAAAAGAGCTTAATATGCCAGAAGAGATCGTAATGCGTCATAGAACACCTCATTTTGGACATGTGTTCTCTGGTGAGGGTTATGCATCCGGTTATTATGGATATTTATGGGCAGATGTTTTAACTGCTGATGCTACGGAAGCTTTTGCTGAAGCTGAAGATGGCTTCTATGATAAGGAAGTTGCTCGCAAATTAGTGAAATATCTTTTTGCTCCTAGAAATGCAATGGATCCTGCGGAAGCTTATAATAAGTTCCGTGGAAGGGATGCTGAAATCGATGCGTTGATGCGTGACCGTGGTTTTCCTGTTCCTGAAAATTCAGAAACTACTGAAGACTAAATTCAGAACTTTTAATAACAAAAATGCCCTGAAATTTCAGGGCATTTTCTGTTTAAGATATCTTAAAATTTTACTGACTATATTTTAAGCTTTACTTATACCACTTTTAATGCTTTCAGCAATACTGATAGTTCGCTTTACCTGATGTGTTATAGAAGTTTTAGATTGCTCGTTAAGATTATCCAATCCGCCATCAGAACTAAAGCCGTAAGGATTACCTCCAGTTTTAAATAATTCTTCTGAAGTATAACCAGGAGCGGCAACGATGGCGCCCCAATGAAACATGCTTTTATAGAGTGTTAATAAGGTAGTCTCCTGACCACCGTGTGGATTTTGTGCACTTGTCATACCGGAAACGACTTTATTAACTAATTTCCCTTTACTCCATAAACCTCCTGTGGTATCAAAAAACGCCTGAAGTTGAGAAGGTAAATTTCCATATCTGGTAGGAATACTAAAAATTATTGCGTCTGCCCAATCAAGATCATCCAGTACCGCTACCTCAACATCCTGGGTTTCCTGATAATGTTTTTTCCACGCATCATTAGATTCAATAGCTTCCATTGGTGCAGTTTCTTTCAACTTTCGAAATCGAACATCATGATCTCCATTAGACTTTGCAGCTTCAGCTGCCCACTTCGCCATTTGATGGTTTGTACCGGTTGCACTGTAATATATTATAGCAATTTTCATAAATAAGGTTTTAAATTTGTCTCTTATGAACTTAGGTAGATTCGTTTAAAACAAGTTTTAAAGTTTTGATAAATCTTCCATTGTGTACTATTATTATGACTTCAGATTATCACAGACATTTTAAAATATACAAACCTTACGGTTATTTGAGTCAGTTTATAACCAATCAGAGAAAGGGAGGAAAACATAAACTTCTGGGAGATTTAGGTGATTTCCCTGAAGGTACCATGTCGATTGGTAGATTAGATAAAGACTCTGAAGGACTTTTACTATTGACTACAAATGGCAAACTGAGTTCCAAAGTTACAGCCGGTGATTCTGAAAAGGAATACTATGTACAAGTTGATGGTGAAATTTCAGAAGAAGCCATAGCAAAACTTCGTAAAGGTGTTGAAATAGGGATACAGGGCAAGAAATACCAAACTAAGGAATGCAAGGTTTTTAAATTAAATGTAACTCCAGAATTTCCTGAAAGAAGCAAACCAATACGCGATGAACGTCATGGGCCTACAAGCTGGATAAGTATAACACTTATCGAAGGCAAGTTCCGGCAGGTAAAGAAAATGACCGCAGCAGTTGGCTTTGCCACCTTAAGACTGGTACGGGTGCGTATCGCTAATGAAAAACTAGAGAATTTAGATAGCGGCGAAGTGCGAGAAATAGAACGCGTTAGTTTCTAATATCCCACCGCTTTACCAGTGTAGCTTCTGGAGTCGGCAGAACCCTGGTAAACTCCTGTTTCAGGATCTATGATAATTCCCATGGCTCTACCTTGTGAAGACCGCGTTCCTGTTTCGTGTCCGTAGGATTTTAAGATCTCTATCGTATCTGGCGAAAAACCCCACTCTTCAAAGGTGATCAGATCTGGCAACCATTGATGATGAAATTTTGGTGATTCGATAGCTTTTGCGATATCCAGATCATAATCTACAACATTGAGAATCACCTGTAGGACAGTATTAATGATAGTTCGGCCTCCTGGTGACCCAATAACGATATAGGCCTTATCGTTTTTCGCTACAATGGTTGGACTCATACTTGAAAGCATTCGCTTCCCCGGAGCAATTTGATTAGGTTCTGTTCCAATTCTACCTTCAGAATTTGTCAATCCGGGAATCGCATTGAAATCTCCCATTTCGTTATTCAGAAGAAATCCGGCTCCTTCTACCACGATCCGATTTCCGTAAGAATGTTCTAATGTATAGGTAAGCGAAACAGCATTTCCTTCTTTATCGACCACCGAGATATGCGTAGTTTCATCGCTTTCAAACTGAAGATGTTTCTTATTGAAATTAGCAGAATCACTGATAGAAGCTGTCTTTTCCTTAATTGCTGATTGTAATTTACTAGCATAGGATTTCGATAAAAGTGAATCCAGTGGCATCTCAATATTAAATTGAGGATCGCCAAGAAATTGAGCTCTGTCTGCGAATGCTAATCGCATTGCTTCACTAATATAATGAATGCTCTGAGCGCTGTTAAGTCCGTATTCATGAAGATCGTAATTCTCAAGAATGTTTAGCATCTCTATGATTGCAGTTCCACCAGAACTTGGAGGAGGCATCCCGATAATCTCATTCCCACGATAAGTTCCTACCAGTGGTTCTACTTCTTCCGACTCATAACCTGTTAGATCACTTTTGGAAATAATACCACCGGTCTTCTTCATGAAATCATGAATTAGCTGGGCTGTTTTACCACTATAAAAACCTTGAGCTCCATGATCGCGGATTCTTATAAGAGATTCAGCTAGATCTTTCTGAATAATCGTATCGCCCGCTTGGTAAGCTTCTCCATTGCTATTCAGGAAAACGGCGGCAGTACTTGAGTATCCTTCTTTGTTATCGTAAACCCATTGAGAAAATCTGGCCAGATCAGGATATACAGTGAATCCATTCTGGGCAAGATCGATCGCAGGTTGAACAAGGCTAGTCCAATCCATTGTTCCATAGTTGGAATGTGCCTGAAACAATCCAGCAACAGTTCCCGGCACACCTGCAGATAATGTCGTTTCGTGGTTCGAGTTATCCTTGACTTTACCATCTTCACCCAGGAACATAGTTTTTGTAGCTTTTTGAGGAGCTTTTTCTCTAAAGTTAAATCCGGTTGCCTTATCTGCATTCGGTTTATAAAGCAGAAATCCACCGCCACCAATATTACCGGCGGAAGGCAAAGTCACAGCTAACGTAAAAGCAGTTGCGATAGAAGCATCAATAGCATTTCCTCCTTTTTCGAGTATTTCCACACCTGCTTCTGAAGCCAGATAATGAGAACTTGCTACCATCCCATTTTCGGCTTCTACGGGAATTCTTCCCGATTGTGCCTGTAGATCAAGTTGCTGAACTGAGAGAAATACAAGTAGAAGTAATTTTATCTTATACATAGCAAGGCGTTTTAATGAAAAAAGTCCTGAAAAGGACTTTATAATTTTATTAATTCAATTTTGAATGCTTCTTCAAACAAATCAAAAGTTTGTTGAGCCTTTCTGGCAGCAATTTCTTTTTGATCTTCTGAAAAGTCCTTATTCCGAAGATACTTTAGAAATTCATTCCAGCTTTTGATCTGGTCTCTTTTTCCACTGAAAAATTGTTGATCTGGCAAATGTTCAAGATGAGGACAATTCTTCAGTTCCTTCCCTATCATCAAGCCTCCCATTGCAGAACCTTCCACAACATATGCTGCACCTACAGCTTCCGCTTCATTATCACATTGAAATTCTAGAGAAGTTTCAGCCTTTTCTATTCCAAGGCTTGAAAGATCCAGTTTGATCGCATCGGTTTTAGTAGAAGAATAATTTTTCAAATGGCGGGCTATAGGATCTTCAGTAGCAGCATAAGCAGCGTAATTCTGGAGCAGGAGTAATTTATACTCTTCTTCAGTAATGCTGTGATCCATGATCTTATTGGCTAGATTTTCACCTTCCAAATCCTCATGTTGAGCTTTGGTTGCTTCTCGTAATTTATTCAGCATCGTTTCTATCTGTATCAAAATTACCGATCGCTTCCCTGATCTTATTAATATTCTCTTTTTGTGCCTGATCTTCAGAATTCATTTTGTCCAGGTAATCATAGATCTTGTTCACCGTTATTTTATTCTGGCGAATCATACTTCTAAGTTCCTGTTTTGAGGTCATGTTGATGACCAGCTTTTTCAGAAGAGGTTCCAGCTTTTCGCTTAGATTATTGATATTCTTTTTAAGAATATAACCAGAAGCTCCATTCAGAATAGTGTTTGCCGCTAATTCCTCATCATTGATAGTTCCGGTGATAAATATGAATCCGATGGAATCATCAAATTCCTGAACGGTGGTTAGCACATCAAGACCTGTACAGTTAGGTAAATTATAATCGGAAAGAACGACGTCTGGTGCGAAGTTCAAAAGTAATCGTTTGCAATCCTGCAGATTGTCTGCGGTTTCGATCACAGGTTCCTCCACGATCTTTGAAATTTGTCGTTTAATGAGAAAAATATCATTCTCATTATCTTCAACCAGCAGTATGTTAAGTTTTCTGTGGATCATGATTACACTTATATCAAAAGCGAAAATAATCTAAAACTAAGTATGAAACAATTGCTAAAAGTTAAACATGAAAGTAGAAGGCTGAACCTATACCCGGTTCACTCTCTGCCCAGATCTTACCATTATGTTTTTCGATGATCTTTTTTACGATCGCCAGTCCTATTCCTGTACCCTGGTAATTATCCCCCGAATGTCTTGAAAACAAGTTGAAGATTTCATCTTTATATTTTAGATCAAAACCAATCCCATTGTCCTTGATATGGTATACGGTAATATTTTCTTCCAGATTGTAACCAATTTCAATTGCTGGACTGGAAGTTCTTTCACTGTATTTCAAAGCATTGGCGATTAGATTAGACCAGACCTGACCCAGCATCCTTCTGTCTCCCAGCATTTTTGGTAAAGATTCATCGATACTAACAGAAGTATTACTAAAGTTAGACTTTATATTAAATGACTTCAGGATATCACTGACCATGGTATCTGTAGAGACGACCTGTTTACTTATATTTTCATTTGAGACACCAGCAAAAGAGAGGATATTATCGATTAGATCCTGCATCTCCTGTACCGAAGAAAGTATCGTATCTACCGCCATTCTTCCTTCCTTATTAAGACTGCTGAAGTGATCTTCCTTTAAAATATGGGCATAGCCATCTACACCACGAAGAGGTGCTTTTAGATCATGGGAAAGACCCTGACTGAAAAGTTCTAGTTCCTTATGAGCAGTTACCAACTTCTCATTAAGATTATCTATGTTACGTTTTTGATGATCAAGAATGACGTAATTAACGTTTTTACTAAGTTTTCTGGCTCCGCTCAATTCATAATCACTCCAGGAAGTTGCTACACCGCTCAAATCCTCGGTCCACTTCTCAAAAGATTTACGCGGAGTGAGCCGCTCTTTTTCTGAATCGTAGAATGCCTTATTATTGGGATCACCACCCCAGTCAATTTGCTGAATTACTTCAGGACGAAACCAGATCAAATAGTTCATATTGTCATTCCCCAATCGCGAACTTAAAATACCCGACCCAGTTGATTTATAAGCTTTGGCTTCAGGATATAAACTCAATAAATTCTTTGTATAGAATATGTTATCCTGTTGTTTACTTAGAAACTTTTTGATGAGCGTTTTTACTTCTTTTTTAGAAGGTGTCTCTCCAACGAGCTTGATCTTCCCGTCTATTACGATTGCAGCTCCAGAAGATTCGAT
Organism: Christiangramia sp. LLG6405-1; assembly: GCF_045055805.1. Lineage (GTDB taxonomy): Bacteria > Bacteroidota > Bacteroidia > Flavobacteriales > Flavobacteriaceae > Christiangramia. The sequence continues at coordinate 2,103,888 of NZ_CP159330.1, read as the reverse complement.
AAGATCTGTAAGTTTGAGATCATTGGTTGAGAGTCCTTTTTTGATGGAATCCTGTCTCAATACCTGATCCATAAGTTGTCCTGCTACTTTTTCTACCTCTGCTATTTTATTTAAAAATATGTTGGAGTTTTTTAGTGAAAGTTCATTCGAGAATATCTGGATTAGAAATTCACAGGTTTGTCTTTCATAGTAACTCACAAATTTAGCCTCCCGATGATGGCAGGCCAGCAGACCCCATAATTTTCCGTTGCTGATTAAAGCAGCAGTCATACTCGCACCAATGCCCATATTTTGAAGATATTCAATATGGATTGGAGATACTCCCCTTAGTTTAGATTTTGAGATATCCAGAGGTTCGCCACCTACTGGTGAAATTTGAGGAACAATTTTTACAGGAGCATAATTAACATCAGTGATGATACGTACCCTGTTCTTAAAGAATAGTTGTCTCGCCTGCTTCGGAATATCACTTGCCGGATACTGTAGTCCCAAGAAAGGCTCCATATCATTAATCTTAGCTTCTGCGATCACCTTTCCATTCCATTCGTCATCGAACTTATAAACCATTACACGGTCATAATCAAAAATCTGACGGGTAAGATTGGCTGCATCCTGACAAAGCTGTTGAGGGTTATCACTTGCTGATAAAGTATTCAGTAATCCGGATAACTCCCTCTGAAAATCGAAAGTATCCTTCTTTTCATGGGTTGGTTCGATATCCAGAATTAGAGAATCACCGCTTAAATGTGGGATAATGATAAATTTCTTACCATTAACCAGGGATTCTTCAACTTCCAGTCTCTCATCCTTCAGCAGTGATTGATTGATATTTTTAAGTACTTCCGAAGATAATATATCAGAAATATTGAGTTTCAGTAATTCTTCTAAAGCAATACCAATGATATGACCGGCATTCTCGCCAACCTGGGTAATCTGTCCGGTTTTAATACTTGAGGCGATCAATAAACCATGTGATTGCGTAGTTCCTATAATATGAATAGGCTCCTTTTCACAACTACTAAGGTCTACTTCTACCGGGTACTTATTCTCTTCTGTCATTAAAATACTTAAGCCTTCAGTTTAAAATAAAAGGTACTTCCTACTCCTTCCTGAGAGTCCACCCAGATGGTTCCTTCGTGCAGCAATACGATCTTTTCTACGTGTGCCAGTCCAACTCCTGTTCCTTCCATATCCTCATTTCCAGGCACACGGTTGAAAATTGTAAAAATGTTTTTCTGATCTTCTTTCGATATTCCCAGACCGTTGTCCATAATGGAAAATACCCAATAATCGTTTTCACGATAAGAAGAAATCCTGATCTCCGGATTTCGCTCTTTTGGAACGTATTTGATAGCGTTACTAATAAGATTCTGGAACAACAATCTAAGTTCTACTTCATACCCCATTATTTGCGGCATAGAACCAACATTGATCTTGGCATCTGTATCTCTAATGCTTTTACCCAAGTCGTATTTCACAATTTCTACAACCTCTTTTATATTGACCAGTTCTTTTGCTCCATTCTTTCCAATTCTGGAATGTTCCAGTAGTGCTTTAATTTGTCCTGAAAGTCTGTCTGAAGCGTTTTTAATATATTTGATATAGTTCTCCCCTTTTTCATCCAAGTGCTTAGCATACATTTTTCCAAGAACATCACTACCAAATTTGATAGTTGCTAATGGCTCCTGTAAATCGTGAGAACAAATGGAAACAAATTGCTCCAGATCTCTATTCGCTCTTTCCAGATCACTTTTTTGCTCCTGAAGTTTAGCTTCTGCCTTTTTCAAAGCTGAAATATCCACGCAGGTATAGCGAATAGTTTTGAGGTTTTCGGCTTCGTCCTTTTCAGCAGTTGCATTTAAGATCACCGGTAAAATAGTACCGTTCTTGGTGATCATATTCTGCTCGATATTAATGATCTCTCCAGATTTCTTGATGTTGGATTTTAGTTTTGAAGATGAAACCGTAGCGTCTTTATCAAAGAATTCATGAATGGATCTTCCAATAATTTCCTCCTTTTCTTTGTATCCTAATTTCTGAACAGCCTTGCGGTTACATTGCACGATCTCTGAAGACTTTGGATCCACACTCATATGCAACACAGGATCATCCTCGTAGAAGGATCTGAAACGTTTTTCACTGGCCGCCAGTTTCTCTTTTGACTTCTGGATCGTTTCTATATCAATAAAGGTGATCACCACCCCATCCCTTTCATTCTCTGAATTAAAATATGGAGATATACGCTGCAGGTAATTACGTCCTTCTCTGGAAACGATATGCTTTTCCAGTACTTTACCACTTTGAAGTACTCTTTTACAACGATCAATAAAACTCCGTCTACGAGTTAGTCCAAAACTATTGGTGAAATTATCGATTGGCCTGCCTATATCACCATTTAATAAACTAAAGTGCTTTTTGATTGCCGGAGTAAATTTTCGAATATTGAATTGTGAATCCAGAAAGATCACACCAATATCGGTACTCTTCAGAAGATTGTTCATATCGGCATTTAATGCTGCGAGATCATCCATTTTCTGAACATTCTCTGCATTAACTGTATTTATTTCCTCATTTACACTTTGAAGCTCTTCATTGGTACTTTGCAGTTCTTCATTAGATGCAAGTAATTCCTCATTTGCCGCCTGAAGCTCTTCATTACTGGTTTCTATTTCTTCCAGTGAAGTTTGCAGGTCTTCCCGGGTACGCTTCAACTCGTTTTCGAGATTACTAACGTACTCTTTGGTCTGGTTGGAAGGACTTACTTTTTCGACTTCCTGAACCTTTGAGAAGTCAACATCCTTCTCTATAAAAGTAATTACATAATTCACCTCATTTTCGAGAGAATACTCTTTGAGAGGTTTTATAATGACATCAACTCCAAGTTTTTCATCATCTTTTTCAATAACTACGTCTTTATACACCGAAATTTCTCCGGTTTCAAGAGCTTTATTGAAAGTAGACTGAATAACGTACTTTAGGCTGGAATCCAGCATATCCAGTAAGTTGATGGAAAAGCCGCTTACAGGTAGAGCCGCATATTTTCTAAATTCACCAACTGCCTGAAGTATATTATAATCGGTATCTACAAAAACCGCAGCGCCACCAAACTGACCAAGAATCGCTTCGTTTAATTCATGCTGCAATTTCTGACGTATAGGGTTTACCTGGGTACGACGGGTTTTACGTTCTCTTTTTGCATTATTCTCAAGAATTCTGGAATTATCGTTGTTCATTTGAGAAGCATGACTAATCCCGTCCTTTAGTCTTTTACTAACTTTCTTATTTCTGAAAACCTTCCATTTCCTGCTAATTTCAGTAAACTGATCCTTCAGCGTATGAGGATTCTCACTGGTTCCAAGCACCAGAATACCATCCTGTTTTAAAGCATAATGAAGCATATTCATTGCTTTTTTCTGAATGCTATTCTGGAAATAGATCAAAAGGTTACGGCACACCACCATATCCATATTACTGAAGGGTGGATTTTTAATGATATTGTGTCTGGAGAAAATAACAGACCTCCTTAATTTGTCGGTTACCTGATATCCTTCAGAATTACTAAGGAAATACTTCAGCAAAAGATCTTTTGGAACATCTGCGACAATACTTTCAGGATAAAGTCCTTTACTTCCAATGTCCAGATGAGCCTGGGAAATATCTGTTGCAAAAATTTTAATTTCAATATTCTTTTCCTGTCTCTGCATTTCCTCATGCAGGCACATAGCAAATGAATACGCTTCTTCACCTGTGCTACACCCAACACCCCAAATCTTTAGAACATCTCCATTGCTTTTGCTTCTAATTAATTCTGGAAAAACCTCATCTCTTAGAATACTCCATACTTCTTCGTCCCGGAAGAATTTAGTAACACCAATTAAAAATTCTCTGTAAAGAATTTCAACTTCTTCATCGTTCTTCTTCAAATAATCGAAATAACCATTAAGGTTATTGCAATTACAAATGTTTACTCTTCTTGCAATTCTTCTCGCTAGCGTAGCATATTTATATTCTCTGAAATCCAGACCTGACTTCTCATCAACGTAATTCAGGATGGCATTCAATTCATTTTCATCAAAATTCGCATCACCATCTTCAGAATGAAATATTGGAGGAGTAGAAATAAATCTTTTGAGCTCATGCCCCATATCATCTACGGAAAGCACATAGTCTACCAAGCCAGTATTAATGGCACTTATTGGCATACCATCAAATTTCGCTTCATCTGGCTCCTGAACCATGACCATCCCATCATTCTCCTTAAGTGCACGCACACCCCGGGTTCCATCACTACCAGTACCGCTCAGAATCACCCCTATAGCTTTGTCTTTTCTTTGAGAAGCGAGGGATTCAAAGAACATATCAATTGGTAAATTGAGAGTCTGAGTCTTTGGTTTCTCTGTAAGTATTAAACGATCACCATCAAGTTTAAGGTTATTAACTGGAGGGATCAGGTGAACATGCCCGGGTTTCACCTGCATCTCATGATCAATCTGGATAATTGGTAACCTGCTGTTTTTTTTCAGTAATTCAGCCATCATGCTCTTATAATCTGGAGACAGATGTTGAATTACGACGTAGGCGTTGACATCGCTGGCTTCTATATTTTCGAAAAAAGCTTTCAAAGCTTCCAGCCCGCCAGCACTTGCGCCCACAGCTATAATACGAGTTTGATCGTTTTCGGTTTTTAATTCAGACGTAACACTTGAGCGTTCTCCTGTACTTTCCATTAATCTGAGTAGTAGACAATTAAAGAATAGCCACTAGGGCCTTTAGTAATTCGTAATTATAAAAAAAATAATCGATTTATAGTAACCCTATTCCAACAATTGTTGAGCCAAATGAGTAGTGTTTATAGTACTTATGACAGTATTCAATGCTTAAACTAAGAGTTTTTTGCTTTCTCTACTCGCTTAAGCCTTATTCTGTAAGGAAATAACGACTTCTGCCATTATTACAGTCAATTGACAGATTTGCGCAAAGACATCTTTCTTACTTTAATGTTTAACATAAATTTAAGATAGCTCAACAATTCACCATTGTGTGGAGATAGTTTCATTTACAAAACCTCAAGAATGTGGCACAATCCTTAGAAAAATTTGAATTCAGCGCTACCATTCAATCATATAATCAATGAAAAGTGGCTTATATTTCAGGATATAATAATTCGAATTTAAGTTTTTATTAATGCTAATTCTAACCGAATGTGGGTAAATTATGGGGGTGTTAGCGCTCAAGACATATAAAAAGTGTCGTATCGCATGGTAATTGCACCATAGAACCCGAAATCGATCGACAACTAGTCGATATTATTTGAATCAAAATATCAAAAATGAAAACATTAGTAATTGGAGCAGGAAACATGGGATTAACTTATGCTGAAGGTATGGCACAATCTGCTATGCTCAACAGAAGAAATCTTATGGTATTCGATAAATCAGCAGATGTGATCGCAAGACTAAGAGATCTGGATCATTTCGATGTTTATGAATCACTTGAAGAATGCCTGCCCCAGGCCGATATGGTTTTTGTCGCCGTAAAGCCGTTTCATTGTGATGAGCTTTTTGAGGAGATGAAGTCAATGGTTAATAAGGATCAGATTTTTGTTTCCTTAATGGCCGGTGTTACTATAGAGAAAATCCAGAATGGACTTGGAGTAAAAAAGGTGGTTAGATCCATGCCTAACTTACCAGCGCAGGTAGGAAAAGGTGTTACTTCTTATACCGAATCTAAAGAAGTATCCAGAGTAGAACTTCTCATGGTTCGCAATCTTCTTGATACTACTGGAGAATCCATTCACGTTAAGAATGAGAACTTTATTGATGCTTCTACTGGTATTTCAGGAAGTGGGCCTGCATACGTGTTCTATTTTATGAATTCCATGCTGGAAGCTGCTCGTAAAATGGGCTTCAGTAAAAATGACTCTAAAGTATTAGTAAGCCAGACCTTTGAAGGTGCTGTGGAACTCTTTAATCAGAACGATCTTAGTCCAGACACCTGGATGGATCGGGTAGCCTCTAAAGGTGGAACTACCAGGGCAGCATTAGATTCTATGGATGATAACAATGTAAAAGAGCTTATCAAGGATGCAGCTTACGCCGCTTTCGACAGAGCCGTAGAACTAGGAGAAGAAAAATAATCAACTAACAAAACCAGATAACCAAAACATCTATAATGGATAAGAAAAGAAGAATTGTCGTTAAAGTCGGGACTAATGTCATGACCAACAAAGACAACAGAATTTTGGGACCAATTTTGAAAAGTTTGGTGCGACAGATCGCAACATTATACGAAGAAGACATTATGGTTGTTCTAGTTTCTTCAGGATCTGCAATTGCAGGAAAAGAGATCTTAGGACAGATTAATATAGAGGACGCCAGCAAACGTAGACAGGTTTATTCTTCCGTAGGACAACCTAGAATGATGCGTCATTATTACAGCATTTTTCATGACTACGGAATGCGATGTGCACAGGTACTAGCTACGAAAAGAGATTTTAGTCCGGGAATACATCGCGAGAACATGATCAATTGTTATGAATCCCTTTTATCTGAAGGAATTATTCCAATTGCGAATGAAGACGATGCTGTTTCAGTAACCATGTCTATGTTCTCTGATAATGATGAGTTAGCCAGTTTAGTTGCTGAATTGATCGGTGCTGAAAAACTGATCATTTTAAGTGATACAGATGGTCTTTACACAGGACATCCTGAGCATGATGATTCAGAAAAATTAAATAAAGTACAGATTGATGAAAATGTAGAAAAATACGTTCAGCAATCTGAGAAAGGTGAAGGCGAAGGTCGAGGAGGAATGGAGTCCAAGATCAAGATCGCTAAAGGTACTGCAGCAAAAAATATTGTAACGTATATCGCTAACGGTAAACGTGAAGATGTGATTCTGGACATTATGGCCGGAAAACCTGTAGGTACTAAGTTTACCTCGTAACAACCAATTAATAATCTTAAAGAAACGAAGAAATGAAGTTGATAAAGTCAGATACTAAAAATAACGTACTTAAGTCCATGATGAATATTCTGGACAAAAGACGCCAGGAAATTATAGCAGCCAATAAAAAAGATCTTGATGCTTTTACGAAAGACGATCAGGCCATGTATGATAGGTTGATCGTGGATGAGAAGAAAGTTGACGGAATGATCCAGTCTGTAAAGGAGGTTATGGAACAGGATGATCCGGTTGGCCAGGTAATCGAGCATAGAAAGCTGGATACCGGACTGGATATTACAAACAAAACTGCTCCGTTTGGAAATATCATGATCATTTATGAATCCAGACCAGATGTAACTATCGAAGCAGCTGTGCTTGCTTTTAAAGCAAATAATAAGATTTATTTAAAAGGTGGTAAGGAAGCAATTGAGAGTAACAAGATACTTGAAGAATGCTGGCATGAAGCTCTTGAGGAAAATGGTTTAGGAAAGGAGTGGATTAAGCTTTTACACCTTGATAGAACCGAAACTCAGGAATTCCTTAAAAACCCGCCAGAGCAATTAGACCTTATCGTACCGCGTGGTGGCGAGAGACTGATCGCTTTTGTGAAAGAACATGCAACCGGAGCAGTATTAGTTTCCGGGCGAGGAAATAACTTCCTGTATGTTTCTAAAAATGCCGATTTCGATATCGCTAAAAAAGTAATGCTGAATGCTAAGATCGATAAGATCTCTGGTTGCAATGCATTAGATAAAGTATTGGTAGATACTAATATTGAAGGTTATGAGTCTAAACTGAAGGAACTTGAAGAATTGTTCAGCGACAATAAAGTTGAAATTCTGGTAGATGAAAAAGTATCTGAAGTTCTTACAGATCAATCTAAAGTACCATCTGAAGATACATGGTATGAGGAGTTTCTAGCGATGAAAATTGTGATTGGAGCCGTTGACGGACTTGATAATTCTATTGATAAGATCAACCAGTACTCCGGAGGTCATTCCGCTTCTATTATCACTACAGATAAAGAAGAAGCGATCACTTTTATGGAACAGGTAGATTCAGCAGCAGTATATCATAATGCTTCCACCCGTTTTACTGATGGTGGGCAAATGGGCGTTGGAGCTGAACTTGCAATTTCAACCGACAAGCTTCATCACAGAGGACCATTAGGTCTTAAACAATTGGTGACCAACAAATATTACATTTTGGGTGAAGGACATGTAAGAGTATAATCTCAATCCAATTAAGTTTAAAAGCCTGGCAAATGCCAGGCTTTTTTTGTGCCCAGATTTCAGAAGGAGATATTTCACGCATAACCATTCGACTGAAGGTTTAATTTCCTGAATCTTCCAGTTCTCTAACATAATTAAACCAATAACTGTAACGTTTAAAGGACTGTTCAGTCTTATAAATAGAAAACAAAAGCACATATGAAAAAATTAGTGATGGGTCTGGCTGCAGCTTCAATGTTGTTTGCTTGTAAGACTCAGAAAAATCCCCAGGCAACCATTGAAAAGCCAGTTCTGGCTCAACTTGATCTGGTAAATGTTGAAAATGACAAAGTGTGGGTTACCGTAGACCCGGCAGAATTTAAAACCGAATCTACCATATTCAATATTCCGAAAACTGTTCCCGGAACTTATTCAGAAGATAACTACGGAAAATTTACTGAGTCTTTTAAAGCTATTGACTATAAAGGAAACGAATTAAGCTTCGAAAAGATTAATGATAATAGTTATAAGATCGAAAAGGCAGCAAACCTGGATAAGGTAATGTACCTGGTAAACGACTCTTTCGACTGGGAAGAAGAAGGTGGTGTTTATTCCATGGCAGGAACAAATATTTTGAAGGATAAGAACTTCCTTCTGAATCTACATGGGTTTGTAGGTTATTTCGACGGAATGACCGAAAAGAAATACCAGCTTGAGATCGTACGTCCTGAAGATCTTGTAGCAGGAACTTCTCTTACTATTGCTTCTACTAAAAATTCTGAAGAAGGCAACTCGAAAAAAGATGTTTACAACCTGGACCGGTATTTTGAAGTGATCGATAACCCGATCATGTATTCAAAGCCAGATACTACCAGTTTTATGGTAGAAAACATGCAGGTTTTACTTAGTGTTTATTCACCAAACGAGAAACATTCGGCTCAGACTTTAAAGCCTGGTATGGAGAAAATGATCCGTGCACAAAAGGAATTTCTAGGTGATATAAACTCTACAGATAAATATGCCATACTTGTATACCTTTCCGAAGGTGAAGGAGATGCTTCGAACTATGGAGCTCTGGAACATCATACCTCAACAGTGGTGGTAATGCCAGAGTCTATGGATGCATCTTCTCTGGACAAAAGTATGACCGATATCGTATCACATGAATTTTTCCATATCATTACTCCACTTGGAATTCACTCTAACGAGGTTCATTATTTCGATTACAATGATCCAAAAATGTCCAAGCACTTATGGCTTTATGAAGGTGTAACAGAATATTTCGCGAATCTATTCCAGGTAAATCAAGGACTTATAGATAACAAGGAGTTCTATAAGCGAATGAATCAAAAAATCACAACTTCAAAAAGATTTGATGATACCGTTCCATTTACGCTAATGAGTGAAAATATACTTACAGATGAGTATAAAGATTCCTATTACAATGTTTACCTGAAGGGAGCGCTTATAGGAATGGCCCTTGACATCAGGCTAAGAGAACTTAGCGGTGGAAATATGGGAATTCTGGATCTTATGAAGAAATTGAACGCAAAGTACGGGAAAGACAAACCATTCAATGATGATGAATTGATTCCTACGATTGTTGAACTTACATATCCTGAAATTCAGAATTTCTTTGACCAGTATGTAACCGGTGAAACACCGATCCCTTATGATGAGTTTTTTGCAAAAGCAGGAATTGAAGAGCAGGAGCAAATGACGGAAGTTGGTTTCTTTTTAAAAGGTCAGCAGCCATACATTACCGCAAATCAGGAAACAATGCAGATCGTTTTCCGTGGAGATACAGAGTTTAATACTTTTCTGAAGGAGCTTGGAATCGAAGGCGGTGACGTGATCAAACGCGCAAATGGAGAGGAATATAATGTCCAGAATGTTTATGAACTTATACGCAAGTCCCAGGAATGGAAGGAAGGTGATGACTTTACCATGACCATTGTTCGAAATGAAGAAGAGATGCAATTGAAAGCGAAGGTATCTACACCTATGGATACCCAAATGACTTTAAGCGAAGTACAGAATGCAGATGGTGATAAAATTGAATTGCGAAATGCCTGGTTGAAGGGTTAATCAAATCCAGGTATTTCATGTAGAGCGGCAGTTTTTACTGCCGCTTTTTTTGTTTAAATGCTAGAGTCGCTCTCGCATTATTTTTATCTTTAAAAACTAATTAACCAGCCAAAATATGGAAATTCCAATCCTTCAGGATATTGTAATTATACTAGGATTATCGATCGTGATCATTCTTGTATTCCAGAAGTTGAAACTACCGGCAATTCTCGGATTTCTTCTTGCTGGGATCATAGCAGGCCCGCACGCTTTTAACTTAATTAGTTCACAGCATGATGTAGAATTGCTTTCAGAAATAGGAATTATTTTCCTGCTTTTCGTAATTGGGATCGAATTATCATTGAAAGGTCTCGCCTCTATCAAGAAGATCATATTCCTTGGTGGAGGATTGCAGGTTGGAGGTACAATACTTGCTACCGCCGGAATTTCAACGGCCTTGGGATTACCTTTAAACACTTCTATATTCCTTGGTTTCCTGTTTAGTTTAAGTAGTACGGCGATCGTCTTAAAACTACTTCAGGAGAAAGGTGAAATATCAACACCGCACGGAAAAATAGGTTTAGGAATTCTGATTTTTCAGGATATCGTGGTAGTACCAATGATGCTTTTTACACCCTTGCTTGCCGGAGAAACTCCAAATATTCTTACTACCGTTGGGATCATGGTCTTAAAGATTTTACTGGTATTGGTAATCGTATATATTCTTGCGCGGTATGTGGCACCTAAGATCTTTGGATGGGTTGTAAAAACTAAAAACCAGGAATTATTCATTCTTACGGTCGTTGTATTTTGTTTCGGGGTGGCATGGTTAACTTCTACGGTCGGTTTATCACTTGCTTTAGGAGCGTTTTTCGCCGGACTCATTATTTCTGAATCAGACTACAGTCACCAGGCTACCGCTAACGTATTGCCGTTTAGAGAAATATTCATCAGCTTTTTCTTTATCTCTGTAGGGACACTGCTAAACCTTGATTTCTTTGCTGAAAATATCCTGATCATTATTGGACTTGTACTCGCAGTAGTATTACTGAAAATGCTCGTTATTGGAGTTACTGTACTAATCCTGAAGTTTCCAGCCAGAACCATGTTTCTTGCTATCTTTAGTCTCTTTCAGGTTGGTGAATTCTCCCTGTTACTTTCTGGAGTAGGAAAGGAAAGCGGTATTATTCCTGAAAATATTTACCAGTATTTCCTGGCGATTTCTATTATAACGATGGGAATTACACCGTTCCTGATAGAATCTGCTCCAAGGATCACCTATGCACTTTTGAAGGCGCCAATTCCTCCAGCGGTTAGAAAAAGACTGGAAAACATAAAGAGAAGTACCAAAGCCGACGAAGAATTTTCCGAAGAGAATCTGAAGGATCATCTTGTACTTATTGGATACGGGATCAATGGATCCAACATATCCAAAGCTGCTCAAAAAGCTGAAATTCCATACGTTATCATTGATGCAAATCCCGAAGCATTTGATAAAGCAAAAGAACTTAAAGAACCTGTAATATTCGGGGATGCTATCAATACAACGATCCTGAAGCACGCCCATGTGCAGGAAGCCCGGGTTATCGTAATTGCAATATCAGATGCAGGTGCGACCAGGAAAATGCTTACTTCTATAAGACAACTAACCAAGACTGCTACCATTATTGTTCGTACCAAGTATGTCAAAGAAATGGAAGAAGTTCTGAAATTGGGAGCAGACGAGGTGATCCCGGAAGAATTTGAAACTTCCATTGAAATTTTCACCAGGGTTCTTAAGAAATATCTTGTGCCATTTGATGAAATTCAGGAATTTATCAACCAGATTAGATCTTCAGATTATGAGATGCTGACTTCCATGAAGAAGAGGCCACACTCCCCTGCCCTGCAACACCTGAACATTCCGAACAGGGAAATAGTTACTCTAAAAGTGAATCGGGATAACCGCCAGATCGTAGGAAAATCCATCGAAGATTCTGGTATTGGAAAGAATTTTCAGGTCACCTTGCTTGCGATCCAAAGGGACCGCAGGTATTTGACAGAGATTTCACCAAAAACTATTATAGAACAAGGTGACTTATTGTACCTGTTTGGTCATCCAACCAATATCAACCATCTTAATGATCAACTTTCTTTCAAGTAAATTAATATGCTCTTCAGCAGAAATACTTAAATCAAATATGAAAAAAATACAATTACTGTTTCTCGCATTATCATTCTTTTCTTCCATTGGCATTGCACAAAATGTCGAGATTCCACAGGACACTATGGTGACTACCAGTCATTCAGTAAAAATAAATGGGAAATCTATTGACTATACTGCGGAAACTGGTATGATGCCTCTCTGGAATGAAAGCGGAACTCCTATTGCAAGCCTGTTTTACACCTACTATAAGCGTAAAAATGTAGATAATACTGAAGACCGCCCATTGGTCATTTCCTTCAATGGTGGCCCAGGATCTGCTTCCGTTTGGATGCATATTGCCTATACAGGTCCAAGGGTTTTGAAGATCGATGATGAGGGTTTTCCGGTACAACCATACGGCATTAAAGAAAATCCGCACTCCATTCTTGACGTTGCAGATATCGTTTATGTGAATCCTGTAAACACAGGTTTTTCAAGACCTATTCCAGATGCTGAAGGGAATGTTGACAAAGAAAGGTTTTTTGGAGTGCAGGCAGATATCACGTACCTCGCTGAATGGCTAAGTACTTTTGTAACCAGAAAGAACCGCTGGCTATCTCCAAAATACCTTATTGGTGAAAGTTATGGAACCACCCGCGTATCTGGACTGGCTCTGGAATTACAAAATAGTCAGTGGATGTATTTAAACGGAGTAATCCTGGTATCTCCTACTGAAATTGGAATACACCGGGAAGGTCCTGTTGAGGTAGCCAACAGGCTTCCTTACTTTGCCGCGGCCGCGTGGTATCATAAAATGCTACCTTCAGAATTACAACAAAAAGATCTGGAAGAGCTATTACCGGAAGTTGAATCTTATGCGATCAACGAGCTTTTGCCGGTTCTTATGAAAGGTGGTTTTGCAGATGCCGAAAAAAAGAATGAAGTCGCAGAAAAAATGGCTGAATATTCCGGTATTAAGAAGGAAGTCATACTTCAAAATAATATGGAAGTTCCTTTTCAGTATTTCTGGAAAGAACTTTTAAGAGATAAAGAAGGTTACACTATTGGCCGATTGGATTCTCGTTACAAAGGTCTTGACGCTAAGAATTCAGGGGATTCTCCAGATTACAATTCAGAATTAACTTCATGGTTACATTCGTTTACTCCAGCAATTAATCATTACTTACGAAATGATCTTCAGTTCAATACTGATCTGAAGTACTTTATGTTCGGCCCTGTTCACCCGTGGGATCGTACTGGAAATAATTCCGGAGAAATGCTAAGACAGGCGATGGCGCAAAACCCTAACCTGGATGTTCTAATTCAATCTGGTTACTTTGACGGGGCGACCACTTATTTCAATGCGAAATACAGCATGTGGCAACTTGATCAAAGTGGTAGAATGAAGGATCGCCTTAGCTTTAAAGGTTACCGAAGCGGACATATGATGTACCTAAGAAGCGAAGACCTCCAAAAAGCTAATGATGATCTTCGCGATTTTATCAATAACACATTGCCTGCAAAGGATCAGTCGGCTAAATATTAATAATCTTCCAGGAGAAATTCTTTTAACTCGGCATACGTGCTTAGCTGAAAGGATTTCTTCTTTTTATCCATAATTCCTGCTATAGACTCCGGCATATCTACTTTTGCTCCTGAAGCATTTTCTACAGTTTTCAGGAATTTTACCGGATGTGCAGTTTCTAAAAAAACACCACTATATTCCCGATTTATTTTTAAAAAGTCCTTAAGACCAAGATAACCAACCGCTCCATGAGGATCCATTAAATAATTATGTTTTTCATAAACCGATTTAATAGCTGTATTAGTATCAGAGTCGGTATAGCTCATAGCCATCAAATGTCTTTTCAGATCTTTAAAGTGATTCCCAAATAATTCCAGGATACGTACAAAGTTACTGGGATCACCAACATCCATAGCATTCGAAATGGTTTGAACACTTTGTTTTGTCTGGTAATCTTGGGATTCCATAAACCTGGTTACCGTATCATTGGCATTATTAGCCGCAACAAATGTATCTATAGGTAACCCCATTTTTTTCGCGAGAAGACCTGCGCAAATATTTCCAAAATTCCCACTTGGAACCGAAAAGGCTATTTTATTGTTTGTTTCTAACTGTCTGTAAGCAAGGAAGTAGTAGAACATTTGAGGCAACCACCTGGCCAGGTTTATCGAGTTCGCAGAGGTAAGCTGCCGGCGATCTGTAATTTCACTATCCAGGAATGCTTTTTTTACCATTCCCTGGCAATCATCGAATGTTCCATCAACTTCGATCGCCTGGATGTTTTGTCCCAGAGTGGTTAGTTGTTTCTCCTGAATTTCACTTACCTTTCCTTTTGGATAAAGAATGACTACATCGATCCCATCAACACCCAGAAAACCATTAGCCACAGCGCCACCGGTATCACCTGAAGTTGCTACTAATACGGTGACCTTACCTAAATTCCCCTTCTGAATGAAATAGCCTAGACTACCCGCCATAAATCGTGCTCCTACATCTTTGAATGCCAGGGTTGGACCGTGAAATAATTCAAGCACTGAAACATCTGGCTCAAGTGCTTTCACCGGAAAATCGAAGGAAAGCGTTTCTTTCACGATTTTTTGAAGTTCTGTTTCAGGTATTTCGTTACCAACAAATGGAGAGATAACATGCATTCCAATTTCTGTGGGATCCAGTTTCTTCAGGTTGCTTATAAATTCGGTCGATAACTGCGGAATCCTCTCTGGAAAATAAAGCCCTTTGTCGGGTGCAAGTCCGCGTACCACCGCATTTTCAAAATTGCTATGATGTTCTTTATTGTTAAGACTATAGTACTTCATAATATTCTGATTCCTGTTTTATTAATTTCTGAAACATGCAGTTCGTATCCCATTTCCTTATCCTGAAGAAAATCGACGAAACCTGCCTTTACCTCTTCTGCGGCAGTATCACCTTGACACATAGCGAAAACTGAAGGTCCTGAACCTGAAATTCCGAAGCCAAGGGCTCCATTATCTATAGCAAGTTTTTTTAATTCTTCGAAGTACGGGATTAAAATGGATCGAACAGGTTCTACAATGACGTCGTGCAGACTTCTTCCCATAAGCTTATAATTATTGGTATAAAGCGCACTGACAAAAGCTCCCAGATTTCCCCATTGTGCAATAGCTGATGCTAGGGTTACATTCTGTTTTATGATCGCCCTTGAATCCCGGGTTTTAATTTCGATCATTGGATGAAGAACGACCATTCTTATTTCGGATGGTGCCGGTAGTGCAAGAGTTTCCAGTGGATCGTAACTCCTAACAAGACTAAAACCACCCAGTAAGGCCGGAGCAACATTATCTGCATGAGCATTTCCACTGGCAAGTAATTCACCCTGCATCGCAAACTCGATCAACTCATTATTAGTAAAAGGATCATCCAGAAGTTTGTTAACTGCATAAACCGCCCCGGCAGAACTTGCAGCGCTACTCCCGATACCGCTTCCAGATCGAATCTTTTTATTGATTTCGATATCAAATCCCTGCTTCGAACCAAGTCTTTCCAGAATAGCGAGAACAGCAACCCCGGCAACATTCTTATCAATTTCCATTGGGAGATCTGCACCAGTAATTTTAGTAATACGAAGCTGATTTAGATCATTCTTTTTTACCAGCATCTCGTCACCTACGTTCTGCAGACAACATCCCAGTACATCAAAACCACAGGATAAATTAGCGACCGTAGCCGGAGCAAATATTTTAATTTCTTCCATAACTATCGTTTACCGATTCTTATCACATCTGCAAAAATTCCCGAGGCAGTTACATCTGCCCCCGCACCTGCTCCTTTTACAATTAATGGCTGCTCAGGATAACGTTCTGTAAAGAACAGTACAATGTTATCACTTCCACTCAAATTGGCGAAAGGATGTTGCGCATGAACTTTTTGCAACCCGACATTGGCCTTTCCGTTCTCTAATTGAGCTACATATTTAAGCTCGGCGCCTTCAGCTTCTGCTTCACGATACATTTTTTGAAAGCTTGCTTCATCTTTCTCAATGATCTCAAAAAATTCAGCATTATCTGCTGCATTAAGGCTAGCTTCAGATAAGAAACTATCTTTTTCAATATCCTCCAGTTCAAGCTGAAGTCCCGATTCTCTGGCCAGAATTAAGATCTTACGAGCTACATCCACTCCGCTAAGATCAATTCTTGGATCGGGCTCGGTAAACCCTTCTTCCATCGCCTGACGGACAATACTATGGAAAGGCTCTTCAGCTTTATAATTATTGAAGACAAAATTCAAACTTCCGGAGAGTACCGCCTGAATCTTTCTGATTTGATCTCCAGAAGCCATAAGATTTTGTAGTGTATCTATAATTGGCAATCCTGCGCCAACATTAGTTTCATAAAGAAAGGAAGCTCCATATTCCCTGGCAAGATCCTGCAATTCCTGATAGTTTTCAAAAGAATCTGCGCAGGCAATCTTATTACAGGTAACTACCGAGATTGAGTTTCTGAGATAATGTTTGTACCACCCGGCGATTACTTCACTCGCAGTATTATCCACAAATATGCTGTTTCGCAGATTTAATCTTTTAATAGATTCAAAAAAAGCTTCTGGTGAGCAATCATCAGCTTTAGCTAGATCATCCTGCCAGGAGTTCAGGTCGATACCATTTTCAGAAAAGAGCATTTTGCGGGAATTTGAGATTCCCAGAACCCGAACTTTCAGTCTCAATTTCTGAAGTAAATATGCTTCCTGTTTCTGAAGTTGATGTAAAAGTTTACCACCCACATTTCCTACTCCGGTGATGAATAGATTCAATTCTTTGGAAGGCACCTCAAAAAACTCTTCATGCAATAGATTTAGAGCTTTGGTTACATCCTTTTTCGCGATGACAGCTGAAATATTTCTTTCTGAAGCACCCTGGGCAATTGCCCTGATGTTGATATTATTATGCCCTAAAGCACTAAACATTTTACCACTAAGACCATGATGACTTTTCATACGATCACCTACTAAAGCAATGATCGCGACATCATCTTCAATTTTTACGGCTTTGATCTTACCGGAAGAAACTTCAGCTTCAAATGCATCGTTCAATACATTCCTAGCTTCCAGAGCTTCTTCATCCCTCACCGCGATACAAATACTATGTTCCGAAGAAGCCTGAGTGATAAGCACAACATTGATCCCTGATAAATAGAGCGCTTCAAAAAGCCTTTTAGAAAACCCCGGGATACCAACCATGCCACTACCCTCCACGTTCAGCAGACTGATCGCATCGATATGTGTGATACCGGTTACCCATCTAAAGTTCTTTTTACTGGAACGGTAAATTACTGTTCCATGACTTTCCGGGTCAAATGTAGATTTTATATGGATTTCAATATTCTGATTGATAAGCGGTTGTAAAGTTGGAGGATAAAGCACTTTGGCACCAAAATGAGAAAGCTCCATCGCCTCTTCGTAGGAAATATGTTCAAGTGGATAAGCTTGTGACACCAAATTTGGATTTGCGGTGTACATTCCGTTCACATCGGTATAGATATAAACCTTTTTAAGATTGAGCGCTGCACCAAGGATCGCCGCAGTAAAATCTGATCCACCTCTTCCTAAAGTGCTGGGAACGCCTTCAGAATTTTTCGAAATAAATCCAGGAACTACATAGATCTGAGCATCATTATTATTAAAATATTGGCGAATCTTAGTATTCGACGCCTCGTAGCTTACCTGCACTTTTTCCTTAAAGTTACGGCACACTATTAGCTCTCGAGCATCTACCAATAAAGTATTCTTTTCGCTCAACTTAAGATAAGCCGAAATGATCTCGGTACTAAGCATTTCTCCGAAACCGGAGATCACGTGGGTCGTTTTATCTGAAAGTTCACTTAAGAGATAAACCCCCTCACAGAGCGTTTCCAAATGATTCATGAATGATTTTACCTTACTCAAAACAGCACTCTGCTGGTCGACAGGTAATAATTCCCGAACCGCCTCCAAATGTCTTTTTTCTATAGTCGTTAGAAGTTCTTTATAAGAGTCATCACGGTCCCGGGCAAGTGTAGCTAAACTTAGAAGATCATTCGTTACACCTCCAAATGCTGAAAAAACAACAACGACTTTTTCATTCTTACTAAACTGTTGAACTAACCTGGATAAAGACTTGATTCTCTCTGGAGAGGATACAGAAGATCCTCCAAATTTCAGAATTTGCATGGCTGAAATTATTTAAATGATTAAAATAAAATTAGGTATGGACGAGTATTATATAGCTAGGACCCCACAAGGGGTAATACCTGTAATCGTGATAAACATAGTCACTGCAGAAGAGTAGATTTCTTCCTGGATCATGTTAATAAATGAAGTTGAAAAATTCACGATTCTGGTCTTATTTATTTTAAAGGTATTTAATAATTCTACATGACAAAATTTTAAACCTTAATGAATTGAAGATTTATGGAATTCTCAAAATAGGACAGAAAAAAGCCTGATAATTCAAATTATCAGGCTGATTATTAATTATTTAAAAATACAGATTATAATCCGCTAATGTAACTTCCGTAGAGATCCTTAAACTTAAGACCTTTAGAAAAACGCTGTTTACTTAACTTTTTATGTTCTACCAAAGCCCATAATAAGAACTCTTTCATAAAGTACTTATCTGATGTTTCAATATTCGGTTGATACTTCTGAATCAGTTCATTAAGAGGTTCAATAGAATCTAGCTGTTCTTTATATTCTGAATCACTTAGATCATCTGGCAGTTCAAAACCTGAACTTTCAAAAAACCATTCTACGAGATCATCATAAGGAGTAGTTGCGTCTGGCTTCTGAAGTTTTTCAATCTTCGGAAAATACTCCGGGAACAAGGTTTTTACCGCTGCACCAATAAGTTCCATGGCTACAAAAGCTGCACCTTCCTGTTCTCCTTCATAAACGAGTTCCACTTTCCCTGTAATTGCGGGAATTACTCCAAGAAAATCACCAAATCGTAAAGTAGTTTCTTCACTTCCAGTTTTTAGGATACGTCTCTCTGCAGTACTCAGTAAGTTTTCGAAAGCGGTAATACTCATCCTTGCACTAACACCACTTTTATGATCTATATATCCACTGTCCCTGGCTTCGAAACTAATTTGTTCTAATAGATCTTTCGCAAGCTCGGGTACTTTGATCGTATCTTCCTGTCTTCCATCCTTTTTAGCCTCTTGTGCTGTAATAGTTTTAGCGATATCAATATTCTGTGGATAATGGGTTAGAATTTGAGATCCTATCCTATCCTTCAGCGGAGTTACAATACTTCCTCTGTTGGTATAATCTTCAGGATTGGCAGTAAATACAAATTGCATATCCAATGGTAGGCGTAATTTGAAACCTCTAATCTGGATATCACCTTCCTGAAGAATATTAAATAATGCAACCTGAATTCTGGCCTGTAGATCTGGCAGCTCATTAATCACAAAAATACTTCTATTCGCCCGGGGAATCATTCCGTAGTGAATCACGCGGTCGTCAGCATAACTCAGTCTCAAATTAGCAGCCTTGATTGGATCTACATCACCAATAAGATCTGCTACGGTAACATCTGGAGTCGCCAGCTTCTCAAAAAACCGATCTTCTCGATGCATCCATTCTATTGGAGTTTCATTACCTTCTTCATCGATCTTTTCCTGAGCATATCGGCTAATTGGTTTTAAAGGATCATCGTTGATCTCTGAACCTGCGACTACCGGAATCCATTCGTCCAGTAGGTTCACCATGAGCCTGGCAAGCCTTGTTTTTGCTTGTCCGCGTAATCCTAGTAAATTAATATTATGTTTTGATAGAATGGCACGTTCAAGCTCCGGTATCACTGTGTAATCATACCCGTGTATACCTTCAAATGCTTTCTTGCCTTCTTTTATTCTGACTTTTAAGTTATCTCTAAGTTCGTCTTTTATACTTTTAGTTTGGTAACCTGAAGATTTTAATGCTCCAAGAGTCTTGATATCTTTCGTATTCATAGCTTTATCCTCTAATTCTTTTTTTTCTGTTCGATTCGTAATCTTCAAAGATCATTTCACCCAATCCTTTTAAACCTGTATAGAATGCCTTCCCTTGATTGGCGGCGGTAAATTCCTCTACAAACCTGGTAAGGTATGGATCCTGGGCGATCATAAATGTGGTAATGGGTATTCTTAGCTTTCTAGCCTGTCTTGCCTTATTGTAACATTTATCGATTACATATGGATCCAGACCTACACTATTCTTGTAGTACGTTCCATCCTTTTCCCTGATGCAACTAGGTTTCCCATCGGTGATCATAAAGATCTGTTTGTTGGTATTCCTCTTTCGGCGTAAGAGATCCATTGCTAATTCTAGTCCTGCCACGGTATTGGTGTGATAGGGACCAACCTTTAGATATGGTAATTCAGCAATAGAAATTGGCCAGGCATCATTTCCGAAGACCAGGATATCCAGAGTATCTTTAGGATACCGCGTAGTAATTAATTCTGAAAGTGCCATCGCTACCTTCTTCGCCGGAGTGATTCGATCTTCGCCGTATAGGATCATACTGTGACTAATATCGATCATAAGTACGGTGCTCATTTGTGATTTAAAATGAGTTTCCTCAACTACCAGGTCTTCTTCAGACATACTGAATTCACCAATTCCGTTGTTTATCTGTGCATTTCGAAGACTTTCAGTCACAGAAATTCTACTTAGAGAATCTCCAAATTGATATTGACGGAAGTCGCCGGTATGTTCATCTCCTCTTCCTGTTTTATTAGTTCTGTGATTACCTGCGCCACCCTTTTTCAACCTTCCGAAGATCTGCTCCAGCGCCTGCTGTCGTATGGCACGTTCCGTTTTCGCAGTAATGCTCATTCCACCGCTACCATCTGGTTCAATTTCTTCTTTAATGTAACCTTTCTGTTTCAGCTCTTCAACGAAATCATCGATCGTATAATCATCTGTTGTAAGTTGATACTCATCATCCAGTTGTCTAAGCCAGTCTAGAGCCTCATCAAGATCTCCTGAGGTGTGCGTAATAATCTCTTTGAAGATGTCGAAAAGCCTATCGAATACAGACTTTTCAGGTTCTTCGAATTTATTGAAAACAAAGCCCCTTACTTCTTTCTCCTTCTTTTTCATAGTAATAAAATTAATGCTTTTCAGAAGAATCTAAAAATGCCTGATGATGCACAGAGACTAAAGTTATGTTAACTTAGAGTCTCTACCTTCGCGACTCAGGATGTTATATTTGTCACAAATTCCCGGGCTTATCCTGTGGTGTTTCTAAGTAAATTAAATCAAATTATTCTTTGGACGCTCGTATAGACAAGGGTTCAGTAATTCAATTAGAAATAGAACAAAGCATCCAAAAACTATAGTTACTCAGGCTCTCTTTTACAATTGCGATGCAAATACTATCTTAGAGGCCTGTAGTGAATTTTTCCACTACATACAAGGTATAGGATGATTCCTCGATAGAATTAACCTACACTTAATAACCAACCATAAACGACCAATATGAGCATAGGAGAGATTATCGTGATCTTTTTTTCAGTAGTTATGTGTATTCCCACGATAGCATCAGCGACAAGGTTTGATCAATGGTGGATTCGTGGATTTGATTTTCCAAGAATACAGATCAGCTTTTTAATTATCTGCGTAATCATAGCTTCAATAGTTGTTTATGATTTCGATAAAGACTGGCATCTTATAGCTATTGCTGTCCTCTTTATAAGTTTGCTGTATCAATTCGTGAAAATTTATCCCTACACATATCTTTCGAGTAAACAGGTTATGAAATTTAAAGGCAGTGATCCTGATGCCTCGATCTCTATTTTAGTTAGTAATGTACTTACCCCAAATAAACGCAGCGATAAACTTATTGAACTGGTAAAAAAGCGTGATCCGGACATACTTTTAACCTTGGAATCTGACCAGCGCTGGGAAGATGAAATGTCGGTAATTGAAAAAGATTATAAGTACACAGTGAAAATTCCTATGGATAATCTATATGGAATGCACCTGTACTCAAAACTAAAACTTGAGAATATTAAAGTAAGATATCTAGTACAACATGATATTCCATCAATACATGGTATGATAGTGCTTAGAAGTGGTAAGAAAGTGAATATTCACTGTTTACACCCAATGCCTCCAAGTCCTACGGAAAGTGATACCAGTACTAACCGAGATGCAGAACTTTTGATGTTAGGACGGGATATCGACAGTGAAATACATACGACGTTAGTATTTGGTGATCTGAATGATGTAGCCTGGTCAAGAACTACAAGACTTTTTCAGAAGTTGAGCGGACTCATGGACCCAAGGATTGGTAGAGGATTTTTTAATACTTTTCATACGGGTTACGCATTATTGCGCTGGCCTCTGGATCATGTTTTCCACACGAGAGATTTCACACTTATCGATATTGCCAGAGAAAAAAGTATAGGTTCAGACCACTTCCCTATGTATATTAAGCTGAATCACGAACCTATTGCAGGCGCGATCAATGAAGACACTGATGCACCTGATGAGGAAGAAAAGGACTGGGCTGAAGAAAAAATCAAAACCGCAAATCCTCTGGTTGAGAAGATTCCCTTTAGCTCAATTGGAAATAGGGTGCAAGCTTAGAGATTCCCTTCAACTTTTCGCAATGTCTTGCTGACAGTGGTTTTTCAATAAAGTCTACTACATGTGGATCGTTGGCTGCTTCACGCTTATCTTTACGATCAATTGAAGAAGTTGCCATAACTACGTGTAAACGTTCATCTGATGGTAATTTCTTAATATGATCTAGAAATTCCCAACCAGACATGGTAGGCATATTTATATCCAGCATAATCAAATAATCCTGATCTTCACTAGCTTCCTGTTCCAGAAATATTAGAGCTTTGTGCGCGTCTTTAAATACTAATGGATCTGTATCTAATCCACATTTGGAAACTATCTTTTTCTGTAAGAAGGTTACGATGTCGTCATCGTCGATTATAATTGTACGTAACATAATAGTAGGGTAGTTTTGGGAATTGCTACAATTCGTTCTCTGTTTTCACAGCTATTTCTCGGATAATACCATCCAATTCATTCGCTGAAATTAATATATTTTCTAGTATTTCATCGATGTTATTTAAATCTTCTCGATAATTTATCATTAAATCTACCAATCCCATGATCTTTGCCAGTGGTGCACGAACTACATGCGACTGAGTCCAGGCTATATCTTTCAACCGCTTATTATGATTTTGAATTGCTATCAAATGACTTTTACGCTCAGTAATATCCTGCAACGAACCAATGATTCTCAATGGCTTATGATCATCATCAAACATTAGATGACTTCGATCCAGCACATATTTATAGGAACCATTACGGCATTTAAACCTATATTCGATAGTTAAGTTTGAGATTTTATTATCTATCAGGTCTTGCAGGTTTTTACTTACAGTTTTTTGATCGTCAGGATGAATTTTATTTCTCCACCATTTTAAAGTAAAAGTACTATCGTCAGAACACCATCCGAAAACCGATTCCATACTGTCACTTACTTTCGTAATTCCAGAAGCAATATGAAAATCGATTATTACATCGCTAGTAGCTTTAGCCACGATATCGTACCGCCTGAGACTTTCCATGAGCTGACGCTCCTGAGTAATAAATTCTGTAATATTTCTTGTATTAAGAACTATACCACCTACTGCATTGTCATGGGAAAGATTTGTTGCAATAGTTTCAAGCCAGTGAATATCATGATTTTGATCCTTCACTCTATAACTTGGAAGTTGAATTCTTTGTCCTTCTTTCAGTTCTTCTAAAAGCCCCATCAACTTTGGCCAATCTTCTTCACAAACCCTATCTTCAAAATAAGTATAAGATAATTGATTTATCGAAAGACCGTAGAGTTGTTCTGTACCCGGGCTATTATATATAAATTTAAGGTCATGGTCCAGGATTGCAATATGATCTGAACCTTCCTGAACCAGAGCCTTAAACCGTTTTTCACTATTTTGTAATAAAGATTCATGATTTTTGATCGCCGTAACATTGGTTCCATAGATATATACAATATTCTCGTTCTCAAAGAATCTTGAAAAACGCCAGGATATCCAGATATAATCTCCGTCCTTGTGTTTACAGCGAATTTCAAAATCTTCACCGGCAATTGAGACATTATTTACAGCCTCGTAAGTTTTGTCCAGATCGTCCGGATGAATGAATGTTGAGAATGGCTGTGATAAAATTTCATCACTAGTGTAGTTAAAAGTCTTTAGAAAAGCTGGATTTGTCATTTTAATAAAACCATCCAACCCAATGACCGCAATCAGATTCGGTGAATATTCAAAAAAGTCTGACAATTGGTTCTGACTTAATTTTCTCTCCATTGCCGAAGCGACCTGGATACTAACATCAGAATAAACAGAATGTTCAATTTTTTTGCGTGGAACTTTCGAACCAAAACAGAAGACACTAATTAATCGGCCCTGCAATATTATAGGTACTCCTACTGCAGTCTGAATTGATTCCGAATCGTTCAGTTTCATGTTCTGCAAGAGACCTGTTCGGTCTTTTTTATAAATAATTTGGATATCCATGGAAGACCATACTCTTCCGGGTAAACCATTCCCTTTTTGATAACCAACATTTTCCTCTTCTCCCTCTTTAAGGTCAAGGTTTTGAGGCCAGTAAGCTGTTCTTACTAACTCTACTTGATTTATGCTTAATTTATAAGCCTCTGCGTAGTCATAGCCTAATTCATTACAAAATAACTCGAGGGTTTTAATCGTTGCCTCTTGAAATGTTCTTTGATCACCAAAAATTTTTAAAGTCTTAAGAATTAAATCTTTTCTTTTATTCTGAAGGAAAGCCTCTGTATTGTTTCTTGCGATTCCAACTAAGCCAATCACATCGCCATTAGCATTTTTTAGAGGTACTTTAGTCAATAACACCATTTCCTGGCGACCATCGCTTTTTTCAACAACGTCCTGACGATCGTAAACGGCTTGCCCAGAATTCATTACTAAATCATTATCGGCTATGATTTCCTTCGCTTTGGACTCCTCAAAGTAGTCAAAAGGAGTAATCTCTGAAGTACTATTAGTGCTATGAGCTCCCAGAATATTTCTTGAAAACTTTTTATTTGTAAGAATAGAACGGTTATTCCTATCCTTTACGAAAATATAGTCTGGAATATTATCAATAATAGCTCGCATCATCTGTCTGTCAGACTTCAGTTTCTGCTCAATTTCCAGTTTTCCAGTAATATCCTTAGCTATTCCATATACTCCGATAATTTTCTGTTGAAAAATAATCGGAAAATTTTTCACCTCAAGTACTTTGTGATTTTTCTTTGCGGTAATGAAATTGCATTGATAGTCCAGCGATTCTCCATTTAAAGCTCTTCCGAAATAGTTTAAAACCTGTGTATGGTCCGCTTCAGGAATAAATGGTAAAAAGTGCATCTGAAGAAGATTTTCTTCAGTAGTCTCAGCTATTTGTGCAGAACGGGCGTTGACATTGATAAACTTACCTTCGTGATCAAAGAGAAAAACTGCATCGGGATTGTGAAAAAAAAGATTTGTATAGAACTGCGAACTATAGTTTAGTTCCTTTAGCAAAAGGTCTTTCTGCTGTCTATAATTTTGATCGTTCTTCTCGATGGAAAGTGATATACTTGAAATTTTCTTGTTCTCTCCAAGGATAGGTGCTATATAAAAATTAAAAATAGGTGAGCTGATATCCTTCTGGTAGGTATGGGTTTGGAAGCGACCTTTCTTACAGAAAGTGAACTTTTCATTGAGCTGCGTGGATAATTCTGAAGAAAACAGCGCAAATAGTGTACAGTGCAAACTGATCTCCGACGAAAAATTTTCCTCAAAAAATCTTTTTGCAGTAGTTTCGAATGCAATGACACCTTCGACAAAGCTTATAGTGATCACTGTTTCTGAAATAAACTCTTTAGAAACGTTATTCAAGATATTAAAGTAGGTTTGGGCTTTGGAAAATACAAAAAAACTAGAGCTTAACCTAAAATAAAGATTTTGAGAACTTAAGGCCAGCACCAACATTAGATTGATCTACATTTTTGATGTCTGAAGCAAAAAAAGCAGATAGGTTGTAATCGCCTTTCATTAATTCCACTTCCACATAAGATGAAATGACCTGTTGGGTGATATCAAAGAAAATATCTTTCCTGCCATAGTTTTTACGGTAGGACAGCAAGGCTTTATAAGGTAGATCGAACGCTTCGCCAGAGATTCCAATATGATGCGCAGTTACGATATTTACTCCGATTCTGTAGCGTTCTTCTGTGGTTAATATAAATGGATTACCTATGACTAGATTCTGATACGTCCAACCAGATTTATACAAATTATTATTAAAGTAATCGTCTGACCCATCTCTATTGGAACTTTTTCTGCTCCTACTTTGATTCTTGGTATAGTGAAATTCGTATATAAAAGCTTTTACCCAATCTTTACCCCAAAAGGTATCTCTATTATCTTCAATATATATTCCGTAGCGCCCATCTGGAAGATTACCCATTTTTAGACCAGAGCCGTCTTCAAAAATATGGTTGTAAAAGAACTCAACATCTAAATCATTAATTTTTGACTTCGCCTTCAGTTCATAACTTCCAATTTGATTTCCAAGTGCATTAATCTCCTGACCTTCCACATCATCGATTCCCGCTCTACCAGTAATTACGCTACCATAATCCCTCCAGGTTTGGGGTAATCTTCCAAATTCTTCTGAATCACCAGCCCATTGTACGAATTGTTGTAGTCCAAGGCTTATTTCGAAATTTCTCCTATTTCTATAAACCAGATGTGCACTTTTATGATGTAATCTAGGACTGTCAATATACCTATCATCATCTAACAGGTACTCACCAACGGAAAATCTAAAACCCAGACCATAATCTTTAAAATTGATAAATATAGGATCAACCGTTTCGATTAATATACCTGGAAATGGTGATGCATTGAGAGACCATAATATACTTTCATTACTAACACTTAAGCCTTGGTATAAATCTTTACGTTGTCTTTTGCCTATATCCACTCTAATTTTAGGTGAAACATAACTAAAATATGCTTCATCTATTATAAGCCCATCATCATACCCGTCCTTATATAGTAAACCACCTACAAATTGAAATGATCTTGTATCATCTATATAGAAAATAGCCGACCCAGAAAGTAGCCCGCTATAAAAGGTTTTCTCATCTACTCTTCCCCGACGATTCGTATGCATCCAAAATGGAGATTCTGATCCGCTATAAAGTCCAGCAGTGGTTATAGCATCAAGATTAAAATAATCCTGTGCATGCGAGGGTAAACTTAAAATCAAAAAAATAGAAATTAAATATGGATGCTTCATACGTCTACTTGGGTTGCAAATATTACTATTTAGATTTTAAAATCTGTAATTTTGAAGGGTAAAATAAAGTATATGTTATCGATATTTAATAGAAGTAAGTATTTAATCGATTTAATCGAAGGAATTCCTGATTTTCACAACCATACCTTACCTGGAATAGATGACGGTTCTGATAGCGTGGAAACATCAAGAAGATTATTTGAAGGTTTCTCGGAGATAGGGATTGACAATATTATTGCAACTCCACATATTATTGATGAATTTTACCCGAATACGCCCAGTAGCATAGGAGAAGCTTACGGTAAAGTTCTTGATCAAAAAGCAGGTCCAAAAAATTTAACTTATGCTGCTGAATATATGATGGATCAGCATTTTCTCGAAATTCTGGAAAATAAGGAAATACTTACCTTAACAGATAATAAAGTACTGGTGGAAATGTCGTATTTCCAAGCACCAATTAATCTGAACCAGATTTTATTTAAACTTCAGAATAATTCCAAGATGCCAATCTTAGCGCATCCGGAAAGATACACTTACATGCATTCTAAAGACCTAAACAAATTTCATGATCTAAGAACAAGAGGTTGTCTTATGCAAGTCAATATGTTATCCCTATCCAATCATTACGGAAAAGGCATACAGAAGATGGCATACCAATTAATTGAAAACGGATTAATCGAATACATATGCAGCGATGTTCATAAACTCACGCATCTTGAAAAGATTAAGGAAATCAAAATTCCCAATAAATTCGTCCAGTCTATCACTGAATTAGGTCAAAACAATTTCAAGTTACTACATAATCATTTTAACTAGATGAATTCAATCGGTTTTTTAATCTTGACCACCGAGATTCCTTGTCTGCGCCATAACCATAACCGTACCCATAAGAATAACCGTATTGGGCTCCGTAGCTAAATTTTGAATAATCTACATCATTTAATATAACGGCTAGACCTTTGAGCTTGCCCTGTTTCTTCAAATCCTTAGGAAACTCTAGTAAATTTTTCTCAGTATAGTCTGCTCTTGTAACATACAAAGTATAATCTGCTAACTGGCTTATGAGTAAAGTGTCAGTAACAATCATTGCAGGAGCAGTATCTACTATAACATAATCATATTTAGTTTTAGACTCATTAATCAAACTTTCCATTCTGTCATTCATAAGCAATTCAGCTGGATTTGGAGGTATGGGTCCTGAGAGAATAACGTCAACCCCTATATCATTTTCCATCGTATGAGAAGTAATATCTAGCAATGTTACATCGTAATCATAGAGATAGTCTGACAAACCTTTTTCCTTCGTACCATCTGTTTGGTTTGAGTATCTATGAAGTTTAGGGTTTCGAATATCTGCACCTATTAATAAAACTTTCTTACTGGTACTCGATAAAGTCCTTGCAAGATTATAAGCAATAAAAGTTTTCCCTTCTCCTTTTACGGTAGAAGTTACAAATATAGTATTACCTATTTCTTTGTCCTTTTTCTGAATTAAATACGCAAGGTTGGTTCTCAAGATCCTAAAAGATTCTGCTAAAGGAGACCTATCGTTTAAATGTATAACGTCATCTTCACCCGATACGATTTTTGGAACCTCACCAACAAAAGGTACACTTTTTAATAAAGGAGATAAATCGCCCTTATGATGAATTTTAGTATCTAGAAAATTTTTAATGAAAACAATCAAGATTGGTATTATAGCACCTATTAAGAATCCAGCTAGAAGGATTATCCATGGCTCTGGGTCAACTGGATCATTAATTGTATAGGCTGAATCAACAACCCTAGAAACTGAAGCTGTTGCTGCATAGGAAATCGCAGCTTCTTCACGCCTTTGTAATAGGAAAAGGTACAATTGCTCTTTAATTTGCTGTTGTCTTTCAATATTTCGCATACCCTTCTCCAAACCAGGAAAGGTACTGAATTTGCCCTGAGCAATATTTTCACGTGAGTCTAGTTCATCTAATCGAATGTTTAATGACTGTCGTGTACTTTCAATATTATCATATAAATTATCGCGTAATCCAATAAGCTGTTCAGATAAATTTTTAATTATTGGATTGTTCACCGTTCCATCACTCTCTAAATACATTTTACGCTCCATTACCAGAGCATTGTATGACCTAATAAGACCTGCAATACCACTATCATTAACACCTACCTCGGGAAGCAGTTCAAATTGTGCTTGATTCTTAAGAACAGACTCTAAAGAATTAAGCAGTTCTAATTGAGTTTGTGTATCAAAAATGTTCTGTTCAGCTACCGAAAATTTCGATTGAAACTCAGCCGCCCCACTTTCAACATTCATGATTTGATTTTCACGTTTGAACTCAGCTATACCTACTTCAACTGAGTCCAATTCAGAGGTAATCATTTCTAATCTTTCCTGTATAAATGATGTGGTGTTTGCCGCTACCTCTTGTTTATTCTTAACTCCCTCTTCATTAAAACGCTCCATCAAATTATTCAAAAAATCTTTAGATTTGGCGCTAGATTCATTTACGAAAGAAAGCTCTAAAATATCTGTAGCTTTTCCTTTAGGCGCAATACCCAAACTCTCAATGTAACGATTAGTTGTCTCCTGAAGGGGTTCTAGCACAAAATTAACTGTTTTGGAATTCTTAAAGCTTCCCTCAGCGTTTTGAGAATAAGGTAAGACCACAAATTTTAGATCTTGAAAACTTACAATTTCACCTATTTCAAAATTATCCTCATAATCGTTTCCAGTAGAACTCAAAGAGTATTTAGTATCTGAAACAGGTTTGATAATTAAGTCCAACTTACTATTGTTAACTATAGTATCTGGAGAAATAAATTCTAGATAGATAGGACTGGATTTGTAAGCTTCTACACTAATGATATTTCCTTCTATAAAATAGGACTTATTTAACCCTAATTCTGAAATAACCCTTGATACAAGTTGCTTGGATTTTAATTTTTCTACTTGACTTTGTAAATTCTGTTCTCCAAGAGATAAAATTGTAGCACCTCCTGATGGAATGGCACTCATTGCATTTTTCTCCTCATCATCTACCATAACCATCGTTGCACTCGTTCTATACTTGGGGATAGTATATCGATTGTAAAGAAATGCAAGCAAGCCCCCAACTAATAAGCCTAGCACAATCAACTTCCAATACGCTAGGTATTTAAATAGTTCCGCTTTGAGATCAAAATTCGATTCGTTATTTTCTTCTGAAATATCTTGGAATTCTTCCATTCTTATAAACTGTTAATTAGAAGATATAAACTTATGATAGTTGTGCCAAGGCTTATAATGCCTTGGTAACTTGTAAAAAAACCAGCAGATTTTACAGCACGATATGTTGGCTCCACATAGACCAAATCATTCTGTTTCAAATAGAAAAACTCGCTATCAAATAAATCCGATGAAGTCATATCAATTGAACCAATTTTTCGAATTCCGTCTTGTTGTCTAATTATAAGAATATTTTCTCTTCTGCCGTTATAAGTTATATCACCTGACATAGCTAATAATTCCGGTAATGACACTCTCCCATCAGTAATCTGGACCCTTCCTGGAGAACCTACCTCTCCTAAAACGGTTATACTAAAGTTTACAATTCTAACATCTACTATAGGATTTTTTAGGTAATATTCAATTTCATTTTCTAATTTATCCTGTATTTCAGTTCGAGTCAACCCTTCCACCATAACCTTACCTAATACTGGAAAATTAATATATCCTTCAGGACTTACAAGATATCCAGTAAGTGAGAGTGATTGTCCCCCACCTCCTGACTGTTGCGAGCCAGTTCTCATCTGAAATGGAGCCACAATTTCCTCATTTATAGAACTAGATGAGACATTAATCCTAAGTACATCATTTTTCTTTATTCGAGGTTCGTAATTCATTAAGAATTCTTTGCCCTCGAGCTCTCCCTTTCCTTCATGAAAATAAACAATCTCTTCTTTTGTAGCGCAGCTAGATAATCCACAAATTGCAGTTAAAACTATTAAGATTTTTTTCATCAATTAATTTCAGATTTATTAGTTTCCTTTAAATTATCGAGTTTCTCGTAAGATGAATTATTACTCTTGAATTCCGGAATCAACTCTTTTAGTTTAGCAACTACCTTGTCATTTTTCAACTTGGTTGCAGATTTTATAATTTTGAGAATATTTGCATTGATACCTTCGTAATTTCTTACCACCTCCTGGCCAATCATGATTTTTTTATGATGCGTAGGAAGCGTTTTACATTCATCATTTAGTAACTCTTCGTATAATTTCTCGCCAGGTCTCAGTCCGGTAATTCGAATCTTGATATGCTTATTAGGCTGATAACCTGCAAGTTTGATCATTTTGATGGCCAAATCCATAATTTTTACCGGCTCCCCCATATCGAAAACAAAAATTTCTCCTCCTTTACCCATCGCACCAGCTTCAAGCACAAGTTGACAAGCTTCCGGAATCGTCATAAAATACCTGATTATATCCGGATGAGTAATAGTTACAGGGCCTCCTTTTTCTATCTGTTTCTTAAACAATGGTACTACGGAACCATTAGAACCTAGAACGTTTCCGAAACGTGTAGTTATAAACTTTGTAGTTCCTATACCGGTTTGAAGTTGATTATGGAATAACGATTGCACATACATTTCAGCAGCTCTTTTAGAGGCACCCATCACATTACTTGGGTTTACTGCTTTATCTGTTGAAACCATTACAAAATGACCTACATCATACTTCACTGCTAGATCTGCAAGATTTTTAGTACCATGAATATTCACAAATACCGCTTCATGTGGATTACTCTCCATTAAAGGCACGTGCTTATAAGCCGCTGCATGGTAAACCACATCTATATTTTGATTCTGGAACATAAGTTCAAGTCTCTTCTGGTTACCTACATCACAAACAATTACTTTGAAATTCAATTCTGGAAACTTGGATTCCACCTCCAATTGTAAATTATGCAAAGGAGTTTCAGCCTGATCTAGTATTATCAAACGTTTTGGATCATACTTAGCTACCTGCCTCACGATCTCGCTTCCTATAGACCCGGCTGCACCCGTAACTAGTATAGTACGATCGGTTAATTGTTCAATTTTATTCTGAGTCTCTAAGTTAATAGGTTCCCTATCAAGAAGGTCTTCAATCTGTAATGTCTTTACTTTATTTGCAATTGGTTCTCCGCCCCAAGTGGAAACTAATGGAGCGTTATAGATTGCTATATCGTGTTCCAAACACTCCTCTACTAATTTAAATTTTTCTTCAGAAGAAAGTGTGTGTTCAGAAAATATGATTGCTTCAGCTCCAAGAGAATTTAGTTCTTCATGAATTTTTTTGGTGTGCTTTAAAACTGGCTTATCCAGTACTCGAAGTCTTTTGTGTGAATCCTGTGTTAGAAATCCCACAATTCGGAATCTACGGGGATGTTCAATTTCAAGCGCACCTGCTATAGAAATTGCGTTTTCATCTACTCCTAAAATCACAGCATTTATGAGAGATTCATTCTTCTGAAGAATCTTAAAATACTCATAGAACTGTTTGACACTAAGTCTAAAGAGAAATAAAAGTGAAAATGATATCCATAAATTAATAAGTAATCCACCAATTAAAAAGATTTTCTGACCTATTATAAAATAAGAAGCATAATTTATGGTTACTAAAGCAACAAAGGCACTACAGGTAGATAATAATAGTTTTAATGCGTCGACATTAGAAGAATAGCGTATTATCCCAGCATATGTCTTATAAACAAAAAAGAAACCAACATTCATAGCAATAACCAGAAGTGCCTTCTCATAAAAATTTAATAAAGTATACTGAAAAGGAGATAGATCTAAGAGTATAATTATGGTCAGGATCGTTGAAACAGTAATCAAACCAATATCAATCATTAAAATCGCCCATCTAGGAAGATATCTTAGATTACGGATATCCAGAGAATTATCAGGACCTGTAAGTATGTTAGAAAGGGCTTTTCTTATGCTCCCCATAGTCTATTGGTCTTTTTTCAAATGACTTTTTATTGCATTACTGATTCTGGACCTATCATTATTCGACAGATTACTACCACTTGGCAAACAAAGTCCATTGTCGAACATGGTTTCAGCAACTCCCGTGCCGTAAAATGGACTATCCACAAAAACAGGTTGCATGTGCATAGGCTTCCAAAGTGGTCGACATTCAATATTTAAAGCACCAAGTGATTCTCTAAGGTCTTCCCTGGAAAACCCAGTAACTTCACTATCAATGGTTAAAACACTTAACCAATGATTACTGAAATAATCTGTAGATCGTTCAGAAAACAACCTGACACCTTCAACATCCCGAAATAAATTTACATAAAATTCAAACATTTCACGTCTTGCACTTACTCTTTCATCCAAAACCTCCATTTGTCCACGACCAATTCCTGCGGAAATATTACTCAATCTATAATTGTAACCAATTTCACTATGCTGGTAATGTGGAGCATCATCCCGCGCTTGAGTAGCTAGAAAAACACCCTTCTGCTTCATTTTGTCAGTCTTAGTCACCAAGGCACCACCACCGGAAGTAGTGATGATCTTATTTCCATTAAATGACAAAATAGCCATTTCTCCAAAAGTACCACAGTTCTTACCTTTGTAGGTACTCCCAAGTGCTTCTGCAGCATCTTCAATAACCGGAATATTATATTTATCTGCAATCGTATTGATTCGATCCACCTGATATGGCATACCATATAAGTGAACAGCAATAATTGCTTTCGGCTTTTTACCTTTTTTAATTCTGTCTTCTATAGCAATCTCCAGCTGATCAGGACAGATATTCAATGTTTTGGATTCACTATCAACAAATACCGGAGTAGCACCCAAGTACTTTATTGGATTGGCAGAAGCCGCGAAGGTCATGCTCTGACATAGAACTTCATCTCCATTCGAAACACCAAGCATAATTAGAGCAAGATGCAAAGCAGCCGTACCAGAACTTAACGCCGCAACTTCTACACTTCCACCAAGATACTTTTTAATATCACTTTCGAATCCAGTAACATTAGGACCCAATGGTGCTATCCAGTTCTCATCGAATGCATCGTGAATATATTTTAACTCATTACCACCCATATGCGGGGAGGATAACCAGATCTTATCATTTGCCATATTAATTCTTATTGTATTTAATTATTCGGCCTGGATTCCCAACAACCACGGCATAATCTGGAACATCCTTCAATATAACCGCGCCAGCACCGATTGTAACCCATTTACCGATTTTTACCCCTGGAATAATTGAAGCTCCAGCTCCAATATGAGAACCTTCTCCAATATCCACGGCTCCAGTCACAATTGCACCTGGAGAAATATGTGCAAATTTAGCAAT
This sequence comes from Christiangramia sp. LLG6405-1, assembly GCF_045055805.1. Classification (GTDB taxonomy): domain Bacteria; phylum Bacteroidota; class Bacteroidia; order Flavobacteriales; family Flavobacteriaceae; genus Christiangramia. The sequence goes on along the minus strand of NZ_CP159330.1, from coordinate 2,068,844 downwards.
GCTTACATCATGTTCAATGATAGCATTCGAATTAATAATGCTGTTTTCGCCTATATTTGCCGAGTGATTTATAATAGCTCCAGCCATAACAACAGCCCCTTTAGACACAATCGCGGCTTTTGAAACAGTTGCAGTTTTGTGAATCAAGGCGTGATTTAGTTTTATATTATATTTTAAATAAATATTTTTCCGAATCTTATTATTTCCAATAGCAACAATTGTATTGTTCGTCTGAAGGATGTTTCTATCAACTCCGTGATCGACCTGAAAACCAGCTAAATCAAATATTTCAGAATTATCATCTAATATATAATCTACGGTATCACCAGTTCCTGAATTGATAATATCAAGAATTACTTTTGCATGTCCGCTTGCCCCAAATAAAATCATTAATTGTTACCGTTAAAAGGTTCTGTGGTAGCCATGTTATCCGCATTTATCCCTTCAGAAATTACAACTTTTTTGATAGTTTTGAATAATATCTGAAGATCAAGAAAAAATGATTGCTTCTCTACGTACCACACATCATATTCGAATTTTTTGAGCCAGCTTATTGCATTCCTCCCATTTACCTGCGCCCATCCTGTAATTCCCGGTTTAACTTCATGCCGTTTCAGTTGTTCAGGATTATATAACTCTAGATACTGAGGAAGTAATGGTCTTGGACCAACAATACTCATGTCACCTTTCAGAACATTAAACAATTGAGGTATTTCATCAATTGAAGTCTTTCGAACAAAACTACCAATTTTGGTTAATCGTTCAGAATCCGGTAATAGATTGCCCGTTGGATCCTTTTCATCAGTCATGGTTTTATACTTCACTATTCTGAAAATATCCCCATTTCTACCAGGTCTCGCCTGATAAAAAAATGGCTTGCCGTTGTTTGCCCGATATAATAATATAGTGACGACAATTAAAACCGGACTTAGAAGTGCCAGCGCTATAACAGCAGCTAAAAAATCAAAGATTGGTTTAATTAAATTTCTATACATTCAGTTACTTCAGACATACTTCAGCTAGAGCGCGAATTTAATCATGTTTCAGAGAGCTTTCTAACTCTTTGTATTCTTTTAACAAAACTTTCAATTATTATAAAATTGCTTTGCATAATTTAATTAAAATATTATTAGCGGTTCCATATACAAATGATAATGCTATATGTAACTGTACTAAAAAGCTTTGTAGGCTTATTAATTTATAAATCCTTTCGTCCTGAACGACAAACGCACTACATCTGAAGCATCTTTTCTAAGAGCTCATATTCGTCCTTAAGTGCGTTCCACACAATCTCTCTTTCATAATTAACCTGAATTTGTAAACGTGCTCTACTAGCCATTCCTTCTCTCTTCTCTGATTGCACAATCATTTTTTTCATCGCTTGAAACAGAGCTATATGATCACGAACTGGTATAATTATTCCATTCTGATCATGTTTGATAATTTCATTGGAACCGTTTATATTCGTTACGATAGAAGGTATTCCCATAGATCCGGCCTGCATAACTACGTTCGGAAAACCCTCGCGATAACTAGGAAATGCCAGGGTATCGCTAATTGCCAAAAATGGCCTGATATCCTCCTGGAATCCGACACTAATAATACTAATATTACTGTCTATCTCTGCAATTACATCGGCCTTTAAAGGATCCAAGTCTGGTTCGAGAGGCCCCACTAACAAAAGCTTTAAGCTCCCTCTAGAATAAAAGTTTTCAATATCATTACTATCTAGCAATTTTATGAAAGCATAAATTAGTTCATTAATACCCTTATCGTTGACCAATCGTCCTACAAAAACGAAGACAAAATCTGAACTACCAATATTTAGATTTTGGATAAGTTCAGATTTCACAGAATTGGCAACTGCATCCTTGCTAAAATAAGACGTATCAATACCATTAATATTTCCGTTGGCAAGAACTTTTAACGGTTTTTTTGTTATTCTATATCGAAGAAGGTCTTGTCTCACACCCTGTCCTTCAGGGTAAACGTTAGTTGCAAAACAACATAACACCTTATCCATCAAAATCAATATTTTCTTCAAGACACCTGTTTTTGTTGGAAAAATCAGTCCAGTAAAGGTATGCATACGTATAGGCACATTCGCAAAATATGCAGCAGCCATACTCAATAAACCAGCTTTTGGAGTAATAGAATGAACTATCAAGGGCTTTTCTCTTTTAAAGATTAGGTATAGGCCCCAGAACGACTTCAAATCTCTAATAATATTTATACCCCGTTCCATCTCTACATTTGAAGTCCTGACTTTCTCCCTTTCACGGACTATAGTCATATTTTTATCTTCACCAGATACCGCCAAAACAGAATAGTATTGATTTAGAAAAGATAGTTGTCCATGCAGGAGAAGATTCATGGAGAGTGGGATGGTCGTTACACGTATTAGTTTTTTCATCTAGGGTAATAATATAGAAAGTTTATCAACTTAATAGTTTTAAATCACAAATTCAGGCGCAAACTCAAAAGAAGTAGCGAGGGAACACTATTAATAACCTAGATGCACCTTTTTCAATACGATAAAATAAATTTGATGTTTTCTTAACTAAATTGGCTTGGTTCTCAAATTGTCTAATTCATCCATATTAGCGGATTGAAAATTGTATTTATTCTGAAGCGTTTCAAAATGTTCTAGTAGAATTTGAAGATCTTTCAAACTTTCAATTGGTTTTTCTCCAAAATTGTGAGGATGCCACCAGAGATGATATATTTGATCATTTTTCGCCGCATGTTCCATCTCATTTTTGATTCGACTAATTTTATAGTTACGCAAAAAATTATTTTCGAATGGTCTCATAAATCTACTTGCTTTTTGCTCTACTGGTAATTGTGATTGTTTCTCTTTTGTAGGTAAAGAATATCCTTTGTTTCCGAAAGGTAAATATGCATCCCCTGTACGAGACAATTTTGTAATAAGTGAATCTGACTGTACATTCTTCCAATACCAGGCATCGGGATTAGAACGAACGTTCTGAATTCCCGCATCAAAGCAAATAGTTAAATAATCTTCTTTAAATTGATTGCGGGGGAAAACCAAAGACTTTAGATTAAGGTCGAATTTTTGAGCGACATCAACAGCTTTTAGAAGATCTTGTTCAAAATGAGAAGCATCTTGTCCTTCTTCTCCACAGTAATAATGAGAATAGGTATGAGTGCCTATTTCCTGTCCTGCAACTTGCGAAATTTGCTTAATCAATTTTGGTGCAAAACATAATTCCTCCGTATTTGATTCTAAAATGCTATTTCCAAAGCTATATGCGTTTAAATCTTGATTAGAATATTCGGGTATTGAATCAGGAATATTTTCTTTCCACTCGTCCCAATTTTCGTTGAATAACATTCCAACGGTCGCCCATGTGGCATGAATCTGGAATTTTTCGAATAATTTGACTGTTTCAGGGATAGCTAATCTTGTATTTTTGAAATATTGTCTTTTCTTTTGGTAATCCAAAACATCAAAAACTCCCCAAAGCAATTCAAAATCCAAGGATATAATTAAATACCCATTATTTAATCTCATTTTATTTCCAATTAATTCAAGTTACGCAACTTAGTTTTTGTATTTAAAGTTTGTAAGTTATGTAACTCTTTTCGTTTTCCTAAATTTTTGAATATTCCGTCAAAAGTACCCTTGAAGAACCACTTTAATTTTTGAGCTTTACCATTTTCTTTCAATAGAATATTGAATAGTAACTTAAACCACGTTCTGAAGAGCTTATAAATACGCAGAAATGTAATTTCTTTTATATATAGACGTGAATAAATACTATTTCTTATTTCATAATAATATCTCCAAGGTTTCCTATAATTAGTTTCCCTTACAGTAAAATGAACCCCTTTAGCCGATGAAATCCACTTCTGTTGATACTTATACTTCTGGATAATTCTCGCTTGCAAGTATTCTGTATCCTCAGACCAAAAGAAGAGATCTGCCCTTGGGTATCCAACTGTCTCAACTATTCGTAATGGAATCAATACACCCCACCAACCAGGGCTTCTTCTACTTGCAAAATCCTTCTCTCTTACGTAAGGAAAAACCATTGTTTCCTCATTAGTATTCATTACTAACTCGTCCAAACACGACTTATGAGGAAAAAAGTCATCATCCATAAGCCAAACGTAGTCCACGTTAGTGTTCTCCGCAAAATGTTTTATACCCTCATAAAATCCGCCAGCAGGTCCTAAGTTTTCTGAAAGGTATAACTTATCGATACCCTCTAAAGATTTCAAATAGTCTTTGGTACCATCCTCCGAATTATTGTCAACAATTAGAATCTCAGTATCACTATACGTTTGATTTAGGACTTTAGATACACATATTTTAAGAAGACTTATACGATTGTAAGTGAGAATGACTACACCAATTTTCTTTGTCATTAGTAATTATTACAGTTTGAAAATATGTATACAAAATCGATCTTACTCCAAATATTCAATATACTTTACTCTTATCTAATTTCCTTCTTTGTAGCTTTTTGTAATTCAAATATTTCTTCTGAGCCAAATAGTAATAAATTACAAAAAATAAAAAGTACATCACCATTTGCTTCTGGCGCATAATAATTCCAAGATTCGACATTACGAAAGTCATTGCAAACGAGGTTAATAGAAAAATTACCAAACTCATTTTTATAAAAGATGGCGATCGTTTTAAGAATCCAATAAAATCTTTTTTTATAATTTTCAGAAATAGTAATAAATAAAGAAGATTCTCAAATGATATTATTAAACCCAATAAATTTGGTGCATCAATAAAAAGCGGTCTAAACCAGAAAGTGAAAAGTTTAAATGGTAAACTATAAGAAGACATATCAACTCCTGACCCAGCTTTAGCACTTAAGTTTTCAGATCTGTCTTCCGTAAAACTATTAAAATCTTCAACTAAATTTTCAGAACCTTCCAATTCCACGACGGCGAGAATTTGATCTTGCACAATAAGAATCCCTCCTATCATACCGACTAATACAAGAAATTTATTTGTAGAAGAAATTTTTTCTTTCCCAGAAAAATAGCCAGCAACAGCTCCTAAAGCCAAGAACAGGAAAACGTGTGGCCTGATATAAAACACTATAAACGAACCCAAAATTAAAGTGACAAGTCTGGATTTAGGTTGTAGTATAGAATAGGCAAACATCATTACCCCCATAAAAATTGGACCACCTTTTCCAAGAGAAGCGGTCCAGAAGTGCATATTTGGTAAGAACAGAAGCAATATAAGTAAATCGATTTTTAAGAAATTGACCTTTACAGGAATTTTTTCTCTAAAAAAAAGATATGAATAGATAAAACCTATAAAACCAAACCATGAAAAAGTCACCATAAGCATTTCATACGAAAAGCCCAATGCATGAAATGGGTAGCCTAGGAAATTAATAAAACTTGTATCAGTACCGAAAGTTTCAAACCAGCTTATATCAGGAAACTTTGTATAAAAATTGTAATACCCCTTCGAATCTGATGGATTGTTATAGGCATACCAGAGATAAACTCCGAAGAACAGTGTATGATATAAATAGAGCATGTTAAGCATCTTTCTATTAAAAAAAGCATGCCTCTTTTGATAAAATCCAAAAAAAATTTGATTTATACCTGCAAATACAACTACTAGGAAAAGTACACCAACCATAAATTAGAATAATTCAAGATCACCTAAACTGTTATTCCATTTAGAAATATCATTTAAATCAGTTTTTTCCTGTGTCTTCAAGTTTAGCTCATTCATGACTAAAAGAGGTCCAAAATTCCCTTTCTTACCCTTTAGATTGAGAAGATCAGGAGAGAAACTAATCATATGTGCCGATAAACCTTCCTCAAATTTACTAATTACCCGTCTGAGGTCTCTTGAATTCATTATCTCTTTATTATAAATAAATTCAGTTATTCTCAACTCCTTCAATTTGCCTCTTCTTTTAATGTAGCCCGCTATGTAATATGATTCTTCACATATTACTTTATAATTCTGAAGAGGATTATTTTCGTATCGCCAACTCAGGAATTCAGCTGATTTCGGGGTGAAGAATGTATTACTTCTAGAAAGGATATCATTCCATTGCACACATAAAGAATCTATCTGGATTGCTGTTGCATTTTTATTTATATTATAAAAATCAGGAATATTTTTAAACTTTAAAAAACTGAAAGAAGGTTTAACACCGATGCTGATCTTTCCAACCGGCTCCCATCCCATCTTTAAATAACCAGGTCGACTCAAATCGTTAGGTGTATTGAAAATAAAATGCTCTCCAGCTTCGGCTGCATCTTTTACAGCTGCTAAAGTCAGTTTTTTGAAAATCCCTTTACCTTGATGCTCTGGATGTGTAGCGGTATCTACTGCTCTTAAAGCCGAATAAGTTTTATTTGATTCTTTCCATTTCCATCTCATAAAGGCTCTTACTCCAACTATTTTGTCATTTTCTTCTGCCAGAAGTGTAATAGATTCACCAAAGATATTTTCCAAATGTTTGAACCTCCAAATAGCTTCGGATAACATTAATTCTTTTTCCCCCAAGCTTGCTTTCAATACGCCTACAATCTCTGGAATATCATTCTCTTTCGCTTTTCTTATTTTCATATGATAAATCAAATAACGATTACGATAAAACGTCGTATACTCTATAAATTTTTATAAGTATTTTCATGGACAGTACTTATTGTACTCATATATCAAATTCTGTCAAAATATTAGTCTCTTATTAAAACAGAGGAAATTTTATTTTTCAAAATTCATGTAAATATCTTCCAACTCGTCTACCATTTTCTTTAAACTGAAGCTACTTATAACCCTTTTTCGTGCTTCCTTCTGTAAGTTAATTCTCTTTTCTGAATTAACAATTAAATCTGAAGTTTTCTCAGCTAAGCATTTATAGTCGCCAACATCACACAATAAACCATTTTTTTCCTCCTCGATAACTTCAACGACCCCACCTGCTTTAGTAGAAACAATAGCGCATTCCATACTCATAGCTTCCAAGAGAGCTATTGGCAAACCTTCAAACTCGGAACTCATCATAAAAACATCAATAGCTGAAAAATATGCTAGAGTATTCGTTTGAAGGCCGGGTAAGATTAAATTATTCTCAAGTTTATATTCTTTAACCAGTGCTTTAATTTCCTTCTTTTTAGGACCTGCACCAACTAGAAGTCCGTATACTTCCGGGTGATTTTTATTTATTTCCTTAAATGCCTTCAACCAATCTGGAATGGCCTTTTGGGCACGAAACACTGCAATATTCCCAATTACACATGCATTTTCTGGTATACCGTATTTAGATCGAATACCATTTCCTTCTTTAATGCTTTTCTTGAAATAATCTGTATTTACACCATTTAGAACTGTTTTAACTGGTATATCAGGTTTAATATTATTAATAATAGAACGAGTAGCATCTTCAGATACTCCTATAGCCAAATTCTGAGAATTAAAACTAATTTTATTTAAGGTTTTTGTAGCTATATGATAACGTTCCTGAATATTATGCTCCGTATAAATAACTGGTATACTAGTTCTTCTAGCTACTATCCTACCTAGAAATCCAGACCATGGCAAATGACAATGTATAATGTCTATTGAATTGCCTCTGCAATAATTAATAACCTCACTAGATTTGCCTAAAATTTTTAAATTATTCGTAGCTTCAATACAAGTAACTTTCCCGTTTGCATTTTTTATAGCCTCTACCATTTGATCTTTCCAAGGCAGAAAATAAATATAATGGAATTCGAATCTTATTTGATCGTGTAGTTTCAGGGTTTCAGGCAATAAAACCTCTGCACCTCCCCTACCTAATGATTTAATAATATGGAGGATTTTTATCCTATTCATAGCAATACATTTGAGAATATTTCCAGCAAAATTAAGCTATTACATCTCTGCGACAATTTTTCTATAGGAATTAACGAATTTTAACGCGATCTCTTTATTCAAATAATTCTCAATAACCATTTTATAGGCGTTTAGAATCATTTTTTCGTCTGGCTTTTCTATTGTACGTAAAATAGCATGAGCAAACTCTATTTCTTCATTTTTTTGAATAATGATTCCGGTACTATTATTTATAATTTCAGCTATACCTCCCACATTATAAGCGATCACCGGTGTTTTGCAATACATCGCTTCCAGGAGGACTCCTGGTAGACCTTCAATAATACTGGGTAACACTAATACATCTGCAGCATCTATATATGAAAGCGGATTGTGAACGAAGCCATAGAATGAAACGTATGATTGCAGATTCTTGTCTTTTACTTCTAATTCTATTTTCTTTTTCATAGGGCCATCTCCCACAAGGTGAAGATGAACCTCATTATTCTCTCTTACTAAAAATTCCAGAATTCTCAATAAACCTTCGTGATTTTTTTCGAAACTAAAACCGCCAACATGAACTATATGAGCAATATGAGATGGTTCAAATCTTTTAAAATTGCTTACATCTATTTCATTAAGACCAATAGGGATAACCTTCGTTTTACCTTGGAGAAAAGGAAAATGTTTTATTATATCGTTCTCTGAAACTTTTGAAACAGAAGCGACAAAATCTACATTTCTATAAAGGTAGCTGTTAATTTTTTTTTGTAAAATAGAATTAAGATAACGGCCGATCTCGCTTGCGTTTCTAAAGACTATTGGAACTTTCCATCCATAAACAAGCTTTGAGAATACCGCGTATTTAAGTGTATCTCCTGCATTAGCCTGTACAATATCTGGTTGAAAACCATTAATAATTTTATCTAGGTATTTCCAAGCCTTTAAATCGAAAAATCGTTTAGAAGAATTTGCATGTAAGCATTGGATATCTCCATTAAAGGGAAGTGTAGCATCACCATGAAAAACAGCAACCATTAAAATTTCATGCCCCATTTTTTCTAAATGTTCAGATAATTGGCAGGCGAAAGTTTCTGCACCTCTATTCTGACGCTTATTTATAAGTTGTAAAATTTTCAATGTATGATTTTTTAAGTAATACTTTTATCAGATAATTTAAACTACATCTATACTACATAAATTAGTTTATCGATTGTGCTTCCGGTTATTTAGCTATTGCCTAGATTAAAATACAGATTCAAGGTCTGCAAGTGAAAAATCTATAGTTTCCATTCCTAAACTAGCATTTGCTTGCTTTGATACTACGACTGGTTTACTCCTATTTAGAGATATGGGAATTTTTATTTTTTTCATAGTCGAATGATTATAAAAATAAAGCAGTTTTTTACCATTTTTAATAGCGAGGGAGTTCAGTAACCTAAAAGATGTATTGCTAAATTCACCAAAAATTTCATTTATGATCAAATAACGGCTATTAATGTTGTAGGCAATATAAACACCTTCAGAATTGAAATATGCTATACGATACTTATTACTTCTATATCGCCATTTAAAATATTCCAAGGTTTTTTTTGTGACGATCATACCATTTGAAACAGCATTGTGGCTCTTATGATTAGTAGCGTAAATATTAGCTATCATATTCGAATCTAAGTCATCAAACGGCACAGTGCGCATAAGAGGATTTGACAAGGCTATTTTAAAATGTCTTACAGCTTCAATTTTCTTCCAACCCATTTTTATATAACCTGGAAGGCTATTTTCATTAGGGGTATTAAATATTAGATCATACTCATCCTTACATTCTTCCAAACCTCTCAAAGTTAATTTCTTAAAAAGTCCTTTTCCTCTATAACTATGATCAACTACTGTATCTACAGGCCTAACTGCTTTAATAATATTCTTACTATTACCATTATAAAAATTCCAGAACATAAACATTCTAAGTCCAACAATTTTTTTTTCGTGGGTAGCTAAGAGCCCATAAGATTTGCCAAATGGGTTTTCTAAATGTTTCCAAGTAAAAAGCTCTGGAGTAAAAGAAGGATCTAGATTCTCTTGAATTAGTTCAATTATCTCGTTTAGATCCTGATCATAGTCAATCTTTCTAAAATCTAACATTTATATAAATTTATTAGCAAAATTCTGTAGTATTCATAAGATTAAGAGAAGCAACTCGATTTTATTCACAAGCAATACATTATCCCTTCCTCATCTTTATAATAGTTGGATGCAATCCTGAAACTTTACTTTTAAATTCAGCCATACTGTTGTCTGAGTCTACGGCAATACGCGAAATTCTTAAAGGATTTATTCTCCTATTATTAATTTTATGATCGAACAAAAATGCTATTTCTATATTATTTTCAATGAGTAGCTTTTCAGTTATCTCAGTATAATTACCATTGGGATATGCGAATACGCTATAATCACCAATTTTATTTAAATCGAAAAAGGTGCGAACATTTGTAAGTTCATCATGAAGTTCGTTTTGCTCTAGCTTATCAAACATAGGATGTGTATGCGAATGATTGCCAATATGTACTCTAGACTCAATGAGCTCCTCTATTTCTGCAGTAGTCAATTGGTGATGCTGGGTCAATGAATATTTTTTTAGAAATTCTACTCTATCTCGGTTAGAGCTTCTTTTATTCGTATTTATAATTTTCATGATTTCTGAATTGGAAAGCCCGTTTTTAACTTCATTCTTTTTAATCGTGTCCCACCAGAAATCTTTTCTTGTATCAATAAGATCTGATATTACAAATAGACAGGCTGGAACCTGATATTTTCTGAAAATAGGAAGGGCATATTGAAAAACCGATCGATCACCATCATCTAATGTAATCAATAAAGATTTTGATGGCAAGGATTTTCTATTTGAAAGATAATCTTTCAATTCCTCAATATCTATCAGGTTGTAATTTGCTTTAAGCCATCTTATTTGATTTTCAAAATTTAATGGATCTATTATATCATGATAGGCCAAAACCCTCAGTCTGTTTTTTAGAAAAGCATTAAAGACAGGAGAAATGAAGTTCAGCGATTTGTAGATTAAATTTCTCATAATATCATTCTACTTCAATTGCAATTTTGTCGTATAAATTTTCATACTGATCTGCAATACTCTGAATGTCAAATTTTTGCTGCGCCTGCTTTTGAGCGTTTTTTCCTAAATATTTCAAAGTTTCAAAATTTTTCAGTGCAAAAATTATCTTGTCCGATAATTCACCAACGTCTCCTTTTTTGAAAATTAAAGCACTTTCTTCATTCACGCATTCAAGATTCTCTCCTATATCAGAGGCGATTATTAATTTTCCTGCCATCATTCCTTCAATCAAAGCGCCTGGTAATCCTTCCGCATAGGATGGATATATGAATAATTGAGATAAGCTAAGCAATTCCGGAATATCTCCTCTAGAACCAAGTAACTTTATATGCCTTTCAATATTAAGATCAATAGCTCTTTTATTAAGAATATCTCTATACGCGCCATGACCTGCAATTAATAAAATTGTATCTGGAAATTGTTGTATGACATCTGGCATTGCATTTATGATATCCAACTGTGCTTTTCGCTGTATCAATCTACTTACATTGATCAGTACATTCTTCCCGTCGACTTTTAGTGTCTTTCTAATAGTATCTATAACTGATGAATCCAGATTATTATATTGATTAAAATCTCTACCCCTATAAATCACCTCAATTTTTGATGGATCTACCCCCAACGAATCTCCTTCAGATTGTTTTATGGTTTCAGAATTAGAGATAAAGAAATCTACTAACTTAGCTGTCTTTTTATCCATTTGGAATGCCAGCCAAAGTTTAATTTTCATCAATAAACTTTGATCTTTATACCTTAGGGGTGTATAAGAATTATTGACAAAACTCCCGATTAATGGCACCTTGGGAAATTTCTTTTTAAGTCTCCTGGCCACCATATCTGCCCGGTAAAGTGTAGAATGAACCAGATCTGGTTCTTCTTCGTTGTAAATCTGTATTAACTGATTTTCAGCGCTTTTAAAACCATATTTACTTTCGACATTTAAGGAATAAACTTTGATTCCGTCATTATTCAATTGAGGCTTTAACATGTCGCCTTTATAAATATGGACAAATACTGGAGTATATGTTTTAAAATGTCTGGCGATTTGAACCAAACTTCTTTCGGCTCCAGAACCTTGCAAGGTATCTATGACAAAAATTACTTTCTTTTTATAATTACTCATAATGTTAAAAGTATAATTTCAAAACGATTTTTTATAATTGATTCGAGAAACGTAACAATTCAGATTCCGCTGCAGCTTGAGAATGAAAACGCAGCTGAATTTGATCTTCCATCAATTAAGTTCTATTGTTATGATTATCAGATTCAGCTTTTCTGACGTACTAATTTATAAATATTCATTATCTCTTTTAAAGATCTGGTTTTAAACAAAATATGAATTAGTACCAGAACTAAACTGAAGGATGCACCATAAACAATCAACTGAATTACATATAAATTCTCATTTAAAGTTGAGTTGAAATATATAAATGAAAATACTATAGCAAATGAAATAATTCCAGGGAGCGTTGTTTTCAAAAGATCAATAAACTGTTCCTGTAAAGGATAATTAATAAACTTATTGGCGTAGTAAATATTTATTAGTGTCCTAATTATAGTAACTATTACTTGCGATAGAATTAGAGGAATAATACCAAATTTCACAGTAAGTGCTATACCAACTAGTGTAAGTAGATTACTCCATACGGCCATTTTTAAATAAAGATCTGTTCTTCCCTTAACCTTTAAGATATTAGAATTGTATTTGTTTATAGGATAGAACACGCCGGTAATACATAAAATTTGAAAATAAGGAACCGCTGGCAACCATTCTTCACCTATTAAAAATCCAAATAGTGGTTCGGCTGTCACAATTAGTAACAGCATAATTGAGCTCAAAACGAATAGAGAAAGAATTTGAATTTTCTGATAAGCATTTTTAAGAAGTATGTTGTCATTCTTTATTTTAGCAAATAGAGGATACACTACCTTATCCAGGGTGTTAGAAATGGTCACAACAGGAAATTCTTTCAAGGTGAACGCTCTTGTATAATATCCAACCATAGCTGCTGAAAAATACTTTCCAATCACAAGAGGAAAAACGTTCGTGGCAATTCTACCAATTATACCTGATAACGCAATTTTATAACCAAAATCGAAGTGAATTTTAAGTTTATCTCTTTTAATTCTCAATTTAGGTATCCAGCGAGTTTGATGATAATAGATTAATGTCAAGGAGACTCCAGTTACTAGCTCCATATATACAAGTGACCATACTCCATAATTCATATAAGCTAAAACCACGCCTGTTATTCCGGCTAAGAATAAAGCAGGTAGTTGAGCCTTCATTTGATGTTTGAAATTTAGTTCATGGGTTAATTTAGTTTTTTGTATAGTGAATAGGCTATTAATGACGATCACAATACTATATACTCTAATAAGATCAGTTAATCTTGGTTGCTCATAAAATATAGAAATATAAGGTGCTAAAAAATAAAAAATAATGTATAATATGAAAGAAACGGCAAAGTTGATACTAAAAACCGTGTAGAAATCATTTTCATCAGGTTCATCAGACCTTATCAAAGATTGACTCATTCCAGAGTCTGAAAGCGAATTCCCAACTGCATTGAAGATTAAAATCATTCCTAAGAGCCCAAATTCATCTGGTGCTATAAGTCTTGCTAAAACAATTTGAACTACAAAACCTATAACTTTACTACCAAATTGCTCGATGAAAGTCCAGCTTACCCCTGATATAGCTTTTTTTTGTAATGACATAGAATAATTTAATTTGATAGAAAAAAGTATATCTTTATTCTATTCAATAATGACGAAATTCTTATTAAAAAGAATGCATATATAATCACCTTTTGAAAGAAAACTAGGGAGGTGAAATTATCATTTTTACTTAACGACTTCTATAACATCATTTTTGATGAGTTTTTCAGATAAATCGTATAAATCCCAAACAGGTTCATTTATTTTATTGGCTATCTCTAAAAGACTCAAATTCCCATCACAGTAGCTTATAAAATTCATCATTTTCCGAGCTTCATTAGCAGAACCCTTAACGCTTATGGTGGGATATAATCCTCTCTTGCCAAGTTGGGGTTCACAATTTACAGTAGTTCTTAAGAAGTTATTATTCTCCAATACTGTAATTGCTTTCTTAAGTGCTTCAAATCCGCCCGTAAGACCATCAGGAGAAATTAAATCTAAATTATCATCAGAAGTATGATATTCTGGATATTCCCCATATTTACTCCTCATAATTGTAGCTATAGGCAGGTCAACTCCAGGAGCGCAATATTGCCTCTCATCACTACCTCGATCCAACCAGCTATATCTTCTAAAGTCCGGATCTGTGTGTTTTAAAACATGTAAGGCAACTATATCTGATATAGTATTTTCAGTCCTTGACGGTAAGTAGGAATAACAACGATCATCGCCTATGCAAGTTATATTGAAACCAGCAAAAACCTTTTGCTTCATTTCATCCAAGTTCTTACTCAAGTATACAATAGAACCTATCGTTTCTGGTATTAAAACTATTCTATAAGTAAATTCTCTATCTTTTTGTTTACTAAGCCAATCACAAAGGGCGATGGTAACTACAGGACCAGAAAGTTCATTATTTGCCATAGATGGATGACATATATATGAAGACAAAAAAACCTCTTTGTTAGATTTACCGGGCAAAATTACTTCACCATAGTTAAGAACTCCATCTTTGAATTCAGAATTTATGACCACATGATAATCGCCCGATTCCAACTTTTGTCGTTGATTTTCAGATAAGCAAAAACCCCATCTTTTTTTGTAATATGACGTTACATAAGGGATTGTATCTGGTTGCTCTGGGAGGGAGTATAAATGTTCATTTAATTCTTCCAGACTAAACCAATCATTTACTGGCTCAGAATATCCCACCACATGTAAATTGTTCAATTTAAAATCAACAATTTTTTCTCCTTCTTTATTTTCTATATAGGCGTCTCCTATTGCCCACTCTTCAGGAACTGTCCAATCAAAAGCCTTATAACCAGAAGGAACACTTTTAATTTCGAGCTCAGGAATGATATTTTGGAAGTAGCTCAAAGTTTCTCTTACTCCCTTACCTGTTAAACTTCTATTTATTGGGAACAATTCTGTTGCCCAATTATACATGGTTTGCCCGATATTATTTTCCATTCCTATAAAAATCTACATTTAAAAATTATTACTTAACCCAGCAAGAATTTTTTATTTTTGATTAATTCATTTCCTAAAATTGATTCCATATTCTTGGAATCTATCCATGAAAGTTCTATATCCCCTGAATCATAAACTCTTAATCCATTCTTATTGGCAAGAGTTTTCTTAATCATATCGCGATCCCAGGATGTGTTAGCTTCTAAATCTCTTACATGATACTTATAGTCAACCTTTTTTTTGTTCTTAGGAGATAATATAACTTCTCCAGGGAAATTTTTAATATATCTGTATGGAACATTGTGGTGAAATTCCATGAAATGCAGATAAGTACTTATGAATTTCTCAACATTAAGATTAATTACTATATGGCCCATTTCATGAAGAAGATGCATTAGAGAATCATTACCAAAAGCAGTTTCTTCCTTTAAATCATAATCCGCGAAATAATTAGTTGTATCTATAACATTAAATACAGGATTATTTGTTCTGCATTCCCAATCATACATTTTCCTGATTTCTTCACTAAATCTACCTACTTCAGCTGGTGATTCCATTTTATTATAGATACCGGTTTTAGTATAAGCATAAGTAAAGGTAGGAACCAATATTGTTTTGGGACAATACAAATCTTCAAAAAGGCCGATAATCTTTTTTGATAATGCATCGTAAGCCATATCATCTGCAAGACCTTTCAATCTTACGTGTAAGAATAAAATTTTGTTCTTAGGAAGATCTATTCCTTTTATAAAATTTTCTAATTCTGCTTCAATCATTTTAGCTTTCTATGTCTTCTAATGATAATCGCGTTCCTTTGTTCAGGCTTTTAAGTGCCTTTTTTCCCTGGATCTGAGAATAATATTTTGGATGAAGACCGAATCCCGGCCTTATAGATTTTACATTTTCATAGGTGATTTTTTCACCTTCCTCAATATCTTCCACTACGTACAGAGATCTGGAAAAATCCCTGCCTTTCTTTTGCTTTTCAGTTAGCGAATAATCTACAACTCCTATAGCTTTTTCTGCATCGCGTACAGCATTCACCATTGCTGTAAATTCATTTTCATCCATCGAGAATGATGCATCAGGACCTCCTATTGATTTGTCTAGAATGAAGTGTTTCTCAATTATTTTAGCTCCAAAACAGGTAGCTACAACTGGAACTGTTCCTCCCATGGTATGATCGGATAACCCTGTAATTACTTCATAACGTTCAGCCAGATCTTTAACCATTATCATGTTTGCTTCATCTATAGGAGCTGGATAGCTGGATGTACACTTAAGAAGTGCCACTTCTTTATTTCCCATTCTATGGCAGGCATCTAAAGCAAGTTCAATATCTTCTTTACCGGCAATTCCCGTAGAAATGATCACAGGTTTTCCTTTTGATGCTACTAATTCAATTAAAGGAATATCTGTAATTTCAAAAGATGCGATTTTATACGCCGGGGCATTTAATTTTTCCAAAAGATCTATAGCTGTAGCATCAAATGGAGATGAGAAACAGATTAAGCCTTCTTCTTCCGCAGCTTTAAATAATTTTTCGTGCCATTCCCATGGTGTATATGCTTCCTTATACAAATCATGTAAATACTTACCATCCCATATAGTGCCTTGACTCAATAGGAAGTCTGAAGTCTTGGCATCGATAGTCATTGTATCTGCTGTATATGTTTGTAATTTGATAGCATCTGCACCTGTTCTTTTTGCGGCTTTAATTGTATCTAATGCCACTTCAAGGCTACCGTTATGGTTTGCAGACAATTCGGCTATGATAAAGACGGATTGATCTTTACCTATTTCTCTATTTCCTATTTTCATTAGATTATCTTTTCAAATTTCAATTCTGATTCATTTTCGGAAATTTTGGTAAATTTTAATTTCTCGAAGATTCTACTAGATGCGTAATTTTTTTTAAGTACGTATCCATAAACTTTTTTTAAATCTGAATTCTCTATTTTATTTTTTTCTATTCCCAGATTTAATATTTCGGTACCAAGACCTTTCCCCTTATAAACCGGATCTATTGAGTAACTAATTTTAGCGGCCAAGTTAGAGGTATCATTACTAAACCTGATAACTCCTGCAGGCTTTTTATCTACTTCTAATATATAGGTAAATACGGAATTAGAATTTAGTGTCTTATCAAACCATTCCTTATGATCTTCTAATAAAAGTTCTTTTGAGTCATATGAATTTGATCGAATTTCTGGATGATTACGCAAACTGTACATCAGTTCCATATCGCTTGCACTCATGTTTCTCAAAACTTTTTTCAAAGTTGATAATATCTTTTCTGGTTAGAAGCAATTTTTTCTATTTCCTCGTTGGAGAAATATTTTGGATTAAAACAACCCACCAGGATTCTATCTTCATTTTCACCATTATGAAGGTAAAAACCTTTTAAATTTCCTTCAATCAGCCATCCTGCCCTCGTGTAGGCCTTTATAGATGGAACATTTGATTCATACATTCCACCAAACAGCTTTCGAATATCAAATTCTTCGAATGCCAATTCGTTACCTACTTTTATAGCTTCAACAGCCAAACCTTTTCCTAAATAATTTCTATCACCTAGTAATATCACCAGATCGGAAATTCTATGATTAAAGTTTATCGGGCCTAGCTTTATAGTTCCAATTAATATATCCTCTTCGTTAGTGAAAATTCCATAAGTATAAAGGTTTCCTTTTTCCTCACCACTTTTAATTGACTGAATTAAAGTTTCCTTAGTAATTGTCTTTTTGGAGTTAGTATAGAATTCCATTAGCTCTTTATCTTCAAACCAGTCCATAACCCTATCGGTTATATCATTGATCTCGATCTTTCTTAAATAAATTCTTTCTCCTTTAAAAGTTTTCATAATTGGTTAAATTTAGAATGAATAATTACATCAATATACCTTTCTTCAAAATAACAATGTTCCTTCAAAACCGCCTCTTTGATAAAATCTGCCTTTTCCAGTACCTCATATATTTCAGGTCTAAGATCAAATGCAAATGTGTGAAGTTTATGTAGATTTAATTGATTAAATGCGACCTCTTCAATCAAATTTAAAAATGTTCCCCAATGCTTATGAAATTCAAATTGTTGCAAATTTGTATTCATAATAAAAGAAATCTCAGCATTCCTGTCAATCCAATTAATATGAACCAAACCTCCGTAGCCAATACATTCATTTCCTTTCAGATATGAAAAAAGAATTTGATTTGGCTTATCTTCTTCAAACAATGCAGTTACTACCGTTTCAAAATATCTGTCCTGCTGAACTTTAGTTAGTAGTTCACTTTGACGTAAATGATACATTTGCTCATTGCGCCATTTCATAATATCGTAGCGATCTTCCTTTCTAATTGGAATTATAGAATATTCGCCTCTAGAAAAGACTTCCTTACTAAGAAAGTTATAAGAGCTCATACTTCATTTCTGCTAATTTCCAATCGATTTCGTTATCAATATCCTGAGCTTCTAATTCTGAAAGAATAATGGCTCCCGAATTCTTTGTAAAAACGGTTCGATTCTTTAAAAAACGATTAGTTTTCAAAAAATAGAATTGTCCTGAGTCGTGATATGAATTTTCAAAGTCCTGTGAACGTTTAGTTTCATTCTCGGGATAGAATAGTGAGATTTTACTTTCTTTTAACTTTAAGGCACGTTGTATTGGATAGCTATACTCCAGAACGGGAAATATAGCGTCAAAATTTTTACTGTCTAATTTTCTATATGCCTGTTCCAGTTTTTCTTTTGTTGCGAATGGTGCTGTGGGATAAATACAACAAATATTATCAAAGCTCCTATCTAATTTATCATACTGCTGTATGACTTCTAAAAGTACGTCTACGGTAGTTGCATAATCATCAGCATTTTTATAACTTCTAAAAAATGGAACCTTGGCTCCATAATTTTTTGCTACATCTGCAATCTCTTCATCTTCTGTAGATACCATTACCTCCTCAAATATACCTGTTTCAAGAGCAGCTTCGATAGAGTAAGAAATTATAGGTTTACCTAAAAAGCTTTTTATATTCTTTCGCGGTATCCTTTTACTACCGCCTCTTGCGGGTATGATGCATAGATTCTTAGTCATTATAAAATTCCTGAATTTTTGAAATTACAAAATCCTGTTCTGCACTTTCTAATGTAGGAAACATTGGCAAACTAATACAATGCTTATAGTATTTCTCTGCTAATGGCAAATCACCTTCCTGATACCCCATATCACGGTAATAAGGCATTAAATGACAAGGAATATAATGAATCTGCGCAAAGATTTTATGCTCACGTAGAAAATCGTAAAGTCCTAGTCTATTTTCAACTTCAAGAATATAAAGGTGATAAGCATGTCCTTCAATCACTCCTGATTGTCCTTTTACAAAATCATTATCGCTAAAGGCTTTGTTATATTTTTCAGCTATTTCCCTTCTTTTTTCCAGACCTTCGTCTGCTCTTTTCAATTGACTACTTCCTAAAGCTGCCTGAAAATCGGTTAGACGGTAATTGTAACCGAGTTCCTGCATCTCCATATACCATCCTGGATATTCTTCGTTACCACCCGCAAAGCCAATAGTATTCGTATACCTTGAATTATCTTTAACGATTCCGTGTGTTCTTATTTTTAATAGTCGTTCATAAAGTTCTTTATCATTGGTAGTAATCATACCGCCTTCACCGCTAGCAATATGCTTAACCGGGTGAAAAGAAAAAATTGCAAGATCTGCAAATTGCCCATTTCCACATAATTGTTTTTGATTTTTCGAATCTATAAAATGTCCGCCAGGTGCATGGCAGGAATCCTCTATAATCCATAAACCATATTCGTTAGCAAGTTCTCTAAATTCTTCAAGATTCACTGCTCTACCGGCAAAGTCTACCGGAATCAAACCTTTATAAGTTCCTTTAGGGGATGAATCCAAAAGTTTTCTAACTTTATCAATATCCAAGAGATATGTGTCTGGATCAATGTCTGAAAAAACAACTTCTCCTCCAGCATAACGAACGCAGTTTGCCGAGGCTGCGAATGTAATTGGGGTAGTAATTACTTTATCCCCGGGCTTCACATCCAGAGCTAAAGCACAAAGGTGAAGTGCTGCCGTTCCATTGGATACAGCAACTGCATATTTGCTGTTTGCATAGTTTGCGAATTCTTCTTCAAATTCATTAATTCTCGGACCCTGAGTTAAGTAATCTGATTTTAAAGCTTCTACTACAGCTTCAATATCATCTTCCGTAATATTCTGACGCCCGTAAGGAATTGCGTTATTCATATTTATACTTTAAAAGTTGGATCTACATGCTTTTTGATTAATTCTCTTAAATTTTCTACAGATTCCCATTCTTCATTTTCACCAGAATTATATTGAAAACCTGGGGTTACTTTTTTAGCATTGAATTTTTCAATAAATTCATCTAATTTCCATTTATGCGTTGCTGGTAGAATAGTATAATATTTCCCAAGATCGTAGGTATAGTAAGAATCTGAATCTGTGATCATCTCTTCATGAATCTTTTCTCCAGGCCTTATACCAACTACTGGTTTTTCACATTCAGGTCCTATTGCCTCAGCTACATCTGTAATCTTATAAGATGGAATTTTCGGTACGAAAATTTCTCCACCCCAAGCATTTTCCAAAGCATGCATTACCATATCGACACCACCTTGCAATGAAATATTAAATCTTGTCATCTCAGGATCGGTGATAGGAAGGACCCCATCTTTTTTCTTTTTCAGGAAAAATGGAATTACAGAACCGTTCGACCCCATGACATTGCCGTATCGCACTACGGAAAATTTTATTGGATTTACTCCGGTAATGTTATTTGCCGCCACAAACAACTTGTCTGAAGCTAATTTAGTAGCTCCATAAAGGTTTATTGGCGCAGCAGCTTTATCTGTCGATAAAGCTACCACACGGGTAATTTCAGCATCTAAACATGCATTAATAATATTTTCAGCGCCCATGATATTGGTCTTAACGCATTCCATAGGATTGTATTCCGCAATAGGAACATGTTTCATCGCTGCAGCATGGATTACATAGTTGATACCTTTAAAAGCGCGTTTTAGACGGGCTTCATCTCTAACATCCCCAATAAAAAATCGTATTTGAGGATATTTATCAGAAGGGTATTCCTGAGCCATCTCGAACTGCTTTTGTTCATCTCGGGAAAAGATTACCAGCCTTTTAATCTCCGGGTATTTTTCCAGAATATGCTTTGTAAGCGCCTTTCCTAAAGAACCTGTACCACCTGTAATTAATAAATTTTTATTCGCTAACATAATATTACTTAAATTTTGATCTTATAATTTTCTCTAAACTTTTTGCTACCTCCACATCATTTTCATCAACATCATAGTCTTTATAATACGAAGGATAGTTCTCATTCAATGTAACTCCAGGTGCTAGTTTATCTGTAAGTTCGTTGAACTTGACTTGCAGATTTTCGAAGTTTACCTCTTTTGAAGATATTTCTTCTAAATTTAACTCCGGAGAAAATGTATATACTCCAGGTAAGGTTTTATACCAAGCACCCCATCCAAAAATGATAACTGGCTTTCCTCCTGTTATAGCTTCCCAACCAACCGTCCCAGCGATGGTCGCACAGATTTTAGAGTTCTTAATTAGATCATAAGTGTTGTAAGTTGGAGAAACAATTTCTAAATTTTGAATCCTTTCTAATCTTCTGAAAAATTCGGGATTTCTCATGAAGTAAGATTGCTTAGGATTTTCTTTTACATATATTTTCCAACCGTGAGGTAAAATTGAAGATAAATGCTCTAATGCTAGAGCCTGATCTGAATATTTTCCTCCATACGAGGAAGTTGTTTTCTCTGGCTGAAGATGCAGAGCGAAGTAAATAAAAGGATTTTCCAGATCTACTTCACTAGTTAAGCTTTTTCGATTTAATTCATATTCTTTCTTTAGGCTATAACGATAATATGCCTGGCTCCTATACTCCGGCTTCAGCAAATCTTTCGCCAATTGAAAGCCTGGAACATATTTAGTAAGTTCGTTATTTAGAGTAGATACACTTCTAATATTAGAAAACTTGAAACCATCTCTTCTATTAATCTTCATGTATGGGAGATCTTTCTCAAATTTGTTTTCTATTTCATAATTCGGTTGAGGCCCAAAAAGCTTCTCAGTTGTTTCAAAACTTCCAAAATCCTTAAACTCCCAGTAATGAAAAAATTTATTAGGAAAAGTCGTTTGGGCTAAATACAAAGTTTTTATATCCATCTCAGATGCCAGTATATGAGGTATATAATCATATCCAGCATGCGGAGAATTATTTTGAATCAATAAATCTATTTCATTTTTTACAAATAAATCATAGTAATAATTTATCATCAAATTAAAATGATCTAAATATTGATGAAAATTAAATTCGTTGTAATTCGAAGAATTATGTAAGTTAACTCTGGAATACATATCTATGAAAGTGGGCAAATGCTCGTAAAGCTTATCATAGATTTCAATAGGAACGTGTTGGTAATTTCCTTCCAGACCATTTTCACCAAGGTTCAAAAATTTCTGCTTACTTGAAGTTACAGTTTTTTGAACTACAGCTTTGTCGACTAAATTCCTTTCTCCAAGATACTTAATTAAATACTTCTCCCACTGGTCATGAGGAGTGTTAAGAATATATAGATTTAATGGTTTGTTCATGAACTAATTATTATCACTGCATTTAACTTCTAAGAATTAAATAGTGTTAAGTATTATAATAGGTTTTATACCAGGATATAAATTTAGATACCCCTGTTTTAATTTGGGTTGAAGGATTATAACCATAATCCTCTTCGAGTTTAGTTACATCTGCCCAGGTGCGTTCAACATCCCCAGGTTGCATTGCCATCATTTCTTTTTTTGCAGAAATTCCTGTACTCTTTTCAATTTCAGTGATAAAATCTAAGAGTTTCACAGGTTTACTATTACCAATATTATAAATTGTTGAATTTGTTGAATCGGCTAAATCTGCTTCAATTACTTTCTGGATTCCAGCTACGATATCATCTACATAGGTGAAGTCCCTTTCAAGATTACCTTGATTAAACACTCTGATGGGTTCTCCTTTTAATATTGCATCAGTAAAGAGGAACATAGCCATATCTGGTCTTCCCCAGGGACCATAGACAGTAAAAAATCGTAACCCGGTAGTTTTAAAACCGTATAAATGGCTATATGTATAAGCCATAAGCTCATTACTCTTTTTTGTAGCCGCATATAAACTTATTGGTTGATCTACATTATCGTCTTCTGAGAAAGGTATTTTTTCATTTTGTCCATAAACGCTAGAACTACTTGCATAGACCAAATGTTTAACATCATGATGTCTACAGCATTCTAGAAGATTCGCAAACCCCACCAAATTACTATCAATATAAGCCTGCGGATTTTCAATACTATACCTTACCCCGGCCTGAGCGGCAAGATTACATACAACTGATATTTCACAATTTTCAAATAAACCTGAAAGGTTTTCTCTGTCTTCCAGATTCAATTTTATAAATTGAAAATTTTTGAAAATTTTACTACTACATTTATTATTATAGTTGGTTGACTCTTCTTCGGAGATTCCTAATTCCTTTAATCTTGCAAATTTTAGTTGTGGATCATAATAATCATTAATATTGTCCAAACCTATAACAGTATGTCCGGCTTCAACCAATATTTTGGATAAATGAAAACCTATAAATCCGGCAGCTCCAGTAACTAGTATATTCATATTAACTTCCTATTGCATAAAACTCAAAACCAATCTCTTCTTTTTCTTTCCTATTCAACAGTTTTCTTCCATCAAATAAAAATGCTGGTTTCAGCATATTATCGTATATTTTCTGCCAGTCATAATTCTGAAACTCATCCCATTCGGTGAGTACAGCGACTGCATGAGCATTACTGCAAACCTCATAAGGATTTTGCAAAACAGTTACTCTAGCCCTATTTTCCTCAGTGGATCTAGTTCCCAAATATTCTAAGTCTGAAAATATTTGTTCTTCAGTCACCTTGGGATCATATATTACAATGTCTGCCTGTTCGTTTAAAAGGTAATCTGCAACGTAAATGGCTGCTGACTCTCGGGTATCATTAGTATCCTTTTTAAATGCCCATCCCATTAGCGCTATTTTTTTACCGGATACTGTATTGAATAAGGTTTGTACAATTTTGGCTGCAAAGCGCTTTTTCTGATGATCATTCATAATAATAACCTGATGCCAATAATCGGCTACCTCATCCAAACCGAAAGATTTGGCGATATATACGAGATTCAAAATATCTTTTTGAAAACAACTCCCCCCAAATCCAACAGAAGATTTCAAAAATTTTGCTCCAATCCTGGAATCCATTCCAACAGCACGAGATACTTCATCTACATCTGCACCGGTCTTTTCACAAAGCTCACTCATTGCATTTATACTGGATACTCTTTGAGCTAAAAATGCATTAGCAGTAAGTTTCGATAATTCCGAAGACCATACATTAGTAGTTAATATTTGCTCCTGAGGAACCCAATGTGCATAAATATTTACAAGCGCCTGTATTGCTTCTTTACCTTCTGCAGTATCCAAATCTCCTCCTATTAAAACACGATCTGGATCCATTAGATCCTTTATAGCTGTACCTTCAGCAAGGAATTCCGGATTGGAGAGAATCTGGTAATTTACACCATTTCCAGTGTGGTCTAAAATGTTTTTCAATGCCTGAGCAGTTCTAACTGGTAGTGTAGATTTTTCAACTACAATTTTATCATCTTTAGCAACTCGGGCGATCTGGCGTGCACATAATTCAATAAACTTAAGGTCGGCCGCCATTCCTTTTCCCATTCCGTAGGTCTTGGTTGGCGTATTTACAGAGATAAAGATCATATCTGCCTTATCTATAGCTTTATCAACGTCTGTTGAAAAGAATAGATTACGGCCTCGTGCTTCCTCAACTACTTTAGAAAGTCCAGGCTCATATATTGGAATATTCTCCACATCCTTATCATTCCAGGCCGCAATTCGTTGTTCATTAATATCTACTACTGTTACATTAATTTCAGGACATTTCTGGGCTATTACAGCCATCGTTGGACCTCCAACGTATCCAGCACCAATGCAACAAATATTCTTAATTTTCATATCTCTATTATAATTTGCGATCACATCTATCGCCTAAAATTCCTTTTACATCATATATTACTGCACCAGACTTTTTATAATCGTTTAAGTCCATTTCCAGAAATTGATTATGGGCAACAGCCAGCACAATTGAATCAAACTTTTTTTCTGGCATTGTATTCGTTGTAGTAATATTATATTCCTTTTTTACTTCAGAAGGATTAGCTATAGGGTCGTAAATAGTTATATGTACGCCATAGTCCTTTAAACTCTTCACAACATCTACTACCTTAGTATTTCTAACGTCTGGACAGTTTTCCTTAAAAGTAAAACCAAGAATTAAAATTGTAGCACCTTTAATTTTCAAATCATTTTGCAACATTAACTTGATAACTTCTGAAGCAACATACTGCCCCATAGAATCATTCATTCTTCTTCCCGCCAATATAATTTCTGGATGATAACCTAATTCTTGAGCTTTCTGAGCGAGGTAATAGGGATCCACCCCAATACAATGGCCACCTACAAGTCCTGGTTTGAATGGAAGAAAGTTCCATTTGGTTCCAGCTGCCTCCAGAACGTCTTGAGTATTTATATCTAACAGATTAAAAATTTTTGCCAGTTCATTTACAAACGCGATATTAATGTCGCGTTGAGAATTTTCAATAACCTTTGCAGCTTCGGCAACTTTAATTGTAGGAGCCAAATGGGTTCCAGCAGTAATTACTTCAGCATATAGATTGTTTACCTGTTCTCCTATCTCGGGTGTGGAACCAGCCGTTACTTTAAGTATTTTCTCTACGGTATGCTCCTTATCTCCAGGGTTGATTCTTTCCGGAGAATATCCTACGAAGAAATCTTGATTAAACTTTAGACCTGAATGTTTTTCAAGTACCGGAACACACTCATCTTCAGTAACTCCCGGGTAAACCGTTGATTCATAAATCACCACATCTCCTTTAGATAATACCTTTGCAACAGTTTCACTACTTCTATATAAAGGAGTAAGATCCGGTCTATTATTTTTATCTACAGGGGTTGGTACAGTAATTATATAATAATTGCAATCTTCTATGTCCTCCAGATTAGCTGAACAAAACAATCCTTTTGCATCTGTGTTCTTATGTTTGAGAGAGGCTTTTAAAACTTCATCTTCAACCTCAAGGGTAGAATCATTTCCTGCCATTATTTCTTTTACTCTCTGCGAGTTGATATCAAAACCAACCACTGCGTATTTAGAAGAGAAGAGTCTAGCTAGCGGTAAACCCACGTAGCCCAGACCAATAACCGCTATTTTCTTATTTATTTTCAATCTAAAATTTGAACTTGCAAAGTTACTATTCTATTTATTGACGATGTTAATTCCTAGTTAAAGCTTTAAATAAAAATCCTTACCTACTAATTCTAATGCATCTGTATTTAAGTTTTCAATAGGAAACGGCGATAGTATATTTATATCCTTAAAATCTTCAGCTGTAAGAAAATGAAAATATGAATAACCAATTTCTTGTTTCAATGGATTCTTATAATTATTCACACAGTACAGATACCTGATATCACCGTTCAAGAAGATTCTGGCATTCTTCGGTATAACTTTTTCGGCTGTTTCGGCTGTTTCTATTTGATGAGAATAAACGTGTTTATACCTTAAAATTCTAAAATTTGAAAGTAAAGCTAACGTAATACTACTAGCCAGTAAAGATTTCAGAAATAAGGAAGAACTGCTTTTCCAATTCAAGGCATATAGCATAAAAATGTAAGGAAATGCAAGAATCACATAGTGTTGGAATGCCTGAAAGAAAGTAAGCATAAGATGTATAAGTGCCCCAATTAACCAAGGAAGATTCTGTTTAAGAAATAACTTCTTATTAAGTAATACAACCGCTGGTAATAATAATATTAAAAAAACTTTTGCTCCTAAAAACCAAGTGATAAAATCCGGGGATCTTAGCAACGCATATTGTGCATAGTCATACCCGCTTAGCTGTTTTAGAATAGCGATTAGCGCAACATTTTCTAGGACTACGAAATAAAACAAAAATATGATTATACTACAAATTGCCCCTAAACTTAATGAAACCAGTTTATTGAAAAATTCATCCTTAGAAAACAAAATAAGTAGGTAAAATGGGAGAAAATTCAATATACCATATTGTTTGAAAAGGAAGGATATACCAAGAAAGAATCCTGTTAGAAAAATATGTTTTCCGAAATAAAAATATATGGCACCTATAACTGTTAGAAACATATAAACTTCCAAATTTATATAAGTTCCATCTGCACTCAAAATGGCTAAGCCTGAAATTACTGATA
Organism: Christiangramia sp. LLG6405-1; assembly: GCF_045055805.1. Classification (GTDB taxonomy): domain Bacteria; phylum Bacteroidota; class Bacteroidia; order Flavobacteriales; family Flavobacteriaceae; genus Christiangramia. The sequence goes on along the minus strand of NZ_CP159330.1, from coordinate 2,041,349 downwards.
TTAATGCAGCGTTTAGTTTTGAGAATTTAAAATACTTAACAACCAGTTTAAACAGAATTAATTGCGAGATTAACATGATAAAAAACTGAAAGCCTAAAAAGATTTTATAATTAAACTGATCAATAGCTAAATAAACCAGAGCATTCAAATACATCATTAAAGGTGTATATGATAAATATATATCCTTGTACGGAACGGAACCTAAAGCTATATCCCTGGATACAGAAAGGTAATAAGGTGCATCCAGACTTATATGTGAATAGTATATTGCTAAGAATATAGTTACCACAAAGATTAATGAAGTTGTTAAGACGCTTAATTGCAATTTATTGAACATTAAGTTACTTTTAAGTCAACAAACTAGATAGTATTTTGGTTGCCTTGCTGGTTGTATATTTAAATTCATGATCTGTCATACCCGTATAAATGGGCATTCTAACTATTCTTCCAGATAAATCTTCAGTAATAGGTAAGTGCTCAGTTTTATAACCCAGATTTCTCCCCATGGAAGACGAATGCAATGGCACATATCCAATATGAACAGCTATATTGCTAAGATCCATTTTTTCAATAAAGCGATCTCGAATATTTCTTGTTGGCAAAATCAAATAAAAAATATGGCCGTTAGAAGATTTATTTTCGTCTTGTTGACAAACTAATAATTGCTGAGCAAACTTTAGATTTGCTACCCAATTATAATATCTAATCACTAATTCCTGTCGCTTTTTCTTTATTTCATCTTCCGCCTGTAACTGCGATAATAGCATCGCAGCAAGTATATCAGCGAGAAGGTAACTAGAGCCTTTATCCACCCAACTATACTTTTCCTGGAGTCCTTTCAACATTCTGGATCTATCGGTTCCTTTTTCCATTAAGAAAGATGCTCTTTCTCTTCTAAAAGCTTCGTTAACGACAAGGGCACCACCTTCTCCGCAAGTGAAGTTCTTAGTATCATGAAAACTATAACAGGATAAATGTGCCTGTCTACCGCTAATTTCATTTTTATAAAGCGAACCATAGGATTGTGCACAATCATGCATGACAGCTAATCCATAACTATTCGCAATAGCCATAATTTCGGCAATATCACATGGTACACCGGCATAATCAATAGGAATAATCATTTTTGTTTTGGGGGTAATTAAACTCTCGATTTTGCTCACATCTATATTCATATCTTTTGGATGAATCTCGCAAAATACTGGCTTTGCTCCAAAGATGAGTACTGCATTCGCTGTAGAAGTGAAAGTATAAGACGGCATTATTACTTCGTCTCCAGGTCCTATTCCCAATAGCAATGCACCCATTTCTAAAGCTGCTGTGCAAGATGGAGTTAAAAATACACCTTCCAATCCATGCTTTTTAAACATCCATTCCTTAACCATCTTGGAATAATGGTGGTTACCTGAAAGTTTATTTGACTTAAGCGACTCACTTATATAAGCAAGTTCATTCCCTGTATGAAAAGGTTTATTAAAAGGGACGATCATAAAATTGTAGGATTATTTCTCCATAGATGATAAACGTAATGCTTCTCTTTGAATTCAACTCCCTGTCTGCGGTAAATTAGTTTCGCCTTTTTATTTTGATCTTGTGTTTCACTTTTAACGATCTCATAACCCTTTGAAATTAAAATACCTTCCATAGAACTCATAAGTGCAAAAGAAGCACCTCTTCCTTCAAATTCAGGATCAACAGCCAACAAAGAGACATGAGGATTTTTACTCTCAGTAAGGATGGTCATAAATCCAATAATTCTTTTATCCAACCTATATACTAAAACTATATCTGCGAGTATACGTTTTACAGATTTTTCAATCCAGATTTGATATAGTTCTTTAGCTTTACCATGTGATATATTTTTATCCTTAAAAAAACGACTATGCAAACCAGCTGTGAATGCCAATCGCATTAAGTCCGGATCAACCTCCTCTTCATCATAAATTTCAACTTTAGGATGAATTTTAGCATCACGATTTAATGTTTTTTGAATAGAAACTTTTTCATCTACTAATATTACATCGAAAAACTCATTTGATCTTAATTCCTCGACAAGCTCCTTTTTGGTAATATAATATATAAGTTTGAGGTCTGTTTCAGAATGAATTTTTTTCAGGTCATTTTCTGAATTAATATCCTGAATTATTTTGCCAACGGGAAATCCAAAAAACTCGCTATCCCATTCCAATTTGTTAAATTCTAATCCCATTTATTATATTAATTCTTTTTCAATTATAAATAGGGGTCTATTTTTACTTTCAATAAAAATTCTAGAAACGTAAACCCCAATTAATGATGCGTTTAAGCTTAGAATGCTCATTAAAAAAATTAGTATCAAAACTAGATCTTTTACAGCTATCTGGAATGCAAGAAAGTACACTCCAAGCAACAAAAATAAAATAAAACTTATGGTTCCTAATCCTATTATTAAGAAAAGCCAGATTGGCCTATGTGAGTAATATATGATTGCGTTTAATGCTCCTTTTATAAGACTAAAACTATTATAACTGGATTTACCGGTAAATCTTCTACCATGCTGCACTTCGATTGCTATCCTCTTGAAACCTACAACTTTAACGATAATAGGGAAAGGTCTGAAATTCTCTTTATACTGTAAAATCGCAGCTATTACTTGTTTATTATAAACACCAAAATTTCCAACCCCCGGTTCAAATGTAAGGCCACTTATATAAGCAAATAGTCTGTAAAATATTTTCGATGTTTGTCTTTTAAAAATAGTATCCTTTCGAGTTAAACGCTGGGCTAAGACTATGTCAAAACCTTTGATAGCTTTGTTTAATAAATTTGGAATTTCTTCCGGTCGATCCTGCAAATCACAATCCATTACTATTATCCATTCTCCGGTGCATCGTTCTAAACCTGCAGTAATAGCATTATGCTGTCCAAAATTGCGACTGAACTTTACAGCTTTCAATATAAGATTTGTTGTATAGAATTCTAAAACCTTTTCCCATGTTCTATCTTTGCTACCATCATCAACAACTATAATCTCATAGTTCTCCAATGGATAGGATTGTAGGGTTGTAGACAGCCGAGAAAATAACTCAACCAACAAGTCCTCTGATTGATACAAAGGAATTACAATAGAAAGTTTCGAAATGCCAGTCAAAGAAAATAGTTATAAATTATCCCAATACCAATGAACGGCCTCTTCCAGACCAGCTTCTATTCGATGAGTTGGATTATATTTAAGTAGATTTACCGCCTTTTCTACAGATGCTAGTGAATGTGGAATATCTCCAGGTCTATTAGGACCATGCTTTATTTCTACTTCAGCAATATCCGAATCGTATTCAGCTAAATTTCGCTTCAATAAATGTGTTAATTCTTTCAAATTCGTGCGATCACCTACTGCTGTATTATAAACTTGATTAAGTGCATTTCCATTTTCTGTAACTAAACATAGAAGGTTCATTTGCACAACATTGTCAATGTAGGTGAAGTCTCTGGAATAAGTTCCATCTCCGTTGATCACAGGACTTTCCTTTTTCATCAGTTGCATAACAAACTTCGGTATCACCGCCGCATATGCTCCATTAGGATCCTGACGTCTTCCGAATACGTTAAAATAACGAAGCCCTATTGTATTCAAGCCGTAAGACTTATTGAATATATCAGCATAAAGTTCGTTGACATATTTAGTGATAGCATATGGTGAAAGAGGTTTACCAATAACGTCCTCTACCTTTGGCAGGTTTTCAGAATCACCGTAAGTAGATGAACTCGCCGCATACACAAATCGTTTGATTCCATTATCACGAGATGCGACAAGCATATTTAAAAAACCTGACACATTAACATCATTACTTGTTATAGGATCATTGATAGACCTTGGCACTGAACCCAAAGCTGCTTCATGCAAAACAAAATCCTGATTTTTAGTAGCCTCAAGACAAGTTTCCAGGTTACGAATATCCCCTTCAATAAATTTGAACTTAGGATTTTCTAAAAATGGCTTTATATTATGTCTATGGCCGGTAGCGAAATTATCAAGGCAGGTTACTTCAGCTCCAAAATCTAAAAGCTTTTCGCAAAGATTAGAACCTATAAATCCGGCTCCACCCGTTACTAGTACTTTTGATGATTTTAATAAATCTTTCTGAGAATCAGTTATCAAATTATGAGGTTTTAATTAACTGTGTAAAGATATAATTTCAATTTTAAGTACTGTTAAAGGAAATTTAAATAAATTCTCCTAAAACTTACTCGATTCTAAATGAACCATAGTAGTAGCTATTATTTTCTCTTCAAATTTACCGGCAGCGATATCGCCAGAAATTCTTCGGTTTAGTACCTCTACAGCCTTAATTCCCAATTCTGATGGATGCTGCTCAATATAACTAAGCGATGGCGTAAGATATTCTGCGATGTCTTTATTTATATATCCAATGATTTTCAAATCTTCCGGTATCTTGATATATTGTTCGTAAGCCACTCTAGTCGCGATAATCGCGCTTTCAAAATCTGTACATAGTAAAGCTTCAACTTTTTCTGTAACTAAAAGTTTTTCAATCTTGGATTTTAAGGTTCCCTCACTACTGCTACGCGCTGTGAATACTGGCAACTTATCCATCGCCTTCTCATAACCGGATATCCTTAGCTTTCCAATACCTACATGATGAATAGCTGAGGCAATTCCAATTCTCTCCAAACCTTTTGCTCTGAAGAATTTAGTAGCATCATAAAAACTCTTTTCATCATCCACGCCAACTTTATCCGCAGGCAGATCCAAGTTGATTCGATCGTAGACAACCACTGGAATATCATAATCTAATAGAGCGAACAGGTGATCGTAATCTGCCTTTTTCTGAGTTTCTTCTGAAACTGCTATTAAAACTCCGTCGACCATTCCAGAAGTCAGAAGATCACAAATTTGTTTCTCGCGATCGAGTGACTCATTAGATATATATGTAATGATCTGCTGATCATAATGCTGAGCCTGAGCTTCTATTCCAGACAAAACCCTGGCAAAAAAGCTGTTCGAAATATTTGGAATCACAACACCAATAGTTCCTGTCTTACTTTTTTTCAAATTTACTGCTACCGGATTTGGGCGGTAGTTGTGCAACTTTGCAAGCTCCTTAACTCGCTCGGCTGTTTTAGGACTAATTTCCGGACTATCATGAAGTGCTTTCGAAACCGTAGAAACACTCACATTGAGTAATTTTGAAAGCTCTTTTAAGGTTATTTTACTCTTCATAATAAACTGTTGTAATAAATTAATTCAATAATTACTGCGGAAATGCCTGCCTTCAAATGCGAATTTGCAAAGAAAAGAATAAATTATGGTTTTGTAGTTATCGGGCTAATCGAACGAATTTTGCGCTGTCTAACAAACACCTTAATTCTTAAGACTGTTAATCACAAACAATATTTCATTCCTAAACCTGAAGGATACACATCATTACCTTATTCGAAAACTTCCCGAAAACCCTTATAAACACTCAGTTAAACTTATCCTAAACATGTCAAACCTCTTGTTCATAATCTGGTATCATCGTAATTTACATCTACTAAAATTAAACAACCATGAAAGATTACGGTACATTATCCCAGGCTATAAACAAACTGAAACTGGAAGAGGGTTACAAGCACGATTTTAACCTTCTTGATGAAAAGATCGAATTGAAGTCAGAAAATGCAACCTTTGGTGTAGAAGAATTTGAAGTTGATAAAGTCCTGCGATTCGAAGGAATGAGCAATCCCGACGATAATTCGATCCTGTACGCCATCACCACCACTAATGGACAGAAAGGTGTTCTTACTGATGGATATGGTATTTCCAGCGGACAGATCTCTAAAGAAATGATGAAGAAACTGGATCTGAAGGATCACAGACCTATAGATTAATGGTTAAAGTTCTACTAAACCATTGATTATAATTTTGGATTTGGTACAATCATTATATTTTTGAATTGGATTTTGAAAAACTATAAACAAAAACTATGAACTATTTAGGATTAGACAAGGAAAAGACTGCAAAAACGGTTTCTGAATTAAATATTTTATTAGCTGACTATCATTTATACTACCAAAAACTTAGAAATTTTCACTGGAATGTAATTGGAAAAAACTTTTTCGATTTGCATGAAAAATTCGAAGAGCTTTACGATGAAGCTAAATTAAAAGTGGATGAGATAGCTGAGCGTATTCTTACTTTGAGATACCAGCCTACCAGTAATATGAGTGAGTATCTAAAAGACTCTAATTTAAAGGAATCTCCTAGTGATATTTCTGATAGCAAAATGATCGAAATTTTATTGGAAGATCACGGACTGCTACTTAAGCAAATGAGAAAAGTTGTGGAAATCGCAGATAAATCTGGAGACGAAGGTACAATTGATCTAATTGGAGCTTATATTAGAGAATTAGAAAAAACTAGTTGGATGTTAGATGCATGGAAAATGAAAACTTCAGATCAGCACAAACCAGTTAAAAAATAAGCAATATTAAGTATGCAGGAATTTAATATTCAGGATTCAGTTAAAGGTATATGGGATAAATTAGAGGGATGGTTAGACACCATTATTCTAGGTCTTCCAAATTTCCTTCTCGCCGTAGTGGTTTTTATCGTCTTTATTTTTATTGCAAAGTATGTCGGTAAAATATTTGATAAAATCTTCGCTAGAAGTATCAAGCAAGATTCCATACGGCAGATGGCCACGAAAGTGATCAAAGCAATTGTAATCCTGATTGGTTTTTTCATTGCACTAGGATTATTAAATCTAGATACAGTCCTTACTTCAGTTCTAGGGGCAGCGGGAGTTGTCGGTTTAGCTATTGGTCTCGCTTTACAAGGAACCTTGAATAATACTTTTTCAGGTTTAATTCTAAGTTTTCTACCGGAATTGCAAATTGGTGATTGGGTTGAAACTAACGGATTTGCAGGTTCGGTTATGGAGATCAATCTCAGGAATATCGTAATTAAGCAATCCGACAATAACTATGTTATTATTCCGAATGGTAAAATTATTGAAGAACCTTTCAAGAACTTCACGCGTACTGCACGTTCAAGAGTATTCGTGAATTGTGGAGTTGGATATTCTTCAGACTTAGAAATGGTAAGAGATCTTACCATAAAGACTATTGAAGATATTTTCCCGCAGAGAGGAAATGAAGAAGTTGAATTGATGTTTCAGGAATTTGGAGATAGCTCTATTAATTATGTCTTAAGATTCTGGACTGATGTTACGAAGAATAGAGATATTCTTATCGCTCAGAACACGGCGATTATTGCTATTAAGAAAGCTTACGATGCTAAAGGAATCAATATTCCATTCCCAATTAGAACGATTGATTTTACAAATAAACTTTCAGTCAATAAGGATTAGGAATTTGATTTTCGATAAATAAAAAAACCGGCTGTCTAGCCGGTTTTTTTATTCAAAATTCGAACTCTAGAACTTCAATCCCAGGCTAAATTGTAATCTCGGACCTTCACTTCCCGCAAATACACTGGCTTTGGCCTGTATAGCATCTGCGCTATTGATCCATAATCCTCCACCATAACTATCATGCCACTGGTTACTAGACTCATCATCCAACCAAACTCGACCTAGATCGTATCCTCCGTAGATTCCAAGCTGGAAAGGCAGGAAGCTCGTAGATACCGTATCGAACGAATATCTTAGATCTGCACCTGTACCAAACGAACTTTTTCCTGAATATCTCTCAAATCTATAACCTCTTAGCCCGCTATTTGCCCCTAATTGTGCCGATTGATAAAATTCAAACTCATTACCAATATTGATATGTGCTTCTGCTCTGGTTTTCAAAACAAGTTTCCTATCCCGGGTTAGGGCGTTATAAAAGCCCATATATGGTTTGAAATATCCAAATTGACGATCAATATCTGCTGTATTCAATTTTGCGCCCAGGTTCAACTCAAACAGCATCCCTCTGGTAGGAACCAGAACATTGTCATAACTTTCATATCGATACATAGCATCGAGACCTGCAAAATATTTTCTCTGAAAAATATCTTCTTCTGAATCAATAAATACTTCAGATAAGTAACGATTATCGTTTTCGGTTACTTCAATAGACTCAAAAGTTGCTGTGAATCCAAAATAGCTACCAAAAGGAGTTTTATTAACTAATGCAGCTTTTGCTGAAATTTCATTAATCCCTACCCGGTTATAATCCATTCCTAATTCATCGTCAGGATTATCTGTTTCATTTCCGAAGCCGAAAAAGTTATCTGAATAATCAGGACTTCGAAAATTAGCTCCTAGTTGCAGGTTGTATTTCCCAACGATATTAGCAAACTCAGCTTCATAGCCTAGCTCAAATCCATTCGTTGCTGAGTGGTATTCCGCAGAAACAGTATGCTGCGAGGTAAAAGGATTTCGTTTGAATCTATTGATGGCCTTCACGTATTCCAGCTGAAAATTAAAAGCATCATCTGGATTGTAGCTGAAATCCGGTAAGATGGATCCTGACGCAAAGGTTTTTTTATCCTTATCATACGTATTGATCTCGTAATTATCTGTTAGCCGAAGTTTAGCGTTGTCTAATTCATTTATAGTATTCGGTAATGATTGATGATCATAAAGCTTTAATTTTGAACCATTTGTAATTGTGTATTCATCATTGTTCTGACCTCCAATCAATCGTACAAATATCGCAGCCTTCCCCTCTCCATTCACAAAAATTTTATCATCATCATCAAGTCCATACACCCAAATTTCATTGGTCTCGTCTTTCTTATAGACTTTATCGCTTAAAATTTCAGCTCTTTCTCCTTCCTTATTACGAGTAATGGTCACCCTCGTATTTCCATCTGTCAACCTTTCAATATCTATGAAATCATCTTTATCTGTCCCGGTTACGATCGCGAGATCTGCTAATTTTTCATAATATCTATTTGCAATATCAACTAAATTATCTCTCCTCCCCTGTACATTTTTTATAAGTTCCTGAGTAGCCTCACCAGTAGTTTCCTCGGGTAAATTAGCAAATGCCTTCTGAATTGCTTCATCGGTTACATTTTCCTTAATGTACTCTGCCTGCTCTATCCAAGTATTTTTTCCAGTATTTTGAAGCAGTGATCTATCCAGTCCCATTGCAGCGATATTAAACCATTCAACGTCTTTAATATCATCTCCATACACAGCGAATTGATTGGCAAATCCTGTGATCGCTCTTAATGTCCCAAAAAACGCACCATCAAAATTGCTGAACACCTGGTCTCGATCCCTCGGAATAGCTTTGAATACGTGCTTATCCCCTTCTTCAATTTCGGCCCATCTCCATTGATCCTGATGCCTGTCCCAATCTCCAATAAGCATATCGAACAGACGCGAGCGAACATATATAGACTCATCTAGCAAGTATTTTTCATCTCTGCGCAGTCTTTCCAGCATGTCTGATGTACTTACGATATCATGATCTGGGGTTCCAAAAGATTCGTAGCCTTTCCAACCCTCTTCAGGTCTTTCAACGATCATATAAATATCATCACCATGTACAGAATTGTATTTTCCTAGTGCTTCTTGCTTAGGCAGGTAAAATATTTCCGGATTGGTATGATAAACTCCAGCAGCTTCACTGAGCTCTGGAATTGCCATAAACCCGAATGGATGTGCAGCGGTATAGAAGTCTGTAAGTAAGTTTTCTGCTACCGTATTTTCTAATTTGTTTTCCACAGGCTGATTTTTAAAGGCTACACTCTGTAAAAATCTTAATGCATCCTTTCGAACTCTTCTAATATTATATTCTCTTCCCTGCCTGTCTTTCACTCTAAGAGATACAGTTTGATGTCCGCCACCTTCACGAACTACTTCCAATCCGCCATAAAGCGTATCCAGGTCTGCAGTTCTCAAAGTGATCTCCGTACCATAAAGTTCCCGATACCGTTCACCCCAAACGGTTTTATGAACTGGACTTTTCTCAGTATCCTCTTCCCTGTAAATTGAAGTTGTATATGTTTCCGGGAATTCATCCGGATATTCCTGAAGTTCGAATGGTACAGGAGTCTCCAAAACTTCAGTTTGATAAAGTAACTTAGGTTTGTTCTCCTGATTTCCGTAGAAACTTACCCAAGAAGAACCATCTTTAAAAACATCGAGCACCGCAAATCCCTGTCCTGGATATGCAAACAATCCATCATTACTTAAAGTTGCATAAGAAGCTTTTGAACCGGAACCTGAAACGATTTGCTTTACGCTATCATGCTCAATATACTGCAGGGAATGTTCGTGTCCCGAAGCAAAGATCACTCTCGAGGAACCTTGTGCAATGGTACTCAAACGGGTTGCCAGAGATTTATATCTATTGTTTTGAGCATCCTGGATAGAGACACCACCAGTTGTTCTAATTAGTGTTGCTAATGACCCTAAAATAGGTAGAGGAATTTTTTTCTGTGAAGGATAAATATGCCTGTCGAAAGTATATTGCCCACCATGTACGCCATTCGTATAGATTGGGTGGTGAAGTGCAATTACAATGGTTTTATTCTGATTCTTTTTGATCTCAGATTCTACTTCCAGGAACATTGCCTCCCGCGTTTTGATCTGTTCACAATTATCGTTGATCTTGGGATTGTCATTCCAATCTTCTAAATACCATTGGGAATCTATAACAATCATCTGGATATTATCAGAAACTTCAATAGACTCCATTCCGCAGCCAATTTCCGGACTCCATACTAGAATATCTTCAAATCTCTCTTTCAAATAATCTTTCTGTCTATCAAGACCTTCTAACTTTTCATTGTACCAGTCATGATTTCCAGGTATAAAAACTACTTTTCCCTCGTAGTTTTCGATCGCATCCAGCTGTGCATCTAATCGATATTCAGCCTCTTCTCTTCCCGAAGAACCTTCAGCAGGCATACCGTCAGGATAAATATTATCACCTAAGAAAATAGAAATATTCTCTGTTTTCTTTACGGAATCAAGGTAAGATTTGAAGGCTAACAGACCTAGTGAAGAACCACCTGGAGGGGAATAACCGCCATCACCCAGCAGGTAAAATGATTTTTCAATCTCTTTAAAAGAAGGGTAACCAAAATCTGAAGTTGATTCTCCTTCCCTGTATTTTGGTTCAAGACTGGCACAGGAAATGACCATTAATATTGTAAGTATACCGGCTAAAAGTTTAACTTTTTTCATAGAAAACTGTGGTCATTATTTTTTGTAATTTGGTCCTTGGAATCAAAAATTCATGTATGAATAATCTCGTTGAGAAAGCTGAAAAATTTGTTGAAGATTTATTTAAAGAAAAGTTACCTAACACCTTTATTTATCATAACTACCAGCATACTCAGCGTGTGGTTAAAAGTACTAAAGAATTAATCGAGAATTCTGAAATTAATGTTAAAGACAAAGAGGCATTACTCCTTGCTGCATGGCTTCACGATACCGGTTATATCCATACTTATAAAGGGCATGAAGCCAAGAGTGCTGAGATCGCGGAAGAATTTCTTCTGAAGGAAAACGCTACTCAGGATCTTATCGATTTGGTAAAGCAATATATCCTGGTGACCAATTTTAGCAATATTCCGAAAACACCTGGTGAGAAAATAATACGTGATGCCGATAGCTCACATTTTGGCAAGGACTATTTTGAAGAAACCAGTGAATTCCTGAGACAGGAGCTGGAAATGCATAATATCAAGAACTTCACTAATTCAGAATGGCTTGAGGAGAACATTCATGTTTTTACTGAAAAACATACCTATTATACAGACTATGCCTTACAGGAATGGAACCCTAAGAAGGAAGAAAATTTGCTGGAGCTTATAGAAGACAAAAATAAGCAGGAAAAGAAATTAAAGAAAGAAGAGCATAAAGCCCGAATGAAGGCTAAATATAAGAATGAAAACCCAGAGAGAAGTATTCAGACGCTGTTCAGGGTTACTCTTCGAAATCATATTAAACTGAGTGATATTGCCGATACGAAAGCCAACATTTTACTTTCGGTAAATGCGATCATCATTTCACTGGCACTTGCTAACCTGATCCCTAAACTGGAAGCAGAATCCAACAAACATTTACTTATACCAAGTTTAGTATTAGTACTTTTCAGCGTTGCTTCAATTATACTTTCGATCCTGTCTACCAGACCCAACGTTACAACCGGAGAGTTCACTAAAGAACAGGTTAAGAACAGGAATGTAAATCTTTTATTCTTCGGAAACTACCATAAGATGCCTTTTGATCAATTCAAATGGGGAATGAACCAATTGATCAAGGATAAAGATTATGTATACGAAATGTTGATGCTGGATCTTCACCTTTTAGGTAAGGTACTACATCGCAAGTATTTCCTGCTCAGAATGACCTATACGGTATTTATGTTAGGAATTATTATTTCAGTAATCGCTTTTATAATGGCTTTCTACCTAATGTAGTTCTTCCATTAGATCTTCATAATTGATCGTTCTTTCCGGATGATTGGAATCGGGTGAATATAATATGTTCACCCTTATTGCTTTAAGTCCTACCACTCCCTGAACATCTTCCAGATCTAATAGCTCCACATTATCACCGAAGTAATTTTTTGCCTGTAGGTACTTGATATACTGTAGATACTCTCGCTCATCACTTGCCTGAGAATAAACAATTGTCAGTTTTCCTTTTTGGGTAACGCGTTCTTCAGTACCTTTTACAAAAGCCTTGTCAATACGTTTTTTAATAATTTCATAACGAGCATTGTAAGTTCCATCTACATCGAACTTTTTCTCATCCATTCTGTATCTTATAGACATTGTATTATTAAAAACCAGAATCAAAGAAGCCGCCTCTAGCATCACAGGAGTTCTTTCCTGTAATTGATAGAACCTGTTCTCCATTTCGCACATAGTACTCAATTGCCACAACCTAAGGTTGAAAAGATAAACCTTGTTAAAAGGTCGCTTATTAGCCATGGATGCTCCTATATACATATTATGGTCTACTCCATCAGTTTTATACCTCTCAAAGTAATGAGGATAGATATTCTGAGCCTGTACCTGTCGCTTATCGATATATCGGGACATGGTACGATTTATTTGCTGTACTGTCTCGTCATATTTCTTACGGTGATTGTAAACCAATCCTGTTTCAGGATTGAGCATGCTTGTATATTCCTCAACAAGCTCCCTTATTTCTTCAGATTGCTTTTTTAAGTGACTCATTAAAGGGTTCACTTCCTTCTTCAGTAAATTAAAAACCTTCTGTTCACTACTGGCATTCAGTCTATCCTGTAGTTCTTCTTTAAAATCTGAGACCCGATACTTGACCTGATCATATATTGGAAGTTCTTCAATTTTGTAAGCCTTGTCGATGATGTTCATGATAATCTCCAGCTGATCCATAAGATCGCTTTTGATTGCATTATTTCTAGCTTCAGAAGATGCAACGATATCAATTTGACCATACAATGGAAAAACGTCTTTAAAGGTAATATCCTTAAAAGAAGCAAGTCCATCCTTATCCAGGTCTTTGATAAACTTTTTCGCTTCGCTCTCAAAAACCCAAAGAACACTAGGATGAATAGAGGTACACTCACTTTGTATTACCGCTTTCACTCTATTTTCAAAATCGTTTCTATTTCTTTCAACTGTAGTTACGATATAAGGTAGAATGTCATCCAGTTTTATCGCGTTAATGCTATTCAGCTCATTCTTGCGGCTGGAAGCCAATTCTAAGATACCAAGAAGTTTTCCATTCTTGGCCACCGGAGCTAATAGACAACTTCTCACATCGTTTTTAATGAGGTTCTTAGATAGCAAATTGTCGTATTTGCGTGCATAAGATTCTACGTTGGAAATGGTAAAATAAGCATTATCATCTATAAGAGTTTTAAAACCTTTTTCACAGATCCCCGACTCACAATCATTCATCAGAACTTCGTCAAGAATAAAGCTCTGTGCCTCCTTGTTATCCATTCTTTCAAAAACCATATCCTTTTTATTGAATACGGTGAAACCAACCCGTAGGTCTGATATGTTATAAATCGAACGGAATATCTCCTGAAGTTTCGCCAATTCCTCCTCCTCATTCACTTCTTCGAAAAGCAGGGTAGTTTTTAATTCTGAGATTGCATCATCTATAGTAACATCGGTTAGATTCACAATGGCAAAACCCTTGAATATATGACTATACGGCGGAATCTTTTCCTTCCATAATTCTATATCATCAACATTTTGCAGTAGAATATCTACATCTTTCTGAGTAATTTCCGGTGCATCATCTTTCCGAATGATATCGACAAAATCAGCATTCATGGATATTCTGTAATGACGTTTTATTCCATCTTCATCTGGAATATCATAGTACAGAGGTCTCGAGATATCTATTTTGTACCCGTAGGATTTCAGTATCTGTATACTGGAAAAGATATATATAAGTTCTTCATCCATGTGCCTGAACTTCAACTGAAAATCTTTTCCGGCATTCTTCAGAATAGCTTTTAGTCGTTTGGAAACATTGAAAAGAATATTATGAAATGGAACTGATGCAGCTTTGATCTCGTTATTAGATAAAATGTTCGGAAACAGATCATCCAACAAGATATTAATGGGAGCGTGATATTTCTTTAAAAGTTTTGGGTCTGAAAATCCTTCAGATAATTCAGGGAATTGACTCACATGGTCAAGCATTTTTTGCATGTATTCCCTGGAAATCTCACTTTCTATTTCATCAAGCTCCTTTTGATACTCCTCAATCACCTTATGAAAACTGATCTGTATATCGAATGGAAAATCTTTTAATTGCTGCAACATAACTTGATAATTTAAGGTAAAATTAAATGGAAAAGTAGCCAGGAAAGAGCAACGACCTGAAATTAACATTTATTTATAAGAACGCCATCAGAATGAAGCATGAGTTCATTATTTTTGCAGAAATTGACATAAAAGATGAAGAAATTCTTATTCTTATTTAGCGCTATATTGTTTGCAGTAACTGGCTGTGGAGAAGATAAAGGTTATTATTTAAGTGGTGATGTAAAGGGTGTTGAAAATGGGACTAAAATCTATATCTCAGAACTGGATGGTAAGACTCGTTCTCCAAAAGCAGTAGATACAGCCATTGTTCAGAATGAGAAATTCGAATTGGATATGAAAGAAATGGATCTTCCTGCTCTAAGTTTTTTGCGTATTGAAGGAGTGAATGGAAATCTTGTGTTTATCGCTGAAAACGAGAGACTGAAATTCAATATTAACAAAGACAGCATTCGTAGTTCACGTGTTAGCGGCGGACAGGAAAATGAGGCGCTTTACGAATATCTGGATCATATGAAAGAAATGAACCGGAAGATCGGGAAAATGCAGAAGGAAGCCAGAACTGCCATGATTCAGAAGGATACTGCAAAATTGAAGAGTATTCAGGCAACCGAAACCGAGCTTAAAGACAATGATCGTAAAGCTAAAGAAGAAATCTTCAGTCGGAATACAGATACTTTCCTCGCCGTAACCTTGCTTGCAGATATGTTGAGTTCAAAAAGCCATAGCTCCAAGGAAGTTCGCGATATGTTTAGTGAAGTTTCAGATCGTATCAAGCAAACTGATATGGCAAAAGATCTGAAGAGTGAATTAGAGAAGATGAAAAATGCTGAAACGGGATCTAAGGCACCAGATTTTAAAGCCCCTACACCAGATGGCGAAATGCTAGCACTTTCTGATCGCATGGGCCAGGTTACAGTAGTAGATTTCTGGGCAGCGTGGTGTAAGCCTTGTCGAATCGAAAATCCAAACCTGGTTAATACTTACAACAAGTACAAAGATCAAGGTTTAAATATAATTAGTGTAAGTCTTGACCGACCAGGACAGAAAGACCGTTGGGTACAGGCTATAAAAGATGATAAACTTGAACAATGGGATCATGTTTCTAATCTTCAGTTCTGGCAGGATCCCGTAGCAAGGTTATACGGAATCACAGCAATCCCGGCGACCTATATTCTTGATAAAGACGGAATCATTGTAGCGAAAAATCTTCGTGGTGATGCCTTAGCTGAAAAGATTGGCGAACTACTGAATTAATTCTACTTACTTAGAAAGATAGCCGGTTCTCTGAAGAAAGAACAATATTACGATAGGCACAGCTAATAAAATTACCATTAGCAAGTGACTTTCCAGCACCCAGGGAGCCAGAATCATCGTTAGAATATATCCACCGGTAGCACCACCAAAATGCGCATCATGACCAATATTATCTGTTCTGCGCTTCATTCCATAAATAGTATAAAGTAAATATCCTATTCCGAAGATGTAAGCGGGAACAGGTATGATAAAAAATAAGCCAAGCGTCATATCTGGTTGCAGTAGTATGGCAGAATATAGAATTCCCATGACCGCACCGCTGGCACCTACTGCTGTATAATATGGATCATTTTTATGGAAATAGTAAGACAATAAATTCCCCAGTAACAGACTTCCAAGATAGATAATGAGGAATGCTACAGA
Organism: Christiangramia sp. LLG6405-1; assembly: GCF_045055805.1. GTDB lineage: Bacteria > Bacteroidota > Bacteroidia > Flavobacteriales > Flavobacteriaceae > Christiangramia. The sequence continues at coordinate 2,024,938 of NZ_CP159330.1, read as the reverse complement.
GCCTAACTGCCAGATGACCACATTTGCAAAGAAATAGAGTGTTAGCATATTTACAAAAAGGTGGCTTGTATCTACATGCAGGAATCCCGATGTGAATATTTGAAACTTAGAACCTCTTTGAATATCTGAAGTACTGAACTTGTACTTATTGAAGAAGGTTTCATCGCTAAAACCTTTAAAAGAAATTAATGCATTTGCCGCTATGATCACCAGCGTGACCAGGCTCAATTCTCCCATTTTTACTAAAGTTTAATTTCAAATATACCATATATTTGCGGAAAGTTTTTTTATGCAAGGATTAGTTTTCTGGCTTGTTTACCCCCTACTCTGGCTTATATCCATTCTTCCGTTTCGTATTTTCTATATATTCTCAGACATTATATATTTCCTGGTTTTTCGAGTGATAGGCTATCGCAGAAGTACTGTTCAAAAGAATTTAAGAATGGTGTTTCCTGATAAGCCTTCCGAAGAATTGAAACGTATAGAAAAAGTTTTCTACAAGCATATGTGTGATATGTTTCTGGAAATGATCAAAAGTATCTCTATTAGTAACGAGGAAATTCAAAAGCGCTTCAAATTCACTAATCTTGAAGTTTTAAGAGATATTGAAAGCAGAAACAAGAGCATTGTCCTGATGTGCGCACATTACGCTAGTTATGAATGGATTATCGCGCTACAACTTTACGGACTCAAATATAAATCCTTCGGAATCTACAAGAAGATACAGAACAGGTATTTTGATGATATGGTTAGGAAGATTCGTAGTAAGCTTGGTGGAGAGCTTGTTAATACTCATAAAGCGACTAAGAGAATCATCCAAAATGAGCGAGAAGGATTGCGAGGTAATTACGCTATGATCGCCGACCAATCACCAAGACTTCAGCGTTCTAATTTATGGATGAAATTTATGGGTATTTCTGTTCCTGTTTTTGAAGGTTCTGAAAAACTGGCTCGTGGTCTGGATCTTAATGTCATATACCTACATGTGGAAAAAACCGGTAGAGGGTTTTATGTAGCTACGCTGGTTCCTATAACTGAAAATGCCCCGGAAGAACCGGAGCATTTTATTACTCAAAAGTTTTTTGAACTTCTCGAAAAGCAAATTCGTGAGAAACCAGAGTACTATCTCTGGACGCATAAACGCTGGAAACATAGAAATGAACCTGTACCAGAAGGAGCTACCAGAGTCAGCTAAGCTATGATCTGCTCAATTTCAGATATCATCTTCTGCGCCAGCTCATCTGCTTCCTGTTGAGATTTTGCTTCAGTATAGATCCTAATAATTGGCTCTGTATTGGATTTTCTTAAGTGAACCCAGTTTTCTGGGAAATCTATCTTTACTCCGTCTACTGTAGAAATTTCTTCTGAAGCATGTCTTTTTTCAACCGCCTTCAAAACACCATCAACATCCAGATCTGGAGTCAGCTGAATTTTATTCTTACTCATATAATAAGAAGGATAACTTGCTCTTATTGAAGAAACCGACTCTTTCTTTTCTGCCAGATAAGTAAGAAACAAGGCCGTTCCCACGAGGCTATCTCTACCATAATGTGCTTCCGGGTAGATGATTCCGCCGTTACCTTCACCACCAATGATTGCCTCTGAATCTTTCATAAGCTGAACCACGTTCACTTCACCTACTGCACTGGCATTATACTCTCCATTATGTTTCTCTGTAATATCTCTTAATGCTCTGGATGAGCTAAGGTTACTAACAGTGTTCCCAGGAGTTTTAGACAATACATAATCTGCACATGCGACCAATGTATATTCCTCACCAAACATTTCACCGTTTTCGTCTATAAAAGCAAGACGATCTACGTCTGGATCTACCACGATCCCAAGATCTGCCTTCTCCTTTTTCATTAATTCACAGATATCGGTTAAATGCTCTCTTAAAGGTTCTGGATTGTGAGGGAAATGTCCGTTTGGTTCACAGTATAATTCGATCACCTCTACACCCATTCTCTTCAGAAGCGCTGGAATAGCAATTCCTCCTGTAGAATTTACTGCATCCACAGCTACTTTAAATTTCGCGGAGGAAATTTTATCAGCATCAACTAGTTTAAGCTTCAGGACCTCTTCAATATGCCTGTCGATATAATCATCGATCACGGTAATTTTCCCCAGATCATCCACTTCAGCAAAATCGAAATTCTCTTTTTCTGCTATTTCAAGAATTAGGGCTCCTGCTTCGCCGTCAAGAAATTCTCCTTTACTATTTAATAGTTTTAAAGCGTTCCATTGTTTTGGATTATGGCTGGCAGTAAGTATGATTCCGCCATCAGCATTTTCCAGAGGAACAGCGACCTCCACTGTAGGAGTGGTAGACAAGCCTAGATCGATCACATCGATTCCCAGACCAGTCAGGGTATTCATGGTTAGTTCCTGGATCATTTTTCCAGATATTCTCGCATCTCTTCCTACCGCAACCTTTAGGTTCTTGTTAGTAGAGTTATTTTTTAACCACGTGCCATAAGCTGCGGCAAATTTTACTGTATCTAAAGGAGTTAGATTATCACCGGTTTTTCCACCAATAGTTCCTCTAATCCCCGAAATTGATTTTATTAATGTCATTGTTAGTTATTTATAGGTCCTGATAAGACCTGTAAGAAATTTTAACAAATATAATTGTGTCACCCCGTACTTTCCAAAACTTAACAAATATTAACCCTGGCCCTATTTAATTCGTATATTCCCGCATGAACTTTCTGGCACATATTTATCTATCTGGTGATGAGGACCTGGTGAAAATCGGCAATTTTATGGCAGATTCCATCAAAGGGAAAAAATATCGTAAATATGGCCCTCAAATTCAAAAAGGTATAATTCTACATCGTGCCATCGACTTTTATACCGATACTCATCCAGTTTTCAAAGAAAGTAGTCATCGTTTGTCTGAAAGATACCGACACTACAGTGGCATCATCGTAGATATTTTTTACGATCATTTTTTAGCGGCAAACTGGAAAGACTATTGTAATATACCATTGGAGGAATATACCATACAGTTCTATGAGCTGCTAAAGCTAAACTACGAGGTTCTTCCTTCTAACGTCAAGAATTTTCTGCCATATATGATTGAACAAAACTGGCTTTTGAGTTATGCCTCTATAGATGGAATTCAAAGTGTTTTGAATGGTATGAATAAAAGAACGAAGCTAAAATCTGGTATGGATCAGGCTACAGATGAACTAAAGTTACATTATGACGAATTTGAAAATGAGTTTAGGCAATTTTTCGAGGATGCACAGCTCTTTTCAGATCAAAAGCTGGAAGAAATAAGTTCTGAAAAATAAAAAGCCCGATATTATATCGGGCTTCTTCTATAATTGAAAATAATTAAGCGTAATACCAGAATCCATCGATCAATTCCACGCGTCTCCATCTCCAACCGCTGTTATAGTACCAAAGATTGTTATACCTTAAAACTGTAACTCCTGAGATGGTATAATATTCTCCGTTAATATAATTTGGTTCTGGTTCTGGTTGTTCTTCTTCTCCTTCACCTCCTCCACCGGAGCCTGGATACATTACATTGATACCAGTTACATCTCCATTAGAAAGTTGGGTTCTTTGTACACTATAAATATTACCATCATTTTTAGTGATTGTTGGTTGACCATTTTTGGAAAATGCATAGGAACTATACATCATAATAGATCCAAAATCTAAATTAGTAGTAAACTCATTCCCATCAAGATTGTTTTCTTCGTAAGTCTGAAAATTGTATTCTCTACCGGATTGGATATTTTCAAAGTTGATAGTAATGTGGTTATCTCTATCTACACGGCTTTGTTCGTGCCAAAGTCCAACTGCATGTCCAATCTCATGGATGGTGTTCCCAGTAGAACAGGCGTTGGCTAAAGTAATGTTCTGCTTTCCGCCTACTTTTCCAACATATGATGAACAGCCTGATCCAGGAGTAAAGTAAATATAATCTGACTGTCCAGCCCTTTTTACGAATTCAAGGTTAGTATTAGCTTCCCAATGACTAATGGCATCGAATACACGATCCTGGCCAGACAACCTAGAATCTATTTCATAATATACTACGTTATCTTCCCAATAAGCAGAAGTTCTACCAACACTCTTTAATTGAGATGCTTTATCCCCTTTCTCTAAAACCAATTTTACAGGGCTCTTAGAAGCTTGCTCCATGGGAATTAGAATATCTCCTTGATAAATATAATTACCGTCAATGTTCTCTACAGCCATTTTAATACCTGTATAGTAGATATCGGTAGGGGTTCCCCGGGAATCCGGATATGCGATTTCCGTAAATTCATTTTCCAAAACTGTGGAAGTGATTTGGTTTGAACTTTCAGTAGGTTTAATTTCTGAAGCTGAATCCTTACTACAGCTTGACATCGCTAAGGCTGCTAGCAAAAGTAAACTCGTTGGTTTCATCATAAGTAGGTAATTTTTAAAATATATTAGTTATTCATCTATTCTAAGATTAGCAATACTTGTACCAGAACTATTAACTAATATTTATGATAAATTTTTTACAAGTACCCACTTATTGACGCTATCAGCATATCACAGACTATAATTATATGATTATCAAATTATTGCATTTCCTTAAAATTTAATAAGAACCTATGTACACATTAGTAGTAGAAATGACGTAATCCCAAGAATTTCAATAGTTACGAACTACCAAACAATAAAATTCTTTCTATACTCAAAAATTAAAAAGCTGTCTGGATTTCTCCAGACAGCCTTACCCACACTCCACAGAAGTGGGTATGAAACCCGCAAATTAGTCACCCCCCGGTTAATCAATTATGCGGGTATTACATTATCAAATCTCATGAATTGGAATCAATATGTATAATTTAAACGTTTCAGTCAATATAATATTCTTAATTACTTTAATTGAATTTATTCAACCCCTTAAGTTTTTCAAAATCCATTGTTATAAATTTAAGAGCGTGGGATTTCCACAAGATTATGATTAATGGCATAAATAATACTCTCCAGAATCGTATCTGAATTTGTTCGCTTTATAATACTGGACCTATGCTTCTCTACAGTTTTAGGACTCACAAACAATGCTTCTGAAATTTCTTTGGTCTTATAGCCTTTACACAACAGTGTGATGATCTCCTTTTCTCGTCTGGTAAAATTTTGCTCCACCATACACTTTGCCATTGCCAGTGAATTTTCAACTTCTGCCGCAGTAGATCCGATACTGGCTCGTAGGCAATACTCATCTCCGGTAAAATCAATTAACATAATAAAGGTGTCTGGTATTTTGATATTCAATTTTGAGATAGTTATACGTGCATTCCGAAGCTTTTGTTTTGTGATCCTAAGTGTGGTTTCAGTCGTGGCCTTCATATGCTTACCTTTGGCAAATTTCCGTAAAGACCCACGAATAGCACTCCGATCAATAGGTCTTACAATATCAGTAACTTCGAACATTTCCTTACTTGCCCTGAAAGTATTCCTTGCCACCTCATTCATATTAACTATCTGGTCTTTCTCTAGAAGCAACACTGGCTGTTTCATAAGGTGATAGAGTCCCATAAAACATTCATGCCAGTAATTAAGTTTAAGTTGTTCTGCGGTGCGGGAAATTCTAATAACCAATTGCTCCAAACCTGCGGCAGTAGAATGAAACTCATCCACAAGATCCTTATATCGTTTCGCCATTATTTTGATTTCCAACGGACTACAATAGATTGCAAGGTGCGTTTTTTTTAGAAAATGGGTTGCTTTAAAGTTTTTCAGATTCTTAAAATCTGAAGGTTTGCGATAGGAAGTTTTGTCAAAGACGATTGTATCGGGTAATAAGTCAAGAACCCTATGATACGCTACATGAATAGATCCCTCAACAGAAACATCAAATAGAGTGCTCAAACCCTGAACAAGTTCCTTGATAAGCAATTCATTCTTAGTTACTATAAGTAATGGTTTCTTTTGCATTTTATCTCAAAAATTAAATAAATATATACAAGCTCCAATTGCAACTGGGAGGGGTTACAGTTACACTTTAAAAAGATCATGAACAGATCGGGAACATTTTAGGGGTAGTCAAATATAGTAGCTATGTAAGTAAATATAAAATTTATATAGTAGTATTAATCTGACAACCAGTATTTTACAACTTAATTAATCAATACATCTTGGTCAACATCATTACCTTTCAGCGAAAAAAAAGCTCGAATTACCTCTAGAATGATCACCTCAACAATTTCAGGTCTTATTCTTTCTTACAAAAAATTACAGCTATCTTAACAACAGTACATTGACTTCGGCTTTCTTAATAGCGTTACAATAAGTAACTTTGCCATCTTGAAAAAATGTATGGCGAAATTTGAAGACAGTATCGAAGTATTAGGAGCTAGAGTTCACAATCTTAAGAATATAGATGTTTCCATACCCCGGGAACAGCTGGTTGTTATAACAGGTCTCTCGGGATCTGGTAAGTCTTCACTCGCATTCGATACGATCTATGCTGAAGGTCAGCGAAGATACATTGAGACTTTTTCTGCATATGCCCGTCAGTTCTTAGGAAGCCTGGAACGCCCGGATGTGGACAAAATTGAAGGTCTCTCTCCAGTGATCGCCATAGAACAGAAAACAACCAGTAAAAACCCTAGGAGTACTGTAGGAACGATCACAGAGATCTATGATTTTTTGAGATTATTGTTTGCCAGAGCCGGAGAAGCCTACAGTTACAAGACTGGTGAGAAAATGGTAAGCTATACAGACTCACAGATCAAGGAACTCATCTTGCAAGATTTTAAGGGTAAAAAGGTAAATATTCTTGCGCCAGTAATAAGAAGTAGGAAAGGTCACTATCGCGAATTGTTCGAATCCATTGCCAAGCAGGGATTTATAAAAGTTCGGGCAGATGAAAAAGTGGTGGATATTGAAAAAGGCATGAAGCTGGATCGATACAAGACTCATGATATTGAGATTGTCGTAGACCGCTTGAAAATTGAAGAAAAGCCCGAAGCAGATAAAAGACTTGATGAAAGCATCAAAACTGCCATGTATCATGGTGAGGATACTCTTATGATCCTCGATCAGGATAGTGGTGAAGTTCGATACTTTAGCAGGAATCTTATGTGTCCTACTACTGGAATAAGTTACCCTAATCCAGAGCCTAATAGTTTTTCTTTCAATTCGCCTAAAGGAGCCTGTCCTAATTGTAATGGGATAGGTACTTTGTATCAGGTGAATATTGACAAGATTATTCCGGAGCCTAAGAAATCCATTAAAAACGGAGGTCTGGAACCCCACGGACCTCAAAAAAAGAACTGGGTATTTTCTCAACTTGAACTCATAGCTGAACGCTTTGATTTTAGTCTGAATGACCCCATCAATAAGATTCCGAAGGAAGCATTGGACATGATTCTATATGGAGGTAAAGAAAAATTCTCCAAGGAATCCAAGGCTTTAGGAATCACCCGCGATTTTAAGATCGATTTTGAAGGTGTGGCAAGCTTTATTGAAACAACTTTTAAGAACAACGATTCTACATCATTACGTAGATGGGCCAAGGAATACATGGATAAGGTAGATTGCCCCGAATGTGAAGGTACCAGATTAAAAAAGGAAGCATTATACTTCAGAATAAATGATAAAAATATTGCCGAACTTGCTAACCTGGATATTTCAGATCTTGCCGACTGGTTCGAAAATATCGAAGCAAGGCTTTCAGCAAAACAATTACAGATTGGTGAGGAGGTCGTCAAAGAAATTCGCGCCCGTATCGCCTTTCTGGTAGATGTAGGTCTTACGTACCTTAATCTAAATCGTGGTTCCAAATCACTTTCAGGTGGGGAAGCACAACGTATAAGACTTGCTACACAGATTGGATCTCAACTGGTAGGTGTTTTGTACATTCTTGATGAACCAAGTATAGGACTGCATCAACGCGATAACGAAAAGCTGATCAATTCTCTTGAATCTTTGAGAGACATCGGGAATACTGTAATCGTTGTGGAGCACGACAAGGATATGATCGAAAGGGCAGATCACGTGATCGATATTGGACCACGTGCCGGGAAATACGGTGGTGAGATCATTAGCGAAGGGCCTCCTTCAGAACTGCTGAATCATTCTACGCTAACCGCAGATTATTTGAGTGGTAAAAAGGCCATTGCTATTCCGGAGAAAAGACGAAAAGGTAATGGGAAGTCGATAGAATTAAAAGGTGCGACAGGAAATAACCTGAAGAATGTAAGCATTAAAATTCCATTAGGAAAAATGATCGCGGTAACCGGTGTTTCGGGAAGTGGGAAATCCACTTTGATCAATGAGACCCTCTACCCTATTATGAATGCTCATTATTTTAATGGAGTTAAAGTTCCGAAACCTTACAAAACCATTAAAGGTCTCGATCATATAGATAAAGTCATTGATATTAATCAAAGTCCTATTGGACGAACCCCGCGTTCTAATCCCGCTACATATACCGGCGTATTTTCTGAAGTGCGAAATCTTTTTGCCAAAACTCCTGAATCGCTAATTCGTGGTTATAAACCGGGAAGATTCAGTTTTAATGTAAAAGGCGGAAGATGTGAAACTTGTAAAGGTGGCGGACTTCGTGTGATCGAAATGAATTTCCTGCCAGATGTATATGTAGAATGTGAAACCTGCCAGGGAAAACGCTTTAATCGGGAGACTTTGGAGATTCGATACAAAGGAAAGTCCATCGCAGATGTGCTCGAAATGACCATTAATGAAGCGACACCTTTCTTTGAGAACATTCCGAAGATCTATAGAAAATTAAAAACGATCCAGGATGTTGGTCTGGGCTACATTAGTTTAGGACAACAATCCACAACACTTTCCGGAGGAGAAGCCCAGAGAATTAAACTGGCGACTGAACTTTCTAAAAGAGATACCGGAAATACTTTTTATATCTTGGACGAGCCAACGACCGGTTTGCATTTTGAAGATATCAGAGTTCTAATGGATGTCTTAAATTCGCTAACCGATAAAGGAAACACTGTCCTTATTATTGAACATAATATGGATGTGATCAAAATGGCAGATCATATCATTGATATAGGATACGAAGGCGGTAAAGGTGGCGGTGAAGTTGTCGCAATCGGCACCCCTGAACAAATAATTAAAAACACTAAAAGTTACACTGCTCGCTTCCTGAAGAAGGAAATGAGTTAAACCAACCATATGAAAGCAGCAAATAGCAATAAAGCCTGGAACGAGATAAGAACGAATGATTCCTGGGCGATTTTTAAGATAATGGGTGAATTCGTGAATGGATACGAGAAACTAAGCCAGATTGGACCTTGTGTTTCTATTTTTGGATCTGCACGAACTAAACCAGATATGAAGTATTACGGACTGGCCGAAAAAGTGGCGAAAAAGATCGTTGATCATGGCTATGGCGTCATCACTGGTGGTGGTCCCGGGATCATGGAGGCTGGTAACAAAGGAGCTCACCTTGCCGGCGGTACATCTGTTGGACTTAATATCGATCTTCCTTTTGAGCAGCATGACAATCCATATATAGATAACGATAAAAGTCTTGATTTTGATTATTTCTTCGTTAGAAAGGTAATGTTCGTAAAGTATTCACAGGGGTTTGTAGTAATGCCTGGTGGTTTTGGTACGCTCGATGAATTGTTCGAAGCGATTACTCTAATTCAAACACATAAGATCGATAAGTTTCCAATCATTCTTGTTGGTACAGAATTCTGGGGAGGTCTTGTTGAATGGATCAAAACTACCCTTCTTGATAGTTTTCAAAATATTAGTCCTGCAGATATTGATCTGGTACAGGTCGTAGATACTGAAGACGAAGTAATAGACATCCTGGATAAATTCTATGATGAATATAACTTAAGCCCGAATTTCTAATATTTTCAACTGCTGAAGGTATCAAACTTTGTTTATATTTAGATCTGATTTTTATCAGCACTAAACTTAAATTTCGTTGAAATACCTTCAGTGTTTCTTTCTAGTCTTACTTTTCCCATTATGGCTCTCTGCACAAAATGCCATGAAGGTGAACGCCCGTCTGGTTGACAGTCTTCATACTATTGAAGTCGACCAGCAAATTACTTTTGTTAATACCGAAGAAAGAGAACTGGTAAGTATTTACCTGAATGACTGGAACAATGCATTTAGTTCCAAGACTTCTCCTCTGGCGAAAAGGTTTGCTGAAGATTTTGCCCGCCGCTTTCATTTTGCCAGGCAGGAAGAACGTGGTCATACTACTATTGAGTCAATTAATTCTGCTGAAGGATCCTCTCTGGAATGGGATCGTCCCGGCAATATTGAAGACCTCGTACGAGTATTTCTCCCCGAACCACTGGCCTCCGGAGATTCCATTACCCTAAAGCTTCAATATGACTTAAAAATACCTGATGACAAATTCACCCGATTTGGTCGCAATGGTGAAGGGAATTACAAATTGCGTTACTGGTACATGACTCCTGCCCCACTGGATAACGGTTGGAAACTTTACAGTCACAAGGATCTCGGCACCCAATATGTAAGCCCATATAGCATTGAGATCGATATCGATATTCCTACCGAATATTATGCAGCTTCAGGATTAGACCTTACCCGCACCCAAACCAGAAAAGGTTTTAAGACCATTCATTTTAGCGGAGACCAACGCGTGGACAGCAAAATGTACTTAACCAACACTTACATTTTTGAATCTCTACCTGCAAACTCGAATAAGGTCATAACCAATATTCGTGATGAAGATATTGAGCTGGAAAACAAAACAAAGCTGCTCTCCCGAACTTTCAGTTTTCTTGAAGATCGACTGGGAAGTTATCCCAACGAAAATATCTTTATTACCCAGGAAGATTATCAGAATAGTCCTATTTATGGACTAAATCAATTACCTGGTTTTATACGTCCGTTTCCCGACGGATTTCAATATGATCTGAAGCTATTCAAAACTGTAACTAATTACTATCTCCAGAACTCAGTTTTCATCAATCCAAGAACGGAGAAATGGGTGACCGATGCTATTCTGGTTTCATTAATGATCGATTACGTGGACACCTACTATCCTAAAATGAAACTTATTGGGAACTTAAGTGACATAATTGGAATTCGCTGGTTCCATGCTGCAGATCTTGAATTTAACGATCAATACCAGTTCCTTTACATGAACGTGGCCAGGATGAATATTGATCAGCCACTAAATACCAGCCAGGATTCGCTGGTCAAATTCAATAAAAATATTGCAAACGCCTATAAAGCTGGTGTAGGGATCAAATACCTTGAAGAGTTTCTAGGAGACTCGACGGTTTCAAAATCGATTGGTGAATTTTATAAGAATTATAAACTGAAACCTACTAGCGATGATCAGTTTGCAGAGATCCTTCAGAAGAATGCAGGGAAAGATATTTCATGGTTTTTTGAAGATTACGTAGGAAGCAACACTAAAATTGATTTTAAGATTCAGAAGGTAACAAAAAGAGAGGACGATTCTCTGGATGTTCAAATTCAAAATTTAAGGCAGAACGAAATGCCTATTAGTCTCTACGGACTTAAGGACGGAAAATCGATCTATAAGACCTGGGTTGAAAAGGTTCGGGATACCAAAACCGTTACTGTACCCCGAATGGATATCGAAAGACTAGCTTTAAATTATGAAGCAGAGATTCCGGAGTTTAATCAAAGAAACAATTACAAGAGAGTAACCACGCTCCTCAATAAGCCTATACAATTCAGATTGCTTCAGGATATTGAAGATCCAAGGTATAACCAGATCTTTTTTATGCCAGAGTTTGATTTTAACCTATATGATGGTATTTCCATTGGACCAAAACTTTATAACAAAACAGTCCTGAGCAAAACTTTCAACTTTTCACTTTCTCCAAAATATGGTTTTGGCAGTGAAACTGTTGTTGGGTCGGCATCATTCTATAACGCTCATCAGTTCGAGAATAATGACCTGTACCTTATCTATTATGGTATTGGCGGTTCACGGTATTCGTATGGATATGATCTATTCTACCAGAAGTACAGTCCATTCCTGGTATTTGCTTTCAGAAACTCATATTTAAGGAGTAATGAAAGTCAGCGTTTATTGATTAGAAACATTAATGTTCATCGGGATCAAAATCCTGAGGATCCACTCCTTCAGCCAGATTATAATGTTCTGAATGTAAAATACAGCTATAGCAATCCTAACTTTCTAAAGCATTTAACCGCCTCTTTCGATTATCAGCTATCAGATAAGTTCAGTAAAATAGCGGTTACAGCAGAGTATAGAAAATTGTTTACCAACAACAGGCAAATCAATTTAAGGTTCTTTGGAGGAACATTTTTATACAATGATGCCCGTAATAATGATTACTTCAGTTTTGCGCTGGATCGTCCTACAGATTACCTTTTTGACTATAATTACTACGGAAGAAGCCAGGGAAGCGGACTATTCAGTCAACAAATCATTGTTGCTGAAGGTGGCTTCAAATCTCAACTGCAACCGGAATACGCCAATGAGTGGATCACCACCATGAACGCAAGTACAAATATCTGGAAATGGATCTACGCTTATGGTGATGTAGGGATTGTAAAGAATCGGCACGAAAATGGGAAATTACTTTACGATTCCGGTATACGTATGAGTCTGGTTCAGGATTATTTTGAACTGTTTCTTCCGGTTTATTCCAACCTGGGCTGGGAAGTAGCTCAGGAAAATTATGATGAAAAGATCAGGTTCATCGTCTCCCTTGATATTGGCACAATTATAAAGCTATTTACAAGACGCTGGTATTAAATATATTCCCTTACGTTATACTCATAACAATTTCGTATTTATCAACAAATTCTGGATCTAACGCCTATTATTTCTGAAATAAATAATAAATAAAGGTTAAAATTGAATTATTATCAGTTTTGTGGTCAAAATTTGAATTGTGTATAATTTTGATTTTCGCTACATTTGCTACTATTCAAAATAATGTTCATGCAAAGCGAAACACAAACTGAAAATTCTATTTCATTTGATGAATTCAAGTCTCAGGTACTTGAAGATTACAAAATTGCTGTCACCAGCAGAGAGTGTAGTCTTTTAGGTAGACGAGAAGTACTTACCGGGAAGGCGAAGTTCGGAATATTTGGAGATGGAAAGGAAGTACCACAACTGGCGATGGCCAAAGCTTTCAAGAATGGTGATTTTCGATCGGGTTATTACCGCGATCAAACTTTTATGATGGCTATAGGCGCTCTTACTCCGGAGCAGTTGTTTGCCGGTTTATATGCAGATACGAATCTGGAAAATGAACCAATGTCTGCCGGAAGACAGATGGGTGGTCATTTTATGACGCATAGCCTTGATGAAAATGGAGAATGGAAAAATTTAATGGAACAAAAGAATTCCAGTTCAGATATTTCTCCTACTGCCGGGCAAATGCCGAGACTACTTGGTCTTGCTCAGGCATCCAAGATCTATAGAAATGTTGACGGAATTTCTGCAGAGAAATTTACAGATAATGGAAACGAAGTAGCATGGGGAACAATCGGGAATGCCAGTACAAGTGAAGGTCATTTCTGGGAAACCATTAATGCTGCCGGTGTTTTGCAGGTACCAATGGTGATGAGTGTCTGGGATGATGAGTATGGTATTTCTGTACACGCCAGACATCAAACCACTAAAGAAAATATATCTGAAATCCTTAAAGGCTTTCAGCGTGATGAGGACCATGATGGTTATGAAATCATTGTGGTAGAAGGCTGGAATTATCCGGCATTGGTAGATGCCTATGAAAAAGCATCCTCTATTGCACGTGCCGAGCATTGCCCGGTTTTAATTCATGTTCAGCAATTAACTCAGCCGCAAGGTCACTCAACTTCAGGATCTCACGAGAGATATAAATCTGAAGACCGGTTGAACTGGGAGAAGGAACATGATTGTAATGTGAAATTCCGTGAGTGGATCATAGAAAATAATTTCTCCAATGCTGAAGATCTTGAAGTCATGGAGAAAGAGATCAAAAAACAGGTAAGAACCGCTAAAAGCAACGCCTGGAATAATTACTTAAAACCAACTCTTGCTCGAAAGAAGCAAGTTGTAGAACTTCTTGGTAAGGTAGCTGGTAATAGTTCTAACGGAAACTTTATCAATTCTCTCAAAGAGAATATTGCGAATGACAGAGAACCTTTAAAGAAAGATCTTATTTCTGCTGCAAGACAAACCTTGAGATATACAATCGGTGAATCTTCTGCTGAAAAAGATGAATTACTTAACTGGTTGAGTGAATTTGGAGAAGAAAATAAAGGTGAATACAGTTCGCACCTTTATATCGAAGAGAATACGCTAACAGAAGTATTGCCTGAATATAATGAGGAAGCAGATGAAGTTGATGCTCGGATTATACTAAGAGACAATTTCGATCAGATCTTTGAAAATCATGCAAATGCTTTGATATTTGGTGAAGATGCAGGTGAAATTGGTGATGTGAACCAGGGTCTGGAAGGACTTCAGAATAAATACGGGAAATTCAGAGTTTCTGATGCCGGAATTAGAGAAGCAACTATACTTGGACAGGGAATTGGAATGGCAATGAGAGGATTACGTCCAATTGCAGAGATCCAGTATCTTGACTATGTAATGTACTGTCTTCAAGGAATGAGTGATGATCTTGCAACCCTTCACTACAGAACTAAAGGAATGCAGAAGGCACCACTAATCGTTAGAACCAGAGGGCATCGCCTGGAAGGTATTTGGCATAGTGGTTCACAAATGGCCGGTATTCTTAATCTTGTAAGAGGAATGTACGTGCTTGTTCCAAGAAACATGACGAAAGCTGCTGGTTTCTACAATCATCTTCTTGAATTAGATACTCCTTCATTAGTGATTGAGTGCCTAAACGGATATAGACTTAAAGAAAAGCTACCTACGAACCTAAAAGATATCAAGACACCTATTGGAGTTACTGAAACTTTAAAAGAAGGTACAGATATCACTCTTGTTTCCTACGGTTCTACCTTGCGAATCGTTGAAGAAGTAGCGAAGGAACTGGCTCAGGTTGATATTGATGCCGAGGTGATAGATGTTCAGTCTTTATTACCTTTTGATATTAACCATGACATCGTAAATAGTGTTCAGAAAACAAACCGACTACTGGTAATCGATGAAGATGTTCCTGGAGGAGCTTCAGCCTATATCCTGCAGAAAGTTCTTGATGAACAGAATGCATACAGATACCTGGACAGTAAACCGCAAACATTAAGCGCTAAAGAACATAGGCCAGCTTATGGTACAGACGGTGATTATTTCTCTAAGCCATCTGCGGAAGATATTTTCGAAAAAATTTATGCGATCATGCACGAAACGAATCCGAATAAATATCCGAAATTACGATAGTGAAGTCTATCTGTTATTATATAAGCCGCGAATCATTCGCGGCTTTTTTGTTTTCTTTAAGCACACTTTAAGACGTGCTTTCGATAGACTTATTTCTAAGATCGTAGCTTTATAATTATTCAAATAATAAAGATTATGGGTAAGGAAATTGAAGACGTGATCAAAAATCACGAACGAGAAGGAAAATATTTTGACATTAACGGTATTAATACATTCGCTCTGGACAAGGGAAGTGGTGAAGTGGTTTTTTGTGTTCATGGGGTGCCTACTTCCTCCTTTCTATATAGAAAAGTTATAGATTCATTAGTTGAGAAAGGTCGTCGTGGTGTATCTGTGGATCTTCCCGGACTTGGTCTTACCGACAGGCCGGAAGATTTTAATTATGAATTCAATAATTTCGCCGACTTCCTTACAGACTGTCTAAAAGAATTAAACATTGAAAAGTTTCATTTAGTTGTTCATGACATTGGTGGTCCTGTTGGGTTTGCGCTAGCTGCCAAGAATCTTGAAAAGGTACAATCGATTACTATACTGAATACCATGATAGATATTCAGAATTTCAAGAAGCCACTGGTAATGCGACCATTCGAGAAAAAAGTTTTGGGCGAAGCCGAATTAATTTCGATCACTCACGCTACCTGGCCAGTTATGTTTTCTCAAATGGGCGTCAATGATTCATCCTGCTCTTCTTCTGCGGAAATTAAAGCTTACGTTGATCTTCTGAAAAGAGAAGATGATGGAAAAGCTTTTCTGAAGCTTATGAGAAATTTCAACCAAACTGAAGAATTCCAGAATTTAGTACAGACTGCTTTGAAAAATGTAGACTATCCAATTCAGGCAGTATGGGGTGAGGATGATCCGGCTCTAACCTACGACCATTTCAGAAAAGAGCTGCAAAAATTGACCGATACTCAGGAAACTCATTTGCTCTCTTCAAGACATTTTCTGCAGGAAGAGGTTCATGAGGAAATTGCTGAAAAAATTGATGACTTAATTAAAAGAACGTACTAGATTCCAAACATCAAGGACTAAAAAAAGCCGTGTATTTCTACATGGCTTTTTTTACCCTTTCTTAAACCCTGACTGAGAGGAATTTATAAAATCACTTCAGGTCTACAGTCATCTCTTCTATATTTAAGAATATCTACAAATAAAATTTGCCTGTTTTGAGAAAGCCCTACCATAATTGTACAATCTGAGTAGCCTTTCATATCGTTTTTATAAGTATGATCTTCGATTTCAGATGCTTCAGTAGTAACTCATTTCAATACATTAGTCCTCCTTCGGAACTTCTTGGTATTCACTTAATCTTAATCTTCAGAATATAGAAAAATCAGCAATATGTAAATCAGAATGAGAAGCTGTCTTAAGTAGAAGTTTCCAGATCATCCAAAATTTTAGTCATTTCCAGATACCGTAAAGTTATACTTAAACATCTTGTTTTAAATAATCCTATAACCAGGTGAAGTTAGTCAGCTTGAAACCAACAAAACAATCATCTGCGCAATCCTTATTTACATAGCCACAGGTATTGATAACTCCTTCAGAAGTAGTATCAAAATATATAAGGTTGGAATCAGTATCTACAGTCAGATACTCTGCAAAACAAAGGCTATATAGTTCATCTATGGTCAGAATATCTGCTCCACTCTCATGAGTTCCAAGATCAGATTCTGCCTCTAGATATTCCTCTACAATTTCAGTTTCGGCTGGATTCTCTTCCTGGGGCTGGGTAGAGGTAAATTCTCTACTTACTACTTCTCCATTTTCAACCTTAATTGTAGTTGAAGTAGCGAAGCCTGTCCAGGATACTGTTTCTATGGTATACTTATAGCTATCCTTGTTAGTACTTTTCAATGAAAGCCATAAATCTTTACTTTCTGAAGAATTGATGCCACTTTCACCAACGAATTCCTTTTCATTTGCAGACTTATCATCGCTACTACATGAGCTAAGGCTTACAACTGTTAGAAATAGAACAAAGAATTTGTATACTATTTTCGGGAATTCCATAATCATCTAAAATTTAGTTCTACTATAAAGACGTTCTTTTCTTGAAATGGTTGCGTGCAATCTCTATGGAATCCACTTTTTTTCGAAATTCGGCTTTCTTTTCTCTAAAAATGCATCTCTACCTTCCTTAGCTTCATCTGTCATATAAGCCAGCCTGGTAACTTCACCTGCAAACACCTGCTGCCCTACCATCCCATCATCGGTTAGATTCATAGCGAATTTCAGCATTTTGATAGAAGTCGGTGATTTTTCTAAAATTTCCTGTGCCCATTCAAAGGCAGTAGTTTCCAATTCTTTGTGCGGGATCACAGCATTCACCATACCCATTTCATAAGCTTCCTGAGCAGAATAGTTTCTTCCTAAAAAGAAGATCTCTCTGGCTTTCTTCTGCCCTACCATTTTTGCAAGGTATGCAGAGCCATATCCGGCATCAAAACTGGTGACATCTGCATCTGTCTGTTTAAAGATCGCATGTTCCTTAGAAGCCAGCGTAAGATCGCAGACCACATGTAAGCTGTGACCTCCACCTACTGCCCAACCGGGAACCACACAGATCACTGCTTTTGGCATAAATCTAATTAAGCGCTGTACTTCAAGAATATTCAGTCTATGATATCCATCCTCACCAACATAACCCTGGTGACCTCTCGCTTTCTGGTCTCCTCCACTGCAAAATGCCCATTTTCCATCTTTTGTAGAAGGTCCTTCAGCGGAAAGTAGTACCACTCCAATAGAAGTATCTTCATGTGCATCCTGAAAAGCATGCAGAAGCTCTGAAGTTGTTTTTGGTCTGAAGGCATTTCTAACATCTGGTCGGTTAAATGCAATTCTCGCAACCCCGTCTGCCTTCTTATAGGTTATATCATCATATTCACGTACTGTTTTCCAGTTTATCGTAGCCATACAAATAGTTTTCAGTAAAAATAAAGTTTTAAGTTCACTTCAGAAAGTAGATAAAAAAACCTGTTCCAGGGAACAGGTTTAGATCATACTCAATGGATGATTATTGCATATATTTTGCCATCATAGGTTGTAATTCCATTCCCCAGGCCTGGCCTATCTCCATAGCTTTTTTCGTTATGTCTGGAGTAAGTTCAACCATCTTCTCTCCTACCGGTGTAGCATAGAATGCAAGAATCTCGTCAAGTTCTTCTTCTGTAAACTTTTCAGTATAGATCACCGCCATTTTCTTATACAATTCCTCAGTACTGGCAGAAAGTTCTTTCTTAAATTCATCTCTTTTATCTTCAGCAACCATTTTCACGATCGGCTCGGTCATAATATCAAATTGCTGACCTGAAGTAAGCTCTATTAATTTAATCGCTTTTGTTTCTTCTGAAGTCATTTGCTCCTGCGCAATAGAGGAAAATCCTATAAACGCAACTCCGATACTTAATATTAATTTTTTCATATTTGTGTTCGATTTTATAATTTGGAAGTGAAAATAATCGTTTTTACAAAACTGTTTCAATAATTTCTAAAAGAATTGGAACATATTTAATGTTTTTGCACCATTTTTGATATTCCTCAGAAAAAACTGATCATGAGAATTCTTTACATCCTACTTTTTTTGCTGGCAGGTTTTAGTACTTCTGCCCAGGAATTCGGGTATTGGGATCGTGAGGACTTCGAAATTGGCAATCGTGGTATTCAAAACGACTGGAAAGATTTCAGTTTTAACTGGCAACAACCTTCAGAATTTAATATTTCTGATGGTTCTTTTATGCATCTGCGGAATGATATTCAGAAAGACCAGATCGATATGCTGGCAATTATAGACAAATCTAATAGAAATAAAATCACTCGAGAAATCGACCTTGGATCTCCGCTTCCGCAGAGAACAAGAGAAAAGAAAATATTTGAAGTAACGGGAAATATCCAGGCTAGAGATAGAAATGATTCATTTAGCAACTCAT
This sequence comes from Christiangramia sp. LLG6405-1, assembly GCF_045055805.1. GTDB lineage: Bacteria > Bacteroidota > Bacteroidia > Flavobacteriales > Flavobacteriaceae > Christiangramia. The sequence goes on along the minus strand of NZ_CP159330.1, from coordinate 2,005,684 downwards.
TCTACAATCCTTTCCTGAACAATTACAATCAGCGTAGTTATGGAGTGAGAAGATATAACACTCCGTATCGATATATCTATTGATCCTGCTCTTCCACTTTTAAAGTGATTCCATCTTCATTCAAATCGATTTGCCTGTTCTTGTATAGGCTACCAATTGCTTTCTTAAAGCTCTTTTTACTCATTTGCAATCTGGATTTGATATCTGCAGGATCAGACTTATCTGTTAGATCAATAAAACCTCCGGAAGACTCGAGTTTATCCAGAATTTTCTGGGCATTTGGCTCGATACTTCGATATCCCGGCCTTTGCAACATGATATCGATCTTATTATCGGTTCTAATTTTCTTGATAAAACCTCTTAGAGAATCACCAATTCGCAGTTTTTTAAAGACTTCATCGTGATAGATCAAACCTAAGTGCAACTGGTTAATGATCACATTAAAACCAAGGTCGGTTTCGTTACTCACAATTAGATCAACTTCTTCAAATGGTTCCAGGGTAAGTTCAGAATTATCAAGAAATGCATGTACTTTGGAAGATGCAGTAAGTCGTTCTGTTTCGAGATCCAGGTAACAAAATACGAGATAGCGCTCTCCTTTTTGCATAGGGATCACCTGTTCCTTAAATGGAACAAAAAGATGCTTCTCCAGTCCCCAATCCAGGAATGCCCCGAATTTACTGACCTCAACACAGGTAAGATTTTCAAATTGATCTAACTTGATCTTCGGCTTCAAAGTTGTTGCTACCGGTCTTTCTGAATGATCCAGGTACACAAAAACATTGATCTTATCATAGACCATCCAGGTTTCAGGAACGTACTTATTAGGCAAAAGCACCTCGTCACCGGCATCATTCTCAAGATACACACCGTGATCACTTTCTCTAATAATACTTAATTCATGGTATTCTCCTAACCTGATCATAGTCTAAAAATTTAGCATACAAAGATACTGTTAATCAGCAATAAAAAAATCCGTTTATGAGATTATCACACAAACGGATCTTTATATATGGTTGAAGTAGCTTATTTGTACATACTTTCTTTACCAAAATGCTTGGTTAGAAGATAGTAAATTACCACTCTGTATTTATTACGATTTGATTTTCCATACTTTTCCATCACCTGATCGATCGCTTCGTCTGCTTTCTCTTCATCAGTCACTCCAAGTTTTTTCATAACGAAGTTGTTCTTTACTGTCTCAACTTCAGATTTACTGGAAGCCGCAACAGTTTCAGCATCGGCGTTATAAATACTTGGACCCATGGATTGAGCCAGTTTCCGCAGAAGATCCACATCAGGATTATCCTCTCCCACTTTGGTTTTAAGGTCATCGATATACTGACCTACTTTTTCATCAAGTTTACTCATGATCTAAATTTTAAGTTTTAGCTCAGGTAAGTTAATAAAAAAGTAAAAAAGAAGCCTATAGCAGCCGACTAAGATTTCATAAAACTAAAATATTCCAGCAATACCTTATCGTTCATTTTACGCGGAGTAAAAATTTCAAGCAATTTAGGATTTTCAGAAGCATCAAAAAATGCATTCAGTTCATGCTCTATTTCCTGTTCATTGGCAGCTTTGGAATAGTCGAAACCATACAATTCACAAACAGGTTTCGCCTGCAATTCATGAGTAGTTTCGAAAAAAGTGTCAAAATTCTCTGAATCTTTATTTCCCGGCAATATTCTGAAAATACCTCCACCACTATTATTCAGTAAAATTATGCGGTAATTTGTTGGTATATGATCATTCCAAAGTGCATTGCTGTCATAGAAAAAGCTTAGATCCCCAGTAATGAACAAAACAGGTTTATCTGAAGCTACCGCTGCTCCAATAGAAGTTGATGTACTACCATCGATCCCACTGGTTCCTCGATTACAAAAAGTGTTCAGACTTCGATCCCATTCAAAAAGCTGCGCATATCTAATGGTAGAACTATTCGCGAAATGAACGATACTGTGATCTGGCACCTCTGGCACGATCAATTGCATCGCTTTAAGGTCTGAATATGGGATCTCAGACATATATTCTTCGTGACGATGCTGCCTGTTCGACTTTATATCTTTCCAGAAATTTCCATAATCGCTGACAACTGTCTCTGTAAGTGGCATGAATGATTGAAAGAAATCATTTACCTCTGTTTCAAAATGTTTATTAAGACAAAAGAAGGTATTATAAGCCTTTTTAGAATCTACATGCCAGTGATGCTTAGGATTGTAATTCCGCAGAAAGTTTTTGATCTTTTTTGATACGATCATTCCGCCGAAAGTGAGCAAAATATCAGGTTGTAATTTCCTGAATAATTCCTCTTTATTTTCTTCCTTTTCGATAGGTCCTACTAACGTATCGATCCTGGTAAAGAAATCTGGATGATGAATATTCGATGTGGTTTCAGTAAAAACGATCACGCTGGGATCTTTAGCCAGCATATCCAAAAATTGCTGTTCTATCAGGTTTGGCTGGGCGACCCCGACGATCACCATCTTACGTTTGGCGCAATTCCACTCCTGCACATAGCTGTTCAATTGCACTTCTGTATAGTGTTTCTCATTGACCTCGGGCAGGATCTGCAATGGATCTACTTCTATATGTTCTACCGTATCATAAAGTGGCTCGTAGAAAGGCACATTAATATGAACAGGCCCTTTATCTTCTATCGCCTTATTCAAAGCGAGGTTGATTTCCCGCTCGTTATGTTTACGTGCTTCAAATTGTTTCTGCTGAAGCTTGGCGTCTTCAGATTGATGTTCCAGTACCAGTTCAGAATAGAGATTGGCAGAGTACAGGATATGATTTTCGAAAACGTTCTTCTGCCTGATGGTTTGTCCATCACCAATATCAATACGCTCTATGGGACGATCTGCGGAAATTACCACTAATGGAATATCGCTATAAAATGCTTCGGCGATCGCCGGATAATAATTTAGCAGTGCTGAACCTGAAGTACATACCAGTGCCACAGGAGTCCTTTTCTGTTGAGCAATTCCCAGTGCGAAAAATGCTGCACAGCGCTCGTCTACAATACTATAAGCTGTAATATCATCATGATGAGTAAAACCGATCGTTAAGGGCGCATTTCTTGAACCTGGTGAAATTACTACATGCTCTATATTCTTGGCAACACAAAGAGCTACCACAGATCTCGCTACCGGAATTTTTGAATATTTCATAGACTCCCAAAATTAGTATTTACGTCTAAGCTGGAAAGAGTTTTTGAAGCTTATTTAACAAGAACCCTGCGCATTGTGACAGATTTATTTACCGTCTCATTCCATTCTTCCCCTGCGTTGGAATCTTTGGTGATGCCACCACCAACAAAAATTGTCGCGATATCCTGTTCCAGTTTCATGCAGCGAAGATTAACATACAAGTTAGAAACTCTGGAAATCGAAGCAAATTGCTGATTTTCCTGATTCCTTCGATTTGAATTCCTCTTCACTTCCCTGCTGAGTTGAACTTCCCCCAGATATCCACTATAATATTCTCTGTCCATTTCTTCATTTTGAAGGATAAACTGTAGTGCCTCAGCTTTCGGTATACCACAGATCGCCGGTGTTGGATGAAGCGCAGTCACGATTCTTGAAAGTGCAGAACTGGAATCAAAGGATCCCTGGATGTCGGTTCTTATATGCAATAGGTTTCCTGCTCTTACATTATAAGGCTCCCCGATCTTCAGTTCTTTTACTTCTGAAATCTTTTGCAACTCTTTATCAATATAACTGGTTACAATTGCCTGCTCCTCTATTTCTTTTTTACGCCAGGTAATTTCCGAACCTTCTTCGTAAACCTGTGTGCCGGCAAGAGCCATCGTTTTAAATCTGTTACGTTCAGAATGTAAAAGAGTTTCCGGAGTAGCGCCCATCCAGGTGCCGGTTTCCGGATGATACCAGAAATAGACGAAAGCCTCCTCATACCTGTCGAGTAATCTTCTGAAAATGGGAATGGGATCGGGATCATGAACCTTTACCTTTTCAGCCCTCGCCAGTACGATCTTATCAATACTGCTAGTTTTGATCTGGTCGATCCCAGATTGCACTAATTGTTCATGCTTGATCTGGTCCCGAGAATTCCTAGTTGGCATGGGTTGTTCCGGCTGCGGGGGAACTGGCTGACTTACTGGTCGGTTTTCGTAATTACAATTAAAAACTTCAGCTTCAGCAATAGGAATAAGCAGGGATGGATTCAGAGAATCAAAGGCAGCAAATACAAATCCCGGCGTGTCCAGACCTTTGCCACTATAGCTTTCCGAAGAGATTTGACAGATTAGCTTTACACTTTTTTCCCCAGGTTTGCGATAGGCGACAAATGGAAATTGTTTCTCGGTCTGAGTTCTTATACTGGCAAATAATTCTTCTTCTGTAATCATTTGGTTTCTTTTGGAAGAGCAATGGTCGTTAACTTCACCAGAGAGATCAAACGATCCTCCTCATCTGTGATCTTTATTTCAAATAATTGCGTGGTTCGACCTTTATGAATAAAAGTCGCTTTGGCATAAACCCATCCTTCTTTTACACTTCTAAGATGATTTGCAGCGATCTCAATGCCCCGAATAAAAAAATTATCGGTATCCAGAAAAACATAACTGGCCATACTTCCAACACTTTCTGCCAGGGCTACCGTCGCACCGCCGTGTAAAACTCCATCAGGTTGATGAACTCTGGAATTCACCGGCATTTTAGCGATCAGGTAATCTTCCCCAATTTCAGAAAACTCTATTTCAAGGGTTTCCATAAGTGTGTTCTTACAGACCTTTTTTGAAAGTTGCAGTACTTCTTCCTTCGTCATCTTTTAAAAGATTGGTTTATTTGTAAAAATACAAAACCTGCGACAACCATGAGTAAGGAGAAAAGTCTTTCTTATACCATCCACAACACCTATTCTACCCTTAATGAACATTCTGAAAATACCAGAACTGTATGGCTGGTGCTCCACGGAATCGGTTATTTAAGCAGGTATTTTATAAGACATTTCAATCACCTGGATACTGAAAATTATATCATTGCTCCACAGGCTCAATCGAAATATTATCTCAATGGAGAATACAGGCATATGGGCGCTTCCTGGCTTACCCGGGAGAATCTTGAAGCCGAGATCGAAAACGTTCTGAAGTATCTAGATGCTGTTTTTCATGCTGAAGGTCTTTCTAATGTTCATAAACTGAATATTCTCGGTTATTCACAAGGTGTTTCTGTCGCTACCAGGTTCGTAGCCAGACGCAAAATTAAATGCGCGAATCTTATTATGCACTCCGGAAAAGTACCGCAGGAACTTAACAAGGCAGATTTTGATTTTCTGAAAGAAACCAATTTTCACTTTATATACGGAATACAGGATGAGTACCTCAAAAAAGGGATCGTAGAAGTTGAAGAATCAAGATTGAAGGAAATATTTGGAGAGGAGATCAATATTCATCCTTTTGAAGGTGGACACGAACTAAATCAGGAAATTATCACTAAAATTGCTAAAACGAGCTAATGCCGAAAAGTAGATCAATTTTGAGATCTCTGGGTCCTGGCTTCTTGCTTGCCGGAGCCGCAATTGGAGTTTCGCATTTGGTGCAGGCGACCAGAGCCGGTGCAGATTACGGATTCTTGCTCATCTGGATCTTATTGCTCGCCTGCATAACGAAGTATCCATTTCTCGAATTTGGTCCCAGGTACGCTGCTTCCACAGGCGAACATCTCATTCAGGGTTACAGGCGTCTCGGTAAATTGCCTTATGCGCTGTTTATCTTTATTACGGTGGGTAGCATGTTCATTATTCAGGCTGCGGTTACGATCGTAACCGCCGGTCTTGCTGAACGACTTTTTGGAATGGCCTGGGGAACTTTTAGCTGGAGTCTTATCATTTCTGCTATTTGTATCGCTCTACTCCTAATTGGAAGATACCCGGCGCTGGACAAATCCATGAAATTCATCGTTAGCTTACTTGGGTTGGCTACTTTGATCGCAGTCGTACTGGCGTTTGGTGACGGGAGGCTTGATCGTTCGCTATCCATTGCATCACCAGATATCTGGAATACCGCAAGTATAGCTTTTATCATTGCATTTATGGGCTGGATGCCAATTCCGTTAGATGCCGCCGTATGGCATTCGATCTGGACCAGGGAAAAATCAGTATCCACAGGGAAAATAAGTATCAGGGAAGCATTCGCAGATTTCAACGTGGGTTACCTGGCCGCTGCAATTATTGGTCTGTTATTTTTTCTAATGGGAGCACTTATTATGTTTGGTTCAAATACAGAATTTTCCGGGAATGGCGTGGAATTTTCGGGACAGTTGGTAGCGCTTTACGGAGCCACTTTAGGACCCTGGAGCGAAACACTGGTAGCCATCGCTGCCCTAATCGCTATGTTCTCTACTACCCTCGCAGTTACAGATGCCTTTCCCCGGGTGCTTTCCGAAGTTTATTTGATCGAAAAACCTGATGCAACAACCTCTGAAAAATGGAATTCCTACCGACTGGCAATTTTCATCATCCCTGCCGTTGCGCTGGTAATTCTTTCCTATTTTAGTATGACATTTACGGTTCTGATAGATTTCGCTACAGCCTTATCATTTCTATCAGCTCCCTTGCTCGCATGGTTTAATTATAAACTCGTAACCAGCAATGTTATGAGAAAAGAAGACCAGCCTGGTAAGCAGTACCGGATTTTTAGTTTGTGCTGCCTTGTGGTGCTGGTTCTCTTCAATTTCGTTTATATCTATACTTTGCTAAATTGAAAGATCCTTTTTGTTACCAGTTATCTTAGTATCGGTTAGCGTTTTTAAGTATGCTGCCAGAGCGGCCTGTTCGTCTTCATTGAGTTCCAGGTTATCAAAGGGCAAAGTTTGCTGTGGCAGATCAAATCCTAATCCAGCTCCACCTCCTTTATTATAAAAGTCAATTACCTGCTCAAGATTCGTATAAACTCCGTTGTGCATGTATGGAGCAGTTAAAGCTATATTTCGTACTCCTGGGGTTTTGAACATTCCTTTATGCTCTTCAACTCTGTAGCTCCAATAGAAACCGGTATCATCGTCCAGCTTATTATTCGCAGGTGTTTCTGGAACACCTATGATCTCCTTTTCGGTTTCAGTATAGAATGGCGGGACGGTTCCATTGGTTAGAGGTAAAAAATGACAGGTCGCACACAGAGCTTTGCCGGCAAATAAATTAAATCCGCGTTTTTCCTGCTCTGTAAAGGTGTTTTCCTTGCCAGAAATATTTCTATCAAATTTACTATTCATTCCATTAAGCGTAGAAATATATGCAGACAATGCTTTAATAAGTTCTGTATTGCCACGTGGAATACCACCAAAAGTCTCCTTTATCACAACCTGGTAGGTGGAATCCTGTAAAATCTCCTCGGAAAATTCATGCACTCCCGTATCAAATTCTTTTTTATTAGTAAATACTGAAGAGATTTGTTCCATCAAACCTTCAGATCTACCATCCCAGAAGAATCCTCGTTGATAGACCGAATTAATTAGAGTAGGTGTATTTCTACTAAGCTCCATTCCCTGATTATCTTTACTGAAAGTCAACCCATCTGCATAGGCCTTTTCTGGAAGATGACAGGTTGCGCACGCCATACGTCCATTCTTCGAAAGCTTTTTCTCGAAAAATAATTTCTCACCAAGCGCTACTTTCATTCCAGAATTCTTTCTGTTTACATTCTGCATGAAATATTCAGGCTTGAAACTATGCTCTTCAAAAAATGTTGGTGCATTGAAATTGAAAGGTTGATTGGCAGTACCTTCCCACAGTCCTGAAGTATTTCTAATTTGCAGCCATAAACTGGTGATATCGTTTAAATACTCTCTGGTAAACTCGTAACGATCAAACGTCTCGAAATCTGTATTTTCTTCCAGGTAGCTAGCTGAACTTGTAAGCTTTTGCTGGAATCTTTTATCTAAATCTATATCTTTCTGCTGAATGATTTTTTGAATTGTAAAAACATACACCTCATTCAAGGCTTTTAACGAGACCGCCGCCTCCTCTATCCCCAGATGACTAACTGGAGTGTCAAATCCAGTGATCGAATGACTAAGGATCCTGAGTAATTGTTGCTGCGTTGCAATGAAAAAGCGTTCTGTGGTGAGCTCTCGCTTGACTATATTTTTCTGAAGGTTTCCCATTAATCCCAGGGTAACTTTCAGTTCTTCCTGAAATTCCTGCTCTGTAACTTCCCTATTATAAATACTTTCCTCTATCTTTTGCAATCCAACCGCCGGCATAAACCTGGAATTATCCTCAAGAAAGACTGGAAGTGCAGGTCCATTTACACGATGTCCCACTGCAGGATTTAAATACGCCGCAAAGGGTTCAGCTTTTTTCCATTCCTGTCTTGCTTTCTTAAAAAGCTCTTTATTAGATGGATCATCCAGACCATTATTTTTTATTTCAGATAAATGCTGAATACTGTTATTTAACGAATTCTGGTAGAATTTGTGCGCCTGAGTCCAGCCCTGATTATTTTCAGAATTAATAGCAAGATATTCCGATTCTTGCTTACATGAAAACTGGGCAATTAAAATGATTGCCAGAAGTATTTTTTTGAACATATTTCTATAAATGATAACAGGTCTTCGTAAGAACGAAGACCTGTAGAAACTAAAATTGGAATTATCTTGGTAATCCTCTTAGTAAAACTATTTGCGATGCCTGGTCATCTTCACGTTCGGCATTGGTATGACCGTCTAAATTCATGAAATCACTACTTTCCCAATAGTGCGGTTGTACAGCGAGAAGAAAAGTTCCCGGTTCTCCAATTTTGTCTGAAACATCTATCAATGAACCAAATTCTCCACTAAAGCCTGTAGAGTTTTCCGGATCCAGATCCTGTCTTACAATAAGTTCAAGCACATGCTGAATATTCTGTCCGTTTAGATCTGACTGATAGATATACGCGGAATGTCCTCTACTAAAGCTGTTTGGATCTTCCTGGATATAGACGAAATTTTCAGTAACACAGATATTATCAGGACTTTGCAAAGCCCCTAAATTCCCATCCATATTGTTGGTATCTGTGTTTCCACTAACGATCTGAGTTAGTTTACCTGAAAGCGGAGAGTTTTCGTCCAGCTCCAATTTATACACGGTACCCCAGTCATTATAAGTACCTCTGCCTGGACCTCTACCGGTAACCGCGAAATATACATTTCTAGCATTAGAATCGACTCCTTTCTGGTAATCCACGTCTTCAACTCTCATAAATTGAGTAGCAAGCACATTGGAACTGGCAGTTTCCATTTCATCCTTGGTAAGATCCTTACCATTCTCGATCTCCACAAATTCTACTTCGTAGGTTGATTGAAGATCAAAACTTGACTCATTATATACTACATCAGATTCTACAGCTTTTTTTCCATCCATTCCATCTGAAACTTCTTTCGCACGAAGCACATAGATCTTCCCGTTTTCCAAATCATCATCGGCATTTTCAGAATAATAAAGCACCACCTGTCCTTCAGAACCAGATGAATCATCATCGCCTCCAATGATCACAGTCTTTCCAGAGTACGCATCCTTAGGAAGTGGCACAGCGTTCTCCCAGGAAAATTCACCAAGGGCATCAAGACCAAAATCTGCCTGTGGAGTTGGATTCTCAACCCATGGGTCTATCCCTTTTACATCATAATTGATACTTTCTGAAGCTGAAAGGAAAAGATCTTTGGATCCACCATGAATACTGGCTTCCCACATAGTAGCAGAACATTGACGCGCATAATCTGAAACACCTGAGTTTAATAGATAGTCTCCGCTTACTGGGTTCATGTATTGGTCAAACCTTATTCTCGCAACTGCATAGCTATCTTCACAGTTCACCACGTACATGTAACCGTCACCGTCTTTTAGAAATCCTGCTCCATCAGCAGAACCTGCCAGTTGAAAATCATCTCCTACTACATCTGGTGTACTAAGTAAAGAATAAGCCTGAACGAAGCTGAATTGAGACGACATGGTAACTAGTGGATCTACCGCACTTTTATTTTCGAATATTTCGGGAGCTGGTGTGAAATCCTCTCCATCCTCGCCATCTTCTCCATTGATACCATCTACACCATCCTGACCATCGGTTCCATTTGTACCATCTACACCGTCTTCAGCTTCACAACCACTGATTGCCGATGATAAGGCGGCTAGTAAAAATAGCCGACTCATAAAATTTGTAATTCTGTTCATTTGAAAAATTATTTAAGTTGTTTAGTTGTGATAAAAATACAGTTTGAACTCAGCCAGGATGTTAAGCCACTGTAGTACTTAAATTATCTTAAAATCACTTTTAGGTTAAGGCGTTAAGTTTGCTTTAATTCGAGAAAAATTCATATTGCGGAAACCTATTTAATATTAAAAACCGCTAAGAGAATAGTGCAAATTGTAAGATAACTGTTATAGATACGGTCCAGTTTGCAACTGCATAGCAAGATGGATAGACCAGGCCCAAAACAAAAAAACCCCGCATTTCTGCGAGGTTTTTCTTAAATATACTGAATGTGAATTACTTCACTTCTTCGAAATCAACATCTTCAACATCATCTGCACCCTGAGAGGCTCCACCATCTGCTGCTCCACCTTCAGCGCCTGTAGCACCTTGCTGTGGTCCGCCTGGCTGACCGCCCTGAGCTTCTGCCTGAGCTTTGTACATTTCTTCTGACGCAGTCTTCCATGCCTCATTCAATTTATCTAAAGCTGGAGAAATTTGCTCAATCTCCTTAGTTTCGTAAGCTTTTTTCAATTCTTCTAAAGCTTCTTCTACTGGCTTCTTTTTGTCTTCAGAAATCTTATCTCCGAATTCTTTCAGTTGCTTTTCAGTCTGGAAGATCATGCTGTCTGCTTCGTTAAGCTTATCAACTTTTTCTTTAGCCTGCTTATCGCTTTCAGCATTTGCTTCAGCTTCTTTCTTCATCTTCTCGATTTCCTCTTCAGTTAATCCTGAAGAAGCTTCGATACGAATATCCTGAGATTTTCCAGTTGCTTTATCTGTAGCACTTACTTTAATGATACCGTTGGCATCAATATCGAAAGTTACTTCAATCTGCGGAGTTCCTCTTTGCGCTGGTGGAATACCATCTAAATGGAATCTACCAATCGTCTTATTATCTGTCGCCATTGGACGCTCTCCCTGAAGTACATGAATCTCAACTGAAGGCTGATTGTCTGCCGCCGTAGAGAAGGTCTGTGACTTCTTCGTTGGGATCGTAGTATTCGACTCGATTAATTTCGTGTTCACTCCTCCCATAGTTTCGATACCTAGAGAAAGTGGAGTTACATCAAGAAGCAATACATCTTTAACATCTCCTGTAAGTACACCACCCTGGATCGCTGCACCAATTGCCACAACCTCATCTGGATTTACACCTTTAGAAGGTTTTTTTCCGAAGAATGCTTCAACTTCTTCCTGAATCTTAGGAATACGAGTTGATCCACCAACAAGAATTACCTCATCAATATCACTCTTAGAAAGACCTGCATCACTAAGTGCCTTTTTCACCGGCTCCATAGATCTTGTTACAAGTTCAGAAGCTAATTGCTCGAACTTAGATCTTGTAATAGTTTCCACAAGGTGTTTTGGTCCACTAGAAGTAGCTGTTACGTATGGAAGGTTGATCTCTGTTTGAGTAGAAGATGATAATTCAATCTTCGCCTTTTCAGATGCTTCCTTCAAACGTTGAAGTGCCATTGGATCTTTTCTTAGGTCGATATCTTCTGCTTTCTGGAAGCTATCAGCCAGGTAGTCGATCAATACTTCATCAAAGTCATCTCCCCCAAGGTGAGTATCACCATTAGTAGAAAGTACTTCAAATACACCATCACCTAGTTCAAGAATAGAAATATCAAATGTACCACCACCAAGGTCATACACAGCGATCTTCTGATCCTGAGATTTTTTATCCAATCCGTAAGCAAGTGCTGCAGCGGTTGGTTCGTTTATAATTCTTCTTACTTTAAGACCTGCGATCTCACCAGCTTCTTTCGTTGCGTGACGTTGAGAATCATTAAAATATGCAGGTACCGTGATTACAGCTTCCGTTACATCATGTCCTAGATAATCCTCAGCGGTTTTCTTCATTTTCTGAAGCACCATTGCTGAAAGTTCCTGCGGAGTATAAAGACGACCATCAATATCCACACGTGGAGTATCATTATCACCTTTAGTCACTTTATAAGGTACTCTACCCGCTTCTCTTTCAGATTCTGAGAATTTGTTCCCCATAAACCTTTTAATAGAAGCTACCGTTTTAGTTGGGTTAGTAACTGCCTGACGCTTTGCAGGGTCACCTACTTTTATTTCTCCACCCTCTACAAATGCAATTACAGATGGTGTTGTTCTTTTTCCTTCGGCATTAGGTATCACTGTTGGCTCACTACCTTCCATTACGGCAACGCAGGAGTTAGTGGTACCCAAGTCAATTCCAATTATTTTACTCATAACTATATAACTTGTTTTATGTTAGTTTATCAATTTTACACTCACTTGAAGTCAATCATTATGCCAGCGCTTTTCTTATGACAGACTGTCATTTTTAAAATTCAACCCTGTCATTACCGAGTTATTCTCCTTTGATTTCTTCGGAATATAATTTTCGCAATTATATATGGGTAGCTTTATCAAATCCTTACTTTTGTGCTCAAATAATTTTATCTGAATGCGAAAAATCGAATGCATTAGCGTTTTTGATATGCTGAAGGTGGGCGTTGGTCCATCCAGTTCTCATACTCTTGGACCATGGCGGGCAGCTCAACGCTGGATCGCTGAATTAAAGTCTAAAGAAAGGTTCGACCAGGTGGAAAAGATTCATGTAGATCTTTATGGATCTTTAAGTCTTACCGGGAAAGGACACGCCACAGATATTGCTACGGTTCTGGGATTGCTGGGACATGATCCTGTAACTATGGATATTGAGATCCTCGATTCCGAGATTAGCAATGTTCGTGAAACCGGCAGATTATTATTAAATGGAGAACGAGAAATAGAATTCTCTATTTCTGAAAATATAAAATTCAATAGAAAGTTTCTCGAATTTCATCCTAACGGAATGACATTTCGAGCATGTCTATTCAATGGCAAGAAAACTTCTTCTTCGTTCTATTCCATAGGAGGCGGATTTGTAGTTAAAAAAGAACGCAAGAACGCCAGCAAGAAAATGAAGAATTTTCAGAATTTCCCTTTCTCCATTGAAAAGGCAACTGAATTACTGGCATTTTGTAAACAGGAAAATAAAACCATTTCAGAAATTGTCCTTGAAAATGAACGTTCTCTGCGTACAGATGAAGAGATCGACGCGAACTTCAAACAAATCTGGAATGTAATGCTGGAGTCCATGTATATTGGATGTCATACTGAAGGTACACTTCCCGGTGGCCTTAATGTGAAACGACGCGCTTTTGAAATGCATCAGCGTTTAATTGGTGATACTTCCTATACCAATGTAGAGGACTGGATTCCTGCAATTCGACAAACCGAAGTGAAATTTCGCCAGATCCTTAAATGGGTTACTTGCTTTGCATTAAGTGTAAACGAAGTTAATGCATCCCTGGGAAGAGTTGTTACTGCACCCACTAACGGTAGTGCGGGAACTGTGCCGGCTGTCTTGATGTATTACCTCTGTATCGAAAATCACGATGCTACTTACGAGGATATCAAAAGATTTATGCTGGTTGCTGGCGAAGTAGGAAGCCTTTTCAAAAAAGGAGCTACCATTTCTGCAGCCATGGGCGGTTGCCAGGCAGAGATTGGAGTTTCTTCAGCAATGGCCGCTGGTGGTCTTACCGAATTGATGGGAGGAACCCCGGAACAGGTTTTAATGGCTAGTGAGATTGCCATGGAACATCATTTAGGTTTAACCTGTGATCCTATTGCTGGTTTAGTACAGGTTCCATGTATCGAAAGAAATGCTATGGGAGCGATCAAGGCGATCAATGCTGCTGAAATTGCCATGGAAAGTGATGCAAGCCGCGCTAAGGTTCCACTGGATAAAGTGATCGAGACGATGTGGGAAACCGCAAAGGATATGAATAAGAAGTATAAAGAAACTTCTGAAGGTGGTCTTGCAGTAAAAGTAAGCCTTAGTGATTGCTAATATTTAATAGAAAACCCACCTTGATTATATAATATTTCACGGTGGGTTTTTCATTTTGACTTCAATTATTTAATAGCCGCCAGTTTTTCAAAAACCCTGGCAACAACTTCTGCTCCCGGATCTGGAACATTTTTCAAACTATCTTCTGAGAGATAAGAAGATCTACCAAATTTAGTATCGGTGATTTCTTTAGTAGCATCAGCTCCTTTTCGTGCAGCCGACTTCACCTTCTCCATACTTTCACCATTAGCGATCGCTTCAAAAGCTGGTTGTAGGGCATCAATCATCGTACGCTCCCCTTGTTTCGCGCCACCATAATCCTTCATTTTATCCAATCCGCTTAATAAAGCTTTTCCTAGATCGTCATTTTCTTTCAAAGCGTTTCCAGCTCTTGTAAATAAGAGCGAAAAAAGAACACCGCTGGAACCTCCTATTTCTCTGGAAAATATTCTTCCAATACTAATAAATAGTTCCCAGTTTTTGGCGTACGGCAACCTGTCAATAACTTCCAGTACATTACTGCCCGCACTTGCAAAGGTAGAACCGGCATCGCCATCTCCTACTTTTTCATCCAGAGCATTGATCTCATCCTTCATGTCGATCAATTCTTCAGCAATTTCCTTAAGCAACTTTTTAGTGCTGGCATCTTCCGAAGATTCAAAAGGAAGAGTTTCCGGAAGTTCCGGACTGTTGATCGAGCTGGCTTTTCCAAATTCACTAATGAACCAGGAAGCAGGATCACAGGTTGCCAGCAAAGCTTCACTAATTTCCTCATCCAGTTTCACCACAGAGATAGAAAAACCTTTCATGTTCAGTGAAGTCATAAAACTTCCGGGACCTACCAACAGCTTTACATTCTTTGCCATAGAAGTTTTACTGAAAGAGTTCAGTAAAACATTCATTTCAACCGGAGTAACACTTCCAAGATTATTTAAAATAAGCGCATACTCAACTTCGTTTGTATATTCCTGAAGTTTTTCTACTGCAGTTTCCATAAGCTCATCAGCTTTCGCCACAGCTATTTTTTCAACTCCTGGTTCCCCGTGGATTCCAAGACCCAGTTCAGCTTCAGATTCATCTAAACGAGATTCTTCTTTTCCCTGGAACTTCTGTCCTTTCTCTAACGAAAGACCAATGGAATAAGAATTTTGTGCAACTCTCTTTACCAGCTTCAAAATCTCTTCAAGTGACTTTCCTTCTTCAGATAAATATCCCGCCGATTTATGCACGAAAAGCGTTCCAGCTAATCCTCTTTGTTCTGTATCTTCACCTAAGGCTACATCATCTCCTACGATGATAGTTTCAACTTTATAACCCATTTCCCTGGCCTGCTCTGCCGCAAGACCAAAATTAAGTCTGTCTCCTGTATAGTTCTTAATTACCAAAAGACAACCTTTTTCACCTGCCGTCGCTATAATTGCTGAAAGCACTGCATCTACGGAAGGAGAAGCAAAAATATCACCACATACCGCTGCCGTGAGCATTCCCTTCCCAACAAATCCAGCATGGGTTGGCTCGTGACCAGATCCACCGCCAGAAATAATTGCTACTTTCGATTTACCCCAATCCTTCCGCAGAACTACTCGAACTTCAGGGAAATTATCCAGTCTGGTAAGCTTAGGATTGGTAAGCAATCCTTCTATTCCTTCATTTACAACCTGATCTGCTTCATTTATAAAAAACTTCATAATCCTATTTTTCTTAAAGATAGAAAACACGAAAATCTAAGCTTTTTGATGAGCCTTAATCTATTCATAAAGTTTTCAGACTAAAGATTAATTTAGAACACATTTACATTTTTTAAGGTTTATTTCTGCTATTGCTCTTCTTATATTGCAGACTCAAACGCTACTATAAATGCCGCCAGAAGCCAGCCTGAGGTTTAAAATTTTCAACCTGCTCACTAATTTCGGAAAGATGCTTGGTTGTTATTTCCTTTTCTTCATACTACTGGCCGCTCTTCAATCTACATTTCCATCTTTCGATTACGATAAATATCAACAAACCGAGATCTTCGACTTATTAAAAACACAACCGTGGAAATTTGCTTTTATGGCGGCCATTTTCGCTCCGGTCATCGAGGAAGGTATATTCCGAAGTTTACTTAAACCTACAGAATTCAGTCTCAAATTCTTTTTTTGTTGTGTGCTATTTATGATAGGTATCGCACTTATCCCGGAAGAAGCGCATTGGAGTCTCAAATACGGTGTACTCGGCGGGACCTTACTGCTTGCCTTTTATTCCCTGGGGGAGTTAATCCCGGAACATATATTTAGAAAAACCTGTTACTGGCTACACCGGTATTATTTGATCAACTGGATCCTAGGTGCTATCATTTTCGGCTTTGTTCATATTTTCAATTATGTAGATACTTTTCAAATTGACCTGATATTATTCATAATGATCTTCCCTCGTATCATCGCAGGCTTTTTCTTCGGAAAAATTAAATTGGAGAATCGAGGACTAATCTGGCCTATGTTAATGCACAGCATGAATAATTCTATGGTACTGCTTTTTATACTTCCCTTAACCCTGTCAAATTAACAAAGCCTTAAAAGCATTCCCTTTCACTTTTTGTAACTTCTGAAACCAAAAAATAAAAGTTATGAAAGCAGCAGTAATTGAAGAAGCAGGAGGAGATTTTATCATTAAAGATTTAGATAAACCAAGTCCTTCAGCAAACGAAATTTTAATCAAAGTTGAAGCTTGTGGGATTTGCCATAGCGATAATTTTGTAAAAGAAGGCGGTTTCCCAGGTCTTGAATATCCTCGAATTCCCGGGCACGAAGTTGTGGGAATTATAGAAGAAATTGGAAAGGATGTTTCCAAATGGGAAAAAGGACAACGCGTTGGAGTTGGCTGGCATGGTGGTCATTGCTTTGAATGTGAGCCGTGTCGTCGCGGTGACTTTATAAGTTGTGAGAATGCCAAGGTAAGCGGGATTTCCTACGATGGTGGTTACGCAGAATACATGACGGCGCCTCAGGAAGCTGTGGCCAATATTCCAGAAGACCTTTCTTCAGCTGAAGCTGCGCCATTATTATGTGCCGGAATCACTGTTTTTAATGCTTTGAGAAATTCAGGAATACGAGCAGGTGATGTCGTTGCCGTTCAGGGAATTGGTGGACTGGGACACCTTGCAATTCAATATGCCGCGAAAATGGGAATGCGCACTGTAGCAGTTTCTCATAGTAACAACAAAAAAGAGCTTGCATCCAAGTTGGGTGCTCATGAATTTATAAATACGAACGAAAAAAACGGTGCAGAGGAACTTCAGAAATTAGGAGGGGCAAAATTAATCCTTGCTACTGCGCCACATAGCGATGCAATCACATCCATAGTAGACGGTTTAGGAATAGACGGAAAATTACTTATGGTTGCCGCAACGGGCGAACCTATAGAAGTTTCTCCTATGCAATTGCTTATGGGAAGAAAATCTGCCGCTGGATGGCCTAGCGGAACAGCTATAGATTCTGAAGACACCCTCAAATTTAGTGCGATGACAGGCACAAAACCTATGATCGAAGAATATAGTCTTGATAATGTTGCTGAAGCCTTTGAACAGATGATGAACAATAAGGCCAGGTTTAGAGTAGTACTGAAGATGTAAATTTTAAATTAAGAAGAATAACCGGAAAGTAAAAGCATTTATTTTCCGGTTTTTTTATGTTTATATTTGAGACTCATTCATCAGGACAAACGTGAAAAACTTCATCTTCATATTCTTATTATCAGCCCTCCTGCTTACATCGTGCAAGGAAGAAGAATCAAATGGCCCAATCCAGGCAATAGAACCTACTGAAACCCGTCAGGTTTCAGATTATCATAAGCAATATCTCAAGGAGATTTCCTATATCAAAACCAGAGCCGACTCCTCCTCTACCGAAAACATGATCAAACTTGGTGGTGGAGAATATTTGATGGGTGGAAAATCTGAAGAGGCTAAACAAAATGAATTACCAGTTCATAAAGTGGAGATTAAATCTATATATGTTGATAAAACTGAAGTTACCAATGCCGAATTTGCTCAATTTGTAGAAGCTACCGGTTACGTTACTACTGCAGAGAGAAGTTTTGAGCTCAAAGGAAATACCTACGAACCCGGAGCTTTGGTTTTTGATCCATACAACCCCGAATGGTGGTGGAAATTTGTGAAAGGTGCGAACTGGCAACATCCTCAGGGTCCCGATTCTTCTATTGAAGGTAAGGAGGACTATCCCGTGGTGCAGGTTTCCTGGTATGATGCAATGGCCTATGCTAAATGGGCCGGCAAAAGACTACCAACGGAAGCTGAATTTGAATATTATAATAGTGCCGGTCGTGATTCTCTAACTTACCATTGGGGAAATGATTTTGACATCGCTGCACAACATGCGAATTTTTACCAGGGCGAATTTCCAAAAAAGAATACTGTTGAGGATAATTATGAGAAAATGGCACCTGTAAGAAGCTTTCCTGCAAATGACTTTGGGTTGTATGAAACTACAGGAAACGTTTGGGAATGGTGTCTGGACACCTATCATGTCGATGCTTACTCCAGAACTTCTGAAATGAAGGATGGATATTTCAAGCACTACTATAACATGGAGCAGGAAAAAGTGATACGCGGCGGTTCCTTTTTATGTGCTGAAAGTTACTGCAGCGGCTATCGGATTTCGGCTAGAAAGAGTTCCGTTCCCGATACTGGTTTAGAGCATACTGGTTTTCGGTGTGTAAAAGATATTTAATCACAGTTCTTCTTGCTCCGGGAATCCATTAGGAATAGAATCTTCCAGTTCCCGTCCATCTTCACTAAATTGAAAACATTGGTTCCGCAGTGAGATTTCTCGCCATTATAATAGAAGGTATACGGCGTTGCGACTGTTGCCAGCAGTCCGTTTTCTTCTATTCTATACTCATGTATTTCTTCTTCAAATTTCACATTCTTCGGAATGGAGGCAATACTTTTTACAAATTCTGAAAAAGTTGAAGTACTGATAGTTGTTTTACCTTCAGCATTATTACTAATAGATTTCAGCTCAAGTGATTCCGTAGTAAAAGTTTTAAGCTTTACGGTATCCTGCTCATGAAAAGCCTCGAAAAAATCTATAACCAATTGCTTTGGATTGTTCGATTGTGCTTGGCTACTGAAGCAAATAAAAATAAACGCCAGAAACATTAAGTTTTTCATAAGTCGAGGATTATTGACAGTGCTCCACGAATTTACTACTTTTACTGAAATTAAAATTTACGCGAATGTCGGTTGCCAAAAAACAGTACAAGAGAATAACAACTAAATCACTGGTAGATATGAAGTCCAACGGTGAAAAGATCAGTATGCTTACAGCATACGATTTCACTATGGCTCAGATCGTGGATGGCGCCGGTATAGATGTGATTTTGGTAGGTGATTCTGCGAGTAATGTAATGGCGGGTCATGAGACCACACTTCCAATTACCCTTGATCAGATGATCTATCATGCAACCAGTGTTGTAAGAGCGATTAATCGTGCCCTGGTGGTCGTAGACCTTCCTTTCGGAAGTTACCAGAGTGATCCCAAGGAGGCCTTACGCTCTGCTATAAGGATCATGAAAGAATCTGGTGGACATGCCGTAAAGCTTGAAGGTGGAAAAGAAGTTAAAGAAAGTATCAAGAGAATTATGCATGCGGGAATTCCGGTCATGGGACATCTCGGACTAACCCCGCAATCCATCTATAAATTTGGAACTTATACAGTTCGTGCAAAAGAAGAACAGGAAGCAGAAAAACTGAAGGCTGATGCCCTGATGCTTGAGAAAATTGGATGTTTTGCTATAGTTCTTGAGAAAGTTCCTGCCAAACTAGCCAAAGAAGTTGCTGCAAGTCTAACCATCCCGGTAATTGGGATTGGCGCCGGAAATGGCGTGGATGGCCAGGTACTGGTTGTTCACGATATGCTTGGTATGACCCACGAGTTTAATCCAAGATTCCTTAGACGATATGCAGATCTTCACGGAGAAATGACCAAAGCATTTCAGAATTATCGAGATGATGTGAAAAGCAGCGCATTTCCTTCAGATGATGAACAATATTAGACTTAAAATTCGGAATTAATCGATTGGTTGGATCTTTCTAATTCTTTACAAAACTTAACTATTGAGTTCAGATAAAATAATTTCCACAAAGGATAATCTGCAGGTTCTGCATGAGGATAATCATATTATTATCGTCAATAAAAGACCGGGTGATATTGTCCAGGGAGATAAGACCGGTGACAAACCACTTTCTGAAGTGGTCAAAAGTTATATCAAAGAAAAATATAACAAGCCCGGAAATGTTTATTTAGGCGTGGTTCACAGGCTGGATAGACCTACCAGCGGAATCGTGCTGTTTTCAAAAACTTCAAAAGCACTTCCAAGACTCAATAAATTATTTCAGGAAAAGGACGCGAAAAAAACGTATTGGGCCGTGGTTAAAGAGAAACCGCCCAGAGAAAGTGATGAGCTTATTCATTTTATGAAGAGGAATTCCAAACAGAATAAATCCTATGCTCATAAGAATGAAGTTCCGGATTCTAAAAAAGCGATCCTCGACTATAAATTGATCAAAGAGCTTGATCGTTATTATGTACTGGAGATAGACCTTCACACGGGTAGGCATCACCAGATCAGGAGTCAGTTATCTGCCATTGGAAGTCCTATAAAAGGAGATCTTAAATATGGTTTTGATCGTAGTAACCGCGATGCCAGTATTCATCTTCATTCAAGAGAACTCAGGTTTATACATCCCGTGAAAAAAGAAGAGATTCATATCACGGCTCCTCCACCAAAAGATCCTATCTGGGATGCAATTATGATATAATTAGAATTTACATACCGCCTTTTTACTATTTTTAACCAAAATATCTAAATATGAAATGGCAAGGTCGTAGACAAAGCGGGAATGTAGAGGATCGCAGAGGTTCCTCTGGTAAAGGTAAATTAATTGCCGGCGGAGGAATTATAGGTGTGATTTTCGTAATAGCGCAATTCATTCTTAGCGATGGTGATGTTTCAGTTTTACAACAACTGGAAGGATCTGGCAGTTCCCAGACTGAATCCCGTGAACTTACTGCGGAAGAAAAAGAAATGGGAGAATTTGTTGCAACCGTTCTTGCTGATACTGAAGATGTATGGAATGATGTTTTTGCTGAAAATAATATGAACTACCGGGAACCTGGTCTGGTTCTATTTAGCGACGCCGTTCAAACAGCCTGCGGTGGTGCATCTTCTGCAAGCGGACCTTTCTACTGCCCTGCCGACCAGAAAATTTATATGGACCTTACTTTTTTCGATCAATTAAGACAAAGATTTGGTGCCAAAGGCGGTGACTACGCAGTTGCGTATGTGATGGCTCATGAAGTAGGTCATCATGTTCAGCATTTGATGGGAACTGCCGGAAAAGTTCGTAATCTTCAGCGGCAATCGAGTCAGACTGAAGCTAACGAACTATCTGTAGCGCTTGAGCTCCAAGCCGACTTCTATGCAGGAGTGTGGACGAAGGAGAATCAGCAGTATTTGAGTGAAGGAGATATCGAAGAAGCGCTGAGTGCCGCGAATGCTGTTGGTGATGACGCAATACAGAAACGAACCAGTGGAAGAGTAAATCCAGATTCGTTTACTCATGGAACTTCAGAGCAACGTAAAGCCTGGTTTATGCGCGGATACAGAACCGGAGATATTAGACAGGGAGATACTTTTAAAGAAGTTTTGAATTAACTCAAATTCAATATAATCGAAAGCCACTTATCCAAGTGGCTTTTTTTAATATCCGGAAATATTATTTTTTGCTTCTAAGCGAACTAAGACTTTCTATGATAACGGCGCTTATGATGAGTGAACCACCAATCATGGTTTTTGCTGAAGGGATCTCGTCCAAAAAAATAGCTCCAAGCGCGATACCATAAACCGGTTGTATACTACTCATAATACTCGCCGCAGTTATACTAAAATTCTTAAAACTCTTCAGAAATAAGGTATGACCAATACAGGTTGTAAGCAAAGCAAGCGTAAGCAGTGGTTTCCATTGTTCCAGAACTTTAGCAACTTCAGAATAAAAGAAAGCGGGAGACAGGACTAAAGCGACCACCAGTATCTGGTAAAACATTAATGTAGAACCATCATAACGTTCGATCTCTTTTTTCATTAGCAAATTCCGAAGAGAATAAAATACTGCAGATGCAATTCCGAAGAGTACGGCTATAAATGAGTTATTCTCCAGATCGAAATCGGGACTTAGAAAATACACACCGAACAGTACTAAAAATCCCAGTGCGACATGGATATTATTGAATTGGGTTTTGAATAATAGTGGCTCCAGAAACGCCGTGATGACCGGATAGGTAAATAAAGATAACAAGGCGATGGCAACGCTGGAATATTTCAGGGAATAGAAATAGGTTACCCAGTGCGCTCCCATAAGCAGTCCGCCAGAAATAACTTTTAGAACATCCTTTTTCGAAGCAATCTTCAGGCTTATTCTTTGCCATTTGCAGTACATATAAAATATAACAGCTGCCAAAACACAGCGATAGAAAATGGTGGTTATGGGATCTAATGTGATATAACGACCCAAGGCTCCAGATGTGCTTATAAGCAACACCGCCAGGTTGAGCATTAGAATATTCGAAATATTGGTAAACTTTGGTGCGGTCATATTTAAATTTAACGCGAAGATGCGGCAGTTTTTTGCTGAATGATAGTTTTTACCGGAACATTTTCAATATTACTTTCCAGCCAGCTAATGATATCCAGATATAAAAAAGCTCTTCTTTCATAAGGATGTTGCTCAAAAACTTTGAGAACAGCATGTAGTTTTTTGAATTCGTCCCTGATATCCAGTGGCGAAACATCCGGTAGCTTTCGTAGGAATTTGATCATCTCTTTCTGAACCTCATGCAGATCGTTCATTCTAATAAGAAACTTGTAGGTGGATTTCACAAGATGATCCAGATGATAATCGAGCCCGGCCTCATAATGTGCTACAAGATTGAGAATTCGAGAGAAACACATAAGATCTTCCCGCATTCCCAGTGATTTATTAGTGATGATCTTTTTTAGAAAAGCGATACATTTTTTATTATCCCCATCCCCAAAGTACAAACAGGCGATCTTGTAGTAAAATACCATGATGTGGTGCTCATCCAGCCTGCCCTTGAATTTTGTGATCTTATCCGTAATCTTTTTGACGAGCTCCTGGTTATCTCCAAACTCACCTTTCATAAACTTTAAATTCAATTTATTGGAATAGACGTAGAGAAAAGAAAGTGCCGCAATATTATCATTATGTGGGATCTGTGCATCTCGTAAGGAACTTTCTAATTGGATCAAAGTCTTTTCAAAAAGCTCTGTATGATTCAAATAAAACAAAGATTCCAACAGGTAATGATTTCCTTTTAGATAAGAAACAGGATGCACGGGGATCATATGATCATATTCTACGAAAAGTTCTTTCCATTTCATAGAATAGCGGTAACAGCCCAGAAAATCCTGAATTAGAAAACTATACCACATATGGGATTTATAAACCCATAATTTCTCTCTGAAACCAAGCTCAGAAAATGTATAATTGGGAAGTTGCTTTTTAAAATACTCCTTAATGGAAATCGCTTCTTCTTCTGTACGGCAATATCCCTGTTTTAAAAATATCGCATATAATTCTAAGGAAAGATTCGATAGATCTCCCCATAGTGAATTCAGGGCGCTGATCTCCCGGGTTTGACGAATAAGAATATCTGCCCTGTTATTCATACTCCGGGTGATATATTGCGACTCGATGATCTTTTCCAGTTCCAGAACTTCGTAAGCAAGGTTCTTCTCTTCAAAATTTAGTGCCAGCAACTTTACCTTGTCCAGCAACTTTAAGCTCTGCTTATATAAACCTTTGTGATACAAAATATAGGCGAAATCCAATTGTTCCCGAATTTGAACGGGAATACTCTGGTGTGCTGGATTGAGTCTTAAAGAAATTAAAAGCTGCTTGTAAAGATGCGTTTTGACGTTGGAAAGCTGAAGCTTCGTAATACTGGTATTTTCAAGAATTTCAGCTTCATTATATTTTTTCTGTTTTGAGATTACTTTATATAAATTCAGAAATTTTGAATCTGAATTCACCCCAATTCTTCCAACATATAGTGAAAACTGTCTTTTTTCTGAAGCAGATAAGGATTTGATTAAAGAAAACAGGTTTTCGGTTAGATCATTGGTCATTGTAAAAGCAGGTTTACTAGTTAATTGTAATTCAGTTAGTTATATACTTTTTACTTTGTTTTAATTACTGTAACATGTTGGGACTGTGACCAGAAAACTTGTAGTGAGACTGATACATTAGTTAAAGATAAAGCAAAATAAATCTCACATGCGTACTGAAAAGGTAGAAATTTTTGACACTACATTGAGGGACGGAGAACAAGTCCCCGGCTGCAAATTGAATACGGAACAGAAGAAGAAGATCGCTGCACGACTCGATGAACTTGGTGTTGATGTTATTGAAGCAGGCTTCCCGGTTTCAAGTCCTGGTGACTTTCAATCTGTTACCGAAATCTCAAAACTCGTAAAAAATGCTACGGTATGCGGACTTACCCGCGCCGTAAAAAACGACATCAAGGTTGCTGCAGATGCGCTCAAATATGCCCGAAAGCCCAGAATCCATACAGGAATTGGAACTTCAGATTCTCATATAAAATATAAGTTCAACTCCAGTCGTCCAGAGATCATTGAAAGAGCTGGTGAAGCCGTGGCTTATGCTAAAAGCTTCGTAGACGATGTTGAATTCTATGCTGAAGATGCTGGAAGAACTGAAAATGAATTCCTGGCAAAAGTTTGTACCGAAGCTGTGAAAAACGGGGCTACTGTAATAAATATTCCAGATACAACAGGATATTGCCTACCGGAAGAATATGGAAGAAAGATAAAATACTTAAAAGAAAATGTGGATGGGATCGAAAATGTGATCATCTCCTGCCATTGCCATAATGACCTTGGACTGGCTACTGCAAATGCAATTGCCGGTATTACCAATGGAGCCAGGCAAATAGAATGCACCATCAATGGGATAGGAGAACGTGCTGGAAATACGGCCTTGGAAGAGATCGTCATGATCTTAAGACAACATCCATATCTTGATTTGAATACAGATATTAATCCGCAGTTGTTGTACGACACCAGTAATATGGTCTCGAGAGAGATGGGTATGTACGTACAACCAAACAAAGCAATCGTGGGTGCCAATGCGTTTGCGCATAGTTCTGGAATACACCAGGATGGCGTCATCAAGAATAGAGAAACATACGAAATCATTAATCCAGCCGATGTCGGGGTCACCGAGTCGGCTATTGTTTTAACAGCTCGGAGTGGCAGAGCAGCGCTTGCCTACAAAGCCAAGAAAATGGGTTATGATCTAACTAAGATAGAACTGGATCATGTTTACCTTGAGTTCTTAAGTTTTGCAGATGCTAAGAAACAGGTGGCAGACACTGATATTCATATAATCATGGATATCTTCAAAAAGAGTTCACGAGCAATTGCCTGATTTGTTATGAAGAAAACTTTATTTGATAAAATATGGGATTCCCATGTTGTGGAAAGCATACCTAACGGGCCGGACATTTTGTATATCGATAAACATTTGATACATGAAGTGACCAGTCCTCAGGCATTTAATGAGTTGAAGGAAAGAAACATTCCAGTTTTTCGGCCGGAACAGATCGTGGCTACGGCAGATCATAATACGCCAACCCAGGATCAGCATTTGCCAGTCAGGGATCTTTTATCCAGAAAGCAACTAAAGGAGCTTAGTCAGAACTGTGAAGAAAACAATATTACGCTTTATGGCCTGGGACATCCCTATAATGGGATCATTCATGTAATGGCCCCGGAGCTGGGAATCACTCAACCTGGTATGACCATAGTTTGCGGTGACAGCCACACTTCTACTCACGGTGCTTTTGGAACGATTGCCTTCGGAATAGGAACCAGCCAGGTAACTCAGGTTTTTGCAAGCCAGTGTCTACTTGTAGAAAAACCAAAAAAGCTTCGGGTGAATGTGAATGGTAAACTGAAGAAGGGTGTTTTGCCTAAGGATGTGATTCTATACATAATCAGTAAACTGGGAACCAATTCAGGCACCGGTTACTTTTGTGAGTACGCAGGAGAAGTGTTTGAAGAAATGTCTATGGAAGGCCGAATGACGGTTTGCAATATGAGTATAGAAATGGGAGCGCGTGGCGGCCTTATTGCTCCAGATCAAACTACGATAGATTACGTGGAAGGCAGAGAATTTGCTCCTAAAGGCGCTGAATTTGATAAAATGACCGCTTACTGGGAAACCTTGAAAACTGATCCGGAAGCAGAATTTGACCAGGAATATTCGTTTGAAGCTGAAGACATTGAACCCATGATCACCTACGGAACAAACCCGGGAATGGGAATTAAACTCACCGGTAGTATTCCTGTGGAAAGAAATAAAAGCGATGCTAAGGCTTTAGCCTATATGAATTTCAAACCAGGCGAGATTTTACTGGATAAACCTATCAACTATATTTTTATTGGTAGTTGTACGAATTCCAGAATTGAAGATTTTAGAGTTGCGGCATCTTATATCAAAGGAAAAAAGAAAGCAGAAAATGTAAATGCTTTGATCGTTCCCGGAAGTCAGCAGGTGGCCATACAGATCAAGGAAGAAGGACTGGACAAGGTATTTGAAGAAGCCGGTTTTACTTTAAGACAACCAGGATGTTCGGCATGTCTGGCAATGAACGATGACAAGATCCCGGAAGGTGAATATTGTGTGTCCACCAGTAATAGAAATTTTGAAGGGAGGCAGGGACCCGGTTCCAGGACAATTCTTGCAAGTCCATTGACCGCCGCAGCGACTGCTATTTCAGGAAAGATTTCAGATTATACGCTAACATTGAACTAATGGAGAAATTTATAACACTTACAGATACCGCCGTTCCCTTGGATGACGAAAATGTGGACACAGACCAGATCATTCCTGCTCGTTTTCTAAAAGCGACAGACAAAGCTGGTTTTGGTGAAAATCTTTTCAAAGACTGGCGTTTTGATAAAAATGGAGATCCAAATGAGGATTTTGTATTGAACCAGGATAAGTTTTCAGGTTCCATATTGATCGCCGGAAATAATTTTGGATGTGGATCAAGCCGTGAACATGCCGCCTGGGCTATAAAAGCTTATGGTTTTAAAGTTGTTGTGTCCAGTTACTTTGCAGATATTTTTATGGGTAATGCATTAAATAACGGACTACTTCCCGTTCAGGTAAGTCCCGATTTTCTTCATAAGCTGTTTATTTCAGTAGATAAAGATCCGGAAGAAAAATTCAGCATAGATCTTGAGAATCAAATTATAAAAATTGAAGGTTCTGCTGAAAAAGAACATTTTGACATAGATCCCTACAAAAAAACCTGCCTGATCAATGGATATGATGATATAGATTTTCTAACGAGTAAGTTGGAAGCTATTGAGAAATTTGAGCAGAAACGTAAAGCCATAGAACCTGTACCACAGGAAACCTTATAAAAATAATGTATGAAATTTAATATAGCTGTACTTCCCGGGGACGGGATTGGTCCTGAAATAACACAGCAGTCAATGAAAGTGCTGAAGGCTGTTGCAGATAGATTTGATCATGAGTTCAATTTTGAAGAAGCTGAAGTTGGTGCAGTAGCAATTGATAAGTTGGGGGATCCATTGCCTGAGACAACACTAGAACTCTGTAGAAAATCTGACGCTGTGCTTTTTGGGGCGATTGGTGACCCTAAATATGACAATGATCCTTCGGCGAAAGTAAGGCCGGAACAGGGCTTGTTACGCCTAAGAAAAGAACTAGGCCTTTTCGCTAACATTAGACCCGTAAAAGCTCACGAAAGTCTTATACACCAGTCTCCGCTTAAAAGAGAAAATATTGAGGAAGCAGATATGATCATTTTCAGGGAACTTACCGGCGGAATATATTTTGGCGAGAAAAGCACTTCAGAAGATGGTCAAAGCGCTTCAGATCTTTGCACCTATTCCGTAGAAGAAATTGAACGCGTAGCTCATCTCGCTTTTAAAGCTGCGGAAACAAGAAAAAAAAAATTAACCCTTGTAGATAAGGCTAATGTACTGGAAACATCGCGTTTATGGCGAAAAACGGTTACTAAAATCGCTAAGGAGTACCCTGAAGTTGAGGTGGATTACTTATTCGTGGATAACGCAGCCATGCAAATGATCCTGAATCCCAGACAATTCGATGTAATTCTGACTGAAAATATGTTTGGTGATATTATTTCAGACGAAGCTAGTGTTATTGGTGGTAGTATTGGACTATTGGAATCTGCTTCCGTCGGAAATGAAAATGCACTTTTTGAACCCATACATGGATCCTATCCACAGGCCGCCGGGCAGGGAATTGCAAATCCTTTAGCTTCTGTACTTTCTGCTGCGATGCTACTGGATCATTTAGGACTTAAAACCGAAGCTGAAACGGTTAGGATGGCGGTAGATCTCAGCCTGAAACTAAATGTTTGTACTATAGATATTAATAAAGATAACCATTACTCGACCGAAAGGGTTGGAGATTTTCTGGAAAGCGTCATTAGTGACACTGAGAATCATATTGTAAATAAGGAAAACCTGAGTTTAGGGCAAACGACCATTATTTAAATTTTAGTTCATGTTTGTAGACAGTAGCCTCCTGGAAATTTATTTTTTCAGGAGGCGTGTCGTTTTATAACTGTTGCAATTTTGTCCTGATCATATTTAGTGAAAGATTATCCTTACTACCGGAATGAGTATGTTGCATACCTTCCGTAGCTTCATAAGTGTCATTTTGGACCTGTTCTCCAATGATCTGGTACGCATCCCGAAATGACTTACCTCCTATCACAAGTTCGTTGATACTGTCTACGGTAAACAGATACTTATATTTCTCGTCCCTGATATCGATATCTTTTACAATGATCTTGCTGATGGAATAGGTGAAAACGTCCAGGATTTCTTTGATAGTTTCTACCGCATAAATACTATTCTCTTTGATAAGCTGGAAATCCCTGTGATATCCACTTGGAAGATTATTAGTGATCAGGATCATTTCATTTGCGATTGCCTGCAGCTTATTGCACTTCCCTCTAACGAGTTCGAAAACATCAGGATTTTTCTTGTGCGGCATGATACTGGAACCGGTTGTCAAGTCATCGGGAAAAGTAATAAAATCAAAGTTCTGACTCATATACAAGCAAATATCCATAGCGAACCTGGAAAGTGTGTTTGCAAGAGATGAGATATTGGCAGTAACCGTTCGCTCACATTTCCCCCTACTCATCTGGGCCGCTACAACATTGTATTTCTGGGTTGCAAAGCCTAATTCCTTAGTGGTAAATTCCCTGTCTATAGGAAATGAAGAGCCATATCCTGCAGCAGAACCCAGCGGATTTTGATTCACGATCTTCAACCCGGCATCGAGTAAGTATAGATCATCAATTAATAACTCTGCGTAAGCTGAAAACCATAAACCAAAAGAGGAAGGCATCGCCACCTGAAGATGTGTATACCCGGGAAGTAATTTTTCCTTATGTTCCTCTGCAAGGTTTAAAAGTACATTGATCAAATTCCTGGTCTTTCCAGAAATCTCCAGCAGGTTTTCTTTAAAATATAATTGTTGAGCTACAAGAACCTGATCATTTCTTGATCGGGCAGTATGTATCTTTTTTCCAGTATCTCCCAGTTTGGAAGTGAGTTCATATTCAATTTTGGAATGTACATCTTCAAATTCTTCTTCGATCTTAAATACACCATTTTCGAGTTGCTGGTTCAATAGCTCCAATTCTGAAACTAATAAATCTACTTCCTGTGCTTCCAGAATCCCAACTTTCCCCAGCATCTTCGCGTGCGCTGTAGATGCCTGTATATCATACTTAGCTAGATGCATATCGAGTTCACGATCGTTTCCCACGGTAAATTTCTCGATCTGCTTATCTATTGAAATGCCTTTATCCCAGAGTTTCATAGTTTTTATTTTTTAGTATCCGTTATCCTGAACTGGTTTGACTTCGCTGAATTTCTGAATTCAAGATCTTATGAGAAGTTGAACAATTTCAGCCTAACATTATTACCATCGCTGCACTGAGCTTGTCGCACTTCGATAGGCTCAGTGCAACAATTTCAGTGATATTATTTCCTAAGTGCTTTCTCAAGCAATTTTATATACTTTTCAATGCCTTCTTCGATCTCCTCTACATAAATAAATTCATCAGCCGAATGTGATCTGGTAGAATCTCCCGGTCCTAATTTTAGTGAAGGACAGCTCAACATCGCCTGGTCTGAAAGTGTTGGCGAGCCATAAGTTTTCATCCCTATTTCTATTCCGGCTTTTACAAGGTTATGATCAAGTGGGATCGAAGACGAATTCAATCTTAAACTTCTAGCTGCGATCTCATCTACTGGCGCTTTTTCTTTTAATATTTGCTCGATCTCTGCATTGCTATATTTGTCGTTTACCCGAACATCGATCACCAAATGCGTCCTGGCGGGCACTACATTATGCTGACTTCCAGCCTTGATCTGCGTAACCGTCACTTTCACTCCTCCCAGACTTTCTGAGACCTTCTCTAATTTAAAGTTTTCGAACCAGTTTAGAACTCGCGCAGTTTTATAGATCGAGTTATCAGTATTTGGATGAGCCGCATGGGATGGAGTTCCTTTTACTACGGCATCGAAAACAATAAGACCTTTTTCAGCTATTGCGAGATTCATCAGGGTTGGTTCGCCAACAATGGCTACATCTATCCTCGGTAATTTTGGTAATAGTTCTGCAATACCATTCTTTCCGTTGATCTCCTCTTCCGCGGTTCCGGCGAAAATGATATTATAATTTAAATTCTGTTCGGAATATAAATAAGTGAATGTAGCCAATAGAGAAACAAGGCATCCACCCGCATCATTGCTTCCAAGACCATACAATTTACCATTCTCAATTTTTGCCTCGAAAGGATCTCTGGTGTAAGCTGAATTTGGTTTTACAGTGTCATGATGTGAATTGAGCAACAGGTTTGGCTTAGTATTGTCAAAACACTTACTGGTCGCCCAGACATTATTGATGCTTCGCTGATGCGGAATGTTGTGGTCTGTAAACCATCGTTCAAGCAAGTCTGCTGTTTTATCTTCTTCTCCTGAAAAAGATTGGGTCCTGATCAGGTTCTGCAATAGTCTTAATGCTTCCTTCTGAAGTTCTTTGATCTGCATTAGTTTACAATTTTTGTATGTGTTGCTCCATTTTTCAAAAGTTCAGCATTTCCTAAATAGACGGTTGAAACTCCTCTATTGATGGCTTCAAAGCAATTATGAAGTTTTGGCAGCATCCCATCTGTGATCACTTTCAAAGCTTTCAATTGTTGATATTTATCTGAATTCAATTCAGCAATTACTGAATCATCGTCATCGATATTCTTAAGAACTCCTTTCTTTTCTGAACAGTAAAAAAGCTGGGTTGTATAGATATTGCTCATGGCAATCGCTATTTCTGAAGCTACAGAATCTCCGTTGGTATTCAGCAAAATCCCGTCTTCCGTAGAAGAGATCGCTGAAAATACGGGTACGATCTCCTGCTTCAGAAGTGATTTGATAAATTCAGTATTCACATGCACCACATCTCCAACCAGGCCATAATCGATATCTTTAACTTCACGCTTTCTGGAAATTAGTACGTTCGCATCTGCTCCGCAAAGTCCGATCGCGTTTTGTTTATTTCCCTGCAATTGTGCAACGATACTTTTGTTTAAAAGTCCGCCATAAACCATCGTGATCACTTCCATAGAATCCTTATCCGTAATTCTTCTGCCATCTACCATCTGAGTTTTAAAGCCTAATTTTCCTGCGACTTCAGTAGCCTTAATTCCACCTCCGTGAACAAGAATTTTAGGTCCTTTCAGCTGAACAAAATCTTTAAGAAAAAAATCTAGCAGCTCTTGGTTTTCAATGAGCTTCCCTCCTATTTTAATGACATTAAGAACATCTGTCGCCGGATTGTGAACTATTTCGAGCATTCCAGTAATTTTTTTAATACCGCTTGTGCTGCATAGGTTCTGTTATTCGCCTGCTGAATGACATTGGAATTCTCACTATCCAGAATATCATCAGCAATCACGACGTTTCTCCTAACGGGGAGACAATGCATCACTTTTGCGTTATTGGTTTTCTTTAATTTATCCTGATTTACGGTCCAGTTTTCTTCAACCTCAAGTACCTGACCGTATTTTTCGTAACTACTCCAGTTTTTTACATACACAAAGTCGGCATCCTCAAAGGCTTTTTCCTGCTCATGTTCAACCCGAACATTCTTTCGAATATTTGGATCCAGATCATATCCTTCAGGATTT
Organism: Christiangramia sp. LLG6405-1; assembly: GCF_045055805.1. Taxonomy (GTDB): domain Bacteria; phylum Bacteroidota; class Bacteroidia; order Flavobacteriales; family Flavobacteriaceae; genus Christiangramia. Next base: position 1,973,247 of record NZ_CP159330.1, on the reverse strand, counting down.
GCGATCACAAGATCAACTTCCATTTTCTGCATTACTTCAGTAAAAGAATTAGCTACAGATTGTGGTAAGGCTTTTGGATGTGGAGCCCAGGTCAACACTACCTTAGGCCGGGATTTCTGACTTAATTCCTGAATAGTGATCGCATCTGTTAAGGCCTGCAATGGGTGGCCTGTAGCGCTTTCCAGATTCACTACGGGAACTGAAGCGTACTTTTTGAAACTATTCATCACCAATTCAGTTTCATCCTTTTCCCTGTCTTTAAGGCCAGGAAATGCCCGTACTGCGATAATATCGCAATATTGTGAAAGTACCGCAGCTGCTTCTTTTATATGCTCTGCCTTGTCTGAATTCATAATCGCACCATCTTCAAATTCCAAGGCCCAACCATCTTTGTCAGCATTCATGACCATTACCTCCATACCCAGTAATCTGGCCGCTTTTTCAGTACTCAGACGGGTACGAAGACTTGGATTGAAGAATAACATCCCCAGAGTTTTACCTTTTCCAGGTTTATCTTCTGAAGGATTCGATTTCATGGCTCTTGCGTCATGGATTAAAGCTTTAAGATCCTCAATGTCTGATAGGTGTATGTAGTTTTTCATTCTTATATTTTTTCTGAAAACCGAAGTTTATGGACTATGCTAATTATTTTTTCTTAAGTGTCTGCTAGGAAGTTTCAGAGTTTATTTTTTGATTTTTCAATGCTTGCTGTAAAGCTTCAAAAAAGACCTGAAAATGTTCTTTCTGAATATTTAATGGTGGAAGGATTCGGAGTAGTTTTTTATTAGATGAAGCCCCGGTAAATACCTGGAAGTCAAATAGTAATTCCTTCCGAAGTGCAGCGATTTCAAAGTCAAACTCCAGTCCTATCATCAAACCACGACCTTTTATCTTTTTTATTTCTGAAATCTTAGCTGCTTCCTCCCGGATATATTCTGAAACTTCAGCAGCATTATGCATCAGGTTTTCGTTTTTGATAGTATCCAAAACTGAAATCGCCGCAGCACAGGCAAGATGATTTCCGCCGAAAGTCGTACCCAGCATTCCGTAGCGAGGAGGAATATTACGGTCGATCAAAATTCCTCCGACAGGGAAGCCATTCCCCATCCCTTTGGCCATACTAATAATATCTGGCCTGATCCCATGCTTCTGAAAAGCAAAGAATTCACCGGTTCTACCAAAACCAGACTGTACCTCATCTGCGATTAGCATGACATTATACTCTTTACAAATATCAGCCGCGGCCTTGTAGAAACCGGAGTCTGCTTCATCCAGTCCACCAACACCCTGGATCACTTCAAAAATGACTGCTGCAACATCGCCTTTCTTGAATTCAGTTTCTAATGCTGCTATATTATTAAAAGCCAATCGGGTAGCCTTATGACCTTTGTTAAATGGTGCTTTGATGGTTTCATTATCTGTAATCGCCACTACGCCAGAAGTTCTACCGTGAAAAGCATTCTCGAAGTATATGATCCTGTCCTTGCCCGTATGGAAAGAGGCAACTTTTAGTGCATTTTCATTAGCTTCAGCTCCAGAGCTACATAAGAACAGTGCATAATCCCTGATTCCAGAAATTTCTTCCAGTTTACCAGCAAGTTCATTTTGCAGGGGATTTTTAATAGAATTGGAATAAAACCCAAGTTTTGCCACCTGAGTTTGTATGGCTTGTACATAATTTGGATGCGCATGACCAATCGAGATGACCGCGTGACCTCCGTAAAGATCCAGGTATTTCCTGCCGCTTTCATCATAAACATAGCAACCATCACCCTTTACCGGGGTGATATCGTATAATGGGTAAACATCAAATAACTCCATAATTACTGGTCTGATATTGTATTAATCTTTCTAAAAGAGGCTTGTATTCCTTTAATGAGCGAGGAACTCAGGCCGTTATGCTCCATCTCGTTAAGACCCTCTATAGTGCAACCTCTTGGAGTGGTTACCTTATCGATCTCTTCCTCCGGGTGTTTACCGGATTCTATCAAAAGACTGGCGGCTCCCAGGCAGGTTTGCATAGAGAGCTCCTGCGCGTCCTTCGCATCAAACCCAAGTTGTACAGCTCCCTGGGTGGTTGCACGTATTAAACGCAGCCAGAAGGCAACCCCACTCGCACAAATAACCGTTGCTGCTTGCATTTTGTTCTCAGGAATGATAATACTTGTTCCCAGTCTGTTAAAAATAGCTTCAGCGATCTTTATCCTTTTTTCTCCTGCTTCATTGCTACACAAACAGGTCATGGATTTCCCAACAGCGATCGCCGTATTGGGCATTGACCTGATAATGTAATGATCCTGACCAATGATCGCTTCGATTCTGGGTATCTTAAAACCGGTAACTGTTGAGATCAAAACATGCTTATCTGTAAGTTCGTCTTTGATCTCCTCAAGAATGCGTTCAAACTGCGTGGGCTGCACGGCAAAGATCAGAATGTCAGAATTTTTTGCTGCTTTCAGGTTATCTGAAGTTACATGAACCTTTGCATATTCTTCCAATTCCTGGATATCTTCGATCTTTCTTTTACTGAGGTAAAGCGTGGTAAACGCATTACTGAAGATAAGGCCCTTCGCTATGGAAACACCCAGATTCCCAGCACCTATAATAGCTATTTTCATATCGCTTTAATTATCAATCGTTCTTTTGTAATAGATAAAATCATCCAATTCTGAAATTTTAGAAATAACTTGCTTTTAGATTCAAACCTGTTTTCTCATCAAAGCCAAACATTAGATTCATGTTTTGAACAGCCTGTCCTGAAGCACCTTTCAGTAAATTATCGATCACACTTGTAATCAATAATTTATCATCAAATTTTTGCAACCTCAACAGGCACTTATTAGAATTCACGACTTGTTTTAAGTGCAATTCCTCTTCAGTGATGAAAGTAAACGCAGCATTTTTATAGAATTCGGAATACATCATTTTTGCCTCTTCCAGCTCACCTTCAAATTTTGTGTATGCCGTTGCATGAATACCTCTTGAAAAATTTCCTCTATTCGGAATAAAATTAATGGCGGCACTATGATTTTCCTGCAGCTGCTTTAGACTCTGCCCGATTTCCTGTAAATGTTGATGCTCAAAACTTTTATATGCTGAAAAGTTATTGTCTCTCCAGGTAAAATGTGTTGTTTTAGAAAGCGAAGTACCAGCACCCGTCGCACCCGTTACAGCGTTCACATGCACGTCTTCCAGCAATAAACCTGCCTGCGCCAATGGAAGAATTGCCAGGCTAATCGCAGTAGCAAAACATCCCGGGTTCGCAATAAAACTCGCAGACAGGATCTTATCTTTATTTATTTCCGGAAGTCCATAAACAAAAGCGTGATCATTCGATTTCATTCTGAAATCTGTGCTTAGATCTACGATCTTCGTTCTTTCTGAAAACTCATTTTCTGAAAGAAACTTTTTGGAATTTCCATGTCCAAGACAAAGAAAAACTACGTCTGCTTCCTTATTGATCTGGTTAGTGAACTTAAGTTCAGTCTCTCCAATAAGATCCTGATGAATACTGTAAACAGGCTTGCCGGGTTGAGAAGTACTGTAGACAAAATTCAGGTTTATTTCAGGATGGTATAATAAAATCCTGATCAATTCTCCCGCAGTATAACCTGCTCCTCCAATAATTCCAGCCTCTATCATGAATCCTGATTTACGTGTTGGTATATCTTTCCTGAGTTAGAAAGGATCTTAATAAATCCTTTGGCATCTTCGGCTGTCCAGGCTTTGTTCTCTTCACCATAATTCCCAAAGCTGCTGTTCATAAGATCATTCGGCGAGCTAATCCCATCCAGCGTAAAATGGTAAGGTTTCATGCTTACAATAACGTCACCGGAGACCTTGGATTGAGAACTCTGTAACTGGGCTTCGAAATCCCTCATTACAGGATCCAGGTATAATCCTTCATGCAGATGCATCCCATACCAGTTCGAGGTATAATCTTTATGTTGTAATTGCCATTTGCTTAGCGTATGCTTCTCTAGAAGATGATGCGCCTTAATAGTGATAAGTGCTGCAGCTGCTTCAAAACCTACCCTGCCTTTAATTCCTATGATCGTATCACCTACATGAATGTCTCTTCCAATTGCATATTTTGAGGCGATACCTTCGAGGATTTCTATATTCTGCACAGGTTTGTTTTCATTTCCATCAATCGCGGTGAGCTCACCATGTGTAAATGATAACTTAATTTGCTTTGGTTGCTTTTCCTGCAATTGAGAAGGGAAAGCCTCTTCCGGCAATGCTTTTTCTGAAGTTAGAGTTTCTGCTCCTCCAACACTGGTTCCCCAAAGGCCTTTATTAACCGAATACTTTGCTTTATCCCAGTTCATCTCGACCCCTTTACTTTTAAGGTATTCAATCTCTTCCTGTCTGCTTAGTTGTTTGTCTCTTATAGGAGTTATAATCTGTATTTCTGGAGCAATGATCTGGAAGATCATATCAAATCGAACCTGGTCGTTACCTGCACCGGTACTACCATGGGCGATATATCCAGCACCTGCTTTTTTTGCGTAATTCACAATTTCCATCGCCTGGACGATCCTCTCTGCACTTACAGATAAAGGATAGGTATCATTCTTAAGTACATTTCCAAAAATGAGATATTTCACCACTTTTTCATAAAAGGAGTTGACCGCATCGATATTTTTGTAGCTACTCGCTCCTATTTTTTTAGCATTTTCACCGATATTTTTTATCTCTTCTTCTGAAAATCCTCCGGTATTCACACTTACGGCATGAACTTCAAAACCTTCTTCTTCAGATAAATATTTTGCACAATATGAGGTATCCAATCCTCCGCTGTATGCTATAACTACTTTTTTCATTTCTATTTCAATCTTGCTACGTCAAGCTAAATTTATTTCAGCTTCTCTTAAGATCCTGAAACAAGTTCAGGATGACGGCTTATTATTAATTTAATTTCTACCTGCCACAAATGCACTAATGTTTTTTGCTCGCCTCTTTCGAAGGAGGAAAATATCTTTCAAAGTAGGACAGGCTGGTCAACTTTATTTTTCAGCCTTTTCCTTCTTATAGAAAAGAGTTTGCTTGATATGCTTTAATCGCTGAAATGCCTTTTCGTTGAATTTACTTTTAGGCTTCTCGACCATCTTAGGATTTTTCTTCTTCTCGGGATCATACATCATTCCTGTACACAAACACATCTTATGATCTGTTCGGGTAAGTACATCGTAATTCTTACAGGTCTGGCATCCTTTCCAGAATGTCTCATCATCGGTAAGTTCAGAAAAGGTGACCGGTTGATAGCCCAGATCATAATTGATCTTCATGACTGCTAAACCTGTGGTGATCCCGAATATTTTAGCTTCCGGATATTTCTTACGGGAATGATCAAAAATGACATTTTTGATATCTTTCGCCAGTCCCTGATTTCTAAAATCGGGATGGACAATGAGTCCGGAATTAGCCACATACTTGTCGTGACTCCAGGTTTCTATATAACAGAAACCGGCAAACTTTTCCTCTTCGAGAGCGATCACAGCGTTTCCTTTCTCCATCTTATTGATGATATATTCAGGAGTTCTGCGCGCAATACCGGTACCCCGAACCTTTGCCGATTCTTCGATAGTATTACAAATGATCTCAGCATAGGAAGCGTGAGATTTATTAGCAATGAGAATTTTCATCTGCTAAAAGATTTATGTTGGAAATTATATTTTGATCTGGGTTTTCGAGAGCGGAACCGGACTCACCTAAGTTCCATAGATATATAGACGCACTTACGTGCGACGGGGAAAACGGCGGCGCATAGGGGATATATCAGAGAATGATCTGATATTTAATTTGTATTCTATGCCGTTTATGTAGTTCAAAATTGAGATGTAAGATAATAGTAATAAAAAGTCGTTTCGGGGTGCTGCCTAGAAGCGGCGGCGGGGCCTGAAATTGAAACGGACTAATATTATCTTATTGATCGAAATCATATTACAAATGTATATAAATTTTTAAGGTACAGGCAGTTCTAGATCAAAAATTGAAATAAATTTGGATTATTATTCAAATATTCCCCATAAAAATTCTTCTTTTTCATTCTCTCTACCAGGGGTTCAAAGTCCGCTGGATCCTTCAGCTCAATACCCACAACCGCTGGCCCGTTCGACCTGTTATGCTTTTTAGAATATTCAAAATGAGTAATATCATCATTTGGTCCAAGGACTTTCGCTACAAATTCCTTTAAGGCCCCTGCCCTTTGAGGGAAAACGATTACGAAATAATGTTTTAATCCGGAATATAGTAATGCACGTTCCTTGATCTCGGCCATCCGGATGATATCGTTGTTACTACCACTAACGATACATACTACATTCTTACCCTTGATCTTTTCAGCATACAGATCCAGAGCTGAAATCGCCATGGCTCCGGCTGGTTCCACCACCATAGCATCCTGGTTATAGAGATCAAGGATGGTCTGGCAGATCTTTCCTTCCGGCACTGTGATCATTTCATCCAGATTTTCCTTACAAATAGCAAAATTTCGCGTTCCAACTTTCTGGACAGAGGCGCCATCTACAAATCGTTCTATATGATCCAGTTCGACTACTTTACCTTCTTTCAGAGAGGTCTTCATCGATGGTGCACCCTGAGGTTCGATGCCAATAATCTTAGTTTTGGGCGAAAGCTCCTTGAACATAGAAGAAATTCCTGCCAGGAGTCCGCCACCGCCAAGCGGCGCAAAAACATAATCTATAGGTTCATTTGCTTGCTCAAGGATCTCCAGGGCTATGGTCGCCTGACCTTCAATAACTTTTTCATCATCGAAAGGATGAATGAAAATAAGTCCTTTTTCAGCCATATGTGCCAACGCACTCTTATAGGAATCGTCATAGGTATCACCCTTCAGCACTACTTCCACCCACTCACCGCCAAACATCTCAGTTTGCTCCACCTTTTGTTGTGGCGTGGTGCCAGGCATATAGATTACTCCTTTAACTTTGAGCTTATTGCATGCAAAAGCAACACCCTGAGCATGATTCCCCGCACTGGCGCAGATCACTCCTTTTTCGAGCTGTTCCTGTGGTAAACTGGAAATCTTATTATAGGCTCCTCGAATTTTGTAAGATCTAACCTGTTGCAAATCCTCACGCTTCAGCATTACCTTTGCATCAAAGCGCTTGCTATAGGTAAAAGATTCAGCTAAAGGAGTTTTCAGAACCACCTTAGAGATCCTTTCCGAAGCCTCTTTAACCGCTTCGAGACTAGGTTTGTAAATCGTATCTTTTTCCAGCAGAGTTTCCATTAAGCGTATATTTTCTTCATTGCAGTCATCGCAGATCGTAAAGTTGCGCCTACTTTCTCTACGGGATGTTCTTTGATCTCTTCATTTACTTTTGATAATTTCTCATTATCCACACCTATGTCTTCTGAAGCAAATTTTCTTCCGGCAACTTCAGGTTCCAGAGAATTCACATAGTCCTTGATCAATGGTTTGGCTGCGTGATCGAACAAATAGCATCCATATTCCGCGGTATCTGAAATTACGCGGTTCATCTCGTAAAGTTTTTTCCTGGCGATGGTATTCGCGATCAACGGAGTTTCATGCAAGGATTCATAATAAGCCGATTCTTCAATAATTCCCGCATCTACCATAGTTTCAAAGGCTAATTCTACACCCGACTTTACGAAAGCAACCAGCAAGACTCCCTTATCAAAATATTCCTGTTCTGAGATCTCTTCAGAAGTTGCTTCTGTCTTTTCGAAAGCAGTATTTTCGGTTTCAGCTCTCCAGGTATGTAACTCGGTATCGTCATTGGCCCAGTCTTTCATCATTCGGCTACTGAACTCACCTGAAATGATATCATCCATATGCTTCTGAAATAACGGACGCATTTTTTCCTTTAGCTCTTCTGAAATTTCATAGGCTCTCATCTTTGCAGGATTTGAAAGCCGGTCCATCATCTGTGTGATTCCGCCGTGCTTCAAAGCTTCCGTAATCGTTTCCCAACCATACTGAATTAGTTTTGCTGCATAGTTCTTATCCAGACCTTCAGAAACCATTTTGTCAAAAGTTAGAATGGATCCGGTTTGTAAAACACCACACAGGATGGTTTGTTCACCCATAAGATCAGATTTTACTTCAGCAACAAAAGAAGATTCCAGTACTCCGGCGCGATGACCTCCTGTGGCATAAGCATAGGCTTTCGCCCATTCCAGACCAATTCCTTTCGGATCGTTTTCCGGATGAATGGCGATTAAAGTTGGAACTCCAAACCCACGTTTGTATTCTTCACGAACTTCAGAACCTGGACATTTTGGAGCGACCATAATCACGGTAACATCCTCCCGAATCTTCATTCCTTCTTCCACGATATTAAAGCCGTGAGAATAGGATAAAACGGCTCCTTGCTTCAAGTGCGGCTGGATGGCCTTTACAACCGAGGTATGCTGCTTGTCTGGAGTAAGGTTAATCACCAGGTCTGCATCCGGGATCAACTCTTCGTAAGTTCCAACAGTGAAATCATTTTCTGAAGCATTTTTCCAGGATTGACGTTTTTCCCTGATCGCGCTTTCTCTTAACGCATATGAAATATCCAGACCGCTGTCACGCATATTAAGTCCCTGATTGAGACCCTGCGCACCGCAGCCCACAATGACTATTTTCTTATCTTTTAAAGCATCTGCTTCGTTACTGAATTCATCCAGTTCCATAAATCTACAGGTACCTAATTGATCGAGTTTTTCAGCTTTGGAAAGGCTGTTAAAATAGTTGGTCATGATAATGAGTTTGTGGTATTAAATTTTTCTAGTATTCCTGATATCGGCATTTCGTTCTTGGTGACCGCGATGGTTCCAGATCTTACGAATTGCATGAGTCCGTAGGGTTTTAGTTTTTCATAAAGCTGATCGACCTCATTGCGTTTTCCGGTCTTTTCTATCACAAAAAACTGCCTGGTTACGGTCACAATTCGCGCATTAGTCTCTTTAATAAAATCCTGAATATTATGGTCATCCAGAAAATCTTCAGATTTGATTTTATACAAAGCTGTTTCCTGGTAAATCGTTTCAGTATCGGTATGATAAAAAGCCTTGATCACCTCGATCTGCTTTTCGATCTGTCCTACGATCTTCTTGATCTGTTCTTCGGAAACCTTTACAATAATAATAAAACGCATCACTTCAGTCACCTCACTGGGGGAAGCCGTAATACTTTCAATATTGATATGTCTTTTCAAAAAGATTGCGGCAATCCTGGAAAGTAGACCAAGATTATTTTCGGTATAAATCGAAACTGTATAGTTCTGTTTTTCCATTACTCTAATAATATTTCTGAAACTGATGCTCCGGTTGGGATCATTGGGAACACATTTTCTTCCTGTTCAACTTTTACTTCAAGGAAATAGGCTTCATCGCTTTGCATCATTTCTTTTACTGCCGACTCAAGCTGACTCCTTTCGGTCACCTGGTTTGCTTTAATATGATAACCTTTGGCGATCGTTATAAAATCTGGATTCACCATGGTTGTGGAAGCATAACGTCTATCAAAGAACATTTGCTGCCATTGTCTTACCATGCCCAGGAAACCGTTATTTAAAAGCACGATCTTGACTGGAACTTTGGTCTGGAAAATGGTTCCTAATTCCTGAATGGTCATCTGGTAACCGCCATCACCTATCACCGCCACGACATCTCTTTCTGGTTTTGCCATTTTTGCGCCAATGGCTGCTGGTAAAGCAAATCCCATTGTTCCTAATCCCCCGGAAGTCACATTACTTCTTGACTGATTGAATTTCGCATAACGGCAGGCTGCCATTTGGTGCTGACCAACATCTGAAACAATGATCGCATCTCCTTTAGATTGGATATTTACTTCCTGAATGACCTCAGCCATTCCGAGATCTTTCTTGTTAACATCTAGATTTCCCTGAATCACTTTCTCATATTCGGTTTTGTACATATCCTTAAACTTCTGGTGCCATTCCTTATGAGAATATGGCTCCAGTAATTCAAGCAATGCCTTCAGACTTTCTTTTACATCCCCCAGAACCGGGTAATCTGCATGTACATTTTTATTAATTTCAGCCCGGTCGATCTCAAAGTGAATGATCTTCGCCTGTTTTGCATATTTTTCAAGATTTCCAGTAACCCGGTCATCAAACCTCATCCCAATTGCAATTAAAACATCGCATTCATTGGTTAGCATATTTGGTGCGTAGTTTCCATGCATTCCCACCATTCCCACGTTCAATGGGTGATCTGTTGGTAATGCCGAAAGTCCCAGAATGGTCCATGCAGCAGGAATTCCAGATTTTTCTACAACCTGTTTGAATAGATCTTCAGCTCCTCCCAGAATCACTCCCTGTCCCCAAACGATCATTGGTTTTTTAGCATTATTGATCACTTCTGCAGCGCGTTGTACTTCCAGAAGATTTAATTCCGGGATCGCCTGGTAACTTCTTATTCCAGAACATTTTTTATAACTGAATTCCAACGACGCAAACTGCGCATCCTTGGTAATATCGATTAGTACCGGTCCTGGTCTTCCCGACCTCGCGATATAAAAAGCCTTCGCCATTACTTCCGGAATCTCTGCAGCATTGGTGATCTGGTAGTTCCATTTAGTTACCGGCGTGGAAATACCAACAATATCGGTTTCCTGGAAAGCATCTGAACCCAGAAGATGAGACCCAACCTGGCCAGTGATACAAACCATTGGTGTAGAATCTATTTGCGCATCTGCAATCCCGGTTACAAGATTGGTAGCTCCAGGACCAGAAGTTGCCACAGCGACCCCTACTTTACCGGAAACTCTGGCATAACCCTGGGCAGCATGCGTTGCTCCCTGTTCGTGCCTGGTGAGCACATGATGAATTTCTTTCTGATATTTATACAGTTCATCATATACAGGCATGATCGCCCCTCCTGGATACCCGTAAATTGTATCCACACCTTCTTCGAGCAAACATTTGATCACAGCCTCTGCTCCTGATACGGTCAGGCTTTTTTTCGTGCTTTGCTTTTCGAAACTAGCTGTTTTAACCTCCATATTTCACCTAATTAAAATTCATCTGTCACGCATCCTTCTGATGCTGATGCTACTGTTTTTGCGTATTTATATAGCACGCCTCCTTTTGCCTTGAAAGCGGGTGCTTTCCATACTGCTCTTCTTTTACTTATTTCTTCATCACTCAAATGAGCTTCGATCTTATTTGTTTCGGCATTAATACTTATTTCATCGCCATCCTTCAGCAATCCAATAAGTCCGCCCTGTTGTGCTTCCGGAGTGATATGTCCCACTACGAATCCATGAGTTCCTCCAGAAAATCTACCATCGGTTATCAAAGCCACATCCTTACCCAGACCAGCTCCCATAATTGCTGAAGTAGGTTTTAGCATTTCCGGCATTCCAGGACCACCTTTAGGACCTTCATATCTAATGACGACTACATCACCTTTTTTCACCTTTCCAGATGAAATACCTTCATTGGCATCATATTCACCATTGAAAACTTTGGCTTTACCGTGAAATTTCAAACCTTCTTTACCTGTTATTTTTGCTACGGAACCTTCCTGAGCGAGATTCCCGTACAGTATTCTAATATGCCCGGTTGCTTTGATAGGTTTCTCCACCGGGTGTATCACATCCTGATCAAATGGCATAGGTTCTACCTCTTCAAGATTTTCTGATATAGTTTTGCCGGTAACCGTCATGCAATCGCCGTGAAGCAGACCTTTCTCCAGCATGTATTTCATGACGGCCGGGATCCCACCAATCCGGTGAATATCTTCCATTAGATATTTCCCACTAGGCTTGAGGTCTGCCAGAAACGGAGTTTCTTCACAAATTCTTTCAAAATCCTTTAATCCGAAATTGATTTCCGCAGCTTTAGCGATCGCCAGAAAATGCAGCACAGCATTGGTAGAACCACCTAGTACGGTCAATAATCTAATGGCATTCTCCAGAGATTTGGCAGATACGATATCTTTAGGTTTGAGATCTTTTTCAAGTAGCAGTTGCATAGCTTCTCCAGCTTTCACACTTTCCTGGACCTTTTCAGGACCGGTTGCGGGATTAGAGCTGTTAAAAGGCAGACTCATTCCCAGAGCTTCAATTGCTGAAGCCATAGTATTTGCAGTATACATACCACCACATGCTCCGGCACCAGGACAGGCTTTTTCGATGACCTGCTGATACTCCTCTTCCTGCATTTCCCCGGAAACCTTGGAGCCCCAGGCTTCAAAAGCCGAAACCACATCCAGTTTTTTACCATTATGACAACCCGAAGAGATCGTTCCTCCATACACTAATACCGAAGGTCGGTTCAATCTTAGCATTGCCATGAGCGCACCTGGCATATTCTTATCACAGCCAACTACAGTTACAAGTCCGTCATAAGACATTCCGCTAACCACCGTTTCCATAGAATCTGCTATTAGATCCCGTGAAGGAAGAGAAAAACGCATTCCTGGAGTTCCCATGGAAATTCCATCACTTACTCCAATCGTATTAAAAATAAGTCCATTTATCCCTGCTTGCTGAGTCCCTTTTTTAACCTCTTTTGCAAGGTCATTAAGATGCATGTTACAGGGATTACCTTCATACCCGGTACTTCCTATCCCTACGAATGGTTTTTTTAGATCTTCCCTACTCAATCCAATGGCGTGAAGCATGGCCTGGGAAGCTGGTTGAGAATCACTTTGCGTTATGGTACTGCTATATTTGGTGTTCATTAATTTTCAATTCTGTTCTGTAAGAATTAAAAATACTGGGAATCGAACACCTTTGGTCGTAATATTAAAGGAGTGAATGAACGCTAATTGAAGAACTAATTAAATATACAACTGAATATCAGCAACTTAAATAGCTTTTATTTACGATCTCTGGAACTATTTCTGGGCAGAAATTAATCTTATCGGAATAAAAAAAGCCACCAGAAATGGTGGCTTCGTGAGCTTATGATAAATTTGATTGTCGGAATTTTTTAGAACAAAATTTCCAACACCGCCACAACGAATTTTTCAACAATACTAATCATGGTTTAAAACTAGTAAAAAGTTCTAAAACCTCCTCACTTTCAGTTGAATATTCTATTTTTTTCTTCGTAAAGAATATAGATCTTTTCTCCTGTCTTTCATATTTCGAACACTTCCGAAGTTGTGCAACTCTTTTAAAAGATCCAGATCGACATCTACCAGTAAAGTACTTTCAGTATTTGGAGTAGCTTCCGCTTTGATTCCGTTTACAGGAAAAGCAAAATCTGAAGGGGTTAATACAGCACTTTGAGCGTACTGAATATCCATATTATCAACCTTCGGCAAATTTCCAACAGAACCAGCGATGGCAACATAACATTCATTTTCTACCGCACGTGCCTGAGCACAAATCTTGACCCGAGAATATCCATTCTGGGTATCGGTCATAAATGGTACAAATAATATGTTCATTCCTTCCTCGGCCAGTAATCTTGAAACTTCAGGAAATTCTACATCATAGCAAATTAGTACTCCAATTTTCCCGCAATCTGTATCAAAGGTTTCCAGCCTGTTACCGCCCTTCATTCCCCAGGCAGTTTCTTCTGCAGGAGTGATATGCAGTTTTTCATAACGTTCATAGCTTCCATCCCTTCTGCAAAGATATCCTACGTTGTACATATGCTCACCTTCCGGCATTGGCATACTTCCGGTAATGATATTAATGTTGTAGTTGATCGCGAACTCCCGAAAGGTTTCCAGTAATTTTTCGGTATAGTCTGATAACGCACGAATGGCTTCCGGCTCAGAAAGATGATTGAACTGAGCCATTAAAGGCGCATTGAAGAGCTCTGGAAAAAGTATGAAATCACTCTGATAATTACTTACTGCATCCACAAAGAACTCGATCTGGGAAACCAGCGCTTCATAATCTTTGAACAAACGCATCTGCCATTGCACAAGCCCAAGTCGAACCACTGTTTTGGTAGTATTTACCAGCTTTTGAGGTTTAGAATAATAGATATTATTCCATTCCATCAAAGTTGCAAATTCCTTGGATTCATGATCTCCGGAAAGATATCCCTTGATCACTTTCTTTACGTGAAAGTCATTACTTAACTGAAATGAGAGTACAGGATCATGAATTTCCTGCAATTTTACTTTCTCAATATAGCGCTTCGGAGTTAACTCATCTGCATACTTTGCATAATACGGAATTCTACCTCCAAAAACGATCGCTTTCAGATTTAAATGCTCACATAATTCCTTTCGAGCTTCATACAGTCTTCGACCCAACCGCATTCCGCGGAATTCCGGGTGAATAAATACATCGATTCCGTAGAGAACATTACCGTTTTTGGTATGCGTGGAAAAGTTTTCTCCCCCAATGATCTCTTCATAGGTATGATTATCATCAAACTTGTCATAATCTACTGTAATAGAGAGGGCACATCCTGCAATTCGATTGTCTATAATAATGCATAACTGGCCTTCAGGAAATTTACTGATCAAAGTTTTGATCTCAGCCTTGCTCCAGTATTCATCTGGCATAGCCTGGTAGCTTTTGACCATGGAAATCTTCAATTCCTCGTAATCCTTAACCTGTAAATTCCGAAGTTCTATTTTTGCTGAATCTATCACGAATATCTAATTTGAAAGTACGAAGATACTGCAGTTCGCGAATTATGTAATGGCGCAAAGCTGCTTTTGATATAAAGTATTCTTAAATTTTTAGATCTTGAAATATCCTTCTTTAATGGCAACCATAACCAGGCCTACTCTACTCTTAACCCGTAACTTACTAAAGAGACTCTCCCGATAATTTTCTACAGTTTTAGGACTAAGATTCATTTCTGAAGCGATCGCTTTATAGGTAAGCTCACTACAGGCATAACCTAAAAATTCCTGTTCCCTGCCGGTAAGTACTTCATATTTCTCAGCTTTTCCTTCATTTCTATAAGCTTCAGAAATCAGCTGATTTGTATAATAACCAGTATCAACGATCCTGTTTAAAGCAAGTTCAAATTCATCTGGATCTATATCCTTCAGAAGATATCCGCGAGCACCGAGTTTCAACATTTTGATGATCGTTTCATCTTCCTGATCTACAGTCAGGGCAAGAACTTTAAGATCTGGCTGATGTTGTTTCAACCAGGTCATTGTCTGCAAACCGTCCATTACCGGCATTCTCATATCCAGCAGTAAAACATCTGGAAGTTCCAGACCATTCTCCACATGGTCTATAAGCTCCTGCCCGTTCTTAAAATAATCAAGCACCTGGAAACCGTCGAAGGAATTCACTAGAACCCGCAATGAACTTGCGAACAGCTTATGATCATCTACTATGCTTATATTTTTAGACATTGCTGGTTATTTGAATAGGATAGTTTAATTTCAGAGAGGTTCCTTCTCCAACTTTACTCTGAATATCAATTTTAGCATTGATTAGCTTGGCCCTGCTATACATATTGATTATTCCGGAACCTTTTTCTACTTCAGAATCATCGAAACCTTTCCCGTTATCCTTTGCATGAATCTGCAGTGAATCTTCCAGATAGTTTAAATGTACCTGAAGTGAAGATGCCTCGGCGTACTTGATGACATTATTAAAAAACTCCTGCATGATCCGGAATATAATGATCTCACTTTCAGGTTTAATTTCCCTGGCTTCCCCAGTAATTTCCAATTCTGCCTGAAGGATGTCCATACGATTATAACGCTCCAGCTCGTCGCGAACAGACTTGTGCAACCCGGTTGTATGAATTACTTCGTTATTGAGAGTCCTGGAAAGTGAACGAACTTCATTTAAAGAATTAGCCACCAGGTCTTTGATCTCTGTAACCGCTGGAGCGGCATCCTCTTTAGATCTTTTTAAAAGTATGTTCAACTGGATACTGGCTACAGATAGTAACTGACCAATATTGTCATGGAGTTCCCAGCTTACATTCTTCAATGTAGCTTCCTGTATCTCGATCTTCGTATTATTGAGTTCAATTAAAAATTGTTGTTCTGCCTCAAATTTCTCCTGCAGGATCTTATTCTTCCGCTTTTGATAAGTAATCACAAAAAAGACGGTGAATACGGTGAGTAGTACGATCACCAGTATAAAATAGAGAATTAGAATGATCTCTTCTTTCCGAAGCATTTCTATTGGATTTTAAACACTGGTAAACCTAATTTAGCTATTAGCTTTATACATTATTTCTAAGCTAAGGTATCAGTTTTTCTTCCATTTTTCAAAGTTACAAGAAAACCCATGATGAAGATTCCGTATAAATAAATATTCCCGTACCTGAGAATACGCGCATAAAATTGTACAAATTCCATATTACCTTCATTGAAATATCCTCCATAAATATTGATGGGTGCAATGCATAATTCGTAAAGGATAAGCGCTACAGCGATATAAAAAATTACATCTGACTTAAATTGAAGAATTTCATCTGTACGAAGCATTTGAATGAGGTAAGCCATAATACAGGCTACAAGAAAGAATGTTCCAAATATGATAACCGTATAGTCATATTGATACAAATAGTTACCAAAACTTGCGAAGCAGATAATACTGTAGATGACAAAGACCCATTTCAGCTTACCCAGTATTTTCCTTAAACTTTGACTTTCAGGATGGTTTAACTGTAAAATAAATAACTGCCCCAGCACAAAATACTTTATGACATAGAAATTATTATAATACCAGAAATTACGTGCAAAAGCAGTGTCTTTTAAAAATGGTGCCGACTGGTAATTATCATAATAAGCCCATATTGGGTACATTCCCAGCAGGTCGTAGAAAAAATTGAACCATAGGAATCCAACAAAAAGTTTTACGCCAGTTCTTAAATTCCGGGATTTTATGAGGTGTAATGTTCCAGCACAAGCCGCAAGGAATTCCATAAGATATCCTATGTACAGCTTGTTTTCAATAATGAATTTTATCACAGAAAATCCTAGCCTTTATATGGTAAAGGAGGCCACATACCTCCTACAGTATTCATTGGTTCAATTTCGCCATTTTCGAGGTAGTCTCTTCCAGAACCATCTTCCTCTTCAGCTTTCATTTTACGCGTTGCAGAGAAAAACACGGTATTAAGACTAGGTTTATCGCCCTCAGCCTGATAAGCACCAAGCCAGACATTGATTCCTGGCCTTTCAGCTTTATTCTGCTGAGATTGTTCACGAACGTAATTGATATATTCCTGAAGTTCTTCCAGATCAAAATGGAACTCACAGGTATCTTTATGTTCTTTTCCATTTGTAGTAACTATAGACCTGGTATCACGCCATTCTTTTTGGAGCTGTTTAGCTTTCTGAACAGTAATGCACTTATTTGGTGGATTCACGATTATAAGGGTTTGATTATCTGCCTCTAAAATATAATTTCTAATAATAAAATTGAGCTTATCTGCAAGAAAGGGGAAAATTCCCCTACTCTACAGCCACAACTGTATCTATATTTGTAGAGTCATTTTAGTTTATCTAAAATGTTTTGGGGACAAAAAAAGTGTCAATCATAGTTTAGTTGTAGTTCTGAGTAGGGTCTTTTCTATAGCATTAATAAACTTAGTTGGCACTTTTTGCTATTTAAAGAAATCCTTATCTTCTATGAAATTGTACAACTTCACCGGGCATTTTTTGAGAGAGTACCTGTATCCCAAATTCTGATAGTTGTAAAACCCTTGGATAACCTCCCGTAGTTTGACAGTCCCTCATAAGCACAATCAGTTTCCCTGATGGAGTAAGTTGAACGCTTCCTGGCATGACCGGGGAAGTATGAATGCCTTTGAGGTCATTATTTATCGATTCTTCAAATTGTACAGCCATCCGGTTGCTATCACCACTCACCTTAAATTTCTTCTGAAAAATAAGTTTTTGTAAAGATTCTGGTAGTTTTCCAAATTCTGGCCCTTCATAAGTTTCGATCATTTCTGAATTAAGGTAATCTGTATTTACATGAATGGCTGAATGAGGATTTTTGCGAATAGCTTCTGAAGTTTGATAATGTAAAAGCTGGTTCTTCTGAAGTCTATGATTTCCTGTAACAGCTTCGAACCAACTTCGACTTCCCAGAATTTCTGGAGATTGAAAACCATTTTTAATCGCGAGGTAGGACCTGAATCCAGATTTCCTTTTTCCGAAGGAAAGAATATCTCCAGCCTCAACTTGATAAGCAGTATTTAAATCGATCTCTAAATCGTTAATCTTCGGACTAAGATTTGCTCCTCCAATACAAATATTTGTAGCTGCATTAAATTCAAGAACAGGCCCAACAAATGTTATTTCCAGCACCGCATCATTTTCCGAATTCCCGAGAATAAGGTTGCAAATTTTGAAGGCATATCTATCCATAATTCCGCTCTCAGGAACACCATATTTTCTCGATCCAAATCTTCCGAAATCCTGAATCGTGGAGAATAGTCCTGGCTGCTTAACAACTAATTCACCCATTGGATTTGATAATTTCGAATTCATATTTTCCTTGCTGCACCTTTTTTTGAATTTGGATATATTCCAAATTACTTACTGGATAAAATCGCACGAAATCTCCAGCAATAAATGGACTGGGAATTTCGCTTTTCGAATTGAAAAGATCCAGAGGTGTTCGACCAATAATTTGCCATCCACCCGGACTCTCTTGCGGATAAATTCCAGTTTGATCTTCTGCGATTCCCACGCTACCTTTTTGAACAATTTTTCGCGGAGTGGTTTTTCGCGGAGTTGCAATTTTTTTATTCAACCCACCCAGGTATAAAAAGCCAGGCAAAAACCCGGTAAAATACACCAGGTATTCTGAAGTGGAATGAAGGGAGATCACTTCGTCTTTTTTCATGCTTTTTAAAGCAGCTACATCGTCCAGATCTGGAGCATACTCTGGTTCATAACAGACAGGAATTTTGAAAATTCGCTTATTAAGATTTTTTGATATATTCGTAGTTCTTAGAGCCTTGGAAACTACATTTAACTCACTATAGACATCTCTTATAGTTGAAGGGTAACTAATTAATATCGAGTTGTATGTATTAGTTATTTCAACCTCTTGTTCAAGGTATATCTTTGATAGCGTAGCTTTTGCGTCCAGTATAGTTTGAAGTGTTTTTTCTGAAATTTCATGAGGGAATTCTATCAGAATTCCGCGATCTCCCAATTTCGATACACTTTTCCACTTGATCATTTTCAGGATTTAATGTAGATGTTTTCCGCAGCTAATTTATGTTGTAAATACTGTAGAATTTCCACCGCTAAAGGAGTATCAGAATGCACGCAAAATGTGTCTGCCTGGGCCTCTAAAAATTCGCCGTTTTGCAATAGGATCTTGTTCTCTTTATAGATACTTCTTACGTGTTGAAAAACCGCTTCCCTATCTTGGATGATCGCATGCGTTTTTGATCGAGGAACCAGACCATAATTTTTCTCATAATTTCGATCTGCAAAAGCTTCATAATAGAGTTCAAATCTCCCTAAAGCTAGTTCTCCCAGTTGGGAATTTAGAGGCACAAACAACCTCAAATCATCTCCAAGATCTTCAAGACTCCTCACTACAATCTCGGAAATATTCCTATATTTTGCGGCATCATTATAGAGAGCACCATGCAGTTTTACATGACTCAGTTTCCCACCTTCAGATTCCACTATTTGCTTCAAACTTAGCACCTGTCCTTCAATTGAAAGTTTCAATTCTTCAGCAGTCATTTCCATATGATTTCTTCCGAAGTTTGCCCGGTCTGGATAGGATGGATGCGCTCCAATTTCTACGTTATTTTCAAGAGCCAGACGAACAGTTCTATGCATGGTTTCCAGGTTCCCAGCATGTCCTCCACAAGCAATATTACAAGCAGAAATAAGTGGCATTAACTTCTCGTCGAACTCTCCTCCTTCTCCAAGATCACAATTTATATGAATGGTTTTTTTGATCATAAATTCTGTATTACTTTATAAATTGATTTCACGCCAAGGAATATGGCCAGGGCAATTACCAAGATACCAATTATGTTTTGAAAGGCTGAATTTCTGAATTTACCCAGAATTGATTCCTGATTGACGATCCATAAAAGAAATATCGCAATGACAGGAAGCACAATTCCATTAGCTATCTGCGCAAACTGAATGATCTCGACCGGTTTAATTCCCAGGGAGCTGAAAAACACACCAAGAATGATTATGCTCATCCACACAGCTTTAAACCGCCAGTCGGACATTCCCGCCTGCCATCCAAGACAACCTTTCACAACATATGCTGCCGCCAAAGGGGCTGTTATGGACGAGGTGATCCCGGCTGCCAGTAATCCAACTGCCAGAAAAGCAGTGGCCATATTTCCAAATAATGGCTCAAGACCTACTGCCAGACCGGCTACATCATCAATAGAGCTTAATCCGGAAGATGCTGCGCATATTAGGATCGCCATGGAAACCATGCCACCCAGAATGATCGAAAATACTAGTTCTCTCTGTACAGTTTTAAGATGTTTAACGCCGGTCCATTTCTCACCAACCAAAGATGCGTGTAGAAACAAATTATAAGGTACCACGGTAGTTCCCACCAATGCGATGATCGTTAGAATCTCATCACTTATGGATGTCGGCATAAAGCCTTGAAAAACGCCGGACCAAGATGGTTGAGTAAGAAAAGCTGTGATAATAAACGCCAGGCTCATTAGAACCACCAATCCTATAAACACTTTTTCCAGTTTCTTATAGCTCCCTAAATAAAGTAGTAGAAATGCAGAACCTCCAATGATAAAGCTCCAAAGATTGATAGCATTTCCCGAAATTGATATTTCCTCAATAGGCATGATACTCTGTACACCCATGACCGCACCAGATATATTCCCAGCTTCGTAAGCGGCATTCCCAATTACAATTGCAGAGAAAATTAGAATTAGAGCTAATACTCGGAAAACCGGAGATGTTATGGATTGCCGTATGGAATCACTTAGACCTTTACCAGTTACCAGACCAAGCCTGGCAGACATTTCCTGTAATACGATACAGGCAATTATTGAAACCATCAAAGCCCATAGCAGACTATAACCAAATTCCACACCTGCGAGACTACATACGGTAACGGTTCCAGGACCAATAAATGCAGCAGAAACAAGGATTCCAGGACCTAGATTTCTGAAGAAGTTTTTCATTTTACGGGTTGCTTTCCAGATTCCTGTAAAGCATAAATCGCAAAAGTCCCCAGCCAGTGACCACCTTCATAACCGTCACCGGAAACGTTTGGAAAGGAATAGGCCACATGCTCATTGGCAAGAGCTCTTAAATGACCGAATTTTTCAGGGTATTGATTAGCAAGACCAGAGAAAATCCAGGCTCTGCTGAAGTTTAGACCATCGAGATGAACCAGTTTACCATCAGATCTATCTGATACTTCACCAACTTCCATCTCAAAATCTTCATTCTTCAATTGCGGCATGAAATCTTCTATCCAAAGGTTGAAAGCACTTTTTGGAAGTACTCTTCTCATGATGTCCACTTCTGCCAGACATGGAGAAATAAAGTCGTATCCACTTGGTTCCCAGCTTACCGGGCAATTGTCGTCTTTCAGGAAGAAATTCTGTGCACTTTTCTTGACCACTTCCATTAATTCCTGGTTCTCTGTAGCTTCTGCATAATCATAGGCAAAAGTGAGTCCGAATGCGGTATTGGTATGTTCTCCTACTCTTACCGGGTAATTTAACTTCGGAAGGAATTCAATGAATCGCATAGTTATTAGATCTGTAAGTGGTTGAAGATTTGCAGCAAGTTCCTGTCCAAGAGGATCTTCCCAGGACTTTAGCTCCTGTGACAACTTCAGCAACCATGCCCAGCCATAAGTACGTTCATATGCTGTACTTTCTTTACGATTGAAGTATGCAACCTCTCCTTCAATATTGTCTGAAGAGAGAGAGGTTTTCAATTTTTCACGAATCTCTTCATTCTTCTCTAGATCCGGGAATTGCTTCAACAAACTCACCAATGACCAATGCGCATGAACAGACGAATGCCAGTCGAAGCAACCGTAAAAGGCTGGATGCAAAGCTTTGGGTTCGTCCATCGCCTCTGCATTTTCGAGAGTTTGTCCCAATTTATTAGGGTATTCTGTATTTAAACAACTTAATGGTAATTCCGCAAGATTATTAGCTTCAGTAAGATTTAATGTTACTTTATCGGTGGTTTTGAGTGCATCTGGCAGGATACTCTCAGTTATTAAACTGTCAGTATCTCCAGGATTTTCAACAGGGTCTTCTGAATTCCCTTTACAGGATAAAATAAGCAAACATACGGAGGCTAAAAGAAGTTGTTTCATTGGTTGTAATTGCGTCTCTTTCGGTGAATTTCGAAATTTACAGATTGATTTAGTAGGTTTTATCCAAAAATATAAAAAACAGGCAAAGGTTTCGTTAATTAAAACTCAAGATATTAACCCAGCCATCCTTCCCTGTCCAGACTTCTATATTGTATTGCTTCACTTATATGTTCTCCCTGAATTTGAGAACTACCAGCCAGATCTGCAATCGTTCTGGAAACTTTTAAAATACGATCGTAAGCCCGGGCCGAGAGATTTAGTTTCTCCATTGCCGTTTTCAATAAAGTCTTCGACGCATCATCCAACTGGCAATGCTCTCTTATCTGCCTTGGACCAATCTGGGCATTGTAATGTACATTTTCAAGATCCTGGAATCTTTCAGATTGAATACTTCTTGCCTTGCTTACTCTCTCACGAATAGATTTACTGGATTCGCCTTTTCTTTCTTCGCTAAGTTTATCAAATGGAACGGGCGTCACTTCAATATGAATATCGATTCTATCGAGTAACGGTCCGCTAATTTTGCCCAGGTATCGTTGCATTTCATAAGCAGATGAAGATACAGGCGCATCTGGATCATTGAAATAACCGCCTGGACTTGTGTTCATACTGGCGACGAGCATAAAACTGGAAGGATAGGTAACGGTAAATCGAGCTCTGGAGATGGTGACCTCCCGGTCTTCCAGTGGTTGCCGCATCACTTCTAATACACTTCTTTTAAATTCTGGCAGCTCATCCAGAAATAGCACGCCGTTATGAGATAGCGAGATCTCACCAGGTTGTGGATATCCACCCCCGCCAACAAGAGCAACATCAGAAATTGTATGATGCGGACTCCTGAATGGTCGTTGAGCCAGCAGGCCAACATTATCTTTAATTCGGCCGGCCACACTATGAATTTTAGTAGTTTCCAGTGCTTCCTGCAAAGTCATTGGTGGCAGAATACTGGGCAATCTTTTGGCAAGCATGGTTTTTCCCGCACCCGGAGGTCCAATAAGAATAATATTATGGCCTCCCGCAGCAGCAATCTCCATACATCTCTTGATTGATTCCTGGCCTTTCACATCGGCAAAATCATGCTCAAGATTGTCAAGATCCTGGAAAAAAGTTTCCCTGGTATTGATGATCGTAGGCTCCAATTGCTTACCTGAATGAAAAAAATCGATAACTTCCTTGATGTTACTTACTCCAAAAACATCCAGACCTGAAACGATCGCTGCTTCTCTGGCATTTTGTTCAGGCAGAATAAAACCCTTAAAACCTTCTTTTTTAGCCTGAATTGCGATTGGCAGTGCACCCTTAATCGGTTGAAGGCTGCCGTCCAGAGACAATTCGCCCATTATGATATACTCTGAAATATTGATCGCTTTTATTTGCTCAGATGCGGCCAGAATGCCCATGGCAAAACTAAGATCGTAAGCTGAACCTTCCTTCCTTAGATCGGCAGGTGCCATGTTTACGATGATCTTTTTACCGGGTAATTTATAACCGTTATTTTGAAGGGCAGCAGTAATCCGATAACTGGATTCCTTGACTGCATTATCTGGCAAACCTACAAGATGGTATCCAATACCCGAAGCTACATTAACCTCGATAGTGATTGTAGTGGCATCAACACCAAAAACAGCACTTCCATAAACTTTTACAAGCATAAAATCACTTAAAATGTAGGGTCGTTAAACGCCGCTAAATGTACATTTTAAACTTATAAGTGATACAACTCCAATAAGTTGTATCGCCAAATTTTTCATAAAAAAAAAGACCCGCGATTTGCGAGTCTTTTTAATTATTGAAAATGAGTTTTACTATTTACCGATCACATTTTGACGGTAATATTCAATTAATGCATCAATGGGTCTTCTCACGATATTTCCAACTTCGATTCCGTATGGTTGTAAAACTGCCTTAATAATATCCTGACTGAAATATGCGATAGAACCTATAAAATGAACAGGAACAGATGTTACCTGTGGATAGCTCATCACTCTTGAATGAACAAAATCTGAAAGTCCTTCGTGTAGCAACTTATAGAAGTAGCCATTACGCTCATTCGTAAAAATAAATTCTGCGAAATGTGCCAGATACGTATTAGGATTGTCCTTACGATACAGGTTCATCTTAATGGTATCTGAATTGAGGTCGAACTTTTGCTCAAATTTTTCAGCAATTTCAGGAGGCATTCGTTTGTAGTAGTAATCACGGATCAGTCTTTTTCCGAAGTAATTACCACTGGCTTCATCCATTAGAATATAACCGAGAGATGCAACTGCCTGAGTGATATTTTCACCATCAAAATAACAGCTATTGGATCCAGTACCAAGAATACATACGATACCAGGCTCAGTAGTCGCAGCATAAACAGCTGCTACCGTATCTTCCATCACTTTTACCTCATCTGCATTCGTGAAATAGTTCGCGATAATGCTTCTAAGAAGTTCAGTAGGAGTTGGTGTACCGCAACCGGCACCATAAAAATGTACTTTTTCGATCGTATCTCTTACTTCAGCAAGTTCAGGATTTTCAGCAAGTCGTTCTTCAAGAACAGCTTCCTTAAAAACAGCAGGATTCAAACCTTTACTTCTGGTTTTGAAAATCTGTTCACCTTCATTGTTCAGTAAGATCCAGTCACATTTTGTGGACCCGCCATCGGCAATCAATATCATGTTCTGAGATGGATTAAATTGAAAAGAAAGCAGTTCAGCTGTAACACCGAACTGCTAATTAGTTTTATTCAGAATGTATTATAGTGAAGCTACGTGAGCTGCAAGATCTACAAGCTTGGAAGAATATCCATATTCGTTATCGTACCATGCGATTAGCTTAAAGAACTTATCATTAAGTTCGATACCAGCACCTGCATCAAAATTACAGGTATGTGGATCTGATACGTAATCCTGGCTTACTACTTCTTCTTCAGTATAAGAAATCACACCTTTGTAATCTCCTTCAGCAGCCTTTTTGAAAGCAGCTTTGATCTCTTCGTAACTAGTAGACTTTTCAGTTTTTACAGTAAGATCCACTACAGAAACATCTGTAGTTGGAACTCTAAATGCCATCCCAGTAAGTTTTCCTTTAAGAGAAGGAATTACTTTAGTTACTGCTACTGCAGCTCCAGTTGAACTTGGGATGATATTCGCCATTGCGCTTCTTCCA
Organism: Christiangramia sp. LLG6405-1; assembly: GCF_045055805.1. Taxonomy (GTDB): domain Bacteria; phylum Bacteroidota; class Bacteroidia; order Flavobacteriales; family Flavobacteriaceae; genus Christiangramia. The sequence goes on along the minus strand of NZ_CP159330.1, from coordinate 1,947,878 downwards.
AGTCTGAAGTTTTTCCTAGACGGAGAATCTACCGTAAATTGAGTAGATGTAGTTGCGTGAACAGTAGTCATCAATCCTTCTACAAGACCAAACTCATCATCGATCACTTTTGCAAGTGGTGCAAGACAGTTTGTAGTACAGGAAGCATTAGAAACGATGTTCTGATCTGCTTTTACATCCTGGTGGTTTACTCCCATTACGAACATTGGAGCAGTTTTAGAAGGAGCTGAAATTACAACCTTTCTGGCACCAGCATCAAGGTGAGCCTGCGCGTTATCAAGATCTGTGAAGATTCCAGTACAATCCATTACTACATCAACTCCAGCATCACCCCATTTAAGGTCTGCTGGATTTTTTTCTGAAGTAACTCTAATTTTGTTTCCGTCAACGATAAGACTTCCGTCTTTTACCTCGATAGAACCTGCGTATTTTCCGTGAACGGAATCATACTTCAGTAAATATGCCAAATGATCTACATCAAGAAGATCGTTGATAGCTACAACTTCTACTTTTTCGCTTTGCGCCGCAATTCTGAAAGCAATTCTTCCAATACGACCAAATCCATTAATTCCAATTTTAGTACTCATTTTCTTTGGTTTTTAATTATACCGAAGTGATGTCTGCCACCCTTCGTAATTCTTTATCTATTTTTGCTTCACCTTTAATAGCCGTTAGTAAATCTACATTTACGACTTTCTGGTGGTGAATTCCTACCATGATCTCGGTTTCGCCGTTCATCAAAGCTTCTACCGCTCCAACTCCTAACTTACTAGCAAGAACACGATCAAAACAACTTGGAGAACCTCCACGCTGTATATGACCTAAAACAGAAACTCTTACTTCGTATTCATCGAGATTCTCTTCTATAAATGAGGCGAGTTCGAAAATATTCTTCCCGCTCTTATCTCCTTCTGCAACCACAATGATACTGGATGTTTTACCAGTTTTTTTACTCTTTCTTAGTGAATCTAGCAGTCTTTCCACACCAAGATTTTCTTCAGGGATCAAAATTTCTTCAGCACCAGCACCAATACCACTGTTCAAAGCAATATCACCTGCATCACGTCCCATCACTTCTACCAGGAACAACCTGTTATGAGAACTTGCCGTATCACGAATCTTATCGATCGCTTCTACAACTGTATTCAAAGCAGTATCGTAACCCAGAGTAAAGTCGGTTCCATTAATATCATTGTCGATGGTCGCAGGAATTCCCACTACCGGAAAACCAAATTCTTTACTGAAAAGTTGTCCACCGGTAAAAGTACCGTCTCCACCAATTACGATAAGCGCATCTACATTGTTTGCTTTAAGATTATCGTAGGCTTTTTGACGACCTTCTTTAGTCTGAAATTCTTTGGAACGGGTAGACTTCAGAAAAGTCCCACCTCTATTGATTATATTTCTAACTGAACGTGCATCAAGTGGTTCGAAATCTGCTTCGATAAGCCCCTGATATCCACGAAATATTCCTGTACATTCAAGATCATGATATGAACAGGCACGAACAACTGCTCTTATAGCAGCATTCATTCCCGGAGCATCTCCTCCGGAAGTTAGAACAGCGATATTTCTAATTTTTTCGACCATTACCCTCAAAGCTAACTTCTTTCAAACCAATTACCTAATTTCGGAAAAAACTAAAACGTTTTCGGTTGATAACTAATAAAAAAAGCCACAATAATGTGGCTTTTTTCAATTTATTGGCAGTTTAATTAATTATTTATCAAAATTTGGTATTCCCAGCCTTCAAAACTCATCTGCTGATCTTTGGTCAGTTTCATTTTAGAATCGCTCATATAATCTGTAAAATCACCTTCTATTTCTGCTGAAAATTCTACAGGTTCCGCAGTCATATTTGCTATATAATAAAGAGTTTCTCCGTTCTTCTCTCTTTTGAACGCCAGCACCTTTTCATCTGCAGATGTTGTAACATCATTATATGAGGCAGCCGACTTCCCTCCGTGCAGTGCCGCACTGGAAGTTTTTAACTCGCCAAGTTTTTCAAGTAGTGGATATACTTTCCCCTTTTTCTTCGGAATAGTATCTTTTACAAAAAACTCCAGTCTTTTGTTTATATCATACTCCTGTCCGCTATAGATCAAAGGCATTCCCGGTAATGTATAGGTCATGGCCAGCATCGCTTCCGAAGCATCTCCCATTCTTTCCTCTACGGTTCCAGCCCATGAATTCTCATCGTGATTAGTTACAAAATTCATCAGGTAATCATCTTCCTGAAACGTAGAATCAACCTTCTGCATATAATCATCCCAGTCTTTCGCAGTTTTATCTCCCTGCGCGATACTATTCATTATATGGTGTCCTTCCCAGTTATATCCCATTTCAAAAGCATTGTGGAATAATTCTTTAGGACTTTCTGCTTCGGCCAGCATAAAAATCGGCTTTACTTCACGCAGTTCTGCAGCGATATCTTCCCAGAAATCTGTAGGAACCGAGTGTGCAGCATCTGCACGGTACCCATCGATATCGTGTTCTTCGATCCAGAAAAGCATGTCTTTTTTCATCGCTTCTCTTAAACCTTCGTTATCGAAATTTAGATCAGCAACATCTGTCCAGCCCCAAGGCTCTCCGGTTGCATCGTTGATAGGATCTGTGATCTCCCCTTTGTCATTTTTAGTATAATATTCAGGATGTTCTCCAATCCATGCATGATCCCAGCCGGTATGATTCGCCACCCAGTCAAGAATAACGTACATATCATTTTCATGAGCAGTTTGAACCAGTTCATCAAAATCCTCCATGGTTCCAAAATCTGGATTTACCGCCTTGTAATCTGAAATTGCATAATAGCTTCCCAGATATTTTTTACGCTCTTCCGGATCTTCAATATCTTCAATGGATTTATCTCCGGTCGCTTTCCTTTTCTTCATGGAAATAGGATACATTGGCATTAACCAGATCACTTTTACTCCAAGTTCTTTAAGCTGCGGAATATCCTGCGTGAAAGCATCAAATGTACCTTCTGGCGAGTACTGCCGGATATTCGCTTCATAAATTATAGCCGACTCCAGCATATCGTCATTCACTGGCGCCAGTGAGTATTTTTGAGTTTCGTTCTCTGCATTCTCTGGCTGATTTGTTTCGTTCTTACAAGAAACAAAAAGGATCATAAGAGCCAGTATAAAGGTTATCTTTTTCATTTGTTTTATTTTGAATTATTCATTTTTGTAGTGAAAAAATATGCTCCACGTGATGGAAGTTCCAGGCTTTTATCCCAGGTCATTTTTTCGTTGGTTAAAAGATTTTGAAACTGCGTTCCTTCAAGTTCAAGTTCATCAAACCTGGAAAGATCAAGATCTACAGATTCTTCATTTTTATTCAGAATCAGCACGATCGTCTCATTTCCAGAAGTTCTTGAGAGAAGGTAGATTTTATTTTGTGGAGTAAAATGCACGAGATTTCCTTCCTGAATGGCTTTACTGGACTTTCTGTAATTCAGTACCGTTTTAAGGAAATTCTGCATATCTTTTTCTTCTTCGGAAAGTCCTTTGCCGGTAAAGGCATTCCTGTCACTATCTTTCCAGCCACCAGGAAAATTGGTTCTAATAAGACCGTGATCACCTGGTTTTGCAGTATCATTCATAAGAATCTCAGTTCCGTAGTAAATCTGGGCAATACGCGGAAGGCTTAGAATGTAACTAAGTGCCATCTTCGTATTTTCCACATCTTCATCAAGCTGAGTATAGATTCTGCTCATATCATGATTATCTGGAAAGATCATAATATTTTCAGGGGAAGCATATGAGAAATCGTTCGCCAATCCGTCATATAAACGTTGCAATCCTGTGTCCCAGCCAGATTCCTCGTTCAGTCCTTTTACGATATTAGTTTGCATCGCAAAATCCATCGTAGATTTCAAGTTAGAATCATATCCATTTTCAATACCATCCTGCCAGTAACGAATAAGCAGTGGGTTATTAGACCATTCTTCTCCAACAATGTTGAAGTTCGGATATTCCTTCATGATCGCTCCAGCCCATTCACTCATAAATTCCATATCTGGATAAGGATATGTATCTTGACGAATTCCTCCAAGATTCAAAGTTTCCACCCACCAAATGTTGTTCTGAATAATATATTTAGCCAGATACGGGTTCTTTTGGTTCAAATCAGGCATTGTTTCCACGAACCAACCATTGCTCATCACCTTTTTATCTGCTTCAGAAGCATATAGATCCTGGTTAGCAGTTCTACGGTGATTAGAATAAATCAACTCTTCATCATTTTCAAACTTTTCCTGGTAGTTGATCCAGTCCTTAAATGGAAGATCATCCATCCACCAATGCTCAACGCCGCTATGGTTTGCCACCATATCCATGATCAATTTGATACCTCTTTCGTCTGCCTTCTGAGCCAGTTCCTTGTATTCTTCCAAAGTTCCAAAACGCGGATCTACCTTATAGAAGTCGGTCATTGCATAACCGTGATAAGAGCCAGACTCCATATCATTGATCAATAACGGAGAAGACCAGATAGCAGTAAATCCCATTTCATTGATATAATCAAGATGGTCTATAATTCCACGAATGTCACCACCATGACGGGCGTAATCATCCTCGAGATCAATAGTTTTCTCGTTAAGACTTTCGTCTACATCGTTACTATAATCACCATTAGCAAAACGGTCTGGCGTGATCAGGTAGATTGCATCAGAATTGTCAAATCCCACAAAATCTTCAGCAGCCTGCTCGCGTTTTTTTAATTCGTAATCAATGACTTCAGAAGAACCGTCTTCGAATTTGAAATTCAGTTTCATGTTACCGGGCTTGGCTGCTTCAGTAATTACAAGATTTACGAATAAATAATTCGGGCTATCTGCTTTTTCTGTTCCCAGCACTTCAACTCCCTGGTATCCTGAAGATACTTCCGCAGAACCAATATTGCTTCCGTATAGCATTAACTGCAAACTATCCTGTTCAAATCCTGTCCACCAGTTAGGTGGTTCCACGCGCTCGATTTGGGCAAAAGCCTGTAGCCCGATAAACAGACCACAAAGCATTAATATTTTTCTCATATCATTTGAATAAAAAAAGGCTCCCTTCCTGAAAAGAGAGCCGTATTACTAAGCCGTAATTTGTTCGTTAGGAACCAAAGTAAGCTCCTTATTATTTACCTGAATATCAAGCGATTCTGATCCTTCAAGAGAGAACTCGGTTCCTTTGGAAGAAACTGAAACTTTGACAATGCGATCTCTAAAGTTTACTTTGAAAGAATAAGCATTCCAGTTTTCAGGGATTTGTGGTTTAAAAGACAACTGGTCATTTTCCACACGCATACCTCCAAAACCTTCTACAATACTCATCCAGGTTCCAGCCATACTGGTTATATGACATCCTTCTTCTACTTCCTTATTATAATCATCAAGATCCAATCTCGAAGTTCTCACATAAAACTCATAAGCCTGTTCCATTCTTCCCAGAACCGCAGCTTGAATGCTGTGGACACAAGGAGATAGTGAAGACTCATGAACCGTTAGCGGCTCATAATAATCGAAATGCTTTTCTAGTTGCTCCTTGCTGAAATGATCTTCAAAGAAATAAAATCCCTGCAGCACATCTGCCTGTTTAATATAACAGGAACGAAGAATCCTATCCCAGCTCCATTTCTGGTTAATTGGTCTATGTTTTTTCTCCAGATCTTTTACCGGGATGATCTCTTTATCAAGAAAACCATCCTGTTGCAGATACACGCCATCTTCTTCAGAATACGGGAAGTACATTTCTTCAGCAACTTCTCTCCATTTGGCTAATTCGCCTTCATTAAGATCTGTTAGACCCATCACTCTCGCGTAATCTTCCTGGTGACCATCTTTCACTTTATTAATAGTTTCAAGACAGTATTCGATACACCATTTAGCAAGATAGTTTGTGTACCAGTTATTGTTTACGTTGTTCTCGTATTCATTAGGACCGGTCACCCCAAGGATCACGTACTTATTCTTATCCTTACTGAAGTTTGATCTTTGGTGCCAGAACCTGGCTACGGCGATCATTACTTCCAGTCCTTTTTCAGGAATATAACTGAAGTCGCCGGTGTAACGTACATAATTATAGATCGCAAAGATCATGGAACCATTTCTATGAATTTCCTCGAAAGTGATCTCCCACTCATTATGGGATTCCTCACCGTTCATAGTTACCATTGGGTAAAGCGCGGCACCATTCGAAAAGCCTAATTTCTCTGCATTCTCTTTGGCTTTCTGAAGGTGATTATAACGATACGTAAGTAGCTTTCGTGCTACTTTCTGATCTTTGGTCGCCATATAAAAAGGAATACAATAGGCTTCTGTATCCCAATACGTACTACCACCATACTTTTCACCAGTGAATCCTTTAGGGCCAATATTCAGGCGTTCGTCTTCTCCTAAATAAGTTTGATTAAGCTGAAAAATATTGAAACGGATTCCCTGCTGAGCTTTTACATCGCCGGAAATTGTAATATCTGCCATTTCCCAGATCGAAGCCCATGCTTCTTTCTGATCTTTCTTTAAAGATTCAAATCCTTTTGAAGTCGCCGAGTCAAGAACTTTGCCTGCCGCCTGGATCAGTTGCTCTTTCTTATGGTTCATATCTGAAACATAACCAGCATATTTTATAAGAGCAGCCGTTTCCTGTTTCGCAGTCTTTACTTCATAAGCGAACGAAATACGATCTTCTCCAACTGAAGAAGTTGCTTCAGTAGTAACTTTCTCGTTATTCAGTAAAATTTCAGACTGCATAAAGGTTCCAACATGGAAACCGGTTTTTAGTGTTTTACTAACAATATAGGCACGTTGAGAATCCTCCTTTACTTCCAGAGTTTCCCAGAATCGTTCTTCCCAATTTGCATCAGTATTAGTAATACTCCCATCAAGGTAAGGATCGAACCTGATCTCAGCATCCTGATTTAGCGGAGTTATTTCAAATTTTATCGCTCCAAGCTCGTCTTCAACAATGGAGACGAAACGCAAAGCTTTTACTTCCACTACAATTCCGTTTGGAAGCTCGGCTTCAAAACTTCTGGAAAGTGTACCTTCTTTCATATTCAATTCACGGCGAAAGTTTTTAACCGACTTACAATTGAACAGATCCAGTGGTTCTTCGTTTACGAAAACGTTGATTCCAATCCAGTTCGGAGCATTCAATACTTTCGCAAAATACTCGGGATAACCATTTTTCCACCAGCCTACTTTGGTTTTATCGGGATAATAAACCCCTCCAATATAACTTCCCTGGAAACTTGGTCCGGAATACTGTTCTTCAAAATTTGCACGCTGCCCCATGGCTCCATTTCCAATACTGAAAAGGCTTTCTGAGGATTTCACTCTACCTGCGTCAAATTCTTCTTCAATGATGGACCACTCGTCCGGTTTTATATAATCCTGATTCATTACTTCTCGTTTCTCAATAATTTTTCTATAAATTCTATCTCGATCTCGGTAAAGTCATTAAAGACATGGTCTGCTTCACCTAGAACACTGGCAGACCCAATACCGATACTGGCCATATTTCCAGCATTGGCAGCTTGCACTCCTGCAAGAGCATCTTCAAATACCACACAATTATTTGCTTGTACACCAAGTTTTACGGCGGCGATCAGGAAAACTTCCGGATCTGGCTTCGCTTTTGAAACATCGGTTCCATCCACGATCGCATCAAATTCTTCATATAAATTGATCTGCTTTAAAATTCGGCGCGCATTCTTGCTGGCAGAACCTAAAGCGAATGGAATATTATTCTGCTTTAAATAGTCAAGGATTTTTCTAACTCCCGGAAGGATTTCAGATTCATCCATTTTTTCAACATAGCCCAGATAATTCTCATTTTTCAATGCCATCTGTCTATTAAATTCTTCTTCAGAAAGTTCCATATTTCCCCAGCGCAGTATCTTTTTCAGAGATTCTACCCTGCTCACTCCCTTTAATTGCTCGTTTTGCTCTTGAGTAAAATCAAAACCAAGATCATTAGCCAGTTTTTTCCAGGCTTGAAAATGAAATTTTGCCGTATCGACGATCACTCCGTCAAGATCGAAAATTACGGCAGCTTTGGTATCCTTTTTATGCTGGGTCATATTTAATAGCTTTTCTATCTGTAATTAATAAGTTTGAAAATGCCGCGAATAACAGGAATACACCTGCCACGGTCATTGCATGGATCGATTCTTCTCCAATAAGTTTTTGTAGAAAAACAACACCTCCAAGTGCTGCGATAATTTGTGGAATCACGATGAACATATTAAAAACACCCATCATTAAGCCCATTTTTGATGATGCTACCGAACTTGACAGCATTGCATAAGGCATGGAAAGTATACTTCCCCAGGCAAAACCAATGAGTACAAAACATACATATAACATTTCTGGGTCGCCGGGAATAAAGTACATCAGTAAAAATCCGGCGCCTCCAAGAATCAAACTCCCCATATGTACGAGTTTACGATTGATCGCAAATCTTGAAGTATAGAAGGTTAATAGCAACGCAAAGGCCATGGATGATAGTCCGTAGATTCCCATTTTGGATCCTACATCATCACTGGCTTCATTGTAGCTCTTATCCTGTGCTGAATATTCCAGTCTCGCCTGGTCATCCTGAAATAAAATCACCCTGTCTGCGTCATACTGAAGTTCTCCTTCACTATCCAGCTGGGCGAATTCTTCTATCTGAGGTTTCGGTGCATTATAAATATGACTGGTAAGTGCTGGGTTTGCTAAAGTCCACATGGCAAAAAATGCAAACCAGGAGAAAAACTGAACTACACCCAGTTTTTTCATGATCTTTGGCATTAAAGCATAGGTTCCCAGAATGGTCTTGATCATTCCCTGATCTTTTTCAGGTTCATCACCATCCTCGAATTTTTGCATTTCTTCTGGCGTGTATTCTTTGGTAGTAAAAATGGTCACCAGAATAGACCCAATAAAGACAACAGCTCCAACGATAAAAGCAACTCGAACCGACTCTGGAACTACTCCCGGAGCGGCTTCATTACTAATATTAAGCACGTTATTCATGAATTTCGGGAGGTTACTGGCCACCCAGGTTCCAATTCCTATAATTAATGTCTGAATAACGAATCCATAACTTCTTTGTGAATCTGGTAACTTATCTGCTACCAGGGCACGGAATGGTTCCATGGATATATTAATGGAGGCATCTAGCACAAGTAACAACCCTGCTGCCATCCATACTGCAGAAGAGTATGGCATTAGCAAGAGAGCAATGGAACTAAGTATGGCTCCAAGGAGGAAAAATGGTCTTCTTCTACCTAAACTCTTATGCCAGGTATTATCGCTTAAATAACCAATAATTGGTTGCACGATAAGGCCTGCCAGTGGAGCAGCGATCCATAATAATGGAATGTTGTCCTTTTCAGCACCTAATGTTTCGAATATACGGGACATGGTCGAGCCTTGAAGCGCGAAACCAAATTGTATACCCAGAAATCCGAAACTCATGTTCCAGATATCCCAAAACTTTAAACGGGGTTTTTGCATATCGTGATTTTGATTGTTCTACGATAAGCACTAAGACTTATCAAAACTTATAAAAGATAGGAAGTAAAAATATAAGTTCTGATAAAATTTCAACTACGGCAAATATATAGTTTTTTTAAAACGCAATAGCTATTTCCTCGATTTTGTTGAATCTCTTACCACCAGACCGGTCTCTACAATAATAGTCTTGTAATAGTCATCTTCGCTAGGTGTGCGCTCAAGTTTCTCTATCAAAAGACGGGCAGACTCCTCGCCCATTCTCATCCCATGCTGACTTACCGTCGTCAAACTCGGAATAAATCTTTTTGACAATTCACCATCTGTAAAGCCAATTACAGATACATCATCTGGAACCTTTTTCCCCTGATCCTGAATGGATTTAACAGCAGAAATGGCAAAATGCTCATTCACAGCAAAGACTCCGTCTACATCGCGTTCTTTCAGAAAATCTTCAATTTCCTTCTCGCTGTCTTCCATTTCCTCGATCTTCAGAATAAGATCTTCATTTATACTTATACCATTTTCAGCTAAAGCCTGCTTATAACCATGCGTACGCAGTTTACCCACACTCACATAATCCACGGTAGAAATAAGAGCGATCTTCCTGCAGCCTATATCAATAAGGTGTTGAACAGCTTTTTTCCCTCCGGTAACATCATCAATGATCACCTTATCGCAGGAAATATCTTCAGCAACGCGGTCAAAAAGCACACAAGGCATTCCCTGGTTGATCACTTCCGCAAGGTGATGATAATCCCCTTTTTGCATGGTTTCCTTGGCAAGTGATAGAATAAATCCATCAGTACTACCATTCGCCAGCATTTCCATATTCAGAACCTCTTTGTCAAATGAATTATCTGAAAGGCACACCAAAACGTTATATCCCATTTCGTTGGCTACTTTTTCCACTCCACTAATAACTGTCGTAAAGAAGTGATGTACAATTTCGGGAATAATGATCCCTATTGTCTTGGTTTTCCGATTCTTAAGACTTAATGCAATGTTATTAGGCTTATAATTATAATGTTTTGCAAAAGCCTTGATCTTGGCACGTGTTTCTTCACCAATCTCTGAGCTGTCTCGAAGTGCTTTTGAAACGGTGGAGATAGATACATCAAGCTCTTTCGCAATTTTCTTAAGGGTAAGTTTCGGCTTCATTCTTTTCGGATATTCGTGATTTAGGCGGGATATATTTTCGATCTCGCAAAATTAGTAATATTTGATTGTGAATCTCTTAAGAAGAAAAAGTTTTCAACACGAAAACGTTTTCGTTCCAGTAATAGTAAGGTTTCGCCAAATATTGGGTTTGAATTTACATACATTTAACCTCAGGAAGTAAAAGTATAAGGTTAATTTTTATCAAAAATCAATAAAAAATTTATGAGGACTTTAATTAAAAGCACATTGTTTTTGCTGTTCATGCTACCAATGAGCTTTTTTGCACAAAACACCGTTAGCGGAAATGTGACAGAGACTGCCACAGGCCTTCCGGTTCCAGGTGTGAACGTAATCGTTCAGGGTACCAGCAACGGTACAACGACCGATTTTGATGGTAATTATACCATATCTAATATATCTAATGAAGATATACTTGTTTTCTCCTTTTTAGGATTCGTATCACAACAAATTCCTTTCGAGGGTCAGTCTACTATAGACATTACTCTTGATGAGGACTCAGCTACGCTGGACGAAGTCGTTCTTATTGGTTATGGAGCAACCTCAGAGCAGGATGCGACCGGAGCTGTTGAGAAGATTTCTTCGGAAACCTTTAACCAGGGAGCCGTTGTTGCCCCGGAACAGCTGATCGCCGGTAAATCTGCCGGAGTACAGATCACCCCGGGTGGTGGAGCTCCAGGACAGGGAGGAACTATTAGAATACGTGGTGGTTCTTCACTATCGGCTTCTAACGATCCTTTGATCGTAGTAGATGGTATACCATTAGATCAACGTGGAGTTGCCGGTTCAAGAAACGCGCTTAACTCTATTAACCCAAATGAGATCGAAGATTTCACTATACTAAAAGATGCTGCGGCAACTTCTATTTATGGTTCCAGAGCTTCGAACGGGGTAATTCTTATTACCACGAAAAAAGGGAAAAAGGATTCTCCATTTCAGTTTACGTATGATCTAAAAACTTCCATTGGGAATGTTATAGATAAAGTAGACGTTTTAAATGCAGATGAGTTTAGAAACCTGATCAATAATACTCCGGGTACAGATCCTTCTTTATTAGGAAATGCAAATACAGACTGGCAGGATGAGATCTACGAAACTTCAGTTGGAGCTATTCATAACTTTACAGCTACACAGGGTATCGGGAATTTCTACTATCGTTTGAACTTTAACCATACTGCTGAAACTGGAGTTATCAGAAAAGATTATTACGAGCGTAACGCTTTTAATATCTCTTTGAACCAGGACCTTTTTGACAATTCATTGAAACTGACTCTTACTTCGAAGAACTCTTTGGATAAGAACAAGTTCTCAAATGGTGGTGCCATTGGATCTGCAGTAGCATTCGATCCTACACAATCTATTTATGATGACACCCTTCCATTTGGTGGATTCTTTGAATTCAACAGACTTTCAGGAGGTGAGATCACGCAACAAAATCTTGCGACCAGAAACCCGATCGCTCTTCTGGAACAAAATACAGACAGAAACCAGACCAGACGTTCTATTACGAACCTGAATGCTGAATATAAAGTTCCCTTCTTAACAGGTCTTAAAGCAGTAGTAAGTGCTGGTTTCGATTATGCTGAAGCTGATGGTGATAAATTCACTCCGGTATTTGCAGCATCTAACACTTCTAATATCGATCAATTTGAAGATTATAGTAATATAAACCGTAACCTTCTTCTTGATACTTACTTAAACTATAAGACTGAACTTGGTTTCTTTGAAACAGATGTTGATGTAACTGCAGGTCATTCTTACCAGGAATTTTATTCTACAAGCAATGTTTTTGGAACTGAACAGGATCAAATTAGAGCACTTCCAAGAGATATTAACAGGAACTCCCTAGAGTCTTACTTCGCGAGAGCTAGTTTCGACATTAATAACAGATACCTGATCTCTGGTAGTATTCGTGCCGATGGTTCTTCCAGAGTTTCTCCAGACAATCGTTGGGGATATTTCCCTGCAGCCTCTATAGGTTGGAAAATTCATAATGAAGCATTCCTTGAAGGCTCAAGAGTGCTTAACGAATTGAAGCTTCGTGGTGGTTACGGTGAAACTGGAAACTACGAAATTGGAAGAAACTATGGATATTTAGGACTTTACACACCTAGTCAGGGTGGTGCAAGATACCAGTTTGGAAATGAGTTCATTGGTACTATTAGACCTGAAGAGTATGATGAGGATCTTAAATGGGAAAGCCTTATCAACTATAACGCAGGTATCGACTTTGGTTTGTTCGATAATAGATTGAGTGGTTCTATAGACGCATATTACAGGGAGACTGAAGATCTTATCGCAACCGTACCAGTACCAGCAGGTGCTAACCTTTCAGATCAACTATTAACAAATGTTGGTACGACTGTAAGTAAAGGTATTGAGATTGGAATTAGTGGTGATATCGCCAGATCTGAAGATTTCAACTGGACTTTAGGTTATAACATTTCCTTCCAGGAACTGGAGATCACAGAACTTTCTTTAGGTGATGATGCAAACTTCTTTATCCCACAAGGAGGAATTAGTGGTGGTACTGGAAACAACATTCAGCTTTGGAAAGAAGGATTTGATCCTACTACTTTTTTTGTATTCAGACAGGTTTATAATGATGCAGGGCAGCCAATCGAAGGTGCTTATGTAGATGTGAATGGTGACAACCAGATCACAGAGGCAGATAAGCAGCCGTACAAAAAGGCGACTCCAGATTATTATATGGGTCTTACCAACACTATGAATTATAAAGACTTTGACTTCAGCTTTACTTTTAGAGGAAGTTTTGGAAACTATATTTACAACAACACGCAATCTGCAAATGGTTTTGTAGAAGCTGGAACGAACACTCCAGAAAATTACTACTCGAACTTTAACTCGAATGTATTGGAATCAGGTTTTGTAAACAGTCAGTTCTTCTCAGATTATTACCTGCAGGCAGCAGATTTCGTAAAACTTGATAACGTAAGTATTGGATATACGATCCCGGGAGAAAAAGTTGATTTCAGAGCTTCTTTAACTGCAACAAACGTACTTACGATCACAGATTATGACGGGCTTGATCCTGAAGTTTTTGGCGGAATCGATAATAACTTCTACCCAAGATCCCGAAGATTCGTACTTGGACTGAATTTTGCTTTTTAATGAATAATAGAAAAATTACTAAAATTATGTTTAATAAATTAAAATCTACTTTCCTTATTCTCTTCGGAATGGCGGTTCTATGGTCATGTGAAAGTGATCTGGAACTTACTCCTGAAGATAACCGGGAAACTGCGGCTTCAGCCTTTGAAGATCCCGCAGCTTACAAACAGTTTTTGGCTAAGCTATATGCAGGTTTTGCAATTAGTGGTCAGGATGGTCCTGCTGGAGACGCCGATCTTTCTGGATTAGATGAAGGATTCTCACAGTACATGCGTTTGTACTGGATGGTGCAGGAACTTACTACAGATGAAGCGGTAATTGGATGGAATGATGGAACTGTTAAAGATCTACATAACCAGAACTGGACTTCAGGAAACGAATTTATTCGTACGATGTATTCCAGAATTATGTACCAGATCGCACAGTCTAACGAATTCCTTCGACAAACTGAAACTTCAGTAGTTGAAGGTCGTGGTGTGGATGCCGCAACACAGGCAGATATCCAGGTATATCGTGCAGAAGCAAGATTCCTGAGAGCATTAAGCTACTGGCATGCACTTGACCTTTACGGTAATCCTCCTTTCGTTACAGAGCAGGATCCTGTTGGGGCGTTCCTTCCGGAGCAAACAAACTCAGCAGAGCTTTTCACATATATCGAAAGCGAACTGCTAGCGATCGAGAGTGAACTAGCCGCTGCCGGTGCTAATGAATATGGACGTGCAGATCAGGCAGCAGCCTGGATGTTACTTGCAAAACTTTACCAGAATTCAGAAAAGTACACAGGATCTGATAGATCTTCAGATGTAATCACTTACACTGAAAAAGTGATCAACTCAGGTTTTACTTTGGTTGATGACTACCAGAAGTTATTCCTTGCAGATAACAATATGAACGGAGCCCAGAGCGAGATCATTTTCCCGATCACTTTTGATGGGATCAATACTCAGGCTTATGGTGGAATGACTTTTATCATTCATGCAGCAGTTGGAGGATCTATGGATCCAGATAACTTCGGAATTAACGGTGGATGGGCCGGTCTAAGAACCACTTCTGCCCTAATCAATGATTTCCTTGAGAATGAGGACGATGATATTGAAACAGTAGCCGATGAAAGAGCTATTTTCTATACAGATGGACAGTCTAAAGAGATCAACAATATCTCTAATTTCACTGATGGTTATGCTGTAGCAAAATACAAGAACGTAGATGTGAATGGAAACGCAGGATCAGATCCAACAGGAGATTTTCCAGATACAGATTTCCCAATGTTCCGTCTTGCTGATGCTTACCTAATGTATGCGGAAGCCGTAGTTAGAGGTGGTGGTGGAAGTGAATCTACTGCTGTAGATTACATCAATGAGTTGAGAGAAAGAGCTTTTAACGATGATAGCAATAACATCTCATCTTCAGATCTAACACTAAACTTTCTATTGGAAGAAAGGGCGAGAGAGCTTTACTGGGAAGCACACAGAAGAACAGATCTTATAAGATTTGGACAATTTTCTGATGGTGGCGTATGGCCATTTAAAGGTGGCGTTCCACAGGGAACTACTACACAATCTTTCAGAGACCTGATGCCAATACCGGCTTCAGATCTAGGAGTGAACACGAATTTGACACAAAATCCAGGATACTAACAAAATACTATTACAACAATGAAAAAGTTTTCAATTTTCTTATTAATAATGATCGCATTCGTAGGATTTACATCCTGTGAACATGATGATGATGTGGTTTTTACAGCTCAACCTGATGCCGATGGGATTATGTTTATGAGTGCAACTGCAGAATCTTACACGCTAACTTCAGAAACTGCAAATAATATCGCTGAGCGATTTGTATGGAGTGAAGTTGATTTTGATGCTCCAACCACTGTTACTTATGAACTTCAGGGTTCCTCTGATGCAGATTTCTCTTCTTTCAATATTATTGGAACAACAGGAGAAAACAATCTTGGAGTTACTGTTAGCCAGTTAATGTCTTTGGCAACGGAAGCAGGTTTGGATAACGACCCTGAAACCGAAATGCCAAATGCAGGAGATATCTACTTCAGAGTTCGTGCTTATGCAGGAACTGACGGAAGTAACGGCCTGAACGCTACTTCCGAAGTGATGTCTTTAAGAGTTGTACTTCCTGAAGCTGTTATTGAAGAGGAAGAGAATCCTTCAAAGATGAATCTATTCTTAGTAGGTGACGCGACTGCAGCTGGTTGGTCTAATGACAACAACAACATGCCACTTTTCAGAAATCCTGAAAATGAAAACATGTTCAACTTCTCAGGTAGATTTGCTGGTGGTGATGGTGTAGAAGGTTTCAAATTACTTGAAACTCTAGGAGCATGGCAACCGCAATGGGGTGGTACAAATGGAACTTTAGGAGTAAATGCAGGTGATAGTGATGATCCGGCAGCAATTTCAGTAGAAGATGACGCTTACTACACGCTTTCATTGAACACTGAAGATATGACCTATACTTTCGAAGCTATGGATGTTTCTGCAGCAACGATGTACGATATGGTAGGAATTATTGGTACCTCAACTACAGGTACAGATGAAGGTTGGAATGATGATATGGATATGACCCAGTCAGATTTCGATTCTCACATCTGGTACATGAATGATGTGGAATTGTTTGACGGTGAACTTAAGTTCAGAGCAAACAACGCCTGGGATGTAAGCTGGGGTGCAAGTACACCTATCAGTGGTCAGGGTGCCAATGCAAATGATCCAAATATCCCTGTTACTGCAGGAGTTTATGATATCTGGTTTAATGACCTAACTGCAAGATATATTCTTATTCCTGCAGGAGAATAATCATACTATTTTATATTGGGGCTAATTTAATTAGCCCCTTTTTTTTCTTTAAACTGAACTAATTATGAATACTAATAAATTTTTATGCAGTCTGCTGCTTGGTGGTGCACTCTTTATGGGTTCGTGCTCCGGTGATGATTCAGATGACATCGTGGACGAGACCGATGATATAACTGGTACTCCGGAAATCCCTGCTCCATCTGAACCTCAGGCTTTGGACCTGGCATCTCTGGATAATGGCAACCGGGTAATGATGCAAGCATTCTACTGGGATGTTGAACCAAGATTTGCCTGGTGGGACAATCTTTCAGAAAAAGTGCCGGAATGGTCTGCAGCTGGTGTAGATAGAATCTGGATACCATCTCCTGCCAAAGGACAGTCAGGAGGTTACTCCATGGGGTACGATGTATCAGATTATTTTGATTTTGGAGATTATGATCAGCATGGAACCGTAGAAACAAGATTTGGTTCAAGAACCGAACTTGAAAATCTAATTGCTACAGCTCATAGCAATGATATTGAAGTGATCGCAGATATTGTACTGAATCATAATTCTGGTGGAGGCTTGCAATACAATCCTTACCGAGATTACGATACTTACACTTTATTTGATGAAGCGAATGGAAACGCTTCAGGGATGTTCAACAGAACTTACGAGGATTTTTATCCTAACAGTGTGAGCCAGTATGATCCGGGTAGTCTTTTCTACGAAGAAACCAACCTTGATCACCATAGAGAAAGAGTTCAGGACTGGTTATGGAAAGATGAAAATTCCGTTGCTAAATATTACAAGAACGTAATGGGATTTGATGGCTGGCGTTTTGATTATGTAAAAGGTTTCGAACCATGGGTAGTAAAAGAATGGAATGAGGCTGTTGGAGGATTCTCTGTAGGAGAAAATTTCGACGGAAATCCAGATGTACTTCGTGACTGGATCGAAGCTTCAGGATCACCTGCTTTTGATTTTTCTACTTTTTACAAGCTAGAAGAAAGCCTGGACAGATTTGAAAATCTTAGTATTTTGGAAAGTGACATGCTTTGGAAAACAAATCCTGAAGATGCAGTAACCTTCACAGCGAATCATGATACTGAAAAGGATTCTAATGAAGATAATTATATCATGAGCTCTAATAAAATGAAGGCTTATGCTTATATCTTAACTCACCCTGGTTATCCTACGATCTTCTATTCAGATTATGAGAATGAAGAATTTAAAGATGAATTAAAGACATTAATTTCGATTCATAACAGTCTTGCTACTGGTGACACGGAGTTACTTTATGCAGACCAGGATGAATATGTGATGAAAAGAAATGGATCAGGTACAAATCCTGGATTAATTCTTTATATTAGCATTAATAATGGTACAAAAAGAAGAACAGTAAGTTCGAACTGGAGTAATGTAACGCTTCAGGATTATAGTTCGAATTCAACATATTTCCCTACCTCCGATGAAAATGGAGCGGTGACCATCGAGGCTCCTGCAAATGGATATTCGATCTGGTCTATTACAGAATAAAGATTTTTATTTTGAATTTTCATAGGTGTTAATTCAAAGAAGGCCTCACAAATTTGTGAGGCCTCTTTTTTTGTTATTTTTTCTCCGGAATACACTACGAAAAAGCACTTAATTTAGCCTATTTTTGAGCCTCATCACCTATATCTACTACTGAATCTCAATAGTATAGAACTTCCAAACCTTTAAATAAATGTTTTCATTATTTGTCAACTTTTTATTGTTAGTAAATATTTATTTATTTGATTATCAGTTATTTAACTGTTTTTGTTTGAAAACTTTTTCCGAACGCTTTGTCAATTGTCCGGAAATAATGCCTAGTTTTATACCAGCCGATTAGAACATTTCTAACCTAAAAATCTCATTTTTATGCCTGTACAGGAAAATCCAGTTGTTCCAAAGACTTATACTCAGGAACAGGCCTTCGAAGCTTCACTAAAATACTTCAAAGGCGATGATCTTGCCGCCAGAGTTTGGGTAAACAAATACGCCCTTAAAGATTCTGACGGGAATATTTATGAACTCACTCCAAACGATATGCATAGACGTATCGCCAGCGAAATCGCAAGAGTTGAAAAAAAGTATCCAAATCCTATGACCGAGGACGAAGTTTTCGATCTTATCAAGGATTTTAAATATATCGTTCCACAGGGAAGTCCTATGGCTGGAATTGGGAATCCTTACCAGGTTGGTTCATTGTCTAACTGTTTCGTTATAGGGAATGATGGAAATTCAGATTCTTATGGTGGGATCATGAAGATCGACCAGGAGCAGGTGCAGTTAATGAAAAGACGTGGTGGTGTAGGTCATGACCTTTCTCACATACGCCCTAAAGGATCGGCTGTAAAGAACTCAGCGCTTACCTCTACCGGGATCGTTCCTTTTATGGAGCGTTACTCCAATTCTACAAGAGAAGTAGCACAGGATGGACGTCGTGGAGCTTTGATGCTTTCAGTTTCAGTAAATCATCCAGATTCTGAAGATTTTATCGATGCTAAGATGGAGCAGGGCAAAGTTACAGGTGCCAATGTTTCGGTTAGGATCGATGACCAGTTCATGAAAGCTGTAAAGAACAATACTAATTATACTCAGAAATATCCAATCTTTTCAGCAGAGCCGAAGGTTTCAAAAGAGATCGAGGCAGATAAACTCTGGAAAAAGATCGTACATAATGCATGGAAATCGGCTGAACCTGGAATTCTATTCTGGGATACAGTTATTAATGAGTCTGTGCCAGATTGCTATGCAGATCTTGGTTATAAAACCGTTTCTACCAATCCTTGTGGAGAGATCCCACTTTGTCCTTATGATTCCTGCCGTTTGCTTGCGATCAACCTGTTCTCTTATGTAGAAGAGCCATTTACAGACAAAGCGCATTTCAACTACGAACTATTCAAAAAACATATTTCTGCTGCACAAAGAATTATGGATGATATCATTGATCTTGAACTGGAAAAGATCGACAATATCATTGGCAAGATCGATGCAGATCCAGAAAATGCAGAAGTGAAAGCAGTAGAAAAAAATCTATGGCTTAATATCCGTAAAAAAGCGCACGAAGGTAGAAGAACTGGAATAGGTATTACTGCGGAAGGTGATATGCTTGCTGGTCTAGGAATAAAATATGGTAGCAAGGAAGGAATCGATTTCTCTGTAGGCATTCATAAGAATATTGCTGTCGAAGCATATAGAGCTTCCGTAGAAACTGCGAAAGAAAGAGGTGCTTTTGGGATTTTTGATTCAGAAAGAGAGAAAAATAACCCATTCATTCTTCGATTGAAAGAAGCTGATGAAAAGTTGTATTATGACATGCTTGAGCATGGTCGTAGAAATATCGCGCTATTAACGATCGCTCCAACCGGAACGACCAGTCTTATGACGCAAACCACTTCTGGAATTGAGCCTGTTTTCCTACCGGTTTACAAAAGAAGAAGAAAAGTAAATCCAAATGACAAGGAAGCTCGCGTAGATTTCGTTGATGAAGTTGGAGATTCATGGGAAGAATATGTGGTTTTCCACCATCGTTTTAAGCAGTGGATGAGCGCAAAAGGTTATGATACCGATAAGAATTACTCGAACGAAGAACTTGACAAACTGGTTAAACTTTCACCTTACTACCAGGCAACGTCTAATGATGTAGACTGGCTTAGCAAAGTGAGAATGCAGGGAGCTGTACAAAAATGGATCGATCACTCTATTAGTGTGACCATTAACCTTCCAAACGATGCGACCGAGGAACTGGTTGGAAAACTGTATCTGGAAGCATGGGAAGCTGGTTGTAAAGGTGTTACTGTATATCGTGATGGTTCAAGATCTGGTGTTTTAATCTCTAATGATGAGAAAAAAGAGGAAGACGAAGAACAGACTTCCGGATCTTTCCCTCTAAAAAGACCAGATGTGCTTACTGCAGATGTGGTTCGTTTCCAGAACAACAAGGATAAATGGATCGCTTTTATAGGACTTGTAGATGACAGACCTTATGAGATATTTACCGGGTTTGCAGATGATGAAGAAGGTATTCTTATCCCTCGCTGGGTGACTGAAGGTTATATCATCAAAGCAAGAAATGAAGACGGATCTTCTCGTTACGATTTCCAATATGAGAACAAGCGTGGTTACAAAACTACGATCGAAGGACTTTCACATAAATTCAATCCAGAATTCTGGAATTATGCAAAATTGATCTCCAGCACATTACGTCACGGAATGTCTATCGATAAAGTGGTAGATTTGATCAACAGCCTTCAACTGGATAACGAATCCATTAACACCTGGAAAAACGGAGTGGTAAGAGCTCTTAAGCGCTTTATCGCTGATGGAACAGTTGCCAAGAAGGAGAAATGTAATAATTGTAATTCATCAAACCTTATTTACCAGGAAGGTTGCCTAACCTGTAAGGATTGTGGCTCTTCTAAATGTGGATAATTTAATTGTTGTAAGTGTTAAACTGAAAAAAAGGTCTCGTGAGAACGAGACCTTTTTTTTGTTTAAATAGTTCTACTACTGAAGTTTAACCTTTACAATACCAATTTCATGCTTCTTCTGAAGATTTTCAGGCTCGTTCCCGGGACCAATAGAAAACTGAAGCGCTTCCACCTCCTTCAGATCAAAATCTTGCGGATTCTGATGCTCAAAATAATATGGCAAAAAGCCAGGATAAGGACGTGGTAACGTGACTGTTCTTACTGGCTCAAGCTCATCAAGTTTAATTCTTATCTCTTTTAGATCTGAATCCAATTCGATTACTTTTCCGAAAGCCGAACCATTTTTCATTAATAACGCAAGCTGAAGTTTCTCTGTACCCGACTTAAGATGACGAGCCTTAATGATAAGTTCCTTCTGATCCCGAGGAAGCCTTGCTCCTATTTTCTTCTGAAAATTAAACCGAAAAGAGTAGTCATAAATTGGAGTTGCGTTTTTGTTCTCTATATCTTCTGAAAATAATTCATCCAGTCTTACCTGAAATTCGTCTTCAACTGAATTTAGGGGAACAATCTGATTGCCTGGTTTCCATGAATGAACCACCATATCTGCATCCATAGAAGCATCGAAAAGTGAGATAGCAGAACTTTTATCATAAATACGAGTAGCATAAACATCTTCAGAATGGAAATCCCAATTCTCCGGACTACCCGAAACGTTTCCAGGAAAAGTCATTTTTCCCTTAGCAGTTTCAAGGATGATGCGGTAAGTAAGTATTCCTGGCACAAGCAGATTTTGCGGTACATCTGCGGAATAATCGTATTGATTTTCTGCGTTCATTTGTACTGCTTCGTAGATATTCCCGTTCTGAAACCATACCTCAGCTTTCGTGACCTCCTCATTTGAAACGATCTCTGCATGGATAGAAAAGCTCTGATCTGTTTCCGCGGCATTAGAAGATTCGTGTAGGACATAGGTACGGTCAACCGACTCTTCCACCGCCACAAAATTGTCGAGTTCCAAACGAAACTCTCCTTTGTAATTCTCAAACTCAAAACCGATGCCTTCCGCAGTAAGAATATAAGTGCCGGGTGAAACTGATATTGCGCCACCTTTGGCTTTTTGAACTTCAGATTCCGCAATATTAATCTGTTTGAATTCAAAATTTCCAGCAAGCCCGGGAAGATTTATTTTCATCTCGTTCAAATTATACTTGATCACGGCAAGCGTTTTATCGAGACTATTATTTCCGAAGAGATCCTGAATAAGAAATGGGTCGGGCATTACTTCCAGACGCCAGACTCCTTCTTCTAGTTTATCCAGAAAATAAGCTCCTTTTCCTTCATATTCGATCACTTCAGAACTACCGTGACCCGCGATTTCTTTTAATTCAGAGATAGCTTTAGGCTTTTCCGCATTAGAATTCGTGTAAATAAACTTTTCAGCAGAATTATAGACAGCATGATCATCTTCATACTGAATAAGAAAATCTCCAAATTTTAAGTTATCGGGATAGGTTCCCTGATCTTCGCCTAATTTGGTATGATGGAATATCTCCCCGGCGATAATAAGACCTAAAGCTTTATGCGGAGTATAATTGAGATTCATATAATGAGTATTATATTCCGTATTCGCATACGCCAGAAAAGATGGATCATAGGCAAAATGCGTCCCAATCTGTATTCCCGCTTCTCGAAAACTGCGTGCCATTGCGGGATAGATATATGATTTATTAACATCGGCAGCATCAAACTCATACACCAGTTTAGCGGCGTTATTATTTTCGATAGCATTGTTGAACGGAATATTATAATCGTTCACATTGGGAAGTAAATTCCCCGGGATTTCCTTCTTAAAACCAAGTCCGGTTGGATACCATTGAAAAGTACCACCCTGAATATCAGATTCAAAATAAGTGTCTGCAAGGTGGACGCTATGGGTGACATTATAAAAGACAGGTTTCTTAGAACCGGAATCCCGAATGGCCTTTGTGAGTTTATTAATAAATTCTTTTACCTCCTCAGGAGTGCCGCGATGATGTGGTTCATTGCTAATTTCTACAGCGATAAGATTCGGATCATTTTTATACGCAATTCCTGTATATGGATTCACGTGATTCATAAATTGCGTAAGATAGTTTTGCTGGGCAGCGATCGCTTTGGGATTGGTCAAGCTTCCTTCCTTGCCATACTTATTGGAGAACCCCGGAGTCTCCTCATCTGGTTCCGGCCAGCCATTTCCCCAATATGCGATTGGAGTAATCACAAAATTGATCTCGCGTTTTTTGAGTTCACTCAGTAAATAATCGAACGCATCCAGGTGTTCATTTTCCAATAAATTCCCTTCTGCATCGCTAATTTCTGTATCCCAGACGTGAAGACGATACAGATCAAAATTAAGTCGAGAAAAATGGTATAGATCTTTATCAATTTCTGCTATAATATCAAGCCCAAGTTTTTCAGCAGAACGGTAAGCATGTGCGAATGGTGCCGAATAATTAACCCCAAAACCTTTTACTTCCTCACCCGAAGCCTCCCAGCGAATTATCCCATTTTCATCTACAACTGTAGTAACTTGAGAATAAGTTGCATTTATATTGAAAATTAGTATAATAAGAACTGTGATCGATTTGAAAATTCGAGTCATTAAAATTTATGTTTAGATAGTACAGATCCCGATGGCTTCTTCGAGTGCTTTTAGTTTATTATCATAGGTTGGAATAAATTCCTGAGCGATATATCCTTTAAAACCGGTATCATGAATCGCCTTAATGATTGCAGGATAATTCAATTCCTGAGAATTATTGATCTCGTTCCTTCCAGGATTTCCAGCGGTATGATAGTGATTGATGTAAGGATGAAATTCTCTTATGTTTCGAATAACGTCACCTTCCATGATCTGCATATGGTAGATATCGTAGAGTAGCTTAAAGTTTGGTCGGTCCAGCCTTCTGGCAAGTTCGGCTCCCCAGGACGTATGATCTGCCATATAATCTGGATGGTCCACTTTGCTATTAAGCAATTCCATGACCAGCGTAACATTGCGAGTTTCAGCATGGTCCAATAGGGGCTTTAATCCTTCTACACAGTTGTTCCAGCCGGTTTCATTATCCATCCCACGCCGACTCCCAGAAAAACAGATGACATTCTGAATATTATTTTCAGCAGCTTTGTCGATGAGTTCTCTATAAGCAGATTGCAATTTCTGATGATTTTCAGGGTCATTGAATCCATCGGTCAAACTGATAAAATCATCTGTAGCCATGGAACATTTTAGACCTTCCTCCTGTACAATTTGCCATTCTGAAGGTTTTAAAAGATCAATAGCGCTAATTCCTAACTTTTTGCAAGCCTTAGCAAACTCCTTAAGTGGGATATCTGCATAACACCAGCGACAAACAGAATGATTGATATTTGAAGTAGAGTCTTGTAGATTATTAATTGCAATATCGAAACCGGATGCATTCGAAAATGATGGAATAGCAAGTAGCCCAGCTCCAATACCCAGGTTCTTTAATAATTTTCTACGAGATTGATCTTTAGCCATCCTGAAATGTTTTTCCTAAATTAATAATAAATGTAATTCTTACAATTATTATTTAAGAAACTATTTTCAGATTTTAGAAAATCTCGAAATTATATCCTGCTTCTAATAGTTGTAAGTAATTCTCTTTATTGAATTTATGCAAAAAAGCACCGCGTTTACTACCCGATTTATCTTTTTCCTCCAGTTTTTCTAAAACATTGAGAGATAATACCTTTTTTCTGAAGTTTCTCGCGTCTAGTGGCTTCTGGTAGATTGCTTCATAAAGGTTTTGTAATTGTGGAATGGTAAACTTCTCTGGCAACAGCTCAAATCCAATGGGCCTGTGACGCGCGTTACGCCTTAGTTGTTCCAAAGCATCCTGTACCATTTGATCATGATCCAGAACTAATTCGGGCAGATCATCGATTTCAAACCAGCGGGCACCATAATGTTTTTCCAGTTTGTCTATATAATCCTCCACTCTAATTAAAGCGTACTGAGCTACAGAAATACAACGGTAGCCCGGGTCACGGTCCTGTTTACCATAGGTCTTTAATTGTTGCATAAAAACCTCTTTCAACCCGGTAGCCTCTTCTAAAACTCTCTGCCCTGCCACTTCCAGATCTTCGTCCAGCCTTACAAAGCTACCAACTAGTGACCAGGAACCTTTTAAGGGCTCGACCTGGCGCTCGAAAACAAGTAATTTTAGCTTACCCTCATGAAAGCCAAAAATAATACAGTCTGTCGCGACATACATTTTCTCCCTGATCTGGTACAGGTCTGATGGTTCAAAAACTTCCGGTTGTGAGTTCTTAGTGTGCATAATTATATTCTGAAATAATAAATGTAAGTATGACATTTATTATATTTGAATTACTCAAAATTAATCAAGTCTTGACAAATATCAGATCTTTTTCTACGAAGCCTTCGGTTTTTGATGATTTCCAACCGGAATTACTCGTTAATTCTCCTGGTCGAATCAACCTGATTGGAGAACATACAGATTATAATGAAGGTTTCGTAATGCCTACAGCGATCGATAAGCATATAAGTTTCAAATTCAGAATAAATGATACGGAAAACTTCTGCAGAATATACAGTGATACTTTTAATAATGGATTTGAATTTCATCTCGACCAGCCATTAAAAAAGCAAAGCGACTGGAGAGATTATTTACTCGGGATCATTCACGAACTTAAGCAAGAGAATAAAATACTGGAAGGTTTTGATTGTATAATTTCCAGCGATCTGCCTACCGGTGCCGGGATAAGTTCTTCCGCAGCACTGGAATGTGGATTCTGTGCAGGCCTTAATGAATTATTTGATCTGAATTTGAGCGACATTGAAATCGCAAAGATGGCTCAACGTGCCGAAAATGAATTTGTAGGTTCCAACTGCGGAATCATGGATCAATTTGCTTCCATTCTCAGTAAAAAGGATCATTTTATCAAACTGGATTGCCGAAGTCTTGCTACTGAATATATTCCCGCAGATCTCGGAAACTACAAATTACTACTACTGAACACAAGGGTTTCTCATAATCTGGCCGACAGTGATTACAATTCCAGGCGTGAGGAATGTGAAGCAGCGATCAGGAGAATTCAATTGAAGAATCTGCAAATAAAAAGCTTACGAGATGTAGATTATGACTTGCTAGAAAGTTATCGATCAGAACTTTCAGAGCAAACTTACCAGCGTTGTTTATATGTACTGCAGGAAAATGAGCGCGTACAGGCAGCTGCAGATGCGCTTCGCAATAATAACCTTCGTGCCCTAGGGAAATTGATGTATGCTTCTCATCGCGGCTTGCAGCATCAATATGAGGTGAGTTGCCAGGAACTTGATTTTCTGGTTAATTATGCTGAACAAAAAGAATTTATCCACGGAAGCAGGATGATGGGTGGTGGCTTTGGCGGCTGCACCATTAACCTCATCAATTCTGAAAATATTGAAGGCTATATTACTGAAGTTTCCGCAGCATATTTCGAAAGATTCAAGATCTATCCGGAAGCAATTGAAGTAGCACCATCAGCCGGAACAGAAATAATAAAACTGGTATCCCATGAATAATGAAATGAACAAATTACCGCATCGTAGGTATAATATTTTGAACGGTGAATGGATACTGGTTTCGCCGCATCGCACAAAAAGACCATGGCAGGGTAAAACCGAAGAGAATAAAACCAGCCAGAAAGCCTCGTACGATCCGGGTTGCTATCTATGTCCAGGAAACACCAGGGCAAGTGGAGAAACTAATCCGGAATATTCTGAACCTTATGCTTTCATAAACGATTACAGCTCCCTTTTGCCGGATACTCC
This sequence comes from Christiangramia sp. LLG6405-1, assembly GCF_045055805.1. Taxonomy (GTDB): domain Bacteria; phylum Bacteroidota; class Bacteroidia; order Flavobacteriales; family Flavobacteriaceae; genus Christiangramia. The sequence continues at coordinate 1,920,985 of NZ_CP159330.1, read as the reverse complement.
TGAATTAAATTTTGAGCAGGGTTTATTAAAGGCTGAAACTGAAAGGGGAATTTGCAAAGTTGTTTGTTTCTCTCCTAATCATTCGCTAACCCTGCCTTTGATGGAAGTTTCAGAAATCACGAAGGTTGTGCAGATCTGGAAAACCGAATTCGCTGAGCTAGGGAAAAATCCAGACATCAATTACATCCAAATCTTTGAAAATAAGGGTGCTATCATGGGTTGTAGCAATCCGCATCCTCATGGACAAATATGGTCGCAATCTTCCATTCCAACCGAAATTTCGAAAAAATCAGAAAGATTCGAAGCATACTGGCAAAAGAACAACTCGAGCCTTCTGGGTGATTATTTAAATCAGGAGCTGGCTTTGAGAGAACGAATTCTGGATGAGAATGAGCATTTCGTATCCTTAATTCCATTCTGGGCGGTTTGGCCTTTCGAAGCGATGATCATTCCTAAAAGGCATCTTCAGCAAATAACAGATCTTGACGAGAATGAAGAGATCGCTTTTGCGGATATTGTAAAAAAGCTGACTATAAAGTATGACAACCTGTTTGAAACATCATTCCCATATTCTTCCGGGATACACCAGGCCCCAACCAATGGCAAGGACCATCCTGAATGGCACTTTCATATGAGCTTCTATCCTCCTTTATTAAGATCTGCCACAGTTAAGAAGTTTATGGTTGGTTATGAAATGTTTGCGGGACCTCAGCGAGACATCACCGCAGAACAAGCCGTAAAGATGCTGAATGCACAATCTGAAAAACATTATAAAAAGAGCTAATTCAGAACATGTTGTAACTTAAAAAACCCTCGAAAGATTGATCTTTCGATGGTTTTTTATTTATAGTTCTTTGTTTAGTGTTACGAATGATGCTTCAAAAGCAACTCTTGTATATCTCTAGGCTCTATCGCTACTGTGCAAAATAAACATAAACGAAAATTACCAAAACACATATTATGATTCCAACTGGTAACACGTACTTCCACGGACTAATATCTACCTGCTTAGTGTGTTCCAACACAAATTCTTCTTTTCTAGGTTTTACCCTTCCAATGATCCACATAATTGCAATATTCATCACAAATAGTATCGCCATCACGTGTAGGTAATGTGGCAACGCATCTTCACCAACAACAAAATATTTCAATCCAAGATAAATAAGATAAAGTCCAACACCGCTAAACAGTGCTACTTTTGCACCTAATGCTGGGATTTTTTTAGAAAGATATCCAACAACTACAATCGTAAGAATTGGAATACTGTAACAACCATTAACTTCCTGAAGATAACCAAACAGTCCTTGAGGAGCGTTGGCGATTAGTGGTGCAATAAACATAGATGCAATTGCAATAAAAATCCCAAAGGTTTTACCTTTTTTCACAACTTCTCTTTCCGAAGCGTCTGGATTAAAATGATGCTTATAAATATCAATTCCGAAGAGAGTAACCGAGGAATTAAGTGCAGAGTTAAAAGAACTTAAAATTGCTCCAAATAGAACTGCTGCAAAGAATCCTACAAGTACCGGCGGTAAAACTTCGTTTACTAGCGCTGGATAAGCCTGATCTGCATTCTCAAGATTACCTTCGAACAAATGCCATGCAATGATTCCAGGAAGAACAACGATTATTGGACCTAAGATTTTTATAAAAGCTGCTAGCATCAAACCTTTCTGGCCTTCGCGCAAATTCTTTGCAGCCAGTGCTCTCTGGATGATTGCCTGATTGGTTCCCCAATAAAAAAGTTGAACCAGCATCATTCCTGTAAATATTGTAGAGAAAGGAACTGAAGCATCTGAACCTCCAATTGAATCAAATTTCTCAGGATTTGAATCTACCAGGGTAGTTAATCCGCTGAGCATATCTCCATCGCCGATGGCCATAAGGCCAAAAACAGGGATCATTAAACCTCCAATTAAAAGTCCGATCGCATTAATGGTGTCAGATACAGCAACTGCTTTCAAGCCACCAAATATTGCGTAAATAGAACCAATTATACCTATTCCCCATACACAAATCCATAAGGCAGCAGTATCACTTACTCCAAGAAGTTCGGGAATCTCAAACATCGTACTTATGGCAATACTACCGGAATACAGTACAATTGGTAAAAGAATGATCATATATCCAGATAAGAACAATCCGGATACTATAGATTTCGTAGTTCTATCAAATCTTTTCTCTAAGAATTGCGGTACCGTAGTGAGACCTCCTTTTAAATAGCGGGGTAGTAAGAACAGAGCTGTAATTACAATGGCTAATGCTGCAAGAGTTTCCCAGGCCATTACAAGTATTCCTTCGCTGTAAGCAGATCCATTCAATCCTACAATCTGCTCGGTAGAAAGATTAGTAAGTAACACTGACCCGGCAATTACACCGGCCGTTAGACTTCTACCTCCTAAAAAATAACCATCGCTGGTAGTTTCATCTGTTGATCTTGTCGCGAAATATGCGATAATAGCTACGAGTGCTGTAAATCCAACGAAGGATAAAATTCCTATCATAATCTTTTCTTAAAATCTTCGGTTAAATATAGAATTATTATTTCACAGAAAAAGCAAAAACGATGTTGTTTTCATAGACTTCACCCGGTTTTAGCAGACTGCTAGGGAAGTTTCTGAAATTGGGAGCATCCGGATAGTTTTGTGCTTCGATCGCGACCGCTGGAAAGTTCTTATCCAGCTTATTCAGGTACATCATATCTTCCGGGAGACTTTCCGGAGAGTAGATGACTACAACGGGCTGATTGCTCATCACTTTTAGCTTGATCCCGGTGAGCGGAGCGAATAATTGTGCCTGCACTTCATTTTCCATCACATCCAGGACATACACATCATCAAGTTCCCTATTGCCAAGCAATTTGTTCTCCCGATAGTCCTTAGGATGATCCCTGAGTTTTGTCAAATTTCCAGTCGGTAGGTTATTTTCATCCAGTTCGAGGATCTTGGAAGCATTTACCTGCATAAAATGATCACTAATACTTCCTCCTCCATTCAAATTAAAGTAAGTATGATTGTTAAGGTTAATGATCGTATTTCTATCTGTTGTGGCGCGGTAGGAAAGTTTTACATGATTATCCTCAGTCAGAGTGTAAGTCGCCTCAACTGTGACTTCGCCAGGGTAACCTTCTTCCATATGCTTACTTACGTAAGTCATTTTTACTGATGGGTTAGGTGCTTCTGTGATCTTTTTGATCTCCCATATCTTCGTTTGAAAACCATTCGCTCCTCCATGTAAATGCGCATTGTCTAAATTCTCCTCCAACTTAAAATCTTCCTCGCCAATGCTGAATTTACCTTCAGCAATTCTTCCCGCAAAACGACCAATACTGGCTCCAAAACATTTATTGTGCTCCCAGTAAGTTTCACTAATATAATCTGCGATCTTAGCAGGACCTGCAACAACTTCTACTTGCTTGTCATTCTTATCTTTTATACTAAAGCTATATAATGTCGCTCCAATGTTCAGGATCTTTAGTTTGCTCTGCTGCCCATTTTCTAACTCGATGATCTTTAGATCTTCTTCCTGTACTGTTTTTAACATACTTATTTTTTGCTCTGTACCCAGTTGTTCACTTTAGTCTCCAGGATTGTTAGCGGTAAAGCACCATCTGTTAATACAACATCGTGAAATTCACGGATATCAAACTCTTCTCCCAGTTCAGTTTTCGCCATTTCTCTTAGTTCCAGGATCTTGTTCATCCCTATCTTATAAGCCGTCGCCTGCCCTGGCATTACGATATGTCGTTCTACCATTTTAACGCAGGCGCTTTCAGCAGCTGGTGTATTTTCACGGTAATAATCTATACCTTCCTGCCTGGTCCATTTTTTGGCGTGAATACCAGTATCTACAACCAGTCTGCAGGATCTCCAAAGTTCCATTGCAAGCCGGCCGAAATCTGAATACGGATCTTTATAGAATCCTATTTCCTTCGGAATATATTCACTATATAATCCCCAACCTTCCACGTAAGCAGTGTAAAAGCTGAATTTTCTAAATTCCGGGATAGAATCAAGTTCCTGTGCAATAGCGATCTGCATATGATGGCCTGGAATTCCTTCGTGGTAAGCAAGTGCTTCCATTTCGTATTTAGGCATCGCTTTCATATCATAAAGATTCGCATAATAAGTTCCGGGGCGGGAACCATCCAGAGCGGGTTGCTGATAGAAAGCTTTACCTGCACTTTTTTCTCTGAAAGGCTCTACCGCTTTTACTACGATATCTGCTTCAGGCATGGTATTGAATAATTCTGGAAGCCTGGTTTTCATAGTATTGATCACCTGTTTAGCCTGGGATAGATATTGTTCTTTACCTTCTTCAGTATCTGCAAAATAGAATTGCTCATCATTTTTCATGAAATCAAAAAAATCCTGAAGGCTACCTTCAAAACCTGTTTGTTCCATGATCTTCTCCATTTCTGAATGAATTCGAGCTACTTCACTTAATCCTATCTGGTGAATTTCTTCTGCGGAAAGATCTGTGGTAGTGACTCTTTTCAAAGCAAGTTCATAGAACTCCTCTCCTTTTGGGAATTTCCAAACACCAGCTTCTTCAGTAGCGCGCAATTGCTGATTCTCCAAATGATCAATCAAACTCTGGTAAGCCGGCTGAACATGATCTACAAGTGCCTCTTCCGCAGCATTGACCAGTTTTGTTCGTTCTGCATCTTCCAGATTTAATTTATCGATCTTCGTGGTAAAGTCTTCAAGTAAGGCACTGGCGTTAGCCGACTTTGAAAATGGCTTTCCTTTGATAATGTTCCTTGAAGCGTCTAGTGTTCTATCGAAAACGAATTTAGGCGGAATAATTCCGTTCTGCTCTCTAAGCTGTAACTGTTCGATCACATCTTTCATCACTTTCTCAAGTCCTTCCAGTCTGGAAATATAAGCCCTGGCGTCTCCAATGGAATCTATGCGATGCATATTGATTAAAAAAGCCGGAAGTTCTGCATGAAGTCCGTGCATTTGATCAATTGGATAATTGTAGAACCTGAAATCATAATCATCGATCTCATTTTGAACCTGCCTGCGATACAGATCGTAGCTCAACCTGGTATCTTCATCCAAAGCTGCTACATCTACCTGATCCAGATAATCCATACGTTCCCGCGCCTGTTCAAGATCTTCCGCATATTTGAGATTGGAATAATTATCCCATTGATCATAATTTGTCTTCAGCCCTCTTCGGGTTTGGGTCTCTGGAGATTCCTGAACTTCTTTTTCGAACTCACGCGCAAAGTAAGCGTTCATTTCTTCGGAAGCGTTTTGCTGCTCCTCTTCAGAGTAATCTGAATTTTGCTTTTCATTGCCACATGAGCTTAGCAAGATTCCGAATAGCAATAGGTAAACTGATTTTTTCATTCTAAGATTTATTCTTCTAAAACTGAAAATTTAATGGCTGAATCACCATATATCGTATGCGTTTGTTTCTGAAAATCTTCCTCTTCAGCTTCAAAGATATTATCTACATAAGTCTGTGGATTCCTGTCGATTAGTGGAAACCATGTACTCTGGATCTGGATTTGCACTTTATGACCTTTTTTGAAAGTATGATTCACACCCTGCAACGTAAGATTTACATCGGTTTTTTTATTAGGCTCAAATGCTTCCGGTTTTTCAAAACTATTTCTGAATCTTCCGCGCATCACCTCACTACGAACCATCATATGATAATTGCTCATTTTAAGATGAGGCATGGTTTCATCGTAGTTCTCTGCGTCTTCAGGATAAACATCCACAAGTTTTACTACCCAGTCTGCTGAAGTTCCCGTTGTCGCAACTTTCAGCATCGCTTCAATGGGTCCGGTCATTTTCATGTCTTCTTCCAGGACTTCCGTTTCAAATACCAGAACGTCTGGTCTTCTGGCTGCGAATCGCTGATCTCCAGACATATATTCTCTTGGAGTAAAGACCATTTTGATCTCGTTATTATAAGAAACTGGTTTTGCTGGATCGCTTACAAAAGTTTCTTCGTTATCTGATGATGTTTCTGATAATTGCTCCTTAGCTCCCAGATACCAGGTTTTCTTCGTAGTATTCTTCGGTGGCCATTGAGCATAATCATTCCATTCGCGAGCTCCTGTATCATAAATATGTGCTTCAGACAATCTCAAAGCATCCTTAGTTTTCTTCTTCAGAAAATGATTGAAAAATTCGGTTTCATAATCTCTTTGAAAATGTGTGGATATACTATCACCAAAATAGACGTTTCCAACAGACTGTCTTCCAGATTCTCTCGCCCAGTCACCATGACTCCACGGACCAAAAACGATCATATTATGATTATCACTATTCTCTTCTATGCTCTTGTAAATATTGAATGGTCCGTACAGATCTTCTGCATCAAATAGTCCGCCCACGATCATTACTGCCGGCTTAATATCTTTCATGTGCTGAACAATTCCTCGTTTTTGCCAGAACTCATCATAATTTGGATGTTGCTTTAGCTGTTGCCAGAACTCGTTATCCTCTTTATAATATTCATCGAGATTGCTCAAAGGACCCGAGTCCATAAAAAACTGGTATTGATCCTGAGTTTTCAACTCTGGAAAGTCGTACCAACTCGTATCTACGGGAGTATCTTTCTGATATCCAAAAACCGCCGTAGCTCTCCAGTAGCTCAGTAGGTAAGCTCCGTTATGGTGAAAATCATCAAAGAAGAAATCACCGATACTTGCTTGAGGAGATGCCGCTTTAAGAGCTGGATGTCCACTTAAAAGTGAATACGTACTGTAAAATCCTGGATAGGAAATTCCCCAGGTTCCAACCTTTCCATTGTTATTTTCCACATTATTGATTAGCCATTCTATCGTATCGTAAGTATCGCTGGCTTCATCTACCTCTTTCCCTTTTTTATTCGGAATAAAGGCACGCATATTATCATATTTCCCCTCACTCATCCATCTGCCGCGTACATCCTGGTAAACAATGATATTCCCTTCTTTCATCATGATCTCGTTAGGACCAATCTTGGATCTGAACTGATCTTCACCATAAGGCCGGGAACTATACGGAGTTCGCTGCATCAACATTGGATATTCAGATGATGTATCCTTTGGAGTATAGATCGTAGTGTGGAGTTTAACACCGTCTCGCATAGGAATGTCCACTTCCATTTTATCGTAATGGGCTTTGACATCGTAATCTGTCTCATTTTGAGCACTTAAGGGATTCAGTATAAACAGAAGTAATACTGAAAACAGGGAAGTATTGAATATTTTCATTCTATTATTTTTATAAAGCGTCTAAAGATAGAAATTAGGTAAGTATTCCTGAAGGAATTCAGGAAAAACAAGAGCTTGCACGTATTAAATATGTCAATTCTCTTAGCTGAAGCTGATTTTAAGGATTTCCCGATCTCCTTTTTCTACGGAAAAGCGATTATCAGCACGTTGGTTGATAATCCAGACAAGATCTTCTCCGGAAAACAGTAGCCAGGTTTGCTCTTTTTGTGGTAAACTGAATTTTTCATCTTTAAAATAATCACTCAGCTTCTTTTTTCCTTTCATTCCGAAGGGAACAAAAAAGTCACCTTCTTTCCATTTCCTGATCAGCAAAGGAAATTTAAGTTTTCGAATAGGGACAAAAATACTGTTGGTTGCGGACTTGTCAAATTTTTCAACTTCGGTCAAATGCAGAGTTCCAAATTCCGGAATCATGACAAACTCCTCACCTTTTTCGAGTTGATATTCTTTATTGATGGACTCATCCTGAATTTCAGTCAGCAATAATCTATTCCTATCCTTAATAAGCCTGTGAGTATCTGAAAGCACCATTTTACCAGTCTGCGCATCCATAAGGTCATGAACATCGTTCCACTCAGTAAATCCAAATGATTTGAGCAGCTGGTAAAGTACCTGCTTCGAATTTGGCACTTTCTTTAAAAAGGCAATATCCAGGGCGTAACCAAACACGTCCCGGCTGATGATCTTTGGATAAAGCAGACTCATATAGTCCTCTACCAGCTCCATGCTTTCATTCAAATGTTGCTGAGTTTTCGCAAAAGTTTCAAGCAATTGCGGATTAAGCTCCTGCATCAATGGCACCATATGATGTCTTATACGGTTTCTCATATATTTATCTGAAGCGTTACTGGAATCCTCCCGCCATTTCAAGTGTTCAGTATTGGCAAATTCCTCGATCTCAGACCTGGAAAAATTGATTAGTGGTCTTATAAGTTGATGATGTTTATCTTTTATTCCCTGCAAACCTTCCGGGCCGGTACCACGAATTAGATTGATCAAAAAAGTCTCAAGATTATCATTCGCATGATGTGCAGTTAACGTGTAATCAAACTCCATGGAATTTGAAAGTTCCTCAAACCAGTTGTAACGCAATTCCCGGGCAGCCATCTGAATGGAAATACCAGCATTTTCAGCAAACTTCAGCGTATTGAAACTTTGAGTGAAAAATGGGACTTCCATTTTTTCTGCAAGTTCTTTTACAAATGCTTCATCTGCATCACTTTCTTCTCCTCTAAGATTAAAATTACAATGTGCGATGGAAAACTCCATTTTTGACATCTTACATAGATGTGCCAGAACAATACTATCCACACCACCGCTTACGGCGATCAACAACTTATTGGTGCAAAGAAAAGGGTATTCTTCTTTGATGATCTTTTTGAAGGCTTTTTCCATATCTACTCAAATATACAAAGCCTTAATTTAATAAAAACCTGCTTAAAGATTCTCCAGAACTTCACGTAATGCCCTGGATTTCAACAAGCATTCTTCATATTCTTTTTCAGGATTCGATTTTGCAGTAATTGCTCCTCCTACTGAAAATGACAGATACTTATTCGTGGAATTATAAAGAATACTGCGAATCACCACGTTGAAATCAAAATCACCCTCTGGAGAGAAATAGCCCACAGCGCCGCTATAGAGTCCGCGTTTGGTACTTTCCAGCTTCTCTATGATCTTCATTGCTGAAATTTTGGGCGCTCCGGTCATGCTTCCCATGGGAAAACTCGTTCTTAGTGCCTCTACCGGTTCAATGCCTTTGGCGATCGTAGCAGTGACTGAAGAAATCATTTGGTGCACCTGTTTAAAGGAATAAACTTTACATAGTTCATCCACTTTTACTGAGCCTTTTTCGGCGATCCTGGAAAGATCGTTCCTAACAAGATCCACGATCATAACGTTTTCTGACATTTCCTTTGGATCCCGGGCCAGATTAAGGGCAATTTCCTTATCCTCCTCAGGATTGGAAGATCTTCTCGCGGTACCTTTAATTGGTTGAGTAAGCAATTGATCACCTTTTTTCCGTAGATATCGCTCCGGGGAAGCCGAAACCAGATTGATGTTTTCGAGTCTCAGGAATGCAGCAAAAGGAGGTGTTGAGATCTCATTAAGACTTTGGTAAATAGAAAATGCATCCAGATCGACATTTTCACTGAAGAATTCCTGACATAAATTCGCTTCATAAATATCTCCGCGATGAATATGCTCTAGCATTGCTCCAACCTTTTCAAGGTACTCCTCCTTACTAATTCTGGATTGTATTTCTATTTTCTCATCGGAATTTTGAGTTTTATGCTTAAGATTCTGAATCTCTTCAAAGTCAGTTTTAATTTCGTCATCTACCATTCTCAGGTAAACGAAATCGGCTATATTATCTTTTAAAAATATCAGTTTTTGAGGCTGAAAAAAGTAAAGATCCGGAAATTGGAGTCCGTCGTAATTGGAAGATTTTAGTCGCTCGACGTCATTTTTCAGGTCGTAGCTTAAATAACCAAAGATCCAGTCTTTGGTAGTTTGCTGATATTCCTTCAGTTTATCGAAGGCATCTTGATAATCGGTTTTGATAGCGGTAAAAGCTTCTACAGCAAGTACTGCTTCAAATTCGGTATTTTCCGAAGAATCAAGATTACTATCCAGCCACACGATCTCCGGAAAGCTATTTCCCCAGGTGAGCAATTTCTTCTTGAAATCTGCCATATTCTGTACGGCAAAAGATCTTTTTGTTCTCAATTAAGCTTCGATTTGATGAGCAAAGGTAGTAAGCACGTCTTCAATTCCCATATCCAGCACTTCGTTTGTCACCTTAGCATCTTCAAAATTATCCTGGAAAGATGGAAAACTAAAGCTTTCGATCACATCGCCGCCAAATCTTCCGAAGATATCACGGCAATAATCCAGCGAACCTTTGGCTCCGCGTTTACCTGGAGAAGTACTTACCAAAAGGATCTTTTTTCCTTCAAGAAAGTTTTTTTGATTCCGGGATAACCAGTCAATAATATTCTTAAAAAATGCAGAAGCAGTCCCATTATGCTCATTCACCGCAATGATCAGGGCATCGTGATCAAGAATATGATTGTGAATGATCTTTGCGTTCATTGGAATTCCCGATTCCTTTTCGATATCTTCATCATAAACTGGCAAAGAAAAATCGGTTAATTGAAGCATTTTGATCTCATGTCCCTGGATACGTCCTGTGATATGATCCAGAAGTCTTTGATTTATGGAAGTACTACTGTTAGAACCGGCGAATGCGAGAATCTTTTTCATGTTTGATTTTCTCTAAAATTACTGAAAATTTATCTTAGCTTTTCGTTTAAAAATCTGGTAAGAGAGCAACTGAAACAAAAATTATGGAGAGGACCACTCATTATATAGAGAATGAACATCTAAAGATTGGAGTTCTGGAAACTGGCGCCGAGCTTTGCAGTATTCTGAATAAAAAATCTGGAAGAGAACATATCTGGCAGGCTAATCCAGATGTATGGGGAAGTCATGCGCCTAATCTTTTTCCAATTATTGGAATGCTGAAAGACGGGGAATATCAATTTGAAGGCGCAACTTATAGGCTACCAAAACATGGAATTATTCGGCATAACGACCAGATAAGACAAAAAGAGAACACTGAAGATCAGCTGGTATTCGAACTTCTTTATTCTGAAGAAACTTTGAAGATTTATCCATTTAAATTTGCCTTCAGGATCTATTTTATTCTGAAGAATAAGCAATTGGAAGTAAAACATCATATTATCAATCTTGACGAAAAGCCTTTATATTTCTCACTTGGAGGTCATCCAGCCTTCAATATTCTCTATTCTGAAGGGGAAAAAATTGAAGATTATTCCCTTCAGTTTGACCAGAAATTAAACCTTACGACGGAGATCCTTGATGAAAACGGCTTACTTGGAGAGAACTCGGAAGTGATACTTGAAAATGAGCAAAACCTGCAGCTTAGATCTGATCTTTTTGACAAGGACGCATTGATCCTCCGAAGTATTAAATCAAAAAAAGTTGATCTACATAGCAAAACTGAAGGTGCTATTTTAGGAGTTGAATTTGAAGATTTTAAGGACCTTGGGATCTGGGCTAAACCAAACGCAGCCTATGTTTGCATAGAACCATGGCTTGGCTATACAGATCTTGCAGATTCTAGTAAAAGTTTCAAAGAAAAAGCCGGGAATGAAGTGCTGAATGCGAATGATGACTTTAAGGCTAGTTACCAGATTCGCATTTACTAGTATATAAATGTGCAGGTTAGCACGTTAAGCAGTACCTTTGCAAAAATAAAAACTTATACTTTGAGCTTTCAGGATCTAAACCTAAACACTCCGCTGCGTAATGCATTGGAAGATCTTAATTTCCAGACACCTACTCCAATCCAGGAACAGGCGTTTTCATCGATCATGTCTGGACGGGATGTTGTTGGGATCGCGCAAACGGGAACTGGTAAAACCTTTGCCTATTTGCTTCCACTTTTAAGAATGCTCAAATATTCGGAACAAAAAAATCCCAGGATCTTAATTCTTGTTCCAACCCGCGAACTTGTAGTTCAGGTTGTTGAGGAAATAGAAAAGATCGCAAAGTATATTAATGTACGAATTTCAGGAATCTATGGTGGCGTGAACATTAATACGCAACACCAGGTTTTAATGCAGGGACAGGATATCCTGGTAGCAACTCCACGACGATTGTATGATCTGGTACTCCGCAGAGCTGTTCAGTTAAAATCCATTCAGAAATTCGTGATCGATGAAGTGGATGTGATGCTGGATCTTGGTTTTAAGTTTCAGGTGAATAATATCCTCGAATTGCTTCCGCAGAACAGGCAAAGCATCATGTTTTCGGCAACTATGACCGAAACCGTGGAAGCGATGATCGACGCAAACTTCAAAACTCCCGAGAAAATATCGGTTGCCGTAAGTGGTACACCTCTTGAAAATATAGAGCAACGAGCTTATAAAGTTCCTAACTTCAACACAAAGGCAAATCTTTTTAAAGAGCTGTTCACCGATGAGGATGAATATAAAAAAGTGTTGATTTTCACGACCGACAAGCGTTTTGCTGACAAACTATACGATATTCTTAATGCCGAATTCAGGCACCAGGTAAGTATGGTTCATACAGGCAAGAGTCAGAATTACCGACTTAATAGTCTACAGGAATTTGCTGAAGGTCGTACGCGTATCATGATCTCTACAGATGTTATGGCTCGTGGTCTGGATATCGAGAATGTATCTCACGTGATCAACCTTGATACTCCGCATTATCCTGAAAACTATATGCACCGTATTGGTCGTACCGGTCGGGCAGAAAAGAAAGGTGTTGCCATCATTTTCAAGACCGAAGCTGAAGCCGAAAATTACGAAAAGATCGAAACTTTGATGGATATGCAAATTCCAGAACATTCGATCCCTGAGACTGTTGAAATCTCTACGGAATTGATCGAGGAAGAGAAGCCAAGATCTATAGAAATCTATAATCCGCATTCAGATGATCAGGAAGCAGGACCTGCCTTTCACGAGAAAAAGGATAAGAATAAAAAGGTGAATCTTGGAGGTAGTTATCGCCGGGAAATTGCCAAAAAATATAAGAAACCAAAAACCCGTGGTGACAAGAACGCCAACCGGAGATGGAAAAAATAAAAAAAGGAGCGCATTTGCGCTCCTTTATGTTTATGATCTGTTTTTCTTCTTTGCTGCCTTCGCTGCTCTCTTTTCTTTTAAACTCAACACAGGTTCTTTCTTAGCTGAATTCTTTGAAGGTGATTTTTCTTTCGCCATGATTTCTAAAATTAGAATTAACGGTTAAATGTAGTGAATGTTTCTCTACGAAAATGAAAAATAATAAAGCGCTATAAAATTTCCTGCACATTAATATCCTTCAGGGTTATGGCTGTTCGCAAATTGATTGATGATAACTAGTAAGCGTTGGTCGTATTGGCATCGAGATCAGACTTTCGAATCCAATTGAGAATAAAGCTGGAGATCCTACCAAAAAGGAAGGTAAATCCACCGAATAATGGAGCGAGTAAACTCACCTTCAGCCCTGCTGCAAACATTGCCGGGTTCACGTTATCAAGAGACTCAAAAGCATCAAAAATCTGTATCAGGCCTATAAATTGCGTAAAGAGTCCGATCACTAATGCTATCAATGCCAATTGATTAATAAGAGAAATGTTCTTTCGGAATTTATGTCCAACTGCAGATACATTGATTGCTGCCCGAACGACCAGAAATATTATAATAAAGAATGAAATTAAGATGAGACTCATTGCCAGTGGTCCACCTTCATTAATTCGATCCCCAAGCTGCTGAAAGAAACCCGGGTTTTGAAAAAGAATACTACTTAGTAAAATCATCATTTAGTTATATTGGTTAATGATAGCAAACTTAGGAGGAAGTTAGTTTTAAAATATAGAATTGAGACCAGTAGCATCTTTTTGACCCGATTCTACCATTTACCGAATTTTTCCAGTTCTAATCTGGAAGCGATGTTATCCAGCTCCTTAAAATAGTAATTCGTCGCAATAATTTTTATTAACCGAAATTAAGTCACATTTTTATTCACTAATGAAACTAAGTTCGGTCATCCTGGGAATAGGAAAGAAATTTATACTACACAGCCTTTTCTGGCTCTTGGTCTTGCTTTATTTTACCTTCTTTTTTGGATTTGAAGATTCAGAATTCAGGCAGGTAATGAACTTTTCATCTTTCTTTCTTCCTGTCACCATTTTGACCACCTATACATTTATTTACAGGATCATCCCTCGATACTTAATTCCTAAAAAGTATTTGCAATTTGGTCTATATAGCTTAGCGGCACTTGTAATTTCAGCCTGCTATATCACAATTTCGGCTTTTTATGCCAAGGTGCTGACTTCCGATTATGAATATCAGGGTAGTTTTCCTATTACGAAAAGCCTAATTTATATCATGATTAGCGTCTACCTGGTAGTGGCGCTTGCTTCCGCATTTAGTCTTCTGAAGTATAATTATTCTACCGCAGCTAAGAACGAAGAACTAAAGAACAGGATCCTGGAAGCGCAGTTGAAATTAAAAGAACAGGAGCTTCAATATCTAAAGATGCAGATTCACCCACATTTTCTCTTTAATTCGCTAAATACTATTTACGGATTGAGTTTAGCCAATCATCATACTACATCAGAAATGATCCTGCAACTTTCAGATCTACTGGATTATATCCTTTACCAAACCAAAAAACCAGTGGTCTCGCTGAAGGATGAAATAAAACATATTACTAACTATATTGATCTGGAAAAAAAACGCTTCCAGGATCTGCTCCTCCTTGATTTTGAAATCGAGGAATTTTCAGAAGAAATTCAGATTGCGCCCATGTTATTATTGCCTTTTGTAGAAAATTGCTTCAAGCATGGTCGCGACGCCGATGGAAAACTTGAAATTAGCATTAGACTGAAAGTAGAGAATAATCATTTAATACTTTTCATAGATAATTCAAAAGTTCAGCTTTCAGCAGAGCATTCAGAAACTGGTATTGGACTTGAAAATATTAAACGAAGACTGGACCTGCTATATGAGAACAATTATGAACTTGATATTGAGAACAGACCAGATCATTATTACGTAAGATTGATGCTGAAACTTTCAAAAAATGCTGTTTATGCCTGATAAGATTAGATGCTTGATAGTAGATGATGAACCTGTTGCCCTGGACATTCTCAAGAATCATATTTCAAAAATAGATTTCCTGGAGATCGTACAGGCTTGCCGAAATGCTACAGAGGCTTTTAATTGTATTAGTTCCAACAAAATTGACTTGATTTTTCTGGATATCAACATGCCTGGAATTTCAGGGATCGCATTTGCAAAATCCATCAATAAGGATATTAAGATCATTTTCACCACCGCATACCGGGAATTTGCAATCGAGGGATTTGATCTTCACGCGGCAGATTATTTACTCAAACCAATTTCCTTCGAAAGGTTTCTTGATGCAGTTAATAATTTCAGGCATACATATTCTTTTCAAACAAACGAAAATCTGCCTGCTTCTTCCAACGAGCTCTTTTTTGTCAAGATCGACCGGAAAATGCACAAAATCGATTTTCAGAAGATCTTATGGATAGAAAGTCTGAGTGATTACCTGAAAATAGAAACTACCGAAGGCACGAAAGTTACCAGAGAGACAATTTCCTCCATTGAAGAGAAACTTCCAGATGCTAATTTTCTAAGAATTCACAGATCATATATTATCAACATCAGTAAAATTGAGTCGTATTCTCATGAAGAAGTGGTAATTGGAAATAAATCACTACCAATTAGCCGGACTTATAAGGAGAATCTACGAAGAGAAATGAAAAGATTCTCTTAGTTACAATTTTTTAGAATCTTCAATTATATCGATTGATTTATTAAGCAATTCATCTTCACCATTCCTAAAGCCTTCAATAGTAGGTTTAATTTCAATATCGGGAACAATCCCTATCCTTTGAGTTTCGGTTCCGTCTGGGTAGAAGACTCCAATACCTGAAATCATAGTCTTGATACCTCCAGGCAAATTGATTTGGGACACATTCCCGTCTGCTCCTGCAGTTTGGCTGCCAACAACTACAGCTCCCGGGGCAATTCTCAGGGCCATTGCAGTATATTCTGCCTGGCTCTGAGTTTCCTCATTTATTAATAAAACCAATTTTCCTTCGTATGTCTTTTTTAAATGCGACCCTACTTTCGATCCATTTCGATACTCAAAATATCCAGGATTTTTCATGGAAGTAGAAGTGAACTTTGCAAAACTTGTTGGCTTCGGTACTACAAAATTACCCATACTAAACACTATAAATTCTGACGGATAGCAGCGTAGATCCACCACAATGCCCCTAGTATCCCTGAATTTTTCCAGAATATCATTGATCTCTCCTCTTTTCAGTGATTCTGGATAGATGTATCCAATATCATTTCTAATAAATTTATGGCTTGATGGTATACTATCAGACTCATTCCATTCTTCTACAGATGCAATTTTCTCTGTAAAGACACCTTTTTCATTTTTGTAGGTTATTTCCAGACTATCCATATTAGTACGAAGTAACTTTCTTGCCATATCCCTTAACCTTGCAGATTGATTGGATGCAGGATAAAATTTACTATTCTTATGAATAACATCATCCATTGGCTCATTATTTATATGAGTAATTACATCACCTTCATAAATAGTCATTTCTACACTATTGTTTTTCTTTACGACTACCGGCTGTCCCTCAATAAATTGAATTTTTAAGGGTAATTTCTTCTTTCCGAAGAAATTACTAAGCGCTTCATCATAACTCCAGATGCCCGCATGGCTGTCATTTACTTTTCCAATTAGTTGCAGAACATTTTTCTTATAATCTATCTCCTCATTTTCTTCTAAAAAGCGTGGTATATATTCTTTTAAAACCTCGTCCCAATCTTTTTCAGTTAGATAATTATTGGGATTAAAATACTCCATGATATTCCAGTAACGATAAAGTGCGAGTAATTTTATACCTGAATCATCCCAGGCCATTCCCAAATAGCTATTTTCATTTTTAAATGATGGATTCTCCACACTTGGATTAATACTAAAATAGAAGTGCTTCTTCTCCCTTTTGGATTTCAATATTTCTTGAAGTTTTTTCGATAATTCTACTGTCAAAAAGCTTTCATCGTAAATCCAGGAATAATCCGGAGTTTGCTCATATTCATCGCTATCCGGCAAGTTATGTTCTCCTTCTTCTGTAATATTAAAAGATCCAATCCAATTCGCTAGTTCAAGATCAAAATTTGCCGAATCGAGCTTGGTTAAAAATCGAAATAATTCATTATCCCAGTTAATATTTCCTCTCGCAATCTCTGGATGATGGTATTTAACGAAACCCCACACCTTGCCTAACTTATATAGCTTTTGAACCTGAGTGGAACTAGGTTTTTTCAATTTAAATTTTGAACCATCAACAAAAGCCGTGTCCAATTGTGCTGGTTTATAGGTTAGAACCTTAGGTTTCATTGACTGTATATCCTTGTCTCCATTTATCATTAAGGAAAAATTATCGAACCATGCGGTCCCAGTTCCAACCAGAATTCCTCCTACATATATATTCTTAGCCTCATCGGGGAATTTAACCTCAACTTCGTATTGCTGCCAGTCATTTGTTCCGTTTAAACCCTGAGACTGCATGTTATTAAAACTTAAAGAACCGGAGTCACCATCTACCCGAATCAACAATCCAGCAAAGCCATTAGCTACGTTTTCAGTTTTAATGTAGCCTTGAAGCTTCAAATATTTTCCTGCATAATTTGCCGGAATCTTGTAAGCGATGCTACCAAAGGATGCAGTAGAGTCGGCAGTTAGTTTGGCAGCATATGATCCGGAAACTTTATCTACAGAATCTTTTTGAATAGCATAATTTCCCCATACAATCCAATCGTCTGGCATTTCTCCTTCCTTCTCAAATTTATCAAAATTCAAATTATATTTTGAGTCCTGTGCAAAAGACAAACTGGTAAAGAATAATAAGAAAAGTACAATTCTGGTCATTGGATTTAGGATTGATGATTTTAAGTGAAAATAAAAAGCCCGGACATCATAACGTCCGGGCTTAAAAATATATTGTAATTTATCTTATTCTAGATATGCAAAGCTCTGTTTTCAGTAGCGGCAAGAGCAGCTTCCTTAACAGCTTCAGCATAGGTCGGGTGAGCATGACTCATTCTCGCGATATCTTCCGCAGAAGCTCGAAATTCCATAGCTGTAACCGCTTCAGCAATAAGATCTGCAGTTCTTGCCCCAATCATGTGCACTCCAAGAACCTCATCGGTCTTTTCATCAGCAAGGATCTTTACAAGTCCGTCAATATCTCCACTGGCTCTTGAACGTCCTAGTGCTCGCATTGGAAATTTACCTTCCTTATACTTCACTCCCATTTCCTTCAATTGCTCTTCAGTTTTTCCAACTGAAGCAACCTCAGGCCATGTGTAAACTACTCCCGGAATCAGGTTATAATCGATATGAGGTTTTTGACCCGCGATCAATTCGGCAACCATCGTTCCTTCTTCTTCAGCTTTATGAGCAAGCATAGCACCGCGCACCACATCTCCAATTGCATAGATATTATCTACATTGGTTTGTAAATGCTCGTTTACCTTAACTCTACCTTTATCATCAAGGTCAACTCCTGCAGCATCTGCGTTCAACCCATTTGTAAAAGGTTTTCTACCTACAGAAACAAGGCAGTAATCTCCTTTTATCTCGATTTCCTTATCCTTTTTGTCATCTGCCTTTATCGTGATCTCGTCACCGTTTCTCTCCACAGACTTCACTTTGGTACTTACGTGGAATTTGATTCCCTGCTTCTTTAAAACTTTTTGAAGCTCCTTAGAAAGCGCACTATCCATAGTAGGAATGATACGGTCTAAATATTCAACTACAGTTACTTCAGCTCCCAGACGGCGATAAACCTGCCCAAGTTCAAGCCCAATCACACCACCACCAATTACGATCATATGCTTAGGAACCTCTTTAAGTTTAAGCGCTTCCGTAGAAGTGATCACTCTTTCCTTATCCAGTTCAATAAAAGGAAGACTTGCCGGTTTAGAACCTGTAGCAATGATGATTTTCTTAGCTTCTATAGTTTTGGTATCTCCTTCACCTTCGATCTTGATGTGAGTCTTATCTTCAAAAGAACCTACTCCTTCATAAACATCGATCTTGTTCTTGTCCATCAAAAATTTCACTCCGTCACAGGTTTGCTGAATAACAGATGATTTTCTATCCATCATTTTTTCCAGGTTTAGCTTTACCTCACCCGGAATTTCGATACCATGGTCTTCAAAATGTTTGATCGCATCCTCAAAGTGATGAGAGGAATCAAGTAGAGCCTTACTTGGAATACAACCTACGTTTAAACAGGTCCCACCAAGTGTGGAATATTTCTCTATGATCGCAGTTTTCATCCCAAGTTGTGCGCAGCGAATCGCAGCAACGTATCCGCCTGGTCCCGATCCTATAACTGCAACATCATATGTACTCATAATTGTATGTTTTTACTGATTTTTGAACAAATTGATTACAAAAGTACGACTATTCTCTACAATGACCAATGCACCTGAGAGTCCTGACAAAATTTTAAGATTTACAGATTTATGATCGTGCTTTGCTTCACTTTATTGATCGTGAAGACGCTTTTTGTACTCCCAATATGGTCCAGGCTGGTAAGCTTAGCGACCATAAATTCACGATATTCGTCCATGTCTTTTACCAGCACTTTCAGAATATAATCATAGTCTCCGCTCACGTGTAAACATTCAATAACTTCGGGCAGACTGGTGATATCCTTTTCGAATTTTGTAAGTATTTCTTTTTTATGCTGAATCAGTTTGATCTGGCAAAGAACCATAAAACCCTTGCCGACACTTTCCGGATTTACTAATGCAACATATTTCGATATGACCCCATCACGTTCCAGCTTCTTAATGCGTTCGTAAATTGCAGTAACTGAAAGTTTCAGGTCATTTGCGATCTCCTTATTAGTCTTTTTGCTATCCTCCTGAAGATGCTTCAATATTCTTTTATCCAGCTCATCAATTTTCATACGCTTGTTTTAGGGGATTCTGAACTTAAAATTATTCGGTAAAAAATATCTGTATACTTTAAAATTAGATATTTATTCTGTAATACAGCAACTCAATAGTTTTATATTCTACTCAAATCCATATTACTTGTTCTTAAGTCGGTTTTTGCTGAGATTTGAATATATAAATTCAGAAATCATGAAATACAAACCAGCAGATCGCATTCAGGACTTACAATATTTTGGAGAATTTGGAGGTGTTAACCCTTCTATATCAGATTCTTCCACCTATACTTTTCTTTCAGCTAAAACCATGTTCGATACCTTTGAAGGTAATGCCGAAGGATGTTACTTATACTCCCGGCATTCCTCGCCTTCCAATCTTTATCTTGGCGAAGCACTCGCAGCAATGGAAGGAACAGAATCGGCTAATGTCTCGGCCTCCGGAATGGGCGCGATCACATCGGTTCTTCTGCAGCTTTGCAATGCCGGTGACCATATTATTTGTAGCAGAACCGTTTATGGCGGTACTTATGCATTTCTGAAGAATTTCGCTCCCAAGTTTGGGATTGAAACCACATTTGTAGATATCACAAAACCTGAATTGGTGCAGAATGCCCTTCAGAAGAAAACAAAATTGATCTACTGTGAGAGTGTGAGCAATCCTTTGCTTGAAATCGCAGATCTTGAAGCCCTGGCTAAAATTAGCAAAGCTTCTCATACCAAACTGGTAGTAGACAATACATTCTCACCACTTTCTATTAGTCCGATTAAACTTGGTGCAGATGTGGTAATTCATAGTTTAACCAAATTTATCAACGGTAGCAGTGATACTGTTGGCGGAGTCGTTTGTGGTACTACGGAATTTATAAATGACCTTAGAAATGTGAATGATGGCGCTGCTATGCTACTGGGTCCAACTATGGATAGTCTGCGTGCTGCCTCTGTTCTGAAAAACTTACGAACCCTGCATATTCGCATGAAGCAACATAGCCACAATGCAATGTTCCTGGCTCATAAATTTCAGGAAGATGGGTTGAAAACCGTCTATCCGGGAATGGAATCTCATCCAGGGCATGAAACTTTCAAAACCTTGATGAACGAATCTTATGGTTTTGGAGGGATGTTGACCCTCGATGTTGGTTCACTGGATAAAGCCAATGAATTGATGGAACTTATGCAGGAAAGAAATCTGGGATACCTGGCTGTAAGTTTAGGATTTTACAAAACCCTGTTTAGCGCACCTGGAACTTCAACCTCTTCGGAAATTCCTGAAGAAGAGCAGAAAGAAATGGGATTAAGTGACGGTTTAATTCGATTTTCCATTGGGCTGGATAATGATATTGCAAGAACTTACGAAATGATGAAAGATTGTATGAAAGAAGTAGGCGTTCTAAGTGCTGAAATGGTCTAAAATTTTGCAGGATTAAGCCGAATGTCGTAAAATTACGTTCATAAAAATATGAATAACATTAACGACCGGTTATAAATTTTCAAGCCTTAAGGTAAATCTGAGGATTTTCAGAATACCCTAAGGCTTTATTTATGCCTTAAAAATAGAATCTCCTGAATGGAAAACTCTGCTGCAAAACCTCAAAATGAACCTGTAATTGAGAATAAGGAATTAAGTATCTGGGAAGCATTAATTCCAGTACTTATTCTTGTTGCTATGCTAGCTTTCAATGTTTTCGTTTTTGGCGATGATGCTCTTGGAGGCTCTAACCAATTCATTCTATTACTTGGAGGAGCCGTTGCCGCGATCGTTGGTTACTTCAATCAAGTTAAGTTTGATACCATGGTCGATGAAGTTGCCGGCAATATTCAAAGCACTTCCGGAGCGATCCTTATACTTTTAATGGTCGGAGCTCTCGCAGGAACCTGGCTTATAAGCGGAATTATTCCTACCATGATCTATTACGGACTTCTAATTCTAAATCCTACTATATTTTTGGCAGCCTGCGTAGTTATTTGTTCCGTGATCTCTGTTGCTACAGGAAGTAGCTGGACAACTTCAGCTACCGTCGGGATCGCCCTGATCGGGATCGCTGATGCGCTGGGAATTGGATTAGGTATGACGGCGGGTGCAATTCTTTCCGGAGCCTATTTTGGGGATAAAATGTCTCCTTTAAGTGATACTACGAATCTTGCTCCGGCCATGGCGGGAACAGATCTTTTTACACATATTAAATACATGGCATTAACCACAGTGCCTACGATCACAATTACCCTTATCGCTTTTATAATTATTGGACTTAATCTGGATACGAGTGGAAATACAGATACATCAGCAATTCTAGCTTCCATTGAAAAAAGCTTTACTATCACACCATGGTTATTCATTGTACCAGTGATTGTAATATTTCTGATCGTTAAAAAAACATCCCCGCTTATAGCCTTGCTGGTTGGAACTCTTGCCGGAGCGGTTGCCGCTCTTATTGTACAACCAGACATTGTACTGGCAGTAAGTGGAATGAATGAACTTAATTTTATTAGTGGATATAAAGGACTCATGAATGCCATCACGGTAGACACAGCGGTAGAAACCGATTCTGAAACTCTAAACGACCTGTTTGCCTCCAGCGGAATGCAGGGAATGCTAGGAACTATCTGGTTGATCATTTGCGCTATGGTATTTGGCGGAATTATGGAAGCAATTGGAGCCTTATCCAGAATTAGTAAAGCACTTCTGAATCTATTCCATACCACCTTCGGATTGTTTGCCAGTACCGTATTTAGTTGTCTTGCCCTGAACGTTACCGCTTCAGACCAATACCTGGCTATTGTAGTGCCGGGAAAAATGTTTGCAAAAGCTTATAAGGATAAAGGTCTTGCACCAGAAAACCTAAGCCGTAGTCTGGAGGATTCAGGAACTGTTACTTCTGTACTTATTCCATGGAATACTTGTGGAGCTTATCATAGTGGAGTTCTGGGTGTTCCCGTTCTCTCCTATGCTGGTTACGCTTTCTTCAATTATTTGAGTCCATTTATGACCCTTCTTTTTGCTGCTATCGGACTAAAAATCAGAAAAATTTCTACCAAATAATCGTTGTCAAAACCTTAGAATAACTGCTAAATTTCTGAGTATTTGATGATTATAGAGTGCCGCTATCGTTGATTTTACAATGCATAGACAGACTCTATTGTGTGATAAAATCATAAAATTTGAAACGTCTTAAAAACGCAGTGAAGATGATACTTTTGCAGCGTAGAAAAAGAACATTTTTAATTTTAAAAAATATAATAATATGGCTTTAGTAGGAAAAAAATTTCCAAATCTTAGTGTAGACGCAATGAACGAAATGGGTGATACTTTCAAATTAAACATCTTGGAAGAAGCTCAGAAGAATAACAAGAAAGTTTTACTATTCTGGTACCCAAAAGACTTTACGTTCGTATGTCCTACAGAGCTACATGCATTTCAAAATGCAATGGCTGAGTTCGAAAAGAGAAATGTAATGGTAGTTGGAGCATCTTGTGATACTCCTGAAGTTCATTTCGCATGGTTGAACACTCCTAAGGATAATGGTGGAATTGAAGGTGTAACTTACCCAATTCTTGCAGATAGCAACCGTAACCTAAGTTCAAGACTTGATATCCTTGACATCATGAGCGAAACTTATGATGATGAAACAGGAGCTGTAACTCTTGAAGGTGATAATGTGACTTACAGAGCAACTTACCTTATCGATGAGGAAGGAACAATTTTCCATGAAGGTGTAAATCATATGCCACTTGGAAGAAACGTAAACGAATTCCTAAGATTGATCGATGCTTATACGCACGTACAGGAAAAAGGTGAGGTTTGTCCAGCAAACTGGGAAGAAGGTAAAGAAGGAATGAATGCAGACCGCGAAGGAGTTGCATCATACTTAAGCCTTAACTAAGAAGTATCCTTGAATTAAGAACATTAAAAAAATTGCTATGATTAAGGAATTAGATCAGGATAACTTAAGTGAGATTGTAAATGATAATGATACTGTTGTAGTACAGTACATGGCGGGATGGTGTGGAAACTGTCGCTTGATGAAGCCAAAATTTAAGAAGTTATCTGCAGAGCATGAAAATGCGCAGTTCATTCTTGTAGATGCTGAGAAGTATCCGGAATCAAGAAAACTGGCGAAAGTTGATAACCTTCCAACATTTGCAACCTTCAAAAATGGAAGTTTTAAGAATCAGGTTCAAACGAATAAGTTTGACCAATTAAAAAACTTAGTAGATGAAGTTACCAGTAATTAAGCATTTACAGCGAAACAACGAGGTAAACAAACTTGAAAGTACGATTGATGTGCTTGAAAGCTTTACTGAGCACCGTTCAGTTTCTGAAGAAGAAATGGACGTGATTGGTGAATTACTTACAAATCTTTGTGGTGCTGTAGAAGTGCATAAAATGATAGAAGACGGTACTCCTGAAAGGGATGCTGCTAATAATTTTGTTAAGAAAGTTCTAGGGTCTATAGACAAATAATCTTTTTTGATAAATCAGATAACATAGGCTGTTTCATTGTGAAACAGCCTATGTTGTTTTATGATAATTTTAGTAATAACCGAAACACAATCCTATAAATTTAGCAATCTAATATATGTATAGAAATGGCAAAGATTGAACTTGGTGGAGAATCGGTAACTACTTACGGCTCGCTTCCAGCACTTGACGAGAAAGCTCCTCATTTTGAGTTAATTAAATCTGATCTTTCGATTGGAACCCTCGATGATTATAAAGGAAAGAGAGTTATTCTTAATATCTTCCCAAGTATAGATACAGGAGTTTGTGCAACTTCTGTTCGTAACTTCAATAAAAGAGCATCAGAATTAAAGGATACGGTGATACTTTGTATTTCCAGAGATCTCCCTTTTGCTCAACAAAGATTTGTAAGTGATGAGGAATTGAACCAGGTCGTAAATTTATCAGATTTTCGAGATAGAAATTTCGGCAAGGACTATGGTGTTGAAATTCTTGACGGACCCTTTGAAGGTTTGTTATCTCGTGCAGTAGTGGTTCTTGATGAAGATGCTAAAGTGATACATTCCCAGCAAGTACCTAAAATCGAGGATGAACCAGACTATCTTGCTGCGCTGAAAACCCTGTTGTAATGAAAAACACTTTCCTCGGAAAGAGAATCAGAGGAGGAGGATACGCCTTAAAAGGTGCACTGTTGCTGCTTCGCCATGAAGCCAGCATACAGGTGCAATTTGTCATTTCAATACTGGTTTGCATTGCGGGTTGGTATTTTGATATTACCAGAACAGAATGGATGTTTCAATTCGTAGCAATAGGAATGGTTATGTCTGCTGAAGGGTTGAATTCAGCAATAGAAGCAATGGCAGATTTTGTACATCCCGACTTTCATAATAAGATTGGGCATATTAAAGACATTGCTGCAGGTGCTGTATTTATCGCTGCACTAATCGCGATTGTCATCGCAGGATTTATCTATATTCCTTACCTAACCAGTTAATACCTGACCCTATGAAGCAGCTTCTGTTATTTGTTCTTTGCCTATGCACTGTTTTTTCAGTTACAACTCAGGAATTGCAGGAACTGGATATAGATCTCGAGAATTATGAATATCCTTATGATGTAGATTTTCTCGACCTTAATATTCAGAAGAGCACCTATTCTATGGCTTATATGCACATAGAGGCGGAGAATCCAAATGGTGAAACTGTAGTCCTATTACATGGCAAGAATTTTAACGGCGCATACTGGCAAACTACCATAGATACTCTTCAAAAATCAGGGTACAATGTGCTGGTGCCAGACCAGATAGGGTTTGGAAAGTCCAGCAAACCAGAACATTTCCAGTATACGTTTCAGCAACTGGCAGAAAACACCAAAAAGCTTATCGATACTCTTTGGATAACGAAGACCACTATATTAGGTCATTCTATGGGAGGCATGCTGGCCACGCGTTTTGCTCTGATGTATCCTGAAATTACCAATAAACTTGTTTTACTCAACCCAATAGGCCTGGAAGATTGGAAGACTAAAATTCCTTACCAAAGTGTTGACGACTGGTATGAACAGGAATTGGATAAAAACTACCAGGGTATCAAGACATACCAGGAGGAAAGCTATTACGCTGGCGATTGGAATGATGACTATGCTCAGTGGGCTAAATTACTTGCGGGATGGACATTGAATGAAAAATATCCATTGATAGCCTGGAATGCCGCACTTACTTATGATATGATCCTTACCCAACCTGTGGTCTATGAATTTAAGAATCTGCAAATGCCAACATTATTAATCATTGGGACCCGGGATCGAACAGCTTTGGGCAAAAATCTGGTGAGTGAGGAAGTAAAAGCGAGCATGGGATTATACGATGAACTTGGTGAAATAACCGCAAACAAAATACCGAATGCGAAATTGGTGGAAATTCCAGATACCGGACATTTACCTCATATAGAAGCTTTCGATAAATTTACAGCAGCACTTCTACCCTACTTAAAGAATAAATAGTAAAACCAGTCGTTTACGACTTGTAAACGGGGCAACTTTGAAAATTGAAGTTTTTTTTCCTTAATTTGGATAAGGCTAATTTGTATTTTTGCCGAAATTCGTCAACCTACCTATGGCCAAAAAGAAACCTAAGACCAGGAAAACCACTAAAAAATCCAGTAAACTATCTTTCAGCCTCAACAGGCAGCAAAAAGTGGTGCTTGGAAGTTTTCTTATGCTATTTGGTCTGGGACTTATAGTTGCCTTTATTTCTTTTCTTTTTAACTGGCAGGCAGATCAGAGCGTACTTCAGGAACTGGGGAATCGTGATGTGGAAGCCAGTAACTGGTTAAGTAAATTTGGTGCATCTGTAAGTGACTTTTTTGTATATAAAGGCTTCGGACTAGCTTCTTTCTCTATTGCATTTTTAATACTGCTAAGCGGCATCTATTTATTCTTTGGATTTAAGATCTCCAATCTGAGAAAATACTGGTTCTGGGGAATTCTCGTGATGGTTTGGATTTCTATAGTTCTGGGTTATTTTGCTGAAAAAAATGCACTTCTGGGAGGTAGAATCGGTTATGAAACCAATGATTTTTTACAGGATTATCTCGGTTTCTTCGGAAGCATTCTATTAATGTTATTTCTTCTAATAGCTTACCTCGCAATACGATTAAATGTCACCCCAGAAATGGTTGGCTCTTACCTTAATACAGGAAAACAGGAACTTCAGACGGCAATGCAAAAGCATCAGGCAAGTGTTTCAGAAACTGAAGAAGAACTTGAATGGAAAAAAGAAGTAGTCATATCAAAAGATGAAGAAAAACCCGCAGAGGTTGACCTAAGCAGTAAATCAGAAAAGAAGCCTGAGAAGAAGACCAGCCCGGAAGCTATTCCGAAGATGGAAGTCAAAGCTCCAGTAGAAGAGGATAATGTGGCTATGGAAGTTGAAGCTGCTCCTGAAGAGGAAGAAGAAGACAACCTGAGTCAGAAACTGGTAAAGGATTTTGGTGAATTTGACCCAACCCTGGAGCTGAAGAATTATAAATTTCCCACGATCGAACTGCTTAAGGATTACGGTGGCACTATAACGATCAATCAGGAAGAACTAGAGGAAAATAAGAATCGTATCGTTGATACGCTCAAAAATTATAAGATCGAAATTGCCCAGATCAAGGCAACTGTTGGTCCAACAGTAACCTTATATGAGATCGTCCCTGAAGCCGGAATTCGTATTTCCAAGATCAAGAATCTTGAGGATGATATTGCATTGTCGCTTTCTGCACTTGGAATTAGAATTATTGCTCCAATTCCGGGTAAAGGAACCATTGGTATTGAAGTACCAAATAAAAATGCCAGCATAGTATCCATGCGCTCGGTGATCGCTTCGCCTAAATTTCAGAAGGCAGAAATGGAGTTACCGCTAGCTTTGGGTAAAACGATAAGTAACGAAACCTTCGTAGTCGACCTGGCTAAAATGCCGCATATGTTGATGGCTGGTGCTACCGGACAGGGTAAATCTGTTGGTTTGAATGCAATTCTAACATCGCTACTATACGCCAAGCATCCGGCTGAAGTGAAATTTGTTCTGGTTGATCCTAAAAAAGTGGAGCTAACCTTATTCAATAAAATAGAACGCCACTACCTCGCAAAACTACCAGATGATGGTGAAGCGATTATCACCGATAATACGAAAGTGATCAACACCCTTAATTCTCTATGTATCGAAATGGATGATCGATATAATCTTTTGAAGGATGCAATGTGTCGTAACTTGAAGGAATACAATACGAAGTTTAAGGCAAGAAAGTTAAATCCGAACGACGGACACAAATTCCTGCCTTATATCGTTTTGGTAGTAGATGAA
The DNA here is from genome assembly GCF_045055805.1 of Christiangramia sp. LLG6405-1. Classification (GTDB taxonomy): domain Bacteria; phylum Bacteroidota; class Bacteroidia; order Flavobacteriales; family Flavobacteriaceae; genus Christiangramia. The sequence continues at coordinate 1,892,871 of NZ_CP159330.1, read as the reverse complement.
TTTGCAGATTTGATCATGACCGCCGGGAAGGAAGTGGAAACGCCAATTGCCAGACTGGCTCAGCTTGCACGTGCCATTGGAATACATTTGATCATTGCAACACAAAGACCTTCGGTAAATGTAATTACCGGTATAATTAAAGCAAACTTCCCGGCTAGAGTTGCTTTTAGAGTAACATCGAAGATCGATTCCCGAACTATTCTGGATAGTCAGGGAGCAGATCAATTAATTGGTCGTGGTGATATGTTATTTACACAGGGGAATGAACTTAAAAGACTGCAGTGTGCATTCGTAGACACTCCAGAGGTTGACAAGATCACCGAATTCATTGGTTCTCAAAAAGCTTATCCTGAAGCTCACCTGCTTCCGGCCTATGAAAGCGAGGAAAGTGGCACAGGACTTGATATAGATGTGAGCGAGCGAGACAAGCTGTTTCGCGATGCTGCAGAAGTAATCGTAACCGCCCAGCAGGGCTCGGCTTCTTTGCTTCAGCGTAAATTAAAACTTGGGTATAACCGTGCAGGTAGAATAATAGATCAACTGGAAGCCGCAGGCATTGTTGGTCCGTTTGAAGGAAGTAAGGCAAGACAGGTTTTAATTACAGATATGGTAGCGCTCGATCAACTATTAAATGAAAAACCAGACTAAAAAAATTAGAATGAAAAGATTAGTATTTATTTTGGCAGCTATACTCAGTTTTGGAGTACAGGCGCAGGAAGCATCAAAAGCTCAGAAATTACTAAATGAAGTTTCAGCAAAAGTGAAGAATTATGACAATATGGTCATAGAATTCAAATATTCACTTGAAAACGAAGCTGAGAATGTGAGCCAGGAAACTCGAGGAGATGTTAGTATTGACGGGGAGAAATACCTGTTGAATTTAATGGGGACCACGCAGATGTTCGACGGGAAAAAGATCTATACCATCATTCCGGAAGATGAGGAGATCAACATTTCCAATTACGTTGAGGAAGATAGCAACAGTATCACACCTTCAAAAATGTTCACATTTTATCAAAATGGGTATAATTACAAAATGGATATCACTCAGAATGTGAAAGGCAGAGAGATCCAGTATGTAAAACTTACACCAAAAGATAGTAAAGCTGAGATCAAGAATATTCTTCTTGGGATCGATACTCAAACCAAGCATATTTACAATATGATCCAGACCCAGGAGAATGGGACTAAAGTGACGATCACTGTGAAAAGTTTCAAGACAGATCAACCACTTGCAAAAAATCTATTTACCTTTAACGAAGCTAGATACAGCGACTTTTATATCAATAGATTAGACTAAATTGAAAATACTCGACCGGTACATACTTACCAGCTTTTTAAAAACATTTTTCTCGGTCTTTATAATACTGATGTTCATCTTTGTACTCCAAACAATATGGCTGTACATAGGTGAACTTGCTGGTAAAGACCTGGATACAGAAGTAATTCTTAAGTTTTTACTCTACTTCTCACCTAAGCTGGTGCCTCTAGTATTACCGCTAACAATCCTGCTTACATCCATCATGACTTTCGGCTCTTTTGCTGAAAATTATGAATTTGCCGCCATGAAGTCTTCAGGTATTTCTTTAGGCCGCGCAATGCGTAGTCTTACCGTATTCATAGTATTAGTAAGTCTTACAGCTTTCTTTTTCGCCAATAATGTCATTCCCGCAGCAGAATTTAAGTCGATCAATCTTCGGAAGAATATTGCTCAGTTAAAGCCGGCCATGGCTATTTCTGAAGGAATCTTCAATGACATTGGAACCTTCAATATTAAAGTAGAAGAAAAAAGTGGTGAGAATGATCAGTTTCTTACCGATGTAATTATTCATCAGAAGGAGAAAACTGGCGGAAATACTACAGTGATCAAAGCACGGGAAGGCGAATTGGTTGGAAGTACTAATTCTGATGTACTTTCTCTAATTCTGAAGGAAGGAAACTATTACGATGAAGTAACACCTTCAGATTATCAAAAGAGGAAAAGAAAACCATTTACGAAAACTTATTTTGATGAATATGTCATCAATATAGATCTCTCAAATTTCAATAATGTAGATCTGGAGGATCAAAACTATAATTCCACTCACGGAATGTTGAAAATTTCAGAACTGAGTGAAAGCATAGATTCATTTTCGGTCAACTACAATACAAAAATGGCTAGTCTTAAATCGAATATGTATGATCGCTCAGGGATCGTTAATGTTCAGAATAATTTAAAGCCTAAGGATACTGTAGTTTCTACAGATGAAAGTATCCTGTCGCATTACAATACCTACGATGCGGCACAAATTTCCAACCTCGCTTTAGGAACTGTAAACAGCGCTATTGCCCATCTGGGAATGCAGAAGCAGGAGTTTAAAAACAATGTAAAGCAGATCAATAAATTCGAGATCGCCTTACATGAAAAATATGCTCTTGGAATTGCCTGTATCGTACTGTTCTTTGTAGGAGCTCCTCTTGGAGCCATTATCAGGAAAGGTGGAATTGGTTTACCTATAGTGGTTGCAATTTTGCTCTTTCTTACCTATCACTTTATAGGGATCTTCACGAAGAATTCGGCAGAAAATGGAAGTGTTCCTGCGTTTGTGGCTACATGGCTTCCAACCTGGATCATGCTCCCGCTGGGTGTTTTTCTTACTTATAGAGCTACTACAGATCAGGGATTATTGGCTTTTGACAGCCTTACGGACCCTATAAAAAAACTCTTCAAAAAAGCCGGAGCGATTCGGAACAAAAGTAAATCATAATAAATATCTTTGCAGCCATAAATTTGGAACTATGGCAGAGGTAGAAAATAACCAGTATCAGGTCAAATTAGATACAATTCAGGAAGCTATTGATGATATTCGCGCCGGAAAGGTGATCATTGTAGTGGATGATATTGACCGTGAAAATGAAGGTGATTTTCTTGCCGCTGCAGAAATGGTTACTCCAGAGATGATCAATTTCATGGCTACTCACGGCCGCGGACTCATTTGTGCTCCTTTAACCGAGCAAAAATGTAATGATCTTAAACTGGAAATGATGGTTGGTAATAATACCGATCCTATGGAAACCGCTTTTACGATTTCGGTTGACCTGAGAGGAAAAGGTGTAACTACGGGTATTTCAGCTTCAGACAGAGCTCAAACCATCAAAAGCCTGATAGATCCTGAAACAAAACCGCAGGACCTTAACAGACCAGGACATATTTTTCCGCTAAAAGCCAAGGAAGGCGGAGTTTTACGCAGAACAGGTCATACCGAAGCTGCGATCGACTTTGCAAGACTTGCCGGTTTCGAACCTGCCGGAGTCATCGTGGAAATCATGAATGAGGATGGAACCATGGCACGCTTACCCCAACTGCTGGAAGTCGCTAAAAAGTTTGATCTAAAGATCGTTTCTATCGAAGATCTTGTTGCCTATAGAATGCAGCACGATAGTCTTATCGAGAAAAATGAGGATTTTGAACTGGATACAAGATTTGGAAAATTCAGACTTCGCGCTTACAAACAAACTACCAATTCACAGGTTCATATAGCATTGACTAAGGGTTCATGGAAGACCGATGAAGACATTCTTGTACGAGTGAATTCAACCATGGTAAACAATGATATCCTGAGAACTTTGACCAATAATGCAGAGAAAAAACTGGATGGAATGTTTAAGGCGATCAATGATGAAGGTCGTGGTGCCATCGTTTTTATTAATCCGGCTAACCCATCTCCAAACCTTTTATCTAGAATAACAGAATTAAAAGAAAGTCAGAAACAGGGAGAAATTAAAGCACCGCCAGTAAAAATGGACAATAAGGATTTTGGAATTGGAGCTCAGATTCTTCATGACCTTGAGATTCATAAGATCAGGTTGTTGTCAAATTCCCAGCAAACTAAAAGAGTTGGAATGATTGGTTACGGTCTGGAGATCAAAGAATACGTAGAGTATTAATCCATTTCAATGATCACCTCGTCCAATGGGCGACGCACTTTTTTTAATTCTGAAAAGAAATCATCTTTAGCACGATAACCAACAGGAAGCACAAGTACCGACTGCAGGTTTCTATCTCCAAGTTTTAAGAAATCATCATATTTTGCAGGCTCAAAACCTTCCATGGGACAGGCGTCTATTCCTTCAGTAGCGCACACGGTTAATAGCGTTCCTAAAGCCAGGTATGCCTGATTTCGTGCCCAGGCTTCAATTTCCTCGATCGCCTTATTCTTGAAATCATCTACCAGAAAATTATGGAAAGGCTGTAAAACCTCATCTGGTGTGTCTCTCAAATTCTTTACTCGTTGAAAGTATCCTGATATAAAATTTTCATCTACATTTTTTTCAGTACAGATCACCAGTACATGAGAAGCGTTACTTACCTGCTGCTGATTCATTGAGAACTCTGTAAGCTGCTGTTGAGTTTCTTTATTGCTAATTACCAGCATCTTTAATGGTTGTAATCCATAGGAAGTGGCAGTGAGATTAAATGCATGCTTAAGGATCTCCAGTTTTTCTTCGGAAAGAATTCTGGAATCATCAAACTTTTTAGTGGCGTAACGCCAGTTCAGCGCTTTTAAATTACTCATAATTATGATCTTGAAATGCAAAGGTACACAATGATGAAAAGAACATTTACGTTAGCTATCGATTAATCTGATACATCCAATTATTTATGGCTATCTTCGACCTTATATTCATCCAGAGAAATGAAAAAACTTAAAAAATTCATCTTATTCTCTGTCATTGGAATTGTGCTTATCATCTTTACCATCCTGGGTGTTGAAGCCATTTTCTTGAGACACACTTCAGAAGACATTTATTCTGATATTTCTAAAATACCTCCCCGTGAAACAGTAATTATTTTGGGAGCAAGTGTCCATTCTGATGGTAAATTATCTCCAATCTTAAAGGATCGCGTAGATACCGCTATTAAATTATATCACAGTAACAAGGTCAAGAATTTCCATGTAACTGGCGATCATCGAACCGAAGATTATAATGAAATCGCTGCCATGGTTTCTTATCTTCGAGAACGAGGAATTCCTCAAAACCGAATTACCTCAGATCATGCAGGACTGGATACTTATGACAGTATGTACAGGGCGGGAAAACTTTTTAATATAGAGAATGCTACAGTGGTTACCCAAAAATTCCATTTGCCCAGGGCACTTTTCATTTCTGGTCAGCTGGGATTTAATTACTTCGGTTTCACCGCAGATCAACGTGCTTACCAAACCGAATACAGGCTGAAACAAAGAGAGAAACTGGCAAATGTCAAGGCTCTCTGGGAAGTTTTGATCAATAAGGAACCCAGCACGATGGAATACAGGCTCGATTCTTCCAAAGATTAATCTGAAGCTTTTTTAAGTATATTCGTAGTAACTAACTATAAAACCAAAACTATGTTACAATGGATCATCCATATCGTACTGGATGCAGTCGTCCTGCTAATCGCTGCGAAATTTCTAAGTAAAGTTCATCTTAATGGCTTCAAATCTGCACTAATCGTTGCATTAATCATTGGAGTACTAAGCTTTCTATTGAGCTGGTTACTTACCGCCGTATTAAATATTGCTACACTCGGAATTTTCTACTTCCTTGGACTGGGCTTTATCACCCGAGTGGTTGCCTATGCGATCGTAATAGAAATAGCAGATAATTTAACTTCAGATTTCAAAACTGAAGGTTTTCTACCAAGCTTATGGTTAGCGATACTTATCGCAATCGTAGGAGCTATAGTAGACGCCCTGTTATTCTAAAAATATCACCGGGTGAGATGTTTCACCCGGTTTTTTCTTCCCCACCACACTATAAATCCTGTTACAGGTAAGCTTGCGACAAAAATGCTCAGAATAAAAGCGATGATCTTCCCGGTCATCCCGAAATACTGACCTGTATGTATACCGTAACTCATTTCCTGTAGTTTTAAACCAGTACTTTTTGACTCATATGGCTGTTCCTGAAGTAATTCAGCAGTTTGTGGATGAAAATAGTAATTGGATTGGTGATCGTAGTCCAGAGATTCGGTATATGCTCCTGTTACCACCGGATGATGATCACCTTCTGTCCACACAAAATACATTTCATGTCCAGGCGCTTTTTCTAGTGTTTCAACAAAAGCTATATCTATAGGCTCCTCTGGAATTCGTGGTTTCTGAACAATATTTTCAATATGATGATCACTTTCTACATCTTCACCTAGATTTCCCGCAAAATAGAGTCCATCTTTCACCCAATCATATGAGAAATATAACCCGGTAATGGCTACTACAATGGCAAGAATATGAAGATAGAATCCGCTGATGTTGTGTAGGTCGTAATTCACTCTTCTCCAACGAGCATTCCATTTTATTTTCAGACTCTTCTTTAAGTTCTTCAGCTTCTTTGGCCACCAAAGTATAACTCCCGTGATCATCATTAGGATAAAGATCAAAGTTGAAATACCTACTACCTGCCTTCCAATTTCCTCAGGTAACAATAGGTACATATGCAGTGCTTTTACGATCTCGAAAAAATCCCTCGTAAAATCCTGAGAATATAACCATTCACCTGTATATGGATTTAGGTAAAAACAATATGGAGTTTCTTCAAATACTCCATACACCGCAACTGGTCTGTCCTGCCCGGCATAGAGCACAAAATCATCTGTAGTTCCGGGATATTTCGACTGTACAATCTCCTTAATTTCTGAAGGTGCCAAATATCCACTATCCTGCTGTTCTACAAATCGGAAGTCGTAGATAGCATCTTTAATTTCGTCATGGAATACATAGATACATCCAGTAATTGCAACTATAAATACAATAATACCCGTCAATAGACCCAACCAGAGATGGATTCTGCCAGCCCATTTTCTAAGTGTATCCCGTTTCTGTTTTTTCTTCATAATTCTTTAAAAAAAAGGAGATCACCATTACGGCGATCTCCAGCTAACTCAAACTAAAATTTATAGGTAAGTGCGGCAGCGAAATTTCTCGGTGCTTGTGGATTTATTGTTGACCATCCGTTGAAATAATCTTCATTCGTTAGATTATTCAGTTTCAGGTTGATCGAAAATTTATCTACATCATAGAAAACAGCTGCATTTAGTACTGTATAAGATGGAAGTGTAAATACACCCGCCGTGTTGCGATTAAAAATCATGTTTTCACTGGCGTAGTTACCTCCAAAACCAAGACCGAATCCTTCAGCTACACCAGCAGTAAATTTATAGCTTGCCCAAAGGTTTGCCAGAGTCTCAGGTCCCGCAGATTCAGGTCTTCTTCCGAGGAAATCATCATTTTCTGAAGCTTCGGTCACTTCACTATCATTGTGACTGATTCCTGCTACAAGATTTAATCCATCTATTGGACTAGCGGTAAGCCTGGCTTCAAAACCACGACTGTATTGAGTCCCATCCTGATTTACATTAATACCATTACCTAGAACAATATTTTCAACCTGAATATCATAATAACTCAAGGTTGCGAACAGTTTATCATTGAAAAAGTTCAGCTTCGTTCCAAATTCAAATTGAGTAGCATGTTCAGGATCAAAAGTTATTCTGTTTGTTTCACCAGTATCCTGATTAATAACTTCTGAAGGTGCTACGTTACTAAAACCATCCATATAATTAGCAAATACAGAAACCCGGTCTAAAATTGGCTGATATACTACTCCGAATTTAGGCGAAAGTGCAGTTTGGCTATTGCTATCATTTTCGAACTGGTCTATTCGTAAACTGGCCATGGCAGATAATGCCGGAGTAATATTTAATACATTTGATACATAAGCACTATAGATATCCTCTTTAACAGTATTATTATTACGATTTGAATTGGCCAGGAGACCATCAACCGCCGCTGTGGAAAGAATTCCACTGTCTCCATTTGTGATATAATTCACTTGCTCAGTAATACCAAAAACACTTTCGTTCACATTCTGCAGACCTGCATTTCCAATATAAATATTTCCGTTGCCTACATAACCGGTACCATTATCTATGGTTTCTCGTTGAAAATAGTCTAAACCAGCTACCATCCTATTTCTCATTCCGAAGATCTCAAAATCACCTATAAAATTCTGCTGAAGATCTGTAGTAAGGGTGGTAGAATTCTGATTATTCATATACCTCGTAAACACTACTCCATCATCCAAACCTTCGTAAAATCTGGTGGTTTCATAGAGGTAAGAATAATAACCTTCAGACTTCGAACTTCCACGAGAAATAGCAGTTTGAGAAGTCCAGTTTTCTGACAATTTATAATTCATCTGACCCTGTAGACTATAAGTTGGATTTTTTAGAGTTAGATCGTTACTGGTGTAGGATCTATTCGAGTTATAATCTAATTCTTCAATATTTGTTACTGTTAAAGGTGCTCCCCTATCCACAAATAGCATGGTAGGATTTGTTGACTCGCCACTGTAAAATTCAGTATTAACCAAAAAGGAAAGTCTGTCGTTTACCTTGTAACTCAGAGACGGCGCGAATAAAAAGGATTTCGAAAACCCGGCATCCTGAAACGAATTTTGAGTTTGATATGCAGTGTTGACTCGTAGAGCCACATCTCCATCTTCATCTAAAGGCGTATTTACATCTGCGGCAACTCGGTTAAGCCCATAGCTACCAAGCGTATATGTAATATTTCCGCCGAAATAATCATAAGGCTTTTTTGTAGTGATATTGATCAAGCCTCCGTAGGAAATAAGACTGCTCCCATACAAAGTACCGGAAGGACCTTTTATAACCTCAGTATTTTCAATATTTGCGGGATCGGGACTACCATTGGTAAGAGCTGGCAGGCCATTAACCATAGTTGGCTGTACAGGAAAACCTCGAAGCGAAAAATAACCTGCGCCGTCTCCGCCTCTACCTGTAGATTCCCATAATTTGGTAATTCCAGAACTATTTTTTAGAGCATCATCAAAATTTGTGATAATCTGTTGTTCTAGCAACTCTGAGGTTATATTGTCATAGACCTGCGGATTCTCTATATTTTTTAAAGGTAGCTTGGAAACATATACACTTTTAGCACGATCATACTCAATGGAACTTCCGTTACCCTGGATTACTACTTCCTCCAATTGTTCTTCACCTGATCGCAAAACAATAACCGGAAGACTGGTCATTGCACCTGGCTTTAAGGTAATTGCAATTTCCTTTGGCTCATATCCAACATAAGATACCCTAAGAAGATAATTTCCTTCAGGAACGCTTTCGATTAAATAAGAACCTTTTAGATCTGTTTCTGTTCCAATACCTGTACCCTGAACATCTACATTTGCTGCAGAAATTGCCTCTCCTTTTGAATTAGTAATCTTTCCCTTGATATTCCCAGAATTCTGAGCAATTGCGCTGTATCCAAAGAAGATAAATAGTAGTAGTAATTTATGATTCATCTGTTTAATTTTATTTAGACTTGATATAAATAGTGACGCAAACATACTAAGTGAATTCCATTTTAAAAACCTTATTTAGAACTATTTTAAATAAAATGTTGTAAATGTTTGATCCTGAAACTCTTCAGAATTAATATAATATTAAAGAGTGCCCGTTAGGATTATGGTATTTTTGCAGCTTCTAAATTTGCAGATATGATTAAGTTTATAGTAACCGACGTTGATGGCACCCTATTAAACGACCAGCATGAGATTCATCCAGATTTCTGGAAAATGGAGGAAGAATTGTGTGCCAAAGGCATACAATTCTCCATCGCGAGTGGCCGACAGTTTTATAATCTGGAAAGTAAATTTGAAAGGATTAAGCATCGCACCATGTTCTTTGCAGAAAACGGCACTTATGTTTCATTCAAGGGTAAAGAGCTCTATGTGAACCCCATAGAAAAGGACGCCGCTATTCATTTTATAGAAATGGGCCGAAAACTGGAAGATACTTACGTCGTCCTGTGCGGAAAAGATTCAGCATATATTGAAACCAGCGATAAGAAATTCATCGATCATATTTCTCAGTTTTATGAACGTTTAAAAGTTGTGGAAGATCTTACGCAAGTTGATGACACCTATTTAAAGGTTACTTACTGTAATTTCAATGGAGTTGAAGCTAATACTTATCCACACTTTGAGGGTTATACAGACCGCTTCAAGGTTGCCATCGCTGCAAAGATATTTATCGATATTACTGCTCTAAATGCAAATAAGGGAAATGCTATCAAAGGAATTCAGAAGGAAATGAATTTTACGGAAGAGGAAACTTTGGTATTTGGAGATTATTTGAACGACCTTGAAATGATGAAGGTCTCTGCTCATAGTTACGCTATGAAAAATGCTCATCCTGAAGTTAAAGAGGCCAGCAAGTTCATTACCAGTCATGACAATAATGAGCATGGTGTGCTTAGGACGATCTCAGATCTGGGACTGGCAAGTTTTAGTTAACCATAAAATTAGTACGATCTATCCCTGTATTTCCGGTTAAAGGATCGAATGCCTGGATAATTAATTCGTAAGAGCCTTGTTCTAAAATAGCACTTCCCATAAAATTACTGGAACCTCCCTCCTGTTCCAATTTTACAGTTTTGGTAGGCATATTCTCATTTTTCAAGATCGCGGCCACTTCATACTGGTTCGCGTCCCACAGACCTCCTTTAGTGATAGGACAACCACACATCATGACAATATTTGCCTGAATTTTAATTTCTGAACTGGAATAAGATTGGTGAGTTTGAGGAGTTACAATATCCACTACGAAGCCTGGTATTTTCAGGATGATTCCCTCACCGGTTATGTTTTTTCCAGAAAGCAGCCATAATTGAGTACTTGATTTTACAATAGCCTGTTTCTTGTTCCAGGGTGCGTAAGCTTCAATAGTTACAAATCTTGGTTCAGTTATCTCGATCTTAGCATTAAAACCTGCCGTTTGATCATCTGTAATTCGGATGCCCCTTTCATGAGGCTGCTTCATAATCTTTTCAGTATTACCCGTGCTTCCTTTGGTGATACCTTCTGCCAAGATTTCATTAGTCAAAGCATCTTTGATCAGGATTTTAGCTCCGCCAATAGAAGAGCCTATAAATTTAGCGTCGCCGGCCTGCGCTCTTACCATAACTTCTACGTCCTGGGCAGAACTAAGAGAAGAAATAGAAAATATTAGGACACAAAAAAACCGGTAAAAATTATTGCTATACATAGTAATGATCTTTACCGGCTAATTTAAGAAAACTAAGTTTTATGCATCGGCTAATTCAGCATCCTTTGTTTTCGAAACAATATTGTGATAGTTTTTTGGATCTTCCTGGTAATCACTTATGTATTCCCTGATCGTATTCAGTTCATCCTGAGTAAGATCGTTAGCTTTCATACTTTGCTTAAGATCCAACCATGGTTTGTTGGCTGAGTGGTCATATTCTCCAAATACCATAAAGGGCGTACCATTGTACTCTATGTCTGAATTTTCAAGTTCCCACATACTAGCCCAATCGAATATATACTTTGCATCATCCATATATAATCTTACGCATCCATGACTCGCAGGATATCCTGGTAGCGCGTATTGGTGTACCCCAACACCTTCAAAATTCATAAAATTGAAATAATATGGAAGTATCCATGAAGCATCTACCGTACTTACCTTTCTTTTCGCCTTATAATTCCCATAATTAAGTCCTGCCGGAGTTTGAGTTGAACCTTTCCCGGTACTAACCGGTCCCCATTTAACTAATTCGCCATTTTCATAAAGTCCGAATGCCTGTACTCTTTTATTGATCAAAACAGTCTTAGGTATACAGTGCAGTTCTTGAAGATCTTCTGGAAACGGACTATAATTATTGAATTCTTCCGCAGCACATTCTGGAATTACAAGTGGGCGGTTGGGACGTATTTTATTTTTTTCGATACGATTGATAGCAAGAACTGTTTTCAGTTCATCATCGTTATAGTTACTAAGCAAACTATCTATGGTCTCACGAGATTTTAGAGAATCCACCGAGTATTTTACTTCCTTACGGAATATCTTTGCTTCTCTCTTGATAATAGGACTCTTCATACTCAATTCCTGAGTTTGCTCCTCCTTAATCGGATCCTGAATTTGTGGATTGGAATTACAGGAGAACAACAAAATTCCGGCTAGTAGACTTAAATAACGAAAAGGTGTGATTGAACTGTTCATCGTAATTGTAGTTAGTTTTAAACGAAAATACATTTGAACACGCGTATCTACTGCTAATCCTGAGTTAAGGCTTTGTTGGCTTTATGATAATTAACCTATTTTAAGAGTAAATCTGCGATGGTAATCCTAATATTTTAAGAATTAGAGCATTTTTCAAAGTGTTTGGAAAAATTTCAATTAATGTTGGTCTGGTTATTTATTCATCGTAATATTGCAATATAATTATATCGAATGGGAGTTACGAAGACCGATCTATTTTCTAAAGAACAGAATGAACTTGCGTGTTACGCCAAAGTACTGGCTCATCCTGCAAGAATTGCCATTCTTCAATTTCTTCTGAAATCTGATAGATGTATCAACGGAGACCTGGTCAACGAACTTGGTCTTGCGCAGGCTACGATCAGTCAGCACTTACGTGAGTTGAAAAATGCCGGAATTATCCAGGGATCCATTGAAGGAGTGTCTGTTAGTTATTGTATTGATACGACCAACTGGTATAAAATTCAGCAATTACTGAATGTATTATTTGATGGTTTAAAAACACCCGAACCGAAGGATTGCTGCTAAAAAAATTTAAATATTAACATCGTAATATTACGATAAATCGAATACTATGCTTTTATCAGAATTTAAAAAAGAACTCAAGAACTTAAGCCGACTTTATTTTGAACTACCAGGCGGTGAGCTTGTACCTTCTCATTTTCACGTAACTGAAGTTGGAAGTATACGTAAAAATTTTATTGATTGTGGGGGTGTACTACGAAATGAGCGCAAGGTTTCTTTTCAGCTTTGGGAAGCCGATGACTACGATCACCAATTGTATCCGGAGAAATTAATGCAGATCATTTCCATTGCTGAAGACAAACTCAACCTTCGGGATGCTGAAATTGAAGTGGAATACCAGGGGCAAAGTATCAATAAATATCATCTTGATTTTGACGGCGAAAAATTCCTTCTTTTGAATACAAAAACTGACTGCCTGGCAAAAGATAATTGTGGTATACCAGAATCCAAACCCAAAGTAAAAATAGCAAATGTATCCGAGCAACAATGTTCTCCAAATTCAGGTTGCTGTTAATTAATCGTTATGAATAATATATATCCAGAACTTAGTTCAAAGATCAAGGAACTTGAAAAGTTATCAATTTCCGAAGAAAGAATGAATGTTCTTCAACCTTTAGTGGAATTCATCTCTAAAAAGATCAATTTAGAAGACGCATTGCAACTCAATTTTATCTGCACTCATAATTCCCGACGTAGTCAGCTCGCACAAGCCTGGGCTATGGCGGCATCAGATTATTATAAAATTCCAGCCAAGTGCTATTCTGGTGGAACAGAGGCTACTGCCTTCTTTCCGCAGGCCATTTTAACTTTGAGTGAAACTGGTTTTAGAATTGATGAGAAATCTGGAGAGAATCCAGAAATCAAAGTAGATACTGGTGCAAGTTCAAATACTTTTTATTCAAAGATATTTGACCATGAAAAAAACCCGACGAAGAACTTTGCAGCGGTAATGACCTGTAGTCATGCTGATGAAAATTGCCCGTTCATAGTGGGAGCAGAATCCAGAATACCCTTGAATTACGAAGATCCCAAGAGTTTTGATGATACTCCTGAAATGGCAAAAAAGTACATGGAACGAAGTGACCAGATAGGTTCTGAAATGTTATACGCCTTTAAAAAAGCAATATCCAATGGCTAAAAAACTAAATTTCCTTGATAAGAATTTAACGCTATGGATCTTTCTTGCTATGCCCGTTGGTGTGATCCTGGGCAACATCATCCCGGCAATTCCAGAGCAGATTAATGCAATGAGCTCCGGGTCTACAAACTGGCTGCTGGCCGTTGGACTCATCCTTATGATGTACCCTCCACTAGCGAAAGTAAAATACAGACTCCTACCTAAAGTTTTCAAAAACGTCAAAATTTTGACGCTATCTCTGATACTTAACTGGATCATCGGGCCCTTTTTGATGTTTTTCCTGGCCATTACATTTTTGCATGACCATCCCGAATATATGATCGGACTCATACTAATAGGACTTGCCAGGTGTATCGCGATGGTATTGGTGTGGAATGACCTCGCGGAAGGTAGTAGTGAATATGGAGCAGCCCTGGTAGCACTGAACAGCATTTTCCAGGTTTTCGCCTACAGTTTTTATGCATGGATCTTTATTACCTGGCTCCCTCCTTTCTTCGGATTCGATTCTGCTATCGTGGATATTTCTATTGAGAGTGTTGCGGAAAGTGTACTAATTTACCTTGGTATCCCATTCGTGTTGGGTATTTTAAGTCGAATTATCCTAGTGCGTCTAAAAGGGGAATCCTGGTACGAAAACAGTTTTATCCCGGCAATTTCACCAATTACTTTAATTGCTTTACTATTTACCATCGTTTTGATGTTTTCGCTGAAGGGTAGTTTAATTGTTGAAATTCCATTTGATGTTTTACTAATCTCGGTTCCGCTACTTATTTATTTCTGCCTTATGTTTTTAATTAGCTTTTTCGCAAGTAAATTGCTTGGAGCCAGCTACGAACGGAATGCTTCTGTTGCTTTTACGGCAGCCGGAAACAATTTTGAACTGGCGATCGCGGTTGCCATTGCAGTATTCGGTTTAAATAGCGGTCAGGCATTTGCAGGAGTCATTGGTCCGCTAGTAGAAGTGCCAGCCTTGATTTTACTGGTACGGGTTTCGTTCTGGTTGAAGAAGAGATTTTACAAGGACAGCGCAGTTGAGCATGCCTGAAGATCTTAAATTCTGATGACTGTTACTCTTCGGAAAATAATATATTAAATCAATAGAATTTACCAATTTTATAACGCTTCTAGCTGAAATAATACGGGTTGAAAACCTTAGTTTTATTTTATTTAGCTGAAAGCAATATGAAGAAGGTTTTGATCATTTTACTGGGAGTAGTCATCATCCTTATTGGCTCGATCTACTTTTCTGTTTCCGGCACCCAGAAAACTTTTGAGACCTGCACTATTTCCAATTTTGAAGACCTTAAAAGAACAAATTTCAGAAACCACGATTCGGTTCTAATCGCTCCAAGTACTTTATATGAAGCTAACCTTCTGAAGGATTTGGTTCAGGGAAGTAACTACCGCAATGCCTGGTCTGAAAAAGTGAAATTTCCAATTGTATTTCTGGATACCTTATACGGTGGCATGGAAATCATCAAAGAAGGTGGAGGTAAACAAACGCATTCCTTAAAACTACGCTCAAAGAATGGCATCATTTACACCTTGCGAAGTGTCACAAAAGATCCGGAGAAACTTATCCCTGAAATTGCAGAAGATCT
Source organism: Christiangramia sp. LLG6405-1 (assembly GCF_045055805.1). GTDB lineage: Bacteria > Bacteroidota > Bacteroidia > Flavobacteriales > Flavobacteriaceae > Christiangramia. The sequence goes on along the minus strand of NZ_CP159330.1, from coordinate 1,877,498 downwards.
CGGCCTTGAAAATATTATCGTGGACGGAATATCTGCGCAACATCCCTACGCGGCGATCCTCGCGGCTGAGTTAGCTCAGGAACTTGACATTCTGCATACACATCCTAGAATGGTCTTTATTCCGAAGCAAGAAGTTCTAGGTGATTTTAATGAGAAATTTGGCAACCGACTGTTCCTTCTGGAATATGAAACCGAAAGCAAAGCCAATTGGACTTCGCTAAAAAATGTTTCAAAAATTATTGAAACCAAAGACCTTCAGAAATTAAAATTTGAGACAAAAGTGAAAATTTCAGTAGATCAAGAGGCTTTGATCAAAGTAAGATTATTCGATTTGCTTATAGGTGACTGGGATCGTCACGCCGAGCAATGGGGCTGGGCAATTCAGAAATCTGATCGTGGAAATATAGCAATACCGGTTGCCGGCGATAGAGACAATGCATTTTTTAATATATCTGGTTTGCTCCCATCCATAATCACTAACAAAAATATCGAGCCACTGGTTCGGCCTTTTGAAAAAGAGATCGATCATATGCCCGGCCTGGTTTATCCTTTCGACCGCTATTTTCTCTCAAATACTTCGGAAGAAATGTTCATTAAGCAAGCAAGCGAACTTCAGAAAAACTTGAGCGATAAAAAGATAGGTAAAGCTTTTGAAGCCTGGCCAGACGAAATCCGAAAGCTCAACGAAAAAGAAATCACTGATAAACTAAAAAGCCGCAGGGATATGCTTCAGGAATATGCTGAGCAGTTCTTCCAACAAATACAAGAACAGGGAAAACTAAGCGATGCTTTGAAAGGTTCTGAAGATCTCGAACTAAGTTCTTCGCAACTTGCCTGCTTTGACTGCGATCTTGAAAATTAGATCTTAAAATGTATTTTTGATATTCATTAATACTTCATTCTTTGAAAAATCTATTTTCCATAATTTTTCTAAGCCTCTTCTGTCCTGCGCTACTAATGGCCCAGAGTACACTTTCTAAAAATGTAAAAACTTTTGAGATCGAGGCACCCCAATTAAATAGCCATAAAAAGATATGGATCTATCTTCCTGCAAATTACGATTTGGATGAGCAGAAATATCCAGTTATTTATATGCACGATGCACAGAATGTCTTTAATGATTCTATTGCCTATGCTGGTGAATGGAATGTAGATGAATTTCTGGACGAAACTAATTCAAAGAAAGCGATCATTGTCGCCATTGAGCATGGTGGAGACGATAGGATTTCAGAACTTACTCCTTATCCAAACGAAAAATATGGCGGTGGCAATGGGAAGAAGTACGTTGATTTTATAAGATTTACTCTTAAACCGCATATTGATGCCAGCTATCGTACCCTGGCAGATCAGGCGAATACAGGAATTTTTGGTTCATCTCTGGGCGGACTAATTAGCTTCTATGCGGCATTTGAATACCCTGAAGTATTCAGTAAAATAGGAGTTTTCTCTCCCAGTTTCTGGTTTAGTGAACAGATCTATGAAAAAGTAAGAAATTCAGAAATAGCTAACGATCAGAAGTTTTATATACTGGCAGGGAAAAAAGAATCAGATTCCATGGTAGAGGAAGTGAATACCATGCAAGATCTGCTTGTTTCAAAAGGCCTGGAATCTCAAAATATGGTCGTAAAATTCGTTGAAGACGGAGAACACAACGAGAAATTGTGGAGAGAGAATTTCGGCGAAGCCTATCAATGGCTAATCGAACCAATTAAAAAATAATGGAAAAAGTCAATATTCAGGAAAAATTAGACCAGTTTCAGGATCACTGGAATCCGAGAATCGTTGGAGAATTGAATGGACAGCAGGTAAAGCTAGCTAAGCTTAAAGGTGAGTTTATCTGGCATGCGCATCATGAAGAAGACGAATTATTCTGGGTGATTTCAGGAGTGCTAAAGATCGAGTTTCGGGATAGCTCTGTCACCCTTAATCCTGGCGAGTTCATCGTTGTTCCAAAGGGCGTTGAACATAAGCCCATAGCTGAAAATGAAGTTCAGGTAATGTTATTTGAACCGGCAGCGACCAAACATACCGGGAATGAAAAGCACGAACTCACCAATAATAATCAGCAACATCTATAGTTCTGAACAATTCATTTTCGAAGTCTCAATTTTCGTATATTAGTCTGATAACCAACATAATGTCTAACTAATTCTCGAAAAAATGAAATCGACCAGTTTCCTCATTATTTTTCTTGCTGCCATACTAAATGTAAACGCTCAGCAAGAACCTACAGAATACAGTATCGAGCAATTCTATGAAAACACTCGTGTTTCGGGTGGTAGTTTCTCACCAGATGAATCAAAAATCCTGATAAGCAGTGATGAATCGGGCATATTTAATCTATATGAAATAGATATTTCAGTTGGAACCAAGACCGCTGTAACAAATTCTGAAAACGAATCCTTATTCGCCGTAGATTATGTTCCAGGCTCAGGAGACATATTATATTCCGCAGATAAAGGAGGGAATGAAATTAACCATTTATACCTATTAAAACCCGATGGAACCTCTAAGGACCTGACTCCGGCAGAAAATGAAAAAGCCGAATTTGGTGGCTGGAACGATACTGATTCTGGCATGTATTATCTTTCAAACAAGCGAAACGCGCAATTTTTTGACGTGTATACTATGGAAATTGGGAGTTGGGAACCAAAAATGCTCTATAAGAATGACAAAGGTTATATGGTTTCTGATATATCAGCTTCGGGAAAATACCTTGTATTATCCAATGAGATCACAACCAGCGAAAATCAATTATTCTTATTAAATACAGAGACGGAGGAACTAACTGAAATATCCAAACCGGGATTTTCTTATAGTGGTACAGGTTTTAATAAAGATGAGACAGAGCTCTACTATACAACCAATCACGGTGGTGAGTTTAGCCGATTAATGGCATATGATATTGATACCCAGAAGTCTGATGTGATTTACGAAACGAACTGGGATGTAATGTATAGCAGTTTGAGTGAAAATGACACTTACAGAGTGATTGCCATTAACGAAGACGGGGCAAATAAATTACTATTGTGGAAAAATGCTAGCCAGACTCCACTGGAATTACCTGAGATTAAGGATGGTAATATAGTGGCTGCAAATTTTTCTGATAGTGAAGAGCTATTAAGACTTACGGTTGGAACTTCTAAAACCCCAAATAATATTTACGTTTACAATATAGAGACTAAGGAAATTAAAAAATTAACCAGCACTTTGAATCCGGAAATAGATCCAGACGACCTGGTTTCTGCAGAAGTGGTAAGGTATAAATCATTCGATGGTTTAGAAATACCAGCGATCTATTATAAACCCCTCAATGCTACTGCAGATAATAAAAAACCGGCACTGGTATGGGTACATGGTGGGCCGGGTGGTCAATCCCGTGTAGGGTATTTTGCTCTATTACAATATTTAGTGAATCATGGATACGCTGTTCTCGCCGTGAACAACCGTGGTAGTAGTGGTTATGGAGCTAGCTTCTATAAAATGGATGATAAAAATCATGGAGAAAAAGATCTTCAGGATGTGATCTATGGAAAGAAATGGCTGGCATCCCAGGATTATATCAATGAAGACCAGATTGGAATTATTGGCGGTAGTTATGGAGGTTATATGACCATGGCCGCGATGACCTTCGAGCCAGATGAGTTTGAAGTGGGTGTAAACATTTTTGGGGTCACCAACTGGTTGAGAACATTAAAATCTATTCCGCCTTATTGGGAGTCTTTTAGAAAAGCACTTTATGATGAATTAGGCGATCCTACTACAAAAGATTCGATAAGACTTAAAAAGATCTCGCCTCTATTCCATGCTGAAAATGTAAAGAACCCGATCATGGTTTTACAAGGCGCGAATGACCCAAGAGTGCTGCAGGTTGAATCTGATGAAATCGTGGAGGCAGTAAAAGCGAACGATGTTCCTGTGGAATATATGGTTTTCCCAGATGAAGGTCACGGCTTCATTAAGAAAGAAAATGAGATCAAAGGCTACCGACAAATCCTTGCTTTTCTAGACAAGTATTTAAAAGACGAGGATGTAACAATGCCAGATAATACATTAAAAGATTAATTTAGCTACTTAGCTAAAAGCAATGAAACAGGTGATATCCAGTAAGAAAACAACACATTCTTGAAAGTACCTTCCAGGATATTACCTGTTATTGTATTTGCTCAATTTTGCTGTACCTCATTATGGTTTGCGGGTAATGCTGTAATGCCAGAGCTAATTTCAGTGTTCGAGTTATCTTCCAATGCTCTAAGCTTACTTACCTCTGCTGTACAATCTGGATTTATTCTAGGGACCTTAGTATTTGCTTTTTTAAGCATTTCAGATAAGTTCTCTCCTGCCCAGGTATTTTTTCTCTGTGCCATTTTCGGCTCAATTTTCAATCTCTCCACGATCCTGGAAGAGAACAACCTTTATAGTCTTATGATCATTAGGTTTCTGGTAGGATTCTCCCTGGCCGGTATTTATCCGGTTGGGATGAAAATAGCATCAGATCACTTCGAGAAAGGACTGGGCCGGTCTTTAGGATTTCTGGTTGGCGCACTGGTTCTGGGTACTGGTTTCCCCCATTTATTGAAAGCTACCAGCGAAATTGTTCAGTTAAGCTGGAGTGTCGTTATCATTAGCACCAGCACACTGGCGCTTCTGGGCGGACTTCTTCTCAAGATATTAGTTCCCGATGGTCCTTTTCGAAAACCTCATCAGGCCAAAAATTCCGCTAATATTTTCAAACTCTTCCAAAATTCTAATTTTCGAAGTGCTGCATTTGGGTATTTTGGCCATATGTGGGAACTCTACGCCTTTTGGGCTTTTGTGCCTCTTATGTTGAAGATTTATAATCATATTCATCCTGATAGTTTCTCGAATATTCCTCTTTATAGTTTTCTCATTATTGGTTCTGGAGCGGTGGCTTGTGCTATCAGTGGTATTTTATCTGAAAGATTTGGCGTGGCCCGTGTTGCCAGAATAGCATTGATCTTTTCAGGAATATGTTGTCTCATATCTCCTTTGCTAATGCTATTTGCTTCGGAAGTGTTCTTTGTTATTTTTATGATATTCTGGGGTGTGATGGTTATTGCTGATTCTCCTTTGTTTTCAACACTTATCGCTAGATCTGCTACTGCTGAAGGTCGGGGGACTGCACTTACCTTAGTCAACTCTATAGGATATGCAATCACTATCGTGAGTATTCAGATTGTCGGTATGAGTCAGGAGCTATTTCCGCAGCAATATATCTTCCTGGTACTCGCTGCAGGTCCTATTCTGGGAGTTATTTCTATCAAAAACTTCAGAAGTAAAAGTCTATAACAAATATTCTCGGCATTTCTTATATTGAAGAAAATAAGATCATGCAAATTGAAGCAAATTCTCCAGAGCAGTATATTTCCGAAGTTCCATCAGAAAGGAGAGAAGCACTCCAGAATTTGAGAAAGACCATTCTGGAGAACCTACCCAAAGGCTTCGAGGAAACCATGAATTATAAAATGATAGGTTACGTGGTGCCACATTCTATATTTCCGGAAGGATATCATTGTGATCCTAAGCTACCACTCCCCTTTGCCCATCTTGCAAATCAAAAAAAATACCTTGCTCTGTATCATTCGGGCATTTATGCAGATGCCAAATTGAGAAATTGGTTTATAGAGAGCTATAGAAGTATCACTGGAAAGAAACCTGATATGGGGAAAAGTTGTGTTCGGTTTAAGAATATGCAGCAAATTCCTTATAATTTTATAGGTGAGCTTATGACCAGAATCTCTGTTCAGGAATGGATCACACTTTATCAAAATCGTTGAAAAACATCCATGCTTTAACAGATTAGGGTCAATGCAGTTAAACCTCTCTTAAGTATTCGATCGTCTTTCTTAAAGAATTGGTGAGCTTTACTAAATGCTGTAAGTTCACCAGCTTAAGTATAAAATAAAAGATTTATGAAAAAGATACTAGGTGGAATTGCGATGATCTTCGCACTTGGAACAGCAACGGTGAATGCTCAAAATGCATCACAACCACAGCAACAAATTGAAGTAACCGATTCTGAATTAACTGAATTTGCTGAAGTTTTTCAGAAGATGAGAATGGTAAACCAGGAAGCTCAACAGGAGATGATTCAGGTTGTCCAAGAACAGGAAATGGATCTGCAAAGATTCAATGAAATTCATCAGGCGAATATGGATCCAAATAAAGAGGTGGAAACGACTGAAACTGAATCAAAACAGTACAAGATCGTAGTTGCAGAACTGGAAGAGATCCAACCACAGTTTCAACAGAGAATGGAGAAATTATTTGGTGAAAGTGATCTTAGTAAGGAACGTTACCAACAATTGGTGATGGCACTACAAAAAGATCCTGAACTTCAACAAAGATTACAGAAGGCACTACAGGGATAATTTTTAGTTTCTATATATAGAAAAGTGGGCTCCGCCCACTTTTTTTATGCCTGCGGCCGAAACATTTAAGTCTATTTTAAAATTCGATTGTCCCAGAGGCATCAATTTTGTTGTAATTTTAGAAATATTATATAACTATGGCAAGCCTACTAAAGAACAGATTCAGTTTTATCATGATTGTGATGATGTTTACGTTGTGCAATGCCCAGCAGAAATCGAACATGCATCAAAAGGACAGTTTAGAGTATAGCAACAAGATCGTACCGGAAAACATATGGCGTGAAACCTATGTAGCACTTTCACACTATCCGGAGCTTAAGACCACTCCTATTGAATTTAAGTTCAAAAAGAACATAAAAAAGTCCTTCATGCAGGCTCAGCCTAAGTTGAGCGGATTCTTCAAAAACAGGAAGAATAGAAGCTATGTTATTTATATTAATGAAAAATTCAAGATCGAAGACGAAACCTTTAGTGTAAAAGACGTCCCTTCTGAAGTTTTAATAGGATGGCTTGGTCATGAGCTTGGTCATGTAATGGACTATCGTGATAGATCTGCTATAGACATGTTATGGTTTGGAATTCGTTACGTAACCTCCAATAACTACATTCGTGAAGCTGAAAGAGCTGCAGATACGTATGCGGTGAATCACGGATTAGGACAAAATATTATCGCTACTAAAGATTTTATCCTGAATCACTCTAAGCTAAGTCAAAGCTATAAGAGCAGGATCCAGGATTTATATCTATCTCAGGAAGAGATTATGGTGTTAATTGATGAAATTCATGAAGAAGTTATCGACTAGTTCTTCGATTTAAGATCTTCAAGGAATTTTTCCCATTCAGCGAACTTCTCTTCATTCATTACTTTTTCCATTTTAACCTGACCACCTTTTTTCTTATTGGCAGCGTTCCATTCATGGAAAGTATTAGGATCTATAGTTTGAACACGAACACCTTTCAGGGCTTTTCCACGTGCTACTTTGTAGTTCTTATTGGCATTTTTCAAGGCGTTATCCAGGCTCTCAGATAATTTATCTGCATCTGCGGGATCTTCTGTTCCTAAATACCAGTAATGATAATATTCGTTGTCTTCTCCCCGTTTAGCTGAAACTACATATTCCGGGATTCTAATATCATATTCCTCTTCAAGTTCCTGAACAGCATCGTTCATTTTATTTACTGAAAGTTGAGATCCTACCACATTCAGAAAAAATTTCGTTCTCCCGGTGATTCTGATCTCATGCTTTTCCTTATCTGTAAACTTAATAGTATCACCAATAATATATCTCCAGGCACCACTCACCGTCGAGATCAATAATACGTAATCCACTTCCTCTTCTACATCATCAATAGAGATTACCGGAGCATCATCGGTCAGTGAACCATCCTGATTAATATAATCTGGCTTGAACGGTACGAATTCAAAATAGATCCCATTATTGGTGATCAACTTCATTGAATGCGTATTTGGTCTTTGCTGAAATGCAAGAAATCCTTCCGAAGCAAGATAAGTATCAATAACCTGTACCGGTTTTCCCAGCAGTGCATTAAAACTTTTCTCGTATGGTTCAAATGCCACCCCACCAGAAGTGTAAACCTGTAGATTAGGCCAGATCTCGTGGATATTATCAACTTTATGATATTTAATAACTTCTTTTAGCATAAGTTCCATCCATGATGGAATTCCGCTTAACGCACCTATGTCCCACTCTTTTGCAGTCTCGGCGATCTTCTTCACACGTTCGTCCCACTCATCAATCTTAGCGATCTCAACGCCTGGCTTATAATAACCTCTAAACCAGAATGGAATATTACTGGCGCTAATACCACTAATTTCACCTTCTTCGTGATCTCCTTCTTTCTGCAGATCTGTAGAACTTCCCAACATCATTATCTCTTTTTCGAAGAAATTTGCTGGAAGATCAAAATGGCTAAGAGCACTCACCTGCTGTATTCCGGCATTCCGAATGGAATCAACCATGTCTTCAGTCACCGGGATTCTCTTGCTGGTTTTACCAGTAGTTCCAGAACTTAAAGCAAAATATGGTGGTGTACCAGGCCAGGTAACATCTGTTTCACCTTCGTGGTATAAATGCCACCATTCTTTATCGATCTTGTTATAATCAAAATAAGGTACTCTCTTTGCATATTCCTTTTCCACATCTTCTGCTTCAAGAATTTCTGCAAATTTATAATGTTTTCCAAAGGCGGTATCTTTTGCCTTATCCAACAGACTTTTTAAAACCTCAAGTTGCTCGGTATTAGCATCACCTTCTGTAGTAAAAGAATCTTTTATATCAATCAAACTCTTGATTATAGAACCGAATATTGCCATTTTCTGTAAGTAGTTTTTAATCTGATCAAAACTAAAGATACAATAGTTCACAGGCTAACTATTACAAAATATTTAACTCAGTAATATCGTAGGCTTTATCTTACTTATTTGTTTATATTAGTAAGTATTTTTGGAGGAAAAAGTTAAATGCCTTCGAACTTCGATGAAATGCAAAAAATAACTGTAATATTTACAGTCCGAAGTATAATTATAGCCATTACAACTACATGAATCAAACTTTACCCCAGAACCAGTCTCGTTATAGAATGGTTTCCTACGATGAAGCTTCTCCGGAAGTTCAAACAATTTACGACGATACTAAAAAAACCTTACAACTTCCCTTCGTTTTAAACTGGTTTAAATGCCAGGGCGATAATGCGACGCTACTTAAAGGGAACTGGAGCAAATTGAAGAATACGCTTATGGAAGGTGAAGTTCCTAACGTATTAAAGCAATTGATCATCTACAACGTTTCGAAAGAAAGAGGTTGCAATTACTGCTCTCATGCACACGGCATCTTTGCAGATAGTATGAGTAGTATGATCTCAGAAGATGAAGGTTTTAAAGCTACACAACATATCAATAGTCCGTCGATGCCGGTAAGTTACCGAACCGCTGTACAGATCGTTACCAAAGCAGCCTTAAATCATTCCGATATTTCTGATGAAGATTTTAATAGTCTGGAAAAAGCAGGTTTTACAAAGAGAGAAATCCAGGAGCTTATGGCTCAGGCAGACCTGGTAAACATGTTGAATACGATTGCAGATGTATCTGGAATTAAGATCGATAATGAACTTTTAGAAACTCCGGAATAAGGGTTTCCTTTTACGATGCAGGATATTAGCAGTAATACTTCCCAGCTTTACAGGATCACCTATGAAGCATATTCCAAGTTCGCCAACGGTATAAATCGTTGTTCGAACCTGGAAGAGATCGCTAATGTTTGTAAGACAAACCTGAAGTATCTTATTAATTTCAGGATCTTGAGAATGTGTATTATTCGGGAAAAAGATAATTTCATCGTTGAACAGTTCTCTGGTAATATCTGGTATGATTTTGAATCGGAAACCGAAATATTTCCTTACGAGAGAGATCTTAAAGAAACGGGCATTCCGTTACTTACCGGAAGCATTCCTGATAAACTTCTAAAGAATAAAATAGAAAGGTCAGAACTATTTGATCCGGTACTCTGGGGATGGGCATTTGATAAGACCGATTCAAAGGTGATTGTATCCCTGCTAGCCGATCAACACATGACCTTTTCAGTAGGAGATATTGATATTCTGAAGCTCGTGGTTGATTGTATACAATCCAAGTTCAACGAGATCTATCTTAAGAAGCAGCTCGCTATTCAGAATAAAAATTTAACCGAAGCTTATGAGACCATTAAGCTTAAGAATGAGCAAATCGAAACGATCGTAAAAAATCAACAGCAGACCATTAATAAACGAACCGAATCTATTGCTGAAAAAAATAAGAAGCTACTTCATATTTCTGCACTTAACGCCCACAACGTTCGTGAGCCTTTATCTAGAATACAAGGCATAGTGCAGCTAGCCGAACTAGTGGATACCGAAACATTTAAAATTGAAATGATGCCAAAACTTGAATCGACCGTGAACGAACTGGATGTAGTTTTAAAAGAAGTGGTAGAAATGGCATCTAAAGAAATAGTGGCTTTAAAAGCTGAAGAATTATGAGTAAGATCTACCTGGTAGATGACCAGCCAATTTCGAATTTTATTACCAAGAAACTTCTTGAAATCGAAGGATATCAAGGTATTGTAAAAGATTTTACGAACCCGTGTGAAGCTATGGAGTTTGTGTCTGAAGACAGTGATGCAATAATTTTTCTTGATCTAAATATGCCAGAAATGAACGGCTGGGAGTTTCTGGAAATGTTACAAAGCAGGAATTGCAGGCACCGTATCATCATTCTTACTTCAAGCACCAGTAAGATCGATGTAGATAAGGCTAAAGACTATCCGGCAGTAATTAAATACATGGTGAAGCCTATGAATAAGCAGAAGTTTTCCGAACTTTCGGGACTTTTAAAAGCTTCCTGATTGCAACCAGATCCTCAGAAATTATTGGAATTAGCCTATGCACAAATGCATTTTGGCAAATATAAAGGTGTCTATCTTTCAGATATCCCCGAACCATATTATGTTTGGTTTAGACAAAAAGGATTTCCGCAGGGGAAACTTGGCGACCAGATGCAACAGGTTTACGAACTGAAAGTTAATAGTCTCGAGGGCCTTTTGAGACAAATTCGAATGCGCTATCCCCGCCCCAGAAAATAGGATCCTCTCCTGTTAAAAACCTCTTAAGATTAGAACTTCAAAGTAAGCGGTTTTTCTATTCTTCTTTGTAATTTAGCGCCCTGAATAACAACACAACAAACACGATTAGAAATGGCCGATACCAAGTATATATTCGTCACCGGCGGTGTATCTTCCTCTCTTGGAAAAGGAATTATTGCCGCGTCTCTGGCGAAATTATTACAGGCTAGGGGTTTTAGAGCAACTATTCAGAAACTGGATCCTTATATCAATGTAGATCCGGGAACTTTAAATCCTTACGAACACGGAGAATGTTATGTGACTGAAGATGGAGCTGAAACAGATCTTGATCTTGGTCATTACGAGCGTTTTCTTAATGTTAATACTTCCCAGGCAAATAATGTTACTACCGGAAGAATTTATCAAAGCGTCATTGAAAAAGAAAGACGTGGTGAATTTTTAGGAAAAACAGTACAGGTAGTTCCTCATATCACTAATGAGATCAAGGAAAGGATACAGATCCTCGGAAAGAATGGTGATTACGATATTGTTATTACTGAAATTGGAGGAACTGTAGGTGATATTGAATCTCTACCATACATTGAAGCTGTAAGACAGCTAAAATGGGAGCTTGGCGATGATAATGCTCTGGTAATTCACCTTACCCTGGTTCCATATCTTTCTGCTGCAGGAGAGTTGAAAACCAAACCAACTCAGCATAGTGTAAAAACTTTGATGGAAAGCGGTATCAAAGCCGATATTCTTGTTTGCAGAACCGAGCATGAACTATCAGATGATATCAGAAGAAAGCTTGCCATCTTCTGTAATGTTAGACAGGAAGCTGTGATACAAAGTATCGATGCAAGAACGATCTACGATGTTCCAAACATGATGCTCAAGGAAGGGCTGGATACAGTGACCATGAAAAAACTGGATCTCCCTACCGACTCTACTCCTAACCTGGATCGCTGGAATCAATTCTTGAAGCGACATAAGAATCCTAAGGCTGAAGTACATATTGGACTTATTGGAAAATATGTTGAACTTCAGGATTCTTATAAATCTATACTTGAATCTTTTATCCATGCTGGAGCCGAGAACGAAGTTTCGGTTAAAGTAGAATACATTCATTCAGAATTTATAAACGACAGTACGATCCACAATAAAATAAGTCATCTTGACGGAGTTCTGGTTGCCCCAGGATTTGGAGAACGTGGTATCGAAGGTAAGATCGACGCGGTAAGATATGCTCGTGAAAACAATTTGCCATTTCTGGGGATTTGTCTAGGAATGCAAATGGCTGTCATCGAGTTTGCCAGAAACGTACTCAAATTAAAAGGTGCGAATTCTTCTGAAATGGATCCTGAGACCAAACATCCGGTAATCGATCTTATGGCAGATCAAAAAGAAGTTACGCATAAAGGTGGTACGATGAGACTTGGTGCATGGGATTGTGAACTGAGCAAGAAATCTGTTATTCATGACGCTTACGGGAAGGATATGATCTCAGAAAGACACCGCCATCGTTATGAATACAACAATAAGTATAAGGAACAACTGGAGAATGCAGGAATGCTAAGTACCGGTATAAATCCAGAAACAAAACTGGTGGAAGTGATTGAACTCGCAGATCATCCATGGTTTGTTGGTGTTCAATATCACCCTGAATATAAGAGTACCGTGGCTAGTCCACACCCACTGTTTGTCTCTTTTGTAAAAGCTGCATTAGAATATTCAGAAAAGAGACAAAGTGCCAAAATGGCGCAGAAATAGAAACTGGTCGTTTATTTGACTGGGTAGATTAAGCAATACTAAGTAATGGAAGAAAAGAAAATTGACGTCCAATCCATCATTGGATTTATTTTAATTGGTGGTATCCTTCTCTGGATGCTTTACAACAACACTCCAGACGAAACGGAGAGCGTAGATGAAGTTACTACGGAAGAAAACATCAATAGAAATCAGGAAACAACTCCTGAGTTCGAAGAAAACACAGCTACACCAGCAAGTGACTCAACCGCTCTTGTAGATGCTCAAAAACGTCTGGGTGCTTTTGGATACTCTGAAACACTGTCTTCTGCAAAAGGAGGTTCTACGACGATTGAAAATGACCTGCTGGAACTAAGAGTTTCTAATAAAGGTGGTTATATTGAAGAAGCAAGACTGAAGAATTTCAAGACCTTCGATTCGATTCCGGTATATCTTATCAAGGACGGGAATGCTTCCATGAACATGAGTTTAAACACTACTGATGGAAGAACTCTTAATACGCAAGATCTTTATTTTGAACCGGAATTAACTGAAAACAATGGAAACCAGATCCTATCTATGAAACTAAAGGTTTCAGAAGATGAGTACCTGGAATACAGGTATGCGATGAGACCGGGAGAATATATGCTGGATTTCAGCGTACGTTCAGAAGGACTAACCGGCGTGTTAAATTCTTCAGCAACACCGGTACTTGACTGGAAATTGAAAGGATACCGTCATGCGAAGAGTATTTCTTATGAGAACAGGTATACTGATCTTATCTGGGAATATGATGGTGGTGATGATGACAGTTTAAGTGATGGTGATGACGATGATGAGGATATAAGTTATATCGCTTACAGGCAACACTTCTTCTCTTCTATTTTATTAACAGACACACCATTTGCAACTGCAAGTTTCGAAGTAGAGAATCTTGTTGAAGATGAAGAGATCGACACCGTTTACACCAAGACTTTTGCTTCCAGCATTCCTTTGGAACTAAAGTCTGGTGAACTTAACTACAACATGAACTGGTATTATGGTCCTTCAGATTACAAGATCCTGAATGATTATGATCGAAACCTGGATGAAATTATCCCGCTAGGTTGGGGAATCTTTGGATGGATCAACAAATATCTATTCATTCCATTCTTTGCATTTTTAGGAGGCGTTCTTCCAAGTTACGGTCTGGCGATCATTGCTATGACCATTGTGGTTAGAATTGTCCTATCTCCAGTAACTTATAAATCTTATTTATCACAGGCTAAGATGAAGATCTTAAGACCAGAGATCAATGAGCTGAATGAGAAGTACAAGGATAATGCGATGAAAAAGCAGCAGGAAACCATGAAGCTGTATAGCAAAGCAGGCGCCAGTCCTATGAGTGGATGTTTGCCAGCGTTGATGCAAATACCGGTATTCTACGCGTTATTCCAGTTCTTCCCGAGCGCATTTCAGCTTAGACAGAAGAGTTTCTTATGGGCAGATGACCTTTCCAGCTATGATGTGATCGCAGAACTTCCTTTCCATATCCCATTCTATGGAGATCATGTGAGTTTGTTCCCGATACTTGCTTCTGTAGCTATCTTTATCTATATGATGATGACTACCGGGCAAAGCATGCAGGCTAATCAACAACCAGGAATGCCTAATATGAAGTTCCTTATGTATCTGTCTCCATTATTTATGTTGGTATTCTTCAACAACTATGCGAGTGGACTTTCCTTGTATTACTTCACTTCGAATCTAATTACGATTGGAATCATGTTAGTGATCAAATATGTGATCGTAGACGAAAATAAGATTCATGCGAAGATCCAGGAAAACAAGAAAAAACCTAAGAAACAGAATAAGTTCACCCGAAAGTTCCAGCAAATAATGGAGCAGGCTGAAGAGCAGCAAAAGAAACAAAAGGGTAAATAATTTCTTCTGAAGTATATTTAATTAAAAAGCCTCCGCAAATGCGAAGGCTTTTTTTCTTTGTTATGAACTTCTGTTATAACGTAGGTAAAATAACAGTGTCAATTGCATGAATCACTCCATTTGTAGCCTGAACATCTGTAGCGATAATGGTTGAAGTTCTTCCGTTTACATCTGTAATAGTTGCAGTATCGCCAAGATTTATAGTAAAATCCTCACCCTGAAGCGAAGTTACTACGATACCATCTTCAAGTTCATCTGAAGTTACATTCATATCTATTAGAACATGGTAGCTAAGCACCGTGGCCAGCGTATCAGCATCAAGATCTCCAAGTTCCTCAAGTTCAAGTTCAGCCAAAAGATCTCCAAAAGCTGTATTTGTAGGGGCAAAAACAGTAAAAGGTGCTGGAGAATCAGCTGCTTGTAGAGTGGAAACGAAAGTATATGAATCTTCTCTGGTCAATGCAGCAACCAAAGTTTCAAAGGTAGGATCTGCAAGAGCAAAAGTTACCACATTAGGTAATCCAATTACATCGCTTACAGCGTGTATCACACCGTTA
The DNA here is from genome assembly GCF_045055805.1 of Christiangramia sp. LLG6405-1. Lineage (GTDB taxonomy): Bacteria > Bacteroidota > Bacteroidia > Flavobacteriales > Flavobacteriaceae > Christiangramia. Next base: position 1,862,261 of record NZ_CP159330.1, on the reverse strand, counting down.
TCCACTTCAACATCTGCAGTTTCAACAGTACTCACCCCATTAATAACTACACCATTTTCAGTGTTAATGTACATACTTAAATTCTCACCATCAGGTCCGGCTGTAGACATACTTTCTATGTATCCGGTAGACAGATCTGAAGACATGATCTCGCCCATTTGTACATGGTTCAAAAGAATTTGGGTAAGAACATCTGTTGGCACGTCTTCCAGAGCATCAAATCCATTCTCATCAAGGAAAGCAGCAAACGCATCATTATCTGGAGCAAAAACAGTATAAGCATCATCTCCAGTAAAAGTAGAGGTCAATCCAGTAGCCTCTAAAGCGGCTAAAAGTGAAGAGTAATTTTCATTAGCAACCACAAAATCTGCTATGGTATTTGATTCTACCACATCGTCTGTTGGGTCGGGAGTTTCCATGACATCGTCTGAAGTCATGAAGTCATCGTCTTCGTCACATGCTGTAAAACCAAAGCAGATTACCAGCAATAGAATACTAATTTTTGAGTTTTTGAGAATTGATTTCATATCATTTGAATTTTAGTTAAAATTTTTGATCACATAAATCTACTACTGAATTTTTCAACATTCTGTTTAATCTTTGTTAAATTTCATTAAACAGTTAGTTTATTAACAATCAAACACATGCAGATTATATCATTCGATGAGATCGAAAAAACTTTGTTTATATTTGAAAAACTTAAATAACTATTTATGAAGAAGATTTTAATATTATTACTATTCACAGGAATCCTTGCTTCCTGTAGTGATGACGACGACGCAGGAGTGGATAATGGCGAATCGATCCTGGGAACATGGTTTCTTGTTGAAGCTAATAATGTACCTGGGTTTTCAATTAACGAATGTTCTAGCCAGTCATATCTTAGTTTCATGGCCGATAACACTGCTGACTCAGAATTTTTCACAAATGCTGGTGGCGAATGTGAATCTGAAACTTCTACAGGAGACTGGAGCAGTTCTTCCAATTCACAATACACTTTTACAGTTCCTGGCTTTGGAGAACTTACTGGTAATGTATCTTTTGATGGTAATCGTTTTACGTTTACCCCAAATGATCTTCCTACTTCATCGCTTACTTTCGAAAAATAATCCGCACCAAAATTTTATTGAAAAGGGTAGCTTTCGCTACCCTTTTTTATTTCGTAATTTTGCGGCTTCTTATCCGACTCTTATGTGAGTCAAAGAAAAGTTACGATACCTATGAAAAAAGTAGTGGTTGGTTTGTCCGGAGGTGTAGATTCCAGTGTTTCAGCATACCTGTTGAAAGAACAGGGATATGAAGTGATAGGTCTTTTTATGAAGAACTGGCATGATGATACGGTAACCATTTCAGATGAATGCCCTTGGTTGGATGATAGCAATGACGCGATGCTAGTGGCAGAAAAACTGGGGATCCCATTTCAAACCGTAGACCTAAGCGAACAATACAAGGAACGTATCGTTGACTATATGTTCAACGAATATGAAAAAGGTAGAACTCCAAATCCAGATGTACTTTGTAATCGAGAAATTAAGTTCGATGTTTTTATGAAGATCGCTCTGTCTCTGGGTGCAGACTACGTCGCTACCGGTCATTATTGTCGCAAATCTGAATTTGAAAAGGATGGAGAAACCATTTACCAGCTTATGTCTGGAATGGATTCCAATAAAGATCAGTCTTATTTTCTTTGTCAGTTAACCCAGGATCAGCTTTCTAAAACCCTCTTCCCTATTGGAGAACTTCAGAAATCTGAAGTAAGAAAGATCGCTTCAGAACAGGATCTGGTAACTGCTGATAAAAAGGATTCTCAGGGACTTTGCTTTATTGGTAAAGTAAGACTTCCAGATTTTCTTCAGCAGAAATTAAAACCAAAAGAAGGAGTTATCGTAGAGGTTTCTTCTGAAGATGATATTTACAACGAGGAAGAATTGAGCTTTTCGTCTAAAAATGAGGAATTGCAGTTTCTATCTAAAAAATACAATTATCGCAAAGATCAGGGCAAGGTTGTAGGAAATCATCAGGGTGCACATTATTTCACAAAAGGACAACGAAAAGGTCTGGCTGTGGGTGGTACTCCGGAACCTTTATTCGTGATCGATACCGATGTAAATGAGAATGTGATCTATACGGGACAGGGCAAGAACCATCCCGGGATTTACAGGCAGGCTTTGTTCATTTCAAATGATGAAGTGCACTGGGTTCGCAAGGACCTGGCTATAGGAAATGGAAAAGAGATGAAAGTTAAAGCTCGTATTCGATACCGCCAGCCTTTGCAGGAAGCAGTTTTACATCAAACCGAAAATGGTATGTATGTGGTTTTTGAAACACCACAAGCTTCCATCACCGATGGTCAGTTTGTAGCCTGGTATAGTAAAGATGAACTGCTGGGTTCTGGGGTAATTTCGTAACTTACTTGCCTGCCGGCAGTTTGCTATGAAAAAAATATTTCTACTTATCTTTTTTATTTCCAGTTGTGCTTTCGCACAGGAACACGCTTTGGTTTATTTTACAGACAAACCTAATGCAGTTGAAGCACTCGAAACTCCCGAAAATCTTTTTTCTGAAAGAGCTTACGAGCGCAAATTATTGAGAGGTACGACTATTAACTTTCTTGATGTTCCGGTTCATGAAGCTTTTATTAGCGATCTTAAAACAAGATCTGGTTTCGAAATTAAGGCTAAATCCAAATGGTTTAATTGCGTTTACGTAATAGGTGAACGAAATTCAATTAAGATTTTAGAAAGTCTGGATCATGTTGCCAATGTCCAGTTCCTCGAAGAACTTTCTAACAGGAGTCAAAGCATTCCGCATAAAAGCAACGTGAATAAGCTTGAAACAGAAATAGATTTCAATTATGCTTCTACTTCCAACCAGGTCAGAATGCTTAATCTTCAGAATTTACATGAGCAGGATCTAACAGGAAATGGAATGATCATCGCCGTGATGGACTCCGGTTTTCCAAATGCAAATTCTCTGGTATCATTTCAGAATTTAAGAAACAACAACAATCTACTGGGAGGATATGATTTCACGAATCGCTCAGAGGATTATTCCGCAAGCACACTGGATAACCATGGTACACTGGTACTTTCTACCATGGCTGCGTTTAGAGAAAATCTTTACGTAGGTACGGCGCCAGATGCTGCCTATTATCTTTTTGTTACCGAAGTTGCTGCTAATGAGACTCCAGTTGAGGAAGCCTATTGGGTTGAGGCCGCCGAGAGAGCTGATAGTCTGGGCGTCGATATTATCAACACTTCTCTGGGATACACTTTATACGATAACCCGGCATATAGTTACACTCCGGATGATATGGATGGGCAGACAAGTTTTATTTCAAGAGGAGCTAATATGGCTATGCAAAAAGGAATGCTTGTAGTTACTTCAGCAGGAAATCGTGGAGATGAAAATTATTTTAATATCATTAGCGCTCCTGCAGATGCAAATGTCCTGGCCATTGGTGGAGTTGATCCAACAGGGAATTATGCACCATTTAGTTCTGTTGGGCCCACCGCAGACGGCAGAATTAAACCAGATGTGGTCGCTCAGGCTATTGAGGTCGCAGCAATCAACGAAGATGATAGGCTCGTTGGCGTGAATGGCACGTCATTTTCCAGTCCGATCATGGCCGGCGCCATTGCTTGCTTCTGGCAATTAAACCCGGAATGGACCAATTTCGAAGTGATGCAATTAATAAGAGATCTTGGGCATCTTAGCAATTCTACCAATAATTTTCTTGGTTATGGTATTCCAGACTTTTCAACCACCGCGAATCCCATAACTCCTAATTCTTCGGAATTAATTTTATATCAAAATCCGGTAGAAGATCTTCTAAAATTTGCCGGACCAGAAAGCAATTATAATATCAGAATTTTCAATACCGCAGGGAAAATGGTCTTAAACGAACGCAGCGTTTCTTCAGAAATTAATCTTTCCGGCTTTTCTCGTGGTATTTATATTGCTATGTTTGAATCTGAAAACACGACTGAAAAATTTCTTATCATCAAAAAGTAATGAGTTTTAAGCACAATAGAATCACTGAACTTTTCAATATTGAATATCCTTTAATACAGGCGGGAATGATCTGGGCAAGCGGCTGGAAATTAGCCAGCGCAGTCTCTAATGCCGGTGGTCTTGGAATTATTGGGGCAGGTTCCATGTATCCCGAAATCCTTAAGGAACATATTCAAAAATGCAAAAAAGCTACCGATCAACCTTTTGCGGTAAACGTGCCGATGCTCTATCCCGATATTGACAAGATCATGGATATTATTATTGATGAGGATGTAAAGATCGTATTTACTTCTGCCGGGAATCCTAAGACCTGGACTTCTCACCTACAAAGTCATGGAATTAAAGTAGTACATGTAGTAAGCAGTGTGAAATTTGCTGTAAAATCTCAGGAAGCTGGTGTAGATGCTATTGTTGCTGAAGGATTTGAAGCAGGTGGTCATAATGGCCGTGATGAAACTACCACTTTTACATTGATTCCTATGGTTCGAGAAAAGATCAATATTCCGCTGATAGCAGCGGGAGGAATTGGTAATGGAAAAGGAATGTTTGCCGCGATGGTTTTGGGAGCTGATGCTGTTCAAGTTGGGAGCAGGTTCGTAGCAACACCTGAGGCAAGTTCTCACCAGAATTTCAAGGAAATGGTAGTGAAAGCGAAAGAAGGCGACACTGTACTCACCCTGAAAGAACTCGCACCCGTCAGATTACTAAAAAATAAGTTTTTTGAGGATGTTCAGGAACTTTATACCAAATCTCCAAGTAAAGAAGACCTTACTACATTATTGGGTAGAGCCAGAGCAAAGAAAGGGATGTATGAAGGTGATCTGGAAGAAGGTGAACTTGAAATAGGTCAGATTTCCGGGTTGATCAATGAGATCAAACCTGCTGCTGAAATTGTAAAGGAAATGATTACTGAATTTGAAGAAACTAAAGTCGCTTCCCAAGAATTTTAAAGCGCGTAATCTTCGTATTCAGCTAATTTAGAAGCCACAAATTTTCTCCAAAGGACTTCTGCTTCTTTGTTTTCACTATGTGAAGTCTCTTCATCAAAACGATTCTGCATAGCGACTCTTTCAGCTTCAGTACTGTTATAGAGTTTTTTGAGATCCTGTCGTATCCTTCTGCCTATTTCATATTCAGCAAGTCGCTTTCTCAGTTTGCGAGCATGTAATTCGGTAATATCAAAATGCAGTTGTTCATGAGCGAGTAAATATGCTGGATTGTTCACGTCCTTTACCCAGCTTAGATCTGGATAGAAATTACTTTTCACTTCATGGGCAAGCTCAGGTTTTCCAGAACTGGTACTATAATTCCATGAATAGCTCATCCCGGAATTCGTGTTTGCTGAAAAATCTATATTATAATCTGGTGTAGCTTCAAAATTTTGCCAGCTAAGACGCTCTATATCAGCCCACTCGATTTTTCTTTTTTCCTGTGCATATCCAATATGTATAATTCCGAAGAGAAATAAGGCGAGAAGAATTTTTGTCACGAATACTTGAAATTTACTGGCTTTTCAATTTCTGTGTGCAGACTATGATAGACCGGGCAGGTAAGTGCTGCGTTCTCGAGGATCTTCCTCTCCTTCTCATCAAAGCTTCCCTTTACATCTATATTGATCTCAATTTTAGAGATCCTTCGCGGCTTATCGGTCATGACCTTGGTAACCTCAGCGGTAGTTCCTTCAATCGCCATTTGATGATCATTGGCTTTAATACCCATAATCGTAAGCATGCAGGAAGCAAGTGCAGTTGCCACCGTATCTGTTGGTGAGAAAGCTTCCCCTTTCCCATGATTGTCCACAGGAGCATCGGTGATCATTTTCGATCCACTTTGTAAATGTTCAGCTTCTGTTCTTAAATTTCCGAGGTATGTAACTTTAGAGGTCATTTGCTTCAGTTATAGTTAGATCTTCATTCAGGTTTAAAATATAGATCGCATCATTAGTATATCCACCTTCAGGCTTCGTCAAGTAATGAAATTTGCTCTCATAATACTCTGTATAACCTGGGTATTTTTCAAAGCTTTCGTATAGATCTTCCGCAGAAGCCAATCTTAACAATACATCCATTGTAAGATCATAACCACGAACGGCATACTGGTTAGGCTGAACTTTAAATTTCTTCGCATAGTCTTTTACGAACTCATCATCTTGCTGGGTATCGAATTCTTTATCTACTGAAGGATAATGAAGTTTCAGTTTCCCCAGATGATTGTTGGAGATCACATCACTTTCGTATCCATTATTCTTATTGGTAGTAAGCAGCGTGATCTTATTATTTCTTGTCAACCTGTTTAAAGCAGCAGCAACACTACTTATAAGGTTCATATTTTCAGACTCAAGAATCACCCAGTTTTCTCCTGAAGACATTACTTCCGCCAGTTTAGCTTCGGAAACAAAATTATCTGAAGGATTCACTGTTCTCGCCGAAGGTACCGCACTCATTAGTTCATTTTTGATGGCAAAAGATTTTGAATCGGCAATAACGATAACATTTTTTCCACTCGCATTTCTAGCGATATAGTCAACCATTTTTGACCTTAGGAATTCTTCACTTGGTCGGGACTGGAATAAGTTTCCGTAGCCTTTCATGCTTCTATTACTAAGGGGATTGATCACAGGAATATTCTTATTCTCGAGCACTCCAGCTACAGTTTCTGTTACATCCTGGATAAGCGGACCTATAACCGCATCTACATTATCAAAGTTATTGGTTCTAAGAATGTTTGAGGCTTCCCCAGTACTTCTTCTGGTGTCATACACCTTAAGCTTTGTTGAAATCCCCATGTTTTTCGCTTTCTCCACCGCCATTAGCACACCGCTATGGAAATCAAGAGAAATTCGTATCACTCTTTCATTCAGAATAGCGTTACGATAGGTAGGAATTGAATCGGCATCAATCTTGTCGAGATGAAACGGCAACATTAGAGCGATCTCTTTAGTATCGCGGTTGTCAATAAAAGATTTTAGATCTACTTTGATTTGAGAACCTGATTCCATACCAGTGTACCGCTCATCCTTGTTATCTTCAGAATTTCTATCGTTTTTTGGAACCTTAAGCACCATCCCATATTTCAATCCTTCACTAAGTGCTGGATTCAATCTAATCAAAGAATCCTGAGATACCTCAAACTTTTTAGACAGTCTGTAAAGTGTTTCCTGTGGTTTCACTTCATAAAACCGAAAACGATCATCCGTAATAATAACCGGTTCCTCATCCAGTACAGCAGTACCAACGCGAATCATCATTCCTGGCTGTAATATTTCTACTTTCGGATTCATCTCGTCCAGCTCTTTAAGTGTCATCCCATACTTTCTCGCAATCCCATATTTGGTTTCCTGCGGAAGTACGATATGTTCTCTGGTCTTGAAATTTTGCGAACTACTGGAAATCTTTGAATTAACAGATTTCTCTGCGGGAATTTTCTCTAACTGATTAGTTGATTCCGGTTGAGGAGTATTTTTTACTACCACATTTTCCGCAGGAATATTTCCAACGGGAATTTGAATGGTTTCTCCTATTTGGAGCTCCTTGGAATATAATTGCTTATTATACCTTTTAATATTATCGATACTAACACCGTATTCCTTAGAAAGACTATAAAGCGTCTCCTTTTTCTTTACCTGGTGTTCTTTGAAAGACACAGATATAGCTGAAGTTTCTGTATTTGTAGACACTTCAGTTTTGTTTTCAGAAATTGGAATAACGAGTTTTTCATCGATCCCTATTCCGTTCTTTGCTTCCGGGTTGTATTTATAGATATCCTCCTCATCAATACTGTAAGACTGGGAGATACTAAACACAGTTTCACCTTTTTTCACAGTATGATATTTGTACGACTGCGCGTTTGCAGACATACTTATCACCTCGAAAAGAAAACATAACACAAATAGGTACTTCATTCTTTTATCTTTTTTGAGATTTTATTCCCACTCTATTGTTGCCGGTGGTTTGGAGCTAATATCATAGACTACTCTATTAACGCCTTTCACCCGGTTGATTATTGTATTCGAGGTCTTTTGCAGGAACTCGTATGGTAAATTCACCCAGTCTGCAGTCATACCATCTGTGGATTCCACAGCTCTCAATGCTACCACCTGCTCATAAGTTCTTTCATCACCCATAACTCCTACCGACTGTATGGGTAGTAAGATCGCTCCGGCCTGCCATACTTTGTCATATAACATCCAGTCTCTTAATCCCTGTATAAAGATATGATCTACTTCTTGAAGTATTCGCACTTTTTCTGCCGTTATATCACCAAGAATCCTAATCGCCAGTCCCGGTCCTGGAAATGGATGTCTACCTAATAATACCTTGTCGATTCCAAGCTCCTTTCCTACTCTTCTTACTTCATCTTTAAATAGCATTCTTAGCGGCTCTACCACTTTCAGCTTCATGAAATCAGGTAATCCACCCACATTGTGATGAGACTTGATCGTTACTGAAGGTCCATTAACAGAAACCGACTCGATCACATCTGGATAGATAGTACCCTGCGCCAGGTAAACAACATTCTTGATCTCGTGAGCTTCATCATCGAAAACTTCAATAAAAGTATTCCCGATCGCTTTCCTCTTTTCTTCAGGATCTGAAAGACCTTTCAATGCTTCCAGAAATCGTGCCGAAGAATCCACTCCCTTTACATTAAGCCCCATATCCTTGTACTGGTCCAGTACACTTTCGAATTCGTTCTTCCGAAGAAGACCATTATTAACGAAAATACAGTACAGGTTTTTGCCAATAGCCTGGTGCAATAAAACGGCAGCAACCGTAGAATCCACACCTCCACTAAGACCCAGAACTACCTTGTCTTCTCCAATCTTCTCCTTTAATTCTGAAACTGTTAGATCAACAAAAGCGCCAGGCGTCCAGCTTTGCTCAGTACCAGCGATCTTTACAAGAAAGTTCTCCAATAATTGTTTACCATCTGTGGAATGATAAACTTCTGGATGAAACTGGATTGCGTAAGTCTCTTCACCTTCAATTCTGTAAGCTGCATTCAGCACATCTGAAGTACTCGCCAGTCTTACCGCATTTTCAGGAAGGTTTATAATAGAATCACTATGACTCATCCAAACTTGTGAATTCTCTTTAATATCTTCAAACAACAATTCTGCATCCTTGATCACCGAAAGATTCGCTCTACCAAATTCCCTTGTATCTGAAGGTTCAACTTTTCCACCGAAAAAGTGGGCAAGATACTGAGCACCATAGCAAACTGCCAGCATAGGCAATTTACCTCTAATCTGTGATAGATCTGGATGCGGAGCATCTTCGGCTCTTACAGAAAATGGACTTCCTGAAAGGATAACCGCTTTAAAACCTGATAAATCTTCTGGAATTTTCGAGTATGGATAGATCTCGCAATAAATGTTCAGTTCCCTAACACGCCTTGCGATAAGCTGCGTATACTGCGAACCAAAGTCTAGGATGAGTACGTTGTTTTGCATGCGCAAAAATAGGAATTTAGGTAAAAAAGGAGGCCATGGAAGATGGAAAATTTCTATATTTAAAATGCATTAAGACTTTGTCAAATATGAAATATTTAAGTGCTATAATTTTTGCCATTGCGATCATGGTTGCAGCCTATTTTCTGGGTGATGCTTACGTTTCAAGAGCGAATCCCGATGGTGTCATTTCGGTGACCGGCTCGGGTAGTGAGAACTTTGTTTCAGATCTAATTGTGTGGGAAGGTAGATTCAGCAGAAATTCTCCGAATCTGGAAGCAGCATATAATCAACTTGATCAAGATAAAAATATTGTCAGATCCTATCTTATTGGTAAAGGGATTAAAGATGAGAACATTGTCTTTAATTCAGTTCAAACTAATGAACAGCAAGAGAACCAGTATCAAAACGGTAATTATGTAGGCAGTATTTTTAAGGGTTACGAACTAACCCAACCTGTGAAAATTGAAAGCAACAATGTAGAGCTTATCGAAAATGTGTCACGTGAGATAACAGAATTGCTGAATAAAGGTGTCCAGTTTAACTCCTCTCCTCCCAGGTATTACTATACCAAAATGGCAGATCTCAAAATTGAAATGATCTCTAAAGCTACAGAGGATGCCAGACTACGTGCAGAAAAAATCGCATCGAACAGCGGGGAAGATCTTGGCGATCTCAAAAGTGCCAATATGGGCGTGTTTCAGATCACCGGCCAGAATAGTGGTGAGGATTTTAGCTGGAGCGGTGCATATAACACGGCAGATAAAAACAAAACCGCATCGATAACAATGCGGCTGGAATATGAAATAGATTAAGTATTAGTCTAAGGTAGCCAATATCTGCTCAATATCATCTTCAGTAGTATCCGGATTAATAAAGCAGAATCTCACAACGCTTTCATCCTTCCACAGAGATGGGGTGACCAATGCAAATCCTGAATTGTGATTTTTGTAGGTCCAGTCGCGGTAATCTTCCGCAGACCATCCTTTTCTCTTAAATAAAACTACAGATAAACTTGCCGGTCTCACCAGTTCAAGCAAATCATTCTGCTTCACTTTGGAAGCGGCAATATGTGCAAGTTCTATCCCTCGTTCGATGGCCTCTTTATACTTGTTAGTTCCATGCATCGCCAGTGAAAACCATAATGGCATCCCGCGTAATCTACGGGTTAGCTGGATCTGGTAATCTGCTGGATTGAATCCTTGTGCTCCCTCGTCCTTGAATATTTCTAGATATGCTCCTTTTTGAGAATGTGCTTTTTTCGCCAGTTCCAGTTTCTTGTAGATCACCGCGCCACAATCGTAAGGTGAAAAGAGCCATTTATGAGGATCTATTGTAATACTATCTGCCTGCTCGATGCCGTTGAACAAATGTCTAACCGAGTCTGCAGCTAATGCTCCACCTCCATACGCACAATCTACATGCAGCCAGATATTTTCTTTGGCGCAAACATTCGCCACACCTTCCAGGTCATCTATGATCCCCGCATTGGTTGTTCCACCTGTTGCTACCACCGCAAAAAGTCTGTTTCTATCCTGTTCGCTTAAATTTTCTAATTCCTTCTGAAGTGCAGTTCCCGATAAAAATTCTTCTTCTAAATTTACTAGGTGAACATCTGCATCCATTACTTTTGCCATGGATTTTATTGAAGAATGTGCACCTGTTGAAGTGATCAAAAGTGCTCTATCTCTGGCGTGAGCTGGCTTTTGTTCTCTCCATTCTTCTCTTGCGGTAACTAATGCTGAAAGATTTGCAGCTGTACCACCACTTGTGAATACTCCAAAGGCTGTTTCCGGTAAACCGGTTAAACTCACCAGCCATTTCATCGCCTGGTTTTCACAAAATATCCCTCCGGCTCCTTCCATCCAGTAAGAACCATGAATACTCGAAGCTGAAGTTACCAGGTCAAACATGATCGCAGCCCTGGTTGGTGCAGCAGGCACAAATGCCAGGTGCCTTGGGTGATCTATAGGTACCGTTGCTTTAACCAATACGTTCTTGAACAACTGGAATGCACTTTCACCTCCAATACCTTCCGGAGTTATAGTTTCTCCAACCAATCTCAAAAGTTCTTCTTCCTTTTTTGGCGCTCCAAGTTCCGGCGTCACATTAGATATTCGATCAATGGCGTACTTCATCACGTCCAACGTCATTTCAACCAGATCCATATCTATGGTATGCATTCTATTCTTTTCCAAAAGTGATAATTTTAAAGTTTGCGTCTAAAGGATCTAATTCTGTTAAAAGGCGCTCGATAAGCTCCTGACCGTATTCATCGTAATATTCAGAGAAATTTGTTTGCCGCTCCTGCAAACTTCTGTTTGGAAAGAGATCATTCTGTAAAGCGGCGATTCGCTCTACTTCATCCTTTAATTTTCTTTTCTGTGCTTGCAGGAGTCGGTTTTCGAGATTGTCCAGACCTTTAAGCTGCTTTACTTCCTGCGCTTTTACTGCACCGATAAAAGATTTATCGGTTTTCTCAGCCAGCTCATACATTTGCTGAAATTGCTGAATCAAATGCTCTTTCTGTTCTGAAAAATCAATGTTGATATTGCTGATTTTCCGAACCTTGCGATTGATCAGCTCATGTTGTTTCAGAAATAATTCCTTCAGTGAAATATCGAGTTTTCTGCGTTTGGCATCCTGTTTAGCAGTTTGCAGTAATGCTGAATTCCGAAGTAACAACATTGGAAAAACCACGTTTTCGGCTTCAAAATAATTGTTGAGCTGCAACCAGTAAGCAAGTTCTCCTCCTCCACCTATATAGCAAAGATTTGGAAGCAGCACTTCCTGGTAAAGCGGTCGCATCATGACATTTGGACTGAAACGTTCCGGGTGTGCATCTACTTCTGCAAGTATTTCTTCTTTGCTCCAGCTTATCTCGGTTTCATGAACATAATAACGAGAATCTCTTTTAATGATACGTTCCCGAATCTCGTCATTGAGATAAAATAAATTGATATCCCGCGGATTCACCTGTACTTTATAGTCCTGTTCTGCCAGAGAATCTATGGCTGTTTGCGAGGCTATTGAGGAAGACTCATTTAATAATTCATTTTTTATATGGCTGGAAAAATGCTTTTTTAATCGGGAATCTCCAGCTGCGATGATGACCAGACCTTCTTTGCCAAATAACCTGTTCGCCAGATAGCGCGTGGCATCGGTCAAGTTATTGTGCTCCAAATATGCTTTCTGGAACATTTCCTTCAATTCTTCGGCATTAGTTCCTCCACCAATCTCGGCAGAAAAAAGCTTAAAAACTTCCTCAAGCCCTTCCGTAGAAAGTTTACCAACAGCAGTCGCTCCAGCCCGCTTTTCGGCATTATTCCATTTGAATTTTTTTCCGTGAAGATTAAAGAAATTGATCTCTTCAAAATCATGATCCTCTGTAGCCATCCAGTATACCGGTACAAAATTATTTTCCGGATGTTTTTCTTTTAACTTCCTGGTAAGATTGATCGTGGAGACTATCTTATAAAGAAAATAAAGCGGACCCGTAAATAGATTAAGCTGATGACCCGTAACCACTGTAAATGTCTTTTCTGAAGATAAAAGTTCGATGTTGCCAGACGTAGTCTCAGAAACTTTAAGACCTGAATACTGCTCTTTTAGAACTTCTACCAGATCCTTACGAATGGAATTGTTATAAGACCTGAATTTCTCATCGATCTGAGCCCTGAAATTTTCAATTTTAGGGAAACGATGATACAAATGTCCAAGACTTTCCTTTTCTGAAAGATAATCCAGGATTAATGGAGTAAAATAATTGGTATCGGGATAAGCTATATGATCTGTAGACATCAACCTGTTTATAATTGCCGTAAAGATAAAACCTTTTAGGAAGGAAACTAAATCGAGACCAGCCGCATATTTATTCTTTACAATTAACTTAACATCTATAAAATTCATAAATTCCGGTTATCAATCAAAAACCAGTAGTTCATGATCTTAAAACGACTAATTTTCGCACTATTAATCACATTCTCATTTGCATCCTGTTCAAGTGATGATGACGCTCCCACGCCAGATCGCAGAAGCATTGAAGATCTCGAAGAAGATTTTCAAGCCTTGAACCTGCAACCAGGGATCAACGATGTTACGCTTGAAAATCTTAACGGAAGTTCCTGGAATTTTAGAGTGATCATCCCGGAAAGTGCTTCCTCTTCTGAGAGACCTCTTGTGCTAACTCTTCATGGTGCAGCTAGCGGAAATGCAAATGCTCATAAAAACACTGCCTGTTATGCCGAGCCTGGATTCGCCGCCTTGGATCCAATTATTGTAAGTCCTAATGGAGGAACGCAGCTTTGGAACAGCGCTTTCAACCAGGATCTCGTTATCGGGTTAATGTATCTCACTCAGAAATATTTGAATGTTGATAGAGATAAAACCGTGGTAACAGGTTACAGTAACGGTGGAAATGGCAGCTGGTTCTATGCTGAAGTTTATCCGGAAATCTTTACTGCATCTATCCCAATGGCCAGCAGTTACAGTACTTTTAGCTCTAACGGGAGTGTTAGAACCATAGAAACTCCACTCTATGTTATTCACGGGGAAAACGACGAGCTATTCCCACTAGCTGAAACTCAGGAATGGGTCGCTGCGACAAAAGATGCCGGTACCAATGTCACTCTGGAAGTCGCTCCTGGTTTAACGCATTATGAGTCTTGTAATTATGCTCCATATTTGCAAAATGCTGCGAGTTGGCTACAGGATGAAGTTTGGGACTAAATCGCGACTTTTTTTACTTAATTTTGGATGCATTCACTTTTGAAAATCTAAAATTTTGAAAATCAGATTCTTTTTATTCTTTCTCATTGTAATTACTACGACATTATCTGCACAGGAGGTTCAAAGTCCGTCGCAGTTTCTTGGTTACGAATTGGGCTCTCAGTTTAGCAGGCATGCAGATGTCGTGAACTATTTTGAACATGTAGCTGAAAATTCTGATCTGGTAAATTACCAGCAGTACGGCCTTACCAACGAACGTAGACCACTTACTTATGCCATTATTTCTTCGGAAGAAAATATACAGAATGTTGAGTCCATCAAGCAGAAGCATTTTGCGAGTGCCGGACTAACCGATTCTAATGAAACTTCTGAAAAAGCCATCGTATGGCTAAGCTATAATGTGCATGGTAATGAAGCTTCCAGTACCGAGGCTGCAATGAAAACTCTATATGAACTGGTTACCGGGAAGCAAGAACTTCTGAAAAATACGGTGGTAATTATTGACCCTTGTGTCAATCCAGATGGTCGTGACCGTTATGCAAACTGGTACAACCAGGTAAAAGCAACTCCTTATAATACAAGTCAGTTTTCTGCCGAGCATGATGAACCATGGCCGGGTGGAAGACCTAATCATTATCTTTTTGATCTAAATCGTGACTGGGCTTGGGCAACGCAGGTAGAAACAAGACAACGTTTAAAAATTTATAATCAATGGATGCCACATATCCATGTAGATTTCCACGAACAGGATATCAACCATCCTTATTATTTCGCTCCTGCTGCTGAACCATTTCATGAGATCATTACCGACTTTCAGCGGGATTTCCAGACCAGAATTGGAAAAAATCATGCGAAATATTTTGACGATAATGGCTGGTTATATTTTACAGGGGAGCAATTTGACCTGCTTTATCCAAGCTACGGGGATACGTATCCAACCTATATGGGCGCTATCGGGATGACCTACGAACAGGCTGGTCATGGCCGTGCTGGTTTAGGGATTCAAACTAACGAAGGTTATATATTGACCTTGAAAGATCGCATAGAACATCATTTTACTACAGGAATTTCCACGGTGGAAATGGCTTCAGAAAATGCCACTGAACTGGTTTCAGAATTCACAGATTTCTTCTCTGGAAGTGATTCAGAATTTAAAACCTATGCAATGAATGGCGAAAAGGATAAGATCGACGCTTTAACTGATCTACTGGACAGGCATGAGATCAAATATAGTTTTGCCAATTCAGGTAACATCAAAGGTTATTCTTATCAGGATTCCAGAAGTGGAAATCTTGAGGCTTCTAAAGAAACTTTATTAGTATCTGCGAATCAGCCAAAATCGAAAATGATTAAAGTGCTTTTCGAACCTAAAGCCAAACTTGTAGATTCTCTTACGTATGATATTACCGCCTGGAGTCTGCCTTATGCCTACGGTCTGGAGACAGTTGCCAGTTCCAAAATCATCAATGGCAATTCAAATAATCCTGAAAGCTTTGAGCAAAATACTGCAAATGCTAATGCTACGGCATTCCTGTCAAAATTGAATAGCATGGAGGATGCGAGATTTCTGGCTGAACTTATTAGAAATAACATCAAGGTCCGTTTCAGTGAAAAGCAATTTCGAAATTCCGGTGAAGATTTTAATGCTGGTAGCCTTATAATTTCTAAAAGTGATAATTCAACTATTGAAAATTTTCAGCAGAAAGTGGTGGAGATCGCCAATAACCTGCAGCGAAAACTTATAGCCACTAATACTGGATTTTCAGATAAGGGACCGGATTTTGGATCTGGAAATATAAAGATCATAAATAAGCAAAAAATCGGACTCCTTAGAGGTAAGCAGGTTTCTTCGCTAAATTTTGGAGAGATCTGGTACTTTTTCGAACAGGATTTGAAGTATCCGGTAATTCCATTGGAAACTAGTAATCTTTCTGCTAGTGTACTGAGTGAACTCAACGTGCTGGTGATGCCTTCAGGGAATTACTCCGGTTTTCTTGATGAAGATAATTTGAAAATGCTTGAGAACTGGATTCGTGGCGGTGGAAAGGTGATTGCCATCGGGGATGCTGTTTCAGCATTTGCAGGAAAAGATAGTTTTGGGATTAAAGAAAAAAATTCTAAGAAAGATTCACTAAAAACTGCCGACAAGCTTGTTCCCTATTCTCAGCGAGAAAGAGAATATGTAAAGAATATGATCACCGGGAGTATCGTAAAAACTTCGGTAGATGCAAGTCACCCATTGGCATTTGGATATGACGATACTTACTTCAGCATAAAACTCAGCGGTGATAGTTATGAGCTTCTGGATAAAGGATACAACGTAGCATACATTCAGCAACCTGAGATCGTTTCTGGATTTGCCGGTAGCGAAGCTCAGAAAATGCTTGAAAACTCCCTTATTTTCGGCGAAGAAAATATAGGTAGAGGTAGTATCATTTATATGGTGGACAACCCACTATTCAGAGCTTTCTGGGAGAACGGAAAGTTATTTTTTACTAATGCAGTGTTCCTAACAAATAATAGAGGATATGATTACTAATATGAAAATGAGACAATTTTTAAATGCTTTATGCTTTTTTCTGGTAGCGAATACCATTGCATTTGCCCAGGAAGGAACGAATCAGTTTTCGGTAGATTTTGAAACTTTCACCCTTGAAAACGGGCTTAAGGTGATACTTCACGAAGACAAATCTGACCCTGTCGTAGCAGTAGCGCTTACCGCTCATGTGGGTAGTGCCCGGGAAAAAGAAGGCAGAACAGGTTTTGCACATTTATTTGAACATCTCTTGTTTCTCGAATCTGAAAACCTTGGAAAAGGTGGACTGGATAAGCTCTCTGCCAGAATCGGTGGTAGCGGCGCTAATGGTTCTACTAGTCGTGATCGCACCAATTATTTCCAGACCGTACCAAAAGATGCTTTGGAAAAAATGATCTGGGCCGAAGCAGATAAACTTGGATACTTTATCAACACGGTTACAGAACCGGTCCTTGCCAAGGAAAAGCAGGTAGTTAAAAATGAAAAGCGACAGGGAGTGGACAATCGGCCTTATGGACATACATTCTATGTGATCGACAAAAACCTGTATCCTAAAGATCATCCCTACAACTGGCAGGTGATTGGAAGTTTGGATGATCTGCAAAACGCCACTTTGCAGGATGTAAAAGATTTTTATAATAAATGGTATACTCCTAACAATGTAACTCTGACCATCGCAGGTGAATTTGATAAAGATCAGGCCAAGGAATGGGTACACAAATACTTTGATGAGATCCCACGTGGAGAGAAGATCGAAGAACAGGAAAAGCAGCTTGTGAGTTTTGAAAACACTAAAAAAGTCTACCACGAAGATAATTTCGCAAAACTGCCTGAGCTTACACTCGCCTGGCCTTCGGTATACTCTTACCATCCTGATAGCTTTGCATTGGAGATATTGACCAGCTACCTGGCTGATGGTAAAAATGCTCCTTTATACAAGAAGATTGTGGAAGATGCCAAACTTTCTGGTAATGTGAGCATGTTCAATTACAC
The DNA here is from genome assembly GCF_045055805.1 of Christiangramia sp. LLG6405-1. Classification (GTDB taxonomy): domain Bacteria; phylum Bacteroidota; class Bacteroidia; order Flavobacteriales; family Flavobacteriaceae; genus Christiangramia. Next base: position 1,844,541 of record NZ_CP159330.1, on the reverse strand, counting down.
TTCTGAACTTTCGGGGCAGTTAATGCTTCAGGTTCGGGCTTATGATGGAAAGGACCTTGACTCTGTTCATGCTATGATTCAGGAGGGACTTGCCGAATTCGATAAAAATGGTATTCCGCAGAAAGATCTTAAGAGAATTAAAGCCGGTCTTGAGACAAATTTCTATAACTCCATTTCAAGTGTCCTTGGTAAAGGTTTTCAATTAGCACAGTACGATATTTTCGCAAATGATCCCAATTTCATTAACAAGGAGATCGAAAAATTACTGGCGGTTTCTTCGGAAGATGTCATGAGGGTATTCAGAAAATATATAAAAGATCAGCATTATGTTGCCACCAGTTTTGTTCCAAAAGATCAATTAAATCTTGCACTGGAAAATTCAGAAAAAGCTGAAGTGGTAGAAGAAAAGATCGTGGAAGGTGCTGAAGAAGATTTCGATGCAAAGCAAGCGGTAGATTATCCAAAAACAGCCTCTAGCTTTGATCGAACCATTGAACCTCCATATTCAGCAAAACCTGAACTGGAAATCCCGGAAATTTGGAAGTCGACGATGCCAAGCGGACTCGAAGTGATGGGTATTACCAATAAAGAAGTGCCGCTCGTACAGTTTAGTCTTGAAATTAAAAGCGGACAGTTACTGGAATCAAAAGATAAAGCAGGGGTAGCAAATCTACTGGCAAACTTGATGAATCGTGGTACCGCTAAAAAAACTCCGGCAGAGCTGGATGAAGCAATTGAACTTTTGGGAGCGCGTATTTATGTAAGTTCTTCGGAAGAAAAAATTAGTATCTCTGGAAATACGCTAGCAAAGAATTATGCCGAGACGATGAAACTTGTAGATGAGATGCTGCTTCAACCACGTTGGGATGAGTCAGAGTTTGAACTTATCAAACAACAGACCCTAAGCAGGATCACGCAGCAGGAAGGAGATCCTAATAATATCGCTTCGAATGAATTCCGAAAACTGGTTTACGGTGAAAACAGTATTCTTTCTATGAATGAAATGGGAACCACAGAAAGTGTAGAGAATATTACGCTGAACGATCTTAAAGCTTATTATTCTGAAAATCTTTCACCTCTTAACGCTACCTATCTCGTAGTAGGTGATCTGGATCTCGAAAAAGCGAAGAATTCACTAAAAGCAATTTCGGCTTCCTGGCCTCCGAAAACGGTAGATTTCCCGGAGATTCCAGAATTCGAAGCACCGGAAAAATCTCAGATTTACTTTTATGATGTTCCGGGTGCAAAACAATCTGTTCTTACATTCGGTGCTCCGGCACTGAGCGCTAGTGATAAGGATTTCTATGCAGCTGAGGTGATGAATTACAGACTTGGCGGTGGCAGTTTCGCATCCAGGCTTACGCAGGAACTTAGAGAAGGAAAAGGTTATACCTATGGAATTCGTTCCAGGTTCGAAGATAGATCCTACATTGGACCATTCCTTATTTCCAGTGGCGTTCGATCCAATATTACTTATGAAGCAACTGAATTGGTTCGGGACATTCTTAAAGATTATGCCGATACTTTTACTCAGGATGACCTTGAGGTTACTAAAAGTTATATGACTAAAAGTAGCACCAGGAAATTTGAAACTCTGAGCGCAAAACTAAACATGCTTAAAGAAATTAGCGATTATGGATACAACGATGATTACGTTGCTGAGCAACAACAGCAGGTAGAGGAAATGACGGTAATGAATATACAGGAGATGGCGAAGAAATATATTGATCCTGAAAAAATGTATTTCCTTATTGTTGGTGATGCCGAAACTCAGTTAAAGAAATTGAAGGATCTTGGATATGGTGATCCAGTATTGCTTAACGAGGAAGAATAGTAAAAAATAATATGAGATTTTTAGAAAAGGCAGGAACTAGAGTTCTTGCTTTTTTTATAATCATATCTGTGATTTAAGTCTTTAAAGAACTGAACAAGACTTCTATCGATGAAGTCTAATATACCATCTTCACTTTCTTCTTGAACTTCAGATCGAAGAGCTAACTAATTACAACGACCACTATTTTTAACACTGAAAACGACCCTTAAATTGCCAGCTTCAGCTTGATCTTTAAATCATAGTTAAGAAGCGTAATTATCAAATCTTGCTCTAAGCTTCGCTAAATCTTCTTCAGAATAACCCTTAAAAGAAGCCATCGTGCCTTGCGCATTTTGAGCTTTGATGATTAAATTATTTCGAGTTACTGTGACATTAATAAGGCTGCCTAACTTAAAAGAATAAAATTTTCCGAAGTTTTGCTGGTAATTCAAAACAGTATCGTTCCACTCTATAAACTCTCCCTTTTTGTGTCCATATCGGTAGTTTTGATAAAAATAGAGCAGTCCAATGATGAGATATCCGAAACTCATAAAATAATTGAAAGTACCGTCTTCCTCTACTATTATTTGAGAGACTAGGTAAAAAATACTCATTAAAGTCCAGAAAACACCAAATAATAAGAACTGGTTTCTTCTAAAAAAATTGAGCTTCCTGCTTATACGCTGCATCAGGCGGAGTGTTTTAGGTTTGCAAATTCGGGATAGGCAGATCTCAGTTTCGCTATATCGCTTTGTGAAAATTCTCTAATCTCGAAATAAACACCATCTGCAGGGCCAGATTTGATGAGCAGGTTTTCTTCGCTAATTATGAAGTCATCCACCGCTGTCCAGGGATATGATTTCTTTCCATTGATTTGATCCTGAAGCACGATCTTCTTACTGTTCCACTTGATAAATTCCTTTCTATTCTCTCTTCGGAAATAACCAACAACAGCAGCTATAACACCTAATGGCAAATAAGAAAGATAAAATGAATCACCTATACTGAAGTATGCTGCGATACCCATAAGAACATAGAAACCGCCAAGAAAATATGGCATATTCCCTCTAAGAAAATGGGGAGTTTTCTCTATTTTATTCAAATCTAGGTTTTTAAATTAGACTGTGCGAATCTTAAGTTCTTTACGAACAGGCTTGCTGGTTTCTACATTGGGAGGCTTACCGTAAAGATCAAAGTCGGCAGCATCTGTAATTTCAACTTCGTAAAAATCACCGGTCTTTAAATAAACTGTCGTGGCATCTATCAAAACCTCATTATCAACATCTGGTGAATCTGCTTCAGTTCTACCAATAAAGTAATTGCCTTCTTTTCTGTCTATAATGACATTAAAAATCTTCCCGATCTTTTGCTGATTAAGTTCCCAGGAAATCTGAGACTGTATTTCCATGATTTCATTTGCACGTTCCTGCTTCACTTCCTGTGGAACATCGTCTACAAGGTTAAATGCATGTGTATTTTCTTCGTGAGAATAAGTAAAGCATCCAAGTCTTTCAAAGCGCATTTCCTGAACCCATTCTTTCAATTCCTGGAAGTTCGCTTCCGTCTCACCTGGATAACCAACAATAAGAGTAGTTCTAATCGCCATTTCTGGAACAGTTGATCTGAACTTCTTAAGCAAATTAGTGGTTTTTACATGAGTGGTTCCTCGTCGCATAGACTTCAGAAGATCATCATTAATATGTTGTAGAGGAATATCAAGATAATTACAAACCTTAGGTTCTCTGTTCATTACATCGAGAACGTCCATTGGGAATCCCGTAGGAAAAGCATAATGCAAACGAATCCATTCAATGCCTTCTACCTTTACCAGATTTTCCAGCAATTCTGCGAGGTTTCTTTTCTTATATAGATCCAGACCGTAATAGGTAAGATCCTGCGCGATCAAAATAAGTTCCTTGACTCCGTTCGCAGCAAGTTTCTCCGCCTCTATCACGAGGTTTTCGATTGGTGTCGACTTATGTCCACCACGCATTAATGGAATTGCACAAAAAGAACATGGTCTGTCACAACCTTCAGCAATCTTTAGGTATGCGTAATTCTTTGGTGTAGTAGTTAGACGCTCACCAATTAGTTCATGCTTATAATCGGCTTCCAGAGCTGAAAGCAATCCTGGTAGTTCAGTAGTTCCAAAATATTGATCCACATCTGGAATTTCCTTTTGAAGATCTGGTTTGTAACGCTCACTTAAACAACCGGTTACAAATACTTTATCTACAGAGCCTTCCTGCTTTTTCTCAACGAATTCAAGAATTGTATTAACCGACTGTTCCTTTGCGTTATCAATAAAACCACAGGTATTTATTACTACGATATTACCTTCGCCTTCATGAACCACATCCTTATCATTCGCCTGAAGCTGCCCCATCAAAACTTCTGAATCGTAAACATTCTTGCTACAACCCAGAGTTACTACATTAATCCTGTTCTTTTTAAGCGATTTCGTCCTCATAATATATTGCTTTCTAAATGCTTAAGAATTCTGAATCCAAAAATCTAAGCGGGTGCAAAGATAAGGTGTAAAATTTATACACCTAATTTTAAGCTGAATAAACTAATTGGTATTAATTCAGGTTTCTATAGGTCGCGAGTGAAGACCTAAACTTTCTGCTGAAATTCAAAGTAGAAAATATTGATTTAGGGCTTTGTTTATGAAAAGCATTCCTGCAGCTGAAGCATCCACTCTACTTCATAATACCGAACGATACTTATCAAGATAACTCCGGCGATCACATATGCCCAGTGATATTTGTTATATTTTACCATATAACCGCCAACCAGTCCGAATACTAAATATGGCACAGACAGTATTAAATTCGGGAGTACCCATGCACCCTGAAACATCGAAATGACTTTCATCACCACGAAGAAGATGCTGTAAAAAAATATGATTTTGGAAATCAGGACTAGGTATCTGTCTGCTTTTTCACTCATTATAATCCTTTGGTGTTTTTCTACGTTTGGAAGTCTTTTCAAATGCGTATGCAAATTCCAGCAACTGCTTTTCTGAAAAAGGTTCACTTATAAAAGTTAATCCCTTTGGTTGATTCTCTGAAGTATAACCCATAGGAACCGTGATCGCAGGATATTTGGCTACCGCGGCATAACCCGCATGATAATTATTGATAGAAATGATCGCATCCAGATTATGCTCTTTCATCGGTTTGCTCAGAAATCGCGTACCGTTGGTTTTTAAAGTATCCTTAATCGCTGCAAATTCCTCTGTACTAGCTGAATCCTTTAAGATTCCCAGAAATAAAGCCTGTCCGTAAGGAGCTCTTTTTACTGAATCCATAGCATTGTAATCCACAACATCCTGAACATTTTGGAAATCAACTTCTCCACCATGTTTCTGAAAATATTCTGGAAGGTCATTTTGCATATCCAGGTTCAGTAATCTTAGAAAATTTGGAAGATCGATCTCTTCCGCTTCGTATTCTATAATAGTCGCGCCGGCTTTCTCTAGATCAGCCACTGCCCTCATGTACAGTGAATCTGACTTTAAACTTTTGATCACTCCAAATCGTTTTCCTTTAAGACTGGAGTTTTTAAGATCCTTGTAAAGATTCGAAAGTTGTTTTGCTGCAGAAGAAGCAGGATCTTCTGAATCGACTCCGGTCATAGCAGAAAGTAAGATCGCATTATCGATCACAGATCTGGTCATAGGACCTGGAGTATCTAAAGTACTTGAAATAGGCACAATTCCGCCACGGCTTAATAAACCAATAGTCGGCTTCATTCCAACAATGGAATTTGAACTTGATGGTGATAAGATAGAACCGGATGTTTCAGATCCTACAGCTACAGGAGCAAGATTCGCAGCTACCGCTACTCCACTTCCAGAGCTTGATCCGCCGGTATCATGGATTTTTCTGCCATATGGATTCAGAGTTTGTCCTCCAACTGCCGAATACCCGCTTGGACATTCACCACAGAAGAAATATGCCCATTCACTTAGATTAGCTTTGCCAAGAATAAGAGCACCATTCTTTTTAAGTCGTTCCACTATAAACGCATCACCGGTTTGATTTTTTTTCAAAGCTTCAGCACCAGCCGTAGTCGGCATAGCCTTCGTATTGATATTATCCTTCAGTAATACCGGAATCCCGTAAATAGGATGATTGCTGGTTGAGTTCTTTAGTTGCTCATCTTTTTTTCTTGCTTCAGAAATAAGATCAGGATTTAGGGAGATCACCGAATTTAGTGAAAGATCATTTTCGCGGTCATATTCTCTTATTCTGGTTAAGTAAAACAAAGATAGTTCTTCGTAAGTAAGTTTTCCAGAGGCGATAGATTCCTGAATTTCCGGAATAGACTTCTCGAAAACCAATGCTTTTACTTCCTCATAAACTTCGGAAGTAAATTCATCTAAATCTTTCTCAAATGGCATCCATAAACTGTCTGCCGTAATAAATTCTGAATCGAGAACTTTAAATTCCCGCTCTTCCGAAGTAACCGAAGTAGAATCCTCAGCATTTTGAACTTCTTCTGAATTTTCTGGATCATTTTTACAGGAAGTCAGCAGAGTTCCCAGCACAAAAAGAAGAAATAATTGTTTCATTATTTAAAGAATGAGTCTACGAATTCGTATTTATTGAAAACCTGTAAATCCTCTACTCTTTCTCCTACTCCAATATATTTAACAGGAATTTGAAATTGATCACTAATCCCGATCACCACACCACCTTTCGCTGTACCGTCCAGTTTGGTAACAGCAAGCGAAGTTACTTCTGTGGCTGCAGTAAACTGTTTAGCCTGCTCAAAAGCGTTTTGGCCGGTAGAACCATCCAACACCAGCATCACTTCATGAGGTGCCTCTGGAATGGTTTTTTGCATTACTCTTTTGATCTTGGTAAGTTCCTTCATAAGGTTAACCTTGTTGTGCAACCTTCCGGCGGTATCAATAAGAACCACATCTGCACCCAGCTTCACAGCGCTTTGCACCGTATCAAATGCAACAGAAGCGGGATCACTTCCCATTTTCTGCTTAATGATTGGAACATCTGTACGATCAGCCCAGATTTGTAATTGGTCAATGGCAGCGGCACGAAAAGTATCTGCCGCTCCTAGTACTACCTTTTTACCTGAGTTTTTAAATTGATTGGCAAGTTTCCCGATAGTGGTGGTTTTACCAACTCCATTTACACCAACCACCATAATTACATATGGCTTTTTCCCTTCAGGAAGGCTAATGTCTGAACCTTCCCCTTTATTGGTTTCAGAAAGTAATGCCGCGATCTCCTCTCTTAGAATTTTATTCAGCTCATCGGTACCAAGATATTTATCCCGGGCAACGCGTTCTTCAATTCTATTGATAATCTTAATGGTGGTAGCAACTCCCACATCGCTATTTACAAGTACGTTTTCCAGATCGTCCAAAACCTCTTCATCAACTTTGGTCTTTCCGGCAACCGCCTTGCTCATTTTATCAAAAAAACTAGCTTTAGATTTTTCCAGTCCTTTGTCAAGGTTTTCTTTTTTCTCTTTAGAAAATATCTTTTTAAATAAACTCATTTTATTCTGGCAGGTTAATATGTAAAAGAAGCCATTCAGCCCCTTTTTTACGGCAATAAAGATACATAAAAAGAAAAAGCCGTCCAGAATAAATCCAAGACGGCTTTTTATGATTATTTAAAATCGTTTGTGAACGATACTTACTTCTTCAAGAAGTCGTTAACGTCTTCCGGAGCCATGATTTGTTCTACAAATGTGTAGGCACCGGTTTTCTCAGATTTAACCATTTTTATTGCTTTGGTTAATCTTTTAGATCCTGTTTGAATAGATGCTACTGATTTCTTTGCCATGACTCAATTATTTAATTTCTTTATGAACCGTCATTTTCTTAAGAATAGGATTGAATTTCTTCAACTCCATTCTATCCGGTGTATTCTTCTTATTTTTTGTAGTAATATATCTTGAAGTACCTGGTTGTCCAGTTGCTTTATGCTCTGTACACTCTAGAATTACCTGAACTCTGTTACCTTTCTTTGCCATTGTGAAATATTTTTAGGTGCTGCTTAGGATTATTTCTGAAGAAATCCTTTTGCTTTAGCTTCCTTAATTACGGCAGAAATGCCTTTTTTATTGATATCTTTTAATGCAGATGTACACACTTTTAAAGTGATCCATCTATCTTCTTCAGGAAGAAAAAAACGTTTTTTAACCAGATTGGCGTTAAATTTACGTTTAGTCTTGTTCATGGCGTGAGAAACATTATTCCCAACCATTGCTTTTTTCCCGGTAAGTTCACAAACTCTTGACATTGCTCTATACTTTTCTCGTTATTTCAAAACAGGCTGCAAATTAACGATTTTTTTACCTAACAGACAACAAAATGAAAAAAAATATTTTACTCTGAAAATATTCTTCTCGAATCGCCGTTAAGTACCGCCATTAAGCCTGAGCGGATGCAAAAATACATTTTTTTAATGATAATGATCAAAGGATCAAATACCAATTTTTAAAAAAGTTTAAGATATCAGATTGAGTCTCAATCTGTAGACTGAAGTTTTAGTAGTTGTTCCAGTAAGATCTGTAAGCTCTTGTTCACTGTTTTACCTATCACCTTCTCCCGGTGATTGCTAAACATAAATTCAAAAGCAAGTGTTTCTCCGGGAGTTGCCAGTCCAATAAAAACAGTGCCGACTTCTGCATCACTATCACCTTTTTCAGGTCCGGCATTACCGGTAGTAGACACCGCAATATTTGTATTAAACTTTTTACGGGCTCCTTCAGCCATAGCTTTGGCAACTTCAGCACTTACTACAGACTTTTCTTTTATTAGCTTTTCCGGAACATCGAGCAGATCAATTTTAGATTGGGTTGCATAACATACAACGCTTCCTTTGAAAGTCTTTGAGGAACCTGGCGCTTCTGTAAACCTGGATGCCAGTCGACCTCCTGTACAACTTTCCGCAGTAGAAAGCGTCCAGTTATTCTTTTCAAGCAACTTTGCAATGACCATTTCCACTGGATCATCATCTTCAAAACCATACATAATCTCCCCGATGAGCTTACGCAGTTCAATGATCTGTTCATCAATGGCGTCTTCAAGCTCCTTATGATCTGTCCCTCGTGCACTAAGTCTGAGCCTCACTCTGCCGAGATTAGGCAAATAAGCAAGCTTAATATGAGAGGGTAATTGATCCTCCCAGGCCTCTATACGCTCGGCGATTGCGCTTTCTCCAAGCCCCAGGGTAATAACGGTTTTATGCAGAATAACCGGTCTGGAAAATTCAGACATTATTCGTGGGATGATCTCGTGCTCCATGAGTCCGCGCATTTCATATGGCACGCCCGGCATAGACACAAAGGCCTGATCACCTCTTTTAAACCACATTCCAGCAGCGGTTCCATATTCGTTATGCAATGCAACAGCCTTGGATGGCAACATCGCCTGTTCCCGGTTAAGGTCTGAAATTGGCGTGTCTATATATTTTTCAAAAAGCTCTTCGATATGATTAAGAACCTTCTCATTTTTTACAAGTGTATCATCAAAGAATTCACAAAGACATTTCTTGGTAATATCATCTTTAGTAGGGCCTAACCCACCAGTTATGATGATGATATCTGCCCTGGAAGAAGCCTCCTCCAAGGTTTGCAATATATGTTCACGATCATCCTGAATAGAAGTGATCTGGTGAACGCTTACGCCAATTTTATTCAGTTCCTTGGAAATATAAACCGAGTTTGTATCCACGATCTGTCCAATAAGAATCTCATCACCAATGGTTACGATTTCAGCTTTCATCCTAGATTAAAATCTCTTTTCAAAGCTTCTGAAGCTACATCCACTTTTTTAGTGATAATTTCTGAAGCTTGCGGCACCTCATCCTTTCTTTGACCATGCTTAGACCAGGCTTCAATAACTTTAATCTGCTCCATCAGGTTTAGACCAAACATCTGAAGGTTCGGTTTCATTTTATGAGCGTACTGATAAGCCAGTGAAGGATTATCATTATCAATGGCTTCATTCATCGCAGCAACGTCTGGCGGAATTTCCTCAAGGAACGTCTGGACTACTATTAATAAAAATTCTTCATCGCCGCCAGCCATTTCCTTAACGTCGTCAAGATTGTAATTACTCATTCAAAACTATTTTACTTTGATAGAAAACATTTGTTGATCTTCCAGGTAACCCGTTAATCTGTCGTCTGTAGCAACTTTTCCTACTCCAGCAGGTGTTCCCGTAAAGATGATATCACCAATTTTGAGGGTGAAATACGACGAAATATAAGCAATTAATTCATCAATTTTCCAAAGCATATGTGCGGTTGAGGAAGATTGTGCTAGTTCTCCATTTTTTTCAAGCCTGAAATTGAGAGCATCTGCCGGAGGTAGTTCCTTTTTTGGCAACCATTTGTCTGATATTACAGCAGCGCCATCGAATGCTTTTGATTTCTCCCAGGGCAGTCCTTTTTCTTTGAGTTTATTCTGAAGATCCCTGGCTGTGAAGTCAATTCCCAGTCCTAATTCATCATAATATTTGTGTGCAAATTTCTCCTGAATATGCTTCCCTATTTTTTTGATCTTCACCAAAACCTCTACTTCATAATGAATATCATCAGAAAAATCTGGAATAAAAAACGGTTGTTTTTTCAATAAGATCGAAGTATCGGGCTTTTGAAATAACACAGGTTCCTCTGGCTTCTCATTTTTCAATTCTGAAATATGATCTGTATAATTTCTACCTACACAAATAATTTTCATACTAATTGGTGATTATAAGGTTCATTGCCGGTACCGGCATTTTCATTTTTTTCCATTCTCCTCTACTTAGGTAGTAAACCGGATCTTTTGATTCCACAGCTTTGAATGTAGGACCGTACTTTTTTAAATCCTTATACTTACCATTTTCAAGAAGCAACTTAGCGGTTCTTATATAGTTCTGATCAATCTGCAAGCCTTCCACCCCTATCAGAAACCCATTCTCAGGAATAAGAATTCTTTCATCCTCTAGATCTACACGAACCTTTGACCCAGGTCTCCCTATAAGAGTAATATTATCAATAAGATCATAACCTGGTTCTGCATCTTCGGTTAGACTCATGATCCGGATCCGGAAAATATAGTCACGCTTGACACTACCTATACCTTTAAAAAGAAAGATTTCTGCGGATTTGAGGTAAGCAGCTTCATCTTTTAGTTCTGAAGGCTTAGCAAAATAGCGCAAGAATATTCGAGCTCCGTCATCGTCACCTGAATTTGAAATTCCTAACCTATCCTTAGATTTTGAGGCTTTTATTTTAATGATTTTATGTTGTAAAGGAGCCTGAACAATAACTTCGTTTAGCTGTTCCTTATTTTGGGAAAGAAAAATAGTATCCATCTGTTTCTTGACATAGGTGATATCTTTTGAAGCGTACCCCACATAACCAAACCGAAGATTCTGACCTGCATTAGGTTCCTTAAGCTGAAAATATCCATTTTCATTGCTAGTGGTCCCCTGGCTGGTATTTAATACATAGATATTGACAAACGACAAAGGTTCTTTGGTAACAGAATCGGCCACTACTCCATCAATCATCTCACTTTGAGCATTTGAAGAAATAGCTATAATTAAAAATGCAATGAACATATAATACCTCATCATACTAATCGGTGATTTTGATTCTAAATTCTGGCATCACATATTTACCTTCCCTATCATTATAGGTGATGTCCCAGGTTCTAATATCAACCCAGCCTCCGGGTTCGAAAAAATAAACTTTGAAGTTGGATTCTTCAGGAGCGAACACACCTTTATAAACTGGTCCATAACGCTTATTTCTATAATCTTCTGCTACTAGCTCATTATTGATATAGTAATCCTTCACTTCGAAATACTCGTTCTCCTTAATGAAAAGATGTTCCAGACCTATATAAAATCCTTCTTCAGGGATCTGAATTTTCTGGTTAAGCAATTCGACATCAACCTTATTTTTACCTACTGGTTTGGTGACAACAATGTCTTGGGTGATATCTTTCCCGGGAAGTCCGTTTTCGTCTACATTATAGAAATGAATACGAAATTTTGGACTTAAACCTTTTTGCTCTTCCGTAGCATAAAAATAAATGGTGATCTCTTTTAGAAAAGCAGCTGCATCAAACCTATCAGGTTTTGCATAATAACGCGCTATGGTGGAAGGATAAAGCGCGGCATTCATATTTCCGATCCCCACTGTTTCAAAGCGCCAATCAGGCCTGTAAGTAAAAGTTTTATTATCCTGAACAGGTGTGATCATTACCTCTCCCAGACCTTCGGTAAGTGCGTTCATAGGCACCAATCTCTGCTTTTCCAGATCAGCAATTTTTAGCAATTCCCTCTCGTAACCAACATGGGTAAAAATGAGTATTTCACTTTTCAGGCTGTCTGCAACATTAAAAGCAAACATTCCCTGTGCATCTGTGCTGGTTCCAAGCTTATAATCCTGAAACATGATATGAGCATAAGGCAAGGCCTTATTAGTGGCTCTGTCGATTACTCTTCCAGTTATTCTGGAATTTTGAGCTACGCTAAAAGCGGTAGTAAAGAGAAAAAAGATAAAGAGAAAAACAGAAGTTTTCAATCAGGATAGTTTGGTGTTTAGCTTTCTCAATTTAATGGCAGTAAGCACTTTTTTAGTATAAAGTGGGAAATCTGCATTTTGCATCCAGCCAAAATATCCAGGTTCGTCTTCAAGCACCTGCTCTACCAACTTTCCGCGATACTTCCCGAAAGAAAACACTTCTCTTCCTTTCTTGTCAAAACTTATGAATCCGGCGAAATCTGCAAATTTTTTACGAGAGCTGAAATCTGCCAGCCATTTCATATCGTTTTCAAGATCATTGTATCGATCCAGTTGTGATTTTAAAACTTCGTAAGTCGCTTCGGTATCTGCTTCTGCTCCATGTGCACCTTCAAGTTCTTTTCCGCAGTAAAACTGGTAAGCAGCTGATAATGTACGCTGTTCTTTTTTATGAAAGATCGTTTGAACATCTAAAGCAACGACATTCTTCATCTCGAAATCTATTCCTGCTCGAAGCAATTCCTCAGCCAGTAATGGAATATCAAATCTATTGGAGTTATAGCCGGCAAGATCACATCCTTTGATAAGATCATGAACTTTCGTGGCCAGTTGCTGGAAAGTTGGCTCATTAGCCACTTTCTCATTATCGATGCCATGAATCGCTATCACTTCCTTTGGGATCTCACATTCTGGATTTACCAGCCAGGTATAGCTTTCTTTGTTACCGTTGGGGTAGACTTTAAGCACTGCCATTTCCACGATACGGTCTTTGGAAATATTGGTTCCCGTAGTTTCGAGATCAAAAAAGCAAATAGGTCTGGTAAGTTTAAGCTCCATGCGAAATGATTTATTTGTAGCAAATATACTATAATTATGAGCCGTTAATAAAATAAGCAAGAGGTTTCCAGACGCAAAAAGGCTTTAGAAAGGCATGGGATTAGAACGAAATCGAGGAGTTGGTTTTTGAAAATACCTTTTTTATATTTGAATCCTTACAAGTCTTAAAAAGTTTTGAAATACATCTCCTATATAAGCCAGCAATCGCATATACTGAAAGATGCAGATATGGAAGGACTACTCAGCAGTAGCAGAAAGAATAATTCTAAGAGTAATATCACTGGATTACTAATTTCATATCAGGGACTTTTCATCCAATATATAGAAGGAGAGCCTTCAACAGTAGACAATCTCTTTCAAAGAATTAAAAAGGACCCGAGACACCATTCAATTGTTGAAATTTCTACCGATTTCCTAAAGTCCCGCCAATTTAAAAACTGGTCTATGGCGTTCCGTAAACTTGATAATAAAAAAGCGGAAGCAATCTTAGGTCACAGAGACCTGGACAAAAATGCTATTTTGGAAGGTGATAAAATGGAAGGTAAGCATCCTGCTTTGGAATTGCTTGATTCGTTTTTAAATAATCTTCAGTAAAATAAAAAGCTGCGAAGTTAATCTTCACAGCTTTCTAAGTTTACTATAAATATAAAATTTTAGATCTCACGATCCTTGTCAAATCCTTCCAGATACTGAGCCACACGCTGAACGAACTGTCCACCCAGGGCGCCGTTCACCACACGGTGATCATAACTGTGAGAAAGGATCATCTTATATCGTATTCCAATAAAATCACCATCAGGAGTTTCAATCACCGCTGGCATTTTACGAATTGCTCCAAGAGCCAGAATACCTACTTGTGGCTGATTGATAATTGGAGTTCCCATGATACTTCCAAAAGTACCCACGTTGGTTACCGTATAAGTACCTCCCTGGATATCATCCGGTTTTAATTTATTTTGTCTTGCGCGATTAGCCAGGTCATTTACTGCCTTCGCCATCCCAACAAGATTGAGCCTGTCTGCATTTTTGATCACTGGAACGATCAAATTACCATCTGGAAGTGCCGCAGCCATTCCAAGGTTAATATTTTTCTTCTTGATAATTTTTGAAGCATCTTCGTTTACCGAAATATTCACCAACGGAAAATCACGAATTGCTTTCGCCACAGCTTCCATAAAGATTGGAGTGAAAGTTAGCTTCTCTCCTTCTTTCTTCTGAAATTCATTTTTATGCTTATTTCTCCAGTTCCAGATATTTGTAACATCTACTTCAATAAATGACTGTACATGTGCAGACTTCTGAACGCTGTCCACCATATGATGAGCGATCATTTTACCCATTCTGCTCATCTCGATGATCTCATCTTCCCCGCTAACTATAGGTTCTGGCTGATTGGATACTTTCTTCTCCAGACCTTTAGATTCAACAGCTTTTGGTGCTGACTCCGCCGACGCTGTATTTCCGCCTTTTTTCCTGTTCTCTACGTACTCTAAAATATCATTTTTGGTAACGCGCGAATCTTTCCCGGTTCCATTTATAGAATCAAGTTCAGAAAGTGAAATTCCCTCTTCTTTCGCGATATTCTTTACTAGCGGAGAATAGAATTTATCAGAATCTGAATAATCTTCGCTAGTTTCTACAGAAGCAGTTTCTTTAGCAGTTTCAACAGATTTAGAAACTTCGGCTGCTTCAGCAGGAACTGTTTCTTCCTCTTGTTCTTCCGAAGAAGAATCCTCATCACCATCGGTTTCGATAATAGCGATCACCTGACCTACTTTTACCACATCATCTGCCTCGAAAAGTTTTTCCACAAGGGTCCCGTCAACTTCTGAAGGGACTTCACTATCAACTTTGTCTGTAGCGATCTCAAGTACCGGCTCATCCATTTCAATAGTATCTCCAACTTCCTTAAGCCAGCTTGTTATGGTTGCTTCTGCAACACTTTCACCCATTTTAGGTAACTTCAATTCAAATTTTGCCATATCGTTAAATCAGATGCGATTTTTATTATTCAGGTTGCGAATTTAATCAAATTAACACTTATTAAATATTAAAAAATCAATAAAATTGAATTATACTGATATTCTTTCAAACAAGTGTCATCGTCAAACTCCCGCTAAAATTACGATTTCAACTACGCAATTGAAAAAGTTTCGGATAATTTTAGCTACTTAATATTATTAGCTTCTACGGCAGTTCTAGCTTTTCAGGCTATTTTCAAAAGGAATTCTATTCGTAATACTTCTTCCTAAGGTCACCTCATCTGCATATTCTAGCTCATCTCCTACAGAAATTCCTCTGGCGATCGTAGAAGTTTTGATTCCGGTTCCTTCCAGTTGTTTGAAAATATAGAAATTCGTTGTATCGCCTTCCAGCGTACTGCTCAAGGCAAATATGATCTCTTCGATCTTCCCTTCTCTAACCTTTTCAATCAAAGCTTTGATCGTTAACTGAGAAGGTCCGATCCCATCCATCGGACTTATCTTTCCTCCAAGTACATGATAATGCCCTCGATACTGCCCGGTATTTTCAATAGCCATCACGTCGCGAATATCTTCTACCACGCATACAATTTCTGAAACACGGTTAGGATTCGCACAGATCTCACAAAGTTCGGTATCGCTAATATTGAAGCAATTTTTACAAAGCTTAATATTCTCGCGTAGATCGAGCAGGGATTTTGACAGCCTGGAGGTCTGCTCCTCCGGTTGTTTCAGTAAGTGAAGCACCAGTCTTAACGCTGTTCGCTTTCCTATTCCCGGCAACTGAGACATTTCGTCTACTGCCTGCTCCAGTAATTTTGATGAAAAATCCATACGCGAATTTAGGATTTTTTTGTTGCATGAAATTAGCTTCAGCTTAATTTGTAAATTGCCCGCTTTAAAGAAAAATTATGCAGCCATACCAGGTACTAATTCTAATCGCCGCCTATTTTGCAGTACTTATTCTTATTTCCTACTTCACTGGAAGAGGAGGCAGTAATGCTGAATTTTTCAAAGCGAATAAACAGGCTCCCTGGTATCTGGTAGCTTTCGGAATGATTGGTGCCTCACTGAGTGGGATCACATTTATTTCTATCCCCGGCACCGTTGAAACCGATTCTTTTAGTTACTTCCAGGTCGTACTTGGATACACAGTTGGATACGCAGTGATCGGGCAGGTTTTACTTCCACTCTATTATAAGCTTAATCTTACCTCCATATATACTTATCTAGATACCCGATTTGGGAATGCTTCGTATAAAACAGGTGCTTCTTTTTTTCTGCTAAGCCGTGTTGTTGGTGCAAGTTTCAGGCTATTCCTGGTGGCAAATGTGCTACAGCTTATCGTATTTGATGCTTTAGGTGTTCCATACTATATTACGGTTTCTATCACCATCCTGCTTATCTGGTTGTATACCTTTAAAAGCGGAATAAAGACCATCGTCTGGACAGATACCCTGCAAACATTCTTTATGCTGCTTGCATTGGGGATCACCATCTATTTTATTTCTGAAGATCTCGGGTTCTCTGTAGCAAATCTCATGAATTATTTAACTGAAAGTGAGCATTCACAGATCTTCTTCTTCGAAGATTGGAAAAGCAAAGATCACTTTGTAAAACAGTTCCTTTCCGGGGCGTTCATCGCTATCGTCATGACCGGTTTGGATCAGGATATGATGCAAAAAAACCTTACCTGCAGAAGCCTGAAGGATGCGCAGAAAAATATGTTCTGGTTTACCATTGTGTTGGTTTTCGTAAACTTTTTATTTCTGGCTTTAGGAGTTCTCCTAACCGACTATGCCGACCTCAACGGTATTACCGAAACGAAGGATGAGTTGTTTCCAGCTATTGCCGCCAGCGGTAATCTTGGATTTGCCGTAGCAGTTTTCTTTATTCTGGGACTTATCGCTGCGGCTTATTCCAGTGCTGACAGCGCTCTTACTAGTTTGACAACATCCTTTAGTATCGATATCCTGGATATTGAAAAAAAATATGATGAGAAAAAACAGATCAGGATTAGAAAGCAAATTCATATTGCGATCTCCATATTATTAATCCTGGTGATGCTTGTGTTTAAATATGCGATCGCAGATAAAAGTGTGATCAACAAATTATTTCAGTTTGCTGGGTACACTTACGGGCCGTTGCTTGGTCTGTATGCCTTTGGACTTTTTACTAAGTGGCGGGTAAAAGATAAACTAGTGCCGCTAATTGCCATTCTTGCTCCGGTTCTTTCCTACATCATCAGCGTAAACAGTCTTACCTGGCTTGGATTCGAATTTGGATTCTTTATACTTATACTGAATGGTTTTCTAACTTTCTTAGGATTAATATTGCTGAGAAGAAAGTAGTACCAGCGTACAGGCATTTTCAAAGTAGATATTATTCTTCCGAAGCAAGGTGTAGAGCTCAGGGTTTTCAGTTCCGGGATTGAAGATCACTCTTTTTGGATTCAGCGAAATGATATAATCGTAATATTGTTCCTGCCTTTTCGCATTAAGATATAAGGTAACGGTATCTATATCTTCAAATTCTTCCATTTCTGTATGGATCTTCACACCGTCTACTGTTCCTTCTCTAAGACCAATTGCCACAGTGGGTTGTTTGAATCTCACAAGTTTGTTAATGGCAAGATGGGAATATCTATTGGGTTTTAAGGAAGCACCCATAACCAGTGTTTTCTTCTTCATAATGGTAAAGTAAATAAATTTTAATGTAACAATCTCTAGATAGACTAGTCTTTAAGTTGAGGACCGGCCCTTTGTGGTATCATCGATTTAATCATGATGGTTAGTGTTAATGACCATGATATCGCAAACCTGCGTTGATCTTCTTGATGAGCGCAGGTTATTTTTAAAAAATTGTAACAAGATAAATTTCTGGTCGTCTTATAGGTAAGATCATCACATTTTGCAATACATGACTTCATCTATTATGCATTGCAAGGTAATATGTTATAATTAATCATCTAATCAATCAAAAAATGAAACAGTTCATTCTATGCTTATTTTTAAGCTTTTTATCAATTGCAAATGCTAAAACCGATCCCAATGGAAATGTTTCCGGAACCATCATGGATGCTGAACTCAAGGAGGCGATCCCTTATGCCACGATCATCATTAATAATACGGAAGGTGAACTTGTTACCGGTATTACTTCAGCTGAAGACGGCAGCTTTATTGTAGAAAATTTGAAGTCTGGGAATTACGAATTGAAGGTCCAATTCATAGGCTACAAGACTTTCCGTAGAGAAATTGTGATCGAACAGCGAAGAACCAATATCGAAATCGGGATTCTTTACCTGCAACCCGATGTGGCTATGCTCGATGAAACTCTTGTAGTTGCTGAAAGGACTACTATCGAACAGCGTGTGGATCGCAAAGTCATTAATATCGGGAAAGATCTTATGACAACCGGCGCCAGTGCTTCAGAAATTATGGTAAATATACCATCTGTGAATGTAGATCAGGATGGAAATATATCTCTTCGTGGGAATTCCAATGTACGAATTCTGGTGGACGGTAAGCCTACCAACATGGATCCTGCACAACTTCTAAAGCAAATCCCCTCGACCTCCATTAAAAGTATAGAGCTTATTACCAATCCTTCAGCAAAATACAATCCGGAAGGAATGAGCGGGATCATTAATATCGTGCTGCATAAAAATGCGAGTGATGGTTTTAATGGAAATCTAAACACCGGTCTTACCTATGGTGAAAACCTGAGATTTAATGGTTCGCTCGACATGAATTATCGTAAAGGCAAGTTCAATTTCTTCGGAAACCTGGGAAGCAATTTTGGAGATCGTGAAAACGGCGGAACTATATTTCTTCCCGAATCTCAAAGTCTACAGGAGTTTGAAGTTGAAAACCGAAATAATTCCTATTTATACAAAATTGGCGTTGACTTCTATCTCGATGACAATAATACCTTTAGTATTTATACCAATCAGAACCTTTATGATGGCGGACCAATTGGCGCTTTAAGTTTTACAGATTTTGAGGAGGCTTCAAGAAACTTTCGCCAGTTTCTGGATGTAAATTACGATAACAGCAATGCCAGCTATAACTTTCTTTTTGATCACGATTTTGAAAAAGATGGTCATGAAATTCAGTTCGAGGCAGATTTCAATGATTATAACGGAGATGAAGTTGCAGATATTGATTTCGCAGAAAATGACCTTCAGTTAATTCCTTATATAGATCGGGTATTTGAAGACCGTAGAAATTTTATTTCCAATATCGACTACACCAATCCTTTAAATGATGTTTCGCGGCTGGAACTTGGTGCAGAAGCCAGGTTACTAAAAACAGAAAACGATTATAACACTACCAATCCGCAGTTTACGAATGCCGACTATATTTATGATCGTGATATCCTGAGTTTTTATTTCACCTTCGGTCAGAATTTTGAAAAATGGAGCTACCAGGTTGGTGCCAGGCTGGAGAGCTACCAGGTGACAGCAGATTTCCAGGGTGAACGTGTCTATGAAGATGACTATCTTACGGTCTACCCTACAGGTTTTCTAAACTTTACTCCAGACGATAAGAATACCTATAATTTAAGTTTTAGCAGAAGAGTCGACAGACCAGGTTTCAGCCAGATCAATCCAATTCGGGAAGTTTCGTCTCCAAGACTTATCGTTGCCGGGAATCCTGAGCTGGATCCACAGTTCACCAATTCATTCGAGTTTAATTATACCCGTAAAATTGAGCGTAAAGGAAGCCTTAGTGCAGGTGTTTTCTTCCGAAGAACGGTAGATGAAATTAATCAGATTTTCACGGAGCTAGATAATGAACCTGGCTCACTGTTTCTAACTTTTCAGAATTCTGGTGATGCAGATATGTACGGCTTAGAATTTTCAAGCAACTACAAATTCACCAAATGGTGGAGTACCAATTCCGGTTTTGAGCTTTATGAACAAACCTTTAGCGGACTGGTAGGTACTGAATTTACTGAAATCGACAATACTGCTTTTACCTTTAGAACCAGCCATAATTTTAAAGCCACAGAGGCTCTTTCGTTCTCTGCTTTTGGTTTTTACCGAAGCAAAATGAAATCACTTCAATACGACATTGACCATATGTATTTTATGAACCTTGGAGCACGTTACAGTTTCCTCAATGATAACCGTGCTACTGTAAGTCTTAATTTCAATGATGTTTTTGACACCCAGGAGTTTAATATCCTGGCCGGCAGACCTTTTGATCAGGTTGGTCGATTTAAAGGAGAAACTCAAACCGTATACCTGGGAGTCTCTTATAGATTTGGCGGTGGAAAGAACCGTAGCCTCCAGCGTAAGGATCGAGATAAGGATAATGACGGTGGCGGAATGTTTTAAATTTGTTTTAGCTAACAAAAAAGCCTGAAGGAATTCTTCAGGCTTTTTCTATATGTTCGAGTTGTACTAGGCTTTTACCGCGTACATTTTCTCTCTTTGTTCTTTAATAGTTTTGTCGTTCATATATTCATCAAAACTTAGATACCTGTCAATAACTCCGCCAGGAGTCAATTCGATCACACGGTTTGCAAGAGTTTGCGCAAATTCGTGATCGTGCGTTGTAAACATCACCGTACCTTTAAAGTTCTTAAGTGAGTTATTAAAAGCAGTAATAGATTCAAGGTCAAGGTGGTTGGTAGGCTCATCAAGCATAAGAACGTTTGCTCTTATCATCATCATTCTACTCAACATACATCTCACTTTTTCTCCTCCAGAAAGAACTTTACAGGTTTTCAGGGCCTCTTCACCACTAAATAACATCTTTCCAAGGAATCCACGAATGTAAACCTCTTCACGCTCTTCTTCTGTTTTCACCCATTGTCTTAACCAGTCTACCAATGTAAGATCTGACTCAAAATACTCTGAGTTATCTGCTGGTAAATAACTTTGAGAAGTGGTCACACCCCACTGGAATTTACCTGCAACCGCATCCTGTTTCCTGTTGATGATCTCATAAAATGCTGAAGTAGCTCTGGAGTCCTTAGAGTAAACTACCACTTTATCTCCTTTCGCAAGGTTGATATTAATATTCTTGAAAAGAGTTTCTCCTTCAAGACTAGCTTCTAAACCTTCTATATTCAAAATTTGATCTCCAGCTTCACGCTCTCTTTCAAAGATGATAGCGGGATACCTTCTACTGGAAGGTTTGATCTCATCAATATTCAGCTTATCGATCATTTTCTTTCTGGAAGTTGCCTGCTTACTCTTCGCCACGTTGGCAGAAAATCGCTGAATAAACTCCTGAAGTTCTTTCTTCTTTTCTTCAGATTTTTTATTCTGCTGTGCTCTCTGTCTAGCTGCAAGTTGAGAAGACTCGTACCAGAATGTATAGTTTCCAGAAAAATGATTGATTTTTCCGAAGTCAATATCTGAAATATGCGTACAAACCGAATCTAGAAAGTGACGGTCGTGAGAAACCACGATCACCGTATTGTCATAATTTGCAAGAAAGTTTTCCAACCATGTGATCGTTTCATAATCCAGGTCGTTAGTCGGCTCATCCATGATCAGCACATCAGGACTTCCAAAAAGTGCCTGAGCTAACAGTACACGTACCTTTTGTGTACCATCAAGATCTTTCATTTGTGCATAATGCATTTCTGTCTTGATCCCAAGATTTGAAAGCATGGAAGCCGCATTACTTTCAGCATTCCATCCATCCATCTCTTCAAAAGAAACCTGTAATTCACCAATTCTATCTGCATTTTCATCAGAATAATCGGCATATAAAGCATCCATTTCAGTTTTCACTGCAAAAAGAGGCTTGTTACCACGCATTACTGTTTCCAGCACCGGGTAATCATCGTATACGTTGTGATTTTGTTCCAGAACCGACATTCTCTTACCTGGTTCCAAATGAACATGACCAGAAGTAGGTTCAGATTTACCAGATAATATCTTTAAAAATGTAGATTTACCGGCACCGTTGGCACCAATGATTCCGTAGCAGTTTCCCTGGGTGAATGTAGTATTCACCTCGTCAAACAAAACTCTTTTTCCAAACTGTACAGAAAGGTTTGATACTGAAAGCATAAACTATAAAAATTAATTTTTTGCAAAAGTAGCTATTATGATGCTTACTAGGAAAGATTAACGTTTTAAAAATACGTTTTAACGCACACTTAACACCGCTCCGCAGGTGCACCGAATATATTTGTTAAAAAATGAAGTGACCGAAAAGCTTCATACCAATACCCAGAATGAAATACTGTTATTTTCTTTCACTTTGCTGCGCGCTCATTTTCAGTGGATGTACAAACGATTCCAATGAGAATGGTACAATTTACCTAGGAGGCCAGATCAATAATCCTGAAACAGACTTTGTAGTGATCTCAAAAGAGAACAAGATCATTGACACATTATTCCTGGATGCGAAGAATCAGTTTGGCAAGAACTATCCAGAACTGGAAGCTGGAATTTATACTTTTAACCACCCGCCTGAAAGCCAGATCATGTATATGGAGCCTGGCGATAGTGTTCTAATTTACCTGAATACACTTTCCTTCGATGAGTCTTTGAATTTTAGCGGCGCAGGTTCAGAAAAAAGTAATTTTCTGCTGGATATGTTCCTGAAAAATGAGCAAAATAATGACCTTATTCTTACTTATTATAAGATAGCACCTTCAGAATTTGCGCGAATCACAGATTCTATAAGACAACAACGAATCGATAAGCTGAATACTCTTTCTGAAGAAAGGGAATTTTCCGAAGATTTTCTAGAAATCGCTCACGCGAGTATAGATTATGAATATTTTGATCTAAGAGAACGATATACGTTTCTTATAAATAAATACCGTAAAGATTTCAGAGATCAGATTCCAGAAGATTTCAATAATTATCGCAACGAAATTGACTTTAATAATCGTGAATTACAGGATTATTACGTGTACACAAATTTTATTGATGATTACCTGAGATCTAAAGCGATCGAATACTGTACCAGAACGCATAACGAGCACAAGGATTGTTATAATATCAATTCCTATAAGAATATTGAAAGAAGAATAGTTTTAATTGATTCTCTGTCTAACATAGAGTCTCTGAAAAACGAATTTCTGGACAGACTGGCTACTCTTGCAATAGTAAATTCTGAAAGAGCTAGTAGAATTGACTCTCTCCTACAATTGCTTCAGGATATCGATTATACCCATATTGAAGATGCAAGAAACCTGGCTGAAATCCAAAAAGTATATTTGAATGGACAGTCGCTGGCAGATCTCTGGGCTATGAATACAGCTGGGAAAGAATTGAAATATGGAGAAATCATTAATAGGCCAACAGTTACTTATGCCTGGTCACTTTACGCACCTGCACATCACCGCTGGCAACACAATATTATTAGTTCATTAAGAGAGAAATACCCACAAGTGGATTTTGTTGGGGTGAATGTGGACGTGAATGAACGGGAGGAATGGCTTAGAACGCTGGAGACTTTTGGCTACAACAAATCGTTTGAATATCAAATAGCACGTAGACAGATTCCTAAAGATTCCTATCGCAGGTATTTAAATAAATTGTTCTTTGTAAACAAGGATGCTATTATCGTTAAAGGCGATATTCAGTTTGGCAATTCCGATTTTGAGGAAGAATTAGAAAAATTCATTGCCCAATAAAAAAGGCCACCTCTCGGTAGCCTTTTACAATATTTAATCTAGTATTACTTATTTCCCTTATTATAATCTGCAAGGAATTTTTCAAGGCCAATGTCGGTTAAAGGATGCTTTAGTAAACCTTCAATAGAAGATATTGGTCCAGTCATTACATCTGCTCCAATTTTAGCACATTCCAGTACATGCATGGTGTGTCTTACTGAAGCTGCCAGGATCTGAGTTTCAAACCCGTAATTATCATATATAAGTCTGATATCTGCAATAAGATTCAAACCATCTGTTGAGATATCATCAAGTCGTCCAATAAATGGAGAAACATAAGTAGCTCCAGCTTTTGCAGCTAAAAGCGCCTGCCCTGCTGAAAATACTAGCGTACAATTTGTTTTAATTCCCTGGTCACTAAAGTATTTTAATGCTTTTACACCTTCTTTAATCATTGGAATCTTCACCACTATCTGGTCGTGTAGTTTTGCCAACTCCTCACCTTCCTTGATCATTCCATCAAGATCGGTTGAAATAACTTCTGCACTTACATCACCATCTACAAGCTCACAGATCTTTTTGTAATGCTCGATAATATTGTCCTTGCCGGTAATACCTTCCTTCGCCATTAGCGAAGGATTGGTTGTTACACCATCCAGCACACCTAAAGCCTGTGCTTCTTTGATTTGATCCAGATTCGCTGTATCAATAAAAAATTTCATAGTTGTATAGAATTAATTGTGTTGTTTAATTTTTAAGAGCTCCTCAAAATTACAATTTATAATGCTTCATGAGCATTTTCTCGTAAAGTTTGTCTGGCAGTAATGCCTTTAGCTTAATAGATACTTTCTGTAACATTTCTCCTACCCGATAGTGTACTTTTGGCTCTGGATCCTTAATGATCTTAAGGATAGCCTTTGCCAATAGTTCAGGATCCTGCCCTGCACTAACATGTTGATTCATAAGATCAAGTGTTTCACCATATACTTTCTTATAAGGTGAATTTGGCAAAACGGGGGCATGGTATCTTCCGGAAGCAATATTCGTAGCAAAATCTCCAGGCGCTACATTGGTCATTCGAATTCCAAACTGAGCAATTTCCATTCGGTAAGCCTCAGCAGTGATTTCCAGTGCACCCTTAGTTGCAGAGTATATTCCACGATATGGCAATCCCATATAGCCAGCAATACTGGTTACATTGATGATAAGACCAGATTTGCGATCACGCATATTAGGCAGTACATTTTTGATCATTCTAAGCGGACCGTAGTAATTGGTCTCAAAAGCCTTCTTGATCTCTTCTTCCGGAGTCTCTTCTAAAGGTCCGGTAATACCGACTCCTGCATTATTGATCAGAATATCCAGCCTTCCTTCTCTGGCGATAATATCTTCAACAGCCAGCTTAATAGTATCTTCCCTGGTTACATCTAACTGTAGAAATGTAAAGCTTTCACCTGCAGATTTCTGAGGCGAACGGGAAGTTCCATAAACTTTGAAATTGTGCCGACTAAGATAATTTGCGATTGACTTACCAATTCCTGAGGAAGCGCCGGTGATAAGTACGATTTTTTCTGAAGAATTCCCCTTTTTCATACCGCACAAATATGCAATAAATTTTAGGACTTTGTAGAAACAAAAAATGGCAAGCGACCCACATCACACCGCTACGACCGCCTACCCTTGCTGCGTTCCCGCCCTGAGGGATTCAGCAGGAGCTGGTTGTGTGGGACTTGCCGGTGCAAATATACAATCTTTGTAACTTTTCGCAAGCTTTTTTTATCCTGAATTGGTTAATTTAGCTCAGTATTCAAGCCTATTTTGATATGAAAAAATTTAACTTCCTGTTACTCTTTATTTTAAGCATATTTATTTTTTCCTGCGGAAGTAATAACGGAAATAAAAAATCTGATTTTTCTCTGAATATTTCTGAAAAGAAGAAGGAATTCAGCCAGAATGAAACTCTAAAAGCGAGTATTACAGGCAAGGAAAACAAAAGTTTTGATTCGGTCGCTTATTTTATAGGAACGAGGCGTCTTACATCTGGCAACACGTCAGATCTGTCAATTAAACTAAATTCAGTTTTACTGGGAAACCAGGATCTTATTGCTGTGGTTTATTATGATTCAACAAAAGATACTTTTCAGAAGCCGATAAAAATTATGAGCGCAAAAGCTCCAAAAGTTTATACCTACGAGATCGTTAATACGTATCCACACCAAACTGATGCATACACGCAGGGACTTGAATTTCATAATGATACTCTTTACGAAAGCGTTGGACAGTACGGAAAATCTAAATTGCGCAAAACCGAATTGGAAACTGGTGAAGTGTATAAAGAGATAAGCCTGGAAGATGAATATTTCGCTGAAGGAATTACAATTTTGGACGACCGTTTACTGTTATTAACCTGGAAGGAAGGTCAGGGATTTATCTATGATCCAAACACCTTCGAAAGACAAGGCACATTTGCGTACAATTCCAGTAAGGAAGGATGGGGTTTATGTAACAACGAGGAAAAAATATTCAAAAGTGACGGATCTGAGAAGATCTGGATCCTTGATCCGGAAACTCTGGCAGAAAAGAGTTTTATCCAGCCAACTACCAATACTGCTATTAAATCAAAATTTAATGAGCTGGAATGGGTGGATGGACTTATTTACGCAAACACTTATCAATTTCCTAGTGTTGCTATGATCAATCCTAAAAATGGAGCCATTGAAGGGATTATAAACTTTAAAGGACTTCAGGATAAACTGGGTAACAAAGATTCCTTAGATCCAAATAACGATGTGCTTAACGGGATCGCTTACAATGCTGCTACCGGAAAACTTTATGTAACCGGTAAAAAATGGGATACGTTGTTTGAAGTAAAAATCATGGAGAAATAATGTCTGAAAACTCCGAAGTATATCAAAAACATATCACTGTTTCAGAAGATGATCTGGACGATCAGCAGCATGTCAACAACGTGCGTTATGTTCAATGGATTCAGGATGTAGCACAAGAGCACTGGGAAACCAGAGCTTCCGAACAGCAGAAAGCAGGGCTAGCATGGGTTGTGGTTAGACATGAGATCGATTATAAGATGGAAGCTCTTCTCAATGATGAAATCCTGCTGGAAACAAGAATTATTGACACTACGCATGTAACCTCATTGAGGGAAGTAGTGATCAAAAATAATGATTCCGGAAAACTATTGGCCAAAGCCAAAACCACTTGGTGCCTGCTAGATCAAAAAACCAAGAAACCACAGCGTATTTCTGATGAGCTCAAGCAGATATTCCAGTAAACGCTGAGAAAAGGTTAATTTTCTTTTCATTTGACTTTATTCCTTCTTAAACTTTGTTTAATCTTTTCTATTTATAGATAAACATCTCTATATTGCTGAAAAATAATATCATGGAGATCGTCAAAATAATATTACAGGTAATCGTTGGACTTGGAATTCTCAATGTCTGGTTGCTTCGATTTAATAGTAAAACCAGTTACAGAGGTGGTAATGCCGGGAATATGAAGGAAGAATTTCAAGCTTATGGCTTGCCGGAGGTAATGGTATACATCGTAGGTTTTATTAAAGTTGCACTGGCCATTGCCCTACTTGCCGGAATCTGGCTGAAATACCTGGTGGATCCTGCTGCAATCGGACTCGCTTTAATGATGCTTGGTGCAATCATAATGCACCTTAAGATAAGCGATCCTTTCAGTAAAAATATACCCGCGATCATTGTTCTTCTCATGTGCATTGCTATATATTTTCTATAAAATTAAAAAAGCCATTCTCTCGAATGGCTTTTATTTGATCTGTATGTAAAAGGTCTTACATTTTAAATAATGGAAGATCTTTCATCATTGTATTTACTTCGCTTTTAACTTTAGCCAATTCTTCATCACTCTCAATATTAGTGATGACTCTATCGATAAACTCAACGATCTTTAGCATATCCTGCTCTACAAGACCCCGTGTGGTCACTGCCGGAGTTCCTATTCTAATTCCTGAAGTTACGAAAGGTGATTTGTCATCGAAAGGCACCATGTTCTTGTTCACGGTGATATCTGCTTTACTAAGCGCCTCTTCTGCTTCCTTACCACTTACACCTTTATTTCTAAGATCGATAAGCATCATATGATTATCTGTCCCTCCTGAAATTACCTGGTAGTCCTTATCCACGAAAGCTTTAGCCAGCTCTTTTGCATTTTTCTTTACTTGTACTGTATAATGAAGAAATTCATCTGTAAGAGCCTCTCCAAAAGCGATCGCTTTCGCAGCAATGATATGCTCTAAAGGTCCACCCTGGTTTCCTGGAAAGATCCCGGAATTCAGTAAAGCCGACATTTTCTTTAGATTTCCATTTTTAAGCTTCTCTCCAAAAGGATTGTCGAAATCTTTCCCCATCATGATAATACCTCCACGAGGCCCACGAAGGGTCTTATGCGTAGTAGAAGTCACAATATGACAATGTTCTATAGGATCTGAGATCAAACCTTTGGCGATTAATCCAGCCGGGTGCGCGATATCTGCAAGTAAAATTGCATCAACACTATTAGCTATTTCCCTGAATCTTTTATAATCAATTTCACGACTGTAAGCAGATGCTCCTGCAATGATCATTTTTGGTTTCTCCTTCTTTGCAATTTCAGCAACTGCGTCATAATCGATCAACCCGGTTTCCTTGTCAACCCCGTAAAATACAGGATCATATAATTTTCCGGAGAAGTTCACTGGAGAACCATGCGTTAAATGCCCACCATGTGAAAGATCAAAACCAAGAAACTTATCTCCGGGTTTTAGACAGGCATGGAAAACTGCAGTATTTGCTTGCGAACCAGAATGTGGTTGCACGTTGGCATATTCAGCATTGAACAATTCTTTTAATCTGTCGATAGCAAGTTGCTCTACCTGATCTACGATCTCACAGCCACCATAATATCTCTTTCCAGGATAGCCTTCTGCATACTTATTTGTAAGTACAGATCCTGCTGCTTCCAGCACGGCGTCGCTTACAAAATTTTCACTCGCAATTAGTTCCAAACCATTCAACTGGCGATCCTTTTCCTTCGCAATTAAATCAAATATCTGGGTGTCTTTTTGCATCACAAATTTTTAAGTTAAATATTCGGTAAAAGTAAGAAATACATTCGGTTAATTACAGGAAAATAATATATTTGAGACAACTAGATTTTAACAAAAAACCAACATTTTTTATGTCAATTACCGCTAATGATCCAAATAGAAAAACCTGGTTGGATATTCCTGGCGATACCGATTTCCCTATTCAAAATATTCCGTTTGGAGTGTTCCTTACTCGTGATGATATCATCACCATTGGAACCAGAATTGGTGATTACGCTATAGACCTTGGTGCTCTGCATCAACTGGGATATTTTGAAGGTATACCGTTGACAGACGATATATTCCTGCAGGATACTCTAAACGATTTTATTTCTGACGGAAAGAAAACCTGGAGACTGGTTAGAAACCGAATTGCTGATATTTTCGACGCTGAGAATGCTAAGCTGAAGGATAACCAGGACCACAGAAATACTGTTTTATTCACACTGGATGAAATTGAAATGCAAATGCCTGTACAGGTAGGTGATTATACCGATTTCTATAGCTCTAAAGAACATGCGACCAATATTGGTACTATGTTCCGTGATCCAGACAACGCATTACTTCCAAACTGGTTGCATATTCCCGTTGGATACCATGGAAGAAGTTCTTCTATTATTCCTTCGGAAATTCCTGTACACAGACCACAGGGACAAACAAAACCAGCAGATTCAGACGAACCTGTTTTTGGACCCTCTCAACGAGTGGATTTCGAATTAGAAATGGCTTTTATCACAACAGATGCGAATCACCTTGGAGAACCAATTCCTGTTGATGAAGCTGAAGAATACATCTTCGGGATGGTCTTGTTCAACGACTGGAGTGCGAGAGACATCCAGAAGTGGGAATATGTTCCACTAGGACCGTTTTTGGCCAAGAACTTTGCTTCTTCCATATCGCCATGGATCGTTACTATGGATGCATTGGAGCCATTTAGGACGGCGAGCCCAGAACCTGAAAAAGAATTATTACCATATTTAAAATACTCCGGAGAAAAGAGTTTTGATATTAATCTTGAAGTTTCCCTGCAACCTGAAGGTGGCGAGGAAAATTCTTTATCAAAATCGAACTTCAAGTATTTATACTGGAATATGAGTCAGCAACTGGCGCATCATACAGTAAATGGATGCCCTGTGAATTCCGGTGATATGATGGCTTCTGGAACTATTTCTGGAGCTTCTGAAGATTCTTTCGGCTCTATGCTGGAACTTTCGTGGAGTGGTAGTAAACCTATCAAACTAAAGGACGGTTCAGAACGTAAATTCGTAGAAGATTACGATACAGTGATCATGCGAGGATATTGCCAGAACGAAACCTCCAGAATTGGATTTGGTGAAGTTCGCAGTAAACTATTACCTGTTTACGAACCAAAGAAAAAATAAGATAAAGTCTTATATCATAAGAAAAGCCCGAAGATAAATCTTCGGGCTTTTTATTTATAAAGTGAACTCGTTACTAAGCCAGTTCTTTTAATTTATCTACAGAAATTACCTGATGAGAAGAATGATGTACTACCTCCCTGTTCTTTATAACCACCATTTGCGGACTCTCATGTCTTACCGAAAATTTATCTGCGATTCCATTGGAAATATCCCGGTGAGCTTTTAAGTCAAGAAAATAAAGATCCACAGAGTCATTTAATTGCTGCTCATAGTCTGCTTCAAAGTTCTTTAAAACCATCTTGCTAATTCCACAAGTCGTAGAATGCTTGAAAATAGCAACAGTTTTATCTTCAGATAGTTTTTCTAACTCATCCAATTGAGAAATTTCAGTAAGAGCGTTCCAGGGCACATTGCTTTCTTTCT
Organism: Christiangramia sp. LLG6405-1; assembly: GCF_045055805.1. Classification (GTDB taxonomy): domain Bacteria; phylum Bacteroidota; class Bacteroidia; order Flavobacteriales; family Flavobacteriaceae; genus Christiangramia. Next base: position 1,813,897 of record NZ_CP159330.1, on the reverse strand, counting down.
TTTCAGAAGTGCCTTTTTCTCCACCAAATACTTTATCGAATAATCCCATAATCTTCTTTTTTACAAAAGTAAATCTATCTAATTTTAATAAAATCAAATTCAGGTTAATTTTATTTAAGTGAAACTGCCTTTTTGTCGCTTATTATTGCACTTAAACTGCCTTAATGTCGGTTTTTGAATTTGGTATATTGATTGACTTACTCTGAAAAATATTTAAGATGAACTTCAATAATTTTACTATAAAATCACAAGAGGCTATCCAGCAAGCTCAACAGCTTGCTCAGGAAATGGGCCACCAACAGATAGAAAATGAGCACATTTTCAAAGCGATCACTATGGTCGACGAAAATGTGACTCCTTTTTTACTGAAAAAACTAAATATTAATATTTCTCTCTTCGGGCAGATACTGGATAAAAGCTTGGAGAGCTTTCCGAAAGTAAGTGGCGGAGACATCATGCTATCCAGGGATGCAGGAAAGACTGTGAATGAAGCTACCAGCATTGCTAAGAAAATGGAAGATGAATATGTCTCTATCGAGCATTTGATCCTGGGGATCTTTAAGTCTTCCAGTAAAGTTGCTCAAATGTTGAAAGACCAGGGAGCAACCGAGAAAGGATTGAAAGCTGCAATTGCTGAACTAAGACAGGGCGACAAAGTAACTTCTCAAAGTGCTGAAGAAACCTATCAATCTTTAGATAAGTACGCAAGAAACCTTAACAAATTTGCTGAAGAAGGAAAGCTGGATCCTGTTATTGGTCGCGACGAGGAAATTCGTAGAATTCTACAGATCCTATCTCGAAGAACAAAGAACAATCCAATGCTGGTTGGGGAACCTGGAACTGGAAAAACTGCCATAGCAGAAGGGCTGGCGCATAGAATTGTAGATGGAGATGTCCCAGAAAACCTTAAAAACAAACTCATTTACTCCCTTGATATGGGAGCTCTTATTGCGGGTGCAAAATATAAAGGTGAATTTGAGGAACGACTCAAAGCGGTTATCAAGGAAGTAACTTCCAGCGATGGTAATATTGTATTATTCATTGATGAAATACACACGCTTGTAGGTGCCGGTGGTGGCCAGGGCGCCATGGATGCTGCCAACATTCTTAAACCAGCTCTCGCTCGAGGTGAGTTAAGAGCAATTGGTGCTACTACCCTTGACGAATACCAGAAATACTTCGAGAAAGACAAAGCCCTGGAACGAAGATTTCAAAAGGTATATGTAGAAGAGCCAGACATCGAAAGTGCGATCTCCATATTACGTGGAATCAAGGAAAAATACGAAACACACCATAAAGTCCGAATTAAGGATGAAGCGATCATAGCTGCGGTGGAATTATCTCAGCGTTATATCACGAACAGATTCCTTCCAGATAAAGCGATCGACTTAATGGATGAAGCTGCTTCTAAATTACGTATGGAGATCAACTCCAAGCCGGAAGAACTTGATGTGCTGGACAGAAAGATCATGCAACTGGAGATCGAGATCGAAGCAATTAAGCGTGAGAAAGATGAAGTAAAACTCAAAACGCTGCGAGCAGATCTCGCGAATCTTAAAGAAGAAAGAAATGATCTTCACGCCAGATGGATGAGCGAGAAAGATGTAGTAGATAATATTCAAACACTAAAATCTGACATCGAAAACTTCAAGCTGGAAGCTGAAAAAGCTGAGCGCGAAGGTGATTACGGTAAAGTTGCTGAGATTCGCTACGGAAAGATCAAGGAGGCGCAAGAGAAACTCGAAAAACTACAACAGAACTTTGCCGAGAATCAAAGTGAAAAATCATTGATTCAGGAAGAAGTTACCAATGAAGATATTGCGGAAGTAGTTGCTAAGTGGACCGGGATTCCGGTGACTAAAATGCTTCAAAGCGATCGGGAGAAATTACTCAAATTAGAAGATGATCTGCACAAACGCGTGGTTGGACAGGATGAAGCAATTATCGCCGTTAGTGATGCAGTTCGCCGTAGTCGTGCCGGACTCCAGGATCAAAACAGGCCAATTGGATCATTCCTGTTCCTGGGAACAACCGGAGTTGGTAAAACAGAGCTAGCCAAGGCACTTGCTGAATATTTGTTCGACGATGAATCTGCGATGACCAGAATAGACATGAGCGAATACCAGGAAAGACATTCGGTTAGCAGATTAGTTGGGGCACCTCCCGGATATGTAGGATATGATGAAGGTGGCCAACTTACTGAAGCAGTGCGAAGAAAACCATATTCTGTAGTCCTACTAGATGAGATCGAAAAAGCTCATCCGGATACTTTCAACATTCTACTTCAGGTTCTGGACGAAGGTAGGCTAACAGATAACAAAGGTCGTGTTGCAGATTTCAAAAACACCATCATTGTGATGACTTCCAATATGGGAAGCCAGATCATTCAGGAGAGATTTGAGGCGATCAAGGATGTTGATGCGGCGATGGAATCTGCGAAGGTGGATGTGCTTGGACTGCTGAAGCAAACGGTTAGACCGGAATTCCTGAACAGGATCGATGATATCGTAATGTTTAGTCCACTTACCCGAAAAGACATCAGACAGATTGTAGGCTTGCAATTAAAAGGCGTTAAGAAAATGCTCGCAAAGCAGCAAATAGTTCTGGATGCTACAGATGAAGCACTTGATTATCTCGCTGCAAAAGGATTTGATCCGCAATTTGGTGCCAGACCCGTGAAAAGAGTAGTGCAACGAGAGGTGCTAAATAAGCTCTCCAAGGAAATCCTGTCCGGTAATATTAGCACAGACAGTATCATTCTTCTGGATGAATTCAATGAAGAACTGGTGTTTAGAAATCAGGAAGATCTTTCAGAAAATTAATCATAAAAAAAGGCGGTATTTCTACCGCCTTTTTTTCTTCAACTACTCAATCTACCACTTATCAATTTCATTCTTCAATTCTTCTTTCGACTTTCCAGTCTTTTCCTGCATACGACCTAACATCTCATCAAATTTTCCTTCAGCATGAGTAGTATCATCATCGGTTAGATCTCCATACTTTTGTTTGAATTGTCCTTTGATCTGTTTCCATTTTCCTTCTCTTTGATCTTCATTCATAACTATTGATTTTGGTTAATAGTTAAATGTATTCATAGCATAGGCCATAGCGTCCCAAGGAAGTCCTATTTTTGTCTTAAGGATTTGTTATTTTTGATTTCTTCAAAACTCACTATGAAACTTCGATTACTTTTTCTCTTTTCAATTCTAATTTTTAGTAGCTGTGCCGTCACTTCCAGAATAGAGGATGATCAGGTAAGTCTTAATTATCTGGATGAATTTGTAATAGATGAAAACCTGGAATTTGAAGACACAAAAATTGGTGGACTCTCGGGAATAGACTACGCAAACGGAAAATTTTACCTGATCAGCGATCAGGCATCCAATCCAAGAATTTACCAGGCAGATATCAATATAGCCGACTCTAGAATTGAAAATATCGAGATTACTGATCTTATAAAAATTAGAAGGCCTGAAGAATATTCGAAAGTAGTATTAGATCTTGAAGGCTTGCGCTATGATCCAAGAAATAACGGCTTTCTCATAGTTAGCGAAGGTTTGATCTCAGATGGACGAGATCCTGGAATTTACGAAACAAATGCTCAAGGGGAAATCCTAAGATCGTATAGTATTCCAGAACATTTTCAGTCTAATAACGGGCAAAAACCGCGTAACAACGGAGTATTTGAAGGCATCACTAAGAGTGTTGATGGATCTGGCGTTTGGGTTGCTACAGAACTACCGTTAGAAAAAGACTCTTCCAAACCAAAGATCTTTCCTACACGTTCCCACTCCAGGATTACCAAATTTAATACTGAAACTGGAAATCCGGTTTCGCAATTTGTCTATCCACTTGAAGGAATCGCGAAGCTACCCATTAATTATTTTGCCCTGAACGGAATCACGGAGATCCTTGAGTATGCTGAAGATCGATTTCTGGTGATGGAACGCTCCTACTCTGCTGGTTACGGTTCCCACGGGAACACGGTGAAGATATTTGATGTAGATGCAAGCAAAGCTACCAATACCCTAAATGAGAATTCGCTTCGAAAGGCTAAGTATCAAACGGCAAAAAAGAAGCTAATTTTCAATTTTAAATCTGTCGACGATCAGCTAACCGATGGGATCGTGGATAATATCGAAGGAATGTGTTTTGGACCGGAACTGGAAAACGGAAATCGCAGCTTGATCCTGGTGGCCGACAATAATTTCAATTCTTTCGTTAGGCAGTTAAATCAATTTATTCTCATGGAAATAAATATTTCAGAGTAATTTACGATCCTAAAAATCTTTCTCATGTCTACAATTCTCAAAATAGTACTTCCGTTCATTCTTCTTTTTGGAATTTCTTCCGAAGAAAATATTCAAAACAATACTGTTCAGGAGACAACTACTTATTACTTCATAAGGCATGCTGAAAAAGATCGCAGCAATAAAACTGAAAAAGACCCAAACCTAACGGCTGAAGGCTTAAAAAGGGCACAACGCTGGGCTGAAGTTTTAAAGGATATACCTTTGGACATGGTATTGAGTACAAATTATAAACGCACCCTGCAAACGGGTGCTCCGATTGCAGGCAGCAAGCAATTATCTATTGAAAACTATGATGCCGGCAATGGATATGACGATGAATTCAGGAAAAGAACGCATGGAAAGCGCGTTTTGGTGGTAGGACATAGTAACACGACTCCGCAGTTCGTCAATGAGATTCTAGGCGAGGAAAAATATGCAAATATTGATGATGCCGAGAACGGAGCACTTTTCATTGTGCAGGTACTTCCAAAGAAGGAAATTCTAGACCAGGTACTTTATATTAATTAATGCTGTCCAGTTTTACCCGAACATTTTTTGTCTCTATAATAGACAGGAGTTCCAGTTCGCGTTCCTGGTAAAGACTATCCAGTTTGGTTAGCTCAACTTCTTTATCTTTATATTCATAATTCTCGTAATCTACAAAGCTAATTCCTTCGATCACCCGATGGTTAAAAGCTTTCCGGAATCTTACGCCACCCTCATTCACTTCAAAATTATAAGCGAGATAGTCTACTTCAAAATTTTGAGTATCGATCCAGTATAGGTATTGGTCCTCATGATCTGTTCCTCCCCCATTTTCAGAAAAAGTAACTTTGATCTCATAATATTCCCTTCCGGCGATGGTATCCTTCCCTATCAATTGCCTGTTCGCGGCTTCAGCCATGAGTCCATACGGTAAATGCACGAAATAGTTTACTGAATTGATAGAATTTCCAATTGGCAGCACCAAAGAATCCCGGATGACGACATTACTATCATTGATCGTTCGGTTTAGACCTTCATTATCCAGAACATCTACCAATCTATTGCCTGAAGTATCGGTCATAATTCGCGTATAGCTAAACTTACCACCCTTTCTATAGCTCATGTATTCCCGACCACGAAAAGTATAGTCGATCTCCGCCATTTCGTACAATTTACCACCAGATCTCTCTATAGCATTCTGAATGATCTCATCTGCAGTAAGTATATCTTCTTTTTCTGCACAGCTAATTATAAGTAGAGAAATTAAGGCTGGAAGCAAACGTTTCATAGTAGAATTTTGAGTTCTCAAAAATAATAAACTTTGATCAGCTTCCTCAGCGCTAATTTTAAAATTGCTTTAGTATGTTTTTAGCTTAAAGCTTGTATTTTTGTGACCTATGAAGAATTCTGTAAGCATCAAGAATCGAAAAGCGAAGTTCAATTATGAATTTCTGGACAAGTATACCGCCGGGATCAAACTTGCGGGTACTGAGATCAAGGCAATTCGTGAAGGAAAAGCGAACATCGCAGAGAGTTTTTGTGAATTCAGTAATCACGAATTATTCGTGATCAATATGCATGTGGAGGAATATTCTCATGCTACTCATTTTAATCATAACCCAAAAAGTGAACGTAAACTTTTATTACAGAAGAGAGAGTTACGTAAACTGGAAAAAGAAGTGACCAATTCGGGATTGACCATAATTCCTCTAAAAATGTTTATTAACGATCGCGGGTTGGCCAAGCTGCAGATCGCCCTGGCAAAGGGTAAGAAACTTTATGATAAGCGGGATACGATTAAAGATCGTGATAATAAAAGACGCCTGGATAGAATTCAGAAGGACTACAAATAATTTACTGCAACTTTTTGCGTTTATTTAGCATCTGAAAACTACCTCATGCTAAAACAACTACTTGGACTCTGCCTTTTTCTGGCAATTTCCACCCTTTCTGCTCAAATTACCGGTAAAATTTCTTCGGAAGATGATGAGCCTCTACCCTATGTGAACATCTACACAGAATCTGGTAATATTGGAACGACTTCCAACAATGAAGGCCTGTATGAACTCAAACTGAAGGAAACTGGTGAATACGTGATCGTATTCCAGTTCCTTGGCTTTAAAACTCAGAAGAAAAAAGTCAATATCACTCAGTTTCCCTATGAACTCAATGTCCAGTTGAGCTCAGAAAGCACCAGCCTGGATGAAGTTACCATACAGAATGATGAGAATCCAGCCAACAGGATCATGCGGCTGGCGATCGAAAATAGAAAGCAAAACTCGAACCGACTGGAAAGTTTTACTGCCGATTTTTATTCCCGGGGGTTATGGAGAATTGAAAATGCCCCAGAGAAAATTATGGGCCAGGAAATTGGTGATCTTGGCGGCGGACTCGATTCCACCAGAAGCGGAATCGTTTACTTAAGTGAAACCATTTCCAAGATCTCATTCCAAAAACCAGATGACTTTAAGGAAAATATTATTGCTTCCAAGGTTTCTGGAGATGATAATGGTTTTAGCCTCAACTCGGCCCAGGAAGCTTATTATTCCTTTTACGAGAATACTATTAATTTAAACAGCGAAATGGTTTCTCCGCTGGCTGATTATGGATTTAACTATTATCGCTACAAGCTGTCCGGTACTTTTTTCGATGATCGTGGTAATCTCATCAATAAGATCGAGGTTACTCCAAAGCGTAAGCAGGACCGTGTATTTTCCGGTTTTGTCTATATCGTGGAAGACCTCTGGCAAATTTATGGCATCGATCTTACCACTACCGGTACCGCCATACAAGTTGCGCCAATCGAAGAAATAGTATTTAAGCAGAATTTTAAATATTCTGAACAAAACAAGCTCTTTATCCAGATCTCCCAAAGTGTGGACTTCAGTTTTAAGATTTTTGGCTTCGGTGGAAATGGAAGATTTACCGCAGTCTATAGCGATTATGATTTCGACCCGGGTTTTTCTAAAAATAGCTTCGGAAAAGAGATTTTAAGCTATTCACAGAATGCAAACGAAAAGGATTCGCTTTTCTGGGAGAAAGTAAGGCCTGTTCCTCTTACTTCAGAAGAAATTAATGATTATGTGAAAAAAGACAGCATCCAGGAATTTCGTAGTACCAAAAAATACCAGGATTCCGTAGATACCGAAAGAAATCAGTTTGGAATAACCGATGTGCTTTTTGGATATAGTTATAGAAATAGCTGGAAGAACAGATCTTTTAGTATTAGTGCTCCGGTATCAGGCATTGGTTTTAATACGGTACAGGGATGGAATACTGATATTACAGTGAATTACACACAACGTACCGGCGAGGATCAGGAGAATTACTGGAGAGTCTTTACAGATATAGATTATGGACTAAGTGAAGACCGATTGCGTTTAAACGGTGGTTTTGAAAAAAAGTTCAATAATTACAGCAAGGATTTTTTGAGACTTTCCGGAGGAGTGGAAAGCGCGCAGATCAATGCAAACGAACCTATTTCCCCGTTACTGAACAGCATCACTACTATATTTTTCGAAAGAAACTATATGAAGCTTTTTGAGAGAAGCTTTGCTAAAGCGGCATACGGCAGGGATGTCTTTCCAGGTCTAAGAATTTTTGGCGAACTGGGCTGGGAAGACAGAACGGCTCTAACAAATTCTACAGATCATGTCATCATAGACTGGGAAGATCGGGAATATACTTCTAACAATCCCTTACAGCCGAACAGCTTTGGAACGAGTTTGTTTGAGGATCATCATCTTTTTAAATCCAGGTTGGATTTTGGAATACGCTTTGGTCAGAAATATATGAGCTATCCTAATGGGCGTTACAATGTATATGAAACCAAGTTTCCAAAATTGAATATTTCATGGGAAAGCGGATTTGGAGCAAGTGAGGAGCAGTTCAATTATAATCAATTTAAGGCAAGAGTAGAACAAAGTGTAAAAATTGGCAATAAAGGAACTTTCCAATATATGGCGAACGGCGGACTATTTAGTAATGCGGAAGGTATTAGCCTGGTAGATTACCAGCATTTTAATGCAAACCAGACGCGAATTGGTTTCGGCAGTTACGTGGGAGCGTTTAACCTGATGCCTTACTATAACTTTAGCACCAATGAGAATTATGCTGAATTTCATGCGGAACATGATTTTCAGGGATGGTTCCTGGGCAAGATTCCGCTTATCAATAAATTGAACTATAACCTGATTCTTGGTGCACATCGATTAACTACAGACAATAGAGCACCTTATTCTGAATATTCCATAGGCCTGGATAACATAGGCTTCGGAAAATACCGTTTTCTAAGACTAGACTATGTAATTTCAGATTTTAACGGTCAAAGAGATGGCGCTTTTATCTTTGGTTTGAAGTTCTAAACTGAAGCTTTGGATAATTATACTTCAGAAGTATTTCTAAACAAAAAAAGGCTGAAATCGATGATTTCAGCCTCTTTTAATTTTCAATTCAGAAGAAACTATTCCTCTTCGTCTGTATTTTTTTCAGCTTTATTTTCTTTCGTAAAGCTGGTCATTCCATTCTCCACTAAAAGATTATACCATTGGATGATCTTTTTCATATCACTCGCGTATACACGATCTTCATCATAATCAGGAAGAATTTCAGAAAAGAACGCTTCCATTTCATTTTTGGAAACCTTGTGATTTATTGTCTTTTCACCATTCTCTTTTTCACTAATCTTTTGAAAAACCTCACCTAACGGAATCTCTTCTGTGTAGGTATAGATTGCGATCTCGCTTAGAATACTTACGTTGTGACGCATGTTTACGGCAATTTTCTTTCCGTCTAACATAGATTTAGCAACAAAGCCGCCTCTTGTTTGCGCGGTAAGCTCATAAAGTCCCGGTTTTCCCGAAATAGCAAGAATTTTATCTAATCCCATAGTCTTTTTAAATTTAGGTTGGCAAATATCAAGTCCCAGACTTAATTATCAAAGCCTTTAGCGGGCTTTTTTCGCATTCGGAAATCTCATTTTATAATCTACGTTAATCTTTCCCTTCGAGATATTGCCTAATTTACTCTTAATCAATCTTTTCTTTAAACTTGAAAGCTTATCTGTGAACAACACACCTTCAATATGATCATACTCATGCTGAATGACCCTTGCAGCCAAGCCGCTATACTGCTCAACATGTTTTTCCCAGTTCTCATCGTAATATTCAATAGTAATATCTGGTTGACGGAACACGTCCTCTCGAACATCCGGAATACTAAGGCAGCCTTCGCTAAACGCCCATTCTTCACCGCTTTCTTCTGTGATCTCCGGATTAATAAAAACTTTACGAAGATCTTTAAGTTCCTCTTTTTCAGCATCACTTAAGTCATCATCTTCAGCGAAAGGAGCTGGATCGATCATAAAGATTCGAACAGGAAGACCTACTTGAGGAGCTGCCAGTCCAACACCATAAGCATTGTACATGGTATCCCACATATTATCGATCAAGGCATTCAGTTTTGGATAATCCTTGTCAATATTCTTAGCTTTTTTCTTTAGAACGGGATCCCCGTAAGCTACAATTGGTAATATCATTCTATATATTTTTCGACTTTTTTATTTTAAAGCCGTCATTGTTCTACTTATAAAGCCAGGTTTGAAGAATGATCGTGGCACTAATTTCATCCACGAGTGCTTTATCCCTGCGCTTCTTCTTTTTCAGTCCGCTATCGATCATAGTTTGCACCGCCATCTTGCTGGTAAACCTTTCGTCAACGCGCTCTAGTGGCATCTCCGGGAACTTTTCAGCAAACTTCTTCAAGAACTCCTGGATATGCACTTCACTTTCAGAAGGCATATCATTCATTCGCTTTGGTTCACCTACTAAAACCCTTTCTACATTCTCGTCCTGGAAATAGGTGTTTAGAAAATTCAGCAGCCCAGGTGTTTCTACCGTTTTAAGACCAGATGCGATCATTTTCAATTCATCTGTAACGGCGACTCCCGTTCGTTTAGTACCATAATCAAGTGCTAAAATTCTGCCCATCTTCAAAATTTAGGCAAAGGTAAGCTTAAAATGAGAATATAAAAACTTAAGCTAATGCCATAACTTTCGGTTATCGAGATGGAATTAATATAGTATTTTTGCGGCCGCTTTAACGGATTTATCAATGAACCTATCTTTAGGACACAAAGTATTCTTCGTATTACTTACAATCATAACTATACTAACCATTCTCAATATCTGGAGTTTCATGGCTCTGGATAATTATAATAATCAGCAAACTGGACTCTTCTTCAAAAAGACAAATTTTAATACCGAGAAGAATATACCTTCTATATTTTCAGGAAGTTTACATTTTATCGCCGCAATTATCCTTGCTGCCATTGGACTTAGCAAATTAAGAATTGAGAATAAAAAGGTATTCTGGTTTTGTCTGAGTTTCCTTTTTCTGTTTGTTGGTCTGGATGAAATATTACGAATCCACGAAAAACTAAACCGGTATTTATCGAATTCCTGGGAGACTTCAGGGATTTTCTATTATACATGGGTGATTCCCTATGGAGTGGCGCTTATTTTAATTGCCCTGGTATGTTTCAAATCTATATTTGCCTTACCCAAACAAACTATCCGGGACTTCATTCTTTCAGCCTTTATATTTCTTTCAGGTGCTCTGGGAATGGAAATGTTTACAGGCTGGTATATTAGTTTTCAAAATTTGGAAGGCTTGTATATCGAAAAAATGAATTCTATATTCGTACTATATACGGTAGAAGAGTTATTAGAAATGCTCGGAATTAGCTACTTCATTTATTCTCTGCTAAGGTTTATTAGCCAATACAGAGCAATCCAACAGCCAATATTTAATATTATAATATTTAAAGATACTCATGAAAGAATTACAAAATGTTATAGAAAAGGCATGGGAAAACCGTGATCTTCTAAAAGATACTGAAACTACAGATACAATTCGTAAGGTAATCGACCTTTTAGACAAAGGAGAACTTAGAACCGCTGAACCGGTAACAGATGGCTGGCAGGTGAATGAATGGGTGAAGAAAGCAGTAGTACTTTACTTCCCGATCCAGAAAATGGAAACTCTGGAAGCCGGTATATTCGAGTATCATGATAAAATGCCTTTAAAAAAAGGATATAAGGAAAAAGGAATAAGAGTTGTACCTAATGCTGTGGCGAGACATGGTGCTTACATATCCTCTGGCGTTATTCTAATGCCAAGTTATGTAAATATTGGTTCTTATGTGGATGAAGGTACCATGGTAGATACCTGGGCGACCGTTGGAAGCTGTGCTCAAATTGGTAAGAATGTTCATTTAAGTGGTGGTGTTGGTATTGGCGGAGTTCTGGAACCACTTCAGGCAGCGCCAGTAATCATAGAGGATAATGCATTCCTTGGATCCCGAAGCATTGTGGTAGAAGGAATTCGTGTGGAAAAAGAAGCAGTACTTGGTGCGAATGTGGTACTTACAGCATCTACCAAGATCATTGATGTAACCGGCGATGAACCAAAAGAATTTAAAGGCTATGTTCCGGCGAGATCTGTAGTGATCCCTGGAAGTTATACCAAAAAATTCCCTGCAGGTGAATACCAGGTTCCGTGCGCCCTTATTATTGGGAAACGAAAAGAATCCACGAACAAGAAAACATCATTGAATGATGCACTACGTGAGTATAACGTGGCAGTTTAGTAATAGGTTTGAAGATACTTGTAATACAGATGAAAATGATTGGGGACGTACTTACGTCCTCAATCTTATTTGAGGCACTTCGGAAAGAGTACCCGACCGCTCATCTGGATTATCTAATTTACAAGCATACCACCCCCGTTGTGGAGAACAATCCTGAAATCACCAATATTATAATTTTCGATCCCAAACAGGATAAAGGCCTAAAGGGATTAATTACTTATGGTCAAAAACTTCGGAAATTAAATTATAATATTGTAATTGACCTGTATTCCAAACCTTATTCAGCTTTGCTTGCATATGCGACCGGTGCAAAAATCAGAATCGGCATCGAAAAATGGTACACTAAACCTCTATTGCTTCACGTTATAAAATATGATTCCAGACCTCAATCTTCAGCAGGCTTAGCCATAGAAAACAGGTTAAAGTTATTGCATCCTTTAGGTATAAAGGATTTGTCTCCTATCAAACCTAAAGTCTATCTCACTACTGAAGAAATCAATTGGGCGCAGAATTATTTATTAACCCATAAAGTTGATATGACCAGGCCAATTTATATGATCTCTATTCTGGGAAGTAGTTATAATAAGACATATCCTGAAAACTATATGGCTGAAGTATTGAATTTCATTGCATCTGAAAAAGATTGTACGCTATTATACAACTACATTCCTTCGCAAAAATCGCAGGTAGACAACCTTATAAATTTACTTTCAGAAAAAGCAAAAAGAGTCTCCAGACCCGATATTTTCGGTAAAAGTTTGAGAGAATTTCTTGCCTTATGTTCACAATGCACTGCACTAATTGGTAATGAAGGTGGAGCTGTAAATATGGCGAAAGCGCTTAAAATTCCAACCTTCGCAATTTTCTCACCACAAGTTTCCAAAAAAGCCTGGTCCAATTTTGAAGGGAGCAATAACTACAGTGTACATCTTCATGATTATTATCCTGAGAAGCATAACTACGATGATTTCAAACCAAAATTATTCCTGGAGAAACTTAAAGATTTTGTCGAAATTCATGATTAGTTCTTCTTGATTCCGAATTTTGTAAACTTAGATTTCGTGTCCCTGGTATTCTTACGGATACTTCTGTTATAATCTATGGATTCCTGAGTTTTATAACCACGTGGATGGTCCAGGTGCACGCAAATTGCCGAATAACGAATTTGTTTTCCTTTGATACCTGAGTTTACGAGCCGTTCACCCAATTCCCGATCCTGACCACCATATTGCATACGCTCATCAAAACCATTCACTTTCAGAATATCGCTCGTCCATCCACTGGCGTTATGACCATTCCAGGTGGGACTCGTTGGAGTTATCTTATTGAGGAAATCAGCTTTGCGACCTTCAGATGTAAGCTTCATGGTTTTAATTACAGATTTTAGTCCGTTTTTTTCCAGCCAGGATTTTTCAAAACAACGCTGCAACTCGATATCTTCTTTATTTATCTTTTCTGAAATATCCATGGGCAGCATAAAATAGCCGCCGGAAAGAAAATGACCCGGATCACGACGATCGAAATGCACTTGCATAAAATCCTTTCTGGGAATGCAGTCTCCATCTGTCATTACAATATATTCTGAAGAGCATTTAAGGATCGCCTTATTGAGAATCTGTGACTTCTGGAACCCGTTATCTTCATGCCAAACATGCACTACAGGAATCTCTGTGTCTGCTGAAAATTGCTCGATCAAATCAAGGGTTTCCTGCTTAGATCCATCATCTGCAATTACAATTTCGAAATCCTGGAAGCTTTGTATACTAAAACCATACAGCGTTTTCTCCAGCCATTTTGGTGCATTATAAGTGCTGATGATGACAGACATTTCGGGTTTTATCATTTCTTCCAGAATTTTAATTTCTTCTTCAGTGCCTTTTTTCTTTGAAATTTATGCTGAAACTGCTCCGTATAAAACCACATTCTTTCAAAAACTTCAGCTTCAGATTTTACAATAAGGGCGGCATACTCATTCGCCATGATCTTTACCATCTCCAACTTAGGCGTTAAACGTGAAAAATTCTTCATTCTTTCGTCAAAGTTCAGCTCTTTAAAATTCATGCGATTAAGATCCACCAGGAAAAATTCGTAAGATGTTCCAGTCTTAATAATGAGGGTGTTGCCCGGCGAATGGTCCAGGAATTGAATATTCTTTTGATGCAGATCATAAGTAAACCTGGTAAAAGCTCTCAGGATATTTTCGTGATCTGTGAAACCGGGATCGGTCACCAGTTCCCTGAATGTGAGATGTGCTTGCAGATGCTTGCAAACATAAAAACTTTCACGAAAAAATACAGAAGAAGGTTTTTCAAAATAAGCCACAGGATCCGGGGTTCCAATTGCTTTTTCTTCAAGAATACTGGCATACTCGAATGATCTCTGTGCCTTTGACTTTCTAAAAAATCTGTAAGCGATCTTGTTTACCGTATTGGGAATTCTGAAGGATTTAATATTGAATTGCTGAGCATCATTTTCAAAGATCCTTATTTCGTTACGCCCTTCAGCCAGAACCTTACCTTTTACATCAAAGTTCTCAATGCATTGCTTTATAAAACCAGACTGTTGCTGGTAGTTTTTGGAGAAAACAGCTTTCATTCTGAAGAAATTAAATATTTTGAAACTCCGTTTTCACACTTTTGTTTTTTCTGACTAATGGTCGCCTGCTGAATTTCATTATTAGATTCCAATTGATCTTTAGATGCTTCAGTATGGTAAATATGATATATAATTCCTCCGTATTTCAATCTTTTTCCAGCTATTCCCGCATTCAGCATTCTTAAAACAAGTTCTGAATCCTCTCTTCCCCAGCCAGAAATATCTTCGTTATACCCATTGACTTTCAAAAAATCGGAACGCCAGAATGATAAGTTGCATCCACGAACCTTATTGCTAAAGTCAAGTCTTTTCATATTCCTGTTTCTTAAATATGGAATTCTGATCGTACGTCCTCTTTTTTTGATACCAGCACTTAAAAAATTAAAATCGACGATCTTATCTTTAAAAACTTTTGGTTTTAAATCCTTAGTAATGTTAACCCTGGATCCAAATAAGAATACCTTCTTCTCGGCGATCGCGAGGTGATCTTTTATAAAATCCCGATGCATGATGCAATCTCCATCTATCTGTACGATATAATCTGATTTACTACCTGCAATAGCTTTGTTCAAAATTTCTGATCTTCGAAAGCCTCTGTCTTCATGCCAGAAGTGATGTATTTTTAAGTTACTCTGCTTTTTAAATTCGTTAATCAATTTTTTAGTTTCTTCAGCAGAACCATCATCTGCAATTAGAACCTCATCTGGAGCAACCGATTGGTTTTCAATACTGTTAAAAATAAGCGAGAGGGCTTCAGGCCAGTTATATGTTGAAACAAGCAGGGCTGTTTTCATCGACGTAGTTCTTTTTGCATCATATCTGTATAGACCGCAAAGGTAGCATCCCCGTAACGTTCAGCTGTAAATTTCTGAAGAAAAATCTTGTAAGACTTATCTGCGAACTGAGTTTTTAACGCTGGATTATTTTTAATTTTTAGAATTTTTTCAGCCATCAATCCCGGACTTTTAATTGGCACAGAATATCCATTCACACCATCTTCAATAACCTCATCTACCACTCCTACCCTTGTACTTACAATAGGTGCTTTATAATAGAGCGCTTCTACTAGAGATGATGGCCCTCCTTCCCTCTCTGAAGTTACTACGAACGTATCGAATTGTGGTAAAAACGAAAAAGCATTCTTTTGAAAGTCGGTCATTATGATATACTCTTCCAGTTTCCTTTCAGCAATCATCGATTTGAAACCGGGAGTCAGTTTCGAAAAATCACCCATCTGGATAAGTCGGATATTCTTAATGCCGTGCTCGTGAACGATCTTGTTCATGGTTTCTATGAGAACACCCAGATCTTTTGCTGCAGTATGATTCGCGATACTCCCTAGCAAGAATAGACCATCTGGGATCTCATATTTTTCCCTAAGCTGAAAATCTGGCGCTGGTCTGGAAACCTGCACTTTAATCCCATTATAAACGACGACCAACTTTTCTTTGTTCCGATCGCTTAAGATCTTTCCGAAGTGAGTTTTCACATATTCAGAAATACATAATATGGTATCTATATTCCGGTAATTATACTTGTACTTACTAAGCAAGCTGGTTTTCTTACCACGAATACCTTTTCGAGCAAATAATGTTCTGGTCTTTAACTTCTTCAGAAGATCTGTTACCACGTAACCGGTGACTGCATCGCTGGTATGTAAATGAATGATATCGATCTTGTGTTCCTGAACAATTCTGTTTAGTTCATTCCTATATTCCGAAGAATAGGGCTTACAATATGGCACAGAAAGAATCTCTACATCTTTTTTAGATGCTTCTTCTTCCAATCGTGTATTCTTAAAACAGAATAGCTTTTGAGTTACGTTGAAGCCTGGAAGCTCATCCATAAGATACATAAGCTGTTGCTCATTACCTCCCCATGACCTTGCCCCCGAAACATGTAATACAGTCATTTATATTGAAAGTTTAGCGCAAAGATAATTATTGCAGCTTAAGGCCAAAATTATCATTCTTTTTAAGTTTGTTGTTGCTAACTTCGCCTACTTGAGAAAAGAGCCAAGAATACTGCATATTTCTACTGCCAGCCGATGGGGAGGTGGAGAAAATCATATTCTGAATCTATGCAAGGAAATGATTTCGGTAAATCATTTAGTTTTATGCTCTAGAGGATCAGAACTTCTTAAGCGTTTGAAACAGGAAGATATTGAAGTCTATCATGCCCCACTATCCACAAAAGTAGACCTGCGATTCGTTTGGAAAATTATATTGCTTTGCAAAAAAAACAAGATTGACCTGATACATATTCATGATACTACGGCACTTACGCTTTCGATCATGGCGACATATCTTTCAGCAAGTTTACCACCTTATATACTTAGTAAAAAAACTTCTTTTCCAATAAAGGATCGCAAAAGAACGCTGTATAAATATAACCATGCCCAGATCAAAAAAATTCTGTGCGTGTCTGATATTACCCGGCAGATCACTTCAGAAAAGGTAATGAATCAGGAAAAACTGGTTACGGTTTATCACGGAACAAGCGTTCCGAAGGAAAATAGAAGCGAGATCTTATTAAGGCCGAAATATGATATTCCGCAGAATGCTATATTGGTTGGAACTATTGCCAATCATATTCGAGCAAAAAACCTGGAAACCTGGGTGAATACAATAGATCATATTGTCAATCAACTGGGACACACTAATTATCATTTCCTCGTTATTGGTAGCAAAACCGATCGTACTGCGAGTTATCTGCAAAGAATTAAAGAAAAAGGACTCGAGAACTATTGTCATTTTTCAGGATTTATACCAGATGCTTCGGTGCTCATTCCTCAATTCGATATTTCTTTGATGACCTCCCAAAGTGAAGGTATTCCCCAATTTATTTATGAAAGTTTCTATTATAAGGTTCCTGTGGTTGCTACGGAAGTTGGTGGAATTCCAGAAATTATTACGAATGGAGAAAATGGTTTTCTAAGTAGACCGCATGACGGGGTGAGCCTGGCCAATAAATTAGTACTTTTGTCCCAGGACAGGTCGTTGCAGGAGAAGTTTACAAAGATCTCATACCAGCGACTCCTCGAAAATTATACAACCGAAAGAATGGCGGCCAATACCTTGGCTCAATATAATGAAGTGCTTTATGGAAAAAATGGAACAGGAAGTTAGAAATTGCATAGATGTCTTAAAAAAGGGTGGTATCATACTTTATCCAACAGATACAGTTTGGGGAATAGGTTGTGATGCTACGAATGCGAATGCAGTGGATAAGATATTTCAGCTTAAGAAAAGAGAAGAATCTAAAGCACTCATCTGCCTGGTTTCAAATTTCAAGATGCTGGAACAATACGTGGAAGATGTACCGGAAACTGCCTACGATATCCTTAAGTACGCCAAGAAACCTACGACTATCATTTACGATAAGCCTGTACATATTGCAGAAAACCTGGTAAGCGATGATGATTCACTAGGAATTCGTGTAGTAAGGGACACCTTTTGCTCAGACCTTATTAAAAAATTAAAACGACCACTGGTATCGACTTCGGCGAATGTTAGCGGCCAGCCGACACCACAATCCTTTGATCAAATCACACCTCAAATTTTAAAAGGTGTAGACTATGTAGTAAATTTGCAGCGTTCAAAAAAATCGCTAAAACCATCAGCAATTATCAAGTTAAGTAACGATGGGCAGGTGAGTGTGATACGCAAATAAAGATGCCGAAATACCATAATTACAGCAAAGCTTTACATCATAAAATTTTTTCTGTTATTTCCCAGGCTGCAGATGAGCTTGAAGTCGACGCCTATGTAATTGGTGGATTTGTACGTGACCATATCCTTGAGCGCGGCGAACCTAAAGATATTGATATAGTAGCTGTTGGCAGCGGAATCGAACTTGCTCAAAAAGTTTCAGATCTATTACCAAATAAACCCAAGGTTCAGGTTTTTCAAAATTTTGGTACGGCCATGCTTCGAGCCAATGATATGGAGATCGAATTCGTAGGTGCCAGGAAGGAGAGTTATCGCAAAGATAGTCGGAAACCCATCGTGGAAAACGGAACGCTTGAAGATGACCAGAATCGGCGTGATTTTACCATCAACGCACTGGCTTTAAAACTGAATGATAATGGGTTTGGAGACCTGCTCGATCCTTTTGATGGATATAAAGATCTTCAGGACAGGATCATTAGAACTCCTTTAGATCCGGATATCACCTATTCAGACGATCCACTTCGAATGTATCGCGCCATAAGATTCGCTTCGCAGCTTAATTTCATGATCGAAGCAGAATCACTTTCAGCAATTAAAAGAAATAATAAAAGGATTAAGATCATTTCAAAAGAGCGCATCATGGATGAGCTTAATAAGATCCTGTTGAGTGCAAAACCTTCCAAAGGTCTGTCTCTCTTATTTAAAGCTGGTCTTCTGGCTAAGATCTTACCTGAGCTTACCGCTTTACAGGGAATTGATGAAGTAGAAGGACAGACTCATAAAGACAATTTCTGGCATACTCTGGAAGTTGTAGATAATATTGCGAAGAATACCGATGATCTCTGGTTGCGCTGGGCCGCATTACTACATGATATTGGAAAAGCTCCAACCAAGAAATTTCATAAGAAAATTGGATGGACCTTTCACGGTCACGAATTTGTGGGTGCGAAAATGGTCTTCAAATTATTTAAGCGGTTGCGACTTCCCTTAAATGAGAAAATGAAGTTCGTGCAGAAAATGGTTTTGATGAGTTCAAGACCTATTGCGGTAGCAGACGATCATGTGACCGATTCTGCCGTACGCCGACTTATCTTTGATGCCGGAGATCATATCGAAGCCCTTATGACGCTTTGTGAGGCCGATATCACGACCAAAAATCCTAAACGCTTCAGAAAATATCATAATAACTTTCAACTGGTTCGGCAAAAGATCGAAGAAGTGGAAGAGCGCGATCATGTTAGAAATTTCCAGCCACCAGTAAGTGGTGAAGAAATTATGAGCACATTCGGAATCACTCCAAGTCGTGAAGTTGGACAAATTAAGGATGCCATTAAAGAGGCGATTCTTGAAGGTGAAATTCCGAATGAGCATGACGCTGCCAGGGATTTTATGCTGAATATGGGTAACAAACTCGGATTGAGCGTTGCAGAAAAAAGTTAGGCTTTAAATAAATATTGCTATGTATAGAAATTGGGTCAAAATCTCGTTAATCCTGGTTTATCTTGTAATAGTTGCCGGCGCCGTGGTTAGAATGACCGGCTCAGGCATGGGCTGCCCAGACTGGCCAAAATGCTTTGGATACTACATTCCTCCTTCTGAAGTTTCAGAAATAAAATTCCAGCCCAACAGGGCTTATGAAGAAGGACAGGTGATCATTGTAGATGAAACCTTAAAAGTTGCTGCTTCAGATTTTACTTCAGCAGAAAACTATAATTCAAATAACTGGGAAAGTTATGAAAAGCATGACTACGCGATTTTCAACCCAACTCATACATGGGTAGAATATATCAATCGGCTTGTAGGAGCGCTTGCAGGAATTGCTGTCCTGATCATGGCAATACTCTCCTTTAAAAAATTCAGAAAAAGTAAAAGAATTACAATCCTATCTTGGTTGAGCGTGCTAATGATGGGATTCCAGGCATGGCTTGGAGCTACCGTGGTATATTCAGTGCTTGCTCCGGCCAAGATCACTATTCATATGGTAATGGCCCTGGTGATCGTGGCGGTCTTGCTATACCTATTGTATATAAGCCGGGAGCACACTTCAGAAAAATTTAAAACCAGTACGTTTCAAAATCTTGTAGTTGTCGCTGTGATGCTAACGCTCCTACAGGTGGTGATGGGTACACAGGTTCGACAATTTGTAGATGAGCAGGTTCGAAATTTCGGCTATAATACTGAAGAATTATGGCTGGCCGACCCGAATCTTACTTTTTATATTCACAGATCTTTCTCTATCATAGTACTGCTATTGAATGTATTCTTATGGTGGAAAAATCGCCAGAATAATTTATTCCAGTCCAGGGTGAATTGGGTAATCGCCTTTATTCTACTGGAAGTTGCAACTGGAGTCGCTATGTATAATTTCGACTTCCCCTTTCTATCGCAACCACTTCACCTGGTGATAGCCTCCCTCCTGTTTGGTGTTCAATTCTACCTGTTAATGGAGACTATTTATGCGCCTGAAAAGATTAAAAAAACGTAACTTTGCCCTCCAATTTTTTGAGATATGATATATAGATTTCGTGTAATTTTAGATGCCAAGGAAGATGTTTTCAGAGATATCGAAATGTTGCATGACAGCACATTGGAAGATCTCCACAACACTATCGTTCAATCTTTTGGATTCGACGGAACCGAAATGGCATCTTTTTTCATAAGTGATGAAGAATGGAATCAGGGTGAAGAAATTCACCAGTTCGATATGAGTGGAAATGATACTTCTATCAAATTGATGAATGAGACAAAGCTGGATAGTATTCTTTCTGAAAAAGAAACGAAGCTTATCTACGTGTACGATTTTCTGAAGATGTGGACGTTCTTCGTGGAGCTTGCTCAAATTGCAGAAGCTGAAGAAGGAACAGATTATCCAAACCTGATGTATGTTCATGGACAGATTCCTGATGATGCTCCGGAAAAGGAATTTACAGGTGAAAATGAAGATGGCTCACCAGATGATGATGGTTTTGATGATAGCTACGGAACCGATGGTTACGATGATTTTGAGTTCGATGAGAACTGGAATTAAGTAGTATTACTTCAGAAAGAAAACTAAATTTTAAAATAACTTCAGAAATATATGATCAATCTTTTTAATGCGCAGATAGAATCGCTATCTATCCACAGGGTTGGAAATAAGAATCGCGGTGAAAACATCTTTCTTTCCGCTTCTACCTTTAAACTTGATGATGAGATCAAACCTCTTATCAAGGAATATTTCCTGAAGCCTTTCCGCGAAAAAGAGGAATCATATTATCGTTTTCATCATGAAACCGATATCGAGTTCAACGAGCTGTACAATCTTTCTATTAAGATCTTTGACGATCCATACAACACCCATGAATATTCCAAGAAGATAGCGACCTTGCTTTATGAGCAGTCTACTCATCCCCATATAAAGAGCGGTGAGGTTTATGTAGTTTATTTTGAAGGAATGCAACTTGACAATATTAAAGTGCCAGCAATTGGCATTTTTAAATCTGAATTAAAACATGATTTCCTGCAGTTTGAACAAAGCCAGAGCAATTTGGAAATGGTCGTGCAGCAGGGTGTGAATTTGCAGAAACTGGATAAAGGCGCGATTATCTTCAACAGCAACCAGGCAGAAGGTTTTAAAATTCTTTCTGTTGATTCCAACCGCTATGACACGAAATACTGGCTGGAAAACTTTCTTGGTGTGGATGTACTTGCAGATGAGAATTATTTCACCAAGAATTACCTCAACTTTGCCAAGAATTTTGCAAAGGACGTGGTATTGCCTGCGGAAGATAAAAAACAGGAAGTGATGTTCATGAACCGAAGTATGGATTACTTCGCTAAGAACGACGACTTCGAGGAGTCCAATTACATTAATTCTGTAATCGATAATCCAGATCTTATCCCCGAATTTCAGAATTATAAAACTGAAAAAGCTCCAAAATATAAAGTTGAAGATCTCACCAGTTTCCCCATCGCCAACAAAGCGGTGACAGATGCACGTAAGAAGATTAAGAACGTGATCACCTTAGATACGAACATCCAGATCAAGATGGATTTTGTTAGCGCAGAGTCGGCTGAAAAATTTGTGGAAAAAGGATGGGATGAAGACAAACAGATGTATTACTACCTCGTTTACTTCAACAAAGAGGAAAAGAAATAATATAAAGACTTAAAAAAAGCGGTGAAAAATTCACCGCTTTTTTTTAATCCAGCATACGCTGAGTATTTACATTTTCATAATTTCTTCTCACGAAATCCAGAGCAGTTCGCAGGATCTGTCCCATAGTACTTGCCCTTTTAAACTTCATATCCTTAGAGAAGGCATATAGTTGATTTCTAAGCATTTTCACATTATCCTTTGTAGACACATGGTCATTGATCATACAACGAATGAGCTCTTTATACCTGCTTTGGGTATTGATCATTCTCTTAGCCAACAAGGAACGCTCTTCTTTTCTGTATTGTTCTATAGATGAGTTTTCAAGTTTATCTGAAACCAGTTGCACCATCTGGAAGTTCTCTTTAAAAAACTGAGGACGATATACTTTCAAGTTACCCTCGAAACATTGCTGATCAAAATCGATTGCCCGAATCTGATACTCCACATGATCGAAATCATGAGTTGGGATCACCACGTAATTATAAGATCTCATATCTCCTAATAATCGTACAGTACAGCGTTCATTGAACTTTACGAACTGCTTGGCGATCTGGGTTTGTGCCCGAAGATCACATTTTGGTAAATGGTCTTCAATAAACACATCGCCGGGAATTCCTGCAATATGCTCTTCGATCAAAGTGTCTTTATATACCAGAAAATTGATCCTATGTGGAGAAAGTAAATGCTCAAATTCAAGTCCGTATAGCCTGGAGGCATCAGCTTTTTTTACATAGAAATAGGTAAAACTATCATTCAGAATATTCCGGACTTTTATTCTGAAGGGTTTTGAATTTCCGAAGGTGCAATAATCGATCGCATCCACATTTAGATAATTGAGAGAATCATCACTACCATCGGAGTGTAGGATAGTATATACCTTTTTAAGACTGTTATCGATCTCTACTCGCTCAAATTCAGGATAATAACAACGCACCCAGAACGTATCCTCATCATGCTGGTCGTACACTACCACAGAACCTGAAAACCTGAGTAGATCATCATAAAAAACTGGAATCTTGGTATTACGGTTATATTTCTGAAGATAACGGTTAAAGCGTTCGTTCACGGGGAACGCCGGCTTCTTTTGTGACATCAGTTTTTCTTCCATAAAATCCCTCGTTTTGCTCAAAAATAAGCTTAATATGCTAAAACTTGTAACAAAAGTCTAACTTCGTCAACACATATCAAACAATTCATCAATCTTGGAAACAATACTAACACTAAACAATCTCACCAAAAAATTTGGCGGAATGACCGCCGTGGACAACCTGAGTTTCAGCATTGAAAAAGGGAACGTTTACGGTATACTTGGGCCTAACGGGAGCGGTAAATCCACTACGCTTGGAATGGTTCTTAATGTCGTGAACAAAACATCAGGCGATTTTCGCTGGTTCGATGGCAACACCTCTACACATAATGCTTTAAAAAAGGTGGGTGCCATTATCGAGCATCCTAACTTTTACCCCTATATGACTGCGGCACAAAATCTTGCCCTGGTTTGTAAGATTAAAGGTACGAATAAAGCAAAGGTTCAGGAAAAACTGGAGATCGTTGGCTTACTGGATAGAAAGGACAGTAAGTTCAAAACCTTTTCGCTTGGTATGAAACAACGTCTGGCTATCGCTTCTGCCCTGCTTAACGATCCTGAAATCTTAATTTTGGATGAACCTACAAACGGACTCGATCCTCAGGGAATTCACCAGATTAGGGAGATCATAAGAAAGATCGCTTCTGGTGGAACCACCATTTTGCTGGCATCACATTTATTGGATGAAGTAGAAAAGGTCTGTTCTCATGTAGTTATTATTCGGAAAGGCGTAAAACTATATAGTGGTCCCGTTGACGAAATCGTTAGCAGTCACGGATTCTTTGAACTGAAAGCCGGCAACATGATAAAACTTCAGGAATTGCTGGAAAAGCATCCTAAAATTGGCAAGATCACCGACAAAGAAGGAACTCTTACCGCTTTCCTCGATGAACCAATGGAAGCAGAAGAGATCAACCGGTATTTATTTGACCAGGGATTGTCTTTATCATTTTTGATAAAGCGTAAAGAAAGCCTGGAAGAGCAATTCCTTCAATTAACCAACCAAACCGCCGAAGCATAATGTTACGTTTACTCGAAATAGAATACAATAAATTACGATATAGCAGATCTGCCAGGATCCTGATTATCACTTATTTTATACTCATCACATTTATTGCGCTTATCGCCTCTATTGAATTTAATATTGGCCAGATACAGTTTAGAGTTGCAGACCAGGGGATTTTTAATTTTCCTTACATATGGCATTTTAACAGTTATATCGCTGCACTGCTGAAGATCTTTCTTGCGATCGTCATCGTTTCGATGATGTCGAATGAATACAGCAATCGTACGATCAAACAGAATTTAATTGATGGATTGAGTAAAAAGGAATTTATTCTTTCCAAGTTTCTCACAGTACTGGTGTTTTCTGGAATATCTACGATCTTCCTTTTTATAGTAACCATTATCCTTGGCTACTCCTTTTCAGATTTTACTGAATTTTCAATTGTAATTTCGGATCTGGAATATCTACTGGCGTATTTTGTTAAACTTACCGGATTCTTTGCGTTCTGTATGTTTCTTGGGATACTGATCAAAAGATCTGCATTCGCGCTGGGATTCCTAGTAGTCTGGGCTATTTTTGAAAGTATTCTTTATGGCGTTTTAAATTTCAAGATTTTTAAAGGGACCGATATTGCAACCAATATTATGCAGTTTTTCCCTCTGGAGTCAATGAGCAATCTTGTGGTAGAGCCATTTTCCAGGTTGAATGCGGTACAAGCAGCAGCCAATCAGATTGGTGGAGAATTGGATAAAGATTATGGCATACACTGGTACCAGTTACTCATCGTGATCGCCTGGGTTTTCATATTTGTATACCTTTCATTATTTCTACTTAAGAAGCGTGATTTATAGACTTATTTTATAGCTTTACGTTAGTATGAAGTTGAAAGTGATCCTTGCCATATTCCTGCTGCCGACACTTATGTACGGCCAGCAGGAAGCAGCAAATTGGTATTTTGGTGTAGGCGCTGGATTATCCTTTACTTCAGGCGAGGCTGTTCCGCTTACTAATGGAGTTTTAAACACTATCGAAGGTTCTGCAAGTATCTCAGACAGAAACGGAAACCTACTTTTTTATACTGATGGTTCTACAGTTTACAATCGCAATCATCAGGTAATGCTGAATGGAAGTAATCTAAAAGGAAATGTTTCCAGTACACAATCGGCGATCATTGTTCCGAAGCCTGCAAATCCCGGATTCTATTATATTTTTACCGTGGACAAACCAGATTACTTTCGGGTAACTAACGATCCTATTGAGGGTGTTCATTTTTCTGAAGTAGACATGAGTCTTGACAATGGAAATGGAGGTCTTATAACAGGTACTAAGAATACTCATCTGGTTACCTACGATCCTTCAGATCCAGTGGAAAAAGAATTCAAAAGTTCTGAGAAGATTTCCGCAGTCATCGCGGGAGATTGTGTTTCGTACTGGGTGGTTACTCAGTTTACCAATAAATTCTACTCTTTTAGAGTAAGTTCCGCAGGAGTAAATACGAGCGCAGTAATTTCCACTATCAATAATAATTTTCCTCCCAGGATCAACGAACAGGATCTAAATGTGACTGCTCCCGGCTATATGAAAATCTCTCCAGATGGAAATTACCTGGCTGCGGCTTATAGTGGAACCAGTATTGGGAGTCCGCGTTCCGGAGGTGCTAAGAAAACTGGAAAGGTATTTCTCTACGATTTCAATGATCTTAGTGGTAGAGTTTCCAACGAAAAATTGCTTCTGGCCAATGCCTATCCATACGGCGTGGAATTTTCTCCGGAATCCACTAAACTCTACGCAACTTCCAATAATTATAATACAGAAGATGTGTTACAAAATGGTGAATTATATCAATTTGATCTCCAAGCTACAGATATTGCTTCTTCGGCTACTTTGATAAATTCCTCCAGGAATGTTGCTGGAGCCTTACAGTTAGCACCTAATGGTAAGATATATCGAGCTGGTTACTCTACTGATGGTGGCTTCGTTAGATGGAACCTGATGTCTGTGATCAATGAACCGGAAGAAGACGCTGCAAACGTAAATTACCGACACAACAGTTTAGATATTTCTCCTAAAGTTGTTAGGCTCGGTCTGCCCCCATTTGTACAGTCGCTTTTCAATAATAATTTTGAATATAAGAATATCTGCCTGGGACAGACTACAGAATTCATCGCGGGAGATGCCTCGAAATATGACGCATTTATGTGGGAGTTTGGAGATGGTGCCACCTCAACTGCCACATCACCTATGCATGTTTACAGTGCAGCAGGAACTTACACGGTGAGTCTAACAGGAATCATCAATGGAATTCCTCAAGACCCGGTTTGCGAAGAAGTGACTATTTTTGAAATTCCCAATGTACCTTCAGATTTTATTCTGAAACAATGTGATGTTCAGGATTCAGATCCAACCGATGGAATTGCAACTTTTAATCTTCAGCTTGCGAAGGAAGAGTTATCACAGGGTCAATCGGGTATTCAGCTTTTTTTCTACGGAAGTGAGGCAGATGCCATTGCCGATGTGAACAACGAACTTACTCTGGATAACATCTACCGGAACAACGCTCCTAATGAAGAGGTTTTTGTGAAAATTAGTGGCTTCGGAAGTGATTGTTACGATATAGAAAGCTTCAGACTTCAAACTACTGAAAGTGTAGATCTATCACTGGAAACAGCTACAGGTTGTGATCTGGGTGATGGTACAGCTGAATATAATCTGGGTACTATTGCTGAAAATGCTAGAAACGATCTTGGATTAAATTCTGATGTTCAGTTAAGCTTTCATACTACTGAAGATGATGCGATTCTTGGCACTAATGCATTGCCTAATAATTATGTTACGAGCCCAAAAACCTTATATATTCGGGCAGATGCAGATAATATTTGCTATGGATTTGGAAGTATAGATTTGGAAATGACCGGTTTCCCGGCAGTTCAATCTCTGATGAGCCTTAATGGATGTGCAGCAGATTTCCCGGTAATTCTTGGTAATGATCTGGATCTTGCTAATCCGGATGAATTCGATTATACATGGAGTACCGGCGAAACTGGCAGAACCATCGAGGTTAACGATTCTGGTAACTATTCTTTAAGCCTTACATTAAAGGAGTCTGGCTGCGGAAGATCTATAGATTTTAATGTCGAAAAATTTGAAGCTCCTGAAATCTCTGAAATAGAGATTTCCAATAACGGCAGCGAAAATGACCTCTTAATTTTCACCAATTCAACCGATGATAATACGCTCTACGCCCTTGACAACATCAACGGACCTTATCAATCCAATCCTGAATTTCGAGGAGTTCCTGGAGGGCAACATACTATTTATATAAAGAACAGTATGGGATGTGCGACTGGCGAAATGCAGGTTTCTTTATATGGTCATCCGCCGTTTTTCACTCCAAACAATGATGGTTCGAATGATCTTTGGAGACCCTACGATATTTCTGAACCCGGGTTCAAATTTCAGAAAATCATAATTTTTCATCGGTATGGGAAGATTGTAGCCATGCTTTCCAGAGAAATTAAGGGTTGGGATGGCAACTTTAACGGCAGACCTATGCCGGCAGATGATTACTGGTTTGAAGTAACTCTCGAAAATGGCAAGATTTTTAAAGGACATTTCTCCCTTATAAGAGAATAACATGAAATTATTAAGAATTTTAGTTCTTTTTCTTACGTTCCCGGCACTTTCCTGGGCTCAAAATCCTGCAAGTGATTGTAGTGGAGCGATTAAAATTTGCGGTGATGGCAGGATATCCAGCAATGCAGATGGCATAGGCACTCAGGAACTCAATGGCACCAATAATTGTGCGAGCGAGGAGACTAACTCTCTCTGGCTGGAGATCGAAATTACCAAATCGGGATCATTAGGGTTTAATTTAAAACCTACCAGCAACGATATTAATGTAGATTACGATTTCTTTATTTTTGGTCCAAATGCCAGCTGTAATAACCTTGGAAATGCAATTCGCTGCTCTACCACGAATCCTAATGCCGCAGGTTTAGGATCCAATTTCACCGGTTTAAACGCCAGATCAACAGAAACGAGTGAAGGACCTGGGCCAGATGGTGATAGCTTTGTTGCAAATCTCGATGTACAGCCCGGCGAAACCTATTTTATTGTAATAGACAGACCTGTGGGAAACAGTCCGTTTGAACTGGAATGGACAGGAACTGCTACTACCGGCGGCTTTCCTTTTCCAGATGGCCCACAATACAATGAAGGCATGGACCTGGAAACCTGCAACGCAAATGGGAGCGCGATTTTCGATCTTGGCAAGAATACTCCTGTTATTAATATTCAGAATAGCACTACTCTAACTTACCATGAGACCATTGCCGATGCTACTGATGGTATTAATGCTTTGAGGGATAGTTACACCAGTAATGTCCCAAGTAGATCAATTTTTGCCAGGATTGAAAACGATCTCACCGGTTGTTCCAAGATCACAGATTTCACCCTTACCATTAATGATGGACCTCTGGTTGCTCAAAATTTAGAATTTGAGCAATGCGATCTGGACAAGGATAATATCGCTGACTATGAATTGAGCGATCTCAATAATCAAATTCTGAATGGGATCAATGGAGCTCACGATATCGCCTTTTTCACTTCGGAAAATGCCGCCCGGGCAAATTCGAACGCTATTTCAAGTTTGTATACCTCAGCTGGAGCAGAAAGCCTGTTCGCAAGAACTTCAGAAGCAGGGAATCCAGATTGCTTTAATATCACAAGAATCGAACTTATTCTGAATGAACCTCCCAATGTGGAAAGTTTTTCACTCGTTCAGCCTGTTATTAATTCAAATAGTAATACTGTAGAAATAAGCTTCCCAAATGCAGCATCATATGAATATTCTATAGGAAACGAAAATGGTCCTTTTCAAACGAGTACTACTTTTGAGAATGTAAACTCCGGTTTTCAGGATCTATATATCCGTGATCTGAAGCAGTGTGCCATTATCAAAACACAAATTGCTATCATTGGGTATGATAACTTTTTCTCTCCCAATCAGGATGGAATCAATGATTTCTGGCAGTTAAATGGTATTAGCAGCGAAACGGCTGCTTCCAATGAGATTCAGATCTTTGACCGCTACGGAAAATTAATATCAAAACTAACTGCGGCAGAGAAAGGTTGGGACGGCACATTTGATGGTCAGCCAATGCCGGCAGATGACTACTGGTTTCGAGTCTTACTACAAACTGGTCAGGAATTTAAGGGTCATTTCTCACTTGTTAGGTAAATGCCAAAAACTTGAATAAAGCTCTGTAATTGTTTAATTTCGTCGGGCTAGGAAAAAGGAAGACTGCCACATGAAATTCGATATAAAATCTGATTATAAACCTACGGGAGATCAGCCCAATGCCATCAAACAACTCGTTAGCGGGATCAATAAAGACGAACAGTTCCAGACGTTGCTGGGAGTAACCGGTTCTGGTAAAACTTTTACGGTCGCTAATGTTATTGAGGATGTTCAAAAGCCAACGTTGGTGCTGGCACATAATAAAACTCTTGCCGCCCAGTTATATTCAGAATTCAAGCAGTTCTTCCCGGAGAATGCTGTGGAGTATTTCGTAAGTTATTATGATTATTACCAGCCGGAAGCGTTTATACCAACTTCCGGAACCTATATAGAAAAAGATCTTTCGATCAACGAGGAGATTGAAAAGTTACGTTTAAGCACCACTTCTTCTCTACTAAGCGGAAGACGTGATGTGATCGTGGTTGCTTCAGTTTCTTGTCTTTACGGAATTGGTAATCCTGTGGAATTCAAAAAGAACGTGGTTTCCATTGAACGTGATATGGAAATTAGCAGAACAAAATTTTTGCATAGTCTCGTACAGTCGCTGTATTCCAGAACAGAAGCTGAATTCTCCCATGGAAATTTCAGAATAAAAGGTGATACGGTAGACGTGTTTCCAAGTTATGCCGACAATGCTTTCAGAATTCATTTTTTTGGAGATGAAATTGAGGAAATCGAAGCCTTTGATCCCGGAACTAATGATGTTATCGAGAAATATCAGAGATTGAATATTTATCCCGCGAATATGTTCGTGACTTCACCTGATGTTTTAAAAGGTGCGATCCATCAAATTCAGGATGACCTGGTAAAACAGGTAGATTACTTCTCTGATATTGGTAAGACTCTCGAGGCAAAAAGACTGGATGAAAGAACGAATTTCGATCTTGAAATGATACGGGAATTGGGATACTGCTCGGGTATTGAGAATTACTCTCGTTACCTGGATGGCCGTCTTCCCGGGACCAGACCTTTCTGTTTGCTGGATTATTTCCCAGATGATTATTTGATGATCGTAGACGAAAGTCATGTGACCATTCCTCAGGTTCATGCCATGTATGGTGGTGACCGCTCTAGAAAAGAGACCTTGGTAGATTACGGATTCCGACTCCCGGCTGCGATGGACAACCGACCATTGAAATTTGAGGAGTTTGAAGCCTTACAAAACCAGGTCATCTATGTAAGCGCAACTCCAGCCGATTATGAACTTCAGAAAAGTGAAGGAGTGTACGTGGAACAGGTTATTAGACCTACAGGTCTGCTGGATCCAATTGTGGAAGTGCGCCCAAGTCTGAACCAGATCGATGATCTAATTGAAGAGATTCATGTTCGGGTAGAAAGAGATGAAAGAACGCTGGTTACTACGCTTACCAAAAGAATGGCGGAAGAGCTCGCGAAATACCTTACGCGTATCGATGTGCGCTGTCGTTATATACATTCTGATGTTGACACCCTGGAGCGCGTAGAGATCATGCAGGATCTTCGACGCGGAATCTTTGATGTTCTAATAGGTGTGAATCTGCTGCGTGAAGGTCTGGATTTACCAGAAGTTTCTCTGGTTGCGATCATTGATGCTGATAAAGAAGGTTTTCTAAGAAGCAACCGTTCTCTGACTCAAACCATTGGTAGAGCTGCACGACACGTGGATGGACGAGCTATTCTGTATGCAGATAAGATCACCGATAGTATGCAGAAGACGATTGACCAGACTGAGTATCGTCGCCAGAAACAGATGGTTTATAATACGAAACACAACATTACACCTACCAAGCTTAATAAGAAATTTGACAGCGCCCTGGTAAAACAAAAACTGGATATTTATGGTGACGAGGAGCGCACCGACCTAAAAGCTGCGGAAGCTGAGGCCGAATATCTTACCAAGCCACAGATGGAAAAGAAAGTTCGTGAGAAGCGAAAAGCTATGGAAACAGCCGCTAAAGAACTCGATTTTATGCAGGCTGCGAAGCTAAGAGATGAAATCAAAATACTCCAGGGAAAAATTAACGATAGCGAATAAATTAAATAGTTGCAATGTCAATTATTCGTCTATATTTGGATCACCCAATTCGTCCCTAGATCGACTTCTATGGCAAACTAAAATGTTTGTTCATGAAAAAAATTATATGCCTGTTTTTAATGGGTATGATGATGTCTCAGCTAGAGGCACAAGTTGGAATTGGCACTTCGGAACCTAAGGCACAGTTGGATATTGTAGCCACTAGCACTGCAGATCCAGCAAGCATTGACGGTATTCTCATACCAAGAATAATGAAATTTCCAGTTGTTTCACCTTCGGAAGATCAACATGGCATGCTGGTATTTTTAATTAAAAGCGTTAGCGGTTTTCCAGAAGGATTCTATTTCTGGAATGCTATGGAAAAGAAATGGAAAGCGATCGCTGCAGAAACTAATACAGCAAACTTCTATAAAACCGGAACGACTGTCTCCCCGAATAATATTACAGAACCCATTTTTCGCGAAGCCAGCATGGGTATTGGTACAGATCAGATTTCCTCAAGATTGCAAATTGCCATCGCTTCGGGCAAAGATACCGGGCTTAAAAAAGGTCTTGAGGTAGATAACGCGAACTCCGCTACAGATAACCTTACCACTTACGGAATTCTTAGTGACAATCGAAGCGCAACCAACGGTAATAAATACGGAATCAAAAATAATGTTGGTGGGGTTGGTCTTGGGATTCATTATGGGATATTCAACGAAACCTATCAGAATACCGGCACGAATGATATCTACGGAATATACAATCGTGTAGGTAGAACTTTTGGTGCGAGAAGTAATAACTACGGAATCTATTCTGAAATTGGATCCATACAGGGAGTTGGAAATATATTCGGGATTTACTGTATTGCTACCGGAGATGCAAACAGCAATGTTTATGCCGGCTACTTTAACGGACGAATAGGAATAGGAACCAGCCCGGAAACTGAATACGTCCTTCCAATAAATCGTGGTACTGAAGGTCAGGTAATGTCTCTCAACGCAAACGGACAGGTAAGCTGGACCAATGCTAGCTTTGAAAATTACAGTTCTACAACCAGTGCGGTGGCCGACTATGCAATAACTGATGATGTAGGAACCCTGAGAATTAATAACCAGGTTACCGGATTAATCATTCCTGCGTCTGCTTCGAATAAAGGACGAATATTACGCCTTATCAACTGGCCTGGAAATTCTGAAAAGTTTTTCCAGTTTATAGGAGGAGATGATCTTTTCGATCCTAGAACAAATTCCAAAGTTCTTAGCATCAAGTCTGGACAAATCTTTACAATTCAGAGTGCCGGGAACAGGTGGATACTTTTAAGTCAATAAAAAAAGCGCTCCGTAGAGCGCTCTTCAACCTTAACTAATCAAACTACCTTTGGTTACGAAATATCAATCAACCTTTTGGCCTGTACTTTTGCTTCTTCTTTTTTTGGAAGGGCTATTTCCAGAACACCATTCTTATAGGTTGCGGATATTTTACTGCTATCTACAGAATCTGGAAGGCTGAAAGCTCTTCTAAAATTACTGTAGCTAAATTCTCTTCTGGTAAATCTCCCCTGCTCTTCAGTTTTCTCAACCTCTTTTTTAGCTTCCGAAGAAATAGTTAGAACATCATTATCAAGTTCAATATTAAAATCTTCTTTTACTTTTCCTGGAGCAGCAACTTCAACAGAGAAATTGTCTTCTGTCTCTCTGATATTTACTGCCGGAATACTGGTTCCAATACTGTTCACATTCGTAGTTCCACCAAGCCAGTCATTTTTGAACATATCATCAATAACTGATGGCAACCAACCTGTTTCATTTCGCTTAATAAGACTCATAGTTTATGTATTTAAATTATTAATCATTTTTGATTTCATAAAAGGAATAGCAATTCCGATACCATCAGAAAAAACATGTCTTTTTGTCGTTTTTATTTCTGTAAAACATGTCATATTGTCTCTTTTATCTAATTTCTACTAAAAATCTTACTACTAAATCATGATTGCTTAATTTTATGCTCAATCTCAATTGTATGAAGCAACTTTATAACCGCACTCTTTCCTTCTTCAACGTACTGGAAAGCAAGATTGCGTTCTACCCTACATTACTTGCCTTCGCTGGATTCAACTTTGCTTTTTTCATGTTGTACCTCGAAAATCGTGGTATCTCGAAATTTCTATTGGAACATCTACCTCCACTAGTTATTGAAAATGGCGATACTGCCATGACCATCCTGAGTTCTCTAATTTCCGGACTTATTTCGATGATGGTCTTCAGTTTTTCAATGGTCATGTTACTACTCAGTAACGCCTCCAGTAATTTCACACCCAGGCTACTACCGGGATTGATTAGTGATAAACGGCATCAGATAATCCTGGGAATCTTCTTATTTACTATTCTTTACTGCATATTCGTACTATTTGCAATACAGCCTACTGGAGATGAGTATCAATTACCCGGGGTTGCCGTGCTACTAGGAATTCTTCAAACTGTAATCTGCTTTTATTCTTTCATTTATTTTATTCATAATATTTCGCAAAGTATTCAGATTAGCAATATCCTTCAGAACATTTACGAGGTGGCAAAAGACAGGCTACAGGAACTTGTAGACAAACAAAAATTTAAGGAAATTGAGTTTCCGGAGACAGAGAACTGGACCAATTATCATAGCGAACAAAGCGGGTATCTTCAGAATATTTCATTCACTAACCTCGTGGATATATGCGCGGAACATGATGTAAAAATCCATATTTTACCTGTGAAAGGAATATTTGTTCTTAGTGGTATCCCCCTATTTAGAGTTAGCAAGGAGGTTGACGAGAAGATCGTAAAAATGATATTATCCAACTTCAATTTTTCGAGAGAAGAACTGGTGGCCGATAATTATACGCTCGCTTTCAAACAAATGACAGAGATCATTGTAAAAGCGATGTCTCCAGGAATTAATGATCCCGGTACTGCAATTAACGGGATCGATTATCTTACGGAACTCCTAGCACTTAGAATGCAGAAAAGAGATACCAGCTATATTTTTAGAGATGAAGAAGCTTATATGAAACTAAATACGATCGACTTTGAAGATCTTTTGTATAATATCATGGCCTCGATTCGTACATATTGCAAACATGATATAACTTTGGTGCAGAAATTACTTCTTATGTTCTATTATCTTGAAAAGCAGGTAAAACATAATAATGAATATTCTGAATGCCTGCGAAAGGAAGCAGAGAATCTTCTTGTAGACGCCAGAAGTTCTATTGATAATGAAGTAGATATTAACACCATCACTAATCTGGTTAAACGTTTTAATTTACAAACAACATAAGCATGGCGCTAACAAACAATGATATTTTTAAGAAACTAAGAGTTGCTCATAAACTTACTAATGACGATATCGTTAAGATTTGCGAACTCGTGGATTTCAAGGTAAGTAAAAGTGAACTTGGAGCGATCTTCAGAAGAGAAGATCATGATAAATACGTAGAATGTGGAGATCAATTCCTTCGGAACTTTCTAGATGGCCTGATCATTCACTTACGCGGACCAATGCCGAAGAAGAAGTAGCTTTAGACTTTAGACTAAAAAAAAGAGGAGTTGAAAATAGTTTCAACTCCTCTTTTTATTTCTGAAAAACACTAATTCTTAGCGAACCAGTTTTTTGTATTTAATACGTTTAGGCATAAGATCACCGCCCAGGCGCTTTTTCTTATTCTCTTCATAATCTGAGAAACTACCTTCAAAGAAATAAACCTGTGAATCTCCTTCGAATGCCAGAATATGCGTACATATTCTATCCAGGAACCAACGGTCGTGAGAGATCACTACAGCACATCCAGCGAAGTTATCCAGACCTTCTTCCAAAGCACGAAGCGTGTTTACATCAAGGTCGTTAGTAGGCTCATCCAAAAGCAGAACGTTTCCTTCTTCTTTTAGAGTCATGGCCAGGTGCAACCTGTTTCTTTCTCCACCAGAAAGCATGTTCACTTTCTTATTCTGTTCGCTACCACTAAAGTTAAACCTGCTCAAATAAGCTCTTGAATTAACCTGGCGACCGCCCATCATGATCAACTCCTGTTCATCACTAAAGTTCTGCCAGATAGTTTTTTCAGGATCTATATTGGAATGGCTTTGATCCACATAAGCGATCTGGGCAGTTTCACCTACCTGAAAAGATCCTTTATCTGGAGCTTCCTCTCCCATAATCATCTTAAAGATCGTGGTCTTACCTGCACCGTTCGGCCCGATAATCCCAACAATTCCTGCTTGTGGCAACTGGAAGTTCAGGTCTTCATAAAGAAGTTTATCTCCAAAAGCCTTACTTACACCTTCAGCCTCAATCACATTGGTTCCCAATCGAGGTCCGTTTGGAATGTAGATCTCCAGTTTTTCATCCATTTGCTTTTGATCCTGACTAAGAAGTTTATCGTAATTCTTTAATCTTGCCTTCTGCTTAGACTGTCTCCCTTTCGGACTCATTCTTGACCATTCAAGCTCTCGTTCTAAAGTTTTCTGTCTTTTACTAGCTTGTTTTTGCTCCTGAGCAAGACGTTTAGATTTTTGATCTAACCATGAAGAGTAGTTTCCTTTCCATGGGATACCTTCGCCCCTGTCCAGTTCCAGGATCCATCCAGCCACATTATCAAGGAAATATCTATCGTGAGTTACCGCGATCACCGTTCCTTTATATTGTTGTAAGTGATGCTCCAGCCAGTGTACAGATTCTGCATCAAGGTGGTTGGTAGGCTCATCAAGTAAAAGAACATCTGGTTCCTGAAGTAGTAATCTACATAAAGCAACTCTTCTTCTTTCTCCTCCTGAAAGTACTCCGATCTTTTTATCTGGCTCTGGAGTTCTTAAAGCGTCCATTGCGATTTCCAGTTTGGTATCAAGTTCCCAGGCATTGCTAGCATCGATCTTATCCTGAAGTTCCGCCTGCTTATCCATAAGTTTCTGCATCTTATCTGCATCCTCATAAACTTCCGGCAACCCGAACATATCATTGATCTTGTTGTACTCATCAAGGATCGCTACAGTTTCCGCGGCTCCTTCTTTTACCACTTCCAGAACCGTTTTCTCATCATCAAGTTCTGGTTCCTGTTCCAGCATTCCAACTGTATAATTAGGAGAGAACACCACATCACCCTGGAAGTTTGTATCCTTCCCGGCAATAATATTCATCAGGGTAGATTTACCCGAACCGTTAAGACCAAGAATCCCAATCTTAGCGCCATAAAAGAAACTTAAATAGATATTTTTCAATACCGGTGTGTTTGCCTTCGGAAAGGTTTTGGTCACACCAGACATCGAAAAGATTACTTTTTTATCGTCTGACATATTTTTGTGTAATTAATTTTCAATTGATTGCGAGTGCAAATATCCTGAAATTTTCAGAGAAATCAATTATCATGGATTTCCAATAATCTGCATAACAGAAGTAATTGTCCAGTATGGTAAGCATTATGTTCAATTACCAGCATTACCTGCCTTATAATTGTATGTTCAGTTGAATTCAGGACCACATCGTCCAGCGCATTTTCTTCGGAAGTAAAAAAGGTTTTTAAGCTCTCCTTATCCTGAAAGAACTGAGCTTTCAGATCTGCCCATTCCTCTTCATCATCCGGCTTTTGCTTTTCAGGCCAGTAATCCTTAGGCCAGTTAGCTGCTGAATAATCCTTACTATTAGAATAATCCAGAATATCTTTTTGTGCAAATACAATATGATAGAACAATTCGTAAATCGAGTAAGGCAGATTGTGAGGTCGTATTCCTAATTTATCATAGGGGATTTCTGTGATCAAGTTCTGAATAGGCATAAACGCTTTTCCGCCATCCAGATGTATCGAGATTTGTTTCTTTATAACATCTACATTCATATTATATACGGCCTTTTAATGCATTGAACACCCATGAAATAAAGAAAAATCCGATCCCGGTTACCGAAAATCCGATGGCATATTCCTTATATTTTAATACTCCTAATAATACTAATGCTGCACCAACTAAAAAGGTGAGAAAAGAGGCCCATGCGAAGATGGTGTTTTTGTTCATTGCCATAGATGCGATTTTAGTGTCCTTGTAATTATAATTAGCGCAATTAATCTGAAGAATTGCTGTCTTTTTGTATTTTAGCAAAAGTCATTTCTGAGTGAGAATTCTTAAAAATTATTCAGAAAATAGATTAATTTCGAATTAATCACATTAAAATAATCAAATTCCTGTAATAAATTCAAAATAATGGATATCAACTTCAACAAGAATGAAGATCATAACAAGTTACTGGTTTCCACATTAAGACAGAAACTTGCCAAGGTAAAATTAGGTGGTGGAGAGAAAAGAATAGAAAAGCATCATGCGAAAGGGAAAATGACTGCGAGAGAGCGCATCAATTTCCTACTTGATGATGCTGAAAAAGCTATAGAGATCGGTGCTTTTGCCGGTGAAGGAATGTACGAAGAACACGGTGGCTGCCCAAGTGGTGGTGTCGTGGTGAAGATTGGTCATGTTTCAGGAAAGCAATGTATCGTGGTGGCAAATGATGCTACTGTAAAAGCCGGTGCATGGTTCCCTATAACCGGAAAAAAGAATCTTAGAGCACAGGAGATCGCTATTGAAAACCGACTTCCAATTATCTACCTGGTGGATAGTGCAGGAGTTTTTCTACCAATGCAGGATGAAATATTCCCAGATAAAGAACACTTCGGAAGGATCTTCAGAAACAATGCGGTAATGAGCAGTATGGGAATTACCCAGATCGCTGCTGTCATGGGTAGCTGTGTAGCTGGTGGAGCTTATCTTCCAATTATGAGTGACGAGGCGATTATCGTAGAAAAAACAGGAAGTATCTTTCTTGCCGGAAGTTATCTTGTAAAAGCTGCCATTGGAGAAAGTATCGATAATGAAACTCTTGGCGGAGCTACAACTCATTCAGAAATTAGCGGAGTAACAGATTACAAAGCGAAAGATGACAAAGATGCTCTTACCAAGATTCAGAATATCATGGATAAGATCGGAGATTTTGACAGAGCCGGGTTTAGCCACAAAAAATCTGTGAAACCTAAAGAAGATCCAGATGAGATCTACGGAATTCTTCCGAAGAAAAGAAGTGATCAATACGATATGCGTAAGATCATAGAAAGATTAATTGATAATTCTGAATTTGAAGAATATAAAGAAGGCTACGGCCAGACGATCATTACCGGTTATGCGCGTATTGACGGATGGGCTGTTGGTATCGTGGCGAATCAGCGTAAGATCGTAAAGACGAAAAAAGGCGAAATGCAATTTGGCGGAGTGATCTATTCAGATTCGGCAGACAAGGCGACACGATTTATTGCCAATTGTAACCAAAAGAAAATACCATTGGTGTTTTTACAGGATGTGACTGGTTTTATGGTTGGAAGTAAAAGTGAACATGGCGGGATCATTAAAGATGGTGCTAAAATGGTAAGTGCTGTAAGTAATTCGGTAGTACCTAAATTCACTATCATTCTGGGGAATTCATACGGAGCTGGAAATTACGCGATGTGTGGAAAAGCTTATGACCCAAGATTGATCGCGGCCTGGCCAAGTGCAGAACTTGCAGTAATGGGAGGAACTCAAGCTGCAAAAGTACTGGCACAAATCGAAACCGCTTCCATGGCAAAGAAAGGTGAAAAGGTAGATGAAGCTAAGGAAAAGGAAGTATTTGAGAAGCTGAAAGCGAAGTATGACGAACAAACCTCAGCATATTACGCAGCAGCGAGACTTTGGACAGATGCAGTGATAGAACCTAAAGATACCAGGAAATGGATCTCTATGGGAATTGAAGCTGCAGACCACGCCCCAATTGAAAAGGATTTCAATATGGGTGTTATCCAAACCTGATTTCTATGAAGAAACTGATACTACTTTTGGTCATAATGATGGCCTGCCAGGGATACGCTCAAGACACGATTGGTCTGAGACGTTCCAGGAAATATATTCCTAAAACGGCTTATCTCGCACAGTTTAAATCTATTCCTGATACTGTGGATGTTCGTTATATAAACGGCGATTCCATGGTCCAGGTGCCTATGGACTATGATCCTTTTCGCGATAAGAAAAAGGTCCGCTACGAACCTAAAGATTCGGCTTTTCTTGATACCTGCAAAGCGGTGGTATATGATACGGAAAACAAGGTTGATTCTTCAAGGTTTATGCGCTACTGGCAAGATGAGCTTCGTATTTACTTTGATAAAAGTGTTCCTGAAGATGATGCAAGATACCTTATGAATTTTGCTGAAAAACTATCCAGCGAGGTTGATTCTCTTAAAATTAGTCGGAATTTTATTCGGGAGAAGAGCAATTATATTGTCTATTATTTGAACGAAGATCACAAGACAGAACATGAACCTCGAATTGGCAATAAAAGTGGTTACTATGTAAGCTGGAATGGCAAAAGTCAGATCTATAAAGCTTCATTAAAAGTGAATACCGCGGTGGTTACCAATAATCTTCTGAAAGAAAATCTACTGAAATACCATTTTTTCAAGTCCCTGGGATATTTTGGTACAAGTAAGGATCTTAATTGTGAAAGTATATTATCTGCTTGTAACTCCTATAGAAGATTATCTGAAGAAGATCTGGAACTGTTGAAGTATCATTACTCGTATGGTGTTTGTAAAGGTCAGTCTTTGAAAAGTTTTACCGAATTAACCAATAGCATGCAGGAGAAACTGAAAGAGGATCCTAATGCTCAATTATTTGTTATCCATGCAGAATAAATTATTATTTGTCGGCTTGCTGATCTCATTGCTCTTATCAATGAACCTGGAGGCTCAGGTAGTTGGTTCAAATCTTACTACTTATACGGAAGCTGATACTTTAAGGGGTTCGTTACGACCTGAAAGATCCAATTACGATGTTACAAAATACCACCTGGATCTTAAAGTGAACCCAGACTCACGATCAATTGCCGGTAGTAATACTATACGATTTAAAGTTCTTGGCTCCCTACCAGTGATGCAACTGGATCTATTCGAGAATATGGAGATCGATTCTATTGTACATCAAGACAATAATCTGGAGTACATCCGTAAGTACAATGCGGTATTTGTAAATTTTGAAGAAGCTTTAAAAGAGGGGACTTCAGACTCTATTAAATTCTATTACCACGGAAATCCTATTGTAGCTAAAAACGCACCCTGGGATGGAGGTTTTGTCTGGGATACCGATGAAGACGGAAACCCCTGGGTTGGAGTTGCAGTGCAAGGAACCGGCGCAAGTCTCTGGTATCCTAACAAAGACCATCAAAGCGATGAACCGGACGCTGCTCAAATAGATATTGCGGTACCAAACGGACTAATGAATGTCTCCAACGGAAGGTTTTTAGGGAAAGAAGAGTTGAAAGATGGATACACGAAGTGGAAATGGGCAGTAAAGAGTCCCATTAACAACTACAATATCATGATCAATATTGGGAACTATACTCATTTCTCAGATAAATTTAAAGATCTTGATCTGGATTATTACGTCCTACCTTACAACCTCGATAAGGCAAAAAAACAGTTCGAAGAGGTTCAGGATATGATGGCTTGTTTCTATGAAAAAATGGGTCCTTATCCTTTTGAGGAAGATGGATTTAAACTCGTTGAAACTCCTTATTTAGGAATGGAACACCAGTCGGCTGTGGCTTATGGGAACGAGTATATGAAAGGTTACCTTGGAAATGATCTTTCCGGAACTGGAATCGGACTACTTTGGGATTACATAATCATCCACGAATCTGGTCACGAGTGGTATGGGAATAGCATCACCGCTAAGGATATTGCAGATATGTGGATACAGGAAGGCTTTACCAGTTATACTGAATCTATTTATGTAGAATGCCGTTGGGGTAAGGAAAAAGCTCTGGAATACCTTAAAGGAACAAGACGAGGCATCAGTAATAGCAACACAATCATTGGAGATTATGGCGTAAATTCTGAAGGTTCCGGAGACATGTATTTTAAAGGAGCTAATCTTCTGAATATGATCAGAAGTATTTATGATGATGACGAACTATGGTGGAATACACTGAGAGACTATACCAGCACTTACAGACACAAAACCATTACTACGGAAGATACTGAGACTTTTTTCGATAAAGCTACCAATGTGGATTTAAAACCGGTTTTCGATCAATATTTGCGACGTTCAGCGTTACCGGTACTACAGCTAAGACAGGGAGATGATCACTTCCAGTATCGATGGAAAGCAGATGTTAGTAATTACAGCATGCCTGTAGATGTTTTTATAGATGAAGAGGAGATAAGACTCGATGCAACTTCAGAATGGCAACGTATGGAAACCGGTGAAGAACTGGATGAAGTCACACTGAATGAGTTAGAATTCTATGTTCGGGTAGAGAAAATTAAATAAAAAAAAGCAGCTGTAAAGCTGCTTTTTTTTTATTCCGCAGAGGGATCAATCAAAATTAAAGATGTCTGTCTCTTATTCACATATCTAAAACCTTCTTTCCCCCAGAACCCTGCTTCTTCGAGCATGATTCTTATATCCTTATCCCATTCGGGAATGTTCACTTCAGTATTTAATTCAATGGCATAGGCCGTGTCCTCATAAAGTGAATAGTCCCCAGTCCCGGGAACTCCACCCTGTTGATCCCACATTCCAATGGTTGGTCCTGCAGAATGCCCGTAAAGCCCCAGTGGATGTGTATAGATCGAGGGTTTTAAACCTTCAGCTTTTGCCTTTTCCAGACTCGCAGCCAGAATTTCATTTCCTGTTCTGCCAGTTTTAAAATTTTCAGTTAGAATATCCTGCAACCTGTTTCCTTTTGTCAGGGCTTTCTGTAAGAATTGTGGAGCTTCAGTTTCGGTATCCTGAAGAACATAAGCCATCTGCTGGCAATCTGTATTCAAACCCAAATATGAAATTCCGAAGTCACAATGAAGCAGATCTCCTTTCAGAATAATATCGCTTCCGTTTTCATCACTGAATGCAGTAATATGATCTACAAGTTGCTCATTACTCCGCTGAATATCAACGGTTGGATGAAACCAGGTTTCCAGTCCCAGATCGGTCACCTTTTGTCGTAACCACCAGACCACATCATCTGTAGTAGTCACTCCCGGCTCTATTACTTTAGTACTAAAAGCTTCTTCAATGACATTATGCGTAAGTTCCACAAGCGAACTAAATAGAAGCATCTCTTTAAGAGTTCGGGTTTCTATCCAACCTACGGCAAGATCTTCCGCAGAGATCAACCTCGAATGATATTCTTCCGGTAAACTTTTTAGAAGTTCCTCATAGTCGGTTTTAACCAATCCGTCTGCAAGTCCATAATTATCAGAAATATTGATCCCGATTTTTTCTGGATTTCGTGAGCTAATGATATCTGCGAGAGCTTTCCATTGATCGGGCTGCTTCTCCTTGTCCCAGGCAGACTTGATGGCATCGCCAATATTATAACGGGCGACCGCAAGTTTTTCTATAGAATCTCCCTTTCTGGAAAACACCAGCATGGTTCGTCTTCTCGCATTTAGCCAGGTGGAAGGAAGCATAGTTTTCATCACAGGGTCCTCATTATATTCTCTTGAAATGATCACCCAAATTTCAACTTCAGCTCGATCCATCAAGACTGGCAGAAGCTTATCAAATCGCTCTACAAGTATTTCATCGCGAACAGAGGCGCGATCTTTTTCTGAAAGTATTTGGGTATGAGCACTAAAAGTGAGCATACAAAGTGTAAAACCTAGTAAATAACGCATAGGTATAAGATGATGGGAATGGATTTATTTTAGTCGAATATAGTCTATTAATAAACTGAATTCTTCATTTTTTTTATTGCCAATAAGAAAGGTGATTTCCTGTATGATATCATGGTCCCAGTTGGGAATATCTAATTTTCTACCTCGAAACCCAGGGTACATTTTTGCTAAATCAACCTCAATTTCCTGCCATTCTCCATTGGTAGAGAATTCCTGTATATAGGAGTGACGATCGTTCAATTTGTTCTTGAGTTGGAATTGATAATTCTTACCATCGCCTTTAAGCCTGATTACTGCTTTACTGAAATTCTTTACTCCTTCAACATTTAATCGATGTCGTACTGAAGCAAAACCTCCATTGTTTTCAAGCGAAACATTACCAATAAATTTAGCATGGCCTTCATCGGTAAGATAAATCTCTGCATTGGATCTACCACCCATTACGCGATCTTCCACTACCACCCAGTTACTGATTTTGGTATCAGAATTAAAATCGAAAATTAGTTTTTCATTCACACTGAACAGGATTATAATGATAAGAGTAATTCTAATCATAATTTAAGCCACTTTACTTTTAGCTGTATTTTCACGGTGAATCTTACCGTTCGGAGTTTCTTCGAATTTAGCGATC
The DNA here is from genome assembly GCF_045055805.1 of Christiangramia sp. LLG6405-1. GTDB lineage: Bacteria > Bacteroidota > Bacteroidia > Flavobacteriales > Flavobacteriaceae > Christiangramia. Next base: position 1,769,833 of record NZ_CP159330.1, on the reverse strand, counting down.
AAATAGATCTTTCTTGGTTTCTCATATTTCCCAAGCGATTTCATGTTGTCCACCATTTCCCTCAGCTCCGTTAGTCTTTCTTCGGAAAAATCATCTTCTACGAACATGACAACTTTTTCGCCCAGAGCATCGTCTGGCATTGAAGTGATAAAGAATCTATGATCCAATTTTTTATTGATCTTACGTTCTATTTCTTCAGGAAAGATCTTTATTCCGCCGGAATTAATAACATTATCATATCTCCCTTTCCAGATAAACTTTTTATAGGTTATGATCTCTACAACATCGTTGGTAACGATTTCCTCATCCAGTACTTTTGGAGCTTTGATCACAAGACAATCGCGGTCGTCTTTAGTAATACTTACATTTGGTAATAATTTAAAGGCTTTTGATACTTTCTTCTTCGTAGGATTTAAACGTTTTGCGGCTATATGACTACAGGTTTCCGTCATTCCGTAGGTTTCGTAAATCCTGGTATCGATATCCACCAGCATTTTTCGCAACCTCGGTGAAACTGCTCCTCCACCAATAATAAGTTTTTTCACCAGGTGAAGCCTGCCTATTGAATTATCCAGCTGGAAAGGCGTCATCGCTGAAAAATCATAGACCTTGAATAACTGATCGAAGGGATTTGATGATGGTGGAACCGAATCCAGGTCCCAACCTAAAAACATTGCTCTTACCAGCATCATTTTCCCCGCTATATAATCTACTGGAAGACATAATAATGCTTTGGTGTGATTAGGAAGTTTAAAGAATTTTGAAGTCGCCAGCGCAGAGTTGATCATGTGCTCCTTGGTAAGCCTGATCTTTTTGGGTTTTCCAGTAGACCCTGAAGTATGTACTTCAATATAATCTGTCGGTTTTAACCAGTCCAGCAGAAAATTACCAATTTGCTGTTCAAACGGTTCACCTTCCTTAATATAACTATAAGCGATATGCTTCAATTCGGCATTTGTGAAGTGCCGTTTATTCAACCTAAAGTCAGGGTGAGTTTCAGGAATCTTGTAATTATTATTCATACTTCAAGCTAAGTTGGACATTCACCGATTACTTAAAGTTAAGAATTTGCAATTAAATTCCTGAATATCCTAAGTAATTGTTACATTTTCAGGTCTTTTCACTCTTCCGAAGAGCTTTTCAGACCAGTTATTCCATTTATATTTCCTGGCAAAGATGAAAAGGAAGATAGGGTATATGATTAAAACAGGAATCAACACATCCCAGCCTGCAGATGGTTCTGAGACATCCTTTAAGATAGAATTCGTCTGGAATGCAGTCCAGTCGGCAGTAACAAGTAAGGCTGTAATTAAATTATTCGCAGCATGAAATCCTAAAGCAAGCTCCATTCCCTCATCCATCAAGGTCATGATCCCAAGCATAAAACCAGTTCCAATATAATAGATCATAATTATGTTACCCAGTTTGGTTACTTCAGGATTAAAATAATGCAACCCACCAAAAATCACGGAAGTAAGCACCAAAGGGATCCACCTGTTTTTAGCAAGCACACCTATCCCCTGCATCAAATAGCCTCTGAAGAAATATTCCTCAAAACTCGTTTGAATAGGAATCAGAAAGACTGAGATCAACAGAAGGTATAAAAAGGGTTCCCATTGAAAATTAAAAACATAATCCTGCGGATTCGAATAATAATCCAGAACAGTAATTCCAATGTTGAATACGGCAACCAGGGCAAAGGCAAACCAGAATCTACTCCAGTCTACTTTTTGTCGACTGGTGGTTAGGGTTTTAATTGGTTGTTTATGAACATATTTGACCCAAAGTAACAGCCCGGCAAGAAACACAAGAAATGACAGCAAATTCTCGAAAAGGACCCTGTTGGAACCTTTACTTTCAATTTGTTGCCGCATCATTTCATTCACATCCAGATCCAGCATTTCAACCGCTACATAATTAAGGGACATTAACCCAAAAAACAGAATCGGAATCACCAGATATCTCCAGAAAGAATGTTCGTATTTGAACGCTTGCGCTATAAACATAGTTTACTTAAAATTTAAAATCCCAGTTTACCTGAGGTTCATATTGAATTTTACCATTCTGCACCTGCAGCGGACTGATAAAGTTATTTGTATACAAACCACCCGTTCCCAAACCTTGCGGAAGATCTGTAGTTAGCGTGTAAGTCCACTGCGCAATTGCATTGAGTCCTACATTGCTTTCCAGCGCGCTGGTGATCCACCATTTCACCTGGTTAGTTTCACAGATATCGATCCATTCCTGGGTGCCTTTCATTCCACCGATCAAACTTGGTTTGTAAATGGCATATTGTGGTTGTATAGTTTGTATCAGTTTAGCCTTTTCTGTTACATCTGTGACTCCTATCAATTCTTCATCGAGTGCAATTGGAATTGGTGTCTTTGAGCATAACTGAGTCATTTCCGGTATTTGGCCTTGCTTGATGGGCTGTTCAATGCTATGAAGGTCGAATTTTGAAAGCCGCTCTAATTTCTGCAATGCTTCTGTAGGATGAAAAGCTCCATTTGCATCTACTCTTAATTCCATGGATTCTGCGGAAAAATTTTCCCGAATAGATTTAAGTAATTCAATTTCAGTTTCGAAATCTATTGCCCCGATTTTCAGTTTAATACAGCGAAAACCCTGTTCGATCTTTTCTGAAATCTGTTTTTTCATGAACTCCTTGTCACCCATCCAGATGAGTCCGTTAATTGGAATATAATCCTTTCCCCGGGTAAATTCCGAAGGAAATAATTCGAAAGGGCTGCTTGATTCGAGGCTACGAAATGCCATTTCAACTCCGAACTGGATACTGGGGAATTCGCGTAATTCTTCCCACAACATTTCCTTGCCCAGGTTGATATTTTCACAAACCCAATGAAGTTTATCTTCGTAATCTGGCCGATCATCATAACTTAATGATCTTAGAATTCCGCATTCACCTATACCGTATTTATCATTATCCTCGATCTTCAGAAACCACGTTTCTTTTTCAGTAAGAACGCCCCGGGAAGTTCCACTGGGGCGTTTGAAATTTAAAAGGTATCGTTTGTAAGAAGCTTTCATAATTATACTTCAACAGATTCACCAATATCGAGCAGTAAAAGATCTTTACCCTTATAGGCAAATTTCTTTTTAGCATCATCATGGTCGATTTCAATAAAACCGAAGGTATCATAGTGACATCCAAGGATACGATCACATTCTATGAAATCACTGGCGATTATCGCATCTTCCACACCCATGGTAAAGTTATCGCCAATTGGAAGAACCGCAAGGTCAATTTTAGTTCTCATTGGTATCAATTTCATGTCGAGCGTTAAAGCTGTGTCACCGGCGATATAAATATTCCCGCTATCAGTTTCGATCACAAAACCGCCGGGTTGTCCTCCATACTTGCCATCAGGAAATGAACTGGTATGTAAAGCATTCACGTATTTCACTCTTCCGAAGTCAAAATCCCAGCTACCTCCATGGTTCATGGGATGTACCTCGAAGCCTTTATCTCCATAATGATTGGCGATCTCATAATTGCTAACGATCTTGGCGCCCGTATTTTTTGCAATAGCTTCAGCGTCCAGCACATGATCTTCGTGCGCATGGGTTAGCAAAATGTAATCAGCCTTTAGATCATTGATGTCTACTTTATCCTTGGAAAGATCGTTTCCGGTAATAAAAGGATCTACGATGATATGTTTATTTCCAATTTCGAGAGCAAGCGAATTCTGTCCGTAAAATGTAATTTTCATAAAATGAGTTTTTCGGTTTTTATAAAAATAAGGATTCAGCTAAATTCCTATAATTAGCTGGCTATATAGTTTTGTTAAACTTGAACCTTAGAGCACAAGTCCTATCGCAAATAGAATTGAGATTCCAAATGTGGAAAGCGCCACTATCTTTAACTCGGGATCCAGATCTTTAGGGTTGTCATTCTTATCCACACGCATCAAATGGAAGATAAGCGGAATAAAACCTAGCAGATACATAAAATCATCCAGTTCCCTGGACACCATTGCTGAATAGATCAACATAAAGAACAAAGCTCCAATAATTAACAGGTAATGGTAATTCTTAGCCTTTCGCTCTCCCAATTTCACAACCAGCGTATTTTTACCAGCTTTCGCATCTGAAATTCTATCCCGAAGATTATTAAGATTGAGAACTGCAACACTTAAAAAACCAATGGCTACTGCAGGAAGGAAGCTAACAAAATTGTGGTCATGGGTATATAAAAAGTAGCTACCATAGACGGCAACCAGTCCAAAAAACATAAAAACGAAAATATCCCCTCTACCACGATATCCATAAGCAGAATTTCCTACCGTGTATTTAATTGCAGCAACGATAGCACCTATTCCCAGTATCAAAAACACCAGTGCAGCGATCCAGTTTTCGTCTTCAAAAGATGCATATATCAGTAATACAGCCAGTATAAAAGTTGCAACCGCGGTAATAACCATCGCCCGAAGCATTTCCTTCTGAGTAATGATCCCGCTTTGCAAGGCACGCATGGGCCCAATCCGGTCCTCATTGTCGGTTCCTTTCACACCGTCACCATAATCATTAGCAAAGTTAGAAAGGATTTGTAATCCAAGAGTAGTTCCCAGAGCGAGACTGAAAATTGCGAGGTTGAACTGCCCCTGTTGCGCAGCGATACTACTTCCTACAATTATCCCTGAAATGGATAATGGAAGTGTTCTCAGCCTTGCCGCACCAACCCAGGTTGAAAATTTGCTCATTTAATTCATGATTTTTACAAGAAGTTCTTTAAGAAGATCTCCCTGCGAAACATTTGCAGCGCCTACACCTTTACTTTTCACATCAGTTTCATGCAGATCGCTAATCACCTTGCTTACTTTTTTCATTGGAAAGTTTCTCGCGGCGGTGATATAATCACCCACAAAATAAGGACTAATCTTTAATTGCTTGGAAACCACTCCTTTGGATTTGTCAGTAAGGCCATGGTATTGCAGAATCTGAGAAAAATATGAAAATAGTAGACTAATGGTCACTACCAGTGGATTATCTTTAGGATTCTGAGCAAAATAATTGATTATTCTATGCGCCTTAAAATTATCTCTTTCTCCAATCGCCTTACGCAATTCGAAATTGTTGAAATCTTTGCTAATCCCGATATTTTCTTCAATGATCTCCGGACTAATAAGCGTTTCCTTCGTGCAAATAAGCTGAAGCTTTTGAAGTTCATTATCGATCTTCCCGAGATCTGTTCCCAGGAATTCAACCAGCATTTGAGAGGCCTTTGGAGAAATTGAATATCCCCGACTTTTCATCGTTTTCATAATCCAGTCTCCCACCTGGTTCTCATAAAGTCGTTTACTTTCGAAAATAAGACCAGTTTTCGCAATGGTTTTATGCAGCTTCCGGCGTTTATCGATCTTTTTATATTTATAGCACATTACCAATACTGTGGTAGGCTGAGGAATTTCAGCGTAATCTGCAAGTTTCTCGATCGTTCTGGAAAGATCCTGAGCTTCTTTTACAATAATCACCTGCCTTTCAGCCATCATTGGATACCGCTTGGCATTGCTCACGATCTCCTCGATGTTCGTATCTCTTCCGTAGAGGGTCATTTGATTAAAACCCTTTTCTTCTTCGGAAAGAAGATTGTCTGCGATATAATTTGAAATTCCGTCGATATAAAAGGTTTCCTCACCCATCAGGAAATAGATAGGTTTAATATCACCTTGTTTGATCTCGTTTACAATTTTTCTGGCTTCGTCCATAGAGGAGTTTACGGCGATTTATGAATTGATGGAAAACTGAAGGTGATATTTTATCACTGAATAATCTTCATTACTTTTGAAAAATGCAGAAGCTGAATTTTCCATCCTACTCATTTCGGTTCAAAAATAATCAAAATAAAGTAGCTGTTTTTGACGATCTACGGAAAAAGTTTATCATCCTTACGCCTGAAGAATGGGTACGTCAGCATACCGTGAAGTTTCTGGGAAAAGAGAAAAATTATCCGGCAAGTCTTATCAATGTTGAAAAGCAATTAAAGATCGCCGGTCTCATCAAAAGGTATGATGTGGTCGTGTTCGAGCCGAAAGGGAATATCCATATTATCGTGGAATGTAAAGCACCTAAAATTAAGATCACCCAGGACACGTTCGACCAGATCGCCAGATATAACCTGAGCTTAAAAGCAAATTATTTGATGGTAACCAATGGGATTGAACATTACTTTTGCCAGATGGATTACGAAAAGGAAACTTATATATTTCTAACCGATTTACCGGAATATCAACGAGCATGAATATAGCTGTAGTTATCCTGAACTGGAACGGGAAAGATCTGTTGAAAAAATTCCTGCCTTCGGTTATTACAAATTCTAAAGAGGCGCAAGTATATGTAGCTGATAATAATTCTACAGATGAATCTGTAGCGTTTTTAAAAAGCAGCTTCCCACAGGTACAAATTATTCAGAATAAATCGAATAATGGTTATGCCGGTGGATATAACCAGGCTCTAAAGTCGGTTTCTGAAGATATTATCATACTGCTGAATAGTGATGTAGAGGTGACCAGGAACTGGCTGGTTCCAATAATGGAAATCTTTCAAAAAGAAGCAGATGTAGCGGCAATTCAGCCAAAGATCCTGGATTACAAGAAAAAGGATCATTTTGAATATGCCGGAGCAGCCGGTGGTTATCTCGATCAATTTGGATATCCCTATTGCCGGGGAAGGATCTTTCAGAAAATGGAGGAAGATATAGGACAATATGATAATAACCATGAAATCTTTTGGGCTTCAGGTGCCTGCTTTGCCATTAGAAATTCAGTTTACCAGGAAGCTGGCGGACTCGACGAAGACTTTTTCGCTCACCAGGAAGAAATAGATCTCTGCTGGAGAATTCAGAATATGGGATATCACATAAAATATGCAGCAGATTCTATCGTTTACCACGTAGGTGGAGCGACCTTATCAAGTATGGATCCCAAAAAAACCTATTATAATTTTAGAAATGGTCTTTTTTTACTGCTGAAAAACCTTCGATCAAGAGATTTACTCCCAATATTATTTGGAAGAATGATCCTCGACGGAGTTGCTGCCATTAAGTTTTTGAGCGAAGGAAAAGTGGAACATTTTACGGCAATTTTAAAAGCTCATGGCAGCTTCTATTCATCATTTAACACGATAAGAAAAAAGCGTCCCGATCATTTTAAAATTGATCGATATTATGAATTGCGTTCTATTGTGTATCAACATTTTATACTTAAAAAGGCCCGCTATGGTGAACTGGAAAAATAATATAAAAAGGAAATGTTAAAATAGCTTTCCACCTTGCTATTTTTTTGATATTTTTGGCCTCTAAACAATTTAAAATTTAAGAAACTAGTTATGAAAAAAATCATGCTAATGTCGGCTACTGCGGCCCTTTTGCTATCTTCATGTGTTTCACAGAAAAAATACAATGAACTTGAAACAAAACAACGTGAAACTCAGGATCAATTAAATACTGCTACAGTAAAATTAAACTCCTGTCTTGATGAAAAAGAACGTCTAAATGGCCAGGTTGCAAATTTAAATAATACAAATGCTGCGTTATTGAACAACGTTGGGAACTTGGCAACTCTTTCTAAGAAAGAAGCTGAGAACATGGAACGTTCTTTGGAAAGTATTAAAGAAAAAGACCTTGCAATTCGTTCTATGCAAGATGCAATGAACAAGAAAGATTCTGTAACTCTTGCTCTTGTAACCAGCCTTAAGGGAGCTCTTGGTAACCTGAATGACGAGGATATCGAGATCAATGTTGAAAAAGGTGTTGTTTACGTATCTATTTCAGACAAATTACTTTTTGATAGTGGTCGTTACAACGTAACATCCCGTGCGAAAGAAGTTCTTGGTAAGGTAGCTACTGTTGTAAACAACAAGCCAAATATCGAATTCATGGTTGAAGGTCATACAGATGACAAAGCTATTAGTACTTCTATGTTCGAAGATAACTGGGATCTAAGTGTGAAACGTGCAACTTCTGTAGTACGTGTTCTTCAGGATGAGTTTGGTGTTGAGCCAGCCCGTATGACTGCTGCAGGTAGATCTTACTATGTGCCACTTGCAAGCAATGAAACTGCTGAAGGTCGTGCTAAAAACCGTAGAACAAGAATTGTTGTTCTTCCTAAACTTGATCAATTCTACAGTATGATCGAAGATGGAATGGAGAAAGCTAGTTCTCAGTCTAACTAATTAGAAACCTTTTTTATATATCAAAGCCCCTGCATTGCAGGGGCTTTTTTATTTAGCAAGTTTAACTCCTGATATTCAATATTTTATATTATTTTAGTAGTATTCCCTACTCTCTAAATCACTAATTATGAAAGCACTCAAAATTAGTAGTGGAATACTTTTTTTAGGCCTCTACCTGTTCCAGGTATCCTGCTCCTCTGAGTCTATTGAAACTCGGACCGAATCAACAAATAACGCTGCTATATCAGCTGAGTTAGAAATTCAGGAAATTGATCTCAGTTCCTTCTCCTTATCTAAAAGTATTAATCTACCAGCCAGGAATAGCTCCTGCGAGATTACTACGTTTCAAAGTCTACTTCAGATGAATTTCGAGAAGCTAATTCAAGATCCATATTTTGATGTTGAGATGGTCTTCTATTTAAGAGACCTTCATAGCAAATACGTTACACATTATATAGGTCCGAATTATTATGGCAGGGACGGGCAATACGATCGTCTAGCAGATAAACGCATACGAGAGCTTCAGAAATTCTGGCAGCTTGACCAACAGATCTATTTAAATGGGCAGCATACCGAAACCCTGGAAGATCCACAGCAATTAGCAGATATGATCGAAAGCTTCGATCGCAGTGTTCGCAATGCTACAGATGCCAGAATTAAAGCTTTACAAATTATTGAGGCTTATCAGAATAGTAGCCAGATCCCCAAAAATACCTTCTTCGCCCTCGATGCATTTACCAGATCAAATGGTCTTCTTGTCATAAGTGACGGTATTTTGGAAGTACTGGAAGAATCAGGGATTCCCGGAGAAATAGCTTTTAGCGGACTCCTCGCTCACGAATGGTGGCACCAGGCTCAATTTGAGTATGATTTACAATGGAAGAATGACTATATCAATTTAGAGAATCCTGAGCTTTTTAGAGAATTAGAGGCTGATTTTGCAGCAGCTTATTTTCTGGGGCACAAAAGAGGTGCAACTTATAACTGGAAGCGTATCGAATCATTTTTTGACATGAGCTATAATTCGGGAGATTGTTTTACTGAAAGTCCAGGTCATCATGGAACACCTGCTCAAAGATTGAAAGCAGCCCAAAGCGGTTTCGAACTGGCGTTCTCTGAGAAAAAGAAAGGAAAACCAGGAAAGCCTTCAGAAATACATAAGGCGTTTTTAGAATCTATGTAATAAAAAAAGCCCTCGCTAGAGGGCTTCATTCATTAAGTTAATTACAGATTACTTCTTAAGAAAATCTACGAGTAACCTGTTAAACTCCGCAGTGTGAGTCAGAACAAGACCGTGAGGAGCATCAATCACCTCGTGGTATTCACTATTTGCTATCATTTCAGCGCTTTTCTTCCCAGACATTTCAATAGGTACAACTTTATCTGCGGTACCATGAACAACCAGCGTAGGAATATCAAATTTCTTCAGATCTTCTCTAAAATCGGTTTTTCCGAAAGAGTCTACACATTCAAGCGTGGCATTTGGTGCTGCCTGACATCCTATAGACCAGTAGTAATGCGCCATATCTTCACTAACTCGATCTGAATTATCTTCGAAATTCAGGAATTGGTCTCCAAATTCTGATAAGAATCCTGGACGATCTTTTCTAAGATTCTTTTTAAAACCTTCAAATGTCTCTTCATCCAAACCATCAGGATTATCGTCAGTTTTCAGCATAAATGGGGGCACTGCTGAAATTAAAGCCGCTTTACTTAATTTTGAAGTTCCATAATTTGCGATATAGCGAGCCACTTCTCCTCCTCCCATGGAAAAACCAACAATGGTAGCATCTATAAGGTCTAATTTGGTAATTAGATCATTCAAATCCTTTGCCAGCGAATCGTAATCATATCCAGTCCATGGTTTGTCACTTGCTCCAAAACCTCTGCGATCGTAGGCAATACATCTAAATCCTGCCTCAACGATAGATTCTATCTGGTATTCCCACATTCTATGACTTAATGGCCAGCCGTGAATTAAAATTACCGGTTTACCTTCACCATAGTCTTCATAATATAAATTAATAGGTTGCCCCTTAACTTTAGTTGTAGTTTCTAATGTACTCATAACTTATTTTTTTTTTTAAGTTACTATCTCATACCGAGTTTGAAAAACCCTGAACCGGCTTTAATAGAGAATTAACTAGAAAGCGTGGGAAATCCTAAAATTTTACATGATCTCGAGGGAACCTTTTCCTTCCCGGATTACTTCAGGCTCTGGCGTTGTAAGATCGATTACAGTTGAAGCAACATTATCGCCATAACCACCATCGATTACCAGATCTACCAGGTTGTCCCATTTCTCACGTATCAATTCTGGATCTGTACTATATTCCAGTACCTCATCTTCATCCCTAATCGAGGTTGAAATAATTGGGTTACCAAGTGCTTTGACAATTGCCTGACAAATTGAATTATCCGGCACTCTTATTCCTACTGTTTTTTTCTTTTTGAATACGCTCGGAAGATTGTTTCCTCCAGGGAGTATAAAGGTGTACGGTCCCGGTAGACATCGTTTAAGTATCTTAAAAGTAGTTGTGTCGATTTGCTTCACATAATCAGAAAGATTGCTAAGATCTTCGCAAACAAAGGAAAAATTAGCTTTTTCCAGCTTTACGTTCTTGATCCTGGCAATCTTTTCTAATGCACTATTATTGGTAATATCACATCCCAACCCATATATAGTATCGGTTGGGTAGATAATAAGACCTCCTTTTTTGAGGACTTCTACTACCTTGTTTATATGTTTTGGTGCGGGATTTTCATCGTAAATTCTTAGGAGTTCAGCCATATTAGTATGTTTTTGATCTTCTTAAAATTAAGATATTCCGCGCAAATCTAAGGTCTTAGTCCGCCTTTTTAACTTCGCTTTCAAGTTTAAGGACATTGCTACCATCTTCCTGTTCGATGTACAATGCTTTGTTGCCTTCTTCTCCGTCGCGGGTAACTTCATTTCCATCGATCGTGCGGGTTACTTTCTTAGTAAATGTACTTTGCACTTTTCCTTCTGCAGTTCCATTTCCCCATTCCCATTTTACTTTACTTCCTTCTTTAATCATAACTTTTTTTATCAAGATAGTTGCTAGATCAATCTTCTGAAGAAATTTAAATAAATCGCTAACAGTGTTTTAAAAGAAGATTAACGTATTCCTGAAGAGGCATAAAAAAAGAGACCTAAAAGCAGGTCTCTATAAAAACGTTGTTTTTTATTTGGTTTTTGGAGTTGTAAAAATGTAGGGATTTAAACGACTCTGAGCTAATATATGTATTTTCTACAGTAATCCTAGAAATTTTTATGAAAGAATTTTCAGCTTGGCAAAACGTAAGAGTAAATTCTTGATACCGCCCTGTTCAAATTCGATTTCAGCTTTTCGATCCTGACCAACACCCTCTAGTTTAAGGACTTTACCTTTTCCAAAACGCATATGTTCCACTTCATCCCCGGCTGAAAGATTCAAAGTGTTCATTGCTTTCTCCGGTTCTTTCGCAGCTGGTCTTAGCTTCCTAAGTTTACGCAGCTGTTCTTCTGAAGGTTTATGTGCTGGAGGTGGAGTTCCTGTTCTGGGTTTGGATTGTCTTAATTTGCTCTTATCCACATCGTCCCCAAAGATATCTGTGTCTATTAATGGCTTGTACTTATAATCATCCTGTGGCACTAAAGTTTCAAGGTATTGCTCGTCGATCTCTTCAATAAATCTACTAGGCTCGGCATCTACAAGTTTACCCCAGCGATATCTGGAAAGTGTATAGGTAAGATAGGCCTGCTTCTCGGCTCTGGTTATAGCTACATAGAACAATCGGCGTTCTTCTTCAAGTTCGCTTCTGGTATTCATACTCATCCCCGATGGAAAAAGATCTTCTTCCATTCCTACAATATATACATAAGGAAATTCCAGCCCTTTTGCCAGGTGAATAGTCATTAGTGCAACACGATCATCATCACCGGTATCATTATCCAGATCTGTAGCAAGTGCCACATCTTCAAGAAATTCTGATAGAGAACCAGTGGCGTCTGCAATCTCTCGCTGGCCTTCCACAAAATCCCTGATACCATTAAGCAATTCCTCAATATTTTCAATTCTGGCAATTCCTTCAGGCGTACCATCTTTTTTAAGTTCCTGAACCAGCCCGGTCTTCTTGGTCACCATTTCAGCAATTTGGAAGGCATCCATAGTTTCGTTAGAAATGGCAAAACTCTGGACCATATTTACAAAATTTTCCAGTTTGGTTTGCGTTCCTCGGTTGATCTTGAGATCAAGTTTATCCAGATTCTGAATAACTTCAAAAATAGACCTGTTGTGCTGATTGGCAGTTACAGAAAGCCTGTCCATGGTGGTCTGTCCAATCCCTCGCGCCGGATAGTTGATCACTCTTTTCAGAGCTTCTTCATCCTTATTATTCAGTATAAGTCTTAGATAAGAAAGAACATCCTTAATCTCTTTTCGCTGGTAGAATGAAAGTCCGCCATAAATTCTATATGGAATATCCCTCTTCCGCAGTGCGTCTTCCATCGCCCTACTCTGTGCATTGGTTCTGTAAAGGATTGCGAAATCACCATTATTCAGCTGTTGTTGCATTTTGTTCTCAAAGATAGAACTGGCAACATAACGCCCCTCTTCCCCATCTGTAAGTAACCTGTTCACAACGATTTTTGGACCATCATCATTCGCAGTCCATACGATCTTATCCAGCTTGGTTTTATTCTTATCAATAATCGAATTGGCAGCATGTACAATGTTTCGGGTAGACCTGTAATTCTGCTCCAGCCTGTACATCTGTACATTGTCATAATCCTTCTGGAAATTCAAAATATTATTAATATTGGCACCCCTAAATGCATAGATACTCTGCGCATCATCTCCTACCACACATATATTCTGAAATTTATCTGAAAGTGCTCTTACGATCAAGTATTGAGAATGATTGGTATCCTGGTACTCATCCACCAGAATATATTTAAACCTACTCTGGTATTTGTGAAGTACATCCGGAAACCTGTTCAGTAATTCATTAGTTTTTAGAAGCAGATCATCAAAGTCCATCGCGCCCGCCTTGAAACAGCGATCTACATATTGCTGGTAGATCTCTCCCAATCTTGGCTTTTTGGACATGGCATCGGCTTCCTGCAATTCCTGATTCTGGAAATAGGCCTTTACCGTAATAAGACTGTTCTTATAGGAAGAAATTCGGTTATAAACCTGCTTGTATTTGTACACATCCTTGTCCAGACGCATATCTTTTATGATCGCCCTGATCACCGAATGAGAATCCTGAGTATCGTAAATGGTGAAATTTGAAGGGTATCCAAGTTTATCGGCTTCGAACCTCAGCATTTTAGCAAAAACGGAGTGAAAAGTTCCCATCCAGAGATTCTTCGCTTCGCTACTTCCAACGATTTTCGCGATACGTTGTTTCATCTCTCGTGCTGCCTTATTGGTAAAGGTTAACGAAAGAATATTGAACGCATCCACTCCCTGATTCATCAGGTAAGCGATCCTGTAGGTTAACACCCTTGTTTTACCAGATCCCGCACCGGCAATAACGATCATTGGTCCGTCTTTCTGCAGCACCGGGGCCCTTTGTGCATCATTTAATTCAGCTAAGTAAGCTTCCAAATCTTCTCCATTTTATTAATGCTGAAAGGTAACTAAAATGCTCAAAAAACTAAACCCGTATCGAACCGATTTTTAAACATTAAGGAAGTCTTCTGAAGCATTGCACGATATTTTAATATCTTTAAAAATTCAACATTATTGCATCCCACTTCCATGAAGAAATTGATCTTGCTATTTACCATTTTTTGGGTAAATCTATCTTTTGCCCAGCAATTCGAAGCTGGAAATGTTATTTCTGAATATGGCAAAACCATTGCTGTTCCTCATGCCGAAATTGAAGTAGATACCAATCTGGTATACAAAGTGGTATTTGATATCGATAGGAATTTTGATCCTGCTGAAGTCAATAAACTGGTAGAAACAGCTGCTCGATTTTTGAATATGCATGAAAAAGCTGGAGTAGATCCTGAAAATATGCATCTAGCTCTGGTCTTTCATGGTTCAGCCACCAAAGATGTTCTCGATGATACTTCGTATTCCGAGGCTTATCCTGAAACTGAAGAAAATCCCAATACTCCGCTATTTACAGCACTGGCAAAAGCCGGTGTCGAACTTATCGTATGCGGGCAGAGCGCAGCACATCATAATGTAGATCCTGAAAATGTCCATAAAGATATTAAGTATGCTCTTTCAGCAATGACGGCACTTGTACAGCTTCAGGCAGAAGATTATCAATTGATCAAATTCTAAACTTTCTATTATGAATCATATAATTACTTTAAGCATTCTTTTGGCAACACTTGGTCTTCAGGCGCAGCAGAATATTCCTGAAGATGATTTTCAGAATATAGAAGATCAGGTGATCGAGTGGCGAAGAGATCTTCACGAATATCCGGAATTATCCAATCGTGAATTCGAGACCGCTAAAAAGATAGCAGCGCACCTGGAGTCACTTGGTATCGAAACTACTACTGGAATCGCAAAAACCGGAGTCGTAGGAATTTTAAAAGGTGACAAGCCTGGTAAAACCCTGGCTCTTAGAGCAGATATCGATGCGCTCCCGGTAACAGAAAAAAATGATCTGGAATTTAAGTCAACCAAAACCACTGAATTCTTAGGTTCTCAAACCGGAGTGATGCATGCTTGCGGACATGATACTCACACCGCAATTCTTATGGGTGTTGCTGAAATTCTTTCAAAGCATAAAGACAAGATCAATGGAACTGTAAAATTTATTTTTCAACCCGCTGAAGAGGGACCACCACCAGGTGAGGAAGGTGGAGCTTCCCTTATGATCAAAGAAGGTGTTCTTGAAAACCCTGATGTAGATGCCATTTTTGGATTGCATATCAATGCTGCTACTCCAGTAGGTACGATCAAATACAAACCTGAAGGCACGATGGCAGCTGTGGAAAGATTTGTGATCAATGTTCAGGGCAAACAAGCGCATGGTTCAGCTCCATGGAGTGGTGTGGATCCAATACTTATTTCTGCCAAGATCATCGATGGCCTGCAAACTATCATCAGTAGAAATGCTGATTTAACGGAGTCGGCTTCAGTGCTAACCGTTGGAAAGATCACCAGTGGTGTGCGATTTAATATCATACCTGAAACTGCCGAACTTATTGGTACTGTTAGAACATTAGATCCCGAAAATAAAAAAGTGATCCTATCCAGAATGCGCGAACTTGTCCCAGCAATTGCCAAGGCATACGGTGGTTCTGCCACGATCGATATTCAGAATAATACCGCGATCACTTTTAATGATGTAGCCCTGACTCAACAGATGCTTCCCACTCTTGAAAATATTGCCGGAAAACAGAACGTAAATTTGATGAAGGCGACCACCGGTGGAGAGGATTTTTCCTTTTTTCAGGAGAAAGTTCCAGGATTTTATTTCTTTTTAGGTGGAATGCCTGAAGATGCCGAACCTACAAGACACCATACTCCCGACTTTTTTATTGATGAAAGCGGACTTTTACTTGGTGTAAAGACAATGACACAATTAACCCTTGATTTTTTAAGTAATTCCTAATGGATCAAATTTTAAGCTTTTTAACCTCTATCCCATGGTGGGGATGGATACTACTCATATTAGTAATCATCGCTATTAACGATGTTCTCTTTAATCGGAAGCATACTATTAAGCACAATTTCCCGGTGGTTGGGCATCTACGCTACTTCCTGGAAAGCATTGGACCTGAAATTAGGCAATATCTTGTAGCCAACAACAGGGAAGAATTACCTTTCAACAGGCGTGAAAGAAGCTGGATATATGCTTCAGCAAAAAATGAAAATAATTATGAGGGCTTCGGTACAGATCAGGACATGTATTCTTCGCACTATATTTTTGTCAAAAATTCAATTCTCCCTTATAAATTACCTACAGGACATCCAAACGAAAAGAACTCCGGATTGATCCCATGCGCAAAAGCAATGGGAACCTACAATAATCGGAAACGACCATTCAGACCGGCTTCAATAATCAATGTATCGGCGATGAGTTATGGTTCACTTTCAGCTAAAGCTATAGAGTCTTTGAATGAAGGCTGTAAACTCTCCGGAGCTTATCACAATACTGGTGAGGGCGGATTATCTCCTTATCACAAAAAAGGGGCAGATGTTGTGTTCCAGATAGGAACTGGATATTTTGGAACCAGAGATGAACAGGGAAATTTCGACATGTCCAAACTGGTCAAACTAGTACAGGAAAACCCACAAGTTAGAGCGATCGAACTTAAATTATCACAGGGAGCAAAACCTGGAAAAGGAGGTGTTCTTCCGGCGAAAAAGATCTCCAAAGAGATTTCAGATATTCGAGGAGTTCCTATGGGTAAAGATGTTCTTTCACCGGCTTACCATTCGGCATTTGGCAACCTTGAAGATATGATTACATTTATTGAGGAAATTGCAGCGGCTACAGGTCTTCCGGTAGGAATTAAAGCTGCCATTGGAAATCTTGATGACTGGCATACACTTGCAGGGATCATGAAGTCTAAAAATCACGGACCCGATTTTATCACTATAGACGGGGGTGAAGGCGGTACCGGTGCTGCGCCTCCAAGTTTCGCAGATCATGTTTCCGTCCCTTGGATCTACGGTTTTAGTGATGTTTACAAGATCTTTCAGGAATATGAACTTACCGACAGGGTCGTTTTTGTAGCGGCTGGTAAACTTGGATTCCCTGCAAAAGCTGCGATGGCATTTGCTTTAGGTGCAGATTGTATCAATGTTGGCCGGGAAGCGATGATGAGCATTGGCTGTATACAGGCTCAAAGCTGTCATACCAATACCTGCCCGACCGGAATTGCAACTCAGAATAAATGGTTGCAAAGAGGTATTGATATTGCAGATAAATCGATGCGTACTAATTTCTACTTTGTAAAATTCAGAAAAGAGCTGCTTCAAATTACGCATGCCTGTGGTCATGAACATCCCGCACAGTTCACCACCAACGATATCGAGATCAACTTAAGTGATAAGAATCTTTCAAATACATTAGAATCTACTTTTGGATATACTAAGGATAAAGTAAATTTCCACTCTGTAACAGAATTAGTGACATGTCCTCACTTAGGTGGTAACCTTGATTTAAAATCGCTACAAATAACTGAAGACGCTATACATTAATACTTATGAACGAATTTGATGTTTTTCAATTGATCTATGGAATACTTCCGGCAGTAATTGTTGGTTTGGTAAGTTTTTACTTTTTTCACACCTATTCCAGTAATGAGGAAAATCGTAGAAGGTTTTTACTGCTTAGAGAGAAACAAAAAACTTCATTACCTATTAGACTACAGGCATACGAACGACTGACCTTATTCCTGGAGAGAATATCTCCCGGTAAGCTACTATTTCGGGTTGAGCCTGTTGCTGAAGATGTTTCAGCTTATACAAGTTTGTTAATAGCTAATATTGAACAGGAATTCGAGCATAATCTAGCGCAACAAATTTATGTTAGCAACGAATGCTGGGACTATATAAGAACATCGAAAAATGCTATGATCAGCATGATCAGAAATGCTTCAGGTAAAGAAAATGTATCGAATCCAGATGATTTAAGAAAAGTTATTTTTGAAGCAATGATGGAAAAACAAGCACCTACAGAAGCTGCATTAGGTTTTATCAAGCAGGAAGTTAGAAACCTAGCTTAAACCACGAAGATTTCGCAGCTTTACGTTCCATCTCTTTCTTTTCAGCATACTCAAAACCCTGCTGCCACCAGTCAGTCATATCTTCTTTGTTGAAAACAAGAGAATTTTCTGTTAGTTTGGTTGGAGTGTAGTAGATATTTAACTTGACCTTTTTATTCATCGCGGCAAGTTTTCCCTCCACGATATCATGATATTCCACCTGGTCCAATAAAAAACCGAACAGGTTGACCATCAATGAAAAAGGGTTCTTACCTAGAACCTTATTGTATTCCATATTTTCAGCTTCCAGAATGATCGCATCCACTTCTGTAGCACCGCGTTTAATGGCCTCCCTGATAGGAACCACACATCCCAGACCACCGTCTGCATATTCAAAACCATCTTTGGTCGCGAGACTCATAAAAGGTATATAATTACAACTTATCCAGATCCAGTCACAAAAGTCGTCATACTCGAAATCGTGAATAGATTTATATTCCACCCTGTTTTTGGATAGATTAGAAACAGTTACGACCACGTCCTTAATGTTGGATTTAAGTTCGTTGAAATCCTGCTGAGAAAAATTCTTCCTGATACTTCTACGTAAAGCTTTGCTTTCCCCAAAGGTTCGGCGCTGTCTTATAAATTGCCAGACAGTATTGAGGTAATTAATCGTCACATATTCCCGACCATCTTTTTTCTTGACTACGAACGGGTTGACGCTGAAGATCGTTCGTTGCGTGACATTGGTATAGATATCGTAAACTTTCTGGATGTTTCCTGCAGCGAGGTGAGGAATAAGCAAACTGCCGGTACTGGTTCCTAGAAAAAGATCATACCTTCTTTTTTGTTCCTGAATTAGATGTTGGGCCACGCCGCCGGCAAAGGCGCCTTTACTTCCTCCTCCAGATATAACCAGTGCACGCATTAAGGTTGAATTTCGTTAATTTCTTCGTTTCTGTATTTGGCAAACTCATAGCCACTCTCCCACCATTCCCGCATTTTCTCCTTATCAAAAATAAGAGAATTCGTTGTTAGAACGCTTGGAGTATAGTAAAAATTGATAATACAATCCTTATTCGCTGCAGAAAATTTTCCGATTCTGATGTTCTGAGTTTCGATCCTGTCCAGCATAAATGCGAAAAGATTGGTGATGAGCGAAAATACATTCTTTGAAGGCATCCTGTTGAAATAAGTTACTTCAGTTTGCAGGATGATCGCATCCACTTCTGTCGCACCTCGCTTAATCGCTTCCTCAATAGGTACCATACTTCCCAGCCCACCATCAGCATACTCACATCCATTTTTGCTGACCAGACTCATAAATGGTGTGTAATTGCAGGAAATCCAGATCCAGTCTATAAATGCTTCGTAATCATAGTCCTTGATGCTCTTATATTCCACCTCGTTCAGAGAGAGATTAGAGACTGTAACCACAACTTCCTTATTGCTATCCTTCAGTTGCTTAAATTCTTCTTTTGTAAATGTCTTCTGAAGCAGGGTTTTGAGATTTAAACTATCGCCGAAGGTTTTGCTTCCTTTCAGAAAATTCAGAATAACATTAAAGTGATTGATCGTGATCGTTTCCTGCCCATGCTTCTTTTTGATAAGAAATGGTCTGCTACTAAAAATACTGGATTGATTAACGCTCGTAAAAGCCTTTTTAACTTTCTCTGCTTTATGCAAAGCCATATGAGAAAGGAGCAAACTTCCTGTAGACGTCCCTATAAATAGATCATAATCTCGCCCGAGATCTTCAGTAAGATACTGCGCAACTCCGCCGGCAAAAGCTCCCTTGCTTCCTCCTCCTGAAATTACGAGTGCTCTCATCCTAACCTGAAATTTTAGAGTTCAAATATCTACTATGCTTCTCCTCTAAGGCTGAAGACACATTTATCAATTTCTCTCGATATTCCTCATTTGCGATTAATTCATCAAGCAATTGTCTTGCAAAATCCCGAAACCGGTAAGCATGATGATCTGTTGCTATTAACAGGCTCTTCAAACTTGCTTCATTAAAAGCTCCTAGCTGGTATAAATATCCAAAGGCATTTTCCCTTACTTCAAAAGGATTGGATGGATTTGTGTACGCTGATAATTCCTCAAAGTATTCAGAAGTTTTTTCCGGCTCGAATTCGGAAGTTACCAGGCTCAAGGTTAGCCAGAGCAAACGTACATTCTTATTATAGAATCCGTCAATATTCCTGGTTTTCTCCAGATATTCTGCTTTTTTCTGCGGAAATCTTTCCCATAATTTGAACAATGCTTTTTCGATGGTGAGATAAGATTCATCATCTAATAAACTTTCAAAATTGGTTTGCAATTGCTGCGGAATTGTTTGCATACTTGTAGCGATCGCCTGTCTTACATATAGATTGTTAGATTCAAATGCCTTTTTATATAAGCTTCTGCCTAAATCTGAATTTTCTCCGGCAAGCTGATAGACAACCTCTTGCCCTAAATAGTCATTTACAGGGAAGTCCAGGATTTTATCCAGATATTCATATTTCGTTTCTAGCGGAGTTTCTCGTAATGCAGCTAGTTCAAGGTAAGATTTGCTAAATTCTGATTCTCTTAAAGCGTTCAGCGATTGGTTGGCTTTAAAAGCTGACTGTTCTAACCAGTCAGTTTTATACTGACTAAGGTCCATTCCCGAAGCAAGTTCCATTTCCGCAAGAAAATTATCGGTTTCCACATTCTTAAAAGCATAAGTTTCGAGGTAACTTTTTATGCCCTTTCTAAAAGCTTTCTCACCAACTTTTTCTCTTAGAATATGTAAAGCCCAGGCTCCTTTTTGATAATAAGTACTGGAACTTCCGGTTGAAGACAATAATTTCTGTCCTTTTCCTGAATCGCTTAATTCCTTTAAAACCTCTGCCGACTGGTATAACTTCCAGTAAAAATAATCCGCTCCAAAGATCTCTTTTTCAGCTAATAATGCATAATAAGTAGCAAAACCCTCGTGCAACCAGTGATGTTTTCCGCTTTTCTCGGTAACAAGATTTCCAAACCATTGATGAGCCAGCTCATGTGCATTTACATTCACATAATTTTGATCATGATAACCAATGGAATCCACCATAAGAGATTCAGAAAAAATAGTAGTTCCTGTATTCTCCATTCCTGCATACAGAAAATCTCTTACGGGGATCTGCTTATAATTACTCCACGGATACGCTATACCAATTTCCTGTTCAAAGAAATCCATGATTTCCGCAGAATGCCTGTAAGTTGGCTCCAGAAGCAAAGAATCCTGCGGGAGATAATAATTCTGGATTTCAATTCCTGAGGTAGAATTTATAGTTTCGGAATCATATTTACCTGCTGCGAATCCAACCAGATAAGAACTCATAGGTTCTTGCATATCAAATTTCCACAGTCTAACGGAATCGTTTATAATTTCATTGCTTATATTTTTGCCATTGGCGATCAGTTCATAGGAAGCAGGAAATTCAAAAGTAAGGTCAAATTCTGCTTTCTCATTCATATCATCGACACTTGGCAACCAGCTGGAAGTGTACTTCCCCTGGCCCTGCGTCCATACCTGCCTTTCTTCTTCGACAATATCAGCATCATTCCAATTGATGAAGTAGACAGCTTTTTTTGGAGTTACCTCATAGTTAAGTGATAAAGAAATACTATCATTCACTTTAAAGTCATGAAGAATATAAATTCCTTCAGTGTCTATTGAAAAATCGATGCTTTTACCATCTAGCTGTACATTTTCAAACTGCATATTCTTGCCGTTTATAAACAGGCTATCATCAGGATAAAGCACCTCTATCGTATAAAGTACGTTTCCTTCGATCTTTTTTCGAGCTGGATCAATTTTAAAGTGAGCATCTACTTTCTGAAAATCAAATCGTTCTACCTGGTGATCACGAATCTTTTGAGCATGTATAAGGGACATGTTCAGAATTAAAAAAAGTGCAGTTAAATATCGCATTCAGAATAAAAATATCTCATGCAAATTACAAAAAATTGAAGCTGTTATGAGATATTCCTGAAGATTAAAACGAGTTTCTACACCGCCGCCCATGTAAATCAAACGTATTTAATATCTTCGTTTTTATGATCCAGAACCTGCTGCAAACCCCTATTGAGTATCTTAAAGGAGTTGGTCCCAACCGGGCCGATCTTTTTAAGAAGGAACTCAACATCAGCACCTATCGAGACCTCATCAATTTTTTTCCTAATCGATATATAGACAAAACAGGTTTCTATAAGGTCGCGCAACTGCAGCAAAATTCTTCGGAAGTGCAAATTGTTGGTAAGATCGTCCATCTAAAAATGGTTGAACAAAAGAAAGGTAAACGCCTGGTAGCCGACTTTGTTGATGATACCGGAAGAATGGAGCTGGTCTGGTTTAGAGGGCATAAATGGATAAGAGAAAACATCAAATTGAATACGCCTTATGTCATCTTCGGAAAAACGAATTTTTACAGTGGAATGTTCAGTATGCCACATCCAGAGCTTGAACTAGTATCAGATTATAAGAGGAATTTAAGGGTAGCCATGCAACCGGTATATCCTTCTACTGAATTACTTCAGAAGAAAGGAGTTACTAATAGAGTGATCATGAAATTGATGCAGGAAGTGCTGCAACAAACCGGGATGAAATTTTCTGAAAGTCTGAATCCGGAATTACTGGAAGAACTAAAGCTTTTAGGAAAGGCAGAATCACTATTTAATATTCATTTTCCGAAGAACCAGGAGCTATTGGCAAAAGCGCAGTTCAGACTCAAATTCGAGGAGCTATTTTATGTGCAACTGCAATTACTGCGCAGAAACCTAATGCATAAACAAAAGATCAAGGGTTTCAATTTTGACAAAGTAGGTCATATTTTCAACGACTTTTACAGCAATCATTTACCGTTCGAACTTACCAATGCTCAAAAACGTGTAGTCAAGGAAATTCGAGGAGATATGGGAAGCGGCGCCCAGATGAACAGGCTATTACAGGGAGATGTAGGCTCCGGTAAAACCATTGTTGCCCTGATGTCCATGCTCCTTGCGCTCGATAATAATTTCCAGGCATGTTTGATGGCTCCTACAGAAATTTTATCCATACAGCATTATCATGGTTTGGTAGAGCTTTGCGTAGAACTAAAATTGAATATTCGATTGCTTACCGGATCAACCAAAACCAGGGAGCGCCGGGAGATCCATGAACAACTGGAATCTGGCGAAATCCATATTCTTATTGGTACCCATGCTCTTCTGGAAGACAAAGTGAAATTTAAGAATCTTGGTCTTGCTGTGATCGACGAACAACATCGTTTTGGAGTGGCCCAAAGAGCGAAGTTATGGAAGAAGAACCATATTCCACCTCATGTTCTGGTAATGACCGCAACTCCAATTCCACGTACTCTGGCTATGAGTCTGTATGGAGATCTGGATATTTCGGTCATTGATGAACTACCGCCGGGTCGTAAACCTATTAAAACCGTGCATCGTTATGATAGCAATCGTTTAAAGGTATTTGCTTTTATCCGGGATGAAATTCAGAAAGGCCGGCAGGTTTATATCGTATATCCGCTTATCCAGGAATCTGAAAAAATGGATTATAAAGATCTTATGGATGGCTACGAAAGTATCGCCAGAGAATTTCCAGACAACCAGATCTCTATTGTTCACGGCCAGATGAAGCCTGCCGACAAAGATTTTGAAATGGATCGTTTTGTAAAAGGTGAAACAGATATTATGGTTGCCACTACCGTCATCGAAGTAGGCGTAAATGTTCCTAACGCCAGTGTAATGATCATAGAAAGTGCTGAAAGATTTGGTCTTTCGCAGTTGCACCAGTTAAGAGGACGTGTGGGGCGTGGTGCTGAACAGAGTTTTTGCATTCTTATGACGGGTCATAAACTTTCCAACGATAGTAAAACGAGATTGGAAACAATGACTTCTACCAACGATGGTTTTGAGATCGCTGAAGTCGACCTGAAGCTAAGAGGTCCTGGTGATCTTATGGGAACTCAGCAAAGCGGGGTGCTTAATTTAAAGATCGCAGATATCGTGAAGGATAATGCAATTCTGCAATCAGCCAGGTTCTATGCCAATAGATTGCTCAAAGATGATCCTAACCTTGAAAATGAAAAAAATAGCACTGTGAAAAACGCCTATTCACGGCTGGTCAAGAACAAAACGATCTGGAATTACATTAGCTAACCGAATCTTATTAGCTACTGACAATCAATTGATTAAATTTTTTATATATCTTTAGAAGACTTACCCCCGGGAATAGCCTCAACCTATTCTGTACTTTAGAATGCCTCTTTATAGCTTCGGTATAACCACAAAATTTAATATATCATGGGCAGAAATTTTAAACTTAAATGGGGAATTGGAACATTATTATTCTTTCTAATTCTTAGTATGAATGCGCAGGATCAGGCGCAGTCAAGTGTAGATGAACTTTACCAGGTCTATAAGAACCAGGGTGCAAAAGCTGTTTTGGAGAACTACCAGAAGAACAATCCGAATACCGCCTACGAAGGCATGGCTGAACCTCTGAATATCCTAGCATACAGATTGATGCAGGAAGAAAATGATCTGGAAGCCGCAAAAATGTTGTTCCAGGCTCAGATCGATGAATATCCACAGGAAGCCAATCCTTATGATTCCTTTTCTGATGTTTTGCTGGAAATGGATAAAAAAGATGAAGCCGTTAAATACATAGAAAAGTCTCTTGCAATTGCTGAAAAGCATGATCATGAACAGGATGATTTGATCATGGAAGCAGGTCTGGCTAAGATTGCTATTATTGAAAACAGGGACAAACAACTTAACTTTCTAATTGGGAACTGGAATAATGAAACCCAGGTTTACCAGAATGGTGAAGTTATGAACACGACCAATAGTTCGAACCGTATTTCGTTTGATGAGGCCGGTTCCATGCTGGTTGTGGATCATGATACAGGTGATAGTAAGCCATGTTGTAAAAGAGTCATGGTATATAATCCACTGGAAGATGAATTTGATGTGGTCTTTATGCGAAGAAATGCGCCTGAAGGAATTTCAAATTCAAAGATGAAAGTAAAGGAAATGGGACCAGATCAATACGAGATCGTGGAGAGTTATCAGGATGAAAGCAATCAACAGCTTAGATTCAAGCACAACATTACAAAAGAAGACGGCTCGGTTAAATGGGCAGTTTATGAAGAAAACGAAAGTGGCTGGAACAAGTCCAGAACAATGAATCTTACCCGGAAAAATTAAAGATTTTAAACTATAAAACAGCGAAGGAGACACTAATGGTCTCCTTTGTTTTTTAAGGTCTACAAAATAGGATTCTAGATTATGACAAAACCATCTGTAATACTATCTTTGCTGGCTGAAAAAGACTAATCCATGAAGATTTCATACAACTGGCTAAAACAGTTTATTAAACTACCTGAAAATGCAGAGACTACCGGAGAACTTCTAACAGATCTTGGTCTGGAAGTAGAAGGTATTGATACTTTTCAAAGTGTAAAAGGAGGTATGGCTGGCGTTGTAGTTGGTCACGTTTTAAGCTGTGAAGCTCATCCGAATGCAGACAGGTTGAACCTCACCAGGATGAATCTTGGAAATGGCGAAGAAGTACAGATCGTTTGTGGTGCTCCAAATATCGCAGCAGGACAGAAAGTTCCGGTAGCGACTATTGGTACTGTATTATATGATGAAAAAGGTGAAAGCTGGGAGATCAAAAAAGGAAAAATTCGTGGTGAAGAAAGCTATGGAATGATCTGTTCTGAAAAAGAACTTGGTTTAGGCCAGAGTCATGAAGGTATTATGGTGATGGATAATGAGCTGGTTCCCGGAACTCCGGTTGCTGAGCTTTTTGAAGTAGAAAACGACGAAGTTTTTGAAATTGGCCTTACACCTAACCGAGCAGATGCAATGAGTCACTGGGGTGTTGCCCGGGACTTAAAAGCAGGTTACCAGCAACAGGGAAAATTTCTTGAACTTATCACACCGTCAGTTAGTAGTTTTCATGTTGATAACAGAAGTTTAAAGATTCAGATAAAAGTAGATGATTCTAATCTTGCTCCTAGATATTGCGGAGTAACGATATCTGATGTAAAGGTTGGTGAATCCCCGAAGTGGCTTCAGAATAGATTGAAAGCAATTGGACTTGCTCCAAAGAACAATATCGTGGATGCTACCAATTATGTTATGCATGAACTTGGACAGCCACTACACGCGTTCGATGCAGGTAAGATCGCTGGTAACGAGATCAATGTTAAGACCGTTGAGGCAGGAACTAAATTTACAACATTAGATGAAGTCGAGCGCGAATTACATGCTGAAGACCTCATGATCTGTGATGCTGAAAAACCTCTTTGTATCGCCGGAGTATTCGGCGGACTTGGAAGCGGTGTGACCGAAGGTACTACGCAAATATTTCTTGAAAGTGCGTATTTCAACCCTGTAAGCGTTCGAAAAACCGCGAAAAGACACTCGATCAATACCGATGCTTCCTTTAGGTTTGAAAGAGGAATTGACATCAACTCGGTAGAATATGCTTTAAAAAGAGCTGCACTGCTAATCAAGGAAATTTCCGGTGGTGAGATCACCAGCGATATTGATGATCTCTATTTCAAAAAAATCGAAGACTTCCAGGTTTTTCTAACCTTTGAGAAGGTTAACAAACTTATTGGAGAAAACCTTGAGGAAGAAACAATAAAATCTATTCTTGCTTCTCTTGAGATCAGAGTGAATAATGTTACAGAAACCGGGATGGGTCTTACGATCCCTTCTTATCGTGTGGATGTGCAGAGAGAGTCTGATGTGATCGAGGAGATCCTTAGAGTCTATGGTTACAATAATATCAAGTTTGGCGATAAACTAAGCTTATCTGTAGCAAATACCTCTAAATATGAGGATTATAAGATTCAGAATCTTATCGCTCAGCAGCTTATAGGTCAGGGATTCTATGAAACCATGTCTAACTCGCTAACCACGCCAGCTTATAATGACTTTAGCGATGATGCTAAAGATGAGTACCAGGTGAAAATGTTGAATCCGCTAAGTCAGGATCTTTCAGTTTTGAGACAAACAATGCTTTTTTCAGGGCTGGAAGCTATTAGTTACAATCTAAACCGAAAACGAGCTAATCTTCGCATTTTCGAATTTGGAAAGACCTATCATTCTTTTGTTAGTGGAAGGGAAGAAAAGAAACATCTTTCGTTGTTCATGTCTGGTAATAGAACTGCTGAGACATGGAATGCACCGAATTTCCCGGCTGGAAACTTCTTTTACCTGAAAGGAGTGATCGAATCGATTTTTCAGAAATTAGGAATTTTGAATACGCTTAAAACTAAGACCGGTAAAAGTTCTGTATTTTCTGAAAGCCTTCAGATGAGTACGAAAAAATCTAAACTGGTAGACTTCGGTG
Organism: Christiangramia sp. LLG6405-1; assembly: GCF_045055805.1. Lineage (GTDB taxonomy): Bacteria > Bacteroidota > Bacteroidia > Flavobacteriales > Flavobacteriaceae > Christiangramia. The sequence goes on along the minus strand of NZ_CP159330.1, from coordinate 1,742,570 downwards.
TGGTCAAAAGATCAATTCTGAAAAAATTTGATATAGATCAGGAAGTGGTTTACGCAGATTTTAACTGGGATGAAATCATAGAAGCTGCTAAACAACATCAGAATAAGTTTAGTGCTATTCCGAAGTATCCAAGCATGCGAAGAGATTTTGCTTTGCTTCTTGATAATTCTGTGACTTACGACGAGATCGATCAAATCGCAAAACAAACGGAAAAGAAATTATTAAAAGATGTAAGCCTTTTTGATGTTTACGAAGGTGAAAACCTTCCGGAAGGCAAGAAAAGTTACGCAGTAAGCTTTGTATTTCAGGACGAGAACAAAACGCTTACAGACAAGCAAGTTGATAAGATGATGAGTAAGCTTCAGTATAGATTTGAAAAGGAACTAAAAGCAGAATTACGCTAATATTCGCTACATAGTATCAAAATAAAAAAACCGTACATCGAATACGGTTTTTTTATTTCAAATCATTGTGAAATTACAGATCCTTAAAGATTTCATCCACATATTCACGAATCTCACGATCCATTCTCTTAGTTTCAATAGTCTCTTCGGAAGTTCCTCTCCACAAGATCTCGTTCGTTCTTCGATCTATTAGATCGATCACAATCGAGCGCTCACGATAGGGCACCTGCTTCACTCTGGATCCGCTAATTCTCTGTACCGTAAAATAGTTTTCGTACAGGTAATCTTCATAATAAGAACCAATAAAGAATCCCGGCTTGTAATATGGGTAATTCGTGTAGACAGGATTTGCGTTTACCGCCACCTTTTCATCGAACATTGGGTGAACATATACGAGAACATCAGGTTGTAGCTTATCAAGACTAAAACCTTCTTCTTTCATGTTCGCGTTGATGGTGGCAACAATCGTTGAATTGATCGCCTTATTATCCAGTTTACGATTCAGGATGGTATCCTTATTCGCCAGGAATGCATAAGTGTCATAAGATTTTAATTGTTTTAGATCGTCTTTTGCCGTTGGAGCACTACTTCCGCAAGAAGCCAGAGTAATTGCCACAATGCATATAACGAGAAATGTTTTCAAATTTTTCATAGCTTTTTTTTAGTAATTCTGAATGTAACCGGAAACAACATAATAGTAAAATTAAAGACCCGGTTTGACTTTTATTTAACTGAAAAAAGCGGCTATTAGCCGCTTTTTTCACAATTTCAGATATTCTGAATTATTTTGTTGGTAAAAGAACCGTATCAATTACATGGATTACTCCGTTTGATTGATTTACATCTGCAATAGTTACAGTAGCTACATTTCCAGCAGCATCTTTAATCTTTACATTCTTACCATCCATCATAGCAGTGATATCTGCACCACTTACTGTTTTGAAAGTTGCTTTCCCATTTCCTTTTTTGATAGCATTTATGATGTCTGCAGCTTTAAAGTCTCCTGCAAGTACATGGTATGTCAAAACTGACTGTAATTTGCTTTTGTTTTCTTCTTTTAGCAAAGTCTCTACTGTTCCTTCTGGAAGTTCTTCAAAAGCCTTGTTTGTAGGAGCAAATACTGTAAATGGTCCATCACTGCTCAATACATCTACCAGTTCAGCAGCCTTTACCGCAGCAACCAGAGTTGTATGATCTTTACTATTTACCGCATTCTCTACGATATTTTTTGTTGGGTACATTTCAGCTCCTCCAACCATTTTAGTGTCCTTTGCATTTTGTGCAATACCGCTAGTCGCGATGAATAAAAAACTTAGTAAACTTAGTAATTGTAACTTTTTCATAATTATTTATTTTGATTATGTATCTAAGTTACGCGTAGGCTGCTTCAACGGTTTTTAAATTGAAGGCAATTGGCATTCTTTTAACAAGATAGAACATCTCCTAAAGTTTTGATTATTAGCACAAAAAATGCAGTAAGTCGTTGTTAGTCTTGAGCTTAATAATTAATTTAGTACAGCTTAAAGACTATGAACATGAAGTTGAAAATATCCCGCACGAATCTACAGCATCAATTAAATAAAACACGGAGTAAACGTATCGATGAGAAGTTGATCATGGATGAGGTTCGCGAGATCCTGATACAGGACAACCTACGGGAAGAAACTATTCAGAAAAATCTCCAGGAAACACAGGAGCAGTCTAATGATCTTAATTTCGATCTGTTGGAATCAAACCGAATTTATCACAAAGATGATATTTATAAGTTATGTGTGATCTACAGACTTAGATTTCTGGATTCCGGACTGTTTAAATCTGAAATTCCTTACGAAGCGATCACCAGGATCAAAAGTCTGGAGAATGAACATGACACTATTTTGAAAGGTTTTAAGATCATCGCTCCTTCCAAGTTATTTAAACTGAAGAATGCTGATGATCCATTATTATTCGCTCCAATGGGAAATGATTATTATTACCTGGTTCATAAATGGGGAAATGATCTCCATCCTTTAAGAAGATTACTCATGTGGCCATTTAAAACCCTTGAGAATTTCCTTGCGCTATTACTTATCACCAGCTTTCTTACCGCTCTTTTAGTTCCCGATGGTTTATTTAGTCCGCAGCAATCCACTACTCAGTTTTTTATGATATTCTTTTTTATCTTCAAATGGTTTGCCGGGATCTCTATTTTCTATGGTTTCAAAATGGGAAAAAACTTTAGTACAGAAAATTGGGACAGCAAATATTTCAACGCTTAATTAAATTTTGATGAAGTAGCCGATTACTTCGGTATATTCGTATTTTGTAATCTTATCTTGTAAAATATGAGTACTTCAGAAGAATATAAAAGAGTCTATACCGGACCGGAAACAAATGTGCAATACCTGCAGGAACTTTTTGGCGAAAGCAATATCCACTCGAGAATGAGAAACGATGTAGAGTCGGCCAGACTTGCTGGTTTTGGTTCCACACACGGGATGGTTTTATTATTCGTTTTTGAAAAAGATTTTGACGAAGCTTTGAAGATCGCTAAGTCTACATTCCCAAATGACTTCGATAATGGATAATGAACTTGAAGAAAGACCTCAACGTAACAAATGGAATCTTATCCTTGGAATCGTCTTTATTTGCTACGGAAGCTTTAGACTCTATCAGAAATTAACTGCGATAGAAACCGATAATTTTGGAACTGCGATCGCCGCGGGATTTATTCTTTTCGGAATTTACGACCTATATAAATACTATAAAGGTGTTTAAAAAAAAGACCGGAAAATGCCGGTCTTTTTACTTCAATTTTTTCACTACCATTTAATTATCGCACTTCCCCAGGTGAAGCCACTTCCAAAAGCAGCCAGCACCACAGTATCTCCTTCTTTTACTTTACCCTGTTCCCAGGCTTCAGTAAGAGCAATAGGAATAGAGGCCGCAGTGGTATTTCCATATTTCTGAATATTATTATAAACCTTGTCATCTGCGAGCTTAAATTTCTGCTGAACGAATTGAGAAATCCTCAAATTCGCCTGATGCGGGATAAGCATATCAATATCTGAAACTGAAAGTCCGTTTTCCTTCAGCCCTTCATTGATCACTTCTGAAAATCTCTGGATAGCATTTTTAAACACGAACTGCCCATTCATATACGGATAGTAAGGAATATCATCTCCCTGCGGATTCTCTGAAATTATCTCTGGCACCCAATGATTCGTGCTTGGTCCTTTTAGTGACAATTCGAGTGCATGTTTCCCTTCAGAATGTAAATGTGTAGAAAGTATTCCCTGTCCGTTATGATCACTTCTTGTGAGTACAGCTGCTCCTGCTCCATCACCAAAAATAACTGAAACCGATCGCCCTCTGGTGGTAAAATCAAGACCTCCACTATGATTCTCACTACCAATTACCAGTACGTTCTTATACATTCCCGTCTTGATGAATTGATCTGCTACTGAAACTGCATAAATAAACCCGCTACACTGGTTACGAACATCCAAGGCAGGACAGGTATCTATCTCCAGCATCTCCTGAACCTGAACTCCACACCCAGGAAAATAGTAATCTGGACTTAGTGTTGCGAATACAATAAGATCTATATCGTCCTTTGAGATTCCAGCTCTTTCAATGGCAATATTGGCAGCTTTCACTCCCATGCTTGCAGTAGTGTTGCCATCTCCTTTTTTGATGTGTCTTCTTTCTTTAATTCCGGTACGCTCGGTGATCCACTCATCGTTCGTATCCATCAGTTTCGAAAGATCATCGTTCGTGACAACATTTTCCGGTACATATTTTCCTAATCCTGCAATTTTTGTTTGATACATGGGTAAAAATTATGATATTAAAAATAATTCTTATTAAATTTAATGAATTTGCGAAAATTCCGACGCGCAATATAAGAAACATTAACACTACAATTAAGCTTGTAATCATTTAAATTCAAATCTAAAATTCACATTATGAACCGACTTTTGTTATGTCTGGCGGGATCCTTTCTGTTCCTTAATGGAATGGCTGCTCAGGAAAACCTGGACTACCAGAAACCACCGCAGGAAATCCTTGAACTTATCGATGTTCCCCTGGCACCTTCCACTCTTATAGATAGTGATGCAGAAATGATGATCTTCCTGTACCGGGATCAATTTAAAAGTATAGCTGAACTAAGCGAAGAAGAATTACGCCTGGGTGGTTTGAGAATTAACCCCGTGACCAATATTAATAGCAGAGCACGTTATTACAATAACTTCAAAGTTAAATCTGTAAAAGTAAAAGAACCGGTACAGGTTAAGGGACTTCCGGAAAACGCTCGACTTACGAATTTTTCCTGGTCACCAGATGAAAGTATGATGGCATTTACTCATACTACAGATACTGGAGTAGAATTGTGGGTACTTGATATTGAAAATGCTGCTGCGAGAAAGCTTACCAAGGCCAATCTTAATGCGAATATGCGCAGCACCGTGAACTGGTTTAGAGATAATTCTGCTATTCTGGTCACTACCCTTCCTGAAGATAGAAAAGGACTAATTGACACCGAAACTTCGGTTCCCTCGGGTCCTACAATTTCGGTTAGCGATGGAAAAGAAGCCCAGAACAGAACTTATCAGGATCTACTGAAGAATCCTAATGATGAATATAATTTCGAACAGTTAGCCAGATCTGAGATCATGAAAGTAAATCTGGATGGTACAGTTTCGTCATGGATGGCTCCCAAAATGTATTCTGATATATCATTCTCGCCAGACGGAGAATATGTAATGGTTACACATTTAAAAAAGCCATTTTCATACCTGGTTCCATATTACAGATTCCCTTCAGAAACGAGTATATATGACAAGAATGGGAAACTAGTAAATATGATTAATGAAGTACCGCTCATAGAGGATCTGCCAAAAGGTTTTATGGCCGAAAGAGAAGGCAAACGAGATTGGAGTTGGAGAAGTGATCGTCCAGCGACCTTAACCTATGTTGTAGCTCTTGATGGCGGAGATCCTGAAAAAGAAATAGAATACAGAGATGAATATTTTCAACTTGAAGCGCCATTTAAAGGTGAAGGAAAATCCCTTATTAAACTTAAGAATCGTGCAAGCGGAATTACCTGGGGCGATGATGATACTGCCTTAGCGAACGATTACTGGTGGAATACCAGGAATACGAAAACTTATGTTTTTGATCCATCTAATGCCTCCCAGAAGCCAGAAATCATTTTTGACAGAAATTATCAGGATGTATACAGCGATCCAGGAAGATTCGTAATGTCCAAAAATAAATGGGGACGTTCTGTTCTTGAACTTGATAAATATGAAGCTTTCCTAATGGGTTCAGGTTTTACCGAGGATGGACAATTTCCATTCGTGGACAAAATCGATCTAAGTTCTGGAGAAACTGAACGTATGTACCAATCTGAACTAAAAGATCAAAAAGAAAGCCTGGTGGAAGCACTGGACATTGATAAAGGTGAGATACTGGTTCGTATTGAATCTTCTACCGAGTACCCGAATTACTTTATTAGAGATATAGATTCTAAGAATAAACTTACCCAGATCACCAATTTCAAAAATCCTTTCAAATCCCTGGAAGACGTTCATAAGGAAGTGATCACTTATAAGAGAGATGACGGTCTGGAACTAAATGCCACTTTATATCTTCCTGCCGGTTATGATATGTCTAATCCGGAAAAACTTCCTATGTTCATGTGGGCATATCCAAGAGAATTCAAGGATAAAAATTCAGCTTCTCAGAACACTTCCAATGCTAATGATTTTACATATCCATATTACGGTTCACCGGTTTATTGGGTGAATAGAGGCTATGTTGTGCTTGATGATGCATCGTTCCCAATTGTAGGAGAAGGTGATGAAGAACCTAATGATACTTTCAGAAAGCAATTGGTAGCAAATGCGAAAGCGGCTATAGATGCTGTGGATGAAAGAGGATTTGTAGATCGTGATCGAGTAGCCGTTGGCGGACACAGTTATGGCGCTTTTATGACTGCTAACCTGCTTTCTCATTCAGATCTTTTTGCTGCAGGAATCGCTCGAAGTGGTGCTTACAATCGTACCCTTACCCCTTTTGGGTTTCAAAGTGAAGAAAGAAATTACTGGGAAGCTCCGGAAATTTATAATACCATGTCTCCTTTCATGCATGCAGAAAAAATGGACACTCCATTATTGATGATCCATGGGGAAGCAGATAATAACTCTGGAACTTATCCTATGCAGAGCGAACGTTACTTTAATGCACTTAAAGGACTTGGAGCCACTGCAAGATTGGTGATGTTACCTAAGGAAAGTCATGGTTATAGCGCAAAGGAATCTGTACTGCACGTATTATGGGAACAGGATCAATGGCTGGAAAAATATGTGAAGAATAGAGAAATTGAATCTAATACTGAACAGCAGGAAGCTGGAAATTAATATTCTTTTCTCTTCGGAATAAAAAGCCCCCGGGATAATCCGGGGGCTTTTTTTGTACCAAAAAAGAAAGCGCAGCTGCTACCAACAACTACGCTCTCTTCAACCTAACCAATAAATCAACCATTAGAGGAGTCCCCTAAACTTATTAACCTCAACTTTAGCTTTGAGATCATGTAACAAATTATACAAACCGAAGAATGTTCTGCTCATATAAAGGAAATGCCTACTTCCTCGATTTCCATTCATACGACGTAATTCTGGGTCTTTAGAATATTTTTCGCTTAGCTGGGAAAGATTATCCCAGAATTCTTTATCTGTAAAATCGAATACTTCAGATTGATACGGAGTTGAAAACATTGAAAACATCTCGTAAAACATTTCAGAGAAAAACTTTCTCTCCTTATCTGTATCCTTTTCCTGAAGAATTTCCAGTTCCAATAATCTTCCGTGGAAATAATCTGAATTATCAAGATTAGTACGATCTGTCAATGAGAAATATGGAGTATAAAAATCATCTGGAATTTGTTTAATACAACCAAAATCAATGGCAATCAGATTATTCTCAGAATCCACCATGAAATTTCCCGGATGTGGATCTGCATGTACCATTTGTAGTCCGTGGATTTGGAACATATAGAAATCCCAAAGCGCCTGTCCTACTTTATCTGCAAGCTCCTGTGAGGTATTCTGTTTTGAGAACTCACTAAGATGCATTCCATTCATCCAGTCCATAGTAATAATCCTTTCGCTGGAAAGATCTTCATAATACTTCGGAAATTTGATATTAGGAATGTGTGCAGCTGCCTTGGAAATGTGTTTACTCTGCTTCACTTCCAGAATATAATCTGTCTCCTCCAGAAGTTTTCCTTCAACTTCCTTAAAATACTTTTCAGAATCTTTTGCTGAAAGATTGAACATCTTAAGAGCAATTGGTTTTACCATCGCAAGATCTGAACTGATACTATCTGCAACCCCCGGATATTGGATTTTCACAGCAAGTTTTTTCCCATCTTTTGTCGCCTTGTGTACCTGACCGATACTGGCGGCATTAACCGACTGGGTTGCAAAAGTATCATATAGTTCTTCCGGATATGCTCCGTTATATTTCTTAAAAGTTTTTCTTACTAATGGAGCTGAAAGTGGCGGCACACTAAATTGCGCCAGGCTAAACTTTTCTACGTACGCACCCGGTAGTAAATTCTTCTCCATAGATAGCATTTGAGCTACCTTTAAAGCGCTCCCCTTTAGACTTTTAAGTCCGTCATAAATATCTGTAGCATTATCCTCATCCAACTCATCGCGTGTTAATTCAGAATTGAATGCCTTTTTGCCGTAATATTTGATGTAATTCCCACCAATCTTAACACCGGTCTGAACCAGTTTGCTGGTACGGCCTATCTTGCCTGTCGGAATTTTATCTATAGTTTTCATATTCTTTTAATTAGGCCATTCGTTCTTTCCATAAGAACTTTCCGAAGTCTACCACACGCTCCAAAGGAGTGTTATCGAATAGATCAAATACGGTATGTACAGATTTTTCGATTGCGACGTCTGTACTTTCAAAAGATGGGGAATTATCCTCCATCCAGAATTTTAGCAGGAATAAGAATTGAACCCATACTCCTTCGCTAAAAATGCTTTCACTCTGCTCGAATAGTTTAAACGATTTTTCACTATTACCATCAGAAATTAATTCCTTGGCGAAACTGCGCATCTTCCTACGTAAACCTTTAAGTTGTTCAAGGTTTTTCATTCGATCCTTATGCTCACTAAGTGCGTAGAGTACGTAACTTCTGTTTGCAGTTAAAACTTCAAAGAATGTATAGAAAAATGTGAGTAGCTTTTCACGATTACTGAAGGAGTGATAATCTGGTGACTTCTCCATGACAGATAGAGTATTATCAAAAAACTTATCCCAGATCTTCTTTCTTAAACCATCAAAACTTCCGAAGAATTCGTAAAACTCCTGTTCGGTTATATCATTTTCCTTCGCAAACTTATATACACTTCTCGGAGTACTTTCATTCACAAGTACGTAATCCATGTAAATCGCTATTAACTTGTCCTCACTTGGCTTCTTCTTCACCTTACTATTTCCTGTTGCCTTTGCCATAATTCTTATTTCTTTTTCAAAGATACTACTTTGTTTAAGTATTTAGGCTATTCGATAAACAAAACTTTGTTAAAAGTTCTCATTCAGCTAAATACAATGGCTTAGACGTATTTTTACGTGTTTCATTACATAGGGTGTCAGTTTGACAGCAAAGCATTATTGGTATTTTTTTTGAATCTCTCAAACCGAACAAAATTTTAAATCAAATTATATGGCAACCGGAAAAATAAATGTGTCTGTTGAAAACATATTTCCGCTTATTAAAAAGTTTTTATACAGTGATCATGAAATCTTTTTAAGGGAGCTGATCTCAAATGCAACCGATGCGACTTTAAAATTAAAGCACCTTAGTAGTCTAGGTGAAGCTAACGTTGAATACGGCAATCCTACGATAGAAGTAAAAGTTAACGAGGAAAACAATACGCTGCATATTATTGATCAGGGTATTGGGATGACGAAAGAAGAGGTTAAGAAATATATCAATGAAGTTGCCTTTTCTGGAGCTGAAGAGTTTCTTGACAAATACAAAGACTCTGCAAAAGACAGTGGAATAATAGGCCATTTTGGTCTTGGTTTCTATTCTGCTTTTATGGTAGCGAACAAAGTAGAGATCCTAACTAAGTCTCATAAAGATGAACCTGCGGCTCACTGGATTTGTGAAGGTACTACAGAGTTCACACTTGAAGATGCTGAAAAAACCACTCACGGGACTGAAGTGATCCTTCATATTAACGATGAGGATAAAGAATTTCTGGAAGAGAATAGAATCCAGGAACTTCTGGTGAAGTATAATAAGTTTATGCCTATACCAATTAAGTTTGGTACCAAGGAAGAAACCATACCTCTTCCTGAAGATGCTAAAGAGGATGCTAAGCCGGAAACAAAAACCGTTGATAATATCATCAACAATCCAAATCCTGCGTGGACAAAGCAACCAACAGATTTAGAGGAAAAAGACTATAATGATTTCTATAAGGAATTGTATCCAATGCAATTCGAAGATCCATTATTTCATATCCACTTAAATGTAGACTATCCTTTTAACCTGACAGGAATCCTTTATTTCCCGAGAATGGCTCAGGATATGAATATCCAGAAGGATAAAATCCAGTTATACCAGAACCAGGTTTATGTAACCGATAATGTGGAAGGTATAGTACCGGAATTCCTTACGATGCTTCGTGGAGTGATTGACTCTCCAGATATTCCACTAAACGTATCAAGGTCTTATTTACAGGCTGATGGTGCCGTAAAGAAAATATCGAGTTATATCACACGTAAAGTTGCAGATAAACTGAAAAGCTTATTCAACAATAATCGTGAGGATTTCGAGAAAAAATGGAATGACATTAAGATCGTGATCGAATACGGAATGCTTTCAGAAGATAAATTCTTTGAAAAAGCTGATAAATTCGCGTTGTATCCAACAACGGAAAACGAATTCTTCACTTTTGAAGAGCTAAAAGAAGCGATCAAGGATAATCAAACCGATAAGGATGATAAATTGGTTGTTTTATATGCTTCTAATAAAGATGAGCAACATAGTTATATCCAGGCAGCTAAAGACAAAGGCTATAAAGTGCTTCTACTGGACAGTCCTATAGTCTCTCACCTGCTCCAAAAGCTTGAAACCTCTCATGAAAACATCTCATTTGTAAGGGTAGATTCAGATCACGTTGATAATTTGATTAAAACTGATGATGAGAAGATCTCGAAATTATCTGACGAAGAAAAGGAACAGCTGAAAGGTGATTTTGAAAAAGTAATTCCTGCGGAAAAGTATACGATCCAGATGGAAGCGATGGACAGTACTGCCGCGCCATTGATCATTACTCAACCGGAATTTATGCGTAGAATGAAAGAGATGCAGCAAACCGGTGGTGGTGGTATGTTTGGAATGGGTAATATGCCTGAAATGTATAATCTTGTGGTTAACACCAACCACGAGTTGATAAATACTATTCTAAACACCAAAACTGAGAAGAAACAACAACGCTTAATCAAGCAATCGCTTGACCTGGCAAGATTATCTCAAAATCTTCTGAAAGGTGAAGAACTCACCGATTTTATTAAAAGAAGTTTCGATATGGTAAAGTAATCACTTTACTTCCGACTAAAAAGGCCGCTGAATTACAGCGGCTTTTTTTTATTAACCAATAAATTAAATACCATGAAGAAATTGATCGTTCTATTCTTAATTATCAGCATCGTAAGCTGTAAGAATTCTTCCGAAGAAGAGAAAATCCCTGTTGAACCTGATAATGGTATTGGAGATGGCGCTGGACCTCCGCAGGTTTTAAGTTTTTCTGAAAATATAGAAGAGGCTCACAACAAATCTGCCTTTAAAATGAAGGAAGCCGTTTCATTTGATATTCAGCTTAATTTTGGAGGTTCAGAAATATTGAATGCAAAACTAGCTATGAATACAAACTCAAGTGGGATCAGAATCGAGAAAAATAAGGGTTCAACCATCGTATTTGATGGAAGTGAAGTAGCTATTTCACCAGATTCCAATCCTACAGATGGCGCTCGTTTTGATATTTTCACCTGGCAATATTTCTTTGCAATGCCTTTCAAACTTACAGATCCAGGTACCGTTTGGGAAGAATCAAGTCAGCGTAAGCTTGATAGCCTAGAATATCCATCCTCTAAATTAACTTTTAAAAGTGATACCGGAGATTCACCAGACGACTGGTATGTGGTGTATCAGGACGATAAAAGCAAGTTATTAAAGGCCGCCGCCTATATTGTGACTTTTGGTACAGATAAGTCTAAAGCTGAAGAAAATCCACATGCGATCGTCTATAGCGATTACAAGACAGTCGAAGATGTAAGTTATGCCACTACCTGGAGTTTCCATAACTGGAATGAAGAAAGCGGATTAGGTGATAAAATTGGAGAGGCAAAGATCTCGAATGTCCAGTTCTTTCAACCTGAGGAGAATTATTTTCAGATTCCCGAAAACTCAAAAGAGGTTAAGAAATAAGCTAAACCTTCTCTGGAATAGCAGACATGCTTAAGTTCTTATAAATGATCTGGTAAAATTGCTGGACATCATATGGTTTTATAATGATGTCGCTCATCCCTGCGGATTGGATCTCCTCACGAATTTCTTCTACCTCCACAGCCGTTAAAGCTACAATAGGAAGATATTTATTGAAGGTGCGAATTTCACTGGTAGCTTCCAGTCCGCTAATACCAGGCATATTTACATCCATAAGTACAAGATGGTAATTAGATTCCCTGACCATTTCTATGGCTGTGGTACCATCGCCGGCAACTTCACATTCAAAATCCTTCTTCTCAAGAATTCTTTTGGTAACTACTTGATTGATTCGGTTATCATCAACGATCAGGATACGTTTTTTACCATGCAAAGCGAGTTGATCCAGATCATCTTCTATAACCGGAACTTCAGCTTTAGTGTGATCAATTCCGAAGTCTATAGTAAAACTAAATGACGATCCCTCCCCTTCTTTAGTATCCAGTTTGATCTTAGAACCAAAGAGTTTCAGTAATTTTTTTACAATAGGTAAACCTAGTCCTGTTCCCTGGTAATTATAATTGCTATTCTCTAGTTGCGAGAATTCCTCAAAGATTATCTTCTTTTTACTTTCAGGTATCCCTGGACCATTATCTTCAATTACAAAATGGATCTTCGCGGTATCAGTATTCTCCTCCAGATGATTGATGCTTATCTTAATTAGACCACGCTCAGTGAACTTCATCGCATTACCCACCAGATTCATAAGAACCTGTGACAATCGAACTGAATCCCCTATCAAATATGATGGAATTTGATCGTCAATATCCAGATTGATCTCATTCTTATTCTGTACTCTCGTAAATTCAAAACTGTTTACAATACTACTTAGAAGTTCCCGAATGTTGAACGAAACACTTTCCAGCTTAACTTCATTGCTCTCCATCTTATTCATTTGCAGAACATCGTTGATAAGCGCCAGAAGATAATCTGCTGAAAATTTTAATGATTTAAGATCAGTTTTATGTTTCTTCAGCCTTTTATCCTCCAGCAGTAGAGAGGTAAGCCCAATCACTCCGTATAAAGGCGTTCGAATCTCGTGACTCACCGTACTGAAAAACCTGGTTTTCATTCTGGATAAATTTTCAGCCTGGTCACGCGCAGATTTATATTGCCTATTTTTCTTCTGAAGCTCGGAAATAAGGTTTCTTCTGTCACGGTTTATTTTAAAAAGAAACACCAATATAAAAACAAGTACTACTGAAGAGATGACCATAATGATCACTTTTTCCTTAGAACGATTTATCAATTCATCCTTAAGGCTCTCTTCTCTCTGGGCAATTTCAAGATCCTTTTCGTATTCTGATAGTTTAAATTTCGCATTGGCGATCTCCATCTCCCGTACTTTTTCACTCTCAAATATGAGATCATTGAATTCGGTAAACTTTCTTTGTGCATTGAAAGCTCCCTGATAATCTCCTTCCTTTTCGAGAAACGCAGCATAATATTTATAAGCCTCAGCCGCTTCCATATACAGACTATCCTTTTCTGCTAACTGCAGAGACTTATCGTAATATACATGAGCAGAATCAAATGCCTTTTTATGCACATAATACCTTCCATGCAGCATATACATTTGAGATAACCAGGCATTATAACGCGAATCGTTTTCTTTAACTTCATCCAGCATTAGTTCGAGTGCACGATCCAGGAATGGAAATGCTCTATCATATTGATTTGCATCAAGGTAGGTCCAGCCAATGTTGGTGGTTGGCGCAATAAGCTCTTCCCTCATATTCAGGTCCCTTGCGAGCTTTATAGCTTTATTATAATAATCGATCCCTTCATCCCTGTAAGCTGGATTCTCAGAAAGTGCATTCCCGAGATTATTATAGGATGTTAGAAGTATGGAATCATTTCCAGTCTTTTCGGCGTATTCCAGACCAAAAGCATAATTCTGCCGGGCACGGTCTAGATCTTTTGTATCAGAATATATATGTCCCAGGGAATGATAAGCTCTAGAAACATATAGATTATTATCCTTTTCTTTGGCTAAAGTGACAAGATCATAAGCCTTATCTACCGCTTGCTGATACTGGTATTTTAGAATATCCTCGTTGACTTTGTCAAGCAGAGTTTGAAGTGTATCTTTCGGTTTTTCAAGGCTATGCTGCGCATTAGTAACGCTGAAGCATAAAAAAAACAAGAGAAAATAAACTGGAACGTTTGTTTTCAATTAATTTATATTAGGTTATCGATAGATTTTGGACGCTGAAATTACTCCATTTAAAGTACTTACACAACTAAAATTTTCAAAAAACATCTAACTATTAACAATTTAGCCATGTATTTATTTGCATTATCTTCATCAAAAATCTTAATTATGGAAAATCCGTGGCATCTATATTTAATGTCCTTTATGTACATTTTCGCAGGTATTATGCATTTTGTAAAACCGAAAATGTATATGCGAATTATGCCGAGATACCTACCGTCCCACAAACAGCTGGTTTTACTCAGTGGTCTAGCTGAGATACTTCTTGGAATCGGATTATTATTTACTTCGACAAGAAACGCTTCCATCTATGGAATTGTGATTATGCTGCTTATATTTTTACTGGTACACTTTTATATGCTGTCCTCAAAAAAGGCCGCAGCAGGAATTTCACGCTGGATTTTAATTGCGCGAATTCCCCTACAGTTTGTTCTTATATGGTGGGCACTTTTTTACCTGATATAAACTTATGGAAAGTATAGAATTACAAGGTACAAGTCTGCTCTATATTGAAGATTTTCTAAGTAATGAACAAGCGGATAAACTCTTTGGAAAATTACTGCATTACGAGCAATGGAGGCAGGATCATATCAAAATGTTTGGGAAGGAAATACTTCAGCCAAGACTTACCGCTTTATTCAGTGATAATCACAATGCATATACCTACTCTGGTCTTACTATGCATCCAGAGCTATTTCCTTCCTATTTGACAGGTGTTAAGGAACGCTGTGAAAAGGTTTGCGAACAGTCTTTTAATGCCTGCCTGGCGAATCTCTATCGCGATGGTCAGGATAGTATGGGCTGGCATGCCGATGATGAAAAGGAGCTTGGAACCAATCCTTTTATTGCTTCAGTAAGTGTTGGTGAGCCTCGCATGTTTCATCTAAAGCACCGAAAAGACAAAAACCTAACCTACAAAAAAAGGCTGCAACACGGCAGCCTTTTAGTAATGAGAGGTGAAACTCAGAAATTCTGGAAACATCAATTGCCTAAAACAAAGAAGCAGGTTGGCCCCAGAATAAATCTCACGTTTCGAAAAATTTATTAAGAGTATATATCATTCAATACCTTCGCAAGTCTAAGTCCGCCTTTTTGCAATTGGGCCAGTACCTGCGGCATATGATCGTACATATATCTATATCCTAGCTTTTCACCATTCTCTACTCCATCATACAGATCCTCTGCCATATCTCTGGACTCATAAACCCAGTCCAGCAATTCACCTTTCTGTATTGATGCCTTTTGTTTCTTGGTAAGGCTACCTGTATTCATCGCTAATTCAGTATAGCTCATCTGGTAAAAATTGATCATCTCACTATCCCAAACCCTGTGAATGTTCGAACCATCATTGAACCATCTCACCTGTATATCGTTTCCGCCTTTATCTTCAGAATGTCCGGTATGGAATGGCTGATGCAAATCTCCAACAAAATGTACCAGCATTTTCAAATGAAACTGCTTCTCATCCCTGGAAGCCGACTTATCCTTTAGAACTTTCACACATTTTCTGATGGCTTGAACCAGGTCACCATCTTCACTTGCTTCAGCTTCGATATAAGTGTCCTGATCTGGATCAATATTTACATAATGCCACGGTCCATATTTTCTATATGCAGCATCGCTTTTAATATCATCGGCGTAATTAGCCACAAATGCAAGTCCATGGCCATCCAGTAGATCATTGATCGCCTTCTGGGCTTCTTTAGATAAATGACTTTGCGCAATCTCTGCAGTTGCACGATGACCTGTTTTCCCCCAATCTGAATCGGCCGCCTGACCTTTAGCACACATCAGTAAAACAGCGAAAAGAAATAGTATTTTTTTCATAGTAGTATTTTATAGAATCCAAATATAGGGCTCCCAATAAAATTTTAATGTTAAGAATTGAAATTCATTAAATTTAATATAGTATATTTATGATATCATTTTAATATCATATTTCACATGACTGAAGAAAAAACTATCACTGGATTTAATGGATACATTATGCTATTCGCATTCTTAATCCTTTTGTTTGGAAGTATTATTGCCATTTTCAATACCGGTAGTCCAGTATGGGCATTGGGTGTATTGATTGCTTTTCTTATAGTTCCCGGACTTATCCTGGTGAATCCAAACGAGTCTAGAGTACTTTTGCTTTTTGGTGATTATAAAGGTACAGTAAAGGAGAACGGACTTTTCTGGGTGAATCCGTTCTATACTAAAAAGAAGATCTCACTAAGAGCGAGAAATTTTGACAGTGAGAGATTAAAAGTGAATGATAAGCTTGGAAATCCAGTAATGATAAGTACCATTCTGGTTTGGAGGGTTCAGGATACTTTTAAAGCATCCTTTGATGTAGATAATTTTGAGAATTTCGTAGTAGTGCAGACTGATGCAGCCGTTCGGAAATTAGCCAGTTTATATCCATATGATAACTTTGCAGATGAAGGTCTGGATGAGGATATCACTTTGAGATCAAGTGTAAATGAAGTAAGTGATGCTTTGGAAAAAGAGCTGGAGGAACGACTGAATATTGCAGGAATTGAAGTTCTTGAAGCACGTATTGGATATCTAGCCTATGCAAATGAAATTGCCAGCGCGATGTTGAAAAGACAACAGGCTACGGCAATTGTGGCTGCAAGGCACAAGATTGTAGAAGGTGCAGTTAGCATGGTCGAAATGGCACTCGAGGAACTTAGCAGAAAGCAAGTAGTTGAACTGGATGGAGAACGCAGAGCCGCTATGGTTAGTAATCTAATGGTGGTGTTATGTGGAGATCGGGATGCGACACCCGTAGTAAACGCCGGAACTTTGAATCACTAGAATGCGCATATTCAAGGAGAACCAGAGATTCAGACAATGGTGGCTTATTATTCTTTTGATCACCATTGTAATCGCCAGTGCACTCCCTCTTTTTTCTGAAATATCTATAAATAAGGTACGGCTTGAAAGTGTGATCGCGCCAATAATTAGTTTACAGGTTTTTGTTCTGATATTTATTCTGAAACTTGAAACAAGGATTAACAGCAAAGGAATAACTGCAGGTTTTGAACCTTTACCTTTCTTCAGAAGAAATTATAACTGGGACGAGATTAAGGAATGTTATATAAGAACCTACGCACCTGTTTCTGAATATGGAGGATGGGGAATAAAAGGCTTCGGAAGAGCGAAAGCCTATAACGTTTCAGGAAACAAAGGTATACAGATCATCACAAAAAATAATGAACGCTTTTTAATTGGAACTGAAAAATCTGAACTGGCAAGAAGAGCGATCAACAAGAATTTTAAAAATCATAAAGAATGAAGAAATCAATCTGTTTTGTTTTGATGATCATCTCCTCGCTATTCGCATTAGCGCAGGATACAACATTTACAGAAACTGAATTGAGTGTAGATGAATTTACAGACGGTACGCTAACATTACCAGCCGAAAAAAATAATAAATACCTGATCGTTTTCATCCAGGGATCTGGCCCAACAGATAGAAATGGGAATCAGCCAATGTTGCAGAACGATGGCATAAAGAAAATAGTCCGGGAACTGGCGGGCATTGGGATTGCTTCTTTTAGATATGATAAACGAATCTTTAAAGCACAAACACTTCAGTTGAGCGAAAAAGACATGATCTTCGAGGATTTTGTCGAGGATGCGAAAAATGTAGTAAAGCATTTCAGAAAAGAAGAAAAATTCAGCAACATCATCATAGCCGGACACAGTGAAGGTAGTCTTATTGGGATGCTGGTCGCTCAGGAAAACGCTGACGCATTTATTTCATTAGCCGGCGCAGCGGACCCTATTGACAAGATCATTACGGAGCAGGTCACGAACATGGCTCCTGAATTAGGTGCGAGTGCACGTACCGCTTTTGATGAAATGGCAGAGAATGGAAAAACTTCTAACTATAGTCCTATGCTGGAACCAGTGTTTAGACCTTCAGTTCAACCATTTATGGCGAGCTGGATGAAATATAACCCTTCAGAAGAAATCAGTAAACTTAAGATCCCGGTTCTTGTAATGAATGGAACTTCAGATATTCAGGTGAGTGAAGAGCAGGCTCAAAAACTGGCAGAGGCGAATGAGAATTCAGAATTAGCGATTCTGGATCAAATGAATCACATTTTCAGAAAAATTGAAACGAAAGATCGACTGGTAAATTCAAAATCTTATAATGAACCAAACTTACCTTTGCACCCTGAGCTAGTTTCAATTTTAACTGAATTTGTAAAGGAACTTGACTAAATTATGGGTAAGAAAAAGGCATTTGCACTTCGGGTTGATGAAGATATGCTAAAAGCGATTGAGAAATGGGCAGCTGATGAATTCAGAAGTACCAATGGACAGATCGAGTGGATGCTAAACAAGGCCCTGAAAGACTCAAAACGACACCCCAAACCAAAAAATGACCAGGAATAATGTTCAAAATAGTATTTTCAGATATTGACGGCACACTATTAAATGCAGATCGTGACCTATCAACACTTACCATACAAACCATTAAATTGCTGGAAGAAAGAGATATACCATTCATTTTAATAAGCTCCAGAATGCCGGCAGCCATGCGCCATCTTCAGCAAAAGCTAGGGATAGAGCATCACCCAATAATCTCCTACAATGGCGGACTCATCCTCGTAGATGGAAAAGCCGTGAGTTCTACGGAAATTCCAATTAATACTCTGGAAAGTTTACATCAATTTAATATCGCACAAGATGTACATCTAAGTCTTTTTCATGCTGATGAGTGGTATGTTCCCAGAGAAGATTTCTGGACACGTAGGGAAATTAATAACACCAAAGTACAACCGACTTTTAGTAGTAATGCCGACGTTTTAGAAACCTGGAAAGCTGCCGGAAAGGGCGCTCATAAGATCATGGCGATGGGAGAAGAAGAAAAGATCGATAGCATCAGGGACTTTCTTGTTAAAAATCACGGTGAGGATCTTCATTTGTACCGAAGCAAACCGAGTTATCTCGAGATCGCACCCCGAAAGATATCAAAGCTTACTGCGGTGGAGCATTTACTAAAAGAGCATTTTCGTTTACCGCTCTCACAAAGTATGGCTTTTGGAGACAACTACAATGATCGTGAAATGCTGCAGGGTGTTGGTTTAGGAATCGCCGTAGGAAATGCCAAGCCTGAAGTACTGGAAATAGCTCACATGGTTACCGCACCAGGAAAGGATGATGGTGTAGCGCAAAGTATTCGTGAGATCCTATTGCAATAACTAAAAAGGAGACCGGCAGAAATTTTAAAAATTGTATTTTGCCGATCAACTTTTAAAAATTCTATGGAAACAACTGCCTTATTCACCAATGATGCGATCGTCTTTGGACTATTAATGATCGCTCTGGGTTTTGTGTTTTACACCTCTTCTCAAAAAGAAGGATTCTGGAGTAAATTTTATAAAGTCGTTCCCGCATTACTTATGTGCTACCTCATCCCGGCGATTTTTAATTCGGTTGGACTCATAGATGATGACATTTCACAACTTTATTTTGTTGCCAGTCGCTACCTTTTACCTGCGGCTCTGGTATTAATGACTTTAAGTATAGACCTGAAGGCAGTATTCAACCTAGGTCCTAAAGCTCTTATTATGTTCTTTGCAGGAACTCTGGGTATCGTCCTTGGGGGACCGCTCGCGATTTTACTCATCTCTGCATTTTCTCCGGAAACTGTAGGCGGTGTTGGTCCAGACGCAGTTTGGCGAGGCCTCTCTACAATTGCTGGTAGCTGGATTGGTGGTGGTGCAAACCAGGCCGCAATGCTCGAGATCTACGAATACAATCAGGATCTTTACGGCGGGATGGTTCTTGTCGACATTATAGTTGCCAACCTCTGGATGGCCATAGTATTGATGGGAATTGGTAAAAATGAAGCAATAGATAGATGGCTACAGGCAGACAATTCAGCCATTGAAGAATTGAAAGTTAAAGTTAGCAGTTACGCTGAAAGTGTTAACAGGATTCCAATGTTACCGGATTTTATGATCATGCTGGCTCTGGCATTTGGAGCAGTTGGTATAGCGCATTGGGGAGCAGATGGAATTTCTACATACCTAACCGCGAATTTTGATATTTTCAATGATGGCAAAAGCGCACTTTCCTCCTTCTCTTCCCAGTTTTTCTGGATGATCACGATTGCTACTGCCCTGGGTATCATGTTCTCATTTACCAAATTTAAAAAATACGAAGGTGCTGGCGCCAGTAAAATTGGAAGCATATTTATCTATATCCTTGTTGCCACCATCGGTATGAAAATGGACCTGACATCGGTATTTGATAATCCCGGACTTCTGGCGATAGGTCTCGTATGGATTCTGATTCATGTGATCGTACTGGTTATAACTGCGAAACTTATAAAGGCGCCGTACTTTTTCCTTGCGGTAGGAAGCCAGGCCAATGTAGGCGGGGCAGCATCAGCTCCGGTAGTTGCAGCAGCCTTTCACCCATCTCTTGCAACCGTAGGTGTGCTACTGGCAGTGTTTGGTTATGTAGTGGGTACTTATGGCGCTATTTTGTGTACAATTTTAATGCAATTAGCAGCTACCAGTTAGTAATAAACAGAAAAATATAAGATATTTGCGCACTTTAAAACTGCATCCCACAATGAAAAAATTAGCTCTTCTTTTAGTTATTCTGATCAGCATTAGTGCCTGTTCCGAAAAAGAAAGCAACCTGATTGTAAATGGAGAGATCAAAGGTCTGAAAAAAGGAACTTTGTACCTTCAAAAAATTGAAGACACTGCATTGGTAAATGTAGACTCAGTTCAGGTAACAGGAGATCCAAATTTTACTATGGAAACCTATCTGGAGAGTCCCCAGATCATGTACCTCTATCTTGAAAAGGTTGATAATAACCAGTATGATGATCGCATAGATTTTTTCGCAGATCAAGGGCAGATCACTATCAACACAAAACTGGATAAGTTTGAAACCAGTGCAGAAGTAATTGGCTCTGTAAACCAGGAGAAATTAGTTGAATACAGGAAAATGATAAGTAGGTTCAATGACCAAAACCTCGATTTGATCAAAGCAAGTTTCGAAGCAGAAAAAGATCAGGACGAAGAGAAACTTATGGAGATCGACCAGAAGTATGATAAATTGCTACGTAGAAAATATCTCTATACTGTAAATTTTGCACTGAATAACAAGCAACATGAAATAGCACCTTATCTTGCACTTTCTGAAGTTTTTGATGCAAACATCAAGTACCTGGATACTATTTATAATTCCCTAGAACCAAAGATCAAAAAATCTAAGTATGGTGAGGAATTGAAAAGCTTTTTGAAAGAACGCAGAAAAGAGGAAAAACTGGAAGATAAAGTGCAGGCGCAGGATGTTGAAAACTCCTAGTTTAGCATAAAATACAACGAAAAAGGAGCCAAATGGCTCCTTTTTTTTATTTCTTAATATTTCTTTGGGTCAAAAGAAGAACAGTGTTCCATATTTTGTAGAAAAAACAACTATGAATAAGACGAATACAGAATATGACCTGATCTGTGCCGGCGGAGGTATCATGAGTGCAAGCCTTGCTCTAATGCTGAAATTAATAGATCCGGATATTAAGATAATCATCTTTGAACGATTGGCAAAGATTGCCCAGGAAAGTACCAAAGCATGGAATAATGCAGGTACTGGGCATTCAGCATTCTGTGAACTTAACTATACTCCAGAGCAGGAAGATGGCTCTATAGATATTTCCAAAGCAATTGATACTTTCCAGCAATTCGAGAAATCAAAACAGTTCTGGGCTCATTTGACCAGTCAGGAATTAATAAAAGACCCCCAGAGTTTTATTCATAGTATTCCGCATCATGCATGGGTTCGCGGGGAAGATAATGTAGAATTTCTGAAGAAGAGGTTTGAGCGTATGAGTTCTGAATTTATGTTTGAAGAAATGGAATTCACCCAAGAACAAGAGACGATGAAAAAGTGGTTCCCGCTTATCATGAAAGATCGTGAACCAGATGAAAAAATGGCGGCAACCCGAATGGAATTAGGAACTGGCGTAAACTTTGGTTCTCTTACTGAACAATATTTTGATCTTTTAGAAAATCATTTCAAAGTTCCGGTTATAAGAAACACGGAGGTTCTGGACATTGATCCTGATGGACCCGAAGACTGGTCGGCTATAGTTAAAGATCTGAATACTGGCGAAAAATCCTATTACGACGCGGAACATATTTTTATTGGTACTGGAGGAGGCGCTTTGCCTCTATTACAAAAAGTCGAGATCCCTGAAAAGGATGGGTATGGAGGCTTTCCAGTGAGCGGACAGTGGCTTTCTTGTACGAATAGAGATATTATCGAGCAACATGATGCCAAAGTTTATAGTAAAGCAGGTGTAGATGCACCACCAATGTCAGTACCTCATCTGGATTCGAGATTTATTGATGGTAAGAAAGAATTACTTTTTGGACCTTTTGCAGGTTTCAGTACCAAATTTCTAAAAGAAGGATCTATTCTTGACCTGCCTAAGTCTTTACGTTTTGACAATATTCCATCTATGTGGGGTGTTTTCTGGCACAATCTTCCGCTTACCACCTATCTTATCGACCAGGTGCGAATGAATCACGAAGACCGAGTAGATGAATTAAGAGTTTTTCTCAAGGATGCTAAACCGGAGGATTGGGAACTAAAAGTTGCTGGACAACGAGTTCAGATCATAAAGCGAGATAAGGAACAGGGTGGTGTACTGGAGTTTGGTACAGACGTAGTACATAGCAAGGATGGTAAAATAACAGCTTTCCTCGGAGCTTCACCGGGCGCATCTACTGCTGTTCATATTATGCTTGAGGTGATGCAGATTGCATTTCCAGAGAAAGTAAGAACTAAAGAATACCGTAAACAATTAGATAAAATGATCCCCTTCTGGAACAGAGATGTTCGTGAAGACAAAGAAGGCTTTAAAGCTGTTCAAGAGCGTACCAGTAAGTTGTTGCAACTTGACGCCCTGCACTAAGAATAAAATTTTGGTTACAATAAAGGCCTCTCAAATGAGAGGCTTTTTTTATGTCGAAGGAAATTGGCTTCCGATTCTCTCTGAAAACTGCCGTAAACTGAATATTCTTAAAACAAAAAAGCTTCCCTTTCAAGGAAGCTTTTGATTAAGAGCCGATGGAGGGACTCGAACCCACGACCTGCTGATTACAAATCAGCTGCTCTAGCCAGCTGAGCTACATCGGCAACTTATTAAAGCGCATTCAGTTTCTCGACAAGGTCTTTCGCCTTCTTCTCAAGATCCTTTTCGATATCTCTAAAGTGTTTCTGTTTATTTTCAACGTCACGTCGATTGATCTCTCTGATCAATTCATCGTAATCGCTGATAGCTTCGTCCACGATAGCTTCAGACTTATTGTCGTCTTTCTTCGGGTTAGCCATTTGGTGAATATAGGCAGCATCGATGATGTCTCCCATTACATAATTCACGTTTTTCTTAAGCAGTCTTTTACTAGCCATTATCATTTAATTTCGGCTGCGAATTTAAACTATTTTTCGAAACGAAAATGATTTTATCAAAATTTAATTCTGATATTTTTTCAGAATATCGAGTGCTTCAGGCATATGTCTCGAAGCGCTCATACTATTGAACCTGTGCAGTAGTTTACCATCCTTACCAAAAACAAAGGTTTCTCTTCCGGGAAGAAGTCCTAAAAGACTGGCTTTCACATTGAATGCGTTTCTTGCTAGTTTGTCTCTATCGGAAAGGAAAATGTATGGCAAATTATATTTTTCACTGAATTTCGCATGGGAGGCAGTAGTATCTGCACTAATCCCAATAACCTCAGCACCCAGATCCTGAAATTCCTGGTAACTATCACGAAAGCTGCAGGCTTCCTTGGTACATCCCGGAGTAAAATCCTTTGGATAAAAATAAACTACAAATGCTTTTTCACCCACAAGATCTCTAAAATTAAATTCCTTGCGATTCTGATCCTTTAACCTTAAATCTGGTACTAAATCTCCCTTTTTCATTATTCTCCTTTATAAGTGACATAATTACGCGGAGTCTCATACAGCGTAACTTCCAGGTCATGTGTTTCCTGAATTTGTTTACGAAGTTTATTCCATATGACTACTGAAATATTTTCAGCAGTAGGATTCAGATTCTTAAACTCTTCCACCTCTACATTCAGGTTCTTATGATCAAAAGCATCTTCAACTTCTGTTCGAATGAGGTCCTTCAGAATTTTTAAATCCATCACAAAACCAGTTTCCGGATCTATATTACCAGTCACAGAAACGATCAACTCATAATTATGACCATGATAATTCGGATTACTGCATTTCCCAAAAACCTCGAGGTTCCCGGCATCATCCCAGTCTTTTCTATATAGTCGATGAGCTGCATTAAAATGAGCTTTTCTGTGAACTGTTACTCTCATTGCTGAATGTGTGAATAATATTTATCAAAGATGATCTTAAACCATTCAGTATAAATAGAAGGATTCGTTTGCATATCCTTTTCTATTGCTTCCAGTGACATCCACTTCCACTCTGCTACCTCATCTGGATTTAGATCTGGCTTACCTTCAAAATATCCTACGAGAATATGGTCGAATTCATGCTCCGTAAGACCATTATCAAATGGCGCTTTGTAAATAAAAGAAATGGTGTCTTTAAGTTCTGTTGAAAAACCCATCTCTTCCTGTAATCTACGCTTTCCAGCTTCAATATTGGACTCCCCCTCGCGCTGATGACTACAGCAGGTGTTTGTCCAGAGACCAGGTGAATGATATTTCGACAAAGCTCTTTGTTGAATCATCAATTCATTCTTATCATTAAAAACAAATACTGAAAAAGCTCTGTGAAGTAATGCCTTTTCATGGGCTTCGATCTTTTCCATCAGCCCTATTTGCTCATCTTTTTCGTTAACTAAAATTACTTTTTCCTGCGCCATTATTAAATTTGAAGCTCAAATGTACAAAATCAGGGTTTTGTTTCATAAGGATGCCGATTAAGCAATTCCTAAAGTTTTCCGAAGAGTACAGACATTCTAAAATTTGATTTAGGGCAATTCTTTAAAACCAGCAATCCCATGATTACGTAAATGTGTTTGCAAATTGTTGGGAAAACAATCGCTATGAAAAAAAGGAGTCTGTGGGGGACTTCTTTTTCATTTCATAAAACTTCTATTTATACTATCATTGAAAGTAATTGGCACGCACATAAATCCTTAAAATAATCTTACTTTTGCAGCTGCAAATATCCGTTATGAAGCAGTACCAGAAAGAGATCAATAAAAGAAGAACATTCGGGATCATATCTCACCCAGATGCCGGTAAAACTACCTTAACTGAAAAACTACTTTTGTTTGGAGGAGCCATCCAGGAAGCTGGGGCCGTGAAATCTAACAAGATCAAAAAAGGAGCTACCAGTGACTTTATGGAGATCGAACGTCAACGTGGGATCTCGGTAGCAACATCTGTACTTGCTTTTGAATACAGAGATATCAAGATCAATATCCTGGATACTCCAGGGCACAAGGATTTTGCTGAAGATACATTTCGAACACTTACTGCTGTAGATAGTGTGATCGTTGTGATCGATGTTGCCAAAGGTGTTGAAGAGCAAACTGAAAAGCTTGTGGAAGTTTGCCGTATGCGGAATATTCCCATGATCGTTTTTATTAATAAACTGGATCGTGAGGGAAAAGATGCTTTTGAACTTCTGGATGAAATTGAACAAAAATTAAATCTAAAAGTAACTCCTCTTAGTTTTCCAATTGGGATGGGTTATGACTTTAAAGGAATCTATAATATCTGGGAAAAGAATGTAAACCTTTTCACGGGTGATCCTAGAAGAGATATTGAAGAAACTATTGAGATCGATGACCTGCAGAATGAAGAACTTGATCAATTGATTGGTGATAAAGCTGCTAATGACTTACGTGAAGAGCTGGAATTAGCACAAGGAGTTTATCCAGACTTTGACAGGCAGGATTACCTGGATGGTAAATTACAACCAGTATTTTTTGGATCTGCTTTGAACAATTTTGGAGTACGTGAACTACTGGACTGTTTTATAACAATAGCTCCACCTCCCCGCCCAAAAGAAAGTGATACCCGACTTGTAAGACCGGAAGAAGAAAAGTTTACAGGTTTTGTATTTAAAATTCACGCGAATATGGATCCGAAACATAGGGATCGATTAGCGTTCATAAAAATTGTTTCAGGTAAGTTCGAACGTAATAAAAATTATCTACATGTTCGGAATAATAAGAACATGAAGTTTTCTTCTCCAAACGCATTTTTTGCTGAAAAGAAAGAAATTGTCGATACTTCCTATCCTGGCGATATCGTTGGACTTCACGATACCGGTAGTTTTAAAATTGGTGATACATTAACTGAAGGTGAGAACCTCATGTACAAAGGTATTCCTAGCTTTTCACCAGAACACTTTAGATATATAAATAATGCCGATCCTATGAAATCCAAGCAATTGGAAAAAGGGATTGACCAGTTGATGGATGAAGGTGTTGCGCAGTTGTTTACCCTGGAACTTAATGGTAGGAAAGTTATCGGAACCGTTGGTGCCTTACAGTTCGAGGTTATTCAATACAGACTGGAACATGAATACGGAGCAAAGTGTACCTATGAAAACCTCAATGTGCATAAAGCTACCTGGGTTGAAGCAGAAACTGAGAAGTCTGAAGAGTTCAAGGAATTTAAGCGTGTGAAGTCAAAATACCTTGCGAAAGACAAATCTGGACAATTGGTATTTCTAGCAGATTCTCAGTTCTCACTACAAATGACTCAGCAAAAATATCCTTCTATCAAATTCCATAGTACATCTGAATTTTAGAATTAGTAGAAGTTTTGATAATTATAGAAACTAAAACATCCTGAAAATAGACTTATAAATTTCACTATTTTCGGGGCAAATCTTTACCATGTCCCAGATAGATCAGTTCATTGCAGATTTCGCTTCCCTCGTTTGGGGGATACCACTGGTAATACTATTAATAGGTGGCGGAATTTATCTCCTGATCTATTCTCGTTTTTTACCTTTTCGCTATTTAGGGCATTCTGTAGAAGTACTTCGAGGGAAGTATAACAATCCTGATGATCCAGGAGATATCAACCATTTTCAGGCATTATCCACGGCACTTTCCTCAACAGTTGGAATGGGAAACATTGCCGGTGTGGCCGTTGCCATTGCCGTTGGTGGACCAGGCGCTATATTCTGGTTATGGATAAGTGCGATTGTTGGTATGGCTACGAAGTTTTTCACCAATACTCTTGCGGTCATGTATCGTGGAAAAGATTCCGAAGGAAAAATTCAGGGCGGGGTCATGTACTTTATAGTGGAAGGACTCGGTAAGAAATGGAAACCAATGGCTGCCTTTTTTGCGGTTGCTGGACTTGTAGGTGCTCTGCCAGTTTTTAACGTAAACCAATTAACCCAAGCTATTAATTATATTCTGCTAGAGCCTAATGGGGTGCAAACAGGTTTTGGAACGAGTGTTGTCATAGGAATTATCCTAACTATAATTACCACCATTGTTATCATAGGTGGACTGGATCGTATTAGTAAAACGGTTTCGAAACTGGTACCAGCAATGGTGCTTCTATATTTAGTATCGGTGGTCGCCATACTGTTCGTGCATTATGATGTGGTACTCAGCTATTTTGGTATGATCTTTACCGACGCTTTTGCTGCGGAAAATTATAAAGGAGATCCTTTGCTAGGAGGCGTCTTGGGAGGCTTGATCTTACTTGGGATACGTAGAGGTGCATTTTCCAATGAAGCTGGAATTGGAACTGCTACGATGGCTCATGGGGCTAGCAAAACATCTGAACCTGTTCGTGAAGGTCTTATAGCTATGCTGGGACCGGCAATTGACACGCTGGTTGTTTGTACACTCACAGCAATGGCTATTCTGGTCACTGGTGTCTGGCAAACTGAAGATGTGAACGGGGTCAGCCTGACTGCGGCAGCTTTTGACGAAGCAATACCATATGTAGGAAATTATCTATTACTGCTTTGTATACTAGCTTTTAGTGTATCCTCATTATTTTCTTATTCTTACTACGGAACAAAATGTTTATCATTCCTGGCCGGTGCTGAAAATAAGAAGTATTACAACTACGTCTATGTTCTTAGTATTCTCGTTGGAGCTACCACATCTTTAAGCTTTATTCTGAATCTAATTGATGGGTTTTTCGCATTGATGGCGATTCCTACAATGATTGCTACTCTTATTATGGCTCCACGTGTTATGAAAGCTGCTAAAATATATTTTGCGAAGTATAAATAAAAAGATTTCTAAAGTCCGGGTTAAACCACACCATAGAAATCTTTTTACTGAAGTGTTTTTGCTGAATTATGCCTGACCAGTTGGTCCAAAATTTAGCGGCACTGGTGCTTTATCATAATCCTTGATCTCTCCATGAGCCTTCTCAAAGCGTTGGATATTATCCCCCAAAGCTTTTAATAAACGCTTTGCGTGCTGCGGAGTCAGAATGATCCTCGATTTCACTTTGCTTTTAGGCCTACCTGGCATGATATTCACAAAATCAACTACAAATTCAGATACTGAATGGTTGATAATAGCGAGATTAGAATATGTTCCTTCTGCAACTGCCTCGTCTAATTCTATATTGATCTTACCTTTATCCTGATTCTTTTTATTCTCGTCACTCATAATTTAATTTTTAAGCTCATAAGATATAAAATAATGCTTAGGCTTTTCTTTTGTAGCTAACAAAATCGGCACTTACAGGCTCGATCTTCTTTTCCCTGAATTCTGCAGCGATCTGTCCACGATAATAAGTAGCACGGTTCACAACATGAAATATAATATCACTAATTGAATTCTGATGGGATTCATTTTTAGTGTCTGAAAATGAAATATTTTCATCCAGTTCTCTCTCTTCCAGGATTTCCAGAGCAACCTGATAATTACGCTCTTCGATCTCTTTTAATTTCTCAGGTTCCCAAACTTTCCAGACATCGATCACTTCACCATCAGTGATTCTATTATTCCATAAGGTCTGAGAATTTAATATATGGGAAATGAGTTTTTTTGAGCTTTCCGCGATCACATAGTGCAGATCTCCATCGTTAAATTTCGAAATGATTTCAAGGTTAGTTTCATGAGAATACTGCAGTATCTCTTTCATAAATTTTTTCATGCTGCAAAGATGAGTATAAATAAAAAAGGCCCCGCTGTGAGCGGAGCCTTTTAAGATAAACTTATCAGGGAATTAGTTATAATTAACTTCCTGTTTCTTCTCAAGCATTTCGTCAAATTCCTCTTTGGAACCAACGATAATACTATCGTACTTTCTCATACCTGTACCTGCTGGAATTCTATGTCCAACAATTACATTTTCCTTCAATCCTTCAAGTTTGTCGATCTTACCATTAACTGCAGCTTCGTTCAACACCTTAGTTGTTTCCTGGAAGGAAGCAGCCGAGATAAACGACTTAGTCTGTAGTGATGCTCTCGTAATACCCTGAAGTACCGGATTAGCAGTTGCAGTGATCACATCTCTTGCAGTTGCAAGATTCTTATCCTCTCTTCTAAGAATTGAATTCTCATCTCTTAGATCTCGTGGAGTAATGATCTGTCCAGCTTTTAGTCTTTCTGAATCACCAGCATCTTCTACTACTTTCATTCCGAATAACTTATTGTTTTCGTCAATGAAATCAGCTTTATGTACTAGTTGATTCTCAAGGAAGATCGTATCACCTGGATCAACAATTCTTACTTTACGCATCATTTGTCTTACAACAACTTCAAAGTGCTTATCATTAATTTTCACACCCTGTAGTCGGTAAACTTCCTGAACTTCGTTTACAAGATACTGTTGTACCGCGTTTGGTCCTTTGATATTCAAGATATCTTCAGGAGTAATAGATCCATCAGAAAGTGGCATTCCCGCTCTCACGTAGTCATTTTCCTGTACAAGGATCTGGTTAGATAGTTTAACCAAATATTTCTTAACCTCTCCAAGTTTAGATTCTACGATGATCTCACGGTTACCTCTTTTAATCTTTCCGAAGGAAACAACACCATCAATCTCAGATACTACAGCTGGATTAGATGGGTTACGTGCTTCGAAAAGTTCAGTAACTCTTGGAAGACCTCCTGTAATATCACCTGCTTTAGATGATTTACGTGGAATCTTCACCAAAATCTTACCTACACCAATCTTTTCAGCATTGTCCACCATAAGGTGAGCTCCTACTGGTAGGTTATAAGAACGAATCACTTCATCCTTCTTCCCTAAGATGTGTAATGTTGGGATCAATTTCTTGTTTCTGGATTCAGAGATTACTTTCTCCTGGAATCCTGTCTGCTCATCAATCTCAACCTGGTAAGTAACACCCTGGTCTACATTTTCGTATTTGATTTTACCGGCAAATTCAGAAATAATCACACCGTTATATGGATCCCAGGTACAGATGACATCACCTTTAGTTACCTTGGCGCCATTCTCGATATTGATCTGAGAACCGTAAGGGATGTTGTTATTACTTAATACAACACCTGTTTTCTTATCCTTAATCTTAAGTTCAGCAGTACGAGAGATCACGATGTCTGCAGTTCCACCATCAGGGGCTTCACCTTTAACAACTTTTAGATCTTCGATCTCTGCAACACCATCAAATCTTGCTTCAAGCTTATTGTCTTCAGAAATGTTACCTGCAATACCTCCAACGTGGAATGTACGTAGTGTAAGCTGTGTACCAGGTTCTCCAATAGATTGTGCAGCAACAACACCAACAGCTTCACCTGTTTGTACGATCTTGTTAGTTGCAAGGTTTCTACCGTAACACTTGATACAGATCCCTTTCTTCGCCTCACACGTTAGTGGCGAACGTACTTCAACACCTTCGATTGGCGCAGCTTCGATCTTAGCTACAATTTCTTCAGTAATCTCTTCGTTCGTTCCAACGATAAGTTCTTCTGTAGAAGGATTTACAACATCATGTAGAGAAATACGTCCAAGGATTCTCTCTCCTAATGATTCTACAATCTCTTCATTCTTCTTAAGTGGCTTAACTTCGACACCTCTTAAAGTTCCACAATCATCTTCATTAACAATTACATCCTGTGAAACATCTACCAGACGACGAGTTAAGTAACCAGCATCGGCAGTTTTTAGTGCTGTATCGGCAAGACCTTTACGAGCACCGTGAGTGGAGATAAAGTATTCAAGAATTGAAAGACCTTCCTTAAAGTTAGAAAGAATCGGGTTTTCAATAATTTCACCACCTCCAGAATTGGATTTCTTAGGCTTAGCCATCAATCCACGCATACCGGTTAACTGACGAATCTGTTCCTTCGAACCACGCGCACCAGAATCAAGCATCATATACACAGAGTTAAACCCTTGCTTATCCTCACGAATACGCTTCATTGCAAGATCTGTAAGACCTGCGTTGGTAGAAGTCCAGATATCAATTACCTGATTATAACGTTCGTTATTGGTTATAAGACCCATGTTATAGTTTCCTATAATGCCTTCAACTTGCTCGTTAGCTTCATCAATCATAGATTGCTTCTCTTCAGGGATAATAATATCACCTAAACTGAAGGAAAGTCCACCACGGAAAGCGAATCCATATCCAAGACCTTTAATCTCATCAAGAAATTCTGAAGTTTCAGGAACACTAGTAATTCTTAGAATATTACCAATGATCTCACGAAGTGATTTTTTAGTAAGTACTTCATTGATGTAACCGGCCTTTTCAGGAACAGCTTCATTAAATAATACTCTACCAACAGTGGTATCCTTGATCATGTAAACCAATTCACCTTCTTCGTTGAAATCCTTAGTTCTAATCTTAATACCTGCATTCAGGTCTACACGCTTCTGGTTGTAAGCAATAACTAGCTCTTCCGCAGAATAGAATGTAAGTCCTTCACCTTTTACCGGCTCCTCTTTCGTACCAATCTTAAGTTTGGTCATGTAGTAAAGACCCAAGACCATATCTTGAGAAGGTACCGTAATTGGAGAACCGTTTGCAGGGTTCAATATATTATGAGAAGCAAGCATTAATAACTGTGCTTCCAGAATAGCCTCAGGCCCAAGTGGTAAATGAACTGCCATCTGGTCACCATCGAAATCGGCGTTGAATGCAGTACATGCAAGTGGGTGAAGCTGAATTGCCTTACCTTCAATAAGTTTAGGCTGGAATGCCTGAATTCCCAGACGGTGAAGCGTAGGAGCACGGTTTAATAGTACCGGATGCCCTTTAAGCACATTTTCCAGAATATCCCAAACTACAGGTTCTTTTTTGTCTATGATTTTCTTCGCAGACTTCACTGTTTTTACAATACCTCTTTCTATCAGTTTTCTGATGATAAAAGGCTTGTAAAGCTCAGCTGCCATATTCTTCGGAAGACCACACTCAAACATTTTAAGTTCTGGTCCTACAACGATTACAGAACGTGCTGAATAATCCACACGCTTACCAAGTAAGTTCTGACGGAAACGTCCCTGCTTACCTTTCAATGAATCTGAAAGTGATTTAAGAGGACGGTTGGAATCAGTTTTTACTGCTGAAGATTTTCTTGTATTATCGAATAATGAATCTACAGATTCCTGAAGCATACGTTTTTCATTACGTAAGATCACTTCAGGAGCTTTGATTTCCATTAATCTCTTCAAACGATTGTTACGAATTATCACACGACGGTAAAGATCATTTAAATCTGAAGTCGCAAAACGACCACCGTCAAGAGGCACCAAAGGTCTAAGTTCTGGCGGAATTACCGGCACAACTTTCATGATCATCCACTCTGGATTGTTCTCTCTGTTCTTATTCGCATCACGGAAAGCTTCCACAACCTGAAGACGTTTAAGTGCTTCAGTTTTACGTTGTTTTGAAGTTTCGTTATTCGCTTTGTGTCTTAGTTCATAGGAAAGCTCGTCAAGATCGATTCTCTTAAGGATCTCGATTAGACATTCAGCTCCCATTTTAGCGATAAATTTATTTGGATCGCTGTCGTCCAGGTATTGGTTCTCCTGAGGAAGTTCATCTAAAATATTCAGATATTCTTCTTCAGTAAGGAAGTCCATTTTTTGTAGAGCTTTCCCTTCTTCATCTGTCGCATTACCTGCCTGGATCACTACATATCTTTCGTAGTAGATGATCATGTCAAGTTTTTTAGACGGCAGACCTAGCAAATAACCAATTTTGTTAGGTAAAGAACGGAAATACCAGATATGTGCTACAGGTACTACAAGGTTGATGTGACCTACACGATCTCTACGAACCTTTTTCTCTGTAACTTCCACACCACAACGGTCACAAACGATTCCTTTGTATCGGATTCTTTTGTATTTTCCACAGGCACACTCATAATCCTTTACAGGACCAAAAATACGCTCACAGAACAAACCGTCACGCTCTGGTTTGTGCGTACGGTAATTGATCGTTTCAGGCTTAAGAACTTCACCACGAGATTCCGCAAGGATGGACTCTGGAGAAGCTAAACCTATAGAGATCTGGTTAAACCTCTGTACTGTATTTTTATCATTATTTCTAGCCATAATAACTGCTGCTAATTATTGTGAATATTCAGTTTAAACGGGACGCCGAAACGTCCCGGTAAAAACAGAATGTTATTCTTCAAGTTTAATATCCAAACCTAGACCTTTCAATTCGTGCATAAGTACGTTGAAAGATTCCGGCAATCCTGGTTCCGGCATTGGCTCACCCTTCACAATAGCCTCGTAAGTCTTAGCTCTTCCAATAACGTCGTCAGACTTCACTGTTAGAATTTCTCTTAGAGTACTAGATGCTCCGTAAGCTTCAAGAGCCCAAACCTCCATCTCTCCAAATCTCTGACCACCAAATTGTGCCTTACCACCAAGCGGTTGCTGAGTAATAAGTGAGTATGGTCCAATAGAACGAGCATGCATTTTATCGTCGATCATATGACCAAGTTTAAGCATGTAGATCACACCAACGGTTGCACGCTGGTCAAATCTTTCCCCGGTTCCACCATCATAAAGATAAGTATGACCATATCTAGGTATTCCAGCTTTGTCGGTTAGATCATTGATCTCTTCAATAGTAGCACCATCAAAAATTGGTGTTGCGTACTTCTTCCCGTTCTTCTGTCCAGCCCATCCAAGAACTGTTTCGTAAATCTGTCCAATGTTCATACGCGATGGTACCCCAAGTGGGTTCAACACGATGTCCACTGGTGTTCCATCCTCAAGGAATGGCATATCTTCCTGACGAACGATTCTCGCAACAATACCTTTGTTACCGTGACGTCCTGCCATCTTATCCCCTACTTTAAGTTTACGCTTCTTAGCGATATAAACTTTAGCCAGTTTAAGAATTCCTGATGGAAGTTCATCTCCAACAGATATGGTGAATTTCTCTCTTCTAAGGTTACCCTGAAGATCGTTCTCCTTGATTTTATAATTATGTAAAAGATCAGCTACAAGTTCATTAAGATGATCATCTGTAGTCCATGTACCCGTAGTTAAGTGAGCATAATCGTCTACAGCGTTAAGCATCTTAAGAGTGTACTTCTTACCTTTCGGCATTACTTCTTCACCAAGATCATTCTGTACTCCCTGAGCAGTCTTTCCACCAATAATGGCAAATAGCTTCTCTATAAGTTCAGCTTTTAAATTAGCGAATTTAGCATCATACTTTTTCTCTAATGCCGCAACATCTTCTTTATCCTGAGCTCTCTTACGTTTGTCCTTAATCGCTCTTGCGAACAATTTCTTATTGATAACAACACCACTTAGCGATGGAGAAGCTTTAAGAGAAGCATCTTTTACATCACCAGCTTTGTCACCAAAGATCGCACGTAATAATTTTTCTTCTGGCGTAGGATCACTTTCTCCTTTAGGAGTAATCTTACCTATAAGAATGTCACCAGGCTTCACCTCAGCACCAACTCTAATCATTCCGTGCTCATCAAGGTCTTTAGTAGCCTCTTCAGAAACATTAGGAATATCATTTGTCAATTCTTCGTTACCCAGTTTTGTATCTCTAACTTCAAGAGAGTACTCATCAATATGGATAGAGGTGAAAATATCATCTCTTACCACTTTTTCTGAAATTACGATCGCATCCTCAAAGTTGTAACCTTTCCAAGGCATGAAAGCAACCTTCATGTTTCTACCAAGAGCAAGCTCACCTTCTTCGGTTGCATAACCCTGGCAAAGAACCTGTCCTTTAGTAACTCTGTCCCCAACACTAACGATTGGTTTCAGGTTGATACAGGATCCCTGGTTAGTTTTACGGAATTTGATAAGGTTGTAAGATTTTGAATCATCATCAAAACTTACCATTCTTGCTTCATCCGTACGATCGTACTTGATCACAATTTTGTTTGCATCAACATACTCAACCTCTCCTTCACCTTCGGCATTGATCAATACACGAGAGTCTGTTGCCACCTGTCTTTCAAGTCCAGTTCCAACGATAGGAGAATCTGTTCTTAAAAGTGGTACAGCCTGACGCATCATGTTCGATCCCATCAACGCACGGTTGGCATCATCATGTTCCAAGAATGGAATTAGAGATGCAGAGATAGAGGATATCTGGTTTGGTGCAACATCGGTATAGTGGATCTCATTTGGATCTACAACCGGGAAGTCACCTTCCATTCGTGCAATTACACGATCTGTATTTATAGTACCATCATCCTTTAATGGAATGTTGGCCTGAGCAATCTTTTTACCTTCTTCTTCTTCAGCACTTAAGTAAATAGGCTCTTCGGAAATATTTATCTTACCATCAGTAACACTTCTATAAGGTGTTTCGATGAATCCCATTCCGTTTACTTTAGCATAAACCGAAAGTGATGAAATAAGACCAATGTTTGGACCCTCAGGAGTTTCAATAGGACAAAGTCTTCCGTAGTGAGTATAGTGAACATCACGTACCTCAAACCCTGCTCTTTCTCTTGATAAACCACCTGGTCCTAATGCTGAAAGTCTACGCTTGTGCGTGATTTCTGCAAGAGGGTTCGTCTGGTCCATGAACTGAGATAACTGGTTTGTTCCAAAGAAAGAGTTGATCACAGAAGATAATGTCTTCGCATTAATCAAATCGATTGGAGTAAACACCTCGTTATCACGAACGTTCATTCTCTCACGAATTGTTCTTGCCATACGTGCAAGACCAACACCGAACTGCTGAGATAATTGCTCACCTACAGTTCTAACACGACGGTTAGATAAGTGATCAATATCATCAATCTCAGCTTTAGAGTTAATAAGCTCGATAAGATATTTTACAATTGTAATGATGTCTAATTTGGTAAGCACTTGCTTATCCATTTCAACTTCAAGACCAAGTTTTTTGTTCATTCTATATCGACCAACTTCTCCAAGGCTGTAACGCTGATCTGAGAAGAAAAGCTTGTCGATAATTCCACGAGCAGTTTCCTCATCTGGCGGTTCAGCATTACGTAGCTGACGGTAAATATGTTCTACTGCCTCTTTTTCAGAGTTAGTAGGATCTTTTTGTAATGTATTGTGAATAATCGCATAGTCACCAGTCTGGTTATCCTCCTTATGAAGTAGGATAGTTTTAGATCCGGTTTCAAGAATTTCTTCTATGTGATCTTTTTCAAGTTCAGTATCACGGTCAAGAACAATTTCGTTACGCTCGATAGAAACAACTTCACCAGTATCTTCATCCACGAAATCTTCGTACCATGTATTAAGTACCCTAGCCGCTAATTTACGACCAAGGTATTTTTTTAGTCCTGTTTTAGACACCTTCACTTCTTCCGCAAGGTCGAAGATTTCAAGGATATCCTTATCACGCTCAAACCCGATTGCACGGAAAAGAGTTGTTACAGGTAATTTTTTCTTACGGTCAATATAAGCGTACATAACGCTATTAATATCGGTCGCAAATTCTATCCATGATCCTTTGAAAGGAATTACACGGGCAGAATAAAGTTTTGTTCCATTTGCATGGAAAGATTGTCCAAAGAAAACCCCTGGAGAACGGTGTAGCTGAGAAACTACTACTCGTTCAGCACCGTTAATGCAGAAAGTTCCACTAGGTGTCATATATGGGATAGTTCCCAAGTATACGTCCTGTACGATTGTTTCAAAATCTTCGTGTTCAGGGTCGGTACAGTATAATTTAAGTCTAGCCTTAAGTGGTACACTGTAGGTCAATCCACGTTCGATACATTCCTGGATGGAGTATCTTGGTGGGTCCACAAAATAATCTAAGAATTCTAGTACAAATTGATTACGGGTGTCCGTAATGGGGAAGTTTTCTAGGAAGGTGTTGTAAAGACCTTCATTTCCCCGCGCTTCTGATTTTGTCTCTAATTGAAAGAAGTCCTGAAAAGACTTAATCTGCAGATCCAGAAAGTCCGGATAAGCAGGCTTGTTCTTAACAGAAGAGAAACTCAATCTTTCAGTTTGCTTTGCTAACATCAATGGACGGGATTATAATTTATTATATAAAAAATAGTGCGCTTGTTAAACGTTGAGTTCTATATACGCAAAATGGTTTAGACCTCCAGGAGTAATTCCTGAGGTCTAAACCTAAATAATATTGCTTGTGCTAAGCTTATTTAAGCTCAACCTCAGCTCCTGCTTCTTCTAATTGTGATTTTAGAGCTTCTGCTTCGTCTTTAGCTACTCCTTCTTTTACTGGAGCTGGAGCACCATCAACTAATGCTTTAGCGTCTTTAAGACCAAGACCTGTAAGTTCTTTTACAAGCTTAACTACAGCAAGCTTAGATCCACCTGGAGCTGTAAGAATTACGTCAAATTCTGTTTGCTCTTCAGCTTCTTCACCACCAGCAGCAGCACCACCAGCAACAGCTACAGCAGCAGCTGCAGGCTCGATACCGTATTCTTCTTTCAAAATATCAGCTAACTCGTTTACTTCTTTTACAGTAAGGTTAACTAGTTGTTCTGCGAAATCTTTTAAATCTGCCATTTTCTATCGTTTTTAAAAAGTTCTTTAATTATAATTGTTAAAAAGTGCGTACTATATTATCCTTCCTTTTCTGAAAGGGTCTTAAGGATTCCTGCGATCTTTCCACCACCCGATTTAAGTGCAGAAACAACATTTTTAGCAGGAGACTGAAGTAATCCAATGATATCCCCGATAACTTCTTCTTTAGACTTGATGTTAACCAATGTCTCAAGATAATCATCACCTACGTAGATAGCTTCTTCAACAAAAGCACCTTTAAGTAGAGGCTTATCAGATTTCTTTCTGAAATCCTTAATTACTTTCGCTGGAGCATTTCCAGTTTCTGAAAGCAGTATTGATGTGTTACCTTTTAAAACTGTAGGAAGTTCTCCGAAATCTTTATCGGATGCCTCCATAGCTTTAGCAAGCAACGTATTTTTAACTACCGATAACTTAACGTCTGCTTTGAAACAAGCTCTACGTAAGTTAGAAGTACTTCCAGCGTCAAGGCCAGAAATGTCAGCTAAATAGATAGTTTGGAATCCGGCTAGCTGGGCAGTTAAGTCTTCTATAACTTGTGATTTTTCTTCTCTTGTCATAATCGTAAATTATTGCTCAGTAAACCTTTTAGTATCTATCTCTACACTCGGGCTCATGGTACTAGTCATATAAATACTCTTTATATAAAGACCTTTGGATGCCTGAGGCTTCAATTTTACCAGCGTAGTTAATAATTCTCTTGCATTACCTGCGATCTTCTCAGCATCGAAAGACGCTTTTCCAATTGCAGCATGTACAATCCCTGTTTTGTCAACTTTAAAGTCGATCTTACCAGCCTTCACATCAGATACTGCCTTAGCGATATCCATAGTTACCGTACCGGTCTTTGGGTTAGGCATAAGCCCTCTTGGTCCTAGAACACGTCCTAATGGTCCAAGTTTCCCCATAACGCTAGGCATAGTGATGATAACATCAACATCTGTCCAACCACCTTTGATTTTCTCAAGGTATTCATCTAATCCAACGAAATCCGCACCAGCTTCTTTTGCTTCCTCTTCTTTATCTGGAGTAACAAGCGCAAGAACTTTAACGTCCTTACCAGTTCCATGCGGAAGAGTTACAACACCTCTAACCATTTGGTTAGCTTTACGTGGATCTACATTCAAACGAACTGCTAAATCTACAGAAGGATCGAAATTTGCGTTGGTAACATCTTTTATCAAAGCAGACGCTTCAGCAACCGTGTACGTTTTACCGTTCTCGATCTTTCCCTGAGCTTCTTTTTGCTTTTTAGTTAATTTTGCCATTTTCTAATTTCTTTTTGGATTAAAACGGTGCTTCACCTTTTACAGTTATTCCCATCGAACGAGCTGTTCCGGCAACCATTTTCATTGCAGATTCTACAGTAAATGCGTTAAGATCCTGCATTTTGTCTTCTGCAATCGCTTTAACCTGATCCCAAGAAACACTAGCTACTTTTTTTCTGTTCGGCTCACCTGAACCTTTTTTAGTCTTTGCCGCTTCCATCAATTGTACTGCTGCAGGTGGTGTTTTGATCACAAAATCAAAAGACTTATCCTTATAAACAGTAATTGCTACTGGAAGTACCTTTCCTTGCTTGTCCTGAGTTCTACCATTGAATTGCTTACAGAATTCCATGATGTTCACTCCGGCAGCACCTAAAGCAGGTCCAACTGGTGGTGATGGGTTAGCAGCACCTCCGCGAACTTGTAGTTTTACAACTTTACTTACTTCTTTTGCCATTTTTCAAATTTTTAAATGATAGTTTATTGAGTGGAAGCTGAAAAAACTATCAAAAAATATATGTAACAGTAATTTTTTAAACTTTCTCTACCTGCATATAACTCAACTCTAATGGAGTTTTTCTTCCGAAAATCTTAACCATTACTTCAAGCTTACGCTTTTCTTCGTTGATCTTCTCAACAGTTCCGTTGAAACCGTTAAACGGACCATCAATAACTTTGATTGTTTCTCCAATTGTGAATGGAATTGCAACATTGTCTGTTTTTACAGATAGCTCATCTACCTTTCCTAGCATTCTATTCACTTCAGATTTTCTAAGTGGCACCGGGTCTCCACCTTTAGTTTCACCTAGAAATCCAATAACGCCATTAATTCCTTTGATAATGTGAGGAATCTCACCGCTGATATTAGCTTGAATCATTACGTAACCAGGAAAATAAACTCTTTCTTTGTTTACTTTTTTCCCGTTACGAATTTGTATTACTTTTTCAGTAGGCACAAGAACCTGGTCCACGAAATCTTCAAGACCCATATGAGCAATTTCTTTCTCTATATAGTCCTTAACTTTATTTTCCTGTCCACTTACAGCGCGAACCACATACCACTTTTTCTCCTTTGCTTCAGCCATTACTCTTTTGTTTTAAGATTTAACCCATTCGAAGTATTGCTCAATCGCTCCACTAAAAAGCGTATCAACACCCCAAATTGCCAATGAAAAAACAATCGAGAATACAGCAACAATCACTGTTAGCCTCTGAGCTTCAGACCAGCTTGTCCAGGTAACGTGGTTTTTTAACTCGTTATATGATTCTGAAATGTAATTAACAAATCCTGCCATGTTCTAAAAAAATATTTGCACGGGTTGAGAGGCTCGAACTCCCGACACCTGGTTTTGGAGACCAGTGCTCTACCAACTGAGCTAAACCCGTAAATATAAGTGAAGGTATCCCGCTTGTCACGGGATACCTTTTTATATATTGAAAATTCTTAGTCTAGAATTTCAGTTACCTGTCCAGCACCTACAGTTCTACCACCTTCACGAATTGCGAAACGTAGACCAGTATTCATTGCGATTGGCTGAATAAGTTCAACAGTAATAGTAAGGTTATCACCTGGCATTACCATTTCTACACCATCAGGAAGATTGATTGTTCCTGTTACATCAGTTGTACGTACGTAGAACTGTGGACGGTAGTTATTATGGAATGGAGTGTGACGTCCACCTTCTTCTTTCTTAAGAATGTAAACCTCAGCTTTGAATTTAGCGTGTGGAGTTACAGATCCTGGCTTAGTAATTACCATACCCCTAGAGATCTGAGACTTCTCAATTCCTCTTAGTAGGATACCTACGTTATCACCAGCTTCACCTCTATCAAGAATCTTACGGAACATTTCAACTCCAGTAATAGTAGAAGTAAGTTTTCCAGCTCCCATACCAATGATCTCAACAGGATCTCCAGTGTTTGCAACACCAGTTTCGATACGTCCAGTTGCTACTGTACCACGACCTGTAATAGAGAATACATCTTCGATAGGCATCAAGAAAGGCTTATCAACATCACGTTCTGGAAGTTCAATCCAGCTATCAACTGCTTCCATAAGATCAAGAACAGTCTTAGACCATTTCTCATCTCCTTCTAGTGCTCCAAGTGCAGAACCTGAAATTACAGGACCATTATCACCATCATACTCGTAGAAAGAAAGAAGATCTCTTACTTCCATTTCAACTAGTTCAAGAAGCTCCTCATCATCTACAAGGTCAACTTTATTTAAGAATACAACGATTCTTGGAATACCTACCTGGCGTCCAAGAAGGATGTGCTCACGAGTTTGAGGCATAGGACCATCAGTCGCAGCCACAACAAGAATAGCACCGTCCATTTGAGCAGCACCAGTTACCATGTTCTTTACGTAATCGGCGTGACCAGGACAGTCAACGTGAGCGTAGTGACGGTTAGCTGTTGAGTACTCAACGTGAGAAGAGTTAATTGTAATACCTCTTTCCTTTTCTTCAGGAGCGTTGTCAATTTGATCAAACGCACTAGCTTCTGAATATCCAGCATCAGCCATTACTTTAGTAATAGCTGCAGTTAAAGTAGTTTTTCCGTGATCTACGTGTCCAATTGTACCAATATTTAGGTGCGGTTTGGAACGATCGTAAGTTTCCTTTGCCATAATTAATACTTATTTAATCTTAGTTATATATTAGTGTTCAATTTTATACAAAACTAGAGCCAACGACGGGAATTGAACCCGTGACCTCTTCCTTACCAAGGAAACGCTCTACCCCTGAGCTACGTCGGCCAGACAATTGACTGTTTTAAACAGCGATATCCATAAACCTATCAGGCTTATGGAAAAGATCAGGCTCGAGGTACTTCAGTCATTTTAACTCTTAATGAGTAAACCGATAAAAGTCGGTTCTAGTGACCGGATAAATCCTGATTCAATTAAATTTAGAGCGGGAGACCGGGTTCGAACCGGCGACATTCAGCTTGGAAGGCTGACGCTCTACCAACTGAGCTACTCCCGCATTACCATTTTAGACTTTCACCTTTAGGATTATCTCGCCTCGCTCGATGCTCCTGTTCGGGTGGCCCCGAACTTCGATTTTAAAATTACTGTCTTTCAAAAGCAAGCTTTAGACAACAGCTTCAATTAAAATCTTTGTGGGGAGAGCAGGATTCGAACCTGCGAAGACGTAGTCAGCAGATTTACAGTCTGCCCTCGTTGGCCGCTTGAGTATCTCCCCAATAATTACCACTATTTCATAGAACCATTACTGAAACAGCTTAGCTTATAATGGTTTTTTTAACGGCTGCAAATTAAAGTAATTTTACAGCACCATCCAAAGCATTTTTTAAAATTTCTGTCAGATTTTTTTGCAAGCTATTCATCAGCAATGATTTAAACTTGAAAGTTCTCCAGAAACTTCGGTGTTTTCAGTATTTCAAGAGCCGATGGAGGGACTCGAACCCACGACCTGCTGATTACAAATCAGCTGCTCTAGCCAGCTGAGCTACATCGGCCTTTTATGCTTAAAATTCCGCATAAAAAAGTCCGCTATTTCTAACGGACTGCAAATGTATATAAATTATTTCTTTATCAAAACATAATTAGAAAAAAAATCTCCTAAACATGAGTACTCATTTTTTCTTTTTTCTTGATGAGCTGTCTCTGTAATGAACTAACACATTCATCCACACAAGCTTCGAATTTATTACAGGTCTTTTTAACCATGAGCTCACCCCCGGGAATACTTAATAAGATCTCGGTTATCTTATTATCCTTACCACTGGTATTTTCAACTTTAAA
This sequence comes from Christiangramia sp. LLG6405-1, assembly GCF_045055805.1. Lineage (GTDB taxonomy): Bacteria > Bacteroidota > Bacteroidia > Flavobacteriales > Flavobacteriaceae > Christiangramia. The sequence continues at coordinate 1,699,447 of NZ_CP159330.1, read as the reverse complement.
GAATACATCCGCGTGGATAATTTTATCAAAATAATTTTCAAGCTTATCTAGTTTTTTCTGAGTGAAGTCAATTAGCTTTGGATCAGCATTAAAGTTCACAGACTGCAGATTCATTTTCATAATCAGGTTGAATTTAATTAAACAAAAAAAAGAGCGGTTACTTATTATTGTTCCTGGGATGAGCATTCTTATGAATCTTACTCAATTCAGCAATACTATTATGCGTGTAAACTTGCGTAGATGCCAGACTTGAATGTCCCAGCAATTCTTTTACAGCATTCATGTTTGCCCCCTGGTTCAATAAATGTGTGGCAAAAGTGTGACGCAGTATATGCGGACTCTTTTTTACCTTACCAGACACCTTACTAAAATAATTATTTATAATTCTATAAACAAGGCTTTCATAGCTTTTGTGTCCCTTTGCGGTAACAAACAAGTAAGGACAATCACGCAGTAAAGGATTAGAATGCTTAACTGATACATACCTTTCTGCCGTGCTAACCACCTGATTCAATAATGGGATATAACGCTCCTTATTTCTTTTTCCCAGGACTTTTAGCATATTACTGCCTAGATCAAGATCCTGTTCTTTAATATTGATCAATTCTGCCCTTCTTATCCCTGTAGAATAAAATAGCTCTATCATCAACTTGTCGCGGAGTCCTTCAAAAGTATCATCATCGAAATCTTCCAGTACAGCGACAACCTCTTTTTCAGAGAACGGAACCTGGATTTTCTTTGCAGCTTTTAGGGATCGATGTTTTGCGAGTGGAGAGCTTTCTATCGCTGAAGTTTTCAGAAGAAATTTATAGTAGGCTTTGAGAGAAGACATTTTCCGATTGATGCTTTGGTTCGAAATACCAGAATCTGAAAGCTCCACGATCCAGTTTCGAACCTGGTTGTATGATATTTTCTCAATCTTTTCTTCGGAAAATTCCTGTTTTATAAATTTCTGAAATTGTGTGAGATCTGCCTTATATGCTCTTATAGTAGTTTCGGCATAATTCTTCTCTAACTGAAGATACTCAAGGAAGGATTTAAAAGGCATAAAAAAACTGTTGATAGTCAAAGTTAGTAAACTTTAAACTAGCAACAGTTCTTATAATTTTCAGCTTTACAAAAGCCTGTTGATATCTCTAGATATCTTCTGCGTCTCTCAAATGCTGGATGTACTCCGCTTTTTGAACCTGAGCTCTACGCTCTACAGATGGCTTCGTAAAATGCTGGCGGCTTCTTAGCTGGCGCATAGTTCCTGTCTTGTCGAACTTTCGCTTGAAACGCTTAAGAGCTCTATCTATATTTTCTCCGTCTTTAACTGGTATAATTAACATAGTGTCATAACCTCCTCTCTTTTGGAATCGGCTGCAAAGATAAATCATTTATTTCAACCTCCAATGTTTTAGCGATTTATTTCAGTATGAATATGATCTACGCCTATTTTACCTAACTTCCGTCGATAATGAATATCTCATGAAAAAACTTACAACCTCAATATTATTCGGTTTAGCATGCAGTTTTAGCAGTTTTGCCTTCCAGAATATGGATCAGGTAGAAATTAAAACGCAACAGATCACCGAAGAGGTGTACCTCTTACAGGGTGCTGGCGGGAATATTGGCATACTTACAGGACCGGATGGAGTGTTCATGATAGATGATCAATTTGCGGCACTTTCAGATAAATTGATCACGGCTATTGCCAAAATTAGCGAACAGCCTGTTCGATTCCTGGTGAACACACATCATCATGGAGATCATACCGGTGGAAATGAAAACTTTGATGATCAGGGAGCGCTTATTCTGGCACATGAAAATGTTCGCGAGCGATTAAAAGAGAAAGCGACAGACAGTACTGCAGGCATTCCAGTTATTACCTTTAATGACCAGTTGAATCTCCATATAAATGCAAACGATGTGATGGTGCTGCATGTTCATAATGCTCATACAGATGGTGATGCGCTTGTTTACCTGCCCCAAAGCAATGTTTTACACACTGGTGATACTTTTTTCAACGGAATGTTTCCTTATATAGATTTAAGTAGTGGCGGTAGTATAGACGGCGTTATTGAAGCTGCGGAAAAAGGCTTATCTATCATCAATGAAAAGACAAGAATAATTCCGGGACATGGTGATCTCGCTAACTATCAGGATTATTCAAACTATTTGTCTATGCTTAAAGATATCCGGGAAAATGTTCAGCAGAAAATCAATCAGGGAGCTACTGAAGAGGAAATCGCATTCGATGAATCGCTCACTTCTGAATTTTATACTGATAAAGAAGCCAGTGAATTTTTCATTAATGGAGAAAAGATTAGAAGAACCTTTTATAAGAGTTTAAAAAAATAGCCCCGGAATTTCCAGGGCTGGTTTCTTATTTTAATAATACGCCTACTTAGCTGCAGGCTCGTATTATTTCTTATCAATTACCATTTTTACGCGAAAAATGAATTTTCGCAAAAATACTATTTAGCTGCAGGCTTGTATTCTTTTTTATCGATCACCATTTTTGCGATAATCTCTTTCAGAATTTCAGAAGTTCCACCGCCAATTGGTCCTAACCTACTGTCACGGAACATTCTCGCCATCGGGTAATCTTCCATATATCCATATCCACCTAACATTTGCAGACATTTATACATTACTTCATCTGAGATTTTAGTTGCAAGCAGTTTAGACATGCTAGCCTCTTTTACCACATATTCCCCATCATTCAACCTTTGAGTCGTTGCATAGTTAAACTCTTTGATCACCTCTACTTCACTTACCATTTCAGCAACAGTATGTCTCAAAGCCTGGAATTTATCCAGAGAACGTCCAAAGGCTTCACGCTCCTGCATATAACCCATCGTGTATTCCAATGCAAATTCTGAGCGTGCGTGCGCATTAACACCCATGATCAAACGTTCCAGAGCGAAATGTTGCATGATGTAGTTGAAGCCCATTCCCTCTTCACCAAGTAAATTCTCAACAGGTACTTTTACATTGTCAAAGGCAAGTTCTGCAGTATCTGATGCTCTCCAGCCCAGCTTATTTAGTTTATTTGCTGAAATTCCTGCAAACTCTTTATCTAATAGGAACATACTCATTCCTTTGTTTCCTTTTTCAGGATCTGTTTTAGCAGCTACCACGTAAAAATCTGCATATACTCCATTGGTGATGAAAGTTTTTGAACCATTAATCACATAATGATCACCTTTCTTGACAGCAGTAGTTTTCATACCAGCAACATCAGATCCTCCAAATGGTTCTGATATTCCAAGACAACCTATCATTTCACCTTCAATCGCAGGTGTCAGGTATTTCTCTTTGAGTTCATGACTGGCTTCAACCTTTAAATGCGTCATAGCAAGATAAGCATGCGCCCACATCGCTGCTGCAAAACCACCTGAGTTCACTTTCTGAAGTTCCTCAAGAAATATAATTGTATAGAACAGGTCTAAAGCCATTCCTCCATACTCTTCCGGTTGATTAAGGCCGAAATAACCCATCTCACCAAACTTCTTCCATATAAACCTTTCAATGGTTCCGGTTTCTTCCCATTTATCTACGTGAGGCACTACTTCCTTCTGAAGAAATTCCTGAAAACTCTTCCTGAAAAGGTCATGTTCCTCTGTAAAATATCTACTCATTTCTATATATTTTTTCCCGGCTATAAAGCCGTATTAGCAATTATTATATTTACAATTTCAGATCGATTTTCTAACAAAAATCACTGTACTGACAAATATAATTTAATTCTGTCGATTTTATCGGAAGGAAATCCACTGATTTTTGTCAATTCTTCAAAAGACCGAATCCCTTCATTCATGGTTCTGTGATTTATAATTTTCCTGGCCAGAGCAGGATTGAAATATGGCAATTCTGCAAGTTCAGCTTCTGTGATAAGATTAATATTCTGGAGGATTACCTGTGGTTTATTGATAACCTGGAACTTTTCATTGATCCTGGCGATCACCTCAGGACTTAATCCATACACATCCTTCAATTGTTCTTCGGAAAGAAAACCGCCAATGCTGTTTCTGTATTTCACGATCCTCTCTGAAAGTTTTTCACCAATTCCATTTACAACCTTAAGATCTTCAGCAGAAACAGTATTTAGGTCGGCAATAGAAATTACCTCTGCCTTTCCTATTATGGGTTTGTGAAGCTTCCCGGAGTTCTTAATCCAGTCAGGAAATCGAAAAGAAGATTTTATGATCATCATCAAACTATCACTTACTCCGGTCACCACCTGGAATTCTTCAGCAGAATTTATCCATTTATTGGTAGCACGGTACTTCAATAATTTATCGATCTCTTCTACGCTCAACCCTAATTGATATGCTTTGAAATCTGATAAATAGTTCGGATTGAAAGGATAAATGGTATCCTTCACTATAGGTTTCAGCTTTTGGATAGAATCTAACTGATTCTGGAATTTCTGAAGTTTCTCATCATTTACCGGTGTGCTATCTTTAGAGATATAATCACTTCCGAAGAGAATCAACTGCAGTATGATTATAACCAGTACCAAAACAAAAATCCCATTCTGCTGACTTCTTGAAAGCGCAAAATGGGATTTTAGAAATTTCATACTAGAGAGAGCCTAGGCGGCTGGCTCTTCAGTTTTATGGAATAACTCTCCAGCTTTAAGCTTCTTAGAGTAATCCTTAAGATCATTACTTACTTCTCCAATCATAATATATAGACCTATAATATTAGGGAAGGACATGGCAAGGATCATCATATCTGAGAAATCCAGCACCGCTCCTAAACTAACTGAGGCTCCAACTACTACAAAGATTAAGAATAAAACTTTATAGATGATTTCGTTTATTTTACTTTTTCCAAACAGGTAAGTCCAGGCTCTCATTCCATAATAAGACCATGAGATCATCGTGGAAAATGCGAATAAAAATACTGCAGTTGCCAGAACATATGGGAACCATGAAATCACACTTCCAAAAGCACTAGATGTTAATTCTACTCCTCCAACACCTTCTACTTCGTGCATACCTGTAAAGATCAGTACTAATGCCGTTAGCGTACAAACTACTACGGTATCGATAAATGGCTCTAATAGAGCTACAAAACCTTCAGAAGGAGGGTGATTCGTTTTAGCTGCACTATGCGCAATCGCTGCGGAACCTACACCAGCTTCATTGGAGAATGCCGCACGCTGGAATCCAACGATTAGAACACCAATAACTCCACCTTTAAGAGCACTAGGATTAAAAGCTCCATCCCAGATCGCAGTGAATGCAGGACCAATATTTTCAATATTTACACCTATTACCACTAAAGCACCCAGTACATAAACTGCTGCCATAATTGGTACGATCTTACCAGTAACCTTAGCAATACTGCTAATACCTCCAATAATTACAATACCTACCAGTACTGCTACTACGATCCCAAAGATAAATCCGTTTCCTTCCAGCATTGGAAATTCTCCAGCAAGAATAGAGAAAGACTGGTTCGCCTGGAACATGTTTCCACCACCAAAAGATGCACCGATCGCAAGTATCGCGAAAAATGCTGCAAGGAATTTACCAAGACCTCTTTTGTTTCTTTTTTCAAGACCATATCTCAGGTAGTTCATTGGACCACCAAATACACGACCATCGGCATTAATAAATCTGTATTTTACACCTAAAGTACATTCCACGAATTTGGAAGACATCCCAAGAAGTCCTGCAAGGATCATCCACATGGTTGCACCGGCACCTCCTAATGAGATCGCCACTGCCACACCAGCAATATTACCAAGACCTACAGTACCAGAAACGGCTGTAGCCAAAGCCTGGAAGTGAGTTACCTGTCCAGGAGCGTTTGGATCGTCATATTTACCTTTAGCTAACTGTAAAGAGTGTTTAAAACCTCTAATATTGATAAATCCTAACCTGATCGTGAAGAACAATGCTCCCAATACAAGCCAAACCACAATAAATGGAATGTTCTTAGTTTGAGGGTCTCCATTTGGATGTAGAAGCGCCACTGGCTCATCATATATAATGCTACCAAAGTATTGAGCTCCCTGCTCAATAACATGTTGTTTATTTTCAGAGTTATAAATCACTTCCCCTTCCGCTTGAAACTGATCTAAAGTACCATCTGCGTTCGCAAGTACTTCAATGCTCTCACCATTCTTAGTAACAATTGCGATAGGATCTCCTTCGTTCACATGCTCGCCATCTTCGACTAGCCACTCTTCAAGAACAAATTTAGCATCCTCAGAAGCACTCCAGGTTGGAGCTTCAATTCTTTTGATATCAGCATAAATAACAGGATCGTAAACTCCCATAGCTGTGAATGGATCCCAGAAAAGAACGCTTCCCATACTTGCAACAATAGGAGAAAAAGTTCCATTGAAGTGTTCGGTAATAGCTTCTGCCTCTACCTGGTACTCGCCTTCAAATTTGTTTCCTGCAGCATCTGTTACTACTACCGTGTAGGGAACACCTTCTGTAAGACCTGCAGTCTTATTAGATTCCAGGCTGGTTCCCTGGTTGGACCATTTATACTGGTAAGGAGGAGTTCCCCCTGTTACATCCAGTTCAATGAATCCATTATTTATTACGTTGGAGGGGTTTCCTACCTGGGCTTTTACGTCTAGTTCCTGTGCAGATAGTCCTACAATCGAAAATAAAAAGAACATTGAAAGCAAATACTTTCTCATATGGAAATTTGGTTATTAATAATGAAGTTAAATTTTCAGCGCGTGAATATGCTAAAAAATTGGGCTAAAACAAACTTTTGGTAGTTAAATTGTGAATGTCATGTTAAAGAAAACGGAGCATCTATTAAAATTTAAGTCCGATTTTTAAACCGAATAATACTTTTTTAAATGCTCAATTTGATCAGGTCTGCCAATCATAATCAACTTAGAATCACGCTCGATACGTTGGGATGGTTCCGGGTTTACCACATAGGTTCCAGAGGGTGATTTATAGCCGATAACAGAGCAACCAGTTTTATTTCGAATATCGGTTTCAGAAATTGATCTTTCCACTCCATCTGTACAAATTTTGGAAAATGAGACCTGTTCGACATTGATACTGTCCTGCTCTCCAGAAACAGAAAGATTATCCAGAAATTCGACCAGATCCGGTACCACTACGAGTGAAGCCATATGACTTCCCCCAATTCTATCTGGCATAATTACATTATCTGCACCGGCAAGTTTCAATTTTTTATAACTGTTTTCTTCCGTAGCCCTGCTAATGATCTTAAGATCCTTTTTCATTTGTCTGGCTGAAAGAACGATGAACAGATTATCTGCATCTCTGGGAAGAGCACAGATCAAAGTCGATGCTCGCTCCACACCAGCAAGGCTAAGCACCTCATCTTCGGTAGCATTTCCTACAATATAATTGAGCCTGTCATTTTCCAGGCTCTGAAAGACTTCCTCATGATCATCTATGATCACAAAATCCTTTCGGTAGTCCAGTAATTTCTGAACTGCCTGTTTTCCGTTTTGACCGTAACCGCAAACAATGATATGATCATTCAGGGAGTCTATCCTCTTCTTCATTTTATTACGTTTTAGATTACCAATGTTATTTTTATTCAGAATATGTTCTGTGATCGTAGAGAGACCGAAACCAAAGATGAATAGTCCGGAAATAATGAAAAAAGAAGTAAATAGTTTCCCGTAGGCTCCCATAGGCTGGACTTCCCCATATCCTACTGTACTTACGGTAATAATGGTCATATAGAGCGCATCGACCCAAGAATAATCATAAAGAAACCTGAAACCAACGATTCCGGTAACGAACACCATAATAATCAATACTACAGCCAGCCTGATCCTGGAATCTATCAATTGTCTCATAGATCGAAAACAGAAGTTCTTTTAGTGTAGACGAGGTCCTTAAGCTTTAGCCAGAACGCGAGGATCAGGTACACGATAAAGCCTGCACCCATGGTAAAAAAGCTTGCATATATAAAGAACAACCGAACATTCTTTGCGCGAATTCCCATCTTATCTGCCATCCTTGTTGATACGTAGAATCCGTGCTTTTCGAGATAATGTCTCATGTTCGATACCATGCCTGCCATATTACAAATTTAAGCGTATTTAACAGATTTTCTCAATAATGTCACGCCTAATTCACAGTGCAAACATCTCCCTTTACTACAATAATTCTTTTTGAGCTCAAGCGCTGCCTGCGATTCCATTGCATTCCTGACCGTACCAGATCTTAAATTATTGAACATACTCGCTACCGAATTCTTTTCGGGTTTTAGGCTTGCTACTATTTCATAGAGACTGGAAGCTGGTTCTCCGGAACTTATGGAGAATGCAAATTTCAATGGGATTACAAAATTGATCACCAACAGTTCGAAGAAAGAGTTGCTTAATTTTTTTGACCTGGAATTATGTAGTTTATCAAAGTTATAGTGAGTCTTCCAGTAATCTGAAACCTCCATATTAAAGATAGATCTTATCTCATTGAGTTCTTTCGTGGCGATAATGTCTGAAAAAAATGATGGTCGCTGAGCATACAAACCTGCAAGCTGAGCCATCCTTATCGTGGGAAAGTTATCTGGTCGCAACCTGAAAAATTCTGGTTTAGAATTGATCAAAGATATATTGAATTTATGTTTTAGAAACTGAAATTCTGTTAGTAGTTCTTCTGAATACTGATCTGCTCCTTTGATCAAATTAGAATAGCCCATAAATAGTGCTTCAAGGGAAAACTGATTCCCACCTAATTTTGCAACCAGAGAATAGCTCAGATTTTCCGCCATGTTAGAAAAGTATTCTCCATTAATATTTAGACCGAATGCTCTAAAAAGCAGAATCATGCATGCCGTATTCCAATCGTTGTTGGAACGTTGCAGTACTTCGAATATCAAGGCTGACTTTCTTTCAAGTCTTTCGAAATATAGTCTTTCGAACCAGTGATCGATCTCAAAACTGGAAAATTCAGAAAAACTGTCTTCACAATTGATACTATTATGACGACTTTCCAGCAGGTGACGGTATTTTGCGATCATAGAAAAATCGACGATATTCTTCAGTTCAAATACTGGTATAAGGCTACCATTTCTTCGGAAGATATTTTCATCGTGATCCCATACTACATGCAGGATCACATTATCATAGGCAGGATCTGTTTCATGATGATGTAGGTACCAGTCTGATGATTTTAAATGCATTTCAACATTGCCAGCCCACTTGATGCCCGAGATTATTAAATGAGCATTAAAGAAATCGGGGCCAGATAAGTCGTTTTGAGAACCGGTCGAAATGATCTGTAAAGGCTCAGCTTCCGAAGTTCTAAGACATTCGGAATCAAACTTCTGAAACTTCCAGAGATAATAAAGAAAGTCTTCCTTCACTCTCCGAATGTATCAAATTATTCATTTGAAAATGAAGTGCCAAAAAATTAATTAGGCAATTTTTCTGCTACCTGAGAAATGTATTGTTCTACCCAAAGCTGATACTGTAAAGCACTTGGATGCAAACCATCACTTGCTACCAGTTCAGGGTTGCTGGTATCTCTTGAAATTGGGGTGATATTATAGAACACTACTCCGAATTCATCCGCAACTCTTTTAAAAACCTGGTTGAATCTGTCAATTTCAGCACTGATTTTCTCCTGGTTTGAAGATCCAAAAGGTGTATAACCGTAATCTGGAATACTTACGGCGAAGACACCTTTTTCTAGGGTTTTAGAATGATTGATCGCACGCCTGAAGATCTGGCGTAATTCTTCCTCGTATTCTGTAATAAGTTTTCCCTGATACTGGTTGTTAACCCCAATCAGAATAGAAACCAGGTCAAAATCGCGTTGCACTTCCAGGTTCTGGTCCATTCCCCGCAAGAGATCTGAAGTCGTCCATCCTGTTTTTGCAATGATCATAGGCGCCGCCATCTCATAATTTCTATTTCGAAGTTGCTCCGTTAATTGTACCGGCCATCTTTCAGTTTCCCGAACGCTCTCCCCTATTGTATAAGAATCGCCGAGTGCCAGGTAGGTATATTTTGGATTTTCTGGAGTTTCGTTGCTCGTAGTATCCATGGTTGCATTGCAGGATACCATTAATATTGCTAGGAGTAAAAAGTATAGATTTTTCATAAGTTCAATTTCAGCAATGAAAATACTTTATATAAATTTATTCTGAAATAGAATTCAGTATAATTCTGAAGACTTAGGATTTTCATAAAGCTTCATTAATTGGAATGGATGGATGACCAGATTTTTTATCTTAGAATTCAATTTAAAGATGAATAGAATTTCAGTAGACGAGTTCCTTCAATGGAACTAATCGAGAAAGCGCAGTACAACATGGAGAAAAATCCGAAGAAAACTAAACTTAAATCCAGTCGAAGACCCGGAGAATATAAACGGAAGTCAGCACCCGAACCTGCAGAAGAGCACAAAAACCCTATAGTACGTTTCCTCGCCAAGACCGGATACACCGTCTGGCTCATTGTACTTGGAATAGGCATTGTAATTGCCTTTGTAGTATCTGTTGCGCTCCTATGAGATTATTGAATATCACCTTTATTCTATTCGTACTGATCTTTATACTTTTTGAGGCTCTAAAATTTACTGGAGCGAACTTTCCAGAATGGACCACATCCTACCTCAACGATTTTTTATGCATGCCTATCATTTTGACCATATGTCTCAAAATGGCACATTACCTCACAAAGGATAGATCGATCAAAATAAGTATTGCCCAGGCGCTAGCGCTTACGTGTTTTTATGCTATATATTTTGAATTGATACTTCCGCAGTTCGTTGAAAGATATACTGCAGATCTCTTTGATGTTATACTATATTTTTCAGGAGCTATTCTATTTCTCATTTTACAAGCATCTGGTGATATAAAACAAAAAACTCTTCCGTAGAAGGAAGAGTTTTCATTATAGATCTTGCAGAAAAAACCTTATCAGGCGTCTCTGAATTTAGGATTGATGAACAATTCTCCGTTCTTGAGTCGCTCCCAGTAGTTTTCCATATCTGCTCTGACTTCCGCAGACATAATATATAATCCAATGATATTTGGAAATGACATCGCGAGAATCATCATATCTGAGAAGCTTAATACTGCTCCAAGACTAACTGATGCTCCTACAACTACAAATATCAGGAATAAGACTTTGTAAATAATTTCTGATTTCTTGCTTTGCCCGAATAGATAGGTCCAGGAACGCATCCCGTAATATGACCAGGAAACCATCGTGGAAAAAGCAAATAAGAAAACCGCAAGTGCCAGTACTGCCGGGAACCAGGATATAACGCTTCCGAAAGCGTCTGAAGTGAGTTCAACCCCTTTCATTCCACCGCCTACTTCATGCATTCCTGTAAAGATAAGTACCAATGCCGTCATAGTACACACGACCATGGTGTCGATAAAAGGCTCTACTAAAGAAGTAAACCCATCGGCAATAGGATTATTGGTTTTAGTAGCACTATGCGCGATAGCGGCTGAACCAACCCCGGCCTCACTGGAAAATGCTGCTCTTTGCAGACCAATAATTAGTACTCCGATAAAACCACCCTTTAAAGCATCTGCGGAAAAAGCTCCGTTATAAATTGCTGAAAATGCAGCACCAATATTTTCAATATTCACCCCAATCACAACTGCGCAACCTAGGATATAGATAATCGCCATAACAGGTACTACTTTTCCAGTTACCCGGGCAATGCTGTTGATTCCTCCAAGGATCACCGCTCCAACTAGAATGGCAAATCCAACTCCAAACAAGAATCCCTGCCCTTCCAGAAAAGGTAATTGTTCAGAAACTATTTTAAATGCCTGGTTGGACTGTATCATATTACCACCTCCAAAAGAAGCTCCAACTCCCAATATTGCAAAAAGGCTGGCAAGGAATTTCCCAAGACCTTTCATATTTCTTTTCTCCAGGCCGTAACGCAAATAATTCATAGGCCCACCAAAGATTCTACCATCTTCGTTGATCTCTCTATATTTTACCCCTAATGTACACTCAGTAAACTTTAGTGACATCGCGAAGAATCCGGCACAGAACATCCAGAAAGTTGCTCCGGCCCCACCAAGTGAAATTGCAACCGCAACACCGGCTATATTCCCAAGACCAACGGTTGCTGAAACTGCCGTAGCCATTGCCTGAAAATGTGTAATTCTACCCGGTGCATCCGGATCGTCGTATTTCCCTTTGGCTAACTGAATAGAATGAGAGAAACCACGAATATTTACGAAACCAAGTGTTATAGTAAAGAAGATACTTCCCAGAATAAGCCAGATCACGATAAAAGGAATGGAGTTCGTGATCACATCACCATTGGGATGATGCAGAGGCTGAGGCTCGTCGAACTCAATTTTGGCGATCATATGAGCATTCTGCTCAATCACATCATCCTGGTCATTTGGGTCAAAAATCTCGTTGCCTTCCAGAACCAGGTAGTTCATGGTACCATCAACTTCTGAAAAGATCTCTTTCTCTTCTCCAGATTCACTTTCTATAATAGCAATTTTATCACCTGCAGTTACCTGACCACCATCCTCAACCAGCCATTGCTTTAAACTGAAGGTTTTACTTGTAGTAGCATCCCAGTTCGGGATTGGTATCTCTCTATCGTTGGTATAAACTACCGGGTCGTAGATCCCAACTGCAGCAAAAGGATCCCAGAATAATATTCCGCCTAGAAAATCTACTGCCGGCTGCACCTTACTGTTTACAACTTCAGTGATCGCTTCAGTAGGTATTTCAAACTTTTTGGTAACACTTACTCCGTTGGCATCGGTCACAGTTACCGATTCTTCCTGGCCTTCAGTGATACCCGTGGATTTATTAGATTGAAGGGAAGTGCTTTGCTTTGTCCATTTATAAGTGTAAGGAGCTTTTCCTCCTTGAACATTAACCATGGTGACCCCATCATTGATCTCCCTGGTAGGATTGTTTAGATCTAAAGTTACCTTAAGATCTGATTCTTTCCTTTCATCATCCTGCGCATGTATCGAGAGCGTCAGCATAAAGAATAAACTGGTTAAAAACCATGCATTCTTAGTCATATAAAAAATCAATTAGTTCCTACATTCTATAACTGGTGTTAGTCGATGTAACCCATTTTTCTCATCCAGTCATCATTATACATTTTACCTACATATCGGCTTCCGTGATCATGGAAAAGCACTACCACGACATCATCCTTAGTAAAATGTTCTTTTAGTTGCAACAGCCCTTTTACCGCTGCACCTGCACTATTACCTAAGAAAAATCCTTCTTCCTTGGATAATTTCTGGGTATAAACGGCCGCATCTTTATCTGTTACCTTCGTAAAACCGTCGATCACATCAAAGTCAACGTTCTTAGGTAAAATATCCTCTCCAATTCCTTCAGTCACGTAAGGATAGATCTCCTTCTCATCGAATTCACCTGTTTCGTGATATTTCTTGAATACTGAACCGTAAGTATCTATTCCCCAAACCTTAATATCGGGATTTTTTTCTTTCAAATACTTTCCAACTCCAGAAATAGTTCCACCAGTCCCTACTCCAACAACAAAATGGGTTACTTTCCCATCGGTTTGTTTCCAGATCTCAGGTCCAGTAGATTCGTAATGGGCTTCACGGTTAGCGAGGTTATCATATTGATTTACATACCAGCTATTCGGAGTTTCTTCTGCAAGTCTACGGGAAGTAGAATAATAAGATTGTGGATCATCTGGTTCCACATCTGTAGGACAAACAACAACTTCACTTCCAACTGCGCGAAGAATATCCATTTTTTCCTTACTCTGCTTGTCACTCATCACGCAGATCATTTTATAACCTTTAACGATCGCTGCAAGTGCCAGTCCCATTCCGGTATTTCCTGAAGTTCCTTCAATGATGGTTCCTCCTGACTTTAATAAACCTTTAGCTTCGGCGTCTTCTACCATTCTCACAGCCATTCTATCCTTTACCGAATTCCCGGGATTAAAGGTTTCATACTTTGCCAGTACAAGCGCATCGATATCTTCAACGATCTTGTTCATCTTAACCATTGGAGTATTCCCGATGGTTCCTAATATATTCTCAGCGTAATCCATGCTTTCATTTTTCTTTAACGTCTGCAAATGTAAAAAAACCTTTGGCCTTAAACCAAGCTTTACAACGTCAACTATGAGAGCTGCAATTATTAATCGAATTTGATCGCCTTAACCGGAGAGATTTTGGAGATAATTACCGATGGAATTAGCAGCATAAGCATGCAGAGGATCAATGTACCGGTATTTACGAGTAGAATATAATCCCAGCTTAGATAGATTGGAACTTCGGTTACATAATAAGTTCTTGGATCCAAAGGAATCAATTTAAAATATTTCTGAAGCGCCAGCAGGCCAATTCCAATTAAATTACCCCAGAAAAGTCCCAGCACTATCAGATAAGCAGCGTTATAAAGAAAGATCTTTCGAATACTCCAGTCGGCTGCTCCAAGTCCTTTCAGCATCCCGATCATTTGGGTTCTTTCCAGGATCAAAACCAATAATGCGGTTATCATGTTGATCCCTGAAACAAGAATCATAATACCAAGAATAAGAGCCATATTAAAATCGAAAAGGGACAACCATTCGAAAATGGAGTAGTATTTCTGACTTATCGTTTGGGTATCCAGAAAGGATCCTGTATTCTCATAAACTTCGTTGCCCTTGGTGTCAAGTTCATCAAAATCTTCTACGAAAACTTCAAAATTACCGATCTCATTTTCTTCCCAACGGTTTATTCTCTGGATATGCCTGATATCTGTAAGCATATAAAGCTCATCAAACTCCTGAAAACCGGATTCGTAAACACCTACAATTTCAAAACTACGCTGTAGAGGCAGATCACTATCATCACGCATAAAATACGTAGCCACACGGTCACCATTCTTCAGCTTAAGCCTGTTGGCGAGATATTCAGAGATTAAAATTTCGTTATTAAGGTTTTCAGAATAGTTGGGTAATCTGCCCTGTGAAAGGAATTCCTCGAAATAATCCCATTTGTAATCGGCTCCTACACCTTTGGCCACGATCCCTTCAAAATCTTCCTCTGTTCGAATAACGCCAAAAGTACTTGCAACTGCCTGCACATGAGCGATGCCGTCTACGCTAGTGAATTCGGGATAAAAATCCTGATCTGTTGAAACTGGAGTTAATGAAACTTTGGAGCTATTGTTATCGTAACTTGAGATACTAATATGACCATTAAAAGCAGCGATCTTATCCCTTATTTTCTCCTGCAAACCAAGGCCGGTCGCAAAAGATACAAGCATCATCACAACCCCTATAGCAATTGCGGTGATCGCTATTTTTATTATAGGAGCAGATATGCTACTTTTATATCCTTTCGCGCTAATAAGGCGCTTTACTATAAAGTACTCGAAATTCAAATTGCTATGATTAAGAGGTTGGTCAAAAGTACATTATTATTCTTTGTTTTTGGAATTCTTTCCTGCGGAAACGCTCATAGTGAAAGCTCTTCGGAAAATTCTGAAGTTGTCTCACAGGAAAAACTTTCAGATTCGGTTCCTTCTGAAGTTTTACCAGCCGCAAACAGGATGGATCTTATACTTCCGAAGATAGCAAACAGAACTATCGGGATTGTGGGAAATCAAACTTCCGTAGTAAAAAGAAAGAATGGAGAATATACTCATCTTGTGGATACTTTATTAAGCCAGAATGTCCAGATAAAAAAGGTTTTCGCACCCGAACATGGTTTTCGCGGAACTGCAGATGCTGGCGAGACCGTTAAAAGCGGCAAGGATCCAATTAGTGGCCTTCCGGTTATTTCTCTCTACGGAAACCATAAAAAACCAACTGCTGAAGACCTGAAAGGCATAGAATTACTAATCTTCGATATTCAGGATGTTGGAGCCAGGTTCTATACGTACATCTCAACCATGCATTATGTCATGGAAGCCTGTGCAGAACAAGGAATTCCGGTTCTAATTCTGGACAGACCAAATCCTAACGGACATTATATTGACGGTCCAATTCTCGAAAAACAACATCAGAGCTTTGTGGGAATGCATCCCGTACCGGTAGTGCACGGAATGACTATTGCTGAATATGCAAAAATGATCAACGGAGAAAAATGGCTGGACAACGGAATTCAGTGTGATCTGGAAACAATTGCTATGCAGAATTACCAGCATTCGATGAGCTACAATCTACCTGTAAAGCCTTCACCAAATCTTCCCAACGCTACTTCGATCAATCTTTACCCAAGTCTGTGCTTTTTTGAAGGAACGAATGTGAATGCAGGCCGCGGTACGAAGCTTCAATTCCAGGTTTTTGGTTCTCCTTTTCTGGACGAGAAGTATTTCGATTACACTTATACACCAAAGTCCATGGGCGGTGCTAAATATCCAAAGCATGAGAATAAGGAATGTTTCGGGCGCAATTTAAGCACTGCGGAAACATTGAATTCTATCAACCTGGAATGGTTGATAGAAGCTTATCAAAATACCGAAGATCAGGAACAGTTTTTTAATGACTTCTTTCTGAAACTTGCAGGAACTTCTTCACTGAAGGATCAAATTAAAAAGGGTCTTTCTGCTGAAGAAATCCGGGAATCCTGGAAGCCAGGTCTCGAAGCTTTTCAAAAGACTCGCAAAAAATATTTGATGTATCCTTGAGGGATCAGCTCGTTTCCTGCAGATTTTTAGCCCTGGTTTTATAAACATCTGCATTGTTCAATTTTTCCAATTCTTCAGTCCACTTATTAATCTGTGCCTCTTCAGCATTTTCCATGGCCATGCAGTAATTCAGAAAAGTATATAAGCCCCAATTATACTTACGCAATTCTTCTTCGTCAATTTTCTTCTTTAGAAATCGTTCAACCTTTCTGTAGTTACCCTGATATAGATCAACATTTGTCACAAGTAGATCCAGTTTCTGACTGATCATCTTATAATTGGATTGTTTTTCGTCCAGCAGATCCTGGGCCTCATTAAGATATTCTTCTGTTATATTTAAAATCGGACGTCGAAGATCCTTATCCAGATATAAACTGTAATCCAGGTATTTCTGTGCAAGTCTAAGAGCCGTAGCGTAACTTGGTTTTCTTTTATAATAAGCTGACTCTACCTGCAAAAACGAAGTATTTAGTTTGAATTTCTCCAGAACCCTCATGGTCTCCTGTTTATTGGTATAGCCAAGATTGTTATGGATCACCTTGCCATTGGCATCCATGATCACCACATACGGAATTCCTTTTACCCCATACTCCATGTTCAATTGTCGCTGCGTATCAAAATCAACTCTTAAAGGGATATAGTTTTGCATCACTTCCTGTACCTCCTGATCACTCCAAACATCACGATCCATAGCTTTACATGGACCGCACCAGGTCGCCCAGAAGTCTACCAATATTAATTTGTTACTGGCGATAGCTGCATTTTGCGCTGCTTCGAGATCTGTATACCAGTTATTTGCAAATAGATTAGACCCACACAAAAGCAGGAGAAGGATAAGACTTTTCATCGTTAAGGTTTTCCCAAAAATATAAATTTTTTAGACCTAAGTGTTACGATTTTAATCTTTTTTTCATTTCCTCGACGATATTGTAAGCAGCCGGACAAATGCTGGTATTTTTTATAGTAATAGAAGATATTTTATGAAAGTCCTTGCGGTCTGTATGAGGATATTCCCGGCAGGCTTTCGGGCGCTGATCATAAATACCGCAATAATTATCGTCGCCTAAAAAAGGACATGGCACTTGCTGTAGCACATAATCGTTCTCCTCATCGAGCCTTAGGTAAGTGTCTACAAAATCCCCGGGCTTCATTCGAAAATCTTTACTGATCCTTCCAATATCTTTTTGTGTAAACAAAGGTCCCGTAGTCTTACAGCAATTAGCGCATTGCAAACAGTCGGTTCTGGAGAATTCTTCCTCGTGCAATTCTACCATAATCTTGTCGAGATCCTTTGGAGGACGCTTCTTTAGTCGCGAAAAGAAATTCCTATTTTCCTTCTTCTTATCTTTGGCGCGATTAGGTAAACTTTTAAGCTCTTCATCC
This sequence comes from Christiangramia sp. LLG6405-1, assembly GCF_045055805.1. GTDB lineage: Bacteria > Bacteroidota > Bacteroidia > Flavobacteriales > Flavobacteriaceae > Christiangramia. The sequence continues at coordinate 1,681,485 of NZ_CP159330.1, read as the reverse complement.
ATTGGACAAAAATAAGGATATATTCGGCAAAGCCATTGCAGGCTACTATAAAGAAAAAGATGAAACTCCCATCACGGTGCATTCACCAGACTTTGAAAATGATGAAATACCCGTCGCTTATCTGTTTCGGGATTTTGAAGAAATGCCGAAACTCGAACAGGAAGCACTAAAACTTTGCAAAGGCAGTATTCTTGATGTGGGTTGCGGGGCCGGCAGTCATGCGCTTTATCTTCAAAATGAACTCAAACTTGTGGTCAAGGCTATCGATACATCTTCCGGAGCTATAGAAATCGCAAAAGAACGCGGACTCAAAAATGCGGTTGTTCAGGATTTCTATAAGATCTCTTCGGAAAGATTTGACAGCATTCTTATGTTGATGAATGGAACCGGGATCATTGGAAAACTTGATAATATTGACGATTTCCTTCAGCACTGTCATAAGCTGCTCAATGATAACGGACAGTTGATTCTAGATTCTTCAGATCTTATTTATCTCTTCGATGATGAATTTATCGATTCCGAAGAATATTACGGAGAACTCACTTATGAATTAAGTTACAAAGGAGAAACTTCAGATCCTTTTGACTGGTTATATGTGGATAAGGAAATTCTTCAGAAGGCAGCAAACAACAACAATTTTTCCTGTGAGATCGCTCTTGAAGGAGAACATTATGATTACCTGGCGATTCTTAAAAAAGTCTAACTCGTTATTTTTCATATTTTTGCGCAAGATCTAATACAGAATGAATAAAATTTATAAAGCTTTTTTAATCCTGTTTTTGAGCAGCCTCGCTGTATCGTGTAGTAAGGATTCTGATAATGATTCCGAAGAAGGAAATAATAGAGCGGCTAACTTAAAAGTTACCGGTTCATCTGCTTCAGATCTATTAAGTGATACCGAATTTACTTCAATGAATATTGAAATCGTCTATGCTGAAGGATACAGACCAGAGACTGATGCAATCGATGCCTTTAGAAGTTTCCTGGAAAGCAGGGTTTATAAACCCGATGGAATTACCATCAATTTACGCTCTGTTGCAAGTTCCGGACTCACTCCTTTCGATGAAGATGATTTAAGAACGGTAGAAACCAATACACGAACGGTTTATACGGTAGGCGATGAAATTGGAGTCTGGATCTATTTTGCCGCTGGTAAGAAGATCAATGACTCCGAAACTAAGATCACTCTCGGCACGGCATTCAGAAATACTTCGATCATACTCTACGGAGAAACTATCAAAAACTTTGCAAACAAGTTCAACGCTCCCAGCAAAGCAATTATAGAAGCCGCTACTTTGAATCATGAATTTGGACATTTATTTGGTTTGGTCAATCTGGGCGTGGAACCAGTAACAGATCATGAAGACCCGAATAATACTGCACACTGTATTACCGATAAATGCTTAATGAAGGCCAGTATTGAATTTGGTAGCGGGGTCATCAACACTATAGACAATAATAATCTTCCTCAGTTAGATGATGCCTGTATTCTGGACTTACAATCTGCGGGTGGAAAATAAAAAAACCCGGCGATCGCCAGGTTTTTTATATTAATTTATAATAGCTATTCCACTATTGAAATACGTCTGGATCCAGGTAATCTGGAGTTCCGTCGTTATCTGAGTCGGTTAAGATCAAGGTTCCATCCTCTGTAATTTCAATTTCATCTCTTGTTGGAGTACCATCACCATCATCATCTGGATCTGATAAGTTTGGAAGTCCGTCCTCATCTGTATCATCTGTAGTCACATCATTATCTCCATCCAGATCTTCCATAAATGAAGGAATACCGTCATTATCGTGATCTGCCTGGTTTACCACATAACTACTAATTTGAAAAACAAGCGGTGAGTAAACCGGTATGGTCTCAGGTGAATTAAAGTAATAGGCCAGTCCTGAAGGCATGAAAATAGCACCAATTCCGTAGTCATTATTCCATTCTACAGAATTATCTGCATTTACTTCAAATCCACTAGCTGCACCAAACTCAGTTAAGCCAGCCTGAAATCCTTTGATAACTCCGCCAAGAGGTGTTACACGGTTATCAACGATCCCAAAATATGGTGAAAGATTGAACCAAACAGGGTTTCTTAAATTAGAGTCGAAAACAGTCCCTGTAAGAAGTTCTCCTTCATAAGTAACAAAGGTAGAATCTGCAAAGGTAGGTTTCGCTCCAGCACCTTCACGTACTCGTAGTACATATAGATTCTGGTCTACACCTTCGTGATTAACGGTTTTCGTTATTAATTTATCTGAATTGATAATTGGCTCTTTGTCTGCATTTTCGCCAGCAATTGTATCGAATACGATTTGATAGTTGAAATCTTCAGAAGGACTTTCGAAGTCTTCGTAGTTATAAAAGTGCGTTGAAAGGTAGTCTAAAAGTGCCTGGTCGTCTTCGACCGCAACCTCTGTACGGTCACGAACTTCAACCTGGGCCAGACCGCCATCATCATCATTATTACATGCAAATGCAAGAAAAGCCGTAAGACCAACCAGCATCAATTTGTTTATTCTCATCAGAATTTTATTTTGGAGCCGCAAGATACAATAATCTTGTATTTTTGTTCAATATTGAACGGCGATTTGAAGGTATAAGTATGAGAGTTGATAAGTTTTTGTGGTGCGTACGCTATTTTAAGACCCGAAGTCTGGCAACAACTGCTTGCAAGCAAGGAAAGGTAAGATTGAACGATGAGATCCAGAAACCAAGTAAAGAGGTATTTCCCGGTGATAAACTGAGAGTTCGTAAAAATCAAATTAATTATGAGCTAGAGATCCTCGATCTTCCTAAAAGTCGTGTTGGGGCGAAACTTGTGAATATATATGTTCATGACATCACCCCGAAAGAAGCCTTTGAGAAACTGGATCTTTTAAAATACTCAAAGGACTATTACCGCAAGAAAGGTACTGGTCGCCCTACTAAGAAAGACCGTCGTGATATTGATGACTGGTTTGAGAATACAGATGACGGTTTAGACGAAAAGAAGGATGATGGTTTAGAGAAGAAAAAAGATGACTAAAGATTATTGGAACGATAGATATAAAAATAATCAAACCGGATGGGATCTTGGCGCTGTTTCGCCTCCAATTAAGGAATTTGCAGATGATATTGAGAATAAAGAGCTAAACATCTTGATTCCCGGTGCCGGCAATGCTTATGAAGCTGAATATCTTTTTAAAAGTGGTTTCAAAAATGTCTTTCTCTGTGATATTGCTGAAATTCCATTAAACTCATTTTCACTACGCAATCCTGAATTTCCGGAGCAACAAATGCTGCACCAGGATTTTTTTGAAATTGAAAAGTCCTTCGATCTTATCCTGGAACAAACCTTTTTCTGCGCATTACCGGTTACTAAACGAAATGCATACGCTCAAAAAACCAGTGAACTTCTAAGATCTGGAGGAGTACTGGCAGGTTTATTATTCGATTTTGAATTAAAGGAAGATGGCCCACCTTATGGCGGCAGTCATGAAGAATATTTAACTTATTTTAGTCCTTATTATCATATTGAAATTCTGGAGAAAGCATACAATTCCATAAAACCTCGTTTAGGGAATGAACTATTCTTCAAATTCCGAAAAAAGTAATTTATGAAAGCCAAGCATTCAATTCTCAACCAGGATGAGATCAAGCATAAAATCAGGAGAATAGCATACCAGATCTATGAGAGTAATGTGGATGAGAAGGAGATCATTATCGCAGGAATAGCCAATAATGGATATATTTTAGCTCAGAAACTGGAAAAAGAACTTCAGGAAATTTCACCTTTAAAAACTACTTTGGGCAAAGTGGTGATTAACAAAAAAGCACCATTGGATCCTATAAGTGTTTCCTTGAAGCCCGAAGAATATCAAAACAAATCTTTGATCCTGGTAGACGATGTATTGAATTCAGGTTCCACCCTTATTTACGGAGTACGATACTTTCTGGACGTTCCAATTAAAAATTTTAAGACCGCCGTGCTTGTGGACCGGAATCATAAACGCTACCCGGTGAAAGCCGATTTTAAAGGTCTATCTCTTTCGACTTCTCTAAGCGAAACGGTAAAAGTTATTTTTGAAAAGGATCATGAGCGTGTAGAGTTATCTTAAAGTCTCCACTAATTCCCGTGTGATTTCAGAGGGATCTTTATCATTACAATCTAATATTTTATCACTTTGATTGTAATAAAAGCCTCTTTCGAACAAATGCTTTCTGATAAACTCTTCCAGTAGCTCTTCGGTTTCCAAATGACTTATCATTGGCCTGTCTGCCTTTTCGTGTTGCAATCTCTCCAATAAAGTTTGAATGTTCAGCTTAAGATAAATAGATCGTACCGAATCTGCATTTTTTATAAGCTCCATGTTGTCACCATAACACGGCGTGCCACCGCCAAGTGAAACTACCGCGTCCTCATTAAGGTTAATTAATTTCTCCAGCATCTTTCGTTCAGCTTTTCTGAAGAAAATTTCTCCCTTTCTCGCAAAGATTTCAGAGATCGCCATGTCGTACTCATTTTCGATCTCTTGGTCAAGATCATAAAATTTGTAGTTTAATTCTTCAGAAAGCAGTTTTCCAACGGTGGATTTACCGCTTCCCATGTATCCAATCAAAAAAATTTTCATCTGTAAATCACTTAAAATGAGCAAAAGGCAAAACTATGGTAAAATTATAGCAATTATGTCTTGAAAAATAAATTAATGCATGTATATTTGCACCCGCATTCGCAAAAAGACGGATGCTTTTTAATGATCTGGTAGCTCAGTTGGTAGAGCATCTCCCTTTTAAGGAGAGGGTCCTGGGTTCGAGCCCCAGCCAGATCACAAATAAGTTCCTATTTTATTGTTCAAGATCTGGTAGCTCAGTTGGTAGAGCATCTCCCTTTTAAGGAGAGGGTCCTGGGTTCGAGCCCCAGCCAGATCACTATTTGCTCGCTCCGATTTTTTATCGGAACTTGTTGACCAGCCTTATGGAAGCTTTCCATAAACTCACACCCGAGTGCTGGAATTGGTAGACAGGCATGGTTGAGGGCCATGTGTCCATTAGGGCGTGCGGGTTCAAGTCCCGCCTCGGGTACTACTTTCCAGGAAATATACAATTAGCCGCTAAGGCTTTTTTTTATATCCCATCTTAATTTTGTTTAATGTAAATTATGTTTAATTAAACATTTTAACTTTTCTCTATTACTTTCACCTTAATAATTGTTTAGATTTGTTTAATAGCTTAAAAGAAGTATGGAACACATCAAACAAAATTTTAGCATTAAGGATCTGGAGCATCTAAGTGGAATTAAAGCTCACACTATTAGGATTTGGGAAAAGAGATATAATATTCTTAATCCTGAAAGAACAGATACTAATATTCGTACCTACGATGGTGAAGACCTGCAGAAGCTGCTCAATATTTCTTTTTTGAACATTCATGGATACAAGATTTCACGTATCTCGAAAATGAAAGAAGATGAAGTTCATGCGCTTGTTAGGCGAATTTCAGCATCTTCAAGTGTTGAGAACAGAGCAAAGAATGCTTTCAAGCTCGCAATGATGAATTTTGATGACAGGTTGTTTCAGAAGACTTACAATGATCTGGTCTCGAAATTGTCATTTAGAGATGTTTTTTACGATGTTTTTATCCCGTTGCTTGAAGAGATTGGGCTGCTGTGGCAAACTGATACCATCAAACCTATTCATGAGCACTATATTATTGAACTTATTAAACAAAAGATCTATATCAATATCGCCGAACTAAAATCTAACGGCGAGGAAGAGAATAACGACAAATTGTATGTTCTTTTTCTTCCCTATAATGAAATCCATGATATCGGTATTTTGTATCTTAATTATGAGCTTTTAAACGCAGGTAAAAATGTTATTTATGTCGGCCCGAGTTTGCCATTGGATAATATGGATTACCTGATGAAAATCCATAATGACCCGGTATTCGTAAGTTATCTTACCATCTCTCCTGTAAATACGGATGTTTCAGAATTTGTAAATGATTTCCAGGAAAAGTTATGTCAGGATAAACCGAGAGAATTCTTATTGTTTGGACAAAGAACGAAAGAAATTGACCTGTCCACTCTACCTGAAAACATCACAGTACAGACATCAATTAAAGATTTTATAAATAGTCTCTAAAATTCCCTAATGCCAAAAAAGATAAATATTATAGGATCCGGCTTTTCATCTCTTGCAGCTTCCTGCTACCTGGCTCAGGCCGGTTACGAGGTAGAAGTATTCGAGAAGAATGATACCGTAGGTGGTAGAGCCCGTCAATTGAAACGTGATGGTTTTACTTTTGATATTGGTCCAACCTGGTACTGGATGCCAGATGTTTTTGAACGTTTCTTTTCTGACTTCGGAAAATCCGCTTCAGATTATTTTCAACTGAACAGATTAGATCCAGCTTACGAAGTCTACTTTGGAAAAGATGACTCCGTAATAATTCCGGGTAGCCTGGAAGAGATCTATGAGACTTTTGAAGAAGTCGAAAAGGGAAGCTCAGAAAAACTGAAGAAATTCATAAAAAAAGCCCGTGACAATTATGATATAGCCATTAAAGATTTGGTTTATCGTCCTGGAGTTTCTCCAATGGAACTTGTAACAACTGCAACCGCAACAAGACTGGGCCGCTTTTTTACAAATATTAGTGGAGATGTTCGAAAAGAGTTTTCTAATGAGAAACTAAGACAGATTCTCGAATTTCCAGTGTTATTCCTGGGAGCAAAACCTAGTGATACTCCAGCTTTTTATAGTTTTATGAATTATGCCGACTTTGGATTAGGCACCTGGCATCCTCATGGAGGGATGTACAAAGTTATTGAAGGTATTACTGAGCTCGCAGAGTCCTTAGGCGTTAAGTTTCACCTGAATGCTAATGTCGAGGCCATAACTACTGAAGATCGTGCAGCAAAAGCGCTAAAAATAGACGGGAAACTTTATCCTGCAGATATCATCCTTTCGGGAGCAGATTATCATCATACAGAAACCTTGCTTCCAGAGTTTGATAGACAGTATTCTGAAAAATACTGGAAGAAGAAAACATTTGCACCCTCTTCCCTACTCTTTTATGTTGGCTTCGACAAGAAGCTGAAAAATGTATCTCACCACACTTTATTCTTTGACAGCAGTTTTAAAGATCATGCGAAAGCTATCTATGATGACGCGGCCTGGCCTGAAGATCCACTCTTCTATGCCAGCTTCCCATCAAAAACTGATGATACCGTAGCACCTGAAGGCAAGGAAGCAGGAATATTCTTAATTCCGCTTGCACCAGACCTTGAAGATACCGATGAGATTAGGGAACGTTATTTTAATATGATAATTGAACGTTTTCAGGCGCTTACAGGGCAGGAAATAAAAGGAAATATTATATTTAAGGAATCCTTTTGTGTAAAGGACTTCAAGGAAGCTTATAATTCCTATAAAGGGAATGCCTATGGAATGGCAAATACACTTTTCCAGACAGCATTCTTAAGACCCAAAATTAGAAGTAAAAAGGTGGAAAAATTATATTTTACTGGGCAGTTAACCGTTCCCGGACCAGGTGTGCCGCCATCCCTTATATCTGGGAAACTTGCAGCTGGATTGATACAACAAAATGAACAAAACTAATTTATGAAAGCGATTTTTGATACGGTATCCCGGTCCTGTAGCAAAACTGTTACCAATAGCTACAGTACTTCTTTTAGTCTGGCCACTAAGATGCTGGCCCCCTCTATAAGGCAGGATATTTATAATATTTATGGATTTGTAAGATTTGCAGATGAGATCGTGGATAGCTTTCATGATTATGACAAGGAACTATTATTTAAAGATTTTGAAGCCGATCTATACAAGGCGCTGGATCAAAGAATTTCTCTTAATCCTATTCTGAATGCTTTTCAGGAAACAGTTCACCGGTACGAAATAGAACCTCAACTTTACAAGGCTTTTATGGATAGTATGCGACTGGATCTTCATAAGTCTGAATATCTGAGCATGGAAGAATACCGCCAATATATCTATGGTAGCGCAGATGTTGTTGGTCTTATGTGTTTGAAAGTCTTCGTAAAAGGTGATCAGGCGAAGTACGAGGAATTAAAATCATCGGCAATGAGTCTTGGTTCTGCTTTTCAAAAGGTGAACTTCCTGCGGGATCTAAAAGCAGATTATGAAGATCTTAGCAGATCCTACTTCCCAAATGTGGACCTTTCGGAATTAGACGAAGTAAATAAACAACAGATCGTTGCTGAAATTGAAGAAGACTTCAGTAAAGGTTTAAGCGGGATCGCTCATCTTCCGGTTGAAGCTAAGTTTGGTGTGTATACTGCTTATATATATTACAGAAAATTACTTCAGAAACTTAAAAACGTCCCATCTTTGGAGATTAAAAATTGCCGGGTTCGAGTTCCGAATTATCAAAAAGCAGGACTACTGGCAAAATCTTATATTTCATATAGACTGAATTTAATTTAATTGATGATGATGCAAGTGATATTATGGCTTTTAGTATTTTTTGGAACCTTTATGATAATGGAGGGAATGGCGTGGTTCACGCACAAATATGTGATGCACGGTTTCTTATGGAAATTGCATAAGGATCACCATCACAAAGATCATAGTAGCTGGTGGGAACGAAACGATCTTTTTTTCGTTTTTTATGCCCTTGTAAGTATTGGGTGTTTCTTGCTCTGGAGGTATGAAGATGTATGGTTTGGACTTCCTATTGGACTTGGGATTCTCGCTTATGGGATCACTTATTTTACAGTGCACGATATTTTTATACATCAAAGGTTTAAGATCTTTAGAAATGCGAATAATAAATATGCAAAAGGTATAAGACGAGCACATAAAATGCACCATAAACATCTTGGAAAGGATGACGGCGAATGCTTCGGAATGCTATTCGTACCTTTCAAATATTTCAGAAAATAAAATCTACCCCTAAATGATCACGCCAGACTATTACTACATCATCGTTGGCGGTGGACTGGCTGGGTTACAGCTTGCTCTAGAAATCAGGAAGGACATTTTCTTTAAAGGAAAGAAAATCGCGATTATTGATCCTTCGCTCAAATCTGAAAACGACAAAACCTGGTGCTTCTGGGAAGAAGGTTCAGGTAAATGGGACGAGCTTATTCAGAAGGAATGGCAGCAAGGATTATTTATAGCAGATTCTGTAGAGAAAAAACTGGATTTTGCTCCTTATTCCTATAAGATGCTAAGATCCATCGACTTTTATCGATATGCGAAAGGTGAATTAAATAAGGATCCTGACACATACTTCATTCAGGATGAGATTAGTAAGATCGATGAAGTTACACGCACGGCATTAGGAAAGAAAGATTCCTACACCGCTACTCATTTTTTTGATAGCAGGCCACCACATGCTTATAAAGATGATTCTGGTAGCGCCAAAATCTATCAGCACTTTAAAGGAATATATATTGAAACTCAGGAAGCTCAATTTGACCCTGACCGCTTTACAATGATGGATTATCGGGGCAAATACAAGAACAGCACTTGTTTTACTTATGTCCTACCAGTATCTCCTAAAAACGCTCTTATAGAGTTTACCTTTTTTACTCCTTTCCTAACCGAAGAAAAAGTATATGATGAGCAACTGGAAAAATATATTCGGGAAGTTCTAAAAATTGATAATTACAGCATCACTGAAAGTGAGACGGGCATAATTCCAATGACCGACTACCCTTTCCATAAACACAATTCTAAACATATTACGAAGATAGGGACGGCTGGCGGTTGGGTAAAGGCATCTTCAGGATATTCATTTAAGAGTACTGAACGAAAAGTAAGCAAGCTACTGGCAAATATTAAAAGTGGTAAAATGCCGGCGCAAGGTCTGTTCAGCAAGAAATTTCAGCGATATGATGCAATATTTCTGGATGTTCTGGAAAAACGGAATGATCTTGGCGAATCATTATTCACTAAATTCTACACTAAAAACAGTATCCAGCATATCTTTAAGTTTCTGGATGAAGAAACCACATTTTCCGAAGAGATCAAGATCATGCAGAGCATGTTTCATCCTCAGTTCTTAAAATCTTTTTTCAATAAATTATAACTACTCTTGCAGCAATTTATCAAGAGTGCTTCGAAAGCTGTCCGAATTCCAGTCGGCAGAACCAACCTTGTCAATAACGATGTTTCCAGATTTTGAGATCACGTAGGTAGTTGGCAACGTTTTACCCAGCATTGGTTCCGGAGCTTTTGTGCGCATCTTATAGGAAGGTAAGGTAAAGCGTTTACGCTTCATATAATTATCAGTGGTTTGATGTTGTTCTCCGGAAACAAATACAAAACGCACCTTTTCACCATATTCCTCATAGACTTCCTGGAAGCTTGGCATTTCTGCAATACATGGCGGACACCAGGTTGCCCAAAAATTGACTACGATAACTTCATTTTCAAATTCAGAAAATTCTATTCTTTTACCTCTCTTATCTTCCAGTATCCAATCATAACTTGCTAGTTTTTCCTGATTCTCTTCATCATTAACAGAAGGTGCAAAGGAAATAAGTTTGTTCACAAAGATCTGAACCGGCTTCCTGGTTTGAGGAATCACCATCACCAGAATTATCACGATGATGATAATATTTGACCACTGATTTTTGAATAATTTCATAGCATTGCTTAAGTCCTGCAAAGAACGGAAAAATTACAATTTTGGACAGCGATCATTTTAAATCAATTTAGATAGAAGCTGTAAATTCTAACCTAAAAATCATTTGATTATTGATTTAATCCCAATACAAATATTCTAAAATTAAAAAAACCTCAGGATCACTCCTGAGGTTTTTTAGAATTATATAATTAATCACTTAAGCTGCGTTCTCCTTTTTAATAAGGTTTAATGCAGATCCATGCTTATACCACTCTATCTGAGGCAGGTTATAAGTATGATTAGCTTTAATGGTATCCTTACTTCCATCTGCATGTACGATCTCTATGGTAAGAGGCGTATCGGGTGCAAAGTTTTCAAGATCTATAAAGTTAAAAGTATCATCTTCCTGAATTAGATCGTAATCACTTTCATTGGCGAAAGTAAGACCTAACATTCCCTGCTTCTTAAGGTTTGTCTCATGGATACGAGCAAAAGACTTCACCAATACCACCTTAACACCTAAATGTCTCGGCTCCATAGCTGCATGCTCTCTTGAAGAACCTTCACCGTAGTTATGATCTCCTACTACAACCGTTGGAATTCCTGCTTTTTTGTATTCTCTCTGTACTGCCGGTACACCATCGTACTCACCAGTAAGCTGATTCTTAACAAAATTAGTCTTCTCGTTGTAAGCATTAATAGCTCCAATAAGACAGTTATTAGAAATATTATCTAAATGTCCTCTATATCTCAACCATGGTCCTGCCATAGAAATATGGTCGGTAGTACATTTACCCCATGCTTTGATCAATAATTTAGCGCCAGTAAGATTTTTACCATCCCAAGGCTCGAAAGGTGTAAGTAATTGAAGTCTTTCACTATCTTCTGCCACTTTAACTTCTACACTGCTTCCATCTTCATTTGGAGCAACATATCCAGCATCCTCAACAGCAAATCCTTTAGTAGGAAGTTCAATTCCCTGAGGTTCGTCCAGCATTACTTCTTCACCATCCTCGTTCATTAACTTATCGCGGGTTGGATCGAAATCCAGTCTACCTGAAATTGCAATTGCTGCAACCATTTCAGGAGAACCTACAAAGGCGTGTGTGTTAGGGTTTCCATCTGCACGTTTAGAGAAGTTACGGTTAAAAGAATGAACAATCGTGTTCTTCTCTTCACCTTTTCTATCTGAACGATCCCATTGACCAATACATGGTCCACAGGCATTGGTAAAGATTGTAGCATCAAGATCTTCAAAGATCTGAAGTAATCCATCTCTTTCCGCAGTAAATCTAATTTGTTCAGATCCCGGGTTAATTCCGAAGTCAGACTTAGCTTTTACTTTTTTATCCACCGCTTGTTTCGCGATAGAAGCTGCTCTGGTCAAATCTTCATAAGAAGAGTTCGTACAGGAACCAATCAGACCCCAATCAACGTTAATTGGCCAGTCATGCTCCTTGGCTTTCGCTCCCATTTCAGAAATAGGAGTTGCAAGATCTGGAGTAAAAGGTCCGTTTAAGTGAGGCTTTAATTCATCTAAATTGATCTCGATCAATTCATCAAAATACTGCTCTGGATTTGCGTAAACTTCATCATCACCAGTTAAGTGCTCACGAACTTCATTAGCTGCATCTGCAACATCTGCACGGTTTGTAGCTCTCAGGTAACGTTCCATAGAGTCATCGTAACCAAAAGTAGAAGTAGTCGCTCCAACTTCAGCACCCATATTACAGATAGTACCTTTACCTGTACAGGAAAGGTTACGCGCACCTTCACCAAAATATTCTATGATTGCTCCGGTACCACCTTTTACAGTAAGAATACCTGCAACTTTTAAGATCACATCTTTAGAAGAAGTCCATCCAGAAAGTTTTCCGGTTAACTTCACTCCAATAAGTTTAGGAAATTTAAGCTCCCACGGCATTCCAGCCATTACATCTACAGCATCTGCTCCACCTACTCCAATAGCAACCATTCCTAATCCACCGGCGTTTACCGTGTGAGAATCGGTTCCAATCATCATTCCACCTGGAAATGCATAGTTTTCTAGAACAACCTGGTGAATAATACCTGCACCTGGTTTCCAGAATCCAATTCCGTATTTGTTTGATACTGATTCCAGAAAATCAAAAACCTCACTACTACTTTTGTTTGCAGATTGCAAATCTATCGCAGCTCCCATTTTCGCCTGGATAAGGTGATCACAATGTACAGTTGTAGGAACAGCTACCTGCTTCTTACCTGCCTGCATAAATTGCAATAATGCCATTTGCGCGGTCGCATCCTGACAAGCAATTCTATCCGGAGAAAATTCTACATAATCCTTACCTCTTTGGAATGCTTCTTTAGCACTCCCATCCCATAAGTGAGAATAAAGGATCTTTTCTGAAAGCGTCAAAGGTTTACCAACAACTTCACGTGCTGTATTCACACGTTCAGCCATGTGGCTATACACCTTCTTAATCATATCAATATCGTATGCCATATTCTGTTTTGTTTTTATTCTAAAAAAGTCTTGCAAAAATAGGAAATTTAGACCGATTTTAAAAATAAGGAGCAATAGTCAGAAATCGCTGTAAATTATTTCTGAAATTGTAATTTTTACGATAGAAAATTCAATAAAAATGAATTTTAGCTTAGATTTCTCAGAATTCGATAATTCTTGAAGTCTATATCGAATATCTGGCCGGTTCGCGGAGTGTCTTTTGTCTTCGGAATAAATAAACTACAGGAGCCATAAAAGCGATAAAAAACATGGACAGGATCCAGAATGTTTTGTCACGTAGCTTATTCAGAATCATATCCAGGAGAACGGTAATCCAGAATCCAAATAAAAATACAGAGGATATAAATTTCAGAATAAATGCTGAAGATTCATCCAGTCCTGCGATGTTAGCAAGAAACTTATTACCAAAAGCGAGATAGAAAAGTATGGAAAAGAGAATTTTATAGCGCTCTATAAAATTGATCACTAGAATAAATTTTTGATGATTTGTTCTGCAGAAATACCTTCAGCTTCTGCCTTGTAATTCCTGATGATTCGATGCCTTAAAATTCCAATGGCAACCGCCTGAACATTTTCAATATCTGGAGAGAATTTACCCTGTACTGCGGCATGAGTTTTAGCAGCCAGAATTAAATTCTGAGAAGCTCTTGGTCCCGCTCCCCAATCTATATAATTCTGAACAAAATCTGAAGCTTCTTTCCCTGGTCTGGTTTTTCCTACCAGTCTCACAGCGTATTCTATAACATTATCCGGTACCGGGATACGCCGAATCACTTGTTGAATTTCAGATATTTCTGAAGCATTAAATAATGGATTCACTGTTTTCTGAACATCTGTGGTCGTAGATTTCACGACATCCACTTCTTCCTGAAAACTTGGATATTCAAGATTTATTGCAAACATAAACCTGTCCAGCTGGGCTTCAGGCAAAGGATAGGTTCCCTCCTGCTCTATCGGGTTCTGCGTAGCAAGAACAAAATAGGGTTTATCAAGCTTATAGTGATGACCGGCTACCGTCACAGCTCGTTCCTGCATGGCTTCAAGTAAAGCTGCCTGAGTTTTTGGCGGAGTACGGTTGATCTCGTCTGCCAGTAAAATATTGGTAAAAACCGGACCCTTTATGAATTTGAATTTGCGATTTTCATCCAGGATTTCTGATCCTAGAATATCGCTAGGCATAAGATCTGGGGTAAATTGTATTCTTTTGAAATCCAGACCAAGCGCTTTAGCGATGGTATTGACCATCAACGTTTTTGCAAGGCCTGGAACTCCGATCAATAATGAGTGTCCCCCTGAAAATATAGAAAGTAAAACCTGCTGCACAACCTCATCCTGACCAACGATCACTTTCGCGATCTCTGTTCTTAGTTCGGCGTGTTTCTTTACCAGGTTTTCTATCAGGGCAACGTCAGACATTCATTATTGTTTTAACCAGTCGTTAGCGTAATCGCAATCACGATACTTTCCGTTTACTTTAATATAAGTATCTGCGATCTTCTCTTTTTGCCACTTCTCGATAACTTCAAGCTGCTTATCTCTTAGCGCAAGTTCCTTGATCTTGAGGTAATCTGTTGCATAATCTGCTTCGTGCTCCTCAATTTTCTTAGTAACCTTGATGATCTTGAATTGTGGTCTTCCTGTTCTGTCCTGTTGTGTAAGAACCAGGGAAACTTCACCTTCATCTAAAGATTCCACCTGCTCAAATAATTTAGGATCGATCTTGGTTAGTTCAAATCTGGTATCACCAGTTCTTGGATTGATCAATTTTCCACCTTCAGTTTTAGTTTCTTCCTCATCTGAAGCTTCTCGAGCAGCTGCCGCAAACTTTAAGTCTCCTTTTACGATCTTACTTCTTAAAGTATCAATTTCAGCTTTCGCTGCCTGCACAGATGCATTCGTTACATCTGGAATCAACAATATATGTCTAAGTTCTACGGTTTGACCACGAATCTTGTCGATCTGGATGATATGGTAACCAAATTCAGTTTCAAAAGGTTCACTAACCTCACCTTCCTGAAGACTAAAGGCTACATCCTTAAATTCTTTTACAAAGGCATCTTTTCTGGTAAGTGTAATTCTACCTCCATCTGGAGCAGTTCCTGGATCCTGGGAATATAAAACTGCCTTGGTAGAAAAACTTGAACCGTTCTCTTCAATATCAGCTTTAAAACCTTTCAATCGATCTATCACCTTCTGACTTTCTTCCTGAGGAATTTCAGGTTCGATCACGATTTGAGAAAGTTCAATTTCAGTACCAAACATAGGTTTTTCATCCATTTGCACATAGTACTGTCTTACTTCTTCCGGAGTAACTTCCAGATCCTGAATAATCTTTTCCTGCATTTGCTGCGCCAGCTGTCTTTGCTTGGTAAGTGTAAAGATCTCATCCCTTAATTCGGCTTCGCTATCCTTTTTGTAGAATTCAAGCACTTTCTCCATAGAACCAGCTTGTTGCTGAAGTCCCTGAATTTGTTGATCAACGATTCCATTTATCTGGTTGTCGTTAATAATGATACTATCCTGTATCGCATGATGTGCATATAATTTGTTCTCCATTAGAGAACCTGCAAGTTTACAATCATTCACCTCTGCCGTGGTCATTCCCTGTGACTGCATATCCTTGTACATCAGGTCGATATCACTTTCAAGAATGATATATTCTCCAACTACTGCAGCTATTCCATCAACCTTCATTCGCTGTTTCCCCTGCATTTCGTTTTCCACCTTCTTCACCTCAGCATCTGGCTGGATCGACGTACTATCTGTTACGATCACTTCCTGTGAAAATCCAAGAGCCGTGAACATCATGCACACTCCCGAAAATAGCGGTTTAATTGTAGATTTCAAATTCATTATTTTTAATTGCATCTTTAGTAATATCCTTTTCTAATTCTTTAATAAGCGACTGCTTTCTCTTATTCAGCAAGATCTCGCGAATGGTTGCTGAAGCATAATCTAAAGGAGCCTGTTCATTTCTTGCCAGCACATCGTTCACATAAACAAGGTACACATTTAATGAATCCTTTAACTCCAGGAAATTTGATTTTCGCAATAGCTTCGACCGATCCTCTACAGAAAGCGGACCAATTTTATCATAAACAGATTTTGTTTTAACCCAAACAGAATCGTTCATGCTGTAATTTTTAAACTGAATCGCCATATTGCTTAATGCTTCCTGATCTTCAGCGTCAAAGCGGCGAAATTTAGTTCGTATTTCATCAAGGTTGTTCGTATTCTTCGGAAGATTAATATACCTGAGTTTTACAAGGTCCTCATTCAGAATAAAATTTTCCCCATTCTTCTCATAATAAGCTTCGATCTCGTTCTTGTTGAGGGAGGTATCAAGATCCCGGGTGACAATGGCATCTGTATAAGCATTGGTATACAACTCATTCTTATAGTTCTCCACCAGGGCATTGAATTCTGCCTGTTGCTCTCCTGGTAAATTGAGCTTAGCCCTATCGATCAACAATTGCTGAGTCGCCCAGCGAGTCACGTAATTACCAACGATAATCGAACTGTCTTCAGGAGAAGTATCTTCATCAATAAGAGACTGTATATCTTCCTCGTATAAATAAGAATCATTGACTCTTACTACCTGTACCCTATTATCGGTTTGCTGAAAATACTCACAACTGCCAAAAAGCAAGGAGCACAATCCAAGGTAAAACCAATAAAAACGTCTATTCAAAATCAATCGTTTAAGCACCTCTATTATTAAGCTGAAATCACCTTCAGCTCTTACTAAACTTACTATCCGCGCAAAAATAACAATTACTTGAGGTTCTGCAAGCTAAAGGCATAACGATTAAGCAACCTAAGAAATTATAAATTCTGAAAGATTTTTATTTCCGTAGTATCTTTAGACTGAAGCTAAAGCAACAAAATATGAAATACGAACAGAAAATTGTAATAAACAAACCTCTTGACGAGGTCATAGAAAAATTTTCAGATCCAGATAGTCTTAAGCACTGGCAGGAAGGTTTTATTTTTATGAAACCCATTAATGGCGTACTTGGAGAAAATGGCTCTCAGAATCTTCTGAAGTTCAAGATGAATGGTCGTGAGATAGAAATGACCGAGACCATACTTGCCAACGAACTTCCTCTAAAATATGAAGCTACTTATATTGCTAAAGGAGTATTTAACCAACAGGCCAATTACTTCGAGGAGATAGAACCCGGAAAAACGCTGTGGCGTACGCATAATGAATTCAGTTTCTCAGGATTCATGAAGGCTATTGGAATGCTGATGCCCGGCGCATTCAAAAAACAATCAAAACAATTCATGACAGATTTCAAAGCTTTTGCTGAAGAAGGTAAAAGTGTGCTCGATAATTAATTAATTTTCTGAAGGATAGCTGATATTTACCTCAGCCTGTTATATTTGCGGAAAAATATTTAGAATGAAACGATTAAGTATTGCCATTTTAATGCTATTTGTAGTAGTTTCTGCAAACGCACAATCAAAAATTGGAACTATTGATGCAGAATATATTCTGGCACAAATGCCTGAAAATGCTGAAGTAAATAAATCTCTGGAAGTTTACAACGAAGAGCTTCAGGGCGACCTTAAGAACACTATTGGAAAATACGAAACAGCGGTAAAGGAATACCAGGAAACCAATGTAGGTCTTACCGATGATGTTAAAAAAGAAAAGGAAAACGAGATCATTGGAATGGAGAATGAGATCAAAGGCTTCAGACAGAAAGCATCTGTAATGCTTCAAATGAAAAGAAGTGAACTAACCGGTCCGCTTTATGCAAAGATCGATACAGCAATGAAAGAAGTAATCCAGGAAGAAGGTTACACTCAGATTTTTCATTCTGGTTCTGGCGGACTTGCATTTTCAAGAGAACAGGATGATATCACGCTTAAAGTGATGGAAAAAATGGGTATAGAAGTAAAACCTGAAACTATGCAACAGGCTGCTGGATCTACTACCACAGAAAACTAGAAACTCCAGATATTTCAAACAAAAAAGCCCTGCAATTTGCAGGGCTTTTTTTTATTTCAATTTCTTTGATTATCTACTGTAATTAGGAGATTCTTTTGTGATCGTTACATCATGAGGATGACTTTCGTGAACTCCGGCAGCTGTAATTCTAACAAACTTTCCAGTTTCCTTCAAGGTCTCAACATCTTTTGCACCGCAATAACCCATTCCGGCTTTAAGCCCGCCAATAAACTGGTGAATACTTTCTTCCAGGTCTCCTTTATAAGGAACTCTTCCAACAATTCCTTCGGGTACAAGTTTCTTAATATCATCTTCCACATCCTGGAAGTATCGATCTTTCGAACCTTTTTCCATAGCCTCTACAGATCCCATTCCACGGTAAGACTTGAATTTACGACCTTCGTATATGATCGTTTCACCCGGTGATTCCTTAGTTCCTGCTAGCAGTGAACCAAGCATCACACAATCTGCACCTGCAGCGATCGCTTTTGGAATATCTCCGGTATAACGAATTCCTCCATCGGCAATTACCGGTACGCCAGAACCTTTGATTGCTGCGGCAACCTCCAGCACTGCTGAAAATTGTGGAAAACCAACTCCTGCCACAACTCGCGTTGTACAAATAGAACCTGGTCCAATCCCTACTTTTACAGCATCTGCACCTGCGTCTACCAAATATTTAGCAGCTTCTCCGGTAGCGATATTTCCAACAACTACATCAAGATCTGGAAATTTCTTCTTTACTTCTTTAAGCACCTGTACCACACCTTTAGTGTGACCATGAGCGGTATCTATAATGATTGCGTCCACACCTGCATTTACTAAAGCTTCAGCGCGGTCCACTGCATCTCCGGTAACACCCACTGCTGCGGCTACGCGAAGTCTTCCGTAGGTATCTTTGTTCGCCATTGGCTTTTGGGTAAGCTTGGTTATATCACGAAAAGTGATCAAACCAACCAGTTTATCCTCAGCATTTACAACCGGAAGTTTTTCAATTTTATTTTCCTGTAAAATAACTTCTGCCTCTTCAAGTGAAGTCCCTTCTGAAACCGTTACCAGGTTTTCTGAGGTCATTACTTCCTGTATAGGTCTTCCTGTATTTTTTTCGAATCTTAGGTCACGATTGGTTACAATCCCAATAAGTTTCCCGGCATCATCTACAATTGGAATTCCTCCAATGCTATGTTCCTTCATGGAATCTTTAGCATCTCCAACCTTGGCTGTAATAGGCAAGGTAACCGGATCTATAATCATCCCGCTTTCTGCACGCTTTACCTTTCTAACTTTCAAGGCCTGCTGCTCGATCGTCATGTTCTTGTGAAGTACGCCAATTCCACCTTCTCTAGCCATAGCGATTGCCATTCTGGATTCGGTTACGGTATCCATCGCTGCGGAAACGATAGGAACGTTAATTGGAATATTGCGTGTAAATTTTGACTGAATGCTTACTTCTCTTGGGAGAACTTCAGAGTACGCCGGTACTAAAAGTACATCGTCATAAGTTAGTCCGTCACCTAGAATTTTGGAATCGTGTGCGATCATTGCAATTAGAGATTTAATTGCATGCAAAGATATGGTTTATATGTGACAATCAATGAAGTATTCCACTTAACAAAACATAAATCTCCTATTAGAAATAGAAAAACGCGAAGGTTCACACCTTTATCTAATTATATGGCTTACAGGTATTTAAATTCATTCTTAATGAATAGCGCGTTATCTTTAATTTAAAATGAATCGATTATGAGTATTAGACTAGGAAACAGCTGCACCAATTGCGACAATTTTCAGAATAACTTTTGCACTAAACATGAGACCGCAGTAAATGTTCAACATACCTGCGACAGTTTCGATATGAAAGCGGCTATTAAAAATGAGAAGAACTGCCTTAATTGCGCAAGATATGAAAGTCCGACCTGTGCGAATCCTCAAAAAGCAGCACCAGGAATGTTATGCAGCCACTGGGCACCGCAAGCTACTGCGTGATCTATAATTTTATCTGCAGACTTGAATACCAGGTAAGCGGCTGTGCGGGAATAATCCCTGGCCCGGGATATCCTGTGGCTCTACGTGTAAAATAACTATTGTCTAAAAGGTTATTGATCCCGGCTTCCAACTTGAATTTACCAAGTGTATAGCTGGCAGATACATCCATAATTCCATAAGATGGAATGGAACCTCGAATTCCGTTAATCCTGTCATCCACATCTTGCGGAGCATTTGTAGCGTCTGAGAACTGTTCAGACAGATAGGTATATTGAAGACCTGCGAGGAAGTTTTTATAACCAAAATTAAGACCGGTTTTCAAGTTTACCTTCGGAATAAATTCAACTTCATTTCCTTCTACGTTGATCTCATTAGAATCCACATATTCAGAGCTGGTAAAGGCAGCATTCACAAAATAGTTTAGTTTATGATCTTCTGAAGTTTCAAAAAAAGTATTCTTCAGATCCCAATCTGCGAATGTTTCCAGACCGTATATAAATGCATCACCAATATTGGATTTATATCGGTAATAATCTGTAGCTGTAGCGACATCCACAACCCCTATCCTATCATTATATCTTAATCCAAAAACGCTTACGTCGTAAGAAACCTTATCGGCCAGTCTACCGCGCACACCAATATCTGCAGTGAAACCTTCTTCATCGGTAATTTCAGGATCTATAACCAGATTGGGATTTACAACCCTAATATCATTGAAGGTTACAGACCTGTAATTCTGGGAAAAATTTGCGTAGAGTTCGTTCTTAGGATTCAGGGAATAACTGGACCCAACACCAAGTAAAACAAAAGAACGCTCGAAATCACGACTATCTTCTACAGTTTCATTCTGAAGTGGATTTCCTGCCAGATCCAGAATAATATTTTTGTAAGACCCTTCAGAAGCGGTGTTTATATATTCAAATCTAAAGCCGGGTGTAACCGATAATCTTTCAGAAATATTAAAAATGTTCTCGCCAAAAATAGCAAGGTTCTTATTAGGGAAGTTAAACTCAGCCTGTCTCGCGTAATCTGGATAAGTTGCATCAGCAAATGAGAAATCGGGACCGGTCGCGTTAGAGCCAGGTCCTTGTCTCTGGTCATTATTGGCATCGTAATACTTTGCACCAACTAGAAAAACCGACTGATCATTAAGCAGGTCATACCTTGTTAACAACCTCGTTTCGATTCCCCAATTTGAAAAATTGTCTACCAGCAATTCTCTTGGCGCATCCAGATCATCTACTTGGGAAACTCTATCTACTCTAAATCCCAGCGCTTTTCTCGTCGCATCCAGCCCGAAGAAATTAACGCTAACATCTGTTCTATCTGTAAGTTTGTGTTGCAGTTTGAAGGCAAAAAGATTCCAGTTAACATCGAACCAGTTTCTCTCCCGATTGCTAAAATCCGGATCCTCATAGAATTGAAAATCTGAAAGTCCTCCCGGTTGTTGTGCTAGGTAATCCAGGTAAGTATACTCAAAACTGATATTGGTGCGATCACTAAGCTGGTAACCCAAATGAGCGAATACATTCCTGGAATCGTAGCCAGAGTTTGGACGGAAACCTTCCCCGCCTTTATAATGAAAATAAGCGTAGTAACTCAATTTCCCTACGGTCCCACTAAGGCTGTTGAAACTGGTAAAAAGATCGTACGAACCTACACTCTGTCTGGAAATTAGCTCTATTTTTTTATCCTTTACCGGTTCTTTGAATTTGAAGTTGATCATCCCGCCAAACTGTGTCCCGTATTGTAAAGAGGCGGCTCCACGAACCACCTGAATCTCCTTAAGAGCTTCTGCCGGAGGTGTGTAGTAGCTTTCAGGATATCCTAAAACATCTGCTGAAATGTCGTATCCATTCTGCCTGGTATTAAAATTCTGGGTTCGGTTGGGATCAAGCCCGCGACCTCCAATATTTAATTGCAAACCTGCATCGCCATTATCATAAATGTTTAGTCCTACCACCTGATTGTAGATCTGTCTGGCATTATTCGCCGCCAGGTTTCCTACTGTTTTATCAAGCAGAACCACTTCACTTTTCTTACCTGCATAAATTGCAGTTCCTTCTACCTTACGCAGTTTTCTTAGCGCGAATATCTCTTCCCTTCGATTAGTGATCATGACTTCACTAAGGTTATTGGAAAGTTTTGAAAGCTCAAAATTCACTCGGGTATCAGCATTTATAAAAATCTCTTTATCTGCGATCGCATATTCAAAATTGAAAACTGCAAATTCGTAATTACCCTCCTGAAGATTCTCTATTCTGAAAACCCCATCTTCATTGGTAAGTACCATTTCTGAAACTGTTTTGTTCCATACTTCAGCATTAGCAATAGGAGAGCCGTCTTCAACTGAAGTAACCGTCCCACTAACCGTGAATTGGGCCTGAGCCAGTGAAGTAAACAAGAATATGATACTAAAGACCTTTAATTTCATCCTGAAATGGTAATATGAATTCTTTGTGTTCAAACGAGTCGGCAAAATTAAGCAAATTTACATCAGGATCGATGTAAGGAGCACTCTTTCTGCCGTTAAGCGCCACGTAGTTCTCTACGTAAATCTCTATATTCTTATGACCATCTTTGCTGAAATGATCTTCAAGAAATTTCGCGTATTGCAAAATAAAATCTGGTTGGAAGGACATCTGTTTTTCCTGAAAAGGAGTCAGAAAATCTGAATTATTAACGTAAAAACGATTTCCGGTTTCAGCATCTACTATCTTAAACTGAGCGTAACCAGCTTTTTCCATGAGCATCACCCGCCAGCTAAATCTAAAACCTTCTTCAGTCCAGAATAATTCTCCCGGGTATGCGAGATATCTCCATGGCAGTAAAAGCTGAATTGTAAAGAATATTACTACGACAGTTCTCACGATCTTGCCCGTAATTTCTGGAAACTGGTATACTTCAGAAGTATCGAATCTTGATTTATTGATCTTAAATATTTCAGCAATAAACTTCAGGATCCTGTGGTGAAGCTTCGGACTAAAAAATATCAATGCGCTTACGATCATGATGTAAGGAAACATTCCGATAGGGAAAAGTACACGGGTGAGTACATGAAAAATGATCACCATGATAAAAGCAGCAAATCGTGTACGACGCCACAGTAGTAAAAATGGAATAAAGAGATCATACAACATCCCGCTCCAACTAAAGGCATAATGCAACCATTCCTGCTGCATGATATCACCCAGCCATGGCAGATCATATTTGGAGGGTAGCCAGATTTTTAAAGGCATGGCTCTCAACAACCAATCTGAATTTAGTTTTGCCAATCCCGCATAGAAATATACGATCGCTAGAAGCAGTTTTAAAGAATCCACGCACCAGGCCGGTACTTTTTGAAATGATTTCTTTTTATCTCTCCAGGCATCTATTGAAAAATAGACATTCGCGGGTAGAAATATCATCAAAAAGCTCAGGATGCTAATAAAGTAATAATGGTTCAAATAAGTTGTCTTATCCATAAGCTCGATATAAGTGAAACTCAGGAAAAACACGATGATAGAAATTCGGTATTTAAAACCGGCTGCGACGGCCAGGGCAGAAAGCCCACAGATGATAAAAATAAAATAGGTATACTCACCTATTGGCTGTACCCATTCAAATCCATAATAAGAGAAGAAAAATTTCGGAGTGATATAGAGTTTCTCGATCCAGCCGTTGGCCCAGAAACGCACGATACTGGCAAACATCATCAAACCAAAAAATAAACGAAAAGCCGCCAAAGGGGCAGCTTCCGTATACTTTTTTAGATATTTATTTGCAGATAACAGCATTCAGATATTAATCTCCATCTGAATCTACATAATCTACACTAATAGATAAGGCCTGCATCATGTCAACTTTTAGAAGAATCACGGCCTTCTGCAATTCGTCATAAGCTTCCAGCATTTTAGTGTTATCTTTTTCAACCTGTGATTTCAAATTCGTTTCCAGAGATGAACTTTGAGATTGAATGGCATCTAATTGATCTTCAATTAAACTAGCCAGATCTGCTCCATCCTTCATACTATCCAGATACTCCAGGTATTGTTTGTAGCTGCTTCCCGTTACATTTCCTGAAAAATGTCTTCCGTAGAAAAAATCTTCAAAGCTTTGTACTGCTTCCAGGTAAAGTTCTCTTGAAATCTCACCATTAAAACGCGCTTCTACATTAGAAGGAGACGCTGTTCCTGTAAAAGCACCTGCCGGGAATCCTATCTTTCCAGATCTAAGAATCTTCTCGAAGTACATTACATAGTCATTCGTAAATTTATCTACAGAACCTGTACTTGATGATGAAGTATTACTTACAAAAGTATCTCTGTAATCTCCGTTCCATGAATTTGAAACTTCAGTAGTAAGAGCATTCATTCTTGAGGTTACAGCATTTAAGTAAGTACGGTAATTCTCATTAGAGCTATATAAAGCCACGGTTTCTTCCGAAGTTCCCATACCGAATAAGAGGTAATCTAAAGCTGGCAGTCCCTGTTCAGCAAAACTGGATGGTAATTCCAGATTAAAAGAACCGGAGCTTATTTTAGAATCGATATTCGAGGTATTTGCCGGATATGTATTTAAATAACTACGATAGTTAATTTCCTCTGCCTTTCCAACCTGGAACATAGAAACCGACTGGAAGCTCTTGTATGCATCTACATAAGCCTCACGAAGTTGCTGCAAACCTGCAGCATCGGGACCAGCAGTAAAAGTAGTAGCTGCCGTTTCCACATTCTGAGTCTTAGTAGCCATATTATTGTAAGCAGGTACAATGATATTATCTGCCCAGTTTACAAGCATTGCGCCACGATCAAAAGAATCTGTTCCTCCAGTTTCCCCACCTGTCTCTGTGCCGTCATCTTCAGAAGAACAAGCCGCGAAGATCAGTGCAAATACAATGAATAGTCTTGAAAATTTAATCATATTGTTTAATTGAAAAACCGGAGCACAAGACTCCGGTAAATTATTATTCTGCAGCTTCAGCTACACTAAAATCAAATTCTGCAGCGATCTTTTCTGAAATACTGTCCAGAGTATCAGGACTTACTTCCCAGAAACCATTTCCGCTTAATAATTGATCTTTAAAATTGTTGATATCAGACACGCTTACATAAGGCATGTTCGTCATAGGATCATTGGTAAATCTTAAGCTATAAAGGAAACCATAACCTTCAGATAATGCATGGAATGCTGCTCCAAACTCACCATTCGCAAGAAGGTTCTTACCATCCTGAAGATAGTACACCGCTCTTACTGCGATAGTTTTAGAAATATTCTCACGAATAATAGCAACCTGCTCATCCCGTACTACGTAGTCCCCTGCAACGATTGCTGCTCTACCAGTTTTAAAGGCTTCGAAAGTTTCTTCAGCTAATCCGGCGAAATCTTCATCTTCATCCACCTGCCCTAAATAGCTGAACAATAATCTATCATCGCTTTCATTCAGGATCGAATTTGGATTGGAAGCAGGAATCGATGGGTCACCATATAAGTAACCATAAGCTTCATCCCACTTATGCTCCATTGTAGTATAATTTTTACCTTCTTCTGGAAGCTCATCATCATTGTTCAACCTGTTATCGGCTTCGTCAAGAACTGGCTGAGAGAGGTAATTATTAAGAATTTGATCTGCCAGAAGACCACCTATAAGCGACTTGGCAAATGCATGATTTAATTCCAGACCTTTTCCATTCACATATCTTACACGCGTTCCCTGAGCGATCTGTCCTGCCTGACCTGCTTCTGCAAGCATATCTTTATTAGCTTTAACAGTAGTCATCTGCTCAGTGATCCAGGATTCAAAATCAGATTTGATCTCACTGGCTTCTACATTATTGGTAGAAAAATACAGGTTTGAAGCTGCTACTTTGGATTTAATACTTTTACTGGAAGCATTAAGATCTTCATTAGCGAATGGTGAATTTTCATTCGCGAACATATTCAGCAACATTTCTTCTGAAGCGTTGTCAAAATCGGTGAAGTTCGATAACAATTCTGCAGACATCTGTAGTCTGGTAGTTTGCCCTTCGAAGTTTACAGTAGATTCACCGTTTCTAGTAAAATCGTAAGAAACCGGTACATCGATATTTTTTTCGTTTAGGATATCAGAATCATCATCAGATGAACATGAACTTAAAGTTAGGGCTGCAACAAAGGCTGAAACGAACAGCTTCTTCATATAGTTTTATTTAGACTGGTTTAAAATAACTAATTCCAGCGCAAATATAATATGAGCTTATAATTACCGCAAGTTTATTTAGATTAATTTTAAATAGGTTTTATTAATACCTCTATAGAATTCAATAAACAGTACTAATGGTAGGCGTTGAAGATCTTTGAAGCCTCGTTGTAGGATGACTCGAAACTGGTCATTTTTATGTTACTATCTGCTTTGGCTGCGTTAAAATAGGAGAGCATTTTTTCTGAAGGCATGTTCCCCGTTAGCTCATCTTTAGCCATAGGGCAACCACCAAATCCCTGGATCGCACCATCAAATCTTCTACATCCTGCCTTGTAAGCAGCGTCGATCTTTTCATGCCACTTAGCCGGTGTCGTATGCAAATGTGCCCCAAATTCCACTTCTGGATATTTAGTGATCAAATTTGAGAACAGGTATTCGATGATCTCTGGCGAAGATGTTCCAACCGTATCTGAAAGACTCAGGATCTTTACTCCCATTCCGGCCAGCTTTTCTGTCCATTCTCCAACGATTTCCACATTCCATGGATCTCCATATGGATTCCCAAAGCCCATGCTCAGGTAAGCGACCACTTCTTTATTACTGTTGTTGGCAACATCAAGAATTTCCTGCAATACTTCTACAGATTGAGCAATAGTTTTATGAGTATTCCGCATCTGAAAATTTTCAGAAATCGAAAATGGATATCCCAGATAATCAATCTCTTCAAATGCTGAAGCATCCTGTGCTCCGCGAGTATTAGCGACAATAGCAAGTAATTTAGATTGTGTTTTAGAAAGATCTAACCTCGATAGCAAATCTGCCGTATCCTGCATTTGTGGAATAGCCTTGGGTGAAACAAAACTTCCAAAGTCGATAGTATCAAATCCGCACCTTAAAAGTGACTGAATATACTGCGCCTTTTTCTCTGTAGGAATGAATTCTTTAATTCCCTGCATCGCATCGCGGGGACATTCGATTAGTTTCACTTGAGCCATATGGTCAAAGATAGTATTTTAAAGAAAATTTAAAAAGAATATAGTTTCATTGATAATCTGAAATTTCAGAATCAACTATTCCTATTATAGCTAAGAATTCCACAATTAGATAAGAATGAGAATCGCTATAAGAATAAAAATGACCACCTGTAACCATTTCAGAAATATACCAGAAGAAGGATATGATCTTACCCAGCCGGATATCCTGTTTGCGGCGAATGCTACCAGACAAAAAATGATCAGTGCCTGCAACATGAATACAAAACCAAGAATATAAAATTGCCAAACCATATTACCGTCAGGTTCCCACAGAAATCCAGGAAAGAATGCCAGGAAAAAGATTCCGACTTTTGGATTAAGGACATTCATGATGAATCCCTGTCGAAATAATGACCACAGACTTTTATGTTTAATTCCTTCCGAAGAGAAGGCAATTTCAGGATTAGATCTGTATACCTGGTAAGCGAGGTATAACAAATACAAAGCTCCGAGAATTTTTATGACAAGAAAAGTCGTATCAGATTGCCGAATGATCGCTGAAACTCCAAAAGCAACCAGGCTGGTATGAATAATTATTCCGGAAACCAATCCAAGTGCAGTAGCTACACCCTGTTTCGCTCCGTACGCGATCGATCTTACGAGCACATAGATAATATCTGGTCCCGGTGAAAATGTAAGTAGTATTGAAGCTGTAAGAAATGGAATTAGTTGTTCGAGCATCTTAACTATAATCCTTTCTCCAGAATCTTCTTATTAATATCTTGTATTAGCTGAGGACCTTCATAAATAAAACCTGTGTATAGCTGAACCAGGCTTGCTCCGGCTTCCAGTTTTTCCAGAGCGTCTTCTGCAGAATGTATTCCTCCAACCCCAATAATAGGAAAAGAACGACCGCTTTTTTCAGAAAGAAAACGTATCACTTCTGTAGCCCTTTTAGTGAGAGGTTTTCCACTAAGTCCGCCCATTTCGCTTTTGTTCTCAGACTGCAGTCCGTCACGCGAAATTGTAGTATTAGTAGCGATCACCCCGGCGATTCCGGTTTCCTGAACGATCTCGATAATATCCAAAAGTTGCTCGTCTGTAAGATCTGGTGCGATCTTTAATAAGATAGGCTTCGACTTATCCTTAAGTTCATTTTTCTTCTGAAGAGTATTCAGCAGCGCTTTTAATGGTTCTTTATCCTGAAGTTCCCTTAAGTTCGGAGTATTTGGTGAGCTAACATTCACCACGAAATAGTCTACAAAAGTAAAGAGTGCTTCAAAGGAATAAACATAATCATCTACCGCTTTGTCATTAGGAGTAAGCTTGTTCTTCCCAATATTACCACCAATAAGCACGTTCGTATTTTCCTTTAATCTGGCAACCATCTGCTCCACGCCTTCATTATTGAAACCCATACGGTTTATGATGGCTGAATCTTCGGGCAACCTGAATAACCTGGTTTTCTCATTCCCCGGCTGAGGCTTTGGCGTTACAGTTCCTACTTCGACAAAACCAAAACCTAAAGCTGAAAGTTCTTTGTAAAGTTTTGCATCTTTATCAAAACCTGCGGCCAGACCTACAGGGTTCTTAAACTTCAGTCCGAAGACTTCCCGTTCCAAACGCTTGTCAGAAATATTGAATCTTGATCTTAGAAACGCTAATGCCCCGGGGATCCTGCAAAATTTCCGAAGAAAATTAAAAGTGAAATAATGAATCTGCTCAGGATCGTACTTGAAAAGCGCTGGTCTTATGAGTGACTTATACATCTAGGTAGGTTTATGCAAAAGTAACTGAAATTCTATAAAAGCAAACCCCAATTGACTTACTTCTATGCTGTCGAAAATAATAAAAGGCAGCCACCTGGCTGCCTTTAAACATTAAATTGAACTATTTAATCAAGAGTTATGCTCATTCTCGCAAACATAAATCGTCCTCCAATTCCAAATTGCTGAGCTCTACGAGACCAGTCAAATCTTCCTGAACTACGGTTATTGAATGCCTCCTCTGCTCTATCAGGATAAATATCGAACAGGTTGTTTGCTCCAATTGTAAAGGTAAGAGCATCTGTAGCCTTATATCCAACCGAAAGGTCAGTCACCACTTTTGAACTAAAAACCTGCTGATTTGCCAATGTCGTTGAAGCTTCTGTCACTTCCCCAAAATAAACATTTCTTAGAAATACATTAAAGTCCCCTGCTGTCAAACTGTTAGTTAGATTCACTTTAGTTCGTGGTACTGCTTCTTCAAGATACACACGGCTATCTTCCGGGAAATAAGTATCTACTAAACCAGCTCTTTCGAGAACATCAGAAGCATTGATATCTCCAACTTGTTTGGTCTTAGACAAAGTTGCTGCAAGATCAGATTTAAGACTTACATCATCATTGAAGATCGCATTATGCGTTAATACAAAATCCAAACCTTTAGATTCTGTATCAATTGCATTTGCAAAGAAAGACGCTGCAGTAGCATTTGCCTGAGCCAATAGGTTATCAAGTTCAGTTCCTGTTCCAGGACCCTGAAATTGCCCGGTATATACGATACGATCGTCTATCGCCACCAAGTAGCCATCTACGGTAAGGGAAAGGTTCGCATCAGGAATCTTAGCTGTGAAACCTAAACTTATACTCCTGGAAGTTTCTTCTTTTAGCTGAGGAATTCCCAGTAATTGCGCTGGACGGCTATCGTTTGAAAAAGTACCGACTTCCTGTGGGTTCCCGGCATTATCAAAAATCGTAGATGTAGAATTAAAATAAAGCTGGTGCAAAGATGGAGCTCTGAAACCTGTATTTGCAGCACCTCTAATATTGATATTATCGGTGAGCTTGTATCGGGAAGATAACTTAAAGTTTAGAGTAGAACCAAAGTCGGAGTAATTCTCGAATCTAGATGCGAAGGTAACCAGCATCTTTTCACTGAAATCCAACTCTACATCGAAATATCCTGCGATACTGCTTCTTTCTCTGGAAAGCTCGTTCTTTGGACTAAATCCAGGGAAAACCTGCGAACCACCTGGTCTTGCACTTCCAAAAAAATCGGTGGCAGGCTCCTGATCTGATCTCACTACTACATCACCATTAGCGGTATACTGTTCATACGAACCTTTTTCGCCTGCCATGATCTCATAGTTTTCAAATCGATGTTCTGCACCAAATGCGACATTCATTCCCATAAAAACATCTTCAAATAATCTGCTTACATCTAAATTAGTGGTGTTTTGCATAAAGGAGAATCCACCGGCATCAAATGCTGTTGGACTTGCTCTCTGCAAAGATGCGTTGGCGGTATTTGAAATAAAATACTGGAATTCATTCTGTCCCCAGGTATTACTAAAGTCAACTCCCCAATCACTAATTTCTCCTTTAACTCCTACTGCAAAAGACTGATCTTTAATTTTGGAATTGATTTCCGGAAGGAAACCATTGATATAAATTGGAGTGTATGTACGACTCTGGTTTGGCAGTCTATAGAAACCAGCAGAATTTCCTCTACGGGAACTTATCCCTGCAAACGAATATAGTTCAGTTCCCTCCTCATCGAGTGGCAAAGACATATTTGCGAAAAATCTACCCCCTCTTAGACCAGATTGACCAACTCTCATATTAAAGTCAGTTCTCTCCAAACCACGAGCGTCCAGTTCATTTTCGGTCACATCCAGGCCAAGAAGTGACTGCAGTGTAGCTCTATCTGGAGCGTTACTAATATCATCCTGAAAATCATTGGTAAAGTATGAAACCTGCTGAGCAAAATCCTTAATTTGATCATCAGAAAGATTGGCAATATTAGCTCCTGCATTGGCAGCACGGTTTTCTATTGCGTTATATGCATTAAAAATAGACCCTTCCCATTCTCTCATCCGGTTGTAATCTTCCCGGTAATCGAAATCACCCGAGAAGGTGACATAGCCACCCTTATCTCCCAGACCTATCCCATAGCTTGCGGCGACATTTACGGTTTCACCATCTACCCCACCAGTTTGCTCATTGGCATTCTTAGAAAAATTGGCACCAGTGGTCACGTTCAAACTTAGTTGATCTGTTTGATCTTCAAGAACTATATTGATCACCCCTGCAATGGCATCAGACCCATACTGAGCTGCTGCCCCGTCCCGTAATACCTCAATTCTTTTAATGGCTGAAGCCGGAATCGCGTTAAGATCGGTTCCCACACTACCTCTACCAAAAGTACCATTTACGTTTACCAGGGAAGAGTTATGTCTACGCTTTCCATTAATCAATACAAGTACCTGATCTGGGCCAAGACCGCGAAGAGAAGCCGGATCAATATGATCTGTTCCATCAGAAATAGTTTGAGTATTAGAAGTAAAGGATGGCGCTACGTAATTAAGCATCTGGTTAAGATTAACCTGTGGTACTGCGGTAGCCATTTCTTTTACATCGAGTACATCTATAGGAACTGTACTTTCAACAACAGTACGGCTTCGGTTTCTCGAACCTACAAGAACTACCTCTCCTAGCGCCATACCGGATACCATGGTGACATTAATTTGCTCCTGATCAATTAATACTTCGCGAGCATCATACCCTACGAAGGTGAAGACCAAGGTCTGACCAAATTCAGCCTCCAAAATGAATTTTCCATCAAAATCTGTAATGGTTCCCTTGTTGGTATCCTTAATAGCAACAGAAACTCCGCCGAGCGGCTGGGAGTTTTCGTCCATTACTAATCCTTCAATAGTCCGCTCCTGTGCCTGCAAGATCGAACATATAAAAAACGATAAAATTAAAAAGTAATAGTTCTTCATAATTAAAAGTTTTTGGTTTCATTAAATATAACTCATTTATAATTAGCATTATAGGCCCTAGAAACCCAATATGAAATTCAGAATTAGTCCATGATTTAAGCGATGATTAAACTGAATACGAACCTTGAAGTTTTTCCATATTATTTTAAAAAGATTAAGAAAAATGAGATATTCGAAAATTATATTTGCAACACTCTATAAATTATAGATTTACCTAATCAATAAGTTCAGATGACCAATAAACAGCATATCATAGACAGATTTTTAAGCTACGTAAGGATAGACACACAAAGTGATCCCGAATGTACTTCGACACCCAGCACCAAGAAGCAATGGGACCTGGCGAATAAGCTTTTAGATGAATTGAAAGCTATTGGAATGCAGGACGTAACCATAGATGAGCATGCCTATGTTATGGCAAGTCTGCCTGCAAATGTTCCACACGAAGTTCCTGTGATCGGTTTTGTTTCGCATTTTGATACAACTCCAGATTTTTCCGGTACAAATGTGAATCCGCAGATCATTGAGAATTATGATGGTAAGGACATTGTTCTCAATAAAGAGAAAAATATCGTTCTTTCCCCGGAATACTTTGACGACTTATTACAATATAAAGGCAAAACGATTATCACTACAGATGGAACAACCCTTCTGGGCGCAGATGATAAAGCAGGGATCACAGAAATAATGACAGCCATGGAATACCTGGTGAACAACCCTGAAATTCCGCATGGAAAAATAAGAGTATGCTTCACTCCAGATGAGGAAATTGGTCGGGGAGCACATAAGTTTGATGTCGAAAAGTTTGGAGCTGAATGGGCCTACACCATGGATGGTAGCCAGATTGGAGAACTGGAATACGAGAATTTCAATGCAGCTCGCGCAGTTGTAAAAGTGGAAGGGAAAAGTGTACATCCTGGTTATGCCAAAGATAAAATGGTGAATAGTATGTATATCGCTCAGGATTTTATCAATTCATTACCAAGAATGGAAACTCCAGAGCATACTGAAGACAGGCAGGGTTTTTTCCATTTAAGTAGCATCAAAGGTGATGTGGAGGAAACAATACTGGAATATATTATAAGAGATCATGACCTCGGGCACTTCCAGGCGCGTAAAGAAATGATGCAGGATCTGGCCAGTGAGATCTGTTCACAATACGACCGGGATCTTATTACTATTGAAATTACTGACCAGTACCGTAATATGCGAGAAAAAGTAGAACCGGTAATCCATATCGTAGACCTGGCCCGTGATGCGATGGAAGCAGTGGATATCGAACCTATCATCAAACCAATTCGTGGCGGGACTGATGGTGCTCAACTGAGTTTTATGGGACTTCCCTGCCCTAACATCTTTGCAGGTGGTCACAATTTCCATGGTAAATATGAATATGTACCGGTAGAAAGTATGCAAAAGGCTGCGGAAGTAATCGTAAAACTTGCTGAACTTACCGCTAAGAAATACGAATAGAAGATTTGAGTAAGATAAGTTCCATTGAAGAATATGTACTACTTCATGCCGATTGGGATGCACAACTCAGGCAACTTGTAGGATTAATGGAACAAACCGGTTTAACAGCTTCCATCAAATGGGGAGCACCGGTATATAGCCTGGATGGCAAAAATGTCATTGGTCTTGGAGCTTTTAAAAATCATATTGCCATCTGGTTTTTTCAGGGCGTATTTCTGAAGAAGAATACAGCGCTGCAGGTCAATGCTCAGGATGGCAAAACAAAAGCTCTGAGGCAGATCAGGTTTGGGCAAAATGATAGTATAAACAATAATGCGATTATTCCTTATATTGAAGAAGCGATAGCCAACCAAAAAGCGGGTTTGGAATTAAAAGCGAAACCAAAGTCGCTTGAAATTCCTGAAGAACTTGAAACTATATTAAATGGCAACAAGTTGCTAAAAGCAGCCTTTCATGATCTAAGCCCTGGGAAACAAAAGGAATACGCTCAATTTATTGCTGAAGCCAAAAAGCAAGCAACTCGATCAAACAGGATCAAAAAGATCGAACCTCTAATTTTACAGGGAAAAGGGCTTAATGATCACTATAGAAAATAAAAAAGCAGCTCAATGAGCTGCTTTTTCGTTTGATATGTCTTCGAAAATTATTTCTTCTCTACAACCGGAGCATTCAATTTCTGACTCATTTCCATCGAAATGGATGAACGATCAAAAGTAATCTTACCGGCGCCTGTTTCAATAATTACCGAATTATTCTTTTCGCTGAAGTCAATAATCTTACCGTGCATTCCACTTTTGGTAATAACACGATCTCCTTTTTTAAGTTCAGCGGCAAATGTTTTTTCCTGTTTTGCTTTCTTCATTTGTGGGCGTATCATAAAAAAATACACTACCACAAACATTAATATAATCGGTGCAAACTGGGTTAATTGATCCATATATGCTTTTAGCTAGCTGTTTCTGTTTCCGCAGCTTCTACAAAAGCTTTGATTTTTAATTGTTCTTTTCCAGCTTCAGTATTTGCAGATACTGTTACAGTCTTAGTTACCTGTCCATTACCAGAACCGTTGAATTTCACAAGCATCTCTCCAGTTTCACCTGGTTGGATAGTTTCGTTCTTAGGGTAAGTTGGAACTGTACACCCACAAGAACTTGAAGCATTTGTGATCACTAAAGGAGCTTTTCCTGTGTTAGTGAATTTAAATACGTGCTCAACGTTTGTTCCCTTAGCTATGTTTCCGAAATCAAATTCAGTTTCTTCGAAAGAGATTTCAGGATAAACAGTCGCCTGTGCATCACGTTCAGCTGAAGCTTCTACGTTCTCTGCTTTTACTTTACCTGAGGCGTTGTCTTGACATCCGGTTAACAGCATAGCCCCTGCAGCTGCAAACATTAAAATTGTTCTTTTCATGACGAAGTTATTTTGTTTAATTTCTAATGGGCAAAAATACTAAAAAATCTGTACTACATCAGGCCTCTGCCCATTTTATTTAGCTTGCCTTCTGTCTGGTATTCCTTAGAAAGTTTGTCCAGAACCCCATTAATAAAGATGCTGCTTTTTGGAGTGCTGTATTCCTTTGCAATCTCCAGATATTCGTTGATAGTAACCTTTACAGGGATACTACTAAATTTTAAAAACTCACAGATCGCCATCTTTATAAGCACCATATCCACTTCTGCAATCCTGTCTTTATCCCAGTTTGGAGTTTTCCCCAGCATTTCTTCGGAAAGGTCCTCATCATTAAGATAAGTCTTCTGAAATAATTTTAGGGCAAATTCTTTGTCCTCATCGTTTTTAAACAAACGAGCGATCTGCTTTTCTCTACCGGTAGATTCTTTTAACTTCTGAAGAAATTTTAGAGCTGCGGTATTTACTAACGGAAGGTCATCTACCCAGGTTAATTTCTTATCCTCAAGGTAATCGTACAATTTCTCGTTAGGAGCAATGATCTCCTTGAAGATCTGGATAATAAGCTCTTTATCATCCTTAAAACTGCCTTCACGAGTATTCATATATTCTGAATACAGTTCGCTATTTCTAATCTCATTCCAGATAATCGCCACATATTCATCATCCTGTTTCCAGTGATTAATTTTGTGGTCTTCTAATGCCTTCTGAATACTTTCGTTTTCATTCAGGATCTGGAAGATCTGGTTATCGATAAATTTTCTATTAGGATCTTTTTCCTCGTTGGTGGCAAGGTGTTTTTGCTGTGATTTCTCCAGGTAGACTTCAGCATGTTCTCTTATCTCGGTGATCAAACTTAACTGAAGCAGAAAGAGGTCGTACATTTCCTGCATACTCTTCAGCAGGAATTTCTCTTCTGTGGCAAGGTTGTCATTCTGGCTTTGGTTAAATGCATACAGTGACTGCATTACTTTAACCCTGATATGTCTTCTTGTCAACATAATTGTAAAAGAACTTTTTAGGAATTAGAAAGGGCGAAAGCTTTTCGCTTTCGCCCTGCAAAAATATTAATAAATTAGAACTGACTAATTTAAATTCTGTTTTTTTCTATCGGCAATACGTTGCTTCGCTATTTGTAAAGCTGCGAAGTGCGTAGTAATATCGTCTTTTGAAGCTTTTTCAAGAATTCTTAAAGTTGTATTGTAGATATTCTCAGTCTTGCGCATGATCTCCTGCTTGTCGTAATTCTCCAATTCAGCATACACATTAATAATTCCACCTGCGTTGATAAGGAAATCTGGTGCGTAAACAATCCCTCTGTTCTGAAGGATCTGCCCGTGAGCTACCTCATCTGCAAGTTGATTGTTAGCAGCGCCAGCGATGATATCAACCTTAAGTCTATCTATGGTATCATCGTTAATAGTCGCTCCAAGTGCACAAGGTGCATAAATATCTACTTCAGCAGAGTAAATATCTCTATCTGTAAATATATGCGCTCCGTATTTCTTACTTACTTCTGCAAGTCTGTCCTCGTTAATATCTGTAATATAAACTTCAGCTCCATCACCGGTTAAATATTCAACCAGAGTTTCTCCAACATGTCCAATTCCCTGAACCAGTACTTTTTTACCTTCAAGATCATCTGATCCATACTTGAACTTAGCTGAAGCTTTGATCCCCATGAACACACCATAAGCAGTAATTGGAGAAGGATTTCCCGCTCCACCCTGAGATTCTGAAATCCCAGTTACATAAGGTGTTACTTCACGTACGGTATCCATATCGGAAGTTTCCATACCTACATCTTCTGCAGTGATATATTTACCACCTAAAGAATGTACAAATTCTCCAAAACGCTTCATTAGCGCAGGAGTTTTATCTGTTTTAGCATCACCTATGATAACAGCTTTCCCACCACCAAGATTTAAACCGGTGATCGCACTCTTAAAGGTCATACCACGAGAAAGACGCAATACATCATTTACAGCCTCCCATTCACTGGTATAATTCCACATTCTGGTTCCTCCCAGAGCTG
The DNA here is from genome assembly GCF_045055805.1 of Christiangramia sp. LLG6405-1. Taxonomy (GTDB): domain Bacteria; phylum Bacteroidota; class Bacteroidia; order Flavobacteriales; family Flavobacteriaceae; genus Christiangramia. The sequence continues at coordinate 1,644,628 of NZ_CP159330.1, read as the reverse complement.
GTCCTAAAACCGTATTATGGATACCAATTATTGCCTTTAAACCTGTATCTTTGTCGTTGCAAAAAACGATTTGTTCGTGTTCGTCAAAAGACACCTGTCCAAAAACCGGAGCTGCTTTTTTTAGTTCATTTGCATTTAGAACGTCAACTTGCATAATTTGTTGATTTTTAAATTATTCAGATTTTGAATTTGATCAAAAATCCGCCGCAAAAATAATAATTATTTAAAAAGCATGGATTCTAAACGTGTTAAATTACAGAATCCTCAACTTTATAGAATTTCACTGAATGAAGAACCTTCAGCATCTCAATAAATATTTCTACAAATACAAATGGAAACTACTTATTGGATTGGTTATTACGATTGCCGCCAGAATTTTCGGGATCTACTACATCCCTTTAATTGGTGAAAGTACAGTCATTATAGAAGAATACATCAATGGCGAAGTGACTGATGTCTCTGTGCTCAAAGATGAACTTCTTTACAATATCCTGCTTATTGTAGGAACCACACTTATATCTGCTTTCCTTACTTTCCTGATGCGACAAACTTTTATCGTGGTTTCCAGGCATATGGAATATGATCTTAAAAACGAAGTTTATCGTCATTACCAGGATCTCTCTTTAAACTTCTACAAGAAGAACAGAACGGGAGATCTAATGAACAGGATTAGCGAAGATGTCTCTAAAGTGAGGTTATATTTAGGTCCTGCTATCATGTATAGTGTAACAACATTTACCTCAACCGTTGTGGTTTTGATCTTTATGATCCAGGCCGCCCCTTTACTTACTTTGTATACGGTAATTCCGCTGCCGGTCTTGGCCTTCTCAATCTATAAATTGAGTGTCGCGATCCATAAAAGAAGTACGGTTGTACAGCAATATCTTTCAAAACTTAATACGTTCACCCAGGAAAGTTTTAGCGGGATCGCTGTTATTAAATCTTATGGGCTTGAACCTCAAACTAACAATAACTTTACAGAGCTCTCTAATGGCAGTAGAGATAAGAATATTGACCTGGTAAAGGTTCAGGCATTTTTCTTCCCGCTTATGATCCTTTTAATCGGTATTAGTAACATTATCGTGATTTATATTGGAGGAAGACAAATCATTTCCGGAGAGATCGAGAATATCGACGTGCTAGTAGAATTTATACTTTATGTAAATATGCTAACCTGGCCGGTTGCAGCCATTGGATGGGTAACCTCCCTGGTTCAGCAGGCGGAAGCATCCCAAGAGCGTATCAACGAATTTCTTAGTGAGAAACCTGAAATTACCAATCCTAAGACCGAACAGGATGCGATCAATGGTAGTATTGAATTTAAGAATGTAAGCTTTACTTATGATGATACAAATATTACCGCCCTTAAGAACGTAAGTTTTAAAGTTGAAAAAGGGGAAACACTGGCGGTGATAGGAAAGACTGGTTCTGGTAAATCGACCATTCTTGAATTGATTGGTCGTCTTTACGATATTGATCAGGGTGAATTATTGATCGATGGTCGCAAAATAGATACTGTGAACCTGGAAAGTCTTCGGGAAAATATTGGTTACGTCCCACAGGATGCTTTCCTATTTAGTGACAGTATTAGAAATAATATCAAATTCGGAAAAACAGATGCTTCCGAAGAAGAAATTATTAAAGCGGCAAAAAATGCTTCCGTACATAACAATATTCAGGGCTTCAACAAAGGTTACGATACTGTTCTAGGTGAACGCGGAATCACACTTTCTGGCGGACAAAAGCAACGGGTGTCTATTGCTAGGGCAATTATTCATGATCCCGAGATTCTCTTATTCGATGACTGCTTATCTGCTGTAGATACTGAAACCGAAGAGGAAATACTGAATAATCTCTTCGAAATCACAAAAGAGAAAACCACGATCATCGTGAGTCACAGAATTTCTTCAGCTAAAAATGCCGACAGGATTATTATCCTCGAAGATGGACTGGTAGTACAGGAAGGCAGTCATGAGCAACTAATTACTACTGAAGGATACTATAAAGAACTCTACGCAAAACAGCTAAATGAAAAAGAAATGTGAAAATTTTTTGCTAGATGTTAAAAATTTTTAGATTTTTGAGCTCGTTAATAACAACCATTAAAGAATCTATTTTATGAGCGACAAGGGAATGATGGAGAAAGAGGAAATATTCTCTAAAGTTTTAAGAGCAGGAAGAAGGACTTATTTTTTCGATGTAAGAAGTACCCGTGCAGATGATTATTATCTCACAATTACAGAGAGCAAGAAGTTCACGAACGACGATGGTTCTTTCTACTACAAAAAACACAAGATCTACCTATACAAAGAAGATTTTGATGGATTTAGAGAGATCCTTGAGGAAATGACGAACTTTATCGTTAATGAAAAAGGTGAAGAAGTGATTAGCGAACGTCACCAGAAAGATTTCAAAAAAGAATATGATGAGCAGCCAGTTGAGCAAACAGCATCTCCGGCAGCAGAGAAATTTACAGATGTAAGTTTTGATGATATCTAGACAAAAAGTCTATACACAATACAAACCGTCCCTATCAGGACGGTTTTTTTTATATTAGGGCTTTTCAAAAATAAACCAATGCGCAAACTTTTACTTTTTTCTCTTTTTCTTGTATTCCAGATTAGCTTCGCTCAGCAGGAGGATCTGTCTATGAGCTACTATTTACCTGCTGATATTTCTTACAACCAGTCTATTCCTACTCCAGAAGAGAGCATAGGTTTTATCCCCGGCGAATGGCATGTTAGTCATGACCGACTGGTTTCGTATATGCATACCCTGGCAGCCGCCTCTCCCCGACTAAAAGTTGAAAATCGTGGAACTACTTATGAAGGTCGGCCATTGATCCTGCTCACTGTTTCTTCAGAAGAAAATATTACTAATATTGAAGATATTAGAACAAAACATATTGGGTTAGTCTCTGAAAATTCTTCGGAAGACCTGTCGAACATGCCCGTTGTGATCAACCAGGGATTCTCCATCCACGGAAATGAAGCCAGCGGATCCAATGCTGCCCTACTTTACGCCTATTACCTCGCCGCAGCTGAAGGTCCCGAGATCGAAGAAACTTTAAAAAACACTATAATTCTATTGGATCCCGCCTTTAATCCAGATGGGCTTCAACGATTCGCTTACTGGGCAAATACTAATAAGAGTAAAAACATCAATCCAGATCCACAGGACAGGGAATACAGCGAGATCTGGCCGGGTGGAAGAACCAATCATTACTGGTTCGATATGAATCGTGACTGGCTACCTGTGCAATTACCAGAGTCTCAGGCAAGAATCAAGACATTTCATGACTGGTATCCCAATGTTCTAACAGATCATCATGAGATGGGATCAAATTCTTCCTTTTTCTTCCAACCCGGGATTCCTTCACGTACGCACCCTCTTACTCCACAGCTAAACCAGGATCTGACTAAAGAAATTGGGACTTATCATGCTCAGGCTTTTGATGAAATTGGATCACTGTATTATACCGAAGAAAATTACGACGATTTCTACTACGGAAAAGGCTCTACCTTCCCAGACATTAATGGAAGTATTGGTATTCTTTTCGAACAGGGAAGTTCTCGCGGCCACGCTCAGGAAACTGATAATGGCATTCTTACATTCCCGTTTACGATTCGCAATCAATTCACAGCGGCACTTTCAACTTTAAAAGCTGCTGAAAACATGCGTGAAAAATTACTAAATTATCAGCGTAATTTCTTTAAAGAATCTCGAAATAGTGCCTCTAATGGTGCTTATGCTTTCGGTAGCGAACATGATCCTGTGAAAGCTTATGAACTTGCAAAGGTTCTGAAACGTCACCAGATCGAAGTTCACAAGGTAGATGAGAATTTCACGGAAGCAGGCCTGACATTCAAAAAAGGCAATTCTTATTTAGTACCAAAGAATCAAAGGCAACACCGACTATTAAAAGCGATGTTCGAACGTAGAACTGAGTTTCAGGATAGCCTGTTTTACGATATATCTGCATGGACATTCCCTTTAGCCTTCAATCTTGATTTTTCTGAAGATATTGCGATGAAAAATGCCGGAGAGAAGATCCAGGAACTGGAAATACCTACACCAGAGCAACTTGAGAAAAGTTCTTATGCCTATTTACTGGACTGGCACAATTACCTGGCTCCAAAAGCTCTGAATATCATCCTGGAGAAAGGGCTTCGAGCAAAAGTTTCCATGGAAGCATTTACCTACGAAGGAGATGAGTTTGCTGCCGGAACGATCATGATCCCAGTTCAGAATCAAAAATTAGAACAGGATGAGCTATTTAATTTTATTACTGAAGTTTCTAAAGTAAGCCATATAGCTATCAAGGGAATTCCAACCGGAATGACCGGTGGAATAAATCTTGGAAGTAACCAGTTTCGTGCGATTGAACCTCAACAGGTTGCCATTCTGGTTGGTGGATCCATATCTTCCTATGATGCCGGTGAAATCTGGCATTTGTTCGATCAGCGTTACGACATGAAAATTACAAAACTTGATCTTAAAGACCTCTCTGGAAGTGACCTTAGCAGGTATACCGATATTATCGTTCCAAGTACCTGGGGCGGTGGATTGAACGATGGAGTTGCTACTCAGCTGAAGGATTGGACTAAAAACGGAGGAACCATCATAGGCTTTAGAAGTGCTGTAAACTGGCTGAAAAGCAATGATTTCATTGACTTTGAGACTAAAAAAACAGAGAATACTGCAAAGGATGTCAGTTTTGGAGAACGTGGTGACTTTCGTGGCGCACAGGTAATTGGAGGAGCAATCTTTGAAGCAGATCTGGACAGAACTCATCCAATCGCATTTGGATACAATAGTGACAAAATCGCGCTTTTCAGAAATACGACCATTTTTATGGAAGCCGATAAGCAGAGCTACAAAAATCCTCTTCGCTATACTGAAAAACCTTTGTTGAGTGGATATATAAGCAAACCAAACCTGGATTCGCTTGCAGGAACAGTTCCATTTAAACACGATAGACTTGGCCGCGGGGAAGTAATGCTATTTACAGACAACACAAACTTTAGAGCATTCTGGTACGGTACCAACAAATTACTGATGAATGCTATCTTCTTCGGATCAGAAATGTAACCGATAGTTTGGGTAAATTTTAGCAGACTTGTACAGTCGGTTACATAACTTTGTACCGGTTTGTTCAGGAAAATAGGTCCTTTAGTTTCAAACTTACCGGACCTATTCTTTTTCACCTAGTATTCATGCTTCTAAATTCCAATTATTGAAATTTTCCGGATTTAAATCATGGTTAAGAAACGAGAGGTTTTTAAGTTACCTCAATCGGTTCTCCTTTTTTGCCAGTTGCATTGCATTACTCGTAGGTCTATATGATCTGGGATTTAAACAGGAAGATCTTCAGGAAGCCCAGCTAAACAGTTTTTATTATGTAGTCTTATTGATAGGGATCGCTGCGATCCTATGTCGGTATTTTGTTCTCAAGATCAAGGTTCCTGCAAAAATAAGAATCCTGGATGCCATCCTTGGAACGCTTATTCTCCTGCTAAGCATCGTGAAGACTGATGTTCTTATGGAGAATTTTCCCGGTTTGCAGTTCCTCAATAAGATGGCTTACATGTATTTCGCATCGCTCGTTTACTTCATACGGGAACTTGCAACCATCAATTTCAGGTTTAATAAAGCATACTTAAATCCGGCTCAGCTATTCATAAGCAGTTTCCTGGGAATTATATTAGTCGGCACTGGTTTGCTGATGCTACCTAAAGCCACACATGAAGGAATCGGACTTCTGGATGCACTTTTCACTTCTACCAGCGCAGTTTGCGTGACCGGTCTTATCGTTGTAGATACCGGTTCATATTTCACCACTTTTGGACAGTCTATCCTTTTACTCTTAATGCAATTGGGCGGACTCGGGATCATGACCTTTGCCAGTTATTTTAGCTACTTTTTTCGGGGACAGACCAGTTTCGAGAATCAACTGTTACTCAAAGATGCTACCAATTCAGAACGTATTGGTGAAGTTTTCGGCGTACTTAAAAAAATTCTTTCCATCACTTTTGTTACTGAACTGCTGGGAGCTATTTTTATATATTTCAGCTTAAGTGAAAATGAATTGAGCCAGATTAGTGACCGCATATTCTTTTCAGTTTTTCACGCAATAAGCGGCTTTTGCAATGCAGGATTCTCTACACTTGAAAACAGTCTTTATGAACCAATTTTCAGATTTAATTATCCGCTACATCTGGTAATTGCAGTATTATTCATTCTTGGAGGAATTGGCTTTCCTATTGTTCTGAATATTTATAAGTATCTGAAATATTCTTTTTCGAATCTACTGCTCAAGCTCAACAAAAAAAGGCCTTTACCTTACTCGCCTTGGGTGATCAATCTCAATACACGAATCGTAATTGTAACTACAATAATTCTCTTAAGTGTGGGAACTTTAGGTTTCTATATTCTGGAGTACAACAACACCCTCGCGGAGCATAACTGGTTTGGAAAGATCGTTACTGCTTTTTTTGGAGCTGCTACGCCGCGTACAGCCGGTTTTAACACCGTAGACATGCAGGCATTAAATGTAAGTACGCTTATGCTTATTTTTATGCTTATGTGGATTGGAGCCTCCCCTGCATCTACCGGAGGTGGAATAAAGACGAGCACCATTGCCATTGCCGCATTAAATTTTGTAAGTCTTGGAAAGGGCAAGGATCGTATCGAAGTATACAAAAGAGAAGTATCGAGTAATTCTATTCGGCGTGCGTTTGCCATTATATCACTCTCCCTGACGGTGATTAGCATCGCGATATTCCTGATGACGATCTTCGAAAAAGATATACCGATCATAGATATTGCGTTTGAAGCATTTTCGGCCTATAGTACCGTTGGACTTTCCACAGGAATTACTTCCAGCCTTTCATCCTCGTCCAAGATCGTTCTTATCTTTACGATGTTTATTGGCAGAGTTAGCATGCTTACTCTTTTAATTGCTATGCTTCGGAAGGCTAAACATCTTAATTATAGAGTCCCTACAGATGAAATTTTAATAAACTAACACATGAAATATATTGTAATTGGTCTTGGAAACTTTGGATCGTCCATCGCAGAACAGCTTGCAGAAATGGGCAACGAAGTTATTGGTGTGGATATTAGTATGAGCAAGGTTGAAAGCATGAAGGAGAAAATAACTCATGCTATTAGTCTGGATGCGACAGATATGGAAGCCGTTAAGAATTTACCGCTGAAGGATTGCGACGTGGTGATCGTTGGGATTGGAGAAGATAAAGGTGCCAATATTATGGCCGCCGCGCTTATGAAACAAATGAAGGTGAAGAGAATTATAAGCCGCGCGATAGATCCACTACAGCGAACGGTGTTGCAAACGATGGGTATTACAGAAATTATTCATCCTGAAGAAGAAACTGCTCACCGCTGGGCACAAAGGTTAAATCTTGAAGGCGTGGTGGACAGTTTTGAACTGGATAGTAACTTTAGTATTGTTGAGACTAAAATCCCAGAAGAGTATCATGACAAAACTGTAAAGGAACTGGACATTAAAGGAGAATTCAATATTCTTATACTCACGACCATGAATGTTTCTGAAGGTAAAAACGAACTTGGAGCTCCAACTGAAAGGAATACCGTACAGGGAATTGTACATGCAGACACCAAATTATATAAAGACGATATCATGGTGCTGTATGGACACAACAAGGATATTCGCAAGTTACTGGATCAGCATAAAAAGTTCAAAGAAGCTCAGAATTAAGCGATCCTGAGTCCGTTTGGTACTTTTTGATCTGGTGATAACAGAACAACATCAGTTTCATCACCGACCACCCCCATCACCAGGCATTCGCTTTTGAAGCCGGCAATTCTTTTAACCGGAAAATTGACTACGGCGATGACCTGTCTTCCTGGAAGTTCTTCCTTCGTATACCTTCTAGTGATCTGTGCAGATGTTCGCTTCGTACCAATTTCTTCTCCAAAATCTATCAGCATCTTATAGGCTGGCTTTTTAGCCTTCGGAAGTTCCTCAGCTTCCAGAATTGTTCCTACTCTCATATCAACTTTCTCGAAATCCTCCCAGCTAATTTCACTAATCATATTCAGAATTTAAAGATGGAAAAATAGAGAATATTGAGCATTAATAATTAATTTTAAAGAAAAAGATGTCACTTACATCATCAAAAATGCTTCCGCTTGGAAGCGATGCTCCAGACTTTAAACTGATGGATACCCGAACCGGACATCTTCTGGATCTAAAAAATATCAAAGGTGAGAAAGGAACGCTTATCGTGTTTCTTTCAAATCACTGTCCTTTTGTTAAGCATGTAAATGGGGAAATTGTGAGGCTCGCTAATGAATACAGGCAACTGGGCTTTGGTTTCGCAGGTATAAGCAGTAATGATCCCGAAAGTTATCCAGATGATCATCCAGACCTGATGACAGAAGTTGCATCAAAAAATCAGTATTCATTTCCTTATTTATTCGATGGCACGCAGGAGATCGCCAGAAAATATCAGGCAGCCTGCACTCCGGATTTTTTCCTTTTTGATGCTGAACTTAAATTGATCTATCGTGGGCAACTGGATGACAGCAGACCAAATAATGGACTACATTCCAATGGTAGAGACATAAGGGAAGCGATGGATGCGGTGCTGAATAATCGTAAGGTCAATAAAGATCAAAAGCCATCGATTGGTTGTAATATCAAATGGAAAACTTAATTTAACTTGATCTTTTCATTTGACTCCCCGCAATTTTTTAAATTTGAATAACCTACTATTTCAGTAGGATTTAATAATATAAAACAGACTGATTATGAGTGATTTGAAATTAGGCGATATAGCACCAGATTTTACTGCAGATACATCTGAAGGGAAAATTAGTTTTCATGAATTTCTAGGCGATAGCTGGGGAATTCTATTCTCTCACCCGGCAGATTATACTCCTGTTTGTACAACTGAATTAGGAGCTGCTGCGAATTATGCTGAAGAATTTAAGAAAAGAGATGTAAAGGTACTGGCACTTAGTGTAGACGGAGTGAAGTCTCACAAAGACTGGATCAAGGACATTAATGAAACTCAGAACACTACGGTGAACTTTCCTATCATAGCAGATGAGGACAAAAAGGTCTCAGATTTATATGGAATGATCCATCCAAAAGCTGATAGCACACTTACCGTACGCTCGGTATTCGTGATTGCACCAGATAAGTCTATCAAAATGACGCTAACGTACCCGGCGAGTACAGGTAGAAATTTTGAGGAATTACTTAGGGTAATAGATTCTTTGCAACTTACTGCTTACAATAAAGTAGCAACGCCGGCGAACTGGAAACATGGTGATGACGTTGTAATTAGCCCATCTGTAAGTAATGAGGAAGCAGATAAAATGTTCCCAAAAGGCTACAAAACGGTAAAACCTTACCTGAGAACAACTGCACAACCGGAATTAAAAAAGTAATATTTCGATTTATAAAATCTAAAAGGCTGGTTAATCCCAGCCTTTTCTTTTTTTAAGTTCTATGATATGCTCCAGATGATGTTTCCCATGCCAGGCATAATTCGCCAGACTTTGTTTTAAACTGTAACGAAAGCCAGATTCCGGATGTATAAAAGTTCTCTCGAAATCCTCTGTGCTCATATTCTCCAGCAGGATGATCCATTTCGCGTGCAAAGCTTTAAGGAATCCAAGGGATAACGTTACCGGTGTGAATTTTGAATCTGCCAGTTCTGCAAAACCTTTTTCATTAAATGCCTTGATGGTCGGCTCGTCTTCAGTTAGCGCCCATTTAAAACGCATAAATGCACTCATATGGCTATCGGCAATATGATGCACCAATTGCCGGATGTTCCAGCCTTCAGGACGATAGACCATTTGTAATTGATCCTGATCAAGATGTTCGACTTCCTCAATCAATGCCTGAGGTAATCTCGCCACCTCATCAATATAATCTCTTATGTTTTCTACGGAAACCTGTTCCGGAATTTCAAATTCCCCGATAGGAAATTTTAAATTTTCGATCTCTTCTTCTGTACTCATATCTAAAAATAGAAAACGCCCTGAAGAATCAGGGCGTTTTTAAGAAATATATAAGTCTATATTATTTTACATCCATCAATTCCACATCGAAAATAAGCACAGCATTTGGTGGAATCACACCACCTGCACCACGTTCTCCGTAAGCAAGGTCTGATGGGATCACCATTCTCGCCTTATCTCCAACCTGTAGTAATTGAATACCTTCATCCCATCCCGGGATTACATGGCCTACACCTACTGGAAATTCCAAAGGCTGATTTCTTTTATAAGAAGAATCGAACACAGTACCATCAGCTAACTGACCTTTATAATGTACCGATACGTTCTTACCTTTTTCAGCTTGAACACCATCACCCTTCTGGATGATCTGGTATCGCAAACCACTATCTGTAGACTTAAAACCTGCAGCAAGCTTGTCAACTTCAGCAGCAGCCTTTTGCTTTGCTTCAGCTTCTTTTTCCTGCTTTTGAGAGGTGAAAGTATTGAATGCTTCAGCAGCATCGAATGCTTCAGCTTCTGCACCAACTCTTACGATCTCCAACTTTTCGATCGTATCGTTCTGCTGAATCTTATTCACTACATCCTGTCCTTCAACCACACTTCCGAAGACTGTATGTTTACCGTCTAACCATGGCGTATGCACGTGAGTGATAAAAAACTGACTTCCATTAGTACCAGGTCCGGCATTTGCCATAGACAATTTACCAGGCGCATCGTGTCTAAGATCTGCATGGATCTCATCATCGAAATTGTAACCAGGTCCACCAGCTCCGGTTCCCTGAGGATCTCCTCCCTGAACCATAAAATCTGGAATCACTCGGTGAAATTTAAGTCCGTCGTAATAAGGAACTCCCTTATCTTTCGGGTCATTTTCTATCTTCCCTTCTGCAAGACCTACAAAGTTCCCTACAGTTCCAGGTGTTTTTTGAAATTCCAGTTCAGCCAGGATCTCTCCTTTAGAAGTATGGAATTTTGCGTATAATCCGTCGTTCATTGTTTTAATTTTTAATAAGCTACAAAGATAATTGCTTTAGTTCTTATAGACCTGCTCCCCTGCTACAAAAGTTGAGATCACTTTTGTATCTGGAACTTTATCGATCTCTACTGTCATAAGATCACGATCAAGGATCACGAAATCTGCAAATTTTCCTGCTTCTATACTTCCTTTTTCGTTTTCTTCAAAATTTGAATAAGCAGCCCAGATGGTCATACCACGCAAGGTCTCTTGCCTACTCAGTGCTTCTTCTCTCATAAATCCTCCTTCTGGAAAGTTTTTGGTATCCTGCCTGTCTACCGCCGCGTAGAATGTAAGAAATGGATTAACCTGTTCTACAGGAAAATCTGTTCCAAGAGCTACCATTCCCGCCTGATCTAAAAGTTTTTTATAGGCATAAGCGCCTTTGATCCTTTCTTCCCCAAGTCTTTCTTCAGCCCAGTACATATCGCTGGTGGCATGAGTGGGTTGGATAGATGGAAGGATATTTTTGCTGAAATATTTAAAATCATCTGCATCGATCACCTGGGAATGCTCTACTCTCCATCTTCTATCTTCGGAATCACTAAAAAGTGAATCATAGGTTTTGAGAACCATATAATTAGCAGAATCCCCAATGGCATGCGTATTCATCTGAAAACCAGTTTTCGCGATACGTTCGGCAGTTGCTTTGAATTCTGAAACCGGTGAAAGCAATGCTCCGTAATGATCATCACGATCTGAATAAGGTTCTTTCAATGCTGCTCCACGAGAACCCAGGGCTCCATCTCCGTAGAATTTCACTGAACGTACGTTGAGCAGATCAGTTTTATAAGGTCCTTTTTCCAGGTAATAATCAAGATTCTTATCGCTGTTACTTAGCATCGCATATAAGCGAATTTTCAATTCTCCAGTATTATTTAAACTATCGATAAGCTCAATTACCTGCTTGTCCAATCCTGCATCATCCACCGTAGTTAATCCATAAGAAAATGAGATTTCCTGAGCAGCCAGTAAGGCTTTCTTTTGTGTTTCAATATCTGCGCGTTCTGTGATCTCTTCAATAAGCATCATTGGATTATCAACAAGAATCCCGGTTAATTTCCCGTTTTTCTGCTCGATATCTCCGCCATCAAATTCTGTATTGGTAGTGATTCCAGCTTTATCCAGCGCCGCCTGATTTACCAGCATCGCATGACCATCTATCCTGGTGATTGCAATTGGAGTATCAGGAAATAATTGATCTAGGGTGTCTTTTACAGGAAATTCCTTTACTTCCCAGTCATTTTGATCCCATCCACGACCTACGATAAATTCTGTTTTATTTTCTTTCTGAAATTCCTGAATTCTGGCAACAACCTCAGCAAAACTTTTAGTCTCGGTAAGATCTACTCGTTGTTGTTGCATTCCAAGACCATAAAAATGTGCATGAGCGTCGATAAGACCTGGATATACCGCTTTTCCTTTAGCATCAAATTCTTCGGAAAAATCGAATTCTTCTCTAAGGGATGCTTCAGTTCCAACTTTAAGGAACTTACCGTCTTTAACGGCAAACGCTTCCGTAGTATTAAATTCAGAATCTACGGTATAAACTACGCCATTGAACACTAAAAGATCTGCCTCCTGTTTCTGTGCTACACTTGAAAACGTAAGAAAAATGGCAAAAACCAGTAATAATCTTCTCATATTTTAAATTTTCAACTAAAATAATCAAAGAAGCATAAGCTTAAAGTGTAATTCACGGAAAATTAAGGAAATGCAAGTAGCGGCACGCAACCAACTGTATAAATCTGTATTTTCATAATACCTTGATGAAATTAAGCACATTTAGCTGGTCACTTGTTTTTCTTTGCGCAGGTTTCTGCTGTCCCGAAGAAGATGATCATATCGAACCCGCCACCTACACTATAGATACTTCGGACCTTATCGAAATTAAAGATTCAAGGACAAGCTATGCATTGAACGATACGATATGGATCAAAACTAAAGTTTCTGTTAATCAGGAACATAATGGTGAAATCATTAATATTTCTGAAGTAGCTGGAAATTCAGACAGGTTATATGCCTACCTGGATCTATACCAGCAAACAGGATTCGAGAATCCTACGCTACTGAGCCTTAGTCCTGATGAAGTAATCATTCGTGGAGGGGAAGTTTCTACCAGTAGTGCGCTCATTGCTACCGCTTTTTTAAACGGACAGAACTTTCAAAGTGAATTTGGTATCGTTTTGAAACAACCTGGAGAGTTTTTTATTAGCAGTTACTATCAGCAACCTCTCAACCTTTATGTAGATACCAATAACGGAGTACTAGTTTATCTACTTACTACTTTCAAAAATTCAGATGAAGCCGATCAATTTAGATTTACTGTAGAATAAAAAAAGGAACCCTTTCAGGTTCCTTTTACTTGTATGATTCGATTGATTTCTAATTAAAATCGAACTTATAGGTCACTCCACCCAGAACCTGAACACCCTGAACGTTGTAGTCCATCCATTTCTGGTAATTATTGTTCAACAGGTTACTTCCCTTTACAAATGCTGAAAATTGATCATTAAATCTATAACCAACATGAGCGTTAGCATCAAAATAACTATCTAGAGTAACTATTGGATCAACAAATGTTAGGCTTAGAGACCTGTTTTCATCTTTACGCTCCCCTACAAAGAATAGATTCGCTCCAGAATACCATTTTTCGGTTATTTGATAATCTGCATTTAGACTAGCCGTCATATTTGGCAAATTCCATGCTTCTGCCTGATCATCTGTATTATAATTTAAAAATTCAGTATTAATTCCCAGTCTGAAGTTTCTGTTTACATCCACATTCAATTCCGCAGCAAGAGCAAGAGTTTTTACATCGTCATACACCACATCAAAACTGTTTCCATTAGTATATGGTTCCCCGTCAAGGACCATCGCATCGTAATTTCTTCGGAACAATGGTTTGTCAAATTGAGACTGATAACTGGCTTTTAGATTATAAGAGATCGCGTTAGATAGCTTCCCTTTTCCACCTACATAACCTTTGTACTTACTATCGGTTGGCCTGATTGTAAGCGTTGGTGAAATATATGGATTTGTCTGGTAGAAATTGTAATATGTATTCTGTTCAAGGTCACCATCAAGACCAGCATAGGCCGTAAAGTAATCTCCAGCAAGTTTATAACTCGCGTTCACGGTAGGATAGATATAAATGTCCCCATCGCTGTTCTCCACATCTGCACCATACACGAAATTTACACCCAGATTAATACTAAGATCATCTCTCAGGATCAATAAACTTGGGTTTGCATTGAAGATCATATAGGTATAATCATACCCTTCATTAGAATCATAACGTTGCTCGAACTTCCCATTTAAAATATCTGCTCCAACTTTGGTTGTGATCAACTCTTCAGCGATCTCCACTTCAAAAAGACCATCTACATTAAAGTGATTTTCAGCAGTGGAAAATGCATCTCCGGAATGTCTGAATTTGGCTTTAGCTTTTTCGAAGAAGCTATCATAAAGTTCAATCTCACTTCCAACGTATACAGAATAGTAATTTTGCTGAGGATCGAGATTTGCCAGAAATTGAGAAGTTTCAGGATTTGCAGGAACATTGTATTCCGGTAGTCCGTACCAATTGAACAATTGATGCTCAGCTCCAAACTCGGCGATCCATGAAAGATCCCGATTTCTTGTGTTGTAATTTAGATTTAACTCGGTATCGTAGAATTTATCATCCAGGTAAACATCATCGATGCCTCCCTGAGAGGAATTATGAGTTAGAAAAACACCAAAATTCTTACTACGATCAATTTCGATATTAGAATAGAACTCCGCCAGAACATTGGAGTAGTTTCCAAATCCAAGAGTCGCATAATTATCGTAGACCTTCGGAGGTCTTACTCGCTCTACGGTGGTAGCCCGACCTTTTACCGGAGTAAAAGTTGATGCTACCGGAACCGAAAATATAGAATATTGTACGGGCTTTTTTTGCAAGGTCACCGAGTCATTTCTAACCGGACTGGCCTTTATCTTACTCGCATCGCGAACAGATGGTGTATAAGGTTTAACTACGGTTACCGTTTCGCTACCTAAAGGGTCCTGGGCATATAAGATCCCACCGAAAAGGATTAGACCGAAAAACAGATTTTTCTTAATTGCTTGAAATCGCATATAGCAGTGAATCTATTAGATTATTTTTAGTTGTTGGTTTCTACTGAAGAATTGGTTTTTGCTTCCTGAGCTTTGATCTTACTTAGTTCAGCTTTTGCTTCAGAAACAATATCCGGGTACTTCTGGAAGTTCTTTATTACATTCTCCAGAATGTAAGTTGCCTGGTAAGCATCTCCCAGAGCGTAGAAGTTTTTGGCCATTAATACCAGGCCTTTCGCTCCCCACATTTTATATCCTGAAAAGTCTTTTGCCAGGATTTGTACAGCAGCATTCGAAGCTTCAAAGTTCTTATCTCTGTTCTTGAAGTAAGCGTCATAATACAATGCTTCTGCGCCAAGTTCTCCTGTAGCAGTTTTCTGTA
This sequence comes from Christiangramia sp. LLG6405-1, assembly GCF_045055805.1. Taxonomy (GTDB): domain Bacteria; phylum Bacteroidota; class Bacteroidia; order Flavobacteriales; family Flavobacteriaceae; genus Christiangramia. The sequence goes on along the minus strand of NZ_CP159330.1, from coordinate 1,629,110 downwards.
CCTCTTTATAAGCAGATCTCGCTTTAGATTCATTACCCGATTTAATAGCTGCTCTCGCAACCATAATTCTCGCATCGTTCCTAGCTTCAGTATCTGCTGTAGCATTACTTAAAACTTTTTCAGCATACACATTGGCTTTTGCGAAATTTCCAGTCTCATAATAAGACTTCATCAGGTTTTGCTGAGCAAACACTACATTTTCGTTATTATCTGCCTGTGTTTCCAGTTTTTCCAGTAAAGGAAGTGCCTGTCCATAATCCTTTTTCTCCAGGTAAATTTCAGATAAACGTGTAAGTGCCTGTTCGCTGAATTCGTTTTTAGGTTTTGAGGTTACGTATCGATAATTAGCAATCGATTTGTCTACTTTCCCATCACGATAATATAGCTGAGCGAGGTAGAAATTAGCATTGATAGAGTGAATCCCGTTCGGGAAATTCTGAACATACTTTTCAAAATTTGTCATTGCTTTCGCCGTATTGTTGTTCAGATATTGATTTTCTGCTGCTTCATACGTAGCATTATCCAGATCTGAATCACTTACTTCTACAAAGTCAATATTTCTTACCCAATCTGCATATTCATCAGTTCGACCTAGATCTACATATACGTTTCTTGCGGTGGATACTGCTTGCTTTGCTTCCGGAGTATTAGGAAATTCAGCAACCACTTTTCTCAGTCTCTCCAAAGCTTTATTCCCATCATTATTGTTGTAATAAATAAGTCCCTGTCTTAGCATCGCTTTTGGAACCAGTGCACTTTCCGGCACATCACGAATAAGTCTATTATAGGATTGTATCGCCTGGTCTGTATTATTTGCAGCTACATACGTATTTCCTAACTCATACATCGCATCATCACGATATGGTGAGCGCGGGTAACGATTAATGAACCCATTCAATTCTTCCAGTTTGGTATCATTTCTATTCACGAAACCGTAGCTTATGGATTTCTGAAAAGCAGCATAGTCTGCATTGCTCACTCCGTTATCAATAGCTTTTTGATAAGCTTCCATCGCTGGCCAGTACTGGCTGGTTACATAATAGGTATCCCCAAGTCTTAAAAGTGCATCGTTCTTCTTAGCTCCTTCCGCAGAAGCTGAAGAGGCGAATGATTTAAAGTAGTTTACCGCCTGGGTATAATCGTTCTTCTTGAAATAAGCATACCCAATATTATAGTCCAGATCTTCATATTCCGGAGTATTTCGTGCAGCGCTCATTCCTTTAAATTCACGATATCCAAGAATAGCATCATCCATCCTATTAATATTATACTCACTTTCAGCTTTCCAGTAAGTAGCTTTCGCAGTGATATCCTGGTTTCTAGGTTCTTTTAGAGCCTTGTCAAAATTCTTGATCGCCTCGTAATACTCAGCTTCTTCGAAAAGTTCCAGTCCGTAGAAATAAGCAACTTTCTGGTAAGCCTGTTTATCACTGAAGTTTCTGTTATTTTCCAGCAATCTCATCGCTTCTTCATAATTTTTTGAAGTAATGAAAGAATCAATGAGTAGCGATTCCATTTCAGATTTATGTTCTGATGCTGGATAGGCGTTCAGGTAATTGATCAAGACTTGCGACGGACTCTCATAAGAATTTCCGATCTCGTAACTAAGTTTAGCGTAGTTGAAAAGAGCATCTTCTTTGATCTTCGCATCAAACTCCATTTCAGACGCATTTTTGAAGGCGTTTAAAGCCTGTTGCTTCTGGTCACTCTCAAGATATGATTGTGCAAGATGGTAGTAAGCGTTCTGTGCGATCGCATTTTTACCATCAACGATCTTATTAAATTCACTGATCGCCGCTTCATAATTACCCTGTTTGTAATAAGCGTAACCAAGCTGGTAATAATCTGTGTTATTCCATTTGCCCTGAAGGCCGTTGTAACCTTTTAAGTAAGGAATCGCTTCCTGGTAGTTCCCAAGATTAAAGTAGCTCTCTCCTATTATTTTATTCAACTGCGGAATCTCCTGTCGGTTAGCTTTCGGCAACTGCTCAAGTCCCTGTTCAATTGCTTTTTCGAAGTTTCCAAGTTTGAAGTTCATATCTGCCTGGAAATAAGAAAGATCTTCGGTGTAGCGATCGTTTCCTTTTACTTCTTCGAAATATTCGTTGGCTTCCTCATAGTCATCCCCTTCATAGGCTATATAACCAAGATAATATTTAGCCTGTGCGCCATATTCTTTAGAATCCCGAACGCGGTTAAGGTAAGTTTGAGCCTCCTCGAATTGATTGGAACGAAAGTATGCATACCCATTGTTGAAATAATATCTCTCCCTGTCCTTTTTGCTCATGGCATTTTCATCCACACGATCATACCACTTCCTGGAAAGCGCATATTTACCGGTTTGGAAATAATAATCGGCTACATCGAGGTAAGCCGAATTGGTTTTTGTGCTGGTAGGATACCTGGTCACGAAATTCTCCATAAGCCTGTCAGCTCCCGGTTGATTAAGTCTCACCGCAGCATTGGCGATATAATAGGCAGCATCTCCCTTGATCTTTTCATCATCGGTCTCGTCCATCACCTCGTCAAAGAGATTTTGAGCGGCGAGATATTGCTCATTATTATACAATTCCAGGGCCCGATTGAAGTCAACCAGTTCATGCGTATAGGCAGCAGATTGCTGACAAATACCGGAAAATGAGAAGGATATGAAAACGACTAGCAGGTAAGCTTTTTTCAGTGTCATTTATGATGTTTTAGATTGGAAATCAAAGATAATTTAAAGCTTGATTCTATAACGTTGTTTAACTTCTATAATTATGTTAATGGTAAAAAAAGTATGTTGCTGCACCTTGAAAAATGTATATTTGAGCATAATTTTACCCGAATATTCAACGTTAGCAACCCATGTCTCAAACTGTACTTGAACTAAAAAACGCCGCGATCTATCAACGCGAAAGTCTTATTTTATCTGAAGTGGATGTCACCGTCTACAAAGGTGATTTCGTTTACCTGATAGGAAAAACAGGTACTGGTAAAAGTAGCTTTATGAAGACCTTGTACGGAGACCTGCCTTTAACTGAAGGTGAAGGAAGCATTGTAGATTATAATCTTCGAACTTTAAAGGAGAAGGATATTCCGTTTTTGAGACGTAAACTGGGAGTTGTCTTTCAGGATTTTAAATTGCTGACAGATCGTAATATAAAAGACAATCTGCTTTTTGTACTGAAGGCTACAGGCTGGAAAGACAAGAAAGGAATGGATAGTAAGATCGATGAAGTACTGGACAAAGTTGGAATGAAAACTAAGGGATTTAAATATCCTTATCAGCTTTCTGGTGGAGAACAGCAGCGCGTGGCCATTGCCCGGGCATTGTTGAATGATCCTGAATTGATCCTGGCAGATGAGCCTACCGGAAATCTGGATCCACAAACTTCTGTGGAAGTAATGGAAGTTTTACAGGAAATTAGCAAGAATGGTAACACTATCCTTATGGCAACCCATGATTATGCCTTATTGCTGAAGTATCCTTCCAAAACCCTGAAGTGCGATGGCCAAAGAGTCTTCGAAGTTGTTCAGAAATCGGTTTAATGAATTTAGGAAAAGGGGCATATATACTTGCTGTACTTGCAATGATTTTAATAACGGCAAACTTCTGACTCGCTTACCCTAATAATTTTGATACTGTTTTTTACCTGCTTACCATATCGAATTTGTTTATTCTAGTAGCGTCTATTTTCAGCATTAAGAATCGGAAAAAACAGGGCTGATGCAACCAGATTTTAGAATTGCAATTTCACCAATATCCCTTGTTCACCCTAAGTTTTACTAATATAGCCATATATAACCCTTAATCATAAAACCTTCATTATCAACAGATTAAACTTTGTTCAAAGTTTAGTTAACTACGTTAGACAATATCAATTTTGAATCTATATTTATCTCATAATCAAAAATTTAAATATTAAGAATTTTATCTTCCTTCGGAATTGCCCTGCTAATGATTCTTTTTATTTCCTGCGAACAGGAACCTGTCTCAGAAGAACTGAACACCGCAGATGCTAGTGCAAAAGCTTCTGTTGCATCTCAGAAAAGTGACGAAAGTATTGCTGCTATCGTAGTACAGTTTGCTTCAGCTGAAGAGGACGCACAGTTCACCCTGCTTTTAGCTGCCTTGAATTATGCCGGAATTACTTCCCTATTCGCAGAATCTGATCAATATACCGTCTTCGCTCCTACCGACGCAGCTTTTGAGAGGTTTCTGGGAGATAATAGTTTAACAGACTTTACACCAGAACAGGTCGCTGCAATTCTTTCCTATCACGTTACTGAAGGAAGACGTTTCAGCAATAGTGTAGTGCCTAAGAATAAACCAAGAGAAATTGAGACTTTGCTAGGTCCTTCAATCTATGTGAACAGCTCTGCTGGAATTGACACCAACGATAGCGATATGGATACCGATGCCTCTATTCTTGTAGGTGCCGGCTTATTCGATATTCCAGCTAGCAATGGAGTGATTCATGTGATCGATGAAGTACTGGTTCCGGAACTATAATGCTCATAAAATCTACCATATCTAAAAAGTCACCTTAGGGTGGCTTTTTATTTTTCAGTTCTGATCCAAACTTAAGTTCAGGCCTTCAGCAATTCAACTAACACAAAACGAGATATTATTTAGAGGAATTTCAGAAATGATAATTTTCAAGAAACAGCTAAGTAAAAACTTCATTTTTATTAACTTGTATCCACTCAAATAAATTCATGGATATTTTAGGAATAGATATTGGCGGTTCCAGTTTAAAAGGAGCCATTGTAGACATGCAGACTGGATCATTGAAAACTGCCGTTCACAGAATTCCGACTCCAAAAGACCGCAAACCCGAAGGTATTATAAATGCCGTTTCTCAAATGGTCTCTTATTTCGATCATAAAGGTCCTGTAGGTTGTGGTTTTCCAACCATAGTTAAAAAAGGAATTTGTAAACACGAAGGAAATCTACACCTGGACTGGGTGGAAAAAGATATAGATCAGTTATTCGAAAGTGCTACCGGCCTTGAGTTTAGTGTAATCAACGATGCAGATGCCGCCGGTCTGGCTGAAATAAATTTTGGTGCAGGAAAAGATTTCGATGGATTTGTATTAATGATCACTATTGGAACAGGCCTGGGCAGTGGTGCTTACCTGCGAGGCGAACTCATTCCAAATTTTGAACTGGGCCAGATTCCATATAAAGAGTTCGAGAAAATTGAACAATGGGCGGCTTCTTCCATTAAGACTGAAGAAGGACTTAGCTACCAGGAATGGGGTGAAAGATTTAACACCTTCCTTGAATATGTCGAAAAAATTCTGAATCCAGATACCATCATTATTGGTGGCGGAATTTCAAATGACTGGGATAAATTTAAAGATCATCTAAAGATCAAAGTCCCTTTAATTCCTGCTGAACTTCGAAATGATTCCGGTATTCTGGGTGCAGCACTTGCTGCATACTTAAAATATGCGAGATAAACCTCTATCCGAAATACTTCAAAATCCTGCTATTTTCAAAAACTTCAGATGAAAACCAGGATTCTTATACGATTCCGAAGAAAGACTACTCCTTTGCCTTAGCGTGCTGACTCTTCTTCAAATTCATTTGAACTACGGCAAGTAAAATCAAACCAATTCCCAGCCATTGCGCAAGATCCACCTGCTCATTCAATAAAAAATATGCCATCAAAACAGCGGCCGGTAATTCAATAGAAGAAATGATCGCTCCTAGACCCACATCAATTTTCGGCATTCCAGCAGTGTATAGTAACGGTGGCAGAATGGTTCCAAACAAGGCTAATATCAATCCCCAGTTTAGGAAAATGTTGGTATTGAACTCGACGATCAGGTAAGGCAACGTAATGATACTTACGACGATAAACCCACCTAGCATCATCCATAGACTTCGTTTTAGAGAATGCATCTCCAGAGAAACTGTGTTAGAGCAATAGATCGTACCTGTGTAGGACATGGCAGCCAGAACTCCCCAGCCTATTCCTCTCCAGTCTATCTCGAACGAATCTTTAAAAACATTAGTGGCGAGTAGCGTCCCTGCAAGAATCGCAATTACTGCAAGAATCTTTTTAGTACCGGGCTTTTTCCGCTTCATGATAGCTTCCAGTACAACACCCATCCACACGCTTTGCATCAACATCACGATCCCGATAGAAACCGGTATATATTTTACCGCGAGATAATAGAAAAAACTGGTTAGACCTAATGTTGTTCCAGCCGCGATCAATTTCAATTTACTGTGGTTCCTGGAAGTTCCGGTTTCAGCATTATCCTTCTTACGTACAAACAGATTTATAAGTAAAAGTCCGAGTAGACCAAGTGCCATTTGTGAAAAGGTAACTTCATGAGAAGTATAACCATCTTCATAGGCTAATTTCACGAATGTGGTAAGCATCCCGTAGCTACATGCTCCAAGTGCTACCAGAATTGATCCTTTAAGTACAGATTTATCCATGTATTTTTAAACAATAGAGTTTAGAGCATTCTATATTTAGCAGAATACTCCTGCAGGCTTATTTTAAACTTCAGCCAAAATTTTGCATGAAAAAGCCCACCTTACGGCAGGCTTTTCAAAATTATAGTTGATAAGATTATACAATCTTATTTCTCTTACGTTCGTTTTCAGTAAGGTAGATCTTTCTTAGTCTCAAGTGCTGTGGAGTTACCTCAACATACTCATCCTTCTGAATGTATTCTAAAGCTTCTTCTAAAGAGAACTTAATCGCAGGAACGATTTTCGCTTTATCATCTGCTCCTGAAGAACGTACGTTAGAAAGCTTTTTAGTTTTAGTGATATTCACCGCCATATCATCCTGACGTGAGTTCTCACCAATTACCTGACCTTCGTAAATATCCTCACCCGGATCTACGAAGAACTTACCTCTATCCTGAAGTTTATCGATAGAATAAGGAATTGCTTTTCCTTTTTCCATAGAAACTAAAGAACCGTTCTGTCTTTCAGGAATTCCACCCTTAAGTGGCTGGTATTCTTTATATCTGTGCGCCATGATCGCTTCACCTGCAGTAGCAGTAAGCAACTGGTTTCTTAGACCAATAATACCTCTTGAAGGAATAAGGAATTGAATATTCATTCGCTCTCCTTTTGCTTCCATAGAAAGCATCTCCCCTTTTCTCATAGTCACCATTTCAACGGCTTTACCAGAAACATCTTCCGGAAGATCGATTGTAAGCTCTTCAATTGGCTCACATTTCACTCCGTCAATTTCTTTGATAATTACCTGAGGCTGACCAATTTGAAGTTCGTAACCTTCACGTCTCATTGTTTCAATAAGAACAGATAAGTGAAGTACACCTCTACCAAAGACCATGAATTTATCTGCACTATCGGTTTCGTTAACACGAAGCGCAAGGTTCTTTTCAAGTTCTTTGTACAGTCTTTCCTTGATATGTCTTGAAGTCACAAACTTTCCATCTTTTCCGAAGAAAGGAGAATCGTTAATTGTGAAAAGCATACTCATGGTAGGCTCATCGATAGCGATCGTTTTAAGTCCTTCAGGATTTTCAAGATCGGCAACAGTATCACCAATTTCGAATCCTTCCAGTCCAACGATAGCACAAATATCACCTGCCTGTACTTCTTCGATCTTTCTACGGCCTAAACCTTCGAAAGTATGTAATTCTTTAATTCTTGTTTTCTTGATGCTTCCATCACGCTTCACTAAAGAAACCTGCTGACCTTCAGTCAAAGTTCCTCTTTGTAATCTACCAATCGCGATACGACCTGTAAATGAAGAAAAATCCAGAGAAGTGATCAACATTTGAGGAGAACCTTCAAGATCTACTTTAGGTGCAGGAATATGCTCCATTACCATATCAAGTAGCGGCTCGATATTTTCAGTTTCATTTCTCCAGTCGTCACTCATCCAGTTATTCTTGGCAGAACCGTAAACTGTTGGGAAATCCAACTGCCACTCTTCGGCACCAAGTTCGAACATTAGGTCAAAAACTTTCTCATGAACTTCTTCAGGAGTACAGTTTTCTTTGTCCACTTTATTTACAACCACACATGGTTTTAGACCAAGGTCGATCGCTTTTTGCAAAACGAATCTAGTCTGTGGCATAGGACCTTCAAAAGCATCTACTAATAGAAGAACACCATCTGCCATGTTTAGAACACGTTCTACCTCACCACCAAAATCGGCGTGACCAGGAGTATCAATGATATTTATCTTCGTGTCTTTATAAACAACAGAAACGTTCTTGGAAGTAATCGTGATTCCACGCTCTCTTTCAAGATCATTGTTGTCCAGGATAAGATCACCTGTAGATTGGTTATCACGGAACAATTCACAGTGATACATTATTTTATCAACCAGGGTCGTCTTACCGTGGTCAACGTGTGCGATAATCGCGATATTTCTAATAGCTGTCATGAAGCCTTATTTTTAAGGCTGCAAATGTACGTCTATTTTTCGCTAATCCATCGTATCTTTAAAAGATTTTAATTTGCTGATTATCAATTATTTTAATCTGTATACTATTCTTAATTTCTTCTTCTTAAATATGGAAAAAGCCTAAACATTCCAGAAAAGACAATTTCGAGCAAAATTCATTTAAATTATTGCTCATCTGCAGAAGGTCCATATGTTGAAGGAACCGGTAAGTCTAGTAATCGAAAATAAACACCCAGTTGTGCCCTGTGATGCGGAAATTGATTCATCACAATAGTCTGTAAAACATTAAACTTAGGCATCTCCATTAAAATCTCACCATCCTTTGTCATTTTCCAGTTTTCCTGGTAAGCTTCGTCTGGTTTCTGCAAAGCTTTCATGGCTTCTTCGGAATTTTTCTGAAGCGTTGCGATGATTTCTGAAACAGTTGATTCTGAAGGTGCTTTATATCCTGAAAGATCCATACTGCCATGATCCATGGTGCCGCTAATCCACATTGGAATTTCCGATAGATGATTTGCGAGCTCTATGATGCTCATAGACTTGTCATGAGGTTTCCAGTTCAATTGATCTTCTGGAATGCGTTTAAGAAATTTTAGAGTAAGTGCCGTTTCCTGTTTTAACTGCGGAATGAGAAATTCATGGATCTTCATAAGCTTAATTTAATAGTTAATTCTTTCTAAATTAAAGCTTTTCAGGCTAAGATTGAGCAAAATCGGGTTCTCCCAATTTTTTGATGCGGAATTAATTGAACTATCTTTGCAAAAAACCGAAGAAATGGAACTGAGTAAAATTCCGCAGATAAAACATAGTAATTCTAATAATTTCTTTCTACTTGCAGGTCCATGTGCGATCGAAGGGGAAGAAATGGCGTTACGAATTGCTGAAAAAGTGGTGGAGATCACTTCTAAACTGGAGATCCCTTATATATTTAAAGGTTCTTTTAAAAAGGCAAACCGTAGTAGAATAGATAGTTTTACGGGAATTGGAGATGAAAAGGCTTTGAAGATCTTACGTAAAGTTTCTGAAACTTTTGAGATCCCGACAGTGACCGATATTCACGAAGTAAGCGATGCCCAGATGGCTGCAGAATATGTGGATGTACTGCAAATTCCTGCATTTTTGGTTAGACAGACAGATCTTGTAGTTGCAGCGGCAGAAACTGGGAAAGTGGTGAACTTGAAGAAAGGACAGTTTATGAGTCCGGAATCCATGAAGCATGCCGTTACCAAGGTAACCGATTGTAATAATGGGCAAGTGATGGTTACAGATCGTGGAACCATGTTCGGTTATCAGGATATGATCGTAGATTTTCGAGGAATTCCTACGATGAGAGAATTTGCTCCAACAGTACTTGATGTTACCCACTCCTTACAACAACCAAATCAAAGCAGTGGTGTAACAGGAGGCCGACCAGATATGATCGAAACGATCGCTCGTGCCGGAGTGGTGAATCATGTTGACGGACTTTTCATCGAAACTCATTTTGATCCTGCAAATGCAAAAAGTGATGGTGCAAATATGCTCGATCTGGCTTACCTGGAGAATCTTTTGAGCAATCTGGTAAGTATTCGAAAAACCATTAATTCATTCTAAAACTTTGAAAACCGCCCTCCAGCGGTTTCTTTTTTTAAATCATAAGCGGAAAATCTTCAGATATTCCTGTAACTTAGGATAGCCTAATAAATATAGATCAATGGTTTACACGAAATTCTATCAGAGTTTACTGGTAGCACTTACTTTATGTTTTTTCAGCTCAGGTTATTCACAAGAGAAACTTGAAGTTGATATCGGTGGGGCTTTGCGCTTTAATTACAACCTTTCTTCCTGGAAAGAAGGACAGAAAGATCGAGGTGGTGATTTTGGGTATGACCTATTCAGATTGAATGTAAATGGTGCATATCAGGGGATTTATATCGATGCGGAATATAGATTTTATTCTGAAGCTTTTGGAGGAGATTTCCTTAAGCACGGAGTCGTTGGTTATGAACTAAATGAAAATAGTAAGATAGAAGCAGGTCTTGCTAAAGTCCCATTTGGAATCGAGCGATATAATTCCAATAACTTCTTTCTGAATCTACCATATTATGTAGGTCTGGAAGATGATTACGACATGGGAATCACCTATACCTATGAAAATGATGATTACGAATATCATCTTGGTTTCTTTAAAAATTCTGAAGAATTGCGATTTGGAAGTAATTCTGAAAATTCATCAAACAGGTATTCTTATGATATCGTTGGTAGGAATAAAGAGATCAACCAGGTTAATGGTAAATTCATCTGGAAGCCATTAGGAACCAAAAAACACCGGGTTGGTGCCTCTGCAAAATATGGTGGCATCTATAATCTGGATACCGAAGAAATTGGTGATCGGTATGCCTTTGCGATCCATCACCAGTATCACACTGAAGACTGGCTTGTAAAAACGCAAATTTTAACCGCCGGATTCAATCCGATTAATGCTCCCGGTGAACCAAGAAATAAGCTATTACTCGGAGCATATGGTGTTCCTTACGAGACCGCAGCCAAATTCGAGATTTACACTCTCGGGATTTCCAGATATATAGACATCGATACAAAGTTGTTTAAACACCTGGAAATTTATAATGATTTCGGCTTTATGGATAAAAGAGAGAAAGGTTTCACCGATTCTTTCATGAATGTCACAGGAGTATTATTCAGTTCTGGCCCAATCTACTGCTTTGTAGACTACGCCGCGGGTTACAACCATTCATGGCTTGGAGGAAATTTCGCCGACGATTTTGGAGTTGGAAATCCCGATGCCAAGTGGGAAGCTAGATTCAACGTGAATATTGGATATTACTTCTAAAATTTCAGAATTAACTGTTTAGATATAACAATTACAGAATGCTAAAAACTACTTCTTCCAGCTTGCTTTTAATGATGCTATTTGCATTCATGAGCAGAGGGCCTTCTTATGCTCAGGAAGGTCCAGAATTGAAGATTGGCGGTGCGCTTAGATTCAATTACAATCTTTCCTCCTGGAAAGAAGGACAGAAAGACCGTGGCGGTGATTTTGGGTACGACATGTTCCGGGTCAACGTAAATGGATCTTACCAGGGAATTTATGTGGACGCAGAATACAGATTATATTCCCGATCCTTTGGTGGAGGTTTTCTGAAGCAAGGCTGGCTGGGATATCGTTTTAACGATTTGGAGGAAATTCAGGTTGGATTAACACAGGTTCCCTTCGGAATTCAGCAATATAATTCTCACAATTGGTTTTTTAATCTTACCTATTATTTCGGCTTAGAAGACGACCACGACATGGGAGTGAAATATGTTCATATTGATGATAAGTTCGAATATAATCTGGCCTTTTTCAAAAATGCTGAAGAATTGCGCTTCGGTGGAACTTCTGAAGTTTCTCCAGATAGGTATTCTTATGATGTCGTTGGTAGAAATAAAGAGGTAAATCAATTCAACGGAAAGCTAATCTATAAATTTGGTGATTCTATCAAAAATAGACTGGGAACTTCCGTTCAATATGGAGGTTTGTACAATCTTGATACAGAAAAAACAGGAACTCATTACGGGTTGGCGTTACATTACGAATTGTTCTATAAGAACTGGAACCTGAAATTACAGGCGATGAATATAGACCATGATCCTGAAAATTTACCGGGTGAATCCAGAGAGATCATTAAAATGGGAGCTTATGGCTTTCCTTACGAAGTAGCATCAGACTTCAATGTTTACACAATCGCTGTTTCTAAAAGCATTCCGGTAGAACTTGGACCCATTAGCAATATTCAGTTCTATAATGATTTTGGATACCAGGATAAGAAAGTAAGTAGTTTTGAAGATTCGTTCATGAATGTCACAGGAATGCTTATCACCGCAGGCCAGGTCTATACATATGTAGATTATGCCGCCGGTTATAACCAATCCTGGCTGGGAGGAAATTTTGTAGATGACTTCTCCACAGGGAATCCCGACGCAAAGTGGGAAGCCCGATTTAATATTAACATAGGATATTACTTTTAATCAGACTTAAATTAATTTATGGCTAAAAAAGTTACCAGAAGCGACGAAAAGAAATCAATATTTGGACTTGAAGTGAACGGTCCGGTATTTTTTACTTCTACCGCTATCATTATTGCAATTATTACGCTCACGCTTATTTTCAATAAACAAGCAGAAAGTTTTTTTAGCGATCTCCAGCTTGGAGTTGCTGAAAATGCCGACTGGTTTTTTATTCTTTCCATTAATATTTTCCTGGTGTTCCTTATCTATCTGGCAGCATCAAAATTTGGAAATATGAGAATTGGTGGACAGGGTGCCAAACCAGAATTTAAAACCGGTTCCTGGTTCGCTATGTTATTTAGTGCAGGGATGGGAATCGGACTTCTTTTCTTTGGGGTTGGTGAACCTGTGATGCACTTTAACAGTCCACCTACTGAAGCTGCCGGAACTGCCGCAGCAGCTCAGGAAGCAATGAACTTCACGTTTCTACACTGGGGATTCCATGCCTGGGCAGTTTATGCGCTTGTAGGTTTATCCCTGGCGTATTTCACTTATTCCCGTGGGTTACCCCTTACCATCAGATCTATTTTCTATCCATTTCTTGGAGACAGGATATATGGTAGAATTGGTGATGTGATCGATATTTTCGCTGTTCTTGCCACATTATTTGGCCTGGCGACCTCGCTAGGATTTGGAGTACAGCAGATCGCATCAGGTTTAAACCACGTCTTTGGACTACCAGATGGTATTACGACACAAGTTATAATTATTGGAATTGTTACTTTGATCGCAACTACTTCCGTAGTGCTGGGTGTGGATAAAGGAGTGAAGATTCTGAGTGAATGGAACATGAGAATTGCGGTGGTTCTATTGGTGCTTGCACTCATATTAGGACCTACATTATTTATTTTCAGAAGTTTTGTTCAGAACACAGGAAGCTATTTATATAATTTCTTGGAAATCTCCACCTGGAGTGAAACATATAACAACGGAACCTGGCAAAATGACTGGACCGTATTCTATTGGGGTTGGTGGATTGGATGGTCTCCTTTCGTTGGGATGTTCATCGCCAGAATCTCTAAAGGAAGAACGATTCGAGAATTTATTCTAGGTGTACTACTGGTACCGGCAATTGTCACATTTTTCTGGATGTCTGCCTTTGGAAGTGTAGCGATTGAACAGATCATGTCTGGTAATAACGTTCTAAGCGAAGCAGTAAATGCTGATATCGCTACTGCCCTCTTTGTATTTTTCCAGGATTACCCATTATCGATGGTAATTAATGTGGTCGCTATTTTACTTATTGCAGGTTTCTTCATCACATCTTCAGATTCCGGATCACTGGTAATTGATAGTTTAACTACTGGTGGAAAGATCGATGCTCCGGTTGGACAACGAATTTTCTGGGCGGTGACTGAAGGTGCTGTGGCAGCCGTGCTTCTTATTGGAGGTGGTTTGCAGGCATTACAGACCGCAACCATTGTCACCGGACTTCCATTCGCCATTATTCTTATGGTGATGTGCTATTCTTTATATAAAGGACTGAAGGAAGATCATGAGCAAATGGAAGAAAAGAAATCTGAAAAACAGATGAAGAATTATGAAGAGATCGTTTCTGAAATTGTACAGAAGCGTAATGTTAAGAATGAAAATAAAACCAATCAGTAATGAAGAAAGTCAACAACATTCTGGTAGCTCTGGATTTGAGCACAATAGATGACACACTCATTCAATATGCATCTTTCCTGGCCGATACTCTGAAGCCTGAGAAGATATATTTTGTACATAATATTAAAAAGTATGAGATTTCTGAAATCTTTCAGGAACAACTGAAGGATCTGGATCTGGAGACCATGATCAGTGATGAGCTAGACGAGAAGGTTTCTCAGCATTTTTCAGCTTCAACCGAATTTGAAGTTTTAATTTCCGAAGATCCTTATACCGAAAGTCTTATGAGCTACGTAGTTCATAAATATGCGATCGATCTCGTGATTGTTGGAAAGAAAAAGATCACCGAAGGTTCAGGAGGAATTTCAGAAAAGCTGATGAAAACTTTAAAATGTGACATCGTCTCTGTTCCTGAGAATACTTTAGGCAGCATGAATAATATTTGGGTGGGAACAGATTTTTCCCGCGAATCGGCTAAATCTTTTGAAACAGCTTCTATGCTCGCAAATTACACCGGAGCCGGAGTTTCGTCTATCCATGTGTATTCTATTCCTATTCAATTCACACCATATATTGAAAAGGATGCGATGTTGCCAAAGATTCAAAAGCATAGCCAGGAAAAGTTCGATAAATTCTTGAAGAGATACCTTATTACAGATACTACTACAAAGATTTTTCGGGCAAAAGATGCAAGTGTCGCAGAGCGTCTTGTACTGGAATCTGATAAAGAGCAGGCAGATCTTATGGTAATTGCCAGTAAAGGGAACAATGTCTTTTCATCGTTGCTTGTAGGAAGTGTAGCAGGTGAGCTTTTCAAAATGAAGCGAAATATCCCAGTCTGGATCTCGAAATAGATTTTTAATATTTTAATAGAATAAAGCGTAATGATTTAACGATATCAGTTATTTCATTACGCTTTATACATTTCATTACCTAAACTATTGTTAATCAATTAACAATACAATTGCATTTCTCCTAATTTCATTCGGTCTAACTAATCAAACAAATTATGAGAAACGAATTGGAAAATATTGCAGACAGAATTAGCGACTTTCTGCCGGATTTATTAGGTGCTTTGCTGGTCTTATTGATCGGTTGGCTTATTGCCAAAGGCATCAAAGCGGTCATTGTACGCTTACTGAAGAAAACTCGCTGGGATGAGCGCGTCTTCGGAAAAGGTAAGATTGAGGATACGAACGTCTTTCTTGCCAACATTGTGTATTATGTTATCATGATCATTGTGATCCTGATCGTCCTGGAAATTCTAGGTGTGGACCAGGTGCTGACTCCGCTTGAAAATATGGTAAGCGAATTCCTGGGCTTTATCCCGAACCTTGTAGCAGCCATACTTATTGGATTTATTGGTTATATCCTGGCAAAATTTGTCTCCAATCTTATCAATATTGGAGGAACTTTTCTGGATAGAATGGTAGATAAAACAGGTTTTAAGGATACCGATAAACTGATCAATATTCTTAAGAAAGTTGTATTTATCGTAATCTTTATTCCATTCCTCATCCAGGCATTTAATGCTTTGGGTCTGGATGCGATTTCGGGTCCTGCAAATGATATTCTTGCAGATTTTACAGCACTTATTGGTGAGATCCTGATCGCTGCAATTATTCTGGCAGTGTTTATCTGGGGTGGAAAATATCTTGCAAACTTCCTGGAAGATCTATTTAGAAGTATGGGACTGGACCGCGCTGCAGAAAAGATACAGATCCATAACATGATCGGGAAAGACCAGTCACTTTCTAAAATGGTGGCTAACCTGGTATATTTTTTCCTTGTTTTCTTCGGAATTATCACCGCTGTTGAAATCATAGGACTTACTCAATTAACAGAGATCCTTGACCAGATACTTGTTCTAACAGGACAGATCTTATTCGGATTAATTATTCTTGCGGTAGGGAATTATATCTCGCTGCTTATTTACAACAGTATGAGTAAGGCGAACGGAAGCAATTTCGTAGCAAAGATAGTTCGCTGGGCTTCTTTTGCATTGTTCCTTGCAATCGCACTAGAAACCATGGGAATTGCCAACGAGATCGTAGAACTTGCTTTTGGTCTTACGCTTGGAGCAATCGCCGTAGCGGTAGCGCTGAGTTATGGACTTGGTGGACGCGAAGCTGCCGGCGAGCATTTTAAAGAGATCGTGCAGAAACTGAAGGATGATAACTCCAACATTCAGCATGGTGGAAATACGAATCCGCCTCATAACCCAGGAACAGGCGGAATGACTGGAAACACCAGCCAGGATGAACAAACTGGAACAAGACCGGGAAATATCAATGATCCTGCAAATCCAAACAGGCCAGATAATCCCTCCCCGGGAAGGTCTGATGAAAACAGGCTGGACCTATAATTCAGATTTAGAATATAAAACCCGCAAATTCTGCGGGTTTTTTTGTTTCATACAGTAAGGCATAAATACTTAACTTTATTGAAAGGAATTATAATTTCAGCAAAATGAGAACTGAAGATCTATCTGTTACTTTATTTGTAGTAGTAACAATTTCACTCATTCCCTTATTGGCTATGCAATTTACCAATGAAGTAAATTGGAGTGGTTTTGATTTTTTAGTGATGGGAAGTCTATTATTTCTTAGCGGACTTGCTATTCAATTTGTACGTCATAAACTAAAAAGCCGAAAACAGAGAATTATTGCTAGCTCGGCGATTCTTATATTACTTTTCATCATCTGGGCAGAACTTGCAGTCGGAATTTTTGGCACCCCTTTCGCTGGTAGTTAAATTTAAGATTTTGAAGACGATGTTAGAACCAGAGCATCGATCGATTAAAAAAAGACAGTATATATGAGGATACATCATTTGCGTAATGCCACGATGGTAATAGAGTCAGGAGACAGATTTATCTTAGTGGATCCTATGTTGGGTGAAAAAGGAACAGCGGGACCAACCTTTACACTATTCAGATTTAAACCAAAAAGAAATCCAATCCTCGATTTACCCACTAATGCTATGGAAATCGTTAGGAAGACTACACATTGTCTTATCACTCATCTACACCCTGACCATCTTGATACTGCCGGAGAAGAATTTCTAAAATCAAATCGAATACCCATCACCTGTAGTATCAAAGACGAAGAAGACCTGAAGAAACGAGGTTTGAATGCGGTTAATACAGTTAATTACTGGGAAGAATCTAATTTTTTAGATGGAACTATTGAGGGCATCCCTGCCAAACACGGTTATGGATTTGTATCTAAACCAATGGGAAATGTAATGGGTTTTTACGTTCAACTTCCAGGCGAGAAATCAATGTATTTGAGTGCTGACACGATTTACACGAATGATGTAGAGAAAGCACTTCATAAATACAAACCAGATGTCGCTGTTGTTGCTTGTGGAACGGCACAGTTGGATTTATTTCAACCTTTACTAATGACTATGGAAGATATTGTAAAATTCACCAAAGCTGCACCAGGATCTGTAGTGGCAAATCATTTAGAAGCTGTCAATCATTGTCCCACTACAAGAACTCAATTACGTAAAGAACTGGCAGAAAAGGGTCTTTTAGAGAAGACATATATACCAAATGATGGCGAAGTAATTGAAATTGAATAGACTTCTAATTACAGAGAAACTATACTATAAAAGCTTTACTACACTATAAGAAGTCACTTTTTCACCTTTTTTTATTGAAATTAGAAATCTGGAGCTAAGATGCTTTTACTATTTCGATTATTCCTCGAATTCTGCTTCGATGAAAACCGGGAAATGATCTGAAGGATATTTTAGATCATGCGAATCTGTTAATACAGCGTGTTTATTAATACCAATCTGGTCACTCACAAAAATATAATCAATTCGGCGTTTGACTGGTTTATCGAACTGGAATCCATTAAAAGTTCCCTGTGGCCCGAATGTATTTTGTGCAATTTCCCTGGAATCCTGAAGTTGTTTCAGAATATTAAATACTCCTTCTGCATGTGGTTCTAAATTGAGATCACCCATTAGAAGTACCGGAAGTTGATTCATATTGAGTTCTGCAATTTTTTTAAGGATCAACTCAGCACTTTTAGTCCTGGCATTCTTACCAATATGATCAAAATGAGTATTGAATACCCAGAACTTTTTCCCGCTATTTTTAGTTTTGAAAAGTGCATACGTACAGATCCTGGGTAATGCTGCATCCCATCCTGTTGAAACTGCTTCTGGAGTTTCTGAAAGCCAGAAAGTATTTGTTTCTACAACTTCAAAATGTTCGGTTTTATAAAGTATTGCGGTATATTCGCCTTTATCAAGGCCATCTTCCCGGGCTACTCCAATCGATTGGTAACCATCGACCTCAACTAGAAAATGCTCGATCTGAATTTTTACCGCCTCCTGAAGTCCCAGGATTTGAGGCTCGTAGAACTGGATTTGATCAGTAATAAAATCTTTCCGCTTAGACCAGCTATTCTCCCCGTCATTCTCGTTGGCATACTTAATATTATAGCTCATCACGCTAACTTCCTGCGCACTACAAAATGCACTTATCAGAATAACTAGAAAGCTACTAAGAATTTTGATCATAGTTTTATTCTTTTCCATCTACAAAATCCTGTAGATAAGAGTACAAAGCAGTTAATTTTCCATTTTCGGTCATTTTCGATCTGCCAAGGATAGTATCCTTATCCTCATTAAAAAATGCCGTAATTACGTGTTTAAGAAACATCTCTCCAAAACCTTCGCTGGCATCTTTGGGTAATTCACATGGCAAGTTATCTACGGCCATTACGGCTAGAGCATTTTTGCTTTTGAAATCTATCTCAACATTTGTTTTTAAGTCAACACCATAAAAAGGTTCCGCTATCGTGGAAGGTCGTATAGTACTTGCAACTGGTCCTGCAATATCACATGAAATATCTGCCACATATTTTATTCTGAAATCTTTATGCTGCATATCTTCTTGGGAATAAAATACTGGAGCACCTTCTCCATAAAAATGACCCGCAATAAAGACATCACTGGTTTTCGCGAATTTCATAAAATCTGGATCATAATTCTGCGGAACTTTATAGAATTCCATTCGGCTGCCTTCAGCCTTATCCTTGCGTTTGGCGTAATCCAGCACATCAATATGACAAAACACCGGTTCATCGAACTCATGCACCAGGTAAGTTTCTGGATCTACCTGTTTTATTTTTAAATGTTCCAGAATTTCCCTAGCTCCGTGCGCTACTTTACCACTTCCGGTTAGTACAAATTTGTACTTAGGCAGATCTATCTTATCTAGTTCTTTCAAAAGTGAATCGAGATCTGGAAGATCCTCTGCTTTGGGCAAATCAAACAGATCCTCCTTTTTACCAATCATTCGAATTCCATTGTAGGCACCTACTAAACCCGCGTAACGCCCAAAGCCTATCAACCTGCCATTATTCTTATTGGTGATGACCTCATGATCATACAATTCGATTCTTCTTTCCAGAACTTCACGAAGCAAGTCACGATTATATGGCTGTTTTTTGATCGTATGAGAAAAGAAAAAGTACTTTTTGTCAGGTACCAGATCTGGAATTGGAACTTCCTTTACTCCTATTAGCACATCACAATCTGTCACATCATCGCTTACCTCAAAACCAGCCTCTCTGTATTGCTGGTCGCTAAATATCCTGATATCAGAACTTTCGACTTTAAATACTGCCTGCGGAAACTGTTTCTGGGCTTCCTGAAGCATTTGAGGAGAAAAAACCACACGCCTGTCTGGTGGAGTTTTTCGTTCCCTGATTAGGGCGAATTTTATCATTATGGTATAGCTTTTGTAGAATTTGATGTGTCTCAAAGATATAAATTAAAATGAGTATCTTTGCAGGCTCGATCTCTTTTAGAGATCGGTTATTCTTTGAAATTCTGAGTACTATTATTTGAAATAGATAGTAGTTGCGTTAGGGATAGCAGCGGAAATCCTTTTTGTGAATTATGAGCAAAAAGATTGAAGCGAATAGCCCGCCGCGAGGCCCTGAGCCCTGAGCTTGTCGAAGGGACGAAGGGAGGAGAGGAACGCCCAGAAGATTATTAGGAAAATGTTCATTATTTTATGGGGTCGACTTGGTTTTGACAGCGAGTCTAATTGAGTTGTAAGCACGTAGAGCGCCGGGATATAGCTCTTAAATCTCATGTTTCACACTTTTTCAAACGGCGAGAATAACTACGCCTTGGCTGCGTAACCGAATTACAGTAGGTTATACTTAGTCCCTGCAAGGCAGGGAGCCGAGATGTCTCGTGGAGGCCTTGATTTACGGCATCCACAACAGAGGCACCGATAAAGTAAATATAGGAAGCTCAGGGTCTTGATGAGTTTCTGAAACTTAATCGAGAATACGTGTAAAGTTGGTGGTTTTCGGCCGGCTTTACATCGACAATCAAGTGAAAACTAAACGTGTAGAAGGCATCTGAATTGCTTGTTTGGACGAGGGTTCGAACCCCTCCGACTCCACAATTAAACGCAGCCGGGCTGCGGATTAAAATTTAAAAGATCTGCCAGGTACTTACCTGAGCAGATCTTTTTGTTTTAAAACGCCTGGACTGAAAGGACAGCCAGATGCATTTACCGGATGGGAGAAGAAGGTTGAGGCGAAGCCAGCCACTCCTACTCCACTCTATAGCCCCGAATCATCAATAATTACAGGGCTTTTGTTTTTAGGTGACAATTTAGGTGACTAATGAATAGAGGTATAGTCTTTTGTTAAGATAGGTTCTGAAACTTTCTTCCAGTATTCTTGTAATGCCGATTGAATAAAGTAATAAACGGTTGAATAAATATCTGTCTGAGGATTATAGACTTTATACTTTTGAAGTCCATTTTCATAGATCTCTACATACATAGCATCGGTATATACTGGTTGATCTTTCTTTTCGTCCAGAATTTTTTCAAAGTGAAATAATAGGGAGTCAGAATATTGGAAGGTTTTACTGTTATTGGAGATTAAAATAGAATCCTTATCAAAAATTTTATATCTATTTCTTATTTCTTCGAGTTCTCTATGCTCTTCAGCAGTATTCCACTTTCCACGTAATTCATCTACTCTCTTTTTATCGCGAACACTATAAGTTTTTCTTTCCGAAGAGAGCTTATATAAGATTAAACTAGAGACATTTTGCCTTCTGTCAAGTTCTATTTTATACTCTTTTTCCGAACTAGTGTATGAAATATCTGCTCTAACTTTACAATGGTCTTGCGAGTAAACCAGCGAGCCAAATGCACAGAAAATTAGAATAAAAAAAGTTCTCATAATTAAATTTTCCTGAAAATAACAAGAAAAGTATACTAATGAATCATTTTTTGATTTGGATTATCTTTTACAGACCCGTTGGCAATCTAAAGTTATAGGATTACATATTGCTTAGTATATTATCAAATGATAAAATTTTAAGTTTTCTAACAGGCCAGGCTTTTAAAAATGTAGCGGTTAAGTAGAATTAAGACAAAACAAGTTCGACAATCACTCACAATTGCATTGTGATTTGAATCAAAGAAATCCTACCGAATTGACTCAAGCAGGATTTTTTTTGCACACTAATTCTAAATTGAGATACTATATCGAGTCTGCTGATCTATGATATCTTGATTCACTAGCGACATATTGTTTTCAACAGTTCAAACTTGTATGAGTAACTACTGTTATTACTGAAATTTGATTCTCCATGTTTCTCTATCATAAGCTATCTCGCCGTATCACTTCCGCTTACTCACAGGTCTCAAATCATAAACCCTCGCTTTTTTGTATTTCATTATCCATAAGTAAGGAACCAGGACAAACAATCCCCCAATTAAAGGACCAACTGCTATTTCTTCGTTTTTTGAAAATGTTGTGTTATAGGTTTGAAAGCCTTGTTTTTCAATTCTTACTTGATTCGTGCTACCTACTATCTTTGTATCTCGATGTTTATAAGGTGTAGTTCCAACATTTTCACCGTTGATATAAATTTTTGCATTTGAAGGAGAAGAATCAATCAATGTAGTGCTGGCACAACTTGAAAACAAAAAGACTACTATTAGGTTATATACAATCAGATTTTTGCATCTCATTTGAATAGGTATAAAAAAACGGATCAAATATTTAGTTTAATCCGTTTTAAAAATTGAATTTATTTTATTTAAATTCCACAATATCTGCAGTGACATAACACTTCGTTGTGGCAACAATCCCTAAGAAGTTGGAATATTTAAAATTGACAGTAGTATTCGCCAAAGTCTGACCATCCTGTAAAGTGAAATTTTCGAGCATTTGTTGTTTTGCCTCATCGACAATGGCTTCTCTGTTCATTCCTCCGATACCCAGCACGTAAGTGGCCTGGGACATGCCTTGCAAATCTCTTTTTACATAAGTGTAATTATTTGCACTCAATGCTGCTGAATTATTCATGTAGCCCGTAAGACCCGCTGCACAACTTGAGAACAAAACGGTAATGCACATAATAAATGAGATTCTAAGTAATAATTTCTTCATTAATTTGGATTTAGTTGATAATTAACTTTTATAAATTTCTAGGAAATTCAAAATAAAGAAGATGTTTTCAACTAACCTTACGGTTTCCCGTACCCTTTGATAAATCACTCACCGCGCTCGGTAGTGTATCAATGAATTTCTTCTGAAATTTCTAAAGTTATAAGTCTGAGTTTTACATCAATTTTCTGAAGTATTTAGCTAATTAAAAGGATGCTATTTTTGCATATTAACGCTTCCCATGAGGATATTTAGATATGAATTACAGAAATGCCAAAAACTGAACTAATGGTTACACTAAATTTTGCTCGAAATAAAATTTGAAGTATTTGTCAATCTAAAACTTAAGAAAAAATGTATCGCTTTTAGGAAAATTTGGTGGTCAGACCCTATACAACTACTCCTACGATTAAAATAATTAAATTATAGCCGAAATTCGATCTTTATAATATACAGCTGCAGTACATTCTATTATTCTGAAAAAAAAATAATAACGGTCAATAAAATGCAATTTCGAAATTTCGCTATTTATTATTCAGTTCGAAAACCTATATAAATGCCGAAAGAAATTTCCTTATCTAAAAAACTCGAAGAACGTATCAAGGAACTGTCCTGCCTTTACGAGGTTTCCTCCGCGATTCGTAAACATTCAGATTCAGTTGAAAACACGATGGAAGAAATTTGTGAGATAACCAAAAAAGCCTGGTTTTATCCTGACCATGCGATCGTTGAGTTAAAAGTAGATGAGCTTCAGATTTCAACTTCAGATATTCCAGAAAATTCTATTGTCCAGGAAAGCCATATCACTTTTTTCAATGAAAATAATGGTTCGATAAAAGTCTATTATGATACTGCAAAGCTGAAGAACGCATACTTTCTGGAAGAGGAACAAAAACTTTTAAACAAGATATCGATCGAGATTAGTGAATTTTTTGAACGCAGAGAAATCACCAGAAAAGAAGAACTTTTAAAAAGAAGTGCAGAGCGAAATGACCGACTTTCAATTTTAGGAGAAATAACTGCGGGGATTGCCCATGAACTAAATACGCCACTTGGAAATATTCTGGGTTTCGCTGAATTGATCAAATCGAAAACTCTGGAAAGCCAAACCGGAAAAGATACAGGCAAAATCATTAAAGCAGCTATCTATTCTCGCGAAATTGTAAAAAAATTAATGTTCTTTGCTTGTGAAATGCCTCAGCATCAGGAGTTTGTTCAGATCAAACCAATCATTGACCAGGCATTGAAATTACTATCTCAAAATTTTTACAAAGCAGAGGTTAGTCATAAATTTAAAATTGACAATCCCGATCTGGAAGCTCAAATTGATACGATTCAATTTACCCAGGTACTTTTTAACCTGCTTATAAATGCTATTTACGCTTCCCCTAAAAAAAGCCTCATCTGTATTCAAGTGACCAACACGGCTTCCCACTTTATACTGGAAATTGCAGACCAGGGTCCTGGTATTCCAGCCGATCTAAATGCCAGGATCTACGAACCATTTTTCACAACAAAGCCTGTAGGAGAAGGTTCCGGGTTAGGACTTAGTGTGGTTCATGGAATTATTAAAAGTCATCAAGGAGAAATCATTAATTTTGATAATAAACCTACAGGAACTGTTTTTCAAATTAAGCTACCTCTAAAAATGTAAGTTATGCTGCTAAAAAAGGCTAATATTCTTATAGTTGATGATGATTATGACATGCTTGAATTAGTACAACGTCAACTTCACGAGCAACACTTTCACTCTTACAAGGCGGCTTCAGTAAAGGAAGCGATCGATATTCTAAAGTTCAATGCTGTGGATCTTCTAATTACCGATCTGCAAATGCCTGGTATTGGTGGAATGGAACTCATAAAATATGTAGAAGAACATTTTCCAAAAGTTCCGAAACTGGTCATCACCGGATACCCTTCCATGGACGGCGCATTGAATGCCATGAGATCTGGTGCACTGGATTATATCGTAAAGCCATTTACTGCGGAAGAATTAAAACAATCTGTAGAAAAATCACTTCCTAAAAAATCCCAGAATTCTGAAGTTACAATTCCGTCCACTAACAAAGCAACCGCTTATGCCGGAATTGTAGGTAATTCAGAAAAGATCGAACAACTTATTGATCTTATAGAACGGGTTAAGAATAACCGCGCCACCGTATTAATTCAGGGCGAAAGCGGGACGGGTAAAGAACTTGTTGCACGAGCTATTCACTATAAAGGTTCCTTTGCTGCAAACCCTTTTATTGCCGTTAACTGCGGAGCTATCCCGGGAGAACTTCTGGAAGCCGAACTTTTTGGTTATAAGAAAGGAGCATTTACAGGAGCCAATGAGGATCGACCCGGTTTTTTCCAGGCTGCTGCCGGTGGTACAATCTTCCTGGATGAAATTGGCACTGCTCCATTAACTGTTCAAACACGATTATTGAGAGTACTTCAGGAGAAAGAAGTTCGGAGAATTGGAGAACAGAAAGCTAAAAAAATAGAACTCCGCATAGTCGCTGCAACAAATAGTGACCTCCTACAGATGGTTGAAAAAGGAAGTTTTAGAGAAGATCTCTATTACAGGCTAAATGTTGTGAATATCGAAACCCCTCCACTTCGGGACCATAAGAGTGATATCGCGCTACTCGCTAAGAATTTTCTTCGAAAATATGCTTCAGAATATGCCAGACCACGAATAGAGTTCACTCCAAAAGCCCTGGAAATACTGGAAAGATATAA
The DNA here is from genome assembly GCF_045055805.1 of Christiangramia sp. LLG6405-1. Classification (GTDB taxonomy): domain Bacteria; phylum Bacteroidota; class Bacteroidia; order Flavobacteriales; family Flavobacteriaceae; genus Christiangramia. Next base: position 1,603,879 of record NZ_CP159330.1, on the reverse strand, counting down.
CTGGCCTGGAAATGTACGTGAACTGGAAAATGTGGTTCAGAGAGCAATTATTATGAGCGAAGACTGTATCGATTTAGAACAACTTCCAGATCATCTCAAATGCCCGGTCCCAGACCATAATTCTACTTCAAAATCTTTGAAGGAAGTGGAAATGGAACATATTCTTAAAATAATGGCCAGTGTGGATAATAATAAAACCAAAGCAGCCGAAATTCTCCAAATCGATCGTAAAACACTTCGAAAAAAGCTAAACTAACGATCAAATAGTACCGGTACGTTTCTTCCCAACCGGGGCGTTTCTCCTCGATTTAAATAGAGTCAAAAATATTCTTTTATTATTTAAGTTACTGGTTCTCAGTAGTATGAATTCTATTTCGTGAAATATTCTTAGCACAGGCATAGGTTTTGACTTTCTGTAAATAGAAAAAAATAAATCTATGACCGAATGAATTTGATTAAGGAAATAGCTACAGCTACTATTCCAGATAGGGAGTATCCTGAAGGTATCACCCAGGAAATGCTCAAAGGCTTATGCTTCAACTGCGACAATCGCAGAACCTGTACCTGGAAAGAGGACAGAAAATTTCATTGTGAACACTTTCAATAATACAAAATGATAAACACTAAAAAAGTGATTAAACAATCTATGTACGAGACCGTAATGAACCAGTTCAACAATACGGCAGATATGATAGATTTGAACCCAAATATCAGAAAGATCCTGGGTATTACCAATAATGAAATCATTGTTCATTTTCCAGTTAAAATGGACAATGGCAAAGTGGAGGTTTTTACCGGATACCGTGTTCAACATAATAATGCATTAGGACCTTACAAAGGTGGACTTCGTTACCACGATACGGTAGATATTGATGCTGCCAAGGCACTTGCGATGTGGATGACCTGGAAAACTTCCCTCGCCGGACTACCATTTGGTGGTGCAAAAGGAGGTATTCAGATAGATCCTCGAAATTATTCAGATTCTGAGCTGGAACGCATTACCCGTAGATTCACCTATGCTTTGGGCGAAAACATTGGACCGGAACATGACATCCCTGCGCCAGACGTAAATACCAATCCACAGACCATGGCCTGGATCGTAGACACCTATATGTCTACCATCTCATCATCAGAACGTTCACATAATCAGCATGTGGTAACTGGCAAACCCGTAGGAGCAGGAGGTCTGGAAGGTCGTGATCGTGCAACCGGGTTTGGGGTATATCTGTCCATTAAGTTATTGCTGGAAACCGAACAGCAGGATCTAAAAGATAAAAGATTCATCGTACAGGGATTTGGAAATGTAGGCTACTGGGCATCCCACTTTTTATCTCAGGATGGCGCAAAGCTAATAGCTGTTCAGGATGCGCACGCGACAGTATACAGCGAAAATGGAATAGATACTGAAGCTTTGGCTCAGCATTGTGAACCCAGAAAAGGATCTATAAAAGGATTCGATGGCGCTACGGAAATAGATGCTGATGAATTCTTCGGACTGGATTGCGACATCGTCATACCTGCAGCTCTAGGGAACCAGATCACTGCTGAAAATGCCTTTAAAATTAAAGCTTCGATCGTTGCTGAAGGAGCCAACGGACCTACAGATAAAGAGGGTGAACAAATTCTGCTTCAAAATGGAGTGAAGATCATTCCTGATATTTTCTGCAACTCTGGTGGTGTAATTGGAAGTTATTTTGAATGGCTTCAGAATAGAAACGGAGAGTTATGGCAGCTGGATGAGGTGATGGCCAAGATCCAGAAGAAATTAACCGAAAACTTTCATAAGATCCATAATGAAGTAAATAAGCGTGAGGTGGACTGGAGAACAGCGGCATTTATACTGGCTATTTCCAGAGTAGAAACGGCCTACAAACAAAGAGGGATTTTTCCTTGATAGGTCTGCAAATAAATAAGTAAGAAATGAAATACGGAGAATTAATAATTGAGAAGAAGGAATATGATTTTCTAAAACAAATCATGTCGCTGGCCAAATACTACAAAGATACCTCGTACAAAGCATCGATCCATAAGTTGAATGAAGAACTCAAAAGTGCCAAGGTGCTGAGCAATGCTAAGATGCCTGCAGATGTGATTCGACTGAATTCGTTTGTAAATATTAAAACTGCCTACTCAGTAGAAAGAACCTACCAGATCGTGACTCCAGACAAAGGTGATTTGCGTAAGAACAGGATCTCTGTTCTGGCTCCCATGGGACTTGCGCTTTTTGGATACGCAAAGGGAGACAACATTTCCTGGACATTTCCACTTGGAGAAAGTCACATACATATCCAGGAAGTAAAACAAATAGAATCAGGATTAATGAATATGAACTATGATAAGCAACATTCAGGAACATCACAGTGAAGAGGAGATAGAAACGATCAGGCTTCAAAATGAGGTTAGACAATGGAAACTAGAACTGGATTTTGTGACTCAGGAAATTGAATTTTACCTGGATATTTTTAATTCTTCACTTATTAAAAGAACAAAGGTAAATCGTGTTGATGCTGAATATCTCTTCGATCAATTTCAGGATCTAAGAGAGGTAAATCACGGGATTTTGAAAACCTGTCAGAAATTTCTTCCCAGGCTGGATGAGATGAATGAATGTGATGATATACAGTGTGACCATGCTTTTATTAATGCACATATCGTTTTACGTAAAAAGATTGAAAAGCACCTGAAGGAGGTGCGGAATATAAAATATTCAGCCTTCTGCTTTTTGAAGGATGGGATTGAAAAGTTTTTAGATTAAATAATTTAACAAACCTAGTTGGTCCAGATAGTCTTCGCCATTTTCTTCTCGTAGGGTTTAGAGAAGAAGTTAATTTTCAGCACTATTAATGCGCGGGCTATCTGGTTTTTTAAAGATCGATATTATGAAAAGTAAATTTTACAAGAGCTTGTGTTTAGTGATCGCTGCAGTTCTATGCAGGTCAATTTATCTACATCAGGAATTCTACTATCGCATTTGGGAAGAAAATCTGTACACCGTATTATTTATTGGAGCTATTTTCATGCTATTCATTTTTCTCGTGGTGCGAATTCAAAAGATTTAGGAGATCCCGGGTTCATTTTACTATAGCCTCCTCTGTATTTAAATTCACCAACCTTTGAGATATTTTGTAATGAAAGCTTACCACAGTCATATTCTTCGGAATCTTTTGAATCTAAAAGACTTCTTTTCAATGGGGTCGCAGAATCTCTTTACTTTGAATAGACCAGCTTTTCTAAAAGAATCAGTCTCAGTTGCTATTAAAAAAAACAGAAAGGCTCATCGTAAAACGCTAATATGGTTGGATGACCGCATAGATCCCCTGGAGAAAAAAATGGATTGGCTGGCGTTCAGTCCCATCGGTCGTGATGTCAATATTATATGGCTGAAAGAGATCAATGAATTTCAAACCTGGATCCATACAAATGGATTGCCAGATGCAATTTGTTTTGATTATGATTTAAGCAATTCATTCAATGGCTTTGATTGTGCCGAAATATTGATCGATTATTGCTATAATCATCAACTGCTACCGCCGCTATGGTCTTCTCACAGCACTAATCCTGAAGGTAAAGCGCGAATTAACAGACTTCTCAAGAATTACCTGATCTTAGCCAAACGCATGAATTTTAAAAGTTTTACAGATTAGAAGCACCAAAACTCAGAAGCCAGCTGATCCTTTAATCCGGAAAGCTTCTGAAATTTACTTTATACAGCGGTTTCTTCAGACTAAGCAGAGCTTTCTCTCAGCTCCGGAATTTTCTATTTTTTTCTTCGGAAATATTCTTTACTACGCTTCAGTATTCAGAATAAATTATGGCTGTGGAAATTAGAAAATATCTCCATCTTCGAAGTTGCCTGAATGTGTAGTATTCTGAATAAGTCAGGAGTTATAACTTCTCATGACCTGAAAAGACTTAACTTTCATCTGAAATTCCGTAAAACAAGACGATCCTTCTAAATTTCAGAAGTATTTAAATTAAAAACATGGAAAGTAGCCCATCAAGCATTCGCAAAGGATTTATTCTCGCCGGTTTAATGAATATGTCTGTGCTCTTATTTTCAAAACTATTTACCAATCCGGTTATTCCTAAGTTTGACCCGATGGTAATGTCTAATTTCGGCTTATTAATGATCCTGATATGGGGTCTGGCTTATATTTCAGTCGCCAATAATTACAATAGAGTGAAGTGGCTAATCGCGGTCTTTGCTATAGAGAAATTTATTTATGGTTTTACGTGGATCAACTGGCATCTTAATAATAGCATTACAGAGGTGTTCGATAAAGATCTTTTTGCCGGAATGTTCTATGCGGTGTATGGTATGAATGACTGGATTTTCTTCCTGTTCTTCACCTATGTATTTTTTAATTTACTAAAAACCAGAAAAAGTTCTTAAGCCTGGAACTTCGCCGTTAATTCATCTACAATAGACTCTATTTTACTGTTCTTCTTGCGCTTTTCCAGAACGATCGCAGGCGCCTTTCTTACTTTACAGTCGGAAATAGCGCAACGCTCGCAGGTTACTCCCACATTCTTTCTAACAATATTTTGATCCTCGAGGAATTTTAGCTTTCGCTCCAGTTGTTTATTAATTAGCAAACCAATGCTAATACTTCTAAACTGATTTTCTCTAAAAGGATCTTTGGTTGCTGAAGAAAAAATAAGATACCTGTTTTCATGACTGGGATAATTGGAGATCTGCACATCAAATTCGTGTGAATTCTTAGACTTACTGATTTCTTTGATCACCTTTAACGACATCCAGCGCCGGCAGTAATGCTCGTTAGTTTCATTCGCACGAGGGGAATGATGGTGGGTTAAGTGCAATTCTTTGTTCAAATAAAACTTACCGCTATCCGCTTTATGCGTGATCCTGAGGAAAAAGAGGTTCTTTATGTTGAATTCTTTCGGAAGTATATTGGTGAGTCTCTGGTAGAATGTTTCCGGAGAAGCATTAAAATTATGCATCATATTCAGAAAATGAACATGATCAAAGTTTTCCTTCTGAAATAGATTTTCCAACTGGGTGGTAAGTTCATCCTTCGGGATCACTAATGCTCCTGCAAAATACGAGGCATAAAAGTTATTTAAGACCTGATCAAATCTTTCAAATTTTATCCACGGAAAAGAATGCAGCCGGTCTGAAATTTCGAGGTAATTGTACGCGAGTTCCTTTGCAAAAATGAAGCTTCGCTGAGCTTCGTCTATTCCCTTTGCCAGCAAAAGTGTATTGGTTTTCGGAACAAAAATAGAGCGCAAATTCTCTAAGGCTTCAAATTTATCTAACTCTTCTTCATTAATTACATATTGATACTCCTCTACCAGGATCTCCTCAAGCACTTTAGAACCTGGAGATTTGGTAAGATCTACCTGGTAAGCTTTCGAGAATTTTAAAACCTGTTGCTCCAGATCATCGAAGTAATTGTTATTCGCTTCCTGAAAAGAGCGCACAGAAGCCAGGAAAAAGCTTTCCCTGCTAAAGTTATAGTGCTTGGCTATTTCAATAATGGTACTAATGAAGGCATTCACCTTTGCCGGAGCATTGGAAACTATATCGATAAGGTTGCTCTCCTTGATCCCGAATAATTCAAGCGGAATTTCTTTAAGGATCTTTGACTGAAGTAATTCTCCTATTGGCGCGAGGTTCTTATCAAGCTTAAGGGAGACCATTTGATCATAAGGAACCTCTAATTTATCTGATAGTAATGCAATTTTATCAGGTTTAGGATATTTTTTTCCGTTCTCGATCTCATTCAAATATGACTTGGAAAGCCCTGAAAGTTTGGATAATCCAAATAGAGATAAACTCTTCTCAGTCCTTATCTGCTTCAACTTCAATCCAAAAATCAACTTGATATAATCTTCCTCCATAGAATCAAATATAAACAAATCTGCGAATATATATTTTTCGCGAATATTTACTTTTAGCGAACGTTCGCTTGTTTTATTGAGTTCTTTATTATAATATTGTCATGCAAAACACTAACACCATGGAAAACAACACACTAAACTCATTACAATTACACTTCAGTAAAGAGGTTACTAATTACTATCCGCAAATTCTTTCCGAAGAAGCACTAGAGTTTCTAATCGCGTTACATGAAAAATTCAACCACAAAAGAATTGCTCTTCTGGAGAAAAGAGAAGCACAGCAGCAACATTTTGATTCCGGGAACGTACCTGAATTCCCTTCTGAAACAGCTTCCATAAGAAATGGAGACTGGAAAGCAGGTCAAATCCCAGCAGATCTTCAAGACCGGCGAGTTGAGATCACCGGACCGGTAGACAGGAAAATGATTATCAATGCACTAAACTCGGGCGCCAGAACTTTTATGGCAGACCTGGAAGACAGCACCTCTCCTACCTGGGAAAATGTCATCGAAGGTCAGCAAAACCTTAAAGATGCAAATGCAGGAACTATCTCACTGGAAGACGTCGCACGTGGAAAATCCTATACTTTGAGCCCGGACCCAGCGGTCCTGCTCGTGCGACCAAGAGGTTTACACCTTAACGAAAAGCATCTTTTAATTAGTGAAGAAGAAGCATCTGGAAGCCTCGTAGATTTTGGCCTGTATGTATTTCATAATACCAAAACGATGCTTGGAAATGGTACAGCACCTTACTTTTACTTGCCAAAACTTGAACACTACGAAGAAGCCCGTTGGTGGAATGAGGTTTTTGTATTTGCACAGGAATACCTGAATGTTCCCACAGGAACGTTTAAAGCAACGGTACTGGTTGAAACGATCACTGCCAGCTTCCAGTTAGATGAGATCATCTACGAATTAAAAGACCATATTGTTGGACTTAATTGCGGTCGCTGGGACTACATATTCTCCTATATCAAGAAGTTCAGAAATCATCCTAATTTTGTCGTTCCTAATCGTGATCAAGTCACCATGACCTCTCCATTTATGGATGCTTATTCGAAACTGGTAATTCAGAAATGTCACAAAAGAGGAATTCTGGCAATTGGAGGAATGGCAGCCCAAATTCCAATTAAGAATAATCCGAGTGCCAATGACGAGGCGATGGAAAAAGTTCGAAAAGACAAGGAAAGAGAAGTTACGAACGGTCATGACGGCACCTGGGTAGCTCACCCTGCTTTGGTTGAAGTTGCTCTGAAGGAGTTCGATAAACATATGCCTGAAGCTAATCAACTCTCGGTATCGAGGGATGATTTGAAAATAACAGAACAGGATCTCCTCAAAATTCCTGAAGGAACTGTTACAGAAGAAGGAATTAGAAAAAATATTAATGTAGGGATTCTGTACATGGAAGCCTGGCTTCGCGGCTATGGTGCGGTAGCTCTATACAACCTGATGGAGGACGCTGCTACTGCTGAAATCTCACGAACACAGTTATGGCAATGGCTTAAAAATGAAGTGGTTCTCGAAGATGGCAGGAAATTTAATATGGAACTTTATATTGAAATATTTGAAGATGAAATTGAGAAGATCATTACCGAATATGGCGAGTCCAATATTAAGAACACAAAATTCGAATTGGCTTTTAAACTTTTTGACACGCTGGTTATTTCTGAAAGATTCGAAGAATTCTTAACGCTCCCAGCATATAAACATATATAAAAAATGTCTCGCAACTACTGGCATAGATTGCGAGACCCAATTATCAAACTTTCAAAAAACTTAATAATCAAACACAAAATTATGGAAAATTTATCGCAATCAAATTATCAATCAGCCCTGGAGACGGTCAAAAATCTGAAACTAAAGTACGGGGAAACCTGGAACTCAGTAAAACCTGAACATGCAGCAAGAATGATGAGCCAGAACCGTTTTAAAACAGGACTGGATATTGCAAAATATACCGCTGGCATTATAAGAAAGGATATGGCAGCTTATGATGCCGACTCCTCTAAATACACACAATCCCTTGGTAGCTGGCATGGATTCGTGGCTCAGCAAAATATGATCGCGGTTAAAAAACATCATAAAACTACTGATAGAAAATATCTTTATTTATCGGGCTGGATGGTTGCAGCCTTACGTTCAGAATTTGGTCCATTGCCAGATCAATCCATGCATGAAAAGACCGCAGTTCCTGCTTTGATAAAGGAAATATATACTTTCCTGAGACAGGCAGATGCTGTAGAACTTAACGATCTTTTTAAGAGGCTGGAAAAAGGTGAAAATGTACAGGCCGAGATCGATGATTTCGAAACTCACATTGTACCAATTATTGCAGATATTGATGCTGGCTTCGGAAATGAGGAAGCAACTTACCTTCTGGCTAAAGAAATGATTGAAGCTGGAGCCTGTGCGATTCAGATAGAAAATCAGGTTTCAGATGCCAAACAATGCGGACATCAGGATGGAAAAGTAACCGTACCGCATGAAGATTTTATAGCCAAGCTCAACGCCGTTAGATATGCCTTTCTTGAATTAGGAGTAGAAGATGGAGTGATCGTAGCCCGTACAGATTCTGAAGGTGCCGGTCTAACCCAGAAGTTACCGGTAAGTAATGAACCAGGAGATCTGGCTTCAAAATACCTTGCTTTTGTGGAAGCTGAAAGCATTGATATTAGCGAAGCAAAGGAAGACGATGTCCTCCTTAAAAGAAATGGAAAGCTGGTACGTCCTATTCGTTTACCGAACGGATTGTATAAGTTCAAGAAAGGATCTAATATAGACAGGGTTGTTCTGGATTGCATTACCAGTTTACAGCATGGAGCAGACCTACTATGGATAGAAACGCCAACTCCTAATGTCAAACAGATCGCCCATATGGTAAACCGTGTAAAAGAGATTGTTCCTAATGCCAAACTGGTTTACAATAATTCACCTTCTTTTAACTGGACATTGAACTTCAGAAACCAGGCCTATGAAGAAATGCTTGCAGAAGGTGAGAATATGACCGCATACGATAGAAATAACCTGATGGCTGCAGAATATGATGGATCTGAATTATGCCATCGTGCAGACGAGAAGATTCGAACATTTCAGAAGGATGCCGCTAAAGAAGCTGGGGTTTTCCATCACCTGATCACCCTTCCAACATATCACACCACTGCTTTACATATGAACGATCTAACGAAAGGCTATTTCTCCGAAGAAGGGATGTTGGCCTATGTAGAAGGTGTTCAGCGACAGGAGATCAGAAAAGGTGTATCCTGCGTTAAGCACCAGAGAATGGCAGGATCCGATCTTGGAGATGACCACAAAAGTTTCTTTGCAGGAGAAAAGGCCTTGAAAGCTGGCGGCGAAAAGAACACCAGTAATCAGTTTGGTGAAAAAGTTGCCGGGAAGAAACTGGAACTGGTAAGCTAATTTTAAACTATATAATAGACAGCTCCATACATTTTAATATGATGTATGGAGCTTTTTCTATATTATGGGAAATCTAATTGCTGATATAAAAGCCGAAATTTATTCCTGCTGAATAAAATCATATGCTGATACTATCAATTTTTCTGTGGGTTCAACACAAGAAGAAAACTACGTTAAGCATATTTCTGAAAAGGAATTTCTCTTTTCTTAAGTTCTGCTCGCGTTAAATGAACTGAATCAGTTCATCTTGTTCTGAAAACCTAAAAAAGCCGAAATCTCCGAATCAAATCCTGACCTTAAATGAGTTTCTACAATAAAAACTATAGAATTCGGAATTATTTGAGTAAAAATATTGCAATTTTTACCTAATAAATTTTTAGACTCCTTACCTTTGCCAAATTATAGTATAATGTAGTTATAGCTAAAAACATTGGTTGACGTTCAAATATTTAGCAGTTCAAGTCGCTTATTTATTGTTTGAAAATCGATGCCGAATAATTGATCTGAATTTTATATATTCACTCAAGTTGCTAGTTTATAACTATTTAGTTTTACATACGTATCACTAAATTTAATTTAATCTCGAATAATCAAAATTATTATGGGCAGACCTTCTACAAAACCGAAAGATCTCAGAGACGGTTATTATATTGAAGTTAGAAACAAAAATAAAAAAACAGGAGGAGTTAAAGTACGCCGGGATACAGTAGATCAACTAAAATTGGCGATTGAAGAATACCGCGATATCAAAGATGTGATCATTCTTGGGAAATCCACTAATGGTAAGTTTACTCCTATTCCAGGACTTGAATCCTAATCTGAAAATCTTCAGATAACTTTTAAAGAATATCGAGCGAGTTAAACTACTAGTTACAACTCGCTCATTCTTACTTTCCGAAGCAAAGCCTGAATTTGCTCCAGGTATAGTAATTCCATTCTTTCCCATTGTACCCCAGATTTTACACGTACTCACGCTCATCTTCTATCTAAACTGCTTAATTGATTATCACACTAAATAGTGCAGTTCAATTTGTGAAGTAACCCTGATTTTAGATCATTAAAATACTTGCAAGCGAAGAAATTATGTAACCCAGATTTTTCTAATCAGGTCTCAAAAAAATTGATCCATTGTTTTTTCTACTGAATTCCGTAAAGAGTAGTTATTATAACACCTTTTCCATCGGGAACTGGAATCGAAAGGAGTTCCTTCCTGGTTTCAAATTTGAAATTGAATGGCGGTTTGGTAATTTCCAGACCACTATTCTTCTTTAATCTTATTCCCTGGCCAGATATAATATCTTTATTCGGAATAAAATTAGATTCGGGTTGATGCTCCGTTAAAATGAGATATTTGAAGGCTTTAATTTTATTCAGCACACTTCGCACTTCAGAATTGGACAAATGCTGCAAAACCTGTCTCAGAATCACCACATCTCCTTCTGGAAGCTTATCTTTCGCTATGTTGAGACATTGAAATTCCAGATGATCAAACTTAAAATTAGTCTTATTGTAGTTTATTAAAGCCGGTACGATATCTACAGCTATGTAATGCTCTGCATTCTCCAGCAGCTTCCTCCCTATATTAAAATCACCACAACCAAAATCACATACAGAAAGTTTATTATGATGTGCCTTTAGAAAGTTTCTGACTACTTCTATATATGGCTTCACTAGAACTTCATCATGTGAACCATTACCAGAGTAGAACGCAGATTCACCTTTCCCCCATAAGTTCATGGCATACACCTGTTCCATCGCTTCTTTGGTAGGCCATGGTTTTTTATTTTTCACAGGTAAATACAGTTGTTGGTTTAGAAAATTTTAATTAATTCTAGCTAGCTACGCTCAATTATGTTTCTTAGAATCAATTATTAGAAGGTCTTATATCCATTTCAGTGGTTTCCTGAGCACCTCTATAGATCTCATGGCGTGGAATTGGTATTTTAATCTCTTCCAGATCAAGTTGCTTTTTGACCGCCTCCAATTGTTCCCAGTATGCCGGCCAGAATTCCACCGATTCGACCCAGCATCTGGCCTTGAGTTTCATTTCGTACTCTCCTATTTCATCTAACCAGACATCAACTGGTAAGTGCGTAGCTAATTTTGGATGCTTGTTCATTCCTGCGATAATGATTCTTCTTAAATTATCAATATCCTCATCAAAAGCGAACTTCAAATTGAGATCTATGCGACGATACTTTTCCATCGTGCGATTATCTACATCACTGTTGGAAACATTACCATTAGGCATCGTAATAATCCTTCCGTCGAAGGTTTTTATACGTGTATACAGAATATCTATCTGCTCTACAAAACCCAGATTCTCGTTCACGTAGATTAGATCTCCAACTTTAAAAGGTTTAAACACCAGAATTAACACGCCACCTGCAAAATTAGATAAACTGCCTTGCAAAGCGAGACCAATGGCAATACCAGCTGCTCCAAATACTGCAATAAACGAGGTCGTCTTAATTCCTAAAATGGATCCAATTACGAAAAATAAAAAGCCGTAGAGCACAAAGACACTGAGACTCTCTACAAAAGTTTTCAGGGAAAGTTCCACTTTAGATCTTCGCAGAGTGCCTTTCAGCAAATTCATTAGAATTTTGATAGCAAAAATTCCAATGATAAGTGTAACGACAGAATAAAATATCTCTGGACCAATTTCGATCAAAAAGTCAAGGAGTTGTTCTTTAAGTTCGAGCCAGAAATTTCTATCCATGAATGTATTTAAATTTGAAATTTATTTGTTGGAAACCGACTTCCATATCTTTTTCCCCAGTCCAACCAGGGGTAAAACAATTGCTCCTACAACTAGTCCAACCAGGAATTCCCCAAGAATAGTTGGTAAAGAATGTACCTGATCATGTATAAATTCAAGATTATGCACGAAAATCCCTCCGGAAACCAACATCAAGGCTATTGTACCAATAAGCGCCAATCCCTTGATTACCCATGGCAATGCATTCACTAAAAATTTACCTACTTTATCTGAAAAGCTATCCGTTTGCTCATTCATATTGATAAGCTTGGCTCCGAATTCGTCCATCCTTACGATAAGAGCAACCACTCCATAAACTCCAACGGTAGCTACAAGCGCAATTACACTTACTACTCCAATTTGAGTTGGTAACTCCTCTCCGCCTACGGTTCCTAAAGCAATGATCACAATCTCTACAGAAAGTATGAAATCTGTAAGTATAGCCGATTTTACTTTCTCATCTTCTCGTTCTAACATCTGTTCTTTTGTAAGATCTTCTGGAACAGGTGTGGATTTCGCGTGTTTATGAGGAAACAAGTATTCATGGATCTTCTCTGCACCTTCATAAGCCAGGTACAATCCACCAATAAGGAGTATGATCTTTATAGCCACCGGAACAAACGCACTCAGTAAAAACGCGACCGGCAGAATGATCAGCTTGTTTAAAAGGGAACCTTTAGTGATCGCCCATAATACTGGCAATTCTCTATCAGAAATAAATCCGCTGGCTTTTTCTGCATTTACAGCAAGGTCATCACCAAGCAATCCGGCAGTTTTCTTACCGGCAACTTTGCTCATCACCGCAACATCATCCATCAATGCAGCAATATCATCCAGTAAAGTAAAAAATCCTGAGGCCATAAAAAGTTGGTTTGGTTAGAACTTCGAAAGTTCTGTCATTTAATTGAAAACTGAAAATTAAATGATATGTGATTTTAGACCTAAGCAATAATGTAGAAAGGTAAAAAGGAGACAAAATAAAAGAGCCTCATTCAGCATTTCAGCAAACAAGGCTCTTTTGAGTATGAAATTCATTTATCTTCAATCAAGATATTAAGCTACAGCGAAGGTTATTTTGCTGTACGAATAGTTCCAATAGGAAGTAGAATTTCTTCCATTTTTGCAATATGTAGTCCATTAACTTCAGAGGATTTAGCTAATTCACCAATATTTACCCCTGGAGTACCTTTTGGCAAATCGTAGCTCTCTCCTACAGATGATGATCCATATCCAAGATCTCTTAAAGAACCGGCCGTAATTCTACTTAAAGGATTTTCTCCAAGATTGATGAATCCAGTCATCAGCTCATTTCTAAGAAGAGATTCTCTCCAATGACCTAATGCAGTACCAGGACCACCAGCATTTTCTATAGGAAGTTCAAATTCTCCACCTTCGGCATTCCAGAATACATTAGCTTTTTTACCAGTAAAGTATGGATTTGAGTCTGGACCACCAATAAGACCTTTACCTCTCCAAAGCGTTCCTACCCCTAATACGTGACCCATTTCATGCACGATCACATCTTCAAAAAGATCTAGTTCATCAAGAAAATCTAAATCATCTACGTCAAAAAACATCAACCCGGTTACGGTTAAACCATCAGAAGTTCTCGTAAAACGAGGTCCTGCCTGGCCTAAAACCTGTCCTGGACCATCAATTGGCGCAATCACTACTTCAATTACAATATCATCTATAGTTCCATTTTCCACAATAGGTGGCACTCCTCCAAACGCAGAAGGAATTGTTCCAGTAATAGAAGGAACATCTTTGATAATAATCCTTTCCCATCTTGCCGCCGCAGATTCAAAAACACTAAGCTGCCTATCTGTAAGCTGAGTGAGGTATCTAAAAGTAATATTGAATCTACCTCGATCATCACCTGGAGCTGTAGTTGTACGAGTTCCATTTTCAAACGCACCAGCTTTCCCTTCTAGTGTAACAAAATCTGTCTCTGCATTAGCCAGTGTAAACGCTTTTGCGTTTTCTGTTTTAAGGCTTGAAACAGAATTATCTACCGGTTCATCTGAACAAGAAGTCATAAACAATACACAAGCCAAAGCTGCTACTGTTGTTAAACCTCTAAAAAAATTAAAATTCTTCTTCATAAAGTTATTATTAAAGTTGGTTTTTTTAATAGATTCCAATATATATAAAGAGTTTGAATATTCAGTAATTAAATAACCATGTAAAAAGCAAGATTTTGACTCTATTCCAGTAAATCATGTTAATAATGGCGCTTTTTAACAATTGTTCTACGATTTCTATGTTTTTAGGTTAGACCAGCTAGTTAGGAATCACTTATTAAATCCATTTTGCAACACCTGTTTAATACCCTCAAGATTATCTGTGAATTCCATCATTTGAGAAAGCAATTGCGCCATCTCATTTTTGTTCCCAAAACCTTTTAGTTTATTATTCTTCTGAAAAGTTTCCTGAATGGTATTCCATCTGCTCCGTTCCTCTTCGTTCAAATTGCCAATAAGATCTTTGTATTTCAATAAGTTTGCTTCCGCAGCTGAAGTAAGGGTTTGAGATTCGCTTTCATAATGCGACAGAATAAGCGTTTGCAATTCCGCATCATTCATTACCGGAACCACTTTTGCCACCAGTTTATTCATATCACGATAAGAACCCTGCAATTTGAAAGATGGCTCTGTTCGATACTCATCCTCCATCGCAGCACTTTTGATATAAGCCGCATTCACTTTCAATACACTGTTTCGAATCTGTATAACCTTTTCCAGAACCGACACATATTCCTGTACTTCCTGGTTCGAGTAATTCCCTTCCAGCTGTACTTCCTGGTTATTATTCTCAATTCTGTCCAGTAATCTGTAAACATCATCAAAATTCTTGCTACTAAGCTGATGCAGAACAGGATTGGAGGTCAGTGAATTTTCGATCAAACTCAACCTGAACAGATGAGCGGTATCGCCAATAATATCACCAAGATTGTAAATATCTGCACGGTTCGCCAGCATATCTGGAATTCGAAACTTCTCTCCGCTTTCTGTATAAGGATTCCCGGCCATGATCACGCAGAACTTTTTCCCACGCATATCATAGGTTCTCGATCTCCCATTGTAAATCCCTTCGATTTTCCTGGTTCCGTCGGAAAGAGATATAAACTTCTGAAGGAATTCAGGATTACAATGCTGGATATCGTCAAGATACAGCATCACATTATTCCCCATTTCAAAGGCAAGATTCAGCTTTTTAAGCTCTTCCCGGGCTGCCGAATTAGTAGCTGAAGATGGGTCTACTGAAGTTACATCATGACCAATCGCCGGACCATTGATTTTCATAAAAACCAGTCCAAGCCTGTTGGCGATATATTCCATTAAGGTAGTTTTACCGTAACCTGGAGGAGAAATAAGCAACAGCAATCCCATTCGATCTGTTCTTTTTTGATCTCCAACGGTACCGAGCTGTTTGGCCAGGTTATCTCCAAATAGAGGAAAATAAACCTGGTCTATCAATTTATTTCGAACAAAAGAGTTTAGTGTTCCCGGCTTGAATTCTTCAAGTTTAAGATCTTCTTTAAGCTGAAGGGTTACTTCATGCCTGGCTTTTCTAAATTCGTGGTAAGCTGGAACATCGATCTCAAAATAGTTCCTGTAAGTCGATACAAAATCATGATAGTTGAAATCGAAAACTCCTGCTTTGACCAGGCGATGCTCACCTCTCAAATTCTCAATATGCTGAGATGGTGAAGTAAATTTTGTATTTAAGACAGATTCATCCTCAAAGAGTATAAGCGCTGCTGCTTCACTTACATATTTGGTTTTTAAGCTCGTTTGATCATCTAGTTTGCTTTGCAAAAATGCTTTCAACCACTGCTCGATCAAGGCTACTTTTGCCTGGTTTGAACTCAGGCTTTTGAGACTATCTTTAAATTTTAGATCGGCATTTTCAGACTTCAGCATATTCAGGAAATCTTCTTTGATCCCGATGGCTATTCCGCTTTTTTGAAAATCATCATCATTTTGCAATTCTTCAAACAAATATTCAGCAACTTCAGAAGCCAGTTCAGGTTCAAAAATTCCTGATTTCTGACCAAAATCTTGAATCTCTTTGGTTAGTATTTTCAGCAATGACTGGTATTCTCTGGAATTTGGAAATACCTGCAACACTTCTCCCGCAGCTTTTATATTCTGATCCAAATTTGACCGGATTTCCGAAGAAGAAAATTTCCAGAAGAATTGTGCGCAGGACCTGATTACGGGGTGAAACCGAAGCAGATCCAAAGCCTCATGCTTTTCCAGAAGCACAGATAGTATTTTTGCCGCATCCAGATCATGAATTCCTTTCACGTATCCTTCAGAATAATCTTTGCTACTTTCCTCCTGCACTAGCCTGATCAAATCTTCCTCCGTATGGTCCTTTAGTTCTTCACCAAATCTTCGGAATAATTTATAGGCAAGAAAACCGGCTCGGTATATACTCTTGTTTTCTGAAATATAATCCTGGCTCCAGAATCTTTCAGACTTTAGAAGAGTCTCATTTTCAATTTTCTGATAAAAGTCGGTTCCTGTTATATGATAATGCAAAGCATCGTCCACGAATAAGATCGTAAGATCAAGCTCCTGTTTATTAACGCCAAATTTATGTTTCCCCAGCTTGATGATCGAATCGCCATCCTCGTAAATTTCCTTCTTATCCTTCAGTTTTCGAAGTGCATCTTCGCGGGCAGACTTCAGCATCGACTGAATTTCTTCAGCCTTTCCACTGTCATCCATTTCCTGTAGTTGCGTGGCAATATCTCTGGCTTTGTTCACCAGGATATCTGAAGCGAAATAAGCATTGATATCTGCTACTTCATTAAAAGATTCAGATTTCTTACGAACACCTTTCAGGATTCTTCCTGCGGAATTTTGTAAAGTTACCGCACGTTTATTTCGTTTTTCTACGAGTGTATTCTTACGAGCTTCAAATGCATTATAAACTTCTTCCCGCTTCTCAATAATCAGCTCAATAAATTCCTCATAATCGGCAAACTTTCCCTCCAATTCTTCTAGCTGAATGGAAATCCTGGTTTGAAAGTCATCACATTTTTCCGGAGTATCAGCGATGTCAAGGTAGTTGATGATACTTTGATCGATAAGCTTTAATTGCGCGGCAAAGTCGGCTTGAGCTTCTGCACTTCCAAGGGATTTTCGCTTCTTCCTGATCTCTGCCTTTAACTGGTTGATCGAAGAAAAAATTAGTGAAATATTATTGATAATCTTGGTAGAATGCGAAGTATCCTCTATTTCAAGATTTGAAACAATATCAATTAATAATTCAAGATCTTCTGAAATTTTATTGACTTCTTCCTCCAGTTTTCGGGCATCAACTACCTTATTAATATCAGATAGCTGCTCTTCCTTATCACTTACTGCTTTGTGATATGGATTCAGAGCTTTCTCATCCAGTAAGAAATCCACGCATCTTCGCGAGATCTTTGTAGTTTGCTCGGCTATTTGCTCTTCAAGGTTTTCAATAAATTGCTCATCTACATAACGTACTTCTTTGAGACTGATCGCTTCTCCTCTTAATGACCTGAGCTGCGTCAATGCAATTACGAAATCATTGATATTCCGAAAACCTGAACTTTTTATCTTATTAAAGATTTGCTCGGCTTCTTTCCCTATTTCGTTAGTTTTCTGCCTAGCATTCTTCTTGAGTTCCAGCACCTTCTGAAATTCATCCATGGCAGCATTTGCAGCCTGGTTAATTTCCCGAAGTGGCTCATTTAGAAGCTGAGTTTCCTCTTCTTTCAGCCAGTAATAAGCATCCAGAATATCCTTGGAACGCTTGGAAAGATCTGCATACAAACCATCATAATTATCCTCTTTATTTAGAAGATTTACGAGTCCGTTTACCTCAGCCATCGCTTTTACAATATCCTTGTTTCCGATCTTATATAACAGGCTATCCTCATGACTGGAAGGCATAAAATCACCTTTAAGATATGGCGTTTGCCAGATCTGGATCACATGATGCTTGGTTTGTTCATTTTCGTTCTTGAAATAGCATAGTTCGCCTTTTTCAAGAATCGTAAAACCATTACAAATAATTGGAGTCTGGATTTCCTGGGAGATCACATTATAGCTCATCAGGTTGTAGAGTCCGTTTTCCGGAGCGTAGAATACGTACAGAAAATCCTCGCCATTTGGAGAACTTATCTTTTCCTGAAATCTTAAATTCGGAATGCTATGATCGAACAAATGATATTCCCCGGTTTGTAAGTAATACCCGGTTGGGAAAATTATTCCCTGGCCGTCTGGTAACAATACACAGGTATCCTTGATACTGCTGATCTTTTGAACTTCCCGCAGCTTGTGATTATACACAAAATAACGCGGCCCTTCCTGAAATGGTTTAATTTCAAGAATGATGAGATTACCAAGATTCGCAAATCTATACTGTGCGTCATCCAGCGTTTGGTCCCTATGCTCTACTTCTTCGGAAAAGATTCCTTTTCCATCATTGGTATTATCCTCGATCTTGATTGTAAGATCACCGCCAATGGTCTCTACAAAAACACGATCCAGAATAGAAACATGCGCATGAACTCCCTGCCTATGTTGATCTCTGGATACTTCCTGCCAGTTGAATTCATGTTGTGACGGTAGTTTGTATTCGTGATCACTACGATTGTCCACATATTGCAAACCTTCATCTTTAATAAGCCATTTGAAGGTTTTGATATCGGTTACACTCTCACTTAACCGGAAAACCATATAAAGATAGTTTCCAATTACAGCGAATTTCGAGAAAATGGTGTTTCTGTAATACTTGTAAAGATTTTTGAAATCAGATTCGAAAACATCGTTTTTCAGTAGATCTGTATCGATGGCTTCAAAAGAATTATTCTCAAACCTGTAAATACTCATTACATCATTCAAAGAGATCTCTGTACGCAAACCAAAATGCACATTGTAACCAAAAATGCAGGTATTGCCAAGGGAAACGATATCCCTCGCGATACAGTTGTTTTCGGTATTGATGCGGTCATTGGCGATAAGCCTGGTTTCCAAAGAACCAAAAACCTTCTGCCGCTCTTCATTTAATTTCTGAAGTCGGGATTGTAACTCAGTTTTTTGCTTTTGCAGTCTGCCCTGGATCACCTCGTAGGTACCAACATCCAGTTTTTGCGCATTCTCTTCCTTTATGGGTTCCTTTGCCATGTTGTCTTCCTGAAGTTTGTGATGTAATTGATGTAGATTAAAAAAGAAGCCGGTGCCAGGCACCGGCATTTCCATTTATCTAAGTTTTGAGATCGGTTTATCCTGAATTCCCAGGCCTTTCGCCAGGTTCAGAAGATTGCCGAGCATGGTTTGCTCTTCCTTATCATCAGATTTTATTTTAAGATCTGTAATAAGAGAGGCAATACTAAGGTTTTTAATATCCTCGGTACTTACTCCATATTTAGACGCGAAGTCTCTTACTTTTTCAAGCAGATTCCCTTTTACATCTTCACTACCAAGAATAGCAGTTTTTACCTCCTGGATGTTCGTAGAGTTCTGTACTAGCCTGTCGTAACCTTTACCTCTGGTGATCTGGCCAACGATTTGATCGAAGAACATAGTTTCTCCACCAACGATATCGATCTTAGCAGCTTTCAACGCATCTCCAATTACCTGCGCCTGTGCATCTGCGATTTCCTTCTGAATATTGATATTGGCAAGATCTACCTGAAGATCTTTGTTCAGTCTTAATTTGAACTCTTCGTGTTCTTTTCCAACACCATCCAGTTTCTTCATTGCAGCAGCTTTCTCCTCGATTCCTGAAGCATCAGCTATCGCTTTCTCTTTAATTATATCTGCTTCGGCAAGTCCATCTTTACGTTTAGCATCTGCTTTGGCTTCCATCCCGGCCGCTTCAGCACGTGCTTTTTTCTCGATGATATTCGCTTCTACAAGTCCCTGACGCTCGTTGGCATCAGCCTTCGCATGCATTACCTGAGCTTCAGACATACCAACAGTTGCTTCTTCTTTCGCCTGGGCTTCA
Source organism: Christiangramia sp. LLG6405-1 (assembly GCF_045055805.1). GTDB lineage: Bacteria > Bacteroidota > Bacteroidia > Flavobacteriales > Flavobacteriaceae > Christiangramia. The sequence continues at coordinate 1,583,836 of NZ_CP159330.1, read as the reverse complement.
GCAAGAATTTTTCTCGCTTCAGCTTGTTTCTGGCTGGCTTCTTTGTGAGCAAGTGCTTCGATATTGATCTCTTCGGCTTTTTGCTTGGCAGCTTCTTTTTGAGCTTCCGCAGCAATCGTGGTTTTAATAAGTTCTTCCTGAGCAGATGCTTCCGCAGTAGTAATTTTAACCTGCTTATCCCTGTCGGCAGTTTTAAATGCCTGGATATCTTTCATGTTTTCCTGCTCTTCTACCACTCCTTTTTCCAGCATTACACGATCGCGAATCACATCCTGGATGTTTTTCTTCTCAACCTCAACAACCTTCTCTTTCTCGATTTGTGCGAGAGTTACCACTCTTTCACGCTCGGTAGCTTCTAGTAACCTGTCTTTTTCAACTCTTTCAGACTCCACAGCATCGGTACGCTCTTTATTTTTAAGTGCTACGATGATCTGGCGTTGCATATTTTCTTCAGCAACCTTTACTTTTTCTTCCGTAGCAATTCTGGCAGTTTCAGATTTTAGTCTTTCTTCTTCGTCTACTTTCAGAGTTTCTGCAGTTTCACGAGCTTTGATATTCGCAATTTCACGTTTCTGTTGCTCTTCTTTTTCAGCTAATTGCTTATCCAGTTCAAGAATGGCTTCTCTGGCTTCCACATCTTGCTTTCTGATGGTTTTTTCCTCATCACGCTTGATAAGGTTAGCTTTCATATTCTGAACTGCCGTAAGCTCGGTGATCTTCTTGATCCCTTCCGCATCCAGAATATTGTCTGGCTTTAATTCTTTTACTGAAGTCTGCTCCAGGAAATCGATCGCACAATCTTCAAGTGTATAGCCATTAAGATCTGTCCCAATGATATTTACGATCTCATCTCTAAATTCACGTCTGGCTTCATAAAGCTCGATAAAATCGAATTTTTTACCTACTGTCTTTAATGCTTCTGAAAACTTTGCTTCAAAAAGATCTTCCAGCGTGGCAATTTTAGATGCACGGTCCACACCTATAGTCTGCGCTACTTTTTTAATATATTCAATATCATTGTTCACCCGAACGAAAAAGGCAACTTTGATATCTGCACGCATATTGTCTCTACAAATAAGACCTTCATGCGCCAGTCTTTCGATCTGGATCTTCTTGACAGAAATATCCATGATCTCGGTTTTATGAAAAACAGGCACCGTATACAGACCTTTATCTGTAGCGACCTTTGTCCCTCCAAAACCGGTCCTGATGAGTGCCTGTCCTTGGGGAATTTTTTTGTAGAACATCGCGATGATCGCGAAGTAAACGATGATTAGAAATAGCAATACGCCTATTCCAATTCCAATAATTGGTAAGATTGATTCCATTGTAGTTAGATTAGTTTTATTCGTTATATGATTGTACGAGGTAATAATTGCGATCTGGAGACCGCTTGATAATAAGAACACTACTTCCATAAGGGAGTGCATCGCCAGTAAGTGATTTTACGTAAATAGATAAGCTATCACCATTTACGCTTACCTCAGCATTTCCCATCCTGTCTTTTGAAATGGTCGACATCAAAGTCGCCTTTCTACCAAGATAGTCGATGGGTGCATCGCCGTCCTTATTCAGGTTTTTAAAGAAACCTTTAAAAGGTGTGGTAAGTATCTTGGTGACGAATAGTGCCGGAAATAAAGCCAGCAGCATGATCCCAAAACCTATAAAGTTATCATAGCTTGAAGTGATCGCAGTAACCAGGGTAGTTATGAACCACCAGACAAAGATCCAGAAAGTAAAAGTGAACATAAATGGCAGTCCCACGAAATTGAAATAGATAAGAAATATCTGCCACCACTTTAAAGGTTTTCGCCTCTTCCCAACCACGTCTTCCTGATTGATCTCGGTATTGGAAATATCTTCAAAATCCATATTTCCACCTTCGATCCCAGAATCCAGATCCACGTCTGCATCCACATCTACATCGATATCGAAGTCCGGATCGAAATCCAGACCACCTATCATAGTGATGATCCAGTAGAGGATTAGAATCATGAGCAACACGCTCAGGATCACGTTTACCTCTGAAAAAAGTATGTTGATTAGGTTATCCAAGTTTATTCGTTTTTAGAATCTTTCATTCCAAGTTGTTCTTTAAGCTTCGCCAGTTCATCACTTGCTTTTGCTTTTGAGGTATCTGCCGCCTTATCAATTTCCTCATCGATGGATTTAGAAGCATTGGCAATATCTCCGTAAGCCTCGGCCAGGGCTTCTTCCTGGGCTACTTTTTCCTTCATTCTTTCCAGCATAGATACCGTACCAGTGCTATCAAGTTCGGCCATTTGCTTATTCAGGTTCTTGGTGGCATTCGATACTTTAACCCTTGCTTTTAGGGTCTTGAGTTCATTCTCCCAGTTCCCGATATTTGCTTTTATGGTCTGGATATTTTTTTGCAATTGAGCAACGTTATTATCGAATTTAACCGACTCTTCCTTAGCTCTTAGCACCTGCTGCTCTGCTGCTTCTTTTTGCACCAAAGCTTCCTGCGCAAGGCGATCTGCATCTGCCTGTTCCATATCTTTCGAATGGGCTTTCTTCAGGATGATGATCGCTTTATTCTGGTAATCGTCCACTTTATTCTGAAATTCCTCCTGGTCGTTCTTTGCTCTAATGGCAAGTGCTTTCACCTGTGCCAATGCTTCCAAACTTTTGTCCAGGTCAAGTTTCATGTCTCTAATGCCCTGTTCGGTCATTTTGATTGGATCCTCCATTTTGTCCAAGGCAGAATTTGTTTCTGCCTCTCCTATTTTAAATAATCTCTTAAAGATGTTCATAATGCTGAATTTTAATATTTTGAGAATTCTATGATATGATCTGAATATTCACTCATTAATAAGCTGAGTGAGTTTAAGCTCCCTTCCAATTCGTTCAGATCCATGTTCTCAATCTGAAGGGTATCGCGGTAAATGACTTTTTCACCAGACTCGTCCAGCACAAAAGCTCCGTGAACGATATCGCGATTCTTTTGCAACAAACTTTTAAATATCTTTTCAGACTGGTTATTGATCTTGAAAATGTACTGCTCCATAATTAAGATTGGCGGAGCAACGCCTACGATGAGATTTCTAATTCCAGAATTTTCTTTTTGAATCACTAAAAGTCCATCTTCCGGATTCTCCCGGGTGATATTAAAATTCAATTCCAGCAAAAAATCTCTCGTAATATTAAAGTGATTTTTCATAGGTGGTTATTACGGTTAGTACTACTATTTTGAGAGCCTAATAATACAAAAAAGTATTAAGACTTTGTTAAAGAAACGTGATAAGCTCGGTGGCTATATCGATAATAAATGAGATCATAATTCTAATTCTTTAGTTGGTTAATAACAGATCTCTGAGTGTTCGAACGATTCAGACTAAAAAAATTAGCAATAGTAAAATGTATTTGCTAATATTGTTAGACTAATTTACAATAAATATTCAATTCTGCAAATAATATTAGCAATTAATGTCGTTATTCGGAAAAAACATCAGGAAAATAAGATCGGTTCGTAGTATGAGTCAGCAAGCATTTGCTGAACTATTTGATCTTAAACGTGGTACACTGGGCGCTTATGAAGAAGGACGAAGCGAACCTAAGATAGAAACCATTATTAAGATTGCTAATTATTTTAGCATTCCTATAGATGATCTGCTTACCAGCGAACTTACGGTGAATGAACTACTGAAGTTTAGAGGCAAACCTGAGCACGATGACCTTAAAGCTAAACCGAATATTTGCAAGAAAGTGCCCTGCATCACCCCGGAAGGTCAACAGGAATATATTCAGCATCACACTAAAGATAATTTTATAGCAGATTTACCGGAAATTCATCTACCTATCTATGATGAGGCAGATCTACGAGCTTTCGTAATTCATGACCTCGAAATGAGCACAGATTCTGATGGATTTTACCCGAAAGATGTGGTGATAGGTGTAAAAGTTCAGAAGAAGCAATATCTAAATCTCGCGAGTGCATGCTTGTTCCTGGTAGTTTCCGAAGAAAAAGTATTCCTGAGAAGAATATACCAGTCGGCTAAAAAATTCATTTTAAAAGCAGATCACAAAGGCATTGAAGATATTGAGATTCCTTACGCCGATGTAAAAGAGCTCTGGGAGATCAAATATGCCTTTTATCATCGTATTCCAGATAGCAGGAATACCGACATTAAACAACAAATGAGTTTTTTAGAGGAAGAATTTCATAAACTGCGTACGTCTCTCAATAATTAAATTTTCAAGGTTCAGATAAAGTTGTAAAATTACAGGCATAACTATTGCTGTGCTAAATCTTTTAGTACCTTTTAATTGCTATACAACCTAACCTGCTACCTATGAAAAAATTGCTTTTAGGGATCTTCATCATATCCCAAAGTTTACTATTCGCTCAAAACCCTAGTTATAAAGAAAGTTGGCTACAGATCAATTCACTTGAGAAGGTGGGAAAAGTTGAGACTGCCTTAGAGCGTACTAATAGTTTAATGCAGCGCGCGAAAAATGATAAAAGGTATGATGAGCTTATTAAGTCTAAGATCTACCATTACCGTCTATACCAGATCAATCACGAAAACGCTGAAAGCTACATACTTCAGGATATCAACAATTCTATCGCTCAGATTCCTTTTCCATTTGATCAGGTGCTTCAAAGTTACAAAGCTGAATTACTAAGTGATTATTACAGACAGAACCGGTGGAGCCGCCGCGAACAGAAACAGATTGACGATCCAGATCAAAAAGATTTGACTACCTGGTCTCTGGAAACTATTAAAAACAGTATTCATACAGCTCATAAAAATTCTGTTGCCAATCCTGGCAAACTTGTTAATTTCTCCAATTCTGAAATTGATGTGCTTTTAAATGCAAAAACTATAACCAGAGATTTCAGACCTTCTATCTATGATCTTCTTGCTGGACGTTATCTGGAGTTTCTTAAAGATGGTAGCTTTTTCAATTTAGAATTTGAAGCTGCGAAAACAGAAGTTAACGAAGAGGTTCTTTTTGCTACAGACTCGCGATTTGTAAATACTGAAATTGCTGAGGTTGAGAATTCAAAGCTGCTTGCTCTACGACAATATCAGGAACTGGAAAGAATTCACTCAAAAGACAAAGGTGATGTATCACTAAATTACTGGAAACTACAACGTATTGAGTTTGTTCATGCTGAATTTCATGCTGACTTTCAGAAATACATCAGTGCTATTGAGAGGCTGGAAAAAAATTCTAAAGACCGGAAAATTAAGGCTCAGCTTATGTTTGAACTGGCTAATGCCTATGCTGAAAAAGCTTCAGAAAGAGATAAAGAAGGACTACTGAAGTATCCAGATTATAATGCTAAAGCTGTTAATCTTTTAAAACTTATTGAGTCTAATTATAACAATACGCTTACCCGGCAGAATGCTCAGAATCTATTGAAAGGACTTACCGCTCCAAGTCTGGAGGCGCAATTGCAAAATATCCTGACCCGGAATGAACCAGGTCGAACTAAGCTTACTTATAAAAATGTAGATACTATCTATATGAAAATAGGTAAGGTTAGCATGAATTTCCTGGATAAGGTAAATTATAGAGATAGAGCAGATTTTATAAAAAAAGAAGCTGCAAAAATTTCAGATAGCGTACAGATCGTTTTACCAGGAGAAACAGATTATAATGAACATTCAACTGAAATTGTAATTCCGGAAAATGACTTCGGAAGGTATCTTGTTCATTTATACGATTCAGAAGGCAATCATACTTCCGGGACTTACCTGGTAACCAACATTGCCGTCTCCAGAACAGATTTTGAGAAAAAGAACCTGTTTCATATAGTTGATCGAAAGTCAGGAGAAAATCTAAACGATGTTGTTCTAAGAGTAAAAAAGGGCAATACCACCATCCTTTCCAGAACCTCTGATCTTAATGGTGAGATAGCATTGGATAACTATACCGGTAATCGATATTGGGAAGAACATACCGAATTTACTGAGGGAGATGATTTCTACTCTTCATCTTATAACCGCGGTGGTAATCGTTATAATTATAGTAATAATGAAGATCGAGATTCACAGGCGAAGGTACTTTTCTTCCTGGATCGTGCGATCTACCGTCCGGGTCAGAAAGTGCATTTTAAAGGTGTTTTTCTTCAGCATAGAAATGATTCTACCAGCGTAGTTCCTAATGAATATATAGACGTATTCGTAGATGACCCGAATGAAAATGAAATTCATGAATTTAGATTCAAGACCAATGAGTATGGATCTTTTACAGGTAGCTTTGATCTTCCAGTCAATAACCTTACCGGCCAGTTCTCTATTTATGCCGAAGAATATATTGAAACTGATTCCGATTTCTGGGATGAGTTGGATGACTTTCAGGATGATTACAAATACTTTAGTGTTGAAGAATATAAACGACCAACTTTTGAAGTCAGTTTTGACACCATAAATAAAGCTTACGAGTTAGGCGAAGAAATTGCACTTAAGGGTTCTGCTGAAGCTTATATTGGTGCCTCGCTTCCTAATCTTAAAGTTGCTTACACTGTTACCAGGGAACGAATGAATTATTCGTGGTGGAGAAGTTATTATTCAGATCCAGTAATTATTAAAACTGATGCTACTGAAACTGATGAAAATGGTGAATTTATCATTCCTTTTGAAGCGAATGCAGACCAGAACACCAACCTTAATGATCTTATATATCGATACTCCGTATCTGCCTCTGTAACCGATGTGAGTGGAGAAACGAGAGATGCACAGCAGTCGCTTAAAATCGGGAATAAGAATTTTCTTCCAAAGCTTGAAATTGCAGATAAGATTGATATTAACGATACGCTGAAAATCGATCTGGCAACAAGAAATCTAAATGATCGAAAGGTACCTGCAACGGGTACTTATAAGATCTATAGACTCAAGAGTCCTGAAAAGCACTACCAGGAAAGATGGTGGGAGGCTCCTGAATTCGAACTTATTTCTAAAGATGAATTTGAAAGATTATTCCCGAATGAACCTTACCGAAAGCTGACTAAACCAGAAAACTGGGAAAAATTGGAGAAAGTGTACGAATCCACCTTTGATTCAGATGGGGATTTTGAGGATGAGATCGCTACCAGAAATTGGAAAGAAGGTAGTTACTTACTAAGTTTCGAACTCCGACATGAAAATAAAACAGAAGAATTACTAAAGGTTATTAGTATTCAGGATCCTAAAAGTAATAAAGCCTTTACCGATCAGGATCTTCTGGTAAGTATTATCAATAAAGAAACATTAGCTTCAGATGAAAACGCGCAGGTTGAGATCAGCTCTCCTATAAATAATTTACGAATTCGCGTTTCAGCGTTCAGAAACGGACGTACTTCTATTTTTAGAGAATACTATAAGCTTGACGGGAAGTTAAAATTGAAGATTCCGCTAAAAGCTCTGGAAGACCCTGAATTTAAACTGGTTCTTTCTTCAGTAATGAACAACCGGCAAATTGAATTTAGCGAGGTTGTAAACTTCAGAAAAGATTCCGAAGATCTTGAAATCTCTACGGAAACCTTCAGAAATAAAATAAGACCTGGACTGGAAGAAACCTGGAGTTTTAATGTATCAACTCCAGGTGAGAAAAAAGAAGCTGAAGTTCTGGCTTCTATGTATGATATTTCGCTTGATCAATTTAAAAAGGATGAGTGGAATACAGATACCGGGTTTACTGGATTTAGATCTGATTATCCATCCTTATATTTTGATAATTTAGGTCGAAGCACCAACCTGAATAGGTATTTTGGCAGGTATAATTATTATAGACGAGTTAATCTTCGCTTTGATGAGCTCTCTCAATTTGGTTTTGATTTTGGACAGCCTAACAGTTATCAGTACAGGAATTATCTGAGCACTTTAAAAGTTAGCAATAAAGCGGATTCCGGAGCTCGTGTGCAGGGAAGAGTAGTTGATGAAAATGGAGAACCACTTCCAGGAGTCAATGTAATGGTGAAAGGTTCGAGTGTTGGAGCACAGACAGACTTTGACGGTGAATTTGGAATCGATGCTCCTAAAAACTCACTTCTCACCTTTAGTTTTGTAGGTTTTGTAAGTCAGGAATACCAACTTGGTGATGAAACCGAAGTGTTTATTGATCTTGAAGCAGATTCTTCCAGCCTGGATGAAGTCGTAGTTACAGGTTACGGTGAGGCAGCAGCAGAAGAAGTTATGGAAGTTACCGAACAGGAAAGTCAATCTGTAGCCTTGTTACAAGGCAAGGTTGCCGGCGTAGAGGTATCCAGAACCGGAGCCAACACCGAGTTTAAGATTAGAGGTAGTTCAAGCATAAGTGGAAGTCCATTGTTTATCGTAGACGGTAAGCCTGTTGAAGACTATGAACTGGATTCAAAAGATATTGTGCGCGTTGAAATTCTGAAAGGTGCTGAAGCTACAGCAATTTATGGAAGCAGAGCGGCTGATGGTGTTGTGATCATAACCACCAGCAAATCCCTGGAAGACCTTGAAAATGTTGATGCAAGAACAAATCTACAGGAAACAGCTTTTTTCTTCCCGGATCTTAGACTGGATGAAAATGGAAGTTTATCGTTCAGCTTTACTACTCCGGAAGCACTAACCAGCTGGAAATTACGATTACTGGCTCATAACAGCAACTGGAGCACCGGTGAACTCGAGAAAATTGTAACCACAAGCAAGGATCTAAATGTAGTACCAAATGCACCGCGATTTTTAAGAGAAGGTGATAGTATCATTTTCAAGGTGAAAGTAACCAACCTTTCCAGTGAACCAATGACCGGTAACGCAGTACTGAAGTTGTTTGATGCCGTGACGATGGAACCGGCAGATATCCCGATGGGAAATACTGAAACGCTGCAAGCCTTCCAGATCCAGGCAGGAAAGACCAGGGTGGTAAGCTGGAAACTGTTTGTACCCGAAACTATTCCTGCGGTGACCTATAGAATCCTTGCGAAAGCAGGTGATTTTAGTGATGGGGAAGAAAATTTACTTCCCGTTTTGAAGAACAGGATGCTGGTTTACGAAAGTATCCCACTATTTGTAAGAGCAGGAGAAACTGAAAACTTTGAATTTGAAAACCTGAAATCGAATGACTCTGAAACCCTGAAGAATCATCAATTTACATTTGAATATACTTCCAATCCCGGTTGGTTTGCCTTACAAAGTTTGCCATACCTCATGGAGTACGAACATGATTGTTCTGAACAGATATTTTCAAAGATCTTCGCTAATTCTGTTGGACAGAAAATTGTGAACTCAAAACCGGAGATTGCTGAAGTTTATGAAGCATGGAGAAAAGATTCCAGTATGGTGAGCAATCTTCAGAAAAATGAAGAACTCAAGAGCCTTTTGCTTGCTGAGACTCCGTGGGTACAGGATGCTGAATCTGAAAGTCTACAGCAACAACGAATAGGTTTATTGTTTGAAACCGGGCGAATGGACAAAGAATTGACTTCTATGATGACCAGGTTACGCAGAATGCAAAATTTGTCGGGAGCATTTCCATGGTTCGCTGGCGGTAGAGATAATTATTATATCACTTCTCATATCATCGAGGGCTTCGGAAAACTGAAGAACATGAATATTGAGCTGGATGATCGAAGAATTCTTGCCAATGCGATTGCTTATCTGGATAAGGAATTGATGGAGCAGAAGAAAAGAAGAGAGTCAGAGAATTCAACTGACTTTTATAAGAGCTACACTGTGCTTGCCTATGCACATACCAGAAGTATGCACCAGGAAGAATTTCCAATCCCGGCTGAACAAAAAGACCTCGTTAACAAATCTCTGGAATATCAAAAGCAACGATGGACAGATTATAGTCTTTCAGAAAAAGCAGAACTGGCAATAACCTTAGATCGTTTCGGGCACTCCGTAGAAGCATTGGAGATCTTAGAATCGCTGAAACAAACAGCAGTAAAATCTGAAACTTACGGTATGTACTGGAAAGAAAATACGGCAAGCTGGAGATCATTTAATACTCCTGTTGAAGTGCAGTCTCAAATAATTCAGGCATTTGCTGAAGTTTCTAAGGATATGGAATCAATTGAAGAACTCAAGATCTGGTTAATTCAGAATAAAAGAACCAACTACTGGGAAACTACTAAATCTACAACTGCAGCGGTCTACGCGTTACTTATGCAGGGAATGGATATACTTCCAGTATCCTCGAATACTCAATTCGTGATTGGCGGAGATAAACTGGACATGGAAGAATTGAGTAATACACCTGCTGAAGCTGGATCTGGCTATGTGAAAACAACCTGGAAAGCCGGAGAATTTTCAGAAGATTTCGGAAATATTAAAATAGAGAATAATAATACTACCGCAGGCTATGGTGGCGCCTACTGGCAGTATTTTGAAAATCTGGATAAGATCAAAACTCATTCTGAGAGTCCGCTTAATATCGAAAAAGAATTATATCTGAATACTGGAAATAATGAACTTAAAAGGATAGATACTGATACTCCACTGAAAGTTGGAGACCTGGTAAGTGTTCGATTAGTTGTACGTTCTGAAGCAGATATGGAATTTATTCATTTGAAGGATATGCGTGCCAGTGGTTTTGAGCCAACAAATGTGATTAGTGAACATAAGTATCAAAATAGTACCAGCTATTATGAGAGCACCAGAGATGCTGCTACCCATTTCTTCTTTGATAAGCTAAGAAAGGGAACTTATGTCCTTGAATATACCGTAAGAGCCAATAATGCTGGATCCTTCTCGAATGGAATTAGCACAATAGAATCTATGTATGCTCCTGAATTTTCCGGACATACCAGCGGAATTCGAGTAGAAATCACAGAGCAAGAATAATAAAGTAAATATGTAGTTTGGGGTTTTAACAAAATTTTTAGATATTGACAATCCCAAATTAAACGTCATGGATAGATTAAACGAAGACCATGAATTTACTGAAAAGATTGAACGATTAGAAAGGAGCTACGATATTATGAAGTATGCTATTCTTTCTACAGGAATTTGTACAATTATCCTGATCTATTTATTTCAGTAAATCAGGAAAGAGCTTTCGGATCACGAAAGCTCTTTCTTTTAAAAATCAACTACTTACCAAAACTTTCAAATTTTTCTATTTGAAATCATTCTAAATAATTTTTATTTTTTAGGGATTTATTTACATTTACCGCCCTGTTTATACTTAGTCTAAATAAACTTAGATGAATTAGAAGGTTAGATTAGATGATCAATCGAATGATGTTTAGTTATGATCAAACTCGACTTGCGAAAATATACTATCAATAATGAGTAGATCTTTGACTAATAATATAGCGCATCTGCATGTTTCCGTATTAATAAGCATCATTAGAGAAACTTTATTCAAAAACTTTAATTCTAGTAAATACTTTACCAAATATTCAAATTAGCAAGGTTCCTAACCTTAAATATTAAAAATGAAAAAAAAGAAAGCCTATACTTTTCGAAAGTTTATGACAGACGTCCATCTCTGGTTGGGTCTGGCTAGCGGAATTATTTTATTTCTGGTTTGTTTTAGCGGGACCATGTTGGTTTTTGAAAAAGAGATCGAATCAATTTTTGCTGAACAACTTCACGTTGTTCCCTCTTCGGAAAAGTTATCGATCGATGAATTAACTTCCAGAATGTCGGAAAAAGGTCCTGTTTCTTCTGTTTCAATTCCAACTGAAGCTTCTGAAGTTTATGAATTTCGGGTAAAGACCTCACCAGAAGATCGTCGTGGAACCACCTTTATGATGGATCCGTATTCGGCAGATATTCTAAAACCTGAACCTTCACCTCTGGACGGATTTTTCAGTATAATGTTTAAAATGCATCGCTGGCTTCTTTTAGATACGAGCATTGGAAGACCCATTGTAGGTGTTGCTACAATCATCTTTTTATTTCTATCCATTAGTGGAATTATTATCTGGTTTCCGAAGAAATGGAAATGGAAAGCTTTCAAACCAGGTTTTAAGATCAAATGGTCTGCAAACTGGAAAAGAATTAATCACGATCTACATAACACTCTTGGTTTCTATTCGTGTATAGTTTTGGTGATCATGATCCTCACAGGACTTTGCTGGTCATTTGAATGGTATCGGGAAGCAGGGAGCCAGGTTCTGGGAACGAAGATCTTTGGAGGAAGAGGTGGTCCTGGAATCACTTCTAAAAAAACAGGTTCTAAAGTAATTTCGCTTTCAGAAGCCTATACCATTTCCAATTCAGAGTTCAAATATGCCGGAAAAACAAGTATCAGCATCCCACAAGAAGAAATTAATGTATTGGAAATAAGAAAATATGGTGACGACAACTGGTCTCCATCAACTTCAGATCTGCTGGTTTTGGACAGGGATGGATCTGTGTTAAAAAAGGAACTTTTTGACGATAAGGATTTAAATGTACAGGTCGCATCTCTCATAAAACCTTTACATACTGGCGAAATTTTTGGAATTCTATCAAAGATCATCTATTTCCTAGCTTGCCTGATTGCCACTTCCCTACCCGTGACTGGAACCATCATCTGGCTGAATAAAATGAAGAAGAAAAAACGAAAATTGTAGGCTGAACTCAAATGCTCGAATTATTAACGTTTTTGGATTAATTCCATTAGTTTGGATTTTTTCCTTTATTTTTTCTGCAGATTGTAGTAATTTGCAGCCATGGAGGAGTTGAAATACGCGGTTGTTGATATTGAGACTACCGGGAACGGTATCAAAGGAAACAGGATCACAGAGGTTTGCGTGATCATTCTTGAGAATGGTGAAATCACAAAGACCTTTACATCGCTTGTGAATCCCAGCCAGTCCATTCCATTGTATATTGAAAGTCTTACCGGAATCAATGATGAAATGGTAAGCAGCGCCCCTCAGTTTTCCGAAGTCGCAGAACAGATCATGGAAATCACAAAAGACTGTATTTTCGTCGCTCATAATGTGAACTTTGATTACAATATATTGAGAGCTGAGTTTGCGATGCTTGACATGGATTTTAAGAGAAAGCGTCTTTGCACAGTAAGACTTACGAAGAAATTAATTCCAGGTTTGTTTTCTTACAGTCTGGGAAATATTTGCACTTCCATCAACATTCCAATTTACGATAGACATCGTGCACAGGGCGATTGTGAAGCAACTGTGATTTTGTTAAAACGCTGTCTTTCGCTGGATCCTGAACTCGAAGTTGTCACCGAATTTCTGAATAGAAAAAGTGGTGCAGAATATTTACCACCACACTTTAAAAATGCCGATTTTGAAAAGCTTCCAAAATCTACCGGCGTTTACTTTTTCAGGGATAAAGATGGTATTCCATTATATATTGGAAAGGCGAAAAACATCAAAACCCGAATAAAATCGCACTTCCAGGAACGTAGTAATCGCAAGTACCAATTGATGCAGGAAACCTATAGCATCGATTATGAGCTGACTGGTTCTGAATTTCTTGCGCTCCTTCGTGAAGCCGAATTGATTCTGAAGTTTTATCCGAAATATAATAAGGCGCAGAAGAAAGTTTCGAGACCTTATACGCTCACCTCTTATCATAATCAAAAAGGCATTGAAGTATTTGCCTTGCATAAAAACAAAATTGCACCAGTAAGCTGGATGAAATTCTATACCCGTGAAGAAGCGGTAAGCTTTTTAGAGAATTTGTGTAAGGATTTTGATCTCTGCCCAAAATATACTGGATTGCAAAGCGCTACTTCCGCTTGTAATCATTACAAACTAGAAGCCTGCAGCGGGGTTTGTAAAGAAGAAATTTCCGTTACGGAATATAATTCACGCGTGGCCAGAGCAGTAGATTTTATTGGTACTTATGATGAGTCATGCCTATTGATGGAAAAGGGTCGAACTAAAGGTGAAAAAAGTTTTATTTATTTAAATAAAGGAAAGTATGCCGGCTACGGGTACATTGGACCCTCAGATGACTTTAACCATCCCGATGAATTCCGGAATTTTTTGGTGCAGGCGAAAACTTCCAGCTACGCAGATCGTATTGTAAGTCGGTATTTGAACACGAAGGAAAATCTCTCTCCCGTAAAATTAAATTCTTCCGAAGAATTGGTGGAAAATGATATTTGGTTTGGATAGATGCCTGATCACCGTTGAGACATTTATATTTCGCCTATTTTTACCTTCTGAAAAGAATTTATGCATCCAGATAACCCTCACAAGGAACAATACGATTTTACTGAATTAGTTAAGGTCAATAGCGATCTTAAACCTTATGTCTTCAGAAACAAATATGATAATCTTACTATAGATTTTAGTATTCCTGAAGCTGTACTCAATTTAAATAAAGCGCTCTTAAACTACCATTACCAGGTTAAGAATTGGGATATTCCGCAAGGATATCTTTGCCCTCCCATTCCCGGGAGAATGGATTATTTGTTACATCTTAAAGATTTTCTGGATAAGAAGATTGGAAAAGATCACTATTCCGGACTCGATATTGGTGTCGGAGCCAGCAGTATTTACCCAATACTGGCTGCAAAGCATCTGGACTGGAAAATGCTTGGTAGTGATATCGAAATCAAATCTATTGAAGCAGCGCAGCAAAACGTCGTCAACAACAAGCTTCAATCCCAAATAGAAATTCGATTACAGGAAGACCGTGGATCCATCTTGAAAAATGTGATAAAAGAAAACGAGTCTTTTGATTTCAGTATGTGTAATCCACCCTTTCATGATTCCGCAGAAGAAGCTAACAAAGCTAATTTCAGGAAAAATACTAATCTTGGAATCGAGACCAGAAGATTAAATTTTGGGGGACGTTCCAATGAACTATGGTGCCGTGGCGGCGAAGCTTTATTTCTAAAGAGAATGATAAGAGATAGTGTAAGCGTGAACAAAAAAGTTCAGTGGTTCACTTCTCTGGTTTCAAAACAGGAAAACTTACCGGCCATAGAAAAACAGTTAAACAAACTCAATGCAGATTTTGAAATAATTCACATGGAATTAGGAAACAAAAAGACAAGATTTGTAGCCTGGAAGTTCTAAAATTACTAGAATTTTTAAAACTCAATCTGTTCCTAAACCATTGAATTTTAAGTGGAAACCAGTATTAGGTATTTCCATTAAAATGTCTACATTTAAAGCTTGAAGTTTTGGTTATCGAGTAAGTATAGCATAGGTGTATAATTACCTTATTCTTTAACTAACCAACCGAAAAAGGGATAACACAGTTATCCCTTTTTTATTGTATGCTAATATAGGTCTTACATATATCGAATTAATTTTCGTTATTGTAGCAAATACGATGCTCTTAGAATGATAGAATTAGCTACAATAGATCATATCCTTATTTTCTCTTTTTTCGCGCTTACCCTTGGAATTGGTTTTTACGTTTCCAAAACCTCTGGTAAAAATTCCAAAGAGTATTTTCTATCTGGCAAGACTATGCCCTGGTGGCTCCTTGGTGTTTCTATGGTGGCTACCACCTTTTCCACTGATACCCCAAACCTGGTAACTGATATCGTTCGTAATAACGGAGTTTCTGGTAACTGGGTCTGGTGGGCATTTTTACTAACCGGCCTACTTACAGTATTCGTATATGCCAGGTTATGGCGTAAATCCAATGTTGATACAGATATTGAGTTCTACGAATTGAGATATGGAGGAAAACCTGCGAAGTTTTTAAGAGGATTTCGTGCATTGTATTTAGGGGTCGTTTTCAATGTGATGGCCATGGCGGCAGTAAGCCTTGCCGCTATTAAGATTGGACAGGTGATGCTTGGTCTTTCTGCCATCGAAACTTTGGCACTAGCTGGAATCGTAACAGTGATATTTAGTACTCTCGGAGGATTTAAAGGAGTAGTTTACACAGATTTCATACTATTTTTCACGGCAATTATTGGTGGTGTTGGAGCAGCCTATTATTGTGTGAATTTACCTGAGGTTGGCGGACTCGAAAGTCTACTGACTCACGAAAATGTATCAGGTAAACTGAGTATGCTTCCAGATTTCTCTAACACCGAGGCACTCATTACTCTATTAATTATCCCACTGGCAGTTCAATGGTGGAGCGCCTGGTATCCTGGTGCAGAGCCAGGAGGTGGTGGTTATGTAGCGCAAAGAATGCTGGCGGCAAAGAACGAGAATCATGCAATTGGAGCCACTTTCTTTTTTAATGTGCTTCATTACGCATTAAGACCATGGCCGTGGATTCTGGTCGCTCTCGCTTCACTGATCGTTTATCCAGATCTGGACAGTATTCAGATAGCCTTCCCTAATGTAAGCGAAGATAAGCTTGGACAGGATCTGGCATATTCTGCAATGCTAACCAAATTGCCAGCGGGGTTATTGGGATTGGTTATTGCATCTTTGGTAGCTGCTTACATGTCTACTATCTCCACACATTTAAATTGGGGATCCTCCTATATTGTGAATGACTTTTACTCCCGATATATCAAAAAAACTGCTTCTGAAAAAGAACTTGTAAACGTTGGAAGAATAAGTACCGTAGTACTCATGCTCATTAGTGCAGTCCTGGCTCTGGTATTACAGAATGCACTTCAACTATTCAATATCATACTGATGTTTGGTGCAGGAACCGGTCTTATCTTCTTACTCCGATGGTTCTGGTGGCGAATTAATGCCTGGAGTGAAATTACAGCCATGTTGGTTTCAGGAATTATTTCGGTAGTTTTTAATTTTACAGGTATAGGTATTTATATGTTTGGAGGTGTAGATAATGCCACAAATACTAAAATCGCAGGTTTACTCCCTGGTTGGGCAACATATCCGATTGTGGTTGGCATCACCACCTTATCATGGTTATTGGTCACCTTTCTTACTAAACCTGAAAAAAGAGAAATACTCATCAACTTTTATAAACGTACTCAGCCCGGCGGACCGGGATGGAAAGCGATCGGTATGGAGGGAATTGCAGATAGAAATAATAATTCCTGGAATGTTCCATCCGGAATATTAGCTACCATACTTGGTTGCTTTGCAGTATACAGCGCACTATTCAGTACCGGGTACTGGATTTACGGTGAATATTTCAAGGCAAGCATTACTACTGGGATTGTTCTAATTTTAGCATTTGTTTTAAGAAGACTTTGGTTCAAGATCCGAACTCAGGTACTATAAAAAAAGGCTCCATTGGAGCCTTTCATTTTAGTGTTATGTTTTTCCGAATTAGAAATAGCATCCGCCTTTTCTTCTTCCAGGATTCGCAGAGCTATCGAAGATCTTAAAGCCTATACTCAACATGATCTGGTTCAACCTCGTATCATTGAATGTTGCAAGATTAATTCCGTAGTCAGCATTTACTATATCAATTCCCTGGTTTTCTTCTGAAGATAAAGAACGATCGTAGCGTAGATCCAGTTCAAATCTTCCGAACGAGGCCTTGATTCCTACCTGTCCACTTAGAGGAGAGTTCTGGGCTACTATTTCCTGATCTGGTGGTTCAGTCCCTTCTAAAGATGAGTCTAAAATGTTCTGATAAGCTGGTCCAGCGTATATATCAATTGGCCCCCAAACGTTATAACCAACCAGTAAAGGTACACTGACTTTGTCAACTGCATAAATTGAAGGTGCTGTTGGAAAAGGAAATTCCGTTTCCATAGTGCTGTAAATAAATTCTGGTCTAAGTAGGAATTTTCCGAATCTTACTTCGAAAAAGGCTCCGGCGTGAAAAGTTATCTCAGATTCAGCTTCAACTACACCATCAAAATATAATCCATTCGAACTTATACCGGTAATAGTACCACCTGAGGAGTAACTAGGTCCTCCCTTTATTCCGAAGCTAAAATCCTGGGCAGTTAGACTCGTAGCGAACAATAGCGCTGTAATTAAAAAAGATAAAGATTTATTCATGATGCTTTAATTCGAGGTCAATCGGGGTTAAATATATCAATTAAATAGACTAATCAAATAATCCGCTTTAAGTTTTTAACGCATAAACAGGTGTTTCAGTATTACTGAAAATTAAAAAGCACCAACAAGTGGTGCTTTTAATCTGGTATTAAATATGTTAATTTGTCTCCTTCTCGCCTTCCCATTCAGAGAAACCGCCAGCAAGATTATAAGTCTCTGCAAAGCCCATTTGATCTAGTAAGGTACAGGCCTGGGAACTTCTTTTTCCGGAACGACAATATATATAGTAATGTTTGTCACGATCAAGTTTATCCACTTCATCAACAAATTCCTGACCTTTATATATATCTATATTCTTAGAATTTGGAATAAATCCCTCATCAACTTCTTCCTCTGTTCTCACATCCAGGAGAACTGCCTTATCGTCGTTTTTGGCCTTCTTTTGCCACTCATCCTGTGATAATTCTTTCATACTACTCAAGTTTTTGGTTACTGTAAAGATAGGATTGCTTAAAAACCGTAAAGTCTTCAATTCTACTTTTAACAATTTTTTATTATCCAGTACAACTAAACTATTTATATTTGTACATACAAATGTTGTAGTAACAAATGAAAATTGAAGATCTTTTAAAAACTTCCGGTCAAATTTCAGAAACCAAGAAATTGGTTCTTAATCTTATTGTAACTGCTAACTTTTTAAGCGAAGAAATGCAGGAAGTTTTAAAACCATACGGCATCAGTTCCCAGCAATTCAACGTGCTAAGGATATTGAGAGGTCAAAAAGGCAAGCCTGCCAACTTAGGAACAATTCAGGAAAGAATGGTGAGCAAGATGAGCAACACGACAAGACTGGTTGACAAACTGATCGAAAAAGAATTGTGCCAGAGAATCACCTGTCCGTCTAATAGAAGGAAAGTTGAGATTACTATTACCAAAGCTGGACAGGAACTTCTAAAAGAGATTGATCCATTGGTAGAAACAATGGAGAATAGATTTTCAGAAAAATTGACAACAAAAGAATTAATAGATTTAAATAACAAATTAAATGAGCTTAGAAACACAAACTAAAACTAGATTCAACGAAGACCTGAACTGGAGATATGCTACAAAGAAATTTGATAGCGAGAAAAAGATCAATCGCGAAGACCTTGATCAATTACTGGAAAGCGTTCAGCTTACCGCTTCCTCTTATGGTTTACAGCCTTATGAGATCATCGTAGTTGAAAATCCTGAGGTGAGAGAAAAACTTAAAGCTGAAGCCTGGAATCAAACCCAGATCACTGAAGCATCTCATCTCGTAATTTTCGCAAATCTGACTAAAGTGACTGAAAAGTATGTTGACACTTATTTAGATAATATTGCAGCAACGCGCGACATGTCCCGGGAAGATCTGAAAGGAATGGAAGATATGATCAAGAACACAACACTACAATTGCCTCAGGAAAAGCAGAACTTATGGGCTGCGAAACAAGCCTACATAGCTTTAGGTAACTTACTGGCCGCAGCTGCTCATATGAAGATAGACGCCTGTCCAATGGAAGGTTTTAACGCTGACAAGTTTGATGAAATTCTTCAGCTTGAAAATAAAGATCTAACAACCGCAGTAATCGCTCCTATTGGATATCGTAGCGCTGAAGATCAGTATCAGCACCTTGCAAAGGTTAGAAAATCAACTTCAGATCTAATTCATTTCATATAATTTAATAACACACATCATGAAAAGTAAATTAATTAATTCAGCAGTAATTATGCTGGTAGTTTTGACTACCGTAGCATTTACCAATTCGAAAAAAGAAGTAAATACTTCTGAAAGTACTATTAAATGGACCGGAGAAAAAGTGACCGGATCTCATGAAGGAACTATCCAGCTGGAAAGCGGATACCTATTGATGGAAGATGATAAGATCACTGGCGGAGAGTTTGTAATGGATATGAGTACTATTAAAGTGACCGACCTTTCTGGTGACAGTAAAGAAAAACTTGAAGGTCATTTAAAGTCTGATGACTTCTTTGGAACGAGTGATCACCCTAAAGCAAAGCTTGTAATTACCAGTGCAGCTTCTAAAGGTAATGGGAAATACGGAATCGTTGGAGACCTTACTATCAAGGAACAAACTCATCCATTAACGTTTGATCTTATCATGAACGGTGACACGGCTACTACACAGGTAACTATTGATAGAACCAAATATGACGTTCGTTATGGGTCAGGTAGTTTCTTTGAGAATCTTGGAGACAAAACGATCTACGACAATTTTGACCTTGACATCAAATTGAAATTCTAAATTGAGTCTCAAAGTAATTCTTTGGGATTCTTTTTAAAATTTAGTTTGATAAGAAATAATTGATTTCTATCTTTGAAGCTATGTTTATAACGAATACACATAACTGGTGGTGGAGCAACTTACGCAATAAATCGTGAGCTGATACGCCATTTCATATATAGATATATAAGGCTTGTCTCACGACAAGCCTTTTTTTTATTCAAAAAAATTAAGATTCAATGTTCGAATTAAAGACAACTTCAAAAAAGATCCTTGCAGATACTATCACTCCGGTAAGTATCTATTTGAAGCTTCGCGACCGTTATCCAAACAGTCTTTTACTTGAAAGTAGTGATTATCACGCAAGTGATAATAGCTTTTCATATATCTGCTGTAATCCTATAGCCTCCTTTAAGGTGGAAAATGATATTATTACTGAAAGTCTGCCAGACGGTACAGTTCAAACGACTAAGATCGATAAAACTGCTTCAGTCCCTGCTGCGATACAGAAGTTCTCAAAGCGCTTTAAAGCTGATGCTTCAGATTTTAAGTTTATCAATAACGGCATATTTGGTTATATAGGATATGATGCCGTTCGGTATTTCGAAAACGTTGAGATCAACCGCAAAGAAAAGGATTTACAAATTCCGGATGTTTACTATGCAGTATATCAAAACATTATCGCGATCAACCACTTCAAGAATGAAGCTTATATATTTGACCATAGTTATGAATCTGAATCCAAACTGGCGGAGATCGAACAACTACTGAAGGTTAAGAATTTCGCTTCCTATAATTTTTCCAGAACCCAGCAGCCATACTCTAATCTGAATGATGATCAATATCGTGATGTTGTAGAAGCTGCTAAGGAACACTGCCAGCGTGGTGATGTATTCCAGCTGGTACTTTCGAGACGTTTCTCTCAGAAATTTAAGGGAGATGAATTTAATGTTTACCGGGCGCTTAGGAATGTAAACCCTTCCCCCTATCTCTTCTATTTTGACTATGGAAATTTTAAAATCTTCGGAAGTTCACCTGAAGCCCAGTTAATAGTAAATGAGGGTCGAGCTGAAATTCATCCAATTGCCGGAACTTTTAAACGTACCGGGAATGACGAAAAAGATGCAGAGCTCGCCAAGGAACTTGCCGCAGATCGCAAGGAAAATTCGGAACATGTGATGCTTGTTGATCTGGCACGTAATGATCTAAGCCGAAATGGAAGTGATGTAGTCGTTGAGAATTATCGCGAAATTCAATTCTTTTCTCATGTTATTCACTTAGTTAGCAAAGTCACCGGAAAGATCGCCGCCAATGTGCCAACACCACAAATCGTTGCAGACACTTTTCCTGCCGGAACTTTAAGCGGTGCTCCAAAACCTATGGCATTACGACTCATTGAAAAATTCGAGAATGTGAATCGTTCAGCTTATGGAGGCGCGATTGGTTTTATGGATTTTGAAGGCAATTTCAATCATGCGATCATCATTAGATCTTTTGTAAGTAAAAATCACGAATTGCATTACCAGGCAGGTGCTGGAGTCGTTTCCGAATCAAAACCTGAGAATGAATTACAGGAAGTATATAATAAACTGGGAGCACTTACCAAAGCTCTGGAAATAGCTGAAGAAATTTAGAATGGAAAAGATGAAAAAGATCCTTGTTATAGACAATTACGATTCTTTCGTATATAATCTTGTTCATTATCTTGAAGAACTGGATTGTAAGGTGACCGTAAAGAGAAATGACCAGCTTGACCTGGAGGATGTGGCTGATTATGATAAAATATTGCTTTCCCCGGGTCCGGGTATTCCAGATGAGGCAGGGCTTTTAAAGCAAATTATTATAAAATATGGTGCTACTAAAAGTATTCTGGGGGTTTGTCTCGGTATGCAGGCAATAGGCGAAGTTTATGGAGGCACACTATTGAACCTTAAAGAGGTTTATCATGGCGTCGCTACCAGTATTGAGGTTTTCGTCGAAGATGAATATTTATACTCAGGACTGGAAAAAGAACTGGAAGTTGGACGATACCACAGTTGGGTAGTTGCCAAAGAACTTCCTCCACAGCTACAGGCTACCAGTTATGATATAAAAGGTGAGGTCATGTCTTTGAGACATAAAGAATATGATGTTCGGGGAGTTCAGTTTCACCCGGAATCTGTATTGACACCAGATGGTAAAAAGATGATAAAAAACTGGGTTGAACATGAATCTTCAACAGAATCAATTCAGAATAAGGAAAACGAGCAAACAACCTCATGAAAGATCTTTTAAACAGACTGATTAGTCACGAAACTATTACGACCAGCGAGGCAAAACAGGCCATTTTCAATATTTCTGAAGGGAGATATTCAGAAACACAGATCGCAGCATTCCTTACGGTTTACATGATGAGAAGTATTACCATCCAGGAACTGGAGGGTTTTAGAGATGCATTGCTTGAACTATGTGTAAAGGTAGATCTCAAGGATTACAACACCGTGGATCTTTGTGGGACCGGCGGTGATGGCAAAGATACTTTCAATATTTCGACAACTGCCTCCTTTGTAACAGCAGGCGCCGGAATTAAGGTGTCCAAGCATGGTAATTACGGTGTATCTTCAGTAAGTGGAAGCTCCAATGTCATGGAATATCTTGGTATCAAGTTTAGCAGTGACCAGGGATTTCTTCAGAAAACTCTGGAAGAAGCCAATATCTGCATCTTGCACGCTCCACTTTTTCACCCCGCGATGAAAAACGTTGCACCGGTAAGAAAAAGTCTGGCTGTAAAAACATTCTTTAATATGCTTGGTCCTATGGTAAATCCCGCGTTTCCCAAGAATCAACTGGTAGGTGTTTTCAGTTTGGAGCTGGCTCGAATGTATGCGTATCTTTATCAAAATACCGATAAGAATTACACAATACTCCATGCTCTCGATGGTTACGATGAAATTTCGTTAACCTGTGAGACCAAAAGCATTCGGAACGATTCTGAAAGTATGTTGAAACCAGAGGATTTTGGAGTTTCAGAATTGCAACAATCACAAATTGCCGGAGGTGGTTCGATTGAATCTTCCGCAGAAATCTTAACCGGAATTCTGAAAGGTAATGGAACACAGGCGCAGGAGAATGTCGTATGTGCAAATGCAGGTATGGCCATCGCAACTGTTGAAAATCTAAGTGCCCAGGATGGTTTCGCCCGCGCTAAGGAATCTATCGCATCTGGCAATGCATTTAAATGTTTCAAGAAATTACAGGACCTAAGTAAATAATAAGCTGAGATTATGAATATTCTAGATAAAATTGTTGCTGATAAACGTCGGGAAGTAAGCCTGAAAAAATCTATTTTCCCGGTAGAACAGCTCGAAAATTCGATCTTATTTCAAAGAAATCCGGTTTCACTGGCAGACAAACTAAGAAATTCAAGCAGCGGTATCATCGCGGAACACAAAAGAAGATCACCGTCTAAGCAGGTTATTAACCACGATCTCAACGTACAGGATGTGGCGAGTGGTTATCAGGATGCCGGGGTCTGTGGTATGTCTGTCCTTACCGATGGTAAATATTTTGGAGGTTCCCTGGAAGATCTATTATACGCCAGGGCTGTAGTAGAAATGCCGGTTTTGCGTAAAGATTTTATGATTGATGACTACCAGATTCTTGAGGCTAAAGCTTTTGGAGCGGATGTAGTTTTGCTTATTGCGGCGGTATTACCGACTGAAGAATTGAAGCGTCTGGCGACTTTTGCGAGAAATCTTGGGATGGATGTTTTACTGGAAATACACGATATTGAGGAACTTGAGAATTCAATTGAAGCAAATGTGGACATGATTGGGGTGAATAACAGGAATCTCAAAACATTTGAAGTTAGCATCCAGAACTCCAAGGATCTATCCAGGCATATACCAGACGAATTCGTGAAAGTATCAGAAAGTGGAATTAGCGACCCAAAAGTAATCGCAGAACTTAAAGATTATGGATATCAGGGTTTTCTTGTTGGAGAAAATTTTATGAGAACAGAAGATCCCGGGAAGGCAGCGAAAGATTTTATAAACGAAATTAATAAGAAGTCATAAGTCACATTATGCAGGAACAAAACTTAACAACCCCGGCCTCAGGACAAAGTTCTGGATTGAGTCTTAAAGTTTGCGGGATGCAGCAACCCGGAAACATGTTGCAGGTAGCCGATCTTAAACCTACTTACATGGGTTTTATATTTTACGAAAAATCTCCCCGCTATTTTGAAGGAAAACTTCCTGAACTCCCTACTAATATCAAAAAAACAGGAGTTTTCGTTAACGAAGAAATTTCAAGGATTCTGGAGATTGCAAAGCAGCATAAGCTTGATGCAATTCAGCTGCATGGGGAGGAGTCGGCAGAATTCTGTCAAAAGCTGAAGAATAATTTCCAGCAACATGGAAGCACTCCGGAGTTGATTAAGGTTTTTAGTGTTGGTGACCATTTTGATTTTCAGAAGATACAGGCATTCGAGGGTATTGCAGACTATTTCTTATTTGATACTAAAGGAGTTTTACGAGGAGGCAATGGAAAGGAATTCGACTGGCAGATTTTAAAAGAATATCCTTCTAATACACCATTTTTCCTTAGTGGTGGCATTGGGCCCGAACATGGGGAAGCCATCGCCGAGTTGAAAAATCATTTCTATAGAGCAGGCAAACCAGATCTTCTTTATGCTGTAGATGTAAATAGTAAATTCGAATTGAAACCCGGATTAAAAAAATTGAAAGAATTAAAAGAGTTCAAACAAAAGATAAATTCATAAGATGAGCTATCAGGTAGATGAAAAAGGATATTACGGGGATTTTGGGGGAGCTTATATTCCTGAAATGTTGTATCCTAACGTAGAGGAACTGCGTTCAAGGTATATCGAGATCATGCAGGAAGATTCATTCCAGGAAGAGTTCCATGATCTATTGAGAGAATATGTAGGAAGACCTACCCCTTTATATTATGCAAAACGCTTTAGCGAGCATTATGGAACCAAGGTTTATTTAAAACGTGAGGACCTTTGCCATACTGGTGCGCATAAGGTCAACAACACAGTAGGGCAGATTTTGATGGCGCAAAGACTTGGAAAAAAGAGGATCATTGCTGAAACCGGCGCAGGACAACATGGTGTCGCAACGGCAACAGTTTGCGCCTTGATGGGAATGGAATGCATTGTTTATATGGGCGAGGTGGATATTGAAAGACAATCACCAAACGTTGCCAGAATGAAAATGCTGGGAGCCAAAGTAATTCCTGCAAAATCCGGAAGCCGCACCTTGAAGGATGCTACTAACGAAGCAATTCGTGACTGGATCAATAACCCTGTAGATACGCATTACATCATTGGTTCTGTAGTTGGACCACACCCCTATCCAGACATGGTGGCGAGGTTTCAAAGTGTTATTTCTGAAGAGATCAAGTATCAATTAATGGAAAAGGAAAATACAGAAGATCCTGACTATGTGATCGCTTGTGTTGGTGGTGGTAGTAACGCTGCAGGAGCCTATTACCATTATCTCGACAATCCAAAAGTTGGGATCATCGCGGTGGAAGCAGCTGGAAAAGGTATTGATACCGGTGAAAGTGCCGCAACCTCCGCATTGGGAAAACCCGGAATTATCCATGGTAGTAAAACGCTTCTAATGCAAACCGGCGACGGACAGATCACTGAACCATATAGTATTTCAGCTGGCCTGGATTACCCGGGAGTTGGACCAATGCATGCCAACCTTTTTACTAGTAAACGAGGAGAATTTATTAGCATTACAGACGAAGCAGCTATGAAAGCTGGATTAGAACTTGCTAAACTGGAAGGGATTATTCCCGCAATAGAAACCTCCCATGCCCTGGCAGTTTTTGAAAACCGAAAATTTAAGAAAGATGATATCGTTGTAGTCAACCTATCAGGAAGAGGCGACAAGGATTTGAACACATATATTGAATATTTCAATTTATAGAAAATGAATAGAATTCAGGAGAAATTAAAAGAAGACAAAAAACTTCTTTCCATATATTTTAGTGCAGGCTTTCCAAATATTGATGACACTGAACAGATCATTTTTGATCTTGAAAAAAGCGGTGTTGACTTTATCGAGATTGGACTCCCTTTTAGTGATCCACTAGCAGATGGACCTACCATCCAGGAAAGTTCTACCAAAGCCCTTCGAAATGGCATGACCACTCAAAAGCTTTTTGATCAACTCAAACATATCAGGCCCAAAGTTGAGATTCCGCTGATCATGATGGGTTATTTTAATCCTATGCTTCAATATGGCGTAGAGGAATTCTGTAAAAAATGTGCTGAAACTGGTATCGACGGACTTATTATCCCAGACCTTCCAGTAGATGTTTACCACGAAGAATATCAGGAGCTTTTCGAAAAATATGGATTGATCAATATTTTTCTTATCACTCCTCAAACTTCAGAAGATAGAATCAGGTTTATTGATTCTATTTCCAATGGATTTATTTATATGGTGAGTAGTGCCAGTGTGACTGGATCTACTTCAGGTTTCGGAAATGAAACTACTGATTACTTCCGCAGAATTCACGAAATGGATTTAAAAAATCCTCAAATTGTAGGTTTCGGAATTAAGGATCAGGAGACTTTTAAAGCAGCAACTCAATTTGCCAAAGGTGCGATTATTGGTAGTGCTTTTATAAAACATCTTGATAGCGAGGGAACCTCAAAAATTTCAAACTTTATCCAACCTATCAAGCTTTAACCTAATTGTAACAGCTTCTTGGCAGCTTATTAGACTTCAGGTTCTTATCTTAGAGTAAATAAAAAAATTATTAATTATGGGAGGACCAATTGAAGATAATAAGAGAGAAAGAACGAAAGAGCAGAAAAATCCAACGAATCCAACCGGAAATCGCAACGAAGAAACGAATAAGGTGGATATAGATGAAAAGACCATTAAAGATCAGCAAAACAAAAAATAAATGGGTAGAGGTGATAAGAAAACTAAAAGAGGTAAGATCGCGATTGGAACCAGCGGGAAGCTAAGACCAAAGCGTCGCAAATTTAAGATCAAACCTACTACACTGGCTAACCAGGATAAAAAAGAATTGCAGTGATCTAGAAAAATTCTATATACTGAAGAACCCTGAAATCAAGAGTATTGAATTCAGGGTTTTTCTTTTTCATTGCTTTATATAATTCAGAACTACCAATTGAAATATTCGCAGCGCCAGACGGTGCTATAAGCGAAACAGTCTTGATTGATCGTCCATCTAGAATAAACTGATGAACTCTGGGTGATTTATTTGACACGATCTTTAGCTTAATCTCTGCCGACTGTTCTTTGAGATATTTTCTGAAGAAATATTCCGGTCCGTTTTTAGAATTACCACCGGTGAAAAGAAGCGTATCAATTTTTGGATACTTCCGAAGAATTTCAAGCATATCGCGGAGTTCCACTTTTTGCATTCCCAGATCACTTGCATCGATCTTTTCCCGCCGGCTACTTTCCACTATATCGCAAATACCAATGTTTCTACTTTTCAAAAAATCCTGTCGTTGCTGTATCGCTTCTGAAGTGTTCTCATACTTCAGATCTAGCTGGAATATACGATCCAGCACTGGCCACAACAAACCATCCCTGCTTCCGTAGCAAAAATTGACATCATCTGGCTTCAATTCTCTACGTGTAAAACGTGGAGGAGGCAGCGTACCAACGATGAGTTTTGTGGCGCTTTCAGGAATGAATGGCGGAAATGGATGTGTATGGTGAAAAAGCTCCAGAAAATTATCTTATAAAGGTTGGCTGATCTTCTTTCTCCGTATGCTCTTCGCTAAATCGATAATCATCGTAATCGAACCCTTGAATATCTTCCAGAGTTTCACAATCTTTATCGATAATATATCTTACCATCGAACCACGGGCTTTCTTCGCATAAAAACTGATAATCTTCAGCTTCCCGTTCTTGTAATCCTTGAAAACTGGCGCAATAACCGGAACTTTCAATTGTTTCGTATCTACTGCCTTGAAATATTCATTACTGGCAAGATTCAGAAACAACTCATCTTCTTTCAACTCATCATTCAGCGATTGCGTGATCTTTTCTTTCCAGACTTCATAAAGATTATCCTTTCTTTCGATCCCAATGGAAGTACCCATTTCCAGCCTGTACGGCTGCATCAAATCCAATGGTCTTAAGATCCCATACATCCCGGAAAGTATTCTCAAGATATCCTGAAGTTTATCAAGTTTATCTGTAGGAATTGTATAAGCATCCAAACCTGTATATACATCCCCATCGAACGCATACATCGCCGGTCTTGAATTCTTCTTGGTATGATTTTCTTCGAATTCCTGGTACCTCGTATAATTCAGGTCAGCCAGTTTATCACTGATACTCATCAATTCTGAAAGATCTGACTTGGTCTGGCGAGACAACTTTCTATTGAGTTTAGCGGTAGTTTCCAGAAATTGTGGCTGTGTACCTCGATTGCTGGGTAGTTTTGAATCGTAATCCAGACTTTTAGCTGGGGAAACAACAATTTTCATCTTCCTGTTTTTCCCAAATATAAGCCGAATCACTAGAATTTCTGAAGGCTAATAAAATTAGTTATCGATAGATCAATAGACAGCTTTTATCCTAAAGATTCTCAAGCTGACTTTTTGCATAAGATCTCCATTTATCCACGCAATTTTGAATATCCTCAGGTATTTCAGTATTAAAGCTCATCCATTTTCCAGTTTTTGGATGTGTGAAACCTAAAGTTTTTGCATGCAAGGCCTGCCTTGGAAGTATTTTGAAGCAATTATCTACAAATTGTTTGTACTTGGTAAATGTGGTGCCCTTAAGAATCCTGTCTCCTCCATAGCGCTCATCATTAAAAAGTGTATGTCCAATATATTTCATATGAACTCGTATCTGGTGTGTTCTACCAGTTTCCAGTTTACATGAAACCAGGGTTACATACCCAAGTCTTTCAATCACTTTAAAATGCGTCACCGCTGGTTTTCCTTCTTCTGCAAGGTCTCCCTCGTAAACCAAGTTCTGTAATCTATTCTTTGGGTTTCTACCAATATTTCCTTCTATAGTTCCTTCGTCTTCTTCTACATTCCCCCAGACGATCGCTACATATTCTCTTTCGCTGGTTTTATCAAAGAATTGCTTTGATAGATGCGCCATCGCTTCTTCGGTCTTCGCAATCACCAGTAGGCCGCTCGTGTCCTTATCGATCCTGTGAACCAATCCTGGTCGATCACTACTATTATTCGGTAGATTATCAAAGTGATGTACAAGTGCGTTGATAAGTGTCCCACTATAGTTTCCATGACCGGGATGTACTACCATTCCAGGAGGCTTATTAACTACCAGCAGCGTATCATCTTCATATTCAATATCAAGCGGAATATCTTCAGGCACTAGTAAGAATTCGTAAGGAGGATGCTCGAACATCACTTGAACGGTGTCTCCAGCCTTCACCTTAAAATTTTGCTTTACAGTTTCACCATTTACATAGATGTTTCCGCTCTTAGCCGACTTCTGAATTTTATTACGGGTAGCATTCTCGATGAAATTCATCAGGAATTTATCCACTCTTAGTGGTTTTTGACCGGAATCTGCTACGAACTTATGATGTTCATAAAGACTTTCATTCTGGTCATTATCTTCAATTTCGTCGTTCTGGTCTATATTAGAATTCATCTACTTCGCTTTCAGTTTCCTGTTGAACATCCAGACTATCGTCTTCAAGTTCTCTATATCTTCCACTACCATCGCCCAACACGAGGTCTAATACAGAAGTTTTCATTAATTTCTCACCAGCTTCCACCAGCTTACCTTTATGTCTAATTTCCAGCACAGCATCTTCAGCAATGTCTGGCTTGTAGCTAACATCGCCAATCTCAAAACCTAAAGATCTCAAGGTTGGTTCTACCTGTCTGCGGGTTTTTCTAATCAAATTCTCCGGAATTTCAACTTTACGATATCCGGAAGGATTCAGGGTTAAGTAGATCTTACGGTCTTCCTTTACAAATTTACCTGGTGCTGGTGCCTGTTCTATTACTGAATATCTCGGGAAATCCGGATTGAAATTTGCAGAATCGAGGATTTCGAAATCAAGATTGAGTTCATCCAGGCGATCCTCTACTATATCCAGATTCATCTTGGCGAGGTCGGGAACTTCGATTCGCTGATCCTGATTAGTGGAGTAATCCAGCCATTGCATAGCCAGAAAAGCAAGTACAACCAATACAATACCGGCAAGCACCAATTGAATTAAAAAGGTCTTGCTGAAAATAAATCGAAAAAATCCCATAGTTTCATGATAATGGACAAAGATATAAAACCCTTTGGTTTTGGTGACTGCCCTATTAAGTGATATTTTTGTTTAACGACTTCAAACCGGAAATATTGAATATGAAGAAAAATATCGCCATCGCTATGGGCGGTTATTCCAGTGAATACCGCATTTCGATAAACAGTGGTAATATCGTTTATAAACATCTTGATCGTGACCTTTACGAGCCATACCGTGTTCATATCCTGCAAAGCGAATGGTTTGTAGTAACGGAAGATGACACCCCTTATCCTATCAATAAAAGCAACTTTACGGTTACCATCGATGACAAGGTTATTAGCTTTGATTGCGTTTTTAATACGATTCATGGTACACCGGGAGAAAACGGACTACTTCAGGCATATTTAGAGCTTATTGGAGTACCGCAAACCAGTTGTGACTACTACCAGTCGGCATTGACCTTCAACAAACGGGATCTTATTTCGGTTTTAAGACCTTACGGAGTCAAAACTGCCACAAACTATTTCCTGAATAAAGGCGAGGATATCGATACAAAAGCTATCGTAGATCGCGTTGGTCTTCCATGTTTTGTGAAGGCAAATCGTGCGGGAAGTAGTTTTGGGGTAACTAAAGTTAAAACCGAAGAAGAAATAGTTTCTGCGGCTAAGACTGCTTTTACTGAAGATGATGAAGCGATCATTGAATCATTTCTGGATGGAACTGAAGTCTCTGTTGGGGTGATCATGTACAAAGGCGAAATTGTCGCTTTGCCGGTTACTGAAATTGTTCCTGATGGGGAGTTTTTCGATTATGAAGCTAAATACCTCGGAAAATCCCAGGAAATCACACCAGCCAGAATTTCTGAAGAAGATACTTTGAAAGTACAGGAGATTGCCAAAATGATCTACCGTAAACTGAAGATGAAAGGTTTTTCAAGATCAGAATTTATCTTTCATGAGGGTGAACCACATTTTATAGAAATGAACACCAACCCGGGAATTAGTCAGGCAAGTATTTTACCTCAACAAGCCGAAAAAGCAGGAATCACATTAAAAGATCTATTTGGTAGTGCCGTGGAAGCAGCATTGAATCAATAGGAACTAAATCGCGTATTATGAAAATAGCAGTTTTCCCAGGTAGTTTTGACCCGCTAACCTTAGGTCACACAGATATTATCGATAGAGCTTTGCCACTTTTTGACAAGATCATTCTGGCTATAGGAACTAATTCCAGTAAAAAGTATATGTTCAGCCTGGAAG
The DNA here is from genome assembly GCF_045055805.1 of Christiangramia sp. LLG6405-1. Taxonomy (GTDB): domain Bacteria; phylum Bacteroidota; class Bacteroidia; order Flavobacteriales; family Flavobacteriaceae; genus Christiangramia. The sequence goes on along the minus strand of NZ_CP159330.1, from coordinate 1,552,324 downwards.
AAAGATTGCATTTTCTAAAAGAAACATATAAAGATGAAGCAAAAATTCTGGTAGAAACTTATAGCGGACTTACCGTAGACTATTGCAAATCCAAAAACTCAGAATTCATTTTAAGAGGTTTGCGCAATGGCCAGGATCTTGAATTTGAGAAGGCTATTGGACAAACTAATTACAAAATGGCCGGTATTGAAACTATATTTTTAATCTCCAGTTCTGGCCTCGCTCATATTTCTTCCACCGTGGTAAGAGATGTGATGCGTCACGGTGGAAGTTATGAATTTATGGTTCCTGAAGTTGTAAAAACCCAGTCTTCTTAAAGGCTTAATTTCAAATTTAGACCCGCGTAATAATTTCTTGGCATTCCCGGGTAATAATAACGTGGTGCAGAACCTCCAAAACCTACCGCGTTGGTAACGATACTTGAAGCATAAAGCTCATCTGTGATATTATTGATACCAAAGCTCGCACCTGCCTGCAAATAACTGGTTAATTTTGTATTGTAATTCATTCTGAAATTCAGCAATTCGTAAGCTTCAGTATAACCAGAATTGGAATCATCCAAAGCCATTTCTCCAAACATCTGGTAATTTATATTTGCCGAAAAGTCCTTATAATCGAATCCAATAGTTGGTGTCACCATATATTCCGGAACACCTGGTAATTCGTTTCCAGAATAATTTTCGCCCAGATCTACGAATTTATCAAACGTATAATCGGTAAGATTCGCATTCAGCATAAAGTTCAACGAGAGATCATTCGAAATTGGTTGCTGGTAAACTGAAGTAAATTCCAGCCCATAGTGATCAGACTTTCCTGCATTGACTCCTACATAGCGATCCTGGTCAATTCTTCTGGCTACCAGAAGATCCCGAATCTGTATAGAATAAGCGTTCACTTCAGTATATAACCTGTTTTCAAGCCAGTTACCTTTAAAGCCTATTTCGTAGTTCCAGCCAGTTTCTGTTTGAAGATCTGTGTTGATATTTCCTTCCGGAGTTAAGGTTTGCGCTACCGTAGGAGTAGAAAACCCATGACTCGCTGACGCATAAAAGTGCTTTCCAGCAAAGGCTTCATAGCTTAACCCCAGTCTCGGAGAAAGTACTGCATCAAAACTATAATCCCCAGACTGATCTTCTGAATCTTGATTAAAATTATCCTCTAAATCGTAGGAAGTAGTATTAAAATTCATTCCAAGATCAGCAGTCAGTTTCGAGGTTAACTCCAGCTGAACCTGTCCAAAGAAATTGATATAATTTCGATCCTGCTCATTATTGCTTAGACTGTTTCCCTGAACACTGCCTTGATTCTCAAAATCCTGATATAGGTTCTGGTAGGTTTGAACTTCGTAGAACTCCAGCATCCCTTCCGCTCCAAAACTGACTTTCGCAGGCATACTGGCGATTGCAGTTTCGTGATTAAAATTGGTTCGCAGACCTATAGAATTCCTGTCTTCATCAAGAATATCAAATGGTCGTGGTTCGTATCCATCACGAGAATTCAGAAAAACGGTGGTTTGATTTTTCCAGTTTTCAGAAAAGTTATGAGTATATGCTAAACCAAGAATATTCTTATCATAAGATTCATAACCTTCAGCACTTCCCCAAGTAAAGGCAGCTTTTGTGGGGGAGTTTAGAAAATTATCCTGATTCAAAGAACTTGGAATAAAGGCTTTTAGATTGGTATAGTTGTAGAAAAGACCCCAGCGGTTTCCTTTTTTATTTAGCAAACCAGCTGTCACCACTAATGAATTTCGATCATAAGCGCCGTTATCACGATACCCATCGCTATCCAGTTTATTATAATTGATCGCAATGTCAAGACTATCTTCTACATAGTTTACATTTACACCCGTTTTCATGGTATTAAAACTTCCGTAGCTAAAACCCGTCTCTACAGAGCGTTGGTCCTGCCTGTTTCGCTGAGTATAAAGATTGATGGCACCTCCTAACCCTGCTCCAAATATGGAAGAAACCGGACCTTTATAGATCTCAATCCGGTCAAGGTATGAATTGTCAAAATCGTCCAGCGTTAGTTCACCTTCCGCAGTAGTGAGAGGAATTCCATTGATATAAGCTTTGATACGGTTCGTACTGTATTGAGCACGAGCACCAATTCCTCTAATATCGATCTTGTTGGTATTCAGCGCGCCCTGGCTAACAAAAACACCGGGCACATAATTGAGATTTTGCACCAGGTTGAAATCATCCACTCGTTTAAGGTCTTCTGCTGAAAGCACACTCACCGCCGCTGACTCCTTCAATAATTTCTGCGGAATATTGGAACTACGCAAAACAACTTCAGATAAAATATCAATATCTCGCTGTAGTTCAATAATGTTTCCTTCTTCTGAAGCATTAAAAATTTCAGTAGTGGTCTTATATCCTATAAATGAAAATTTCAGCTTCAACGGAAAACTGATTCCGTCAAAACTGAAATATCCATTAGTATCTGTTACCTGAATTTTTCCTGATCTCACGGCAGTCACCGTAACATCATTCAGGAATTCTCCAGATTCGGAGTCCTTTACTTTCGCGCTAAAATTCTGTGAATTTACTATAGCAGAAGTGAATAGCAAGAAAGCAAGGACTAAATGTAGTTTCTTCAAATTTTCTAATTATTCTGCGGAGACTCTCCAAATTGTGTTTCCGTCGTCATCATTAACAAGTAGAGATCCATCAGGAAGCGTTGTTACACCAACTGGCCTACCATAAACCTGGCTTGAATCGTCGCTGGCAATAAAACCAGTAAGGAAATCCTCCGGTTCCTGCGGAATTCCGTTCTCATCGAAAGGAATGAATACCACTTTATATCCAGCAAAATTCGACCTGTTCCATGATCCATGCTGACCTACAAATGCTCCATTATGATACTTCTCCGGGAATGCTTCCTGAGTATAAAAAGTCAATCCAAGTGATGCAGTATGAGCACCCACTGGCACATCTGGAATAATAGCCTTTTCTACCAGCTCATTATGTGGATCATTGGCCCATCTTGGATCTTTGATATCACCATAATAAGAATATGGCCAACCGTACCAACCACCATCTTTCACACTGGTTACATAATCTGGCACCAAATTATCACCAATCTTATCTCTTTCATTTACGGCTGCCCAAAGTTCACCGGTAATTGGATTCCAGTCCACACCTACTGGATTTCTCAAACCAGAGGCATAAATTCTTTCGCCACTACCATCAGGATTGATCTCGATTATATTGGCTCTGCGTTCTTCTTTCTCCATCCCGTGTTCACCAACATTACTGGAACTACCTACAGTGATGTATATTTTCTTGTTATCAGGACCGGCGATCATATTTCTAGTCCAGTGGTGATTATAACCTCCTGCAGGAAGCGCGTAAACATCTTCCCCTTTTTGATCAATAGCATTCTGTCCTTCCTTATATGGAAAACGAACTACGCCATCTACATTGGCTACGTAAAACCAGTTTCCCATCACTAACATTCCGTATGGCTGATTCAGGTTTTTAAGAAAACTGTATTTTTCATCAGGTACTCCATCCTGGTCCTTATCACGAAACATCGTAATCTTATTCGCACTTTTCTTGGCGTCATCAGACTCTACTACGAAAATATCATGGTTTGGAGCGACATATGTACGTCTTGGATGTTCCAGACCTTCTGCGAATTTTGTCACCTTAAACCCAGCTGGTGCCTTTGGCATCTCTCCTACTGGCCATTCAACTAACTTGCTTTCCTTGCTTACAGACTCAGTTGAAAACGGCGCTGGAAGTTTTAGTTCCCCAACGGTCGTTTTAACGATATCTGGTTCAGATTGAGCCAATTCATTCTTTTTCTCCTCACTTAGATTCTCAATAGCCTGACCGGTCATATTTACCGAAAACAGGACGGTTCCAGCTAAACACAGATTTCTTATATTCTTTCTCATCTTTCAGTTTTCAACAAAAATAACCTGTTTTAAATGGCTGCAATAAACTGGAGAAGGGATTAGTTTTAATTTAACATCGACTGGCATGCTTCTAGAAATGCACTCATTTTTAGCAAGAGTGTCAGTTTTTGAGTAAGTTTACGCTTCCATTTTTAGAAATATTTATGAAAAAATTGTGGTTGATATTGGGGCTGGCAATCAGCTTTAGTTCTTGCGACTTTTCGAAATACAAACTGGTTAAGGATTACGATTTCGAAACGCGTTTCGAAAAATCTGGTGGTAAGGAAACTGGCACCTACGAGGAAGTTATTAGCTATTACGAAAAACTTGCTGAAGCATATCCTTCCGTAGACCTTATTGAATTTGGAAGCACAGATAGCGGCTATCCTTTGCACCTGGCCATTTACAATGCGGATGGAGAATTTGACCTGAATAAGATACGCAAGTCGCATAGTTTTATTCTTATCAATAACGGAATTCACCCTGGGGAAAGTGATGGTATCGACGCAACCATGATGCTCTTTAGAGATATGGCTGGAGATTCCATAAACTCACCAAAGAATACGATCGTTGCCACCATTCCTATTTACAATGTTGGCGGAGCACTAAATCGTAACTCAGGCACAAGAACCAATCAGAATGGCCCAAAAGAATACGGTTTCCGCGGAAATGCCCGTAACTATGATCTAAACCGGGATTTTATAAAAGCCGACACTAAAAATGCTCAAACCTTCTACGAGATTTTCCATTATGTAGACCCGGAAGTATTTATCGATAATCACGTAAGTAATGGTGCAGATTACCAGTATACTCTTACCCACCTTTTTACTCAGCATGACAAACTTGGAGGGAATCTTGGTAAATATTTAAATGAAACCATGATGCCCGCTCTGGAAGATTCCTTAAAGAATAAGAATTGGGATATCACGCCTTATGTAAATGTTTTCAATGATGTTCCAGAAGCAGGTTTTTCCCAATTTATGGATTCTCCAAGGTACAGCACAGGTTACACCACTTTATGGAATACCCTGGGAATGATGGTAGAAACACATATGCTTAAAAGATATGACAAGCGGGTGTATGGGACCTACGAGTTGATGCAATCTATGATCAGGATCACAGACAAGGAATCATCAAGGATTAAGGATTTACGCAACCAGGCAAAAAGAAAGTATTTAACAGACAGGCATTATAACCTGAAATTTGAAGTTGACGAGGAAAACCCGAGCAAAAGAGATTTTAAAGGTTATGAAGCTGAAAATATTGCCAGCGAAGTCACAGGTGGTGAACGTCTGAAGTATGATGACAGTAAAGAATTTACTAAAGAAATAGCCTACTACGATAATTTCAAGGCTACTGAAGAAATAGAGATACCACGAGCTTACGTAATTCCCCAAGGTTGGTGGCAGGTTGTGGACCGACTGAAAATGAATAATATTAAGATGGATCCGCTGGATCGTGATACACTGATCCAGGTTGAAGTTTATAAGATCGAAGATTACGATACTTCAAAAAACCCATATGAAGGTCACTACCCACATCAAAATACGAAAGTGAGTAAGACAACGGAGGAAGTTCGTTTTAGAAAAGGTGACTTCCTGGTGACTACATTTCAGGATGGAGCGCGATATCTTCTGGAAACTCTGGAACCAACTGCGACAGATTCCTTCTTCAACTGGAATTTCTTTGATACCGTTCTTCAGCAGAAAGAAGGCTTTTCTCCTTATGTTTTCGAAGATAAAGCGAAAGAATTGCTTGACAGCGATGCTGAACGTCAGAAGAAATTCGATCAAAAGAAAAGGGAGGATGCAGATTTCAGAAATAACTGGTATGCGCAACTGGATTGGCTGCATAAGCAATCTTCAAATTATGAAGAAGCACATTTACGCTATCCTATCTTTAGATTGCCCCGCTAAATAACGTTCAGGAAAAAGCATTAAAATATTCGCATAGGATTTTGTGAGTGCCTTCTGGGTTTTCTCATAATTCTTCCATTTTGCTTTTTTGATCCCTTCTTTAGCTTCCGGCACCAGGTCACCATCAAATTCGGTATACATTTCGTACCAGTAAGTTTCCTTTAAGCGAAGTTTGCCATTCCTTTTGAAAATATGAAAGGTCCTGGTGATGAAACGTTTGATCTCGAGTCCCTGAACACCGGTCTCCTCTTCTACCTCACGAATCGCGGAGTCCTCAATACTTTCATCCTTTTCTGTTTTCCCCTTCGGAAGGTCCCAACGGTGATTGCGATAGATAAATAGAATTTCTTCCTTTGAATTGATCACCATTCCGCCAGCAGCAGTTACTACCTTCATTTTCTTCAGAAGAAGATCCAGCAATTTGGTTTCATCCTTATTGTAAAGATTTACGTGGGTGAGTCTGCCATCCAGGATCTTCCGGACTATCTTTTTGAGACGAACTGTTTTTAATCGATAGTTCTTATAGTTTCCTCCAAAATCCTTTCTCGTAGAAATTATTATGGGGATATCATTCACAAAAACTTTATACATTTGTATCTATGATTTTGAATAAGGAAACAGCAAAAAAGACCGCTGAGCTTTTAATGCAAATTAAAGCAATAAAATTAGAACCGCAAGAGCCTTTTACATGGGCTAGCGGCTGGAAGTCGCCAATCTACTGCGATAACAGAATTATTCTTTCCTATCCTAGCATTAGAAACTATGTTAGAGAGCATTTCGCCAAGCAAATTGAATTGAAATACGGCAAAGCAGATGTTATTGCTGGAGTTGCGACTGGTGCAATAGGGATTGGAATGCTGGTAGCAGAATATCTAAGTCTTCCATTTGTCTATGTGCGGCCTGAACCAAAAAGCCATGGTAGAAAAAACCAGATCGAGGGAAACCTGGATCAGGGACAAAGCGTTGTCGTTATTGAAGACCTTATAAGTACCGGTAAAAGCAGTCTGAATGCGGTGAACGCACTAAAAGAAGCTGGTGCCAATGTCAAGGGGATGTTCGCTATTTTCACCTATGGTTTTGATGCTTCAGAAGAAAATTTCAAAGCAGCAGAAATAGAACTACACACCTTGAGCGATTACGATCATTTGATAGATACTGCTCATAACACCAATTATATAAACACTGAAGAAGCCGGGATACTTAGAACTTGGAGAAAAGATCCGGCAAACTGGAAACCATAATATGAAATTAGAAAGTCAAAAAGTACAAGCGAATAAAAGTCAGCAGGAAATGTTCAATTTCCTGACCAATGTTGAGAACTACGAAGAGATCATGCCTAAAAGCAAGGAAAAGTTCGTGGTTACTGCTGAAGATACCTTTATTTTTCAACTAAAAGGTATGCCGGAGATCAAATTAAAGATCACAGAAACAAAGGAACCGGAATTAGTTGTTCTTGGATCAACTTCAGATAAGTTTCCTTTTAGTTTAAATACCCATATTTCTTCTGCTGGGGAAAATAGCAGTGAAGTGCAAATGGATTTTGTGGGAAAATTTAATGCGATGATGGGCATGATGATCAAAGGCCCGCTGCAAAAGTTCATTAATGCTCTTACTGAGAATATTGGGAAGCTCTAAAATTTACAAAGGCCGGATTCATTTCCGGCTTTTTTAATACAGCAATTTGATTTCCTTAAGATCATAAGTCTGGAATAACTCTTCTTCCTTTTCTACCTTCAGTTTTCCTTCGGAAGTGACCCCTCTAATAATCCCGTTAAACTTAGATCCTTTAGCTTCAAACGTGGAAATGATATCCTTTCGGAATAAGTTCTGCTGATATTGATACATAAGCTCTTCTTCACTCATTTTGCTTAATGCTTTCAATTGAAAGTCAAGAGTTTCACAAAGCTCATGAAGAAGTTCATCAACATTCCAGTGAATACCGGTAACGTTCTTTAAAGAAGTGGCCTGAGGCAGATTATCAAAGTTGGTCTGATTCACATTAATACCAATCCCTATGATACTTGCGACAATGCCTTCGGTCTTGACAATATTTTCGATAAGAATTCCTCCCAGCTTTTTTCTTTGTGACATAATGTCGTTAGGCCATTTAACCTTAAGATGAGGTATATTTTTAGCTCCAAGGACCTCTAAAATAGCCAGAGATATGCAGATGTTGAGATTGAAATATCCCGAAATATTGAGTTCCTGCTGTGGGTAAAGTATACTGAAAGTGAGATTATGACCGGGTTGCACATACCAGTTGGCACCTCTCTGCCCTCTGCCGTTTGTTTGATGCGCTGCACTTACGCACACAGGTTCAAAATGACCTTTATTGTCATAGAACTTACGTACGAAAGTATTCGTAGAGTCAATGGCATCAACTTTGATTATACGCATGATAGTTATAAGAGATATAGGCGTTAAATCTTCTGTAAGAATCTCTTCGAAAAGAGCAAAAAATGATAAATTTGCATAAATAAATCAAATTAATGTCAGAAAAGGAAAAAAACAGCGATCAACTTATTGCACATATTATTAAAGGGATTGAGGAAGTGAAGGGTAATGACATTGATATCCTTGATCTTAGAGAAATTGAAAACACAGTTTGCGACTACTTTATAATCTGTAACGGTACTTCAAACACACAGGTTAACGCCATAGTCAATTCCATACAAAAAACGGTTAGTAAAGAATTAAAGGATAAACCCTGGCACATCGAAGGTAGCGAGAATGCCGAATGGGTGCTCATGGACTACGTCAACGTTGTTGTACATGTTTTCCAGAAGCATATCCGGGAATTTTACGATATTGAAAGCCTTTGGGGTGATGCGAAGATCACTTCTATCCAAACAAGTTATTAAATTTAATTTTTAGCAAGACATAATGGCGAATCAAAAAGCGAAGAAAAAACTCGATCCCAGAAAACCTAAATTCAGTGCTTACTGGATTTATGCTGCGATCATTATAATATTTCTTGGTCTCAATTTGTTCGGGAACGGTGGCTTCTCTGAACCTGCAAAAACAAACCCAGCAGAATTTAAAGAATATCTTAAAAACGGTGATGTAGAAAGAGTTGAGATCATCAACCGTAATCAAGCACACGTGTTTCTTACTCAGGAAGCAAAAGAGAAAGAAATACACAAGAAAAACATTGATCCGGACCTGTTTTCAAGCGGGGATTCTCCGGTTTACTCATTTCAATTTGGTGATCTTCAGAATTTTGAAGACGATATCGATGAAATCAAAAATGAGAATAATTTAGCAACGGTCGTTACTTACGATACGAGCAGTGACATTCTGGGCGATCTTTTCCTTACTCTCCTTCCATTCATCTTAATCATTGGTGTATGGATATTTATCATGAGAAAGATGAGCGCTGGAGGTGGCGGCGGAGCTGGTGGACAGATCTTCAATATAGGAAAGTCCAAGGCAAAATTATTCGATCAGAACACAGACGTTAAAACTTCTTTTAAAGATGTTGCAGGTCTTGAAGGTGCCAAGGAAGAAGTACAGGAAATTGTAGATTTTCTTAAGCAACCAGAGAAATATACTGCTCTAGGAGGTAAGATTCCAAAAGGAGCTTTATTAGTAGGACCTCCTGGTACAGGAAAGACTTTATTAGCAAAAGCCGTTGCCGGTGAAGCTAAAGTTCCTTTCTTTTCTTTATCTGGTTCAGATTTCGTAGAAATGTTCGTAGGTGTTGGTGCTTCCAGAGTACGTGACCTATTCAAACAGGCTAAAGAAAAGTCTCCATCTATCATATTTATAGATGAGATCGATGCTATAGGTAGAGCAAGAGGTAAAAGCAATTTCTCCGGTTCTAATGACGAAAGAGAAAACACTTTGAACCAGTTGTTAACTGAAATGGATGGTTTTGGAACGAATACAAATGTGATAGTCATCGCTGCAACCAACCGCGCAGATGTTCTTGACAAAGCATTAATGCGTGCAGGTAGATTTGACAGACAAATCTATGTGGACCTTCCAGATCTAAACGAGAGAAAAGAAATATTCGAAGTTCATTTAGCTCCTTTAAAAAGAGTTGCAGATGAACTTGACACTGAATTTTTAGCTAAGCAAACCCCTGGATTCTCTGGAGCAGATATTGCGAATGTTTGTAACGAAGCGGCATTGATCGCTGCTCGTAAAGGAAACAAAGCAGTAGGTAAACAGGATTTTCTGGATGCTGTTGATAGAATCGTTGGTGGTTTAGAGAAAAAGAATAAAATCATCACTCCTAGTGAGAAGAAAGCTATTGCATTCCACGAAGCTGGTCACGCAACAGTGAGCTGGATGTTAGAACATGCTGCCCCGCTGGTTAAAGTTACTATCGTCCCCCGTGGACAATCTCTTGGAGCTGCATGGTATTTACCGGAAGAACGTTTAATCGTTCGTCCAGAGCAAATGTTAGATGAAATGTGTGCCGCTCTTGGTGGTCGTGCCGCAGAGAAAGTTATTTTCAACAAGATATCTACCGGAGCACTTAGTGATCTTGAAAAAGTTACAAAACAAGCGAGAGCGATGGTAACCATTTACGGTTTAAATGATGCTGTTGGAAACCTTACCTATTACGATAGTTCAGGACAGGGTGAATACAACTTCACTAAGCCTTACAGTGAGAAAACTTCAGAATTAATCGATAAGGAAATTTCAAATCTTATTGAAGAGCAATATAAACGTGCGCTTGACCTTCTAGAACTTCATAAGGACAAGCTTTCTCAACTGGCTGATATTCTTCTTGACAAGGAAGTTATCTTTAAGGATGATCTTGAAAAGATCTTCGGAAAAAGACCTTACGAAAGAGAAGAACCAATTGGAAAACCGGTTAAAGAGACGAATACACTTCCAGAAGGGAACGATGTTTCAAATGAAACTATTACCTCCAATGATTCAGCTTCCAAACCGAATGATCACCTCGATCAGGATTCGGTTAATAAGTAGTGTAGAACTATAGCTAAAAAATCTGAAATTAAACAAGGGTTAATTTCAGATTTTTTAACTTTGATAAAATGTCTAAGAATCAGAACCCAACCCCATGAATCTATTCAAAAGGTTTCTTAATCCCAAGGCGAGAGCAGAGCAGGATCAGGACACGCCTGAGAAAGCAGACCGCGGGAAATATATGCCAGAGGTAAAATTACCTACTGATGAGCGCTTCATGCTCAATTTTAAAAATAACGGGGGAAAATTCTTATACTGCATTGATGAAGCTGAAGTACAGGAAGCTTTCGACAATATTCTTCTTGAAAACGACTGGTATGAAACAGAATGCTGTTGCTTTGATGATAACCTGAAAGAAAAGTTCAAAGGTTTTAACCTTGAATTTAATCATTCAGCAAAAGCAGAATTCTATCTTTCAACTTGCGAATTTCTAGTTGCCAACGATGGTTCAATTCTAATATCATCCAATCAGATCAAGGAAAGAAAACTCCATGACCTTCCTGCTAATTTCATCATCCTTTCCAGTACAAGTCAGTTAATTGACACTATTGGAGAAGGTCTAAGAGGTATCAAATTTAAAAACAAGCAGCAAATCCCTTCAAATATTACTACTATAAAGAATTTTGAAACTCAAAAAGAAGGTGATTTCATGAGTTACGGAAGTAGTACGAAGAACTTATACTTGCTACTGCTGGAAGATCTGTAATTTATGAAGGAAACCATTATACGTACTGTATCAGGACTATTGTATACAGCCATTCTGGTTGCTTCGATACTCTCTTCAGAATTAATATTTATAATTCTTTTTTATCTATTGAGCCTGGTTTGCCTGGTCGAGATGCAAAAACTGCTCCGACTCAAAAGCTACGCTCTATTTATTTTACAGGCGGTACTGTTCTACCTGTTTAGTTTCCTTAAATTTAACCAGGATGCCACTGTAATGTTGCTTTTCATTACAATTTTCGTGAACCTGTTTCTGGTCAAGGATCTTATTATCGTTAAAAAAATTCCTGTCTTCGAAAAGAAGAAGTACATCATTATTATATTTTATCTTATTTCCTCTACGATCTTCCTCACTCTCATTCCTACGATAGAAGGAGTATTTATTCCGAAGCTGGTTATAGGAATATTCTTTTTGATATGGACCAATGATACTTTCGCATATCTTGTAGGTAAAAACTTCGGAAAACATAAGCTTTACGAAAAGATTAGTCCGAATAAGACAGTTGAAGGATTCCTTGGTGGACTCGTATTTAGTTGCCTGATGAGTTACGCAATCTGGTATTACAGTCCATTATTTCCTACTACTCTATCAGACTTCAGTAAATTCAATACACCGCTAATATGGTTAGGAATGGCGATCATATTGAGTATTTTCGGAACATTAGGAGATTTGATACAGTCGAAATTTAAGAGACAGGCGGGCGTAAAAGATAGCGGAAAACTAATGCCAGGACATGGCGGATTGTTTGACAGGCTGGATAGTATTATATTTGCAAGCCCATTCGTCTATGCATATTTATATATATTGAATTATGTTTCATAAAGAAGGATACAAAATAATGATACTTACTGCGCTGATCCTTATTGCGATCAACGTTGTAACTTACAGCTTAATTGACCTTTACTGGTTGAAATTCGCCATACTAGTAGCCTCAGTACTTTTCTTTTTATTGATCGTTCAGTTCTTCAGAAATCCAAAGAGACCTACCATCCACAATAATGAACATGTAGTTTCTCCTGTAGATGGGAAAGTAGTGGTGATCGAAGAAGTTTTTGAAAAGGAATACTTTAAAGATAAAAGATTACAGGTTTCGATTTTCATGTCGCCATTAAACGTACATGTTACCCGTCACCCGGTTGGCGGAAAAGTGAAATTCAGTAAATACCATCCTGGTAAATTTCTTGTCGCGTGGCATCCTAAATCCAGTGAAGAAAACGAAAGAACTACTGTCGTTGTAGAAAATGAAGTTGCCGGTGAAGTTTTATACAGACAAATCGCGGGAGCACTTGCAAAACGTATCGTGAATTATGCCGAGGAAGGAACTGAAGTAGTTCAGGGAAGTGATAGTGGCTTTATAAAGTTTGGTAGCCGCGTAGATGTATTCTTACCTATTGGGACCAAGGTCAAGGTCGGAATTAATGACAAAGTAAAAGGCGGCGTAAGCGTAATTGCTGATGTTGTATCATAACCACACGATGGCAGAGGAAAACATGAAATTTCTTAAAGCCTATGAAATGGCCAGTAAGACTGAGGAACAGTTTCCTCCAGATGTCATGCTGCATTTCTACGCACTCTACAAGCGAGCTACCGAAAGGAATGGTTTCTATATTCCACCGGGCAATCAGGGCGATCTGAGAAGCGCTTTTAAGATTAATGCTCTGGTACAGGTGAGAAAACTTAGCAAACAGGAAGCAGAAGAAAAATATATAGAACTAGTTGAAGAATATATAGGTAAGATCAACTAGCATCAAACAAAAAAAAAGAGGATCATTAGATCCTCTTTTTTTTTGAATAAATTTTATAATATCTAGCTCAGGTTTTTAAGACTGGCTTTTAAAGCTTCGATTTTAGCTTCTGCGTCTGCTTTTTTGGTCTTTTCTATAGCCACCACTTTTTCAGGAGCATTGTCTACAAATCTTTTATTGGATAATTTCTTATCTACAGATTTCAGGAAACCTTCAGTATAAGTTAATTCCTCCTGGATCTTGGCCTTTTCAGCATCTACATCGATCGCTCCAACTATAGGAATATAATACTCGTTGCTTCGCACTCTAAAGGACAAAGCACCTTCAGTAGCTTCAGTCACGTAATTATAAGTAGAGATATTACCCATTTTTGAAATCACAGAATCAAAACTATTGCTGGTATTCTCATTATTCATAGCCATCAATTCTATCTGATTCTTAAAGGCAATATTCTTGTCCTTTCTAATCTTTCTTACTCCTGTAATTACTTCGGAAGCATGTGCAAACTCCTTGATGATCGTTTCATCAAATGAAATTTGTTCCGGCCATTTTGCAATGATCAATGCTTCTTCTGAATTTCTTTCAGTAATGGTTTGCCAGATCTCTTCAGAAACAAATGGCATGAAAGGATGAAGAATTTTTAAGTTATCCTCAAGGATTTCAATGATCTGATTGTAAGTAACCGCATCGATTGGATCCCCGTATCCAGGTTTCACCATTTCAAGGAACCAGCTACAGTAATCATCCCATATCAACTTATAGGTGGACATAAGCGCATCACTTATTCTGTATTTAGAATAATGGTCTTCGATCTCTCTAAGACTAAGCTGAAATTTCGCTTTATACCACTCGATCGCTTTCTTCGCAGTTTCCGGTTGCTCGATCTCTTCTGAAATCTCCCAGCCTTTTACTAGTCTAAAGGCATTCCAAATTTTATTTGTAAAGGCACTACCCTGCTTGCAAAGATCTTCATCGAACATAAGGTCATTCCCGGCAGGAGAACTCAAAAGCATTCCCACACGAACACCGTCTGCTCCATATTGCTCGATCAAACCAAGTGGATCAGGTGAGTTACCTAGAGATTTAGACATCTTACGACGCTGCTTATCCCGAACTATCCCGGTAAGGTATACGTTCTTAAAAGGTTTTTCTCCACGGTATTCATAACCTGCCATGATCATACGTGCCACCCAGAAAAATAAAATTTCAGGAGCTGTTACCAGGTCATTGGTAGGATAGTAGTATTGTATCTCTTTGTTTTCCGGTTCCAGGATTCCGTTAAAGACGCTCATTGGCCATAACCATGATGAGAACCATGTATCCAAGGCATCTTTATCCTGAGTAAGATCTTCAGCTTGGAGAGATTCATTCTGAGTAACTTTCCTGGCTTTCTTCAATGCCAGTTCAGCAGTTTCGGCTACCACAAAATCTTCTTTTCCATTTCCGTAGAAAAAAGCAGGAATTTGCTGTCCCCACCATAACTGACGGGAGATATTCCAGTCCCGAACGTTCTCCATCCAGTGCTTGTAAGTGTTTAAAAACTTTTCCGGCACCAGGTTTATATCGTCTCCTACTACAGCTTTGATAGCAGGTTCTGCCATCTCTTTCATTTTCAGAAACCATTGATCGCTAAGTTTCGGTTCGATCACGGCACCTGTTCTTTCACTGGTTCCCACTTTATTAACGTGATCTTCCACTTTTGAAAGATTACCAGAAAGTTCCAGTTCCTCTACAATCTCTGCACGAACAACGAAACGATCCTTTCCCTCATAATGTAAACCATAATTGTTAAGGGTTGCATCATCATTCAGAATATCGATAACATCTAGATTATGCTTTTCACCCAGGTTCTTATCGTTCTCATCATGAGCCGGAGTAACTTTTAAACAACCGGTCCCAAATTCCATGTCTACATATTCATCCTCGATAATAGGAATAGTTCGATTGCAAATTGGCACGATCGCTTTTTTACCTCGAAGATGAGCAAAACGCTCGTCATTCGGATTAATACAAATGGCGGTATCTCCAAGAATGGTTTCCGGCCTTGTCGTAGCAATGGTAAGATAATCATCACTACCTTCTACTTTATATTTTAGGTAGAAGAGCTTTCCATTACGCTCTTCATAGTTCACTTCTTCGTCTGAAAGTGTTGTTTTTGCCTGAGGATCCCAATTCACCATACGGTAACCACGGTAAATGAGACCTTTCTCATATAGATCTACAAAAACTTTAATGACTGAAGCAGACATGTTATCGTCCATCGTAAACTTTGTACGCTCCCAGTCACAGGAGGCACCAAGATGTTTTAATTGCTGCAGGATGATCCCACCATGCTTATGAGTCCAGTCCCAGGCATGTTGTAGAAATTCGTCACGGCTTAGGTCATTCTTATCAATACCTTCCTCCTTCAATTTCGCTACAACTTTAGCCTCTGTAGCGATGGAAGCATGATCTGTTCCCGGCACCCAACAGGCATTATAGCCCTTCAATCTCGCTCTACGCACCAGCACGTCCTGAATGGTATTGTTCAGCATGTGTCCCATATGAAGAACTCCCGTAACATTGGGTGGCGGGATCACTATCGTATAAGGTTCGCGCTCGTCTACTTCAGAGTGAAAGTAGTTATTCTTCATCCAGTAGTCATACCACTTATCCTCTACTTTTTTCGCATTGTATTGTGAAGCAATTGCCATTTCTTGGTCTGGTTTTTGAAATAATGGCAAAAGTAATTATTAATGAAGGATTATGAAAGCTGCTGAAATGATTAAAATTTTGAGAGTTAAGGCATTTCAGCGTATATTTACTAATCCGATTAAATAACTGAATTATGAGAAAATTGATTGCAATCGTAGTTTTCGTACTGGCAGGATTTGCTACTACCCAGGCGCAAAACTCGGCTAAGTTCGAGTTCGAGTCTGAAACGATCGACTATGGCATTATAAAAAAAGGTAGCGACGGAGTGCGTGTCTTCAAATTTAAAAATATTGGAGATGAACCACTTATCGTTGAGGATGTAAAATCCAGCTGTGGCTGTACGATTCCTAAAAAACCAGAAAAGGCTATAATGCCTGGTGAAATGGGTGAAATAGAAGTGAAGTATGACACTAAAAGAGTTGGACATATCAGGAAAACTGTTACGGTTTATTCTAATGCCGAAGAACCTATAAAAGCCTTGAAGATAAAAGGTCAGATAACAGATGACACAGAGAGTTAAGCGTTACCTCTGAAAATGAATACCTAAGCCTCCTGTACTGGAGGCTTTTTTAATGCTGAAATTTAACTGCTAAAGCAGAATAATTCAGGATTGTTTATTCTTGATTCAGGCTTTATTTTTGCAATTTTGCAAACCTATAAAAGAACTATCATGCCAAAGATTTCAAATAAAGGGCAGCAAATGCCCGAATCACCTATAAGAAAATTAGTCCCTTATGCTGAAGCAGCTGCTGCAAAGGGTAAAGTTATATACCAGTTAAATATTGGCCAGCCTGATATTAAAACTCCTGAGGTAGCACTTAATGCCGTGAAAAATCATGACATTGAAGTACTGTCTTACAGTCATTCTGCTGGGTTCGAGAGTTATCGTGAAAAGCTCGCTTCCTATTACAAAAATACCTCTCTTCCTGTTGAAAAGCAGGACATCATCATTACCACCGGAGGATCTGAAGCGCTTCTATTTACAATGGGGAGCATTACAGATCAGGGTGATGAAGTAATCATTCCAGAACCATTTTATGCAAACTATAATGGCTTTGCAACAGCTTCAGGAGTAACAATTAAACCAATTCAGTCTAAAATTGAAGATGGTTTTGCATTACCTCCTATTTCAGAATTTGAAAAACTGATCACTGAGAAAACTAAAGCTATACTTATTTGTAATCCTGGCAATCCAACAGGATACCTGTATACAAAAGAAGAAATTCAACAACTTGCCGATCTTGCGCTAAAACATGACCTGTTTATTGTTTCAGACGAGGTTTATCGTGAATTTGCTTACGATGGTGTAAAACATCATTCTATTATGAGCATTCCTGAGCTGGCGAACCATGCGATCATGGTAGATTCGGTTTCAAAAAGATATAGCATGTGTGGAGCACGAATTGGTTGCCTGGTATCCAAAAATACCGAAGTAATTGCGACCGCCATGAAATTTGCACAGGCAAGACTAAGCCCGCCTACTTTCGCTCAAATTGCAAGTGAAGCTGCACTGGATACGCCACAGAGCTATTTCGACGAGGTGATCGAGCAATATACTTTTAGAAGAGATCTTCTTGTAAAAGGTTTGGAAAAAATTGACGGTGTTAAGGTTGCAAATCCAAAAGGTGCTTTTTATTGTATCGCCGAGCTTCCTATCGATAATGCAGATGATTTTGCAAAATGGTTACTGGAAGATTTTGAAGATGACAATGAAACCATCATGGTAGCACCAGCAGCAGGATTCTACTCTACTCCTAATACCGGACTGAACCAGGTTAGAATCGCGTATGTATTGAAAAAAGAAAATCTTGAGCGTGCGCTGGTAATTCTTGAAAAAGCATTAAAACAGTACAACAACAAAGCTTAATGCAGGTTATTCGTAACTTTTCACTGAAGGATCACAACAGTTTCGGGATCAATGTTCGGGCAGATAAATTTGTATCGGTTTCAAGCATCGACGATCTGAGACGTCTTCTAAAAAAAAGTTATTCTTCTGAATTATTTATTCTTGGTGGCGGCAGCAACATGCTCCTTACTCAGGATCTTCATAAGACGGTAGTTCATATTGCCCTGAAGGGTATCAAAGTAGTTTCAGAAGATGATAGTGAAGTTATTCTGGAAGTTGCTGCAGGAGAAAACTGGCATGAATTAGTTCTTTATACCATAGAAAAAGGATTCGGAGGATTAGAGAATCTATCTCTTATTCCCGGCAACGTAGGCACCTCTCCTATCCAGAACATTGGCGCATATGGAGTTGAACTTAAAGACAGCTTTGTAAGTTGTCATGCGATGAATATTCAAACCCTTGAAGAGAAAGAGTTCACTCGTAAAGATTGCAATTTTGGTTATCGAAATTCAGTTTTTAAAAATGAATTAAAAGGTATTTATATTATTACCTCTGTTCGTTTTAAACTATCCAAAAAAGATCACTATTTAAATCTGGATTATGGCGCAATTCGTAATGAACTGGAGAAATCTGGAGTTGAAAACCCTGGAATCAGGGATATTTCGAATGCAGTTATCGCTATTAGAAGATCAAAATTACCCGATCCGAAGGAAATTGGAAATAGTGGTAGTTTCTTTAAGAATCCTGTGATCACCAAAGATCAATTTGAAGAATTAAAGCGGGAACACCCTGAAATTCCTTCTTATCATGTATCTGAAGATGAAATAAAAATCCCAGCCGGCTGGCTAATTGATCAATCGGGACTGAAAGGTTACCGCAATGGAGATGCAGGGGTTCATAAGAATCAGGCATTGGTCCTGGTTAACTATGGTGAGGCTACAGGAGAGGAAATTTTAATGCTCGCTAAAATGATTCAGGATAAGGTTTCTCAGAAGTTTGGAGTTCCCCTTGAAGCTGAAGTCAATATTATTCAATAAAAAAAGGAGCGCAAATGCGCTCCTTTTTCTTTATAATTCGTTACCGAATTATGCTTTCTTCATCACTACTGCGTCGATGATGTGTACAACTCCGTTAGAAGCATCAACATCAGCCTGTACTACAGTCGCTTTGTTTCCATTTTCATCAGTAAGGATTACATTCTCACCTTCTAAAGATGCTGTAAGCTCTCCTCCACCAACAGTAGAAACTGCATAAGTTCCGTCATTATCTTGGATCATTTTTACAAGATCTGCAGCCATAACTTCTCCTTCAACTACATGGTATTTCAAAACACCAGCTAGTTTATCTTTATTCTCTTCCATCATCAGGCTTTCTAGTGTTGCCTGATCTACTTTAGAGAATGCAGCGTTGTTAGGTGCGAATACAGTAAAAGGACCTTCTTCTGTTTTCATCATTTCTGCTAAATCAGCAGCTTGTAGAGCAGATACTAGTGTACTTAAAGTATCGGTAGCCATAGCTTTTGCTGCGATGCTGTTGGACTGCATTTCCTGCATTTCCTTCTCAGCTTGCATTTCAGCCTCTCTTTCTTCGGCTTCCATTTGCTCCATTTTCTCTTTTTCTTCCTGCTCTTTTTTATTACCATCTTCACAAGAAGTGAAAACGACTGCTGAAAGTGCAAGAGTTGTAAATAACATTTTAAATTTCATATTGTAGTTTTTTTCGTGGTTAACGCTGCAAGATATCTCTGAATTAACTGATAGCGCTACTTATTCGATTAAAGTTTAGTTAAATATTGTAAACGATATACTAATGATACGACCAATTTTCAGTTGCCTGTTTTTATTATTATTTTTGCAACAGAATCCAAAGTCTATGAAACTATTTATAATCAGTTTAGTCCTGCTAGGTCTTGCATTTGCAGGAATTGCAATTAAAATCTGGGGTAAAAAAGATGGAAAGTTCGCTGGTACCTGCGCGAGCCAGAATCCATACCTTAATAAATCTGGTGAACCATGTAGTTTTTGTGGAAAGTTACCAGATGAAATTGAAAATTGTTCAGATACTGCCAAGACTACTTAGATTAAATGGAGATAATATTATTTGGCCTGTTTATACTCACCGGTATAATCAATATCCTCTATAACCTAAGTTTTTTTTCATTTACATCTGCTTCTTCGGAAAAGTCACAAGCTTTAAATCTTCCCGTTTCAGTAATTGTTTGCGCAAAGAATGAAGAAGAGAACCTTCAGAACTTTATACCAGGAATTCTAGAGCAGAATCATTCGAATTTTGAACTTATCCTTATTAATGATGCTTCCGCAGATAATAGTCTGGAAGTAATGGAACATTTTCAGAATATAGATCCAAGAGTAAAAATTGTAAATGTGCAGAATATCGAAGCATTCTGGGCAAATAAAAAATATGCGCTTACACTGGGTATTAAAAAAGCTTTGAACAAATACTTATTATTTACAGATGCCGATTGTGTTCCTCAGTCGAAGGATTGGATCACAGAGATGACAAATCATTTTACAACCAAGGAAATCGTTCTTGGATATGGTGGCTACTTCAAACAAAAGAAATCACTGCTGAATAAGTTAATTAGGTTCGAAACACTATTAACAGCCATTCAGTATTTCAGTTATGCAAAATTAGGGATACCATATATGGGCGTTGGGCGAAATCTCGCTTATACATCTGAGAGATTTTATGAATTGAAAGGCTTTGCGAGTCACCTACACATAAAATCTGGCGATGACGATTTATTCGTTAATGAAGCTGCGAATGATGAAAATACCGCCATCTGTTTTTCTGAAAGTTCAATCACACGAAGTGTTCCCAAAAAAAGTTTTTCAGAATGGACAAAACAGAAACGCAGACACGTTTCTACTGCTAAACAATACCAACAGAAACACCGGGTTCTGCTTGGCGTATATTACTCGGCAAGATTACTTTTCTGGCTACTTTTTATTCTACTTTCAGTCCTTCAGATCTACCCTATTGCTGTTCTATCGATTCTGGTCATAAAATTGATCTTCGACGGAATTGTCTATTATAATGCTGCGGAAAAGCTAGATGAAAAGGACGTGATCTGGTTCTATCCATTTTTTGATATATTTTTAATATTTTTCCAATTAGCTATATTTAGCTCCAATCTCATTTCAAAACCAGGACAGTGGAAGTAAATCCCAATCAGCTCTCTGAGAAAATCAGTGATGCCAAGAAAGGAAGTCAGTCGGCATTCAATTACCTGGTAGACAGGTTTTGGGGAGATGTTTATGGTTTTCA
Source organism: Christiangramia sp. LLG6405-1 (assembly GCF_045055805.1). Classification (GTDB taxonomy): domain Bacteria; phylum Bacteroidota; class Bacteroidia; order Flavobacteriales; family Flavobacteriaceae; genus Christiangramia. The sequence continues at coordinate 1,531,263 of NZ_CP159330.1, read as the reverse complement.
GCTTAAAAAGACCCAGAATGAGTATGAAGCTGAAGATATTACGATTCAAACATTTTCTAAAGCTTTTAATCGCATAGAGACTTTTGATGATAATTATTCCTTTGCCACCTGGCTTATTGCGATCTCCAAGAATATCCATATAGACCAAATAAGGAAGAAAAAAGCTTCTATTAGATCTAAAACTTCCATGCAGGATGAGGATCAGGTCTACCAGATCGCAGATGATACGCCGGGAATTGAGGATAAGCTTATTAAGGAACAAAATCTAGAGCAATTACTTTTTGATATTAAGCAATTGAAACCTCATTACCAGGAAGTCATCAATCTTAGATTCTTTCAGGAGAAATCATATAGAGAAATCGCAGAATTCCTGGACGAACCTATGAATAATATTAAGGTAAAACTGCTGCGCGCCAAGAAGTTACTTGCCGCTATTATTGAAAGCCGAAAGAGCTAAGTAAGGATTAGAATCGGCAGGAGTCTAATTTATGCAGTTCAGCTTATTATTGTATCTTTGAAACAGAGATTTATTGCTATGAATACAGACGTTGCTCCAGTAAAAACCAAAACACAAAGAACTCCAAAACCAAAGTGGTTACGAGTGAAACTTCCTACCGGTAAGAAATATACCGAATTGAGAAGCCTGGTTGATAAATACGATCTACATACTATTTGCACCTCTGGTAGTTGCCCGAATATGGGTGAATGCTGGAGTGAAGGGACCGCTACTTTTATGATCCTTGGGAATGTATGCACGAGATCCTGTGGATTCTGCGGTGTGAAAACCGGCCGACCAGAAACTGTAGACTGGGATGAACCTGAAAAGGTTGCCAGATCCATTAAGATCATGGGAATTAAGCATGCGGTAGTAACCAGCGTGGACCGTGATGATCTTAAGGATATGGGTTCAATTATCTGGGCAGAGACTGTCAAAGCGATTCGAAGAATGAATCCTGAAACTACACTTGAAACATTGATTCCTGATTTTCAGGGAAACGAACGTAACATAGATCGTATAATCGAAGTTAGCCCTGAAGTGGTTTCCCACAACATGGAAACCGTAAAGCGTCTTACCAGAGAAGTACGTATACAAGCCAAATACGACCGAAGCCTTGCAGTTCTGAAATATCTTAAGGAGAATGGAATTCGTAGAACCAAGTCTGGAATTATGCTTGGACTTGGCGAAAAGGAAGAAGAAGTTTTTCAGACGCTTAGAGATCTACGCGGTGCAGGTGTTGATGTAGTGACTATTGGACAGTATCTTCAACCCAGTAAGAAACATTTACCAGTTAAGCAATTTATCACCCCAGATCAATTCAAGCGTTACGAAGAATACGGTCTCGAATTAGGTTTTAGACATGTTGAAAGTAGTGCCCTGGTAAGATCTTCTTATAAGGCTCAAAAACATATAAACTAAGGAGTCTACATGGCGGGTCCTGTAAAAATTGCCATTAACGGCTTTGGCCGGATTGGTAGAAACCTTTTCAGACTTTTACTAAGTCATCCCGAGATAGAGGTTGTTGCCATTAATGATGTTCATGATGCCGGCAGTCTCGCACATCTGCTCAGGTATGATAGCATCCACGGAAGAATATTCAATGATATTTCTGCGGGCGACAGTGAAATAATTGTTGACGGTCGCTCTATTCCTTTGCTGAATTTCGAAAAACCCGCGGATATTTCTTGGGATAGTTTTGGAGTGGAAATGGTAGTGGAATGCAGCGGAAAATTTAAAACTACTGAAGCTCTGCTACCTCATCTGAAAGCTGGAGTAAAAAAGGTGATACTCTCAGTTCCACCACAGGACGATGATATTAAGATGATCGTAATTGGGGTAAACGAACATATACTTACGGGTGATGAGAAAATCATCTCGAATGCTTCCTGTACGACGAATAATTCAGCTCCCATGCTCAAGGTGATCCATGATCACTTAAAAGTTACTCAAGCCTATATAACAACTGTTCACTCCTATACTTCAGACCAGAGCTTACATGATAAACCTCATAAGGATCTTAGGAGAAGTCGGGCAGCCGCTCAATCTATCATTCCAACTACCACCGGTGCAGCTAAAGCATTAACAGGAATCTTTCCTGAACTGAGTGAAGTTATTGGAGGATGCGGAATTCGAGTTCCGGTTCCTAACGGATCTCTTACCGACATGACGCTGAATGTCAAAAAATCAACGAGCATCGAAGAGGTGAACCAACTTTTCAAGACTGCAGCAGAAAATGAGATGTCGGGAATTCTAGAGTACACTGAAGATCCAATAGTTTCTGTAGATATTCTTGACAATAAATACAGCTGCATTTTTGACGCTGGAATGACTTCAGTCATAGATGGTACGCTAATAAAATTGATTGGATGGTATGATAATGAAATTGGATACTCTAATCGTCTTATCGATTTAATTTCACTTCTTAACGATAAATAGCTATATTTAACAACTTATTAAAGCTGCTAGCTATTTTTCCATAAATGAAAAACTTCAAGCGTTTCATCCTTTTAGTATGTTGCTTCGCCATCTTCGGATTTCAGGAATCCAGGATCGATGTAGAAAACCCAAAACCGGAACAGATCAAAGAACTGTTGAATGATGCCGAGGTTTCTATCAATACTATGAATTTTGATAAAGCCCAGGAACAGTTGGATCTATCTCTGAAATTGTCTAAACGTATAGACGCTAAGAATTATATAGCACTTAGCAGTACGATTCTCAGTCGTATGTATCATGTGAGGCATGAATACGACAAAGCTATAACACAGCTTGATAGGGCGATGTCTATCCAGAGAGAGATCAATGATGATGCAGGCCTTAATTATTCTTATGTGTTGTATTCCAAAATACTTACATCCAAAAGAGAATTTGATCGAGCCCTAAACTACCTGGGGTTGGCAGAAAAATACTATACTCAGCAAGACAATCGGGAACAATTAGGAATCATTGCACTAAATAGAGCAATCATTTATTTCAACGATGAGCAAAATAAACCAAGAGCTCTGGCCGAATTAAGAAATGCAGAAATTTATCTTGGTGATTCGAATAATGAATATGAAAAAACCCGGTTAAACTATTTCCTCGCTCGCGCGTTTCAAAACGACGGAAATTATGAACGAGCAGAGCAGTCAGCTAAAAAATCGCTTGAAATATCCAAGGCAGCAGGTTATACTGGTATGATCATGTATAGTTATAATTTGCTAAGTGAAATTGCCCAGGAAAGAGGGAACTATGCCAGCGCACTCGAATTACTTCAACAGGGTAACAAGATAAGAGAAACTATTTTCGATGTTAACAAGGAAGCTCTTGCTACTGAAGCAAATGCCAGACTTGGTAATTCTGCTTTGAAATCAACGGTAGATCAGCTAACGGCCCAGCAGGCGGAAAATGAAAGAACTCTAAAAGTTAATAAGCTAACTACGATACTTAGTGTAGCTCTTATTACAATTCTCTCGCTGCTCACGTTGAGTTTATATAAAAATAACAATCTTCGTGCTAGAGCCAACGAGTTGCTTCAGAAGAAAAATTCTGAATTGATCCTGGCTAAGGAAAATGCAGAAAAAGCTTCAATGGCTAAAGCTCAGTTCCTGACCACCATTACTCATGAACTTAGAACACCCTTGTATGCCGTAACTGGCTTGACACACTTACTGTTAGAAGAAAGCCCTACGGAGAACCAGAAGGAGCATCTAAATTCTTTAAAGTTTTCAGGCGAATACCTACTATCCCTTATCAATAACATTTTAGACCTAAATAAACTCGAAGCAAATAAGGTAGAGATTGTTAAAACCAATTTTGATCTCGAAAAGCGTATTTCAGATGTATTGATTGCTTTAAAGAATTCTGCAGACGACAGGAATACGAAATTACATTTCTCCTATGACCAGGACATCCCGGCTAAACTGATTGGGGATCCGCTAAAGGTCTCGCAAATTCTTATAAACTTAATTGGAAACTCAATTAAATTTACTGAAAATGGAGATATCTGGATTGCGGTAAATAAAACCCGTCAGGATGGAAAGTTCGTTTCCCTTCTGTTTGAAATAAAGGATAATGGTGAAGGAATTGGAAAAGAGAAACAAAAGGCGATTTTCGAAAACTTTACACAAGGTTCTACACAAATCAACAGAAAATTTGGAGGTACGGGGCTTGGTTTATCCATTGTCAAAAACCTTCTAAGTCTTCTTAATTCTGAAATTAAACTGGAGAGCGATCTTGGGAAAGGATCTACTTTCACTTTTGAATTGCAATTTGAAGCCGAAACGCTGGAGACGAAACCTGTTGAACCAAACGCGACATCTAAAGATATTGTTCTTACCAACGATATTATGAAGGATAAAAATATTCTTATTGTTGAGGATAATAAGATCAATCAAATGATCACACGGAAAATTTTGGAGAAAAACAAAGTAATCTGTGATGTGGCCGACAATGGTACTATTGCGATCGAGAAAGTTCAGAGCAATGAATTTGATCTAATTCTTATGGATATTCATATGCCTGGAATCTCAGGAATAGAAGCTACGATAGAAATTAGAAAATTCAATCCTGATATTCCAATCATTGCATTGACCGCTGTAACTCTTGATGATAATCTGGACGAATTTTACATGAACGGTTTTAATGATATTATCCCCAAACCTTATAAGACCGAAGAGTTCTTCCACAAGATCAACAAGTATCTATCCGCCAGAGAAACAACAGTTTAAAGAAAATGGCACAGCCTTTGTAAAGAATATGCTAGTAGAATTATATTGAAGATAACAAACACATATAATTTGAATTAGCCGAGATAAAATGAGGTGCTTCGCACCTCATTTTTTTTGTGCGTAACTCAAAATTAGTTCATCAAACTTTTCAGTACCAGAAATTATTTTGGTTTGAATTGGTAAATAATAAAGCTTACCGGCAAGTTTAGTTCCTTTTAGACGCATGTAATCTTTTTCTGTGGTAAGTATCCTTTCAAAAGTGTTTAGCTTCTCAATTTCCTCTTTGGAGAAATTATGATGATCTGAAAACTTAAAATGCTTCAGTTCAATATTCATTTCAGCCAGGTATGAAATCATTGGAAAAGGATTGGCAATTCCCGTAACCAGCACGAAATCTTTTAGTTCAATATCTTTCAATAGCATACGCTCTTTCTCTGTGTATATAATTTCAGAATAAATGATACTACTGAAGAAAACCGGACCTTTAAAATATGCCTTGATCTTTGATCGAATTTCATCCTGTTCAGTTTTACCAAGATCCTGCGGACATTTAGTTACCACCACCACATTTGCTCTAAGGGCACCGTGTCTTGACTCTCGGAGATTTCCAGCCGGCAGTACAAAGTCTTCTGTGAACAGGTCACTATAAGAAGTAAGTAGAATATAAAATCCCGCCTCAACTTTTCGATGTTGAAAAGCATCATCCAGCAAAATAAGATTGGAACCGGACTCCTTTAACCTGTTGATACCTTCCACCCTATTTGCATCTACAGCTACCGTGATCTCCGGAAATTTACTTTTAAATTGAAGAGGCTCATCCCCGCTTTTACTAGCAGCGTCATTGGTTTCCACTACCTGAAACCCTGAACTCTCACGTTTATAACCTCTGCTTAAGGTCGCTAGTTTAGCATCCTTTGAAAGCAGATCGATCAGATATTCGATCATTGGAGATTTTCCGGTGCCTCCCATATTTAAATTCCCAACTGCGATTACAGGAACATCAAATTTCATGGAATTAAAAATTCCCTGATCGTATAATTGATTCCGAACTCCAGTCACAGTTTTGTAGACTATGGAAAATGGGAAAAGCAATTTTCTGGGATTCGGCATAAACGCTTAATATAATTATCTTTGAGTCTGAAGTCTGAGAATTATGCAAACAATTCTTTTTAAAGGCTTCAGGCAAAATTATCAAAATATGCTTATTAAAGAAGTAATTAATAATATAGAAGAATTTGCACCGCTCAATTATGCTGAAGATTTCGACAACGTAGGTTTGCTGGTAGGCAACGCTTCCGAAGAAGTTAAAGGAGCACTTATCACTTTAGATACTCTGGAGGCTACCGTAGATGAAGCCATTGCTAAAAACTGCAACCTGATCATAAGCTTTCATCCAATCATATTTTCAGGCTTAAAAAAACTGACCGGCAAAAATTATGTGGAGCGTACCGTTCTTAAAGCAATTAAGAATGATATCGCGATTTATGCGATCCACACTGCTTTAGACAATCAGCACAAAGGTGTTAACGATATGATTGCTGAAAAGCTTGGACTGGTGAATAGGCAGATCCTGATTCCTCGAAGCGATAGTATCAAAAAACTGCAAACCTATGTTCCGGTTTCCGATGCGGCTAAGGTGAGAGAAGCTTTATTCCAGGCGGGTGCGGGTAATATTGGAAATTACGAGAATTGCAGTTTTAATGTTCAGGGCTCCGGAAGCTTCAAAGGAAACGAGGATTCGAATCCCGTAGTTGGTGAAAAAGGTACAATTCATTTTGAGGATGAGATACAAATTGGGATTACCTATAAGAAACACCTCGAATCCAAGATATTGAAGGCTTTGTTTCAAAGTCATCCTTACGAGGAAGTCGCCTATGAGATTCATAGTCTTGAAAATAGGAATCAGCAGCTAGGAATGGGAATGATTGGGGAACTAGAAACTCCTGTAGACGGGAAAAGCTTCTTAACTCAAATTCAGGAAACATTTAATAGCAAAGGAATTCGTCATTCTAAAATACTTAAAACACCTATTAAAAAAGTTGCTGTTTTGGGAGGTAGCGGAGCCTTTGCCATCGAAAATGCAAAGAATGCTGGTGCAGATATATTTATCACAGCAGATTTAAAATATCATGATTACTATAAAGCCGAGCAAAAGATGGTCGTCGCAGATATCGGACACTATGAAAGTGAACAGTTTACAAAAAATTTACTATATTCTTTTCTTAGCAAAAAAATTAGTAGTTTTGCACTTATTTTAGCAGACACAAATACCAATCCAATACATTACTTATAATATGGCGAAAAAAAACGATGTTACTGTAGAAGAGAAGTTAAGATCACTGTACGATCTTCAATTGGTGGATTCACGAATTGATGAGATTAGAAATGTACGTGGAGAACTTCCTCTTGAAGTTGAAGATCTTGAAGATGAAGTAGCAGGTTTGAACAGACGCCTGGAAAAACTGGATGCGGATATCGAAGTGATTGATAATGATATCAAGAACAAGAAGAACCAGATAGAGGAGTCTAAGACGACAATCAAAAAATATTCTGAGCAACAAAAGAATGTTCGTAATAACCGTGAATTCAATGCTTTAAGCAAAGAAGTTGAATTCCAGGAACTTGAAATAGAGCTTTCAGAAAAGCATATTAATGAGTACAAGGTCAAGATCGAGCAGAAAAAAGAAGTTATTACTCAAACTAAAGAGAAATTAGCTGAAAGAGAAGCTCACCTTAAGCATAAGAAAAGTGAACTTGACGAAATTCTTAAGGAAACTGAGAAAGAAGAGCAAGCACTAATTGACAAGTCTAAGGAATACGAAAAGAACATTGAAGACAGGCTTGTTACTGCTTACAAAAGAATTCGTACAAACGTAAAGAATGGTTTAGCAGTGGTTCCTGTAGAAAGAGGAGCATCTGGAGGATCTTTCTTCACTATTCCACCACAGGTGATCATGGAAATTGCTGGTCGTAAAAAGATCATTACAGATGAACACAGTGGTAGAATTCTGGTAGATGAAGAACTAGCTAAAGAAGAGCAGGAAAAAATGGAATCTATGTTCAAGAAGTTCTAATACTTCTTAATATATACTTTAAACTGCCTGGAGAATAACAGTAAGATCTTAGGATCTGAAGCAAAAGTTTTTCAGGCGGTTTTTTTATACCTGATTTTTAAGCCACTCTCCTATTCACACGGGCTCTGGGATTAACATTCATTTTACAAATTTCGGTGAATTATAGTCTAACTTTAACCCGTTATGAAACTACTCACTGCATTTAAAACCTGTATCATGTGTCTGGCTATGCTGACTATGACAGGTTGTAAGGATTCTGAAAAAGAAAATAAGGCAGAAGATACCATTACTACTCAGAAAACCGGTTTTAAAAATTTGAACGAACAAAGTTCAGATCAATCTGAAGAAGCTATTACCACGGACACTACATCTACAGCAGAGGAAAAGAACACAGACTACTCTGGAACTTATACGAACCTCGCGTTTGCGGAAGAAAGTAACTGCGAATGCTACTGCCTGGAAATCGAAGCAGGAGAAAGTTCAGAACTCTGCCTTAAGCCCGGTGAATTATATATGGAAGCCGACTTTAGAAAAGTAGGTGACGAAATTCACGTTTTCTACAAAGGAGCTTCAGTAAAAAGTAAACAGAATGAAATTCCATGGAGTGAGCTTGATACTGGCACAGCGGTTGCAACATTTAGCAAAGTAGATGCAAACGAATACAAACTTGACTGGAAAGGTTTTCAAATCGACGGTAAGACTGCCGTGGAATATGCATTGTTAGGCAAGAAAACTCTAGAAGGAACTTATAAACTCAAATAACATGAAGCTATTAATTATTAATTTCATAAGCCTCGTACTTCTGGCTTGTGGAAATCAAAACACGCAGCAATCGGTTACTAAACCTGAGATTGCAAATGCTACTCCGGTAGAAGTTGAGATGCAGAATGGGATGAAAAAGGCATATTTCGCTAGCGGTTGTTTCTGGTGCGTGGAAGCTATCTATGAAAGTATTGAAGGCGTGGATGAAGTGATAAGCGGTTACGCTGGCGGACATACCAAGAATCCAACCTATGAAGAAAGCAATACTGGAAGAACAGGTCATGCAGAAGCAGTAGAAGTGATTTATGATCCAGAAGTTGTAGATTTCAAAACATTGGTTCAAGTGTTCTTTGGTTCTCAAAACCCAACACAGGTGAATGGACAGGGACCGGATAATGGGTCACAATATCGTTCGATCGTATTCTTTCAAACAGAAGAACAGAAAAATATTATAAACGAAGTGAAGACTGAAGTTGCTAAAGACTACCAGAAACCACTTGCCGCAGAAATTCTGCCTTTTCAGAAATTCTGGGTAGCTGAAGATTACCATCAAAATTACGAGGCAAATAATCCTCAAAATCCATACATTCAGAATGTATCGATTCCAAGACTGAATCGATTTAAGGAGAAGTTTCCAGACATTCTTAAAGAGGATGCACATTAAAAAAAAGCTGCCAGATGGCAGCTTTTTTTTATTTATTAAGTAAATCCTTGATCTTAAGTTCGACCTCTTCAGTATCCCAGGTTTCTTCAATTCCAGGGATTTTCATGACTTCGTCCATGATTCCTCTCTGGTAATCTCCAATATCCAGCGCATCTGAATAAGCTTTGTCTGAGAATGTGACCCGTGAGTACAAAGGCACCCATAATTCAGGATATTTTTGAGCGAACTTCTTTTCTATTTTCTTCCGAAGTAAAAAAGATGGATCGGCCGTCTTACTACTCATCTCGACAAAATTACGATAACTTAATTCTGCGATCGCATCTGTATTAGGTTTCCGTTCTCTTTGATATTCTTCGAAAATTATTTCCCAGTTATCCCCATGCTGATTCATCTTTTGATTTAGAACTGAAATATCTTCAAATCCCGCATTCATTCCCTGCCCGTAAAATGGAACAATCGCATGAGCAGAATCTCCTACTAGAGTGATCTTATCAAAATAAGACCATGGATAACATTTGATCGTTACCATTGCACTAGTAGGATTTTTGAAAAAGTCTCGCTTTAAATTCGATATTTCATCTTTAATATCAGGAAAATACTGTTCGAAGAACTGATCTGCCTGTTGTTCTGTCTGTATACTTTCAAAGGAAACATCTCCTTCAAAAGGCATGAAAAGCGTACAAGTAAAACTTCCATCCAGATTAGGCATTGCGATCAACATAAAGTTACCTCGCGGCCAGATATGGAAAGATGCATTATTTAGTTTATGGGATCCATCAGGATTTGCAGGAATCGTTAGTTCTTTATAACCTACATCAATAAAATGCTGGGAATAATTGAACCTGCTTTGTCTCTGCATCTTGTGACGGGTTCTTGAAAAAGCGCCATCTGCTCCAAAAATAAGATCGAACTGATATTCTTTCCAGACGCTTTTTTCAGATTCACCTGTATACAACTTTGCATTTGGCAGATCCACATCCCAGATCTTCTCTTCAAATCTAAATTCTGCACCAGCTTCTTCCGCAAGATCTATCATTTTGCGATTAAGGATTCCTCTGGAAATCGAATAAATCGCTTCCCCATCTTCTCCGTACTTCTGAAAGTACACTGGTTTGTCATCTACATGCATTGCCCTTTTATCCAGCGGTAATGCCAGATCTCTGATCTCATCCTCTATTCCAGCTTCTCTTAAAGCTTTCCAGCCGCGATTAGACATGGCGAGATTTATAGATCTTCCGGAAAATTCTACCAGACGAACATCGGGACGTCTATCGAAAATGGTGACTTTATGACCTTGTTTTCTAAGAAAAATGGCTAATAGAGAACCTACGAGTCCGGATCCTACAATAGCTACTTCTTTTTGATTTTGCATGAAGTATAAACTAATTCCTGGTTAGCAAAATGCTCTCCAGTAATATATTAATTAGATTCACGAAATTACTTAATAATATTCAATTCACTGGCAGTCCCAACGACTTAGAGCCTCTTTCAGCTACCTAATTTTGATTTACCAGTTCATTAACACCCCAAAAACCCTGAAACTGGTAATTTTAGTAAAAATTGAAATATGACTATGGAAAAACAAGCTTTACTACAATCCTACCAGATGGGAGACCTGAATTTAAAGAACCGTGTAATCATGGCGCCAATGACCAGAAGCCGTGCTGATAATGATGCAAATGCACCTACAGATATGCATGTGACCTATTACACTCAACGTGCAGGTGCCGGATTAATTATTTCTGAAGGATCTCAGGTATCATCCCGGGCTGTTGGATATATAAACACTGCTGGAATTCATTCCCCGGAACAGGTCGAAGGGTGGAAGAAAGTTACGGAAGCAGTTCACAAGGATGGTGGAAAAATCTTTATTCAATTATGGCATGTTGGTAGAATTTCACACCCTAAATTTCATAATGGAGACAAGCCTCTTGCTCCCAGTGCTGTAAATCCAAATGCAGACGTGTACACACCAGATGGTCAGGAAAAAACCGTTGATCCAAAAGCAATGAGCCTTCAGGAGATCCAGGAAACTGTGCAGGAGTTTAAATCTGCAGCTCAGAATGCTAAAGATGCTGGCTTCGATGGAGTGGAAATTCACTCTTCCAATGGTTACCTCATACACCAGTTCTTCAATAAAAATGCTAATCAGCGTACCGATGAATATGGAGGAAGCATTCCAAACAGAGCAAGATTCTTTTTCGAAGTACTGGATGTCATCAATGAAGTATGGCCTGAAAATAGAATTGGTTGTAGATTCAATCCCTCATTGCACAAAATCTTCGGAATTGTAGCTTCAGAAGAAAGCATTGAGACCTTTGATTATATCATGGAAAAGTTAAATGCTTACGATCTGGCATATGTTCATCTTTCAGAACCATTTTCAGATGTAAGCGACGTTCCTTATCTTATAAGTGATATTGCAAAACATTATCGAAAGATTTACAAAGGTACTTTGATGATCAATGCCGGTTTTGACAGAGAATCTGGAAATAAAGTAATCGAAGAAGGGGATGCAGATCTTGTGAGTTATGCGAAATGGTATGTTTCCAATCCAGATCTTGCAAAAAGGTTTGAAAATAAGTGGCCTCTGGCTGAATATAATGAGGATACTTTCTATACACCTGGCAAGCAAGGATACATAGATTACCCATTCTATGAAGAGCAACAGGAATCCTAATTTTTTGATAAAGCTATTCTAAAAGCTGTTAACTGCTGAGGCTTCATAAATGCGAGGTGGTATATTAGATAAACTAAATTTAATATTATGGATCAGGAAAAACTAGACCATATGAGGTCTACATTGAACAAACTGGAGGATATCAAGAATACTCAAAGTAGTATTATCGATAAAATTAACCATGTGATCACAGATTTGTTCCAGCATCCAGACAAAAACCTGGAGAAGGTGATGGAAGATGCTCACCAAAAAGCGTCAGACAATATAGATGCAGTAAGAGAAGCAATGGAAGAATATGAGATGGCCATCAATAAGATGGAAAATCAGAGTTAATTTAAAAATCCATTAACAGCTTTATAGTAAAGCAATCAATAACTTGAGGTCAGTCTAAAAAACTGACCTTTTTTTATGAAACATATCAAAGCCTCTGATATTGAGGAAATGGAAAAGATCTATCGCCTAAACCTTGTAAACAGTTGTACAGGATATAAATCTGCAAATCTAATTGCTACCAGATCTAAATCTGGAAATCCCAATGTAGCCGTGTTTAGCTCGGTAACTCATATTGGCAGCAACCCGGCAATGCTTGGGTTCGTGACCAGACCATTGAGTGTTGCTCGAAATACCTATAATAATATTCGAGAGACAGAATACTTTACGGTCAATCACATTCAGGATAAAATGATCGAGCAGGCTCATCAAACTGCAGCGAAGTATGATGAAGAAATTTCAGAATTTAATAAAACAGGTCTGGATGAGGAGTATCTCGATGGATTCCACGCTCCATATGTGAAGCAATCTGAAGTAAAACTGGGCTGCAAATTTGTGAATGAATACCATATCAAAGAAAATGACACCGTACTTGTCGTTGCTTCTATTGAACACATTTATTTTGATGAAGGCATTCAAATGCCAGATGGGTGGCTAAGATTAGATGACGCGGGTACAGTAGCCGTAAATGGTCTGGATGGTTATTCCCTGCCAAGCCTGCTTGATAGATTTCATTATGCCCGCCCCGGCCAGGAGGTTAAATCTTTCTTTAGTAAGGATGGCGAATAAAACGGTTAAAAAATCTAATTTACCTCAAAAGATCTGCCCGGTTTGCGAACGTCCTTTCTCGTGGCGTAAAAAATGGGAAAAAGATTGGGAACAGGTACGTTATTGCAGTGATAAATGCAGAAAAAATAAAAAATGAGTACAGGATTAATATGGTTTAGAAATGATCTTAGAACGCAGGATCATGAGGGATTAGCAAAAGCCACAAGCAATCACGATAGAGTAATCGCTGTATATTTTTTTGATCCCAGGCATTATGAAGAACTAGACATAGGCTTTCGAAAAACAGGAAAATTCAGAACAAGATTTTTAATAGAAACTATTCATCAACTGCGGAATAATCTTCAGAAGATCAATATCCCATTTTTTGTTTTTCAGAATAAACCGGAAGTTAAAATCGCGGAACTCGTAAAAGAGCATCAGATAGACACCATTTACTTTCAGAAAGAGTGGACAGAGGAAGAGAAGGAAGTTGAAAGAAATCTGAAGGAATCTATCCAAGATGTTGAATTTGAAGATCATTATCAGCAATTTTTATTTCATCCTGATGATATCCCCTATGATTCCTTTAAAGATATTCCAAAGGTATTTACTGAATTTAGAAAAAAATGTGAGAAGAAATCAGAAGTACGAGAATTACTTACCAACTCGAAACTTAAAGAATTTGAGATTGATAATGACACCAATATACCGAGTTTAAAGGACCTCAACTTTAATGAATTTGAAACCGACGAGCGATCTGCATTCCCATTTCACGGTGGAGAAGATGAAGCTTTAAAAAGAGTTGAACACTACTTCTTTGAACAAAAGAACCTGGAAACGTACAAAGAAACCAGGGATGGTTTGTTTGGCACAGATTATAGTTCCAAGCTTTCTGCATGGCTGGCCAATGGAAGTATCTCCCCCAGACAGATCTATTTCAAGATTAAGAGATACGAAAAAGAAATTAAAAGCAATCAGAGTACATACTGGCTTATTTTCGAACTCATATGGCGCGACTTCTTTAAGTACATATCCCTAAAGCACGGGAACAAAATCTTCCAGTTAGAAGGAATTCGAGGGAAATCTCACGACTGGAATGACGATAATGAAGCTTTCAGAAACTGGATAGATGGAAATACTAAAGAGGATTTTGTCAACGCAAATATGCTGGAAATCGCTCATACCGGTTTTATGAGCAATCGCGGAAGACAGAATGTTAATAGTTATCTCGCGAAGGAGTTGAAACACGACTGGCGAAAAGGCGCTGCATATTTTGAGAGTCTGCTCATAGATTATGATGTGCATAGCAACTGGGGAAACTGGATGTATAATAGCGGAGTCGGAAATGATCCTCGCGATAGAAAATTCAATATTAAAAGTCAGGCAGATCGCTACGATCCCGATAACGATTATCAAGATTTATGGCTGAAGTAAAAAAAACGCTGAGACTTATTTTAGGAGATCAACTAAATCATCAGCATAGCTGGTTCAAGGACGACCTTGAAGATGTGACATATCTTTTCATGGAAATGCGACAGGAAACCGATTATGTGAAGCATCATATACAAAAGGTTGTAGGTTTTTTTAGAAGCATGCGCAATTTTGCCAGCTATCTGGAAGAAAGAGATCACCGCGTCCTCTATTATAAGATCGATCATGAGGATAATACTCAGGATCTTGAAAAGAACATCAAACACTTGATCGATAAACATAATTTTGAACGTTTTCAATATCAATTACCAGATGAGTATCGTCTCGATGAGCAGTTAAAAAATTTGTATAAGGATCTGGAGATCGAAACTGTTAGTTTCGATACCGAACATTTTTTCACAACCCGTAGTGATCTGGAAAGGTTTTACGAAGGCAAGAAGCAAATGACCATGGAATATTTCTACCGCGATATGCGGAAGAAAAACAATATTTTAATGATCAATGCTAAAGATCCTGAAGGAGGGAAATGGAATTTTGATAAGAGTAACCGGCAGAAATGGAAAGGCAAGCCTGAAATTCCACACGAAAGAGGTTTCCGTAAAGATGTATCCGATCTAGTTGAAGAAATTAAAAATGCTGGTGTAGAAACTTTTGGATCTCTTGAAGTTGAAAATTATAACTGGCCAACCTCCCGCGAAGACTCACTTTCAGTACTAAATTATTTCTGTAAAAACTTACTGGTACATTTTGGCGATTATCAGGATGCTTTGCATATCGATGAAGCTTACCTGTTCCATTCGCGTTTATCCTTCAGTATGAACACAAAAATGCTGAGTCCTAAAGAAGTCATAAACTCTGTTCTGGATTATTATTACGACCATACAGATGAGATCGATATTTCTCAAGTAGAAGGATTTATAAGGCAGATCCTGGGATGGAGAGAGTACATGAGAGGTATATACTGGAAAGAAATGCCTGGATATCGCCGTACTAATAAACTTCGAAATCAAAATAAGCTTGCTGGATTCTATTGGAATGCAAATACCAAAATGAATTGCCTGCATCATTCGATCAAAAATAGTCTGGAAAATGCATACGCACATCACATCCAGAGACTTATGATCACTGGTAATTATGCCTTGTTAACTGAAACTCACCCAGACGAAGTCGACCAGTGGTATCTGGGAATTTATATAGATGCTATTGAATGGGTAGAAATAACCAATACTCGTGGAATGAGCCAGTTTGCAGATGGTGGAATTGTTGCAACGAAACCATACGTTTCCAGCGGTAGTTACATTAATAAAATGAGCAACTATTGTAAAGACTGCCACTATAAAGTAAGCAAAAAAACCGAAGATGATGCCTGTCCTTTTAACAGTCTTTACTGGAATTTTCTGGATTCCAATCGGGAACATTTTGCTGGAAACCAGAGAATGAATATGATGTTGAGCCTACTGGAAAAGAAGCCTCCGGAGGAAATGCAGAAAATAAGGAGTCGCGCGGCAGAAATAATTTCAAATCCCGATCGGTTTTAATACTTATAGTTAAATCAAGGTTAAATGAAAAGCAGTGGGTTAATGCTTTGTCTAATTTAGACCTGGAATTATTAAACCACCTAACTAAAAATCATTAACCAAAGGCAGGATAAAACCAGTCTAAAACCAGAACATTATGAGAGATTTAATTTGGCTTATTATCGTATTACTAGTAATTGGATGGCTAATTGGATATTTTGCATTCCCAGATTTAGGAAGCATCATACACATCCTTATCGTTGTAGCTGTGATACTTATCCTGTATAAGTTACTTACAGGTCGTAAACTGTAATATTCAATATAATTGATACTAACCCTTTGAGCAATCAAAGGGTTTTTTGTTTAAAACCGAATTATGTGGAGATTAGAATCCAAAAAGGTATTGGTAACCGGTGGAACTAAAGGAATTGGAAAAGCATGTGTAGAACAATTTCTGGAATTGGGTGCACAGGTACTATTCACTTCCAGAACATCAAGTGAATTGGAAGATCTGGAAAATGAACTGAAGGATAAAGGTTACATAGTTAAAGGCCTCGTTGCTGATGCTTCAAAATTATCTGATTCTGAAAAAGTTTCGAACTGGATTTCTGAAAGCTGGAGCGGTCTGGATGTACTAGTAAATAATGCCGGTATCAATATTAGAAAAAAGGCACATGAATATTCTGAAGAAGAGTACAGGAAAGTTCTTGACATTAATCTGGTAGCTCCTTTTACGCTTAGCCGACTGCTATTTCCACTTCTGAAAATTTCAGGTGAATCTACAATCATCAATGTAGCATCTTCCGCGGCACTTCAGGATGTTGGCACTGGTACTCCATATGCGATGTCTAAAGCAGGTTTATTACAACAAACCAGAAGTCTTGCTGTAGAATGGGCTTCAGAAGGAATAAGAGTAAATGCAGTTTCGCCGTGGTTTACAAAAACACCACTAACTGAAGGCTATTTGCATAATGAGGAAAAAATGAAATCTATTATATCCAGAACTCCGCTTAACCGAGTTGCTGAAGCAAAAGAGATCGCCAGTATTGTAGCATTTTTAGCGATGCCCGCTTCATCATTTGTGACCGGACAGAATATCGTTGCTGATGGTGGAATGAGCATAAACGCACTATGAACAAAAGAATAACTATATTTAAAAAACTAAAACTATGAAAAAACTACTGCTTACATTTCTTGCCGGAATTACGCTTATTTCCTGCAACGAAGACAAGAAGAAAGAGGTGACTCCTGAAGAGAATCCAAACCTGGAAGTTCATGAAAAGATCGCTATGGTCAATGGCTTCGAAGAATTTGATAGTATTAAAAAGATCAAATTCACCTTCAATGTAAAAGTGAACGATTCTATTAGATCTGAAAGACGATGGAACTGGAATGTGGGAACAGACAAGATTAGTCTGACCGAGAATGACTCGGTAATGAGTTATACCAGAAAGGACAGCCTGGCTGAAGATAAAAAATATATCGATCAGCGTTTTGTGAATGATTCCTACTGGTTATTGTTCCCTTTTCAATTAAAGTGGTCATTGGCAGATCTTAGTGAACCAAAGAAAGCAACAGCACCAATTAGCGGAGACGAAATGCAGATGATTACAGTAAGTTATCCAAAAGATGGGGGTTACACTCCGGGTGATAGCTACGATATCTATTTCGATGATGAATTCATGATTCGCGAGTGGGTTTACAAATCTTCAGATGGAGGTCGTGAAATGGCTACAACCTGGGAAGATTATAAAGATTTCAAAGGAATCAAGATTGCTGCCATGCATAAATCCAAGGATGATAGTTTTGAATTGTTCTTTGATGACATTTCAGTAGAATAGAAAAAATAAGTCATAAAAAAAGGAGGCAAATGCCTCCTTTTTTTATGACTTATTTTTTGAGAGTATCCCCTCTTTTAAGATCTGACCAAATCTATAAATATCTTCATAGGAACAGTAAAAAGGTGCCGGTGCTAACCTGATCACGTTTGGCTCACGCCAATCCAGCATCACTCCATTCTCCATTAAATAATTAAAGATCTCTTTCCCTTCACCGTGCAGAAAAACTGAAAGCTGGGTTCCTCTTTCCTTCTGTGCTGAAGGAGTGATGATTTCGAAAGTACTGTCTACATCCTTGTCTATTTCGTGCAATACGAACTCAAGAAATGCGACAATTTTGTCTCTTTTCTTTAACAAACTATTCATTCCAACCTCAGCGAACATTTCCAGAGAGGCAAGATATGGCGCAAGCGCAAGAACCGGTGCATTGCTAATTTGCCAGGCATCTGCATTAGATTCCGGTTGAAATTCTGGTTCCATTAAGAATCGGCGTTCTTTATTATGTCCCCACCAACCTTCAAATCTGGGAATATCTTTTTTGTTGTGATACTTCTCGTTTACAAAACATCCTGAAGCGTTTCCAGGGCCTGAATTCATATATTTATAACTACACCAGGCAGCAAAGTCCACATTCCATTCGCTGAGTTTTAGTTCTATATTTCCGGCTGCGTGAGCAAGATCCCAACCAACAAAGGCTCCAACTTTGTGACCTGCTTTAGTGATAGTATCCATGTCCATCACCTGACCGGTGTAATAATTCACTCCCCCAATAAGCACTAGAGCACACTCCTCTCCCACTTCATCTATTTTACTAAGGATATCCTCTGTTCTAAATTTATGCTTTCCATCGCGCTTTTTGATCTCTACGATGGCATCTTCAGGATCAAATCCATGAAAACGAACCTGGCTGGAGATCATATATTGATCACTGGGAAATGCTTTTTCTTCACAAATGATCTTATAACGTTTCCCTTCTGGTCTGTAAAAGCTCACCATCAAAAGATGAAGATTTACCGTGAGCGTATTCATGACGGTTACTTCGGAAGGATTTGCACCTACTACTTTAGCTAGTTTTCCAGCAAATTTTTCGTGGTAATCCCACCAGGGCTTTTCGGCTTTAAAATGACCTTCGACACCCAATTCTGCCCAATCCTGCATGATATCATCTACGTACTTTTTTGCAGATCTAGGTTGCAGACCTAATGAATTTCCGACGAAATATATAGCGTCCTTACCTTTGATTTTCGGGAAGATAAATTCATTCCGGTAATTTGCCAGTTCATCTTCCTTATCCAGGCGCTGAGCAAATTCCAGTGAATTTTCAAATTTCATAGCTTGTGTTTTTTGTAAAAATACAATTTCGTTTTCAATACTTCGGGACCCGCACGAAAGAGAAAATCCATATTTTTACCTAAACTTTAAATATGCATTTCTTACCTGAAAATATTGACGAGTATATAGTAGCACATTCTCAACCAGAACCTCAACATCTGGTAGAATTAAACCGTGAAACTAATCAGAAGGTCATGCAACCCAGAATGCTGAGCGGGCACTACCAGGGCCGGGTACTAAGTTTACTTTCCAAGATGAAAAATCCTCAATCTATCCTGGAAATTGGTACATATACAGGCTATTCTGCCCTGTGCCTGGCTGAAGGTCTTACAGAGGACGGAATCTTGCATACGATAGATATAAATGAAGAACTGGAAGACTTTCAGAAGAAACATTTTCAGGCTTCTACATATAGCGATAGAATCGTACAGCATATTGGTGATGCTACAGAAATCATTCCCAATATTGAAGAAAATTTTGACCTGGTATTTATTGATGCCGATAAACCTAACTACCCGAAGTATTTCGAGCTGATCATTGATAAAATGAACAGCGGCGGAATTATACTTTCAGATAATGTTCTATGGAGTGGAAAGGTTGTGGAAGAACTTAAGAAAGACGACCTCTCTACAAAAGCTCTACTGGAATACAATGCTCTATTAAATAATGATCCAAGGGTAGAAACTGTGATCTTGCCAATTCGTGACGGTCTCACACTTTCAAGAGTGAAATAGCTAATAAATCCTAGTTCCAGCTCGGTTATAAAGACTAAAGAAGAGAAAGGCCATTATGATTCCAACTATCATCCCAACGATGATATCGCCTGGAAAATGTACTCCTACATAGATCCTGCTCATTACAAATAGGAATGGCCAGATATAGGCTAGATAAATCCATTTACTCCATTTACTCAATGCGAGAACGATAAAAGTTGTCGCAGCAAAGGAGGTTGATGCGTGACCCGAAAAGAAACTATAATTAGTTGGCTCCTGTAATATTCTAATAAGTTCTGCTAATTCAGGTGTATTATTAGGCCTGTTACGAACAGCCAGAGCTTTTACAAGATTTGTAAAGCCATAAGTCACGGCTACAGTTAGTAGCAGAAATAAACTGGTGAAAAGTCCTTTTTTCCAGTGAAATGCTACAAAGAAAAGTAGAAAGAAAACTATAAAAACCGGGATCCAGTGCGCCGGATTGGTAACGAAGATCCAGAAAGTATCATACTTTTCTATTCCAAGGTTGTTCAGGTATACAAATAGTTGCCTGTCCCATTCTTCGATCTGGTCCCACATCGATTACATATTATAGCTTACGACGAACAGAACCTGTGATATCATCGATATCTTCCTTAACCTTGTCAATCTCGCCCCGAACGTCTTTCGTGAAGTCTGTATCTATGCCTTGTTTTTCAGCGCTTCGCTGAATTTCACTTTTAATATCATTAGAAGCGTTTTTTACCGCTTTCATTCCCTTACCCAAACCTTTGGCAATATCAGGAATTTTATCAGCTCCAAAAACCATCACCAGGATGAACAAAATAAAGCCTATCTCAGCTCCGCTAATAAACAATGGTAACATATGCATAGTAAAACAAATATATATACAAATCTAAGCATAAAAAAAGCCGACTCGTTAAAGTCGGCTTAAATATTATTAGCTTAAAACCTAGTCCTGAGCGGAATCTTTATACTCATCGAACTCACTTTTGTTTTCATTTTTTGGCCAGCTGTTATTGTTCACATCAACATCTGCTGTCTCAAGATCTGGATCCAATGTGATCTTAGTAATCTCTTTGTTAGAAGGAATTACCTTGCTAACATTACTATCATTCTTTCTCCAGATCTGAACCGGGTAAGTAACTTTTTCTGAAGTTCCATCGGCATAGCTCAATTCTACAATGATCGGCATTACCAACCCACCTGGTTTTTCAAAAGTTACCTGGTAGAAATACTTAGGCGCCTGAAGGTTCTTACGCTCTTCCTCGCTAAAGTTATCCATCACGTAAGCCTGTAAAGTTTCAGAATTTTCCATCAAGGATTTACCTTTCATATCTTCTGAAAATGCTTCATCATCTTCGGAAACTACATAAAGTGCTTTAGTTTCTTCAGGAGTTGTTCCATATCTCTTCAACATTTCTTTACCTGCTTCAGTAGGATTATCAGTAACATAGTACTTCTGAACATCTTTGATCCCAATATCCACATTATCTGTAGTATAGAACCAACCTCTCCAGAACCAGTCAAGATCTACGCCTGAAGCATCTTCCATCGTTCTGAAAAAATCTTCCGGAGTTGGGTGCTTGAACATCCATCTTTTAGAATAAGTAGCGAAAGAATAGTCGAACAATTCTTTACCCATGATCGTCTCGCGAAGAATGTTCAACGCAGTTGCCGGTTTACCATAAGCATTATTTCCTAGTTGATAAACTTGCTCTGGATTGGACATAATTGGAGAAATATAGTCTTGGTTTCCTTTCATATAAGGAATGATCTTACTCGGCGCTCCTCTTCTTGAAGGATAATTCGATTCTGGTGCAATAGCCTCAGGATGTTTTTTTCCAAATTCCTGTTCTGCAACATACTGTACAAAGGTGTTGATACCTTCGTCCATCCAACCCCATTGTCTTTCATCAGAATTTACGATCATTGGAAAAAAGTTGTGTCCAACTTCATGAATAATCACACTTATCATCCCGAATTTAGTACGGTCACTGTATTTACCATTCTCATCAGGACGTCCATAATTCCAGCAGATCATTGGATATTCCATCCCCTGATTCTTAGCATGAACTGAAACTGCCTTGTGATAAGGATACTGGAAAGTATGCTCTGAGTAGCTCTCTAAAGTTGCAGCTACAGCTTTCGTAGACCATTCTTCCCAAAGAGGATTCCCTTCTTTAGGATAAACAGAAACAGCCATTACATCTTTTCCCATCACATCTACCGCCATCATGTCTAGAATGAATTTTCTTGAAGTTGAGAAAGCGAAGTCACGAACCATATCTGCTTTGTAAGTCCATGTTTTAGTTTTTTCTGAAAAGTTCTTTTCAGCCTTTTCAGCTTCTTCCTGAGTTACAATGATTACCGGCTTATCATAACTTTTCTTAGCCTGCTCATAACGCTTCATCATTTCCTTAGAGTAAACGTCTTTTCTATTCTGAAGTTCACCCGTAGCTTCCATGATATGATCTGCAGGTACAGTAATATTTACCTCATAGTCCCCAAAAGGAAGTGCAAATTCACCATTCCCCCAGAACTGATAGTTCTGCCATCCTTCGACATCATTATAAACGGCCATTCTCGGGAAGAACTGAGCAATTACATAAGCTTTGTTTCCATCCTCTGGAAATAACTCATATCCTGAACGCGCACGATTGGTCACGTGGTTATTCACATTGTAAGACCATTTGATATCGAATGTATAAGTCTCCCCAGCCTTCAAAGGCTTTGGAAGATCAACGCGCATCATGGTCTGGTTGATCGTATACTTAAGATCTGATCCATTAGCAGAAACTTCTTTAATATCGAAACCACCATCAAAAGGAGCTTCCAGGTATTTATTAGCGAAACCAGCTGCAGTAGCAACCGGAGCCATTCCGTCTCCATCTTTTTGAGGAGCATCTTTTTTCCTGATATTCTGGTCTAATTGAACCCATAGGTATTCTAGGTCCTGCGGAGAATTATTATGATAGGTAATAGTCTCCTCACCGGTAAGCACTGAATTCTTATCGTCAAGAACGATATCCATTTTGTAATCAGCTTCATTCTGATAATACGCAGGTCCAGGAGCTCCAGATGCGGTTCTATACTGGTTTGGAGTTGACAGTTCCTGATACATCTGCCTGAATTTGTTTTGATTGGTATGGCCTTGCTGCCGTGGTTCCTGTTGTTCAGTTTCCTGTGCGTTGATACCTGCAAAGACAAACACCATGAACAAGGATGTCAACAATTTTAATCGCTTCATTTACTAAATTTTAATTTATAGGTTGCTAAAAATAAGATTTTATACGTCAATTGGAAAGTTTTCAGAAATTAACCGTGTCACGACCTTTCGCTTTCACCAGCAGCATACTTTCGATCACATCACCTTTCTTCACATGAACAATATTTTTCTGTGTATCGAATAGATCTGTAAGCACGAGATTTTCTACTTCTACGGTTTTGAAGGATTCCACATTTTTGCCTTCCAGGAATAAGACAATTTGATCAGCATCAAATTTGCTCCCCAGCAATTTCAATGGAATTTCCCGATTCTTTACTTTGATAGTTAATTTTTTGGAATAGTACTTTTCGAGAAGATCCTTATTAGCAGAAAGATCCTTTTTATAGGCAAGGCTAACATCTTTACCGAAACGTTTGGTAAGCACATCTTCCATATCATCGATAAATACCCTGGAAATCACCTGCACCGACTTGCTATCCTGCCGGTATTCAATTTCTGTAACACTTAAGTAGGTCTCATGATCTTCGCTGCTGAAGGAACTGAATATAAACAGGCAGCATAGACTCAAAATGAGGTTTTTCATATATTTTTTTCCGAAGATAAAACAATTACTGCGCCATTCATAGAGATTGAGCAGTCAGCTTTTAGACTTTGAAATAAGTAAATGGTTTAATTAGAGGATTTAGCCAGGAAGCTGTCTTCCTGCGTTGAGATTTCCAGCTCTAAGTTTTCTGAAGGATTCGATCCTGGTTTCAAAATATTCAATTAAAACCAATGCATTATTATTAAGAACCAGCTCCTCGAAATTCTGATCTCTATCACAGTATAGAAGGAAGTTACAGATTTCATTCGCGTCTAGATCAAGATCCTTACTAAAGAACTCCTCTCCTACTATCTTCAGACTAAGATTAGCCAGTTCCTTCGGACTATAAACTATAGGAGTCTCTTTGTTTTTGGATAACTTCTCTGCAATAGCCATGGCAATTTTATCAATACGAATACCTTCGGTCATGCTAGGCTGGTAATATGGATTGAGTTCCCTGTCTTTCCTGATAAAATCATCCAGATTCTGCTGTAAACGGTTTTTGGTCTCCACTTCCTTAATGGAAATTAAATTAAGATCATTTGCGAGGTAACCGCTAAGCTCAATATCGTCAATAAAAACTTCGGAAAGTTCGTTCATGGCTTCGTACAGCTCGATCTCAATTTTTCCGCTTTCGATCATATTCTGGCGAACCACTACAGTTCTATTCTGAAACTGAACCGAAGAAATAAAGAGACTATCATTAATTGCAGCACCAATAAAAAATTCCCCTTTAACATCACTGGTAGTTCCAGTTTCCTGAGTAAGGTTTACGATATGAACGTTCTGAACATCCTTATTTTCAGAAATAATTTGCCCTTTAAGCAAGCTTGTTTCTTGTGCCTTCAGATTCACAGAGAATAAGAAAATAATTAAAACGGCGCCCAGGTATTTATATAACATATGTTTTCTCGTGTCGTACTTCAACGTTCAGAATATAAGAATAGTATTATTCAAGCTGCCTTCTTGATTTAAATTCCGGGAGTTTCTCTTCAAAAAATTCCATGAGTGCGAATATTTTTGTTTCATCAAGCAGAGCTTCAAAGGTGGGGAAATCGACGCAGTAATAAAGGAAATTGACGACCTCATTTTCAGGCAATCCCAATCCGTTTACGAAATAAGCTTCCTGCATACGGCTTCTTGTACGGTTGACGAGTTTGGTCAATTCGGTATTCTCTTCAGCCTTTTTTAGTTGCTTGGTGGTTCCATTAAGCATGTTGATTACCTGTGAAACCGGATCATTCGTATTCGCCTGCATAGCGAGCTCAAGACTCGTTCGCCTGGGTTTGGGAAATGGAATACCAAGTTTTTCGTAAATACTTTTAGGCATCCTGGTGATATCCTGATCAAGCACTCCCGAAAGTTTAATGTTATCGAGCTGAACTTCAGCAAGTTCATTCATTTTAGGATATAAAAGTTTGGTCCAGCCATTCTTCAGCTGCTGTTCTCCAATCACTTTAAACTCATTTTCAAACTGTACCGATGAGAAATAAATACTGTCACCTAACTTCAGCATCATATCAAACTCACCATTCTCATTGGTCACGGTGCCTTTTTCCGCAGTCATATTGATAACGTGAACTCCGCTTTTATCAATAATACTGTCACTAACAATTTTACCTGAAACAATTTTCCTTTCCTGTGCTGTTACTACGGAAGCGAAACCTACCAGAAAAACCAGCAGGGTATACATCGTAATTTTTCTTTTACATCTATTCATCCTGAGTTCTCATTCTTCGGAATTCAACAATACTATTTTGAAAATATTCTATCATTTCAAGCTCTTTTCTCTGCTCATACATCAAACTGAAATCTTCATCTTCAAAAGAGTAATAGATAAAGTTGATAATCTCGTCGCCTTGTAAATCTAAGTGTTCGTTAAAAAACTCCCTTCCAAAGAGATCGATAGCCGCCTGCACTTTCACTTGTAGTTCGTCCAGTTCTATCATTTCCCTTAGGTATTTCGTTTTCCCATTGATATCGTTTATCAAAACATCGAGTGATACACCGCCCAGAAGAATCCCAATGTATGACCACCGGCTGGTAATGCCTTCGCTCGCGGTATAGAGCCTTAATTCGTTAGGAGTAAGTTTTCTCTCTGGATGCGGAATATGATATTGATCTCTGTCGAAATATTCTATTTGATTAAGATCATTGTTAAGGAAACCGCTTAGTGGCTTCTTTCCAACTTCAACTTCTTCCAGTCGGTTAGCATCATTGACGATCACTTCGATAGTTCCAGTTCTTAAATGTTCTTCGGAAATCTCTATTTCTATTTTTTCGAACTGCACCGAAGTAAATAAAAGAATATCGCTTTGGCGTACAGAAACTTTAAAAATTCCCGAATCATCTGAAGTGGTACCGGTCCTGGAATTCATATTAATTACATGAACTCCCGACAGTGGCTGGGTTCCGGCTAGAATTCTACCGCTAAGGATTTCAGGTTCCTGCGCAAAGCAATTCAGGCTAAAGCCCAGAAAGCCGAGCAATAGCAGGTATTTCATTCTACTACAAAAAGTAATTTCCAAGTTGGTTAGTTGGTTTCGGTTTAATCATAACGTTCCAAAACTAAAATTAGCCTTTATTAACTCTGTAAACTTTTGTTAACGTATTCGATTCTTTATTTTTACCTTAAAAAGGTATATGAACGCAATATTAGCCAGCACCTCTACCCTACATTCTCAGGACTATCTTGAATACTTGATTCCGCATTTACCTAAACTTTATAAGGATGCAGAGGAAGTAATTTTTATTCCTTACGCCAGACCTGGCGGAATATCCTTAGATGAATATACTTCACGGGCAAAGGAAGCATTTGCAAAAGCTGATATTAAGATAAAGGGAATTCATGAATTTGAAGATCCAGAAAAGGCCATCCAGAATGCTGAAGGTGTCTTTACCGGAGGTGGAAATACGTTTCTACTGGTTTCAGAATTATACAGAAATCGGGTGATGGCTGTGTTGAAGCAAAAAATAAAAAGCGGAACTCCATATATGGGAACAAGTGCCGGAACCAATATTGGCGGCTTAAGTATGCAAACCACCAATGACATGCCAATTGTTTACCCTCCTTCCTTTCAAACCTTAGGATTAGTTCCTTTTAATATTAATCCGCATTATCTTGATCCAGATCTAAATACAAAGCATAAAGGAGAAACCCGCGAAACACGAATTAAAGAATTTCATAATCTTAATTCACCGCCTGTAGTGGGACTTCGAGAGGGAAGTTGGTTGGAGTTAAGCGATAATAAAGTTACGTTAAAAGGGGATCTCACCGCCAGAATCTTCAAGAAGGATAAGGTACCTTTCGAAATAGAAACAGAATCAGATCTTAGCGACCTTAATTAATATGGAATACCAGAAAATTTTAGACACGATATACGATGAAATGAGCTACCGGGATGTTTCAGGGAAAGTTGCATCCTATATTCCGGAACTTGCCAAGGTAGATCGTCGTAAATTCGGAATGCACGTTTATTGTGGAGATAACCAGCATTTCAACTTTGGTGACAGTAAGGAGAAATTTTCAATTCAGAGTATTTCCAAGGTCTTCACTTTGGCGATGGGTATGCGACTCATGGGAGAAGATCTATGGGATCGTGTTGATGTAGAACCTTCAGGTGATCCCTTTAATAGTCTTACTCAGCTTGAATACGAAAGTGGAATCCCCAGGAATCCATTTATCAATGCTGGCGCACTGGTAATTTCAGACATTCTTGTGGATCAATTAAAAGATCCAAAGCAGGAATTACTAGATTTTGTGCGTGAAATTACTGGTGATGATGATATTCATTATGATGAAACCGTAGCTGCTTCAGAACAGGCAACTGGATACAGGAATGTTGCTTTGGTAAATTACATCAAAGCTCTTGGAAATATAAAGTGTGATGTACAACCTATTGTAGACTTTTATTTTCATCAATGTTCGCTTGCCATGACCTGTGAGCAACTTTCAAAAGCTTTTATGCTTTTTGCCAACAGGGGGCGCATCCTGGAAACCGATAAGAAAATTCTGAAACCGAAAACAGTAAAGCGTATTAATGCCTTAATGCAAACCTGTGGCTTTTATGATGAAGCGGGTGAATTTAGTTTTCAGGTAGGATTACCTGGAAAAAGTGGCGTGGGCGGTGGCATTGTAGCTATACATCCAGAGAATTATTCTGTAGCTGTCTGGAGCCCTATATTAAATGAGAAAGGAAATTCAGAATTAGGAATGAAGGCGTTGGAAAGACTTACTACCCTTACAGGAGTTTCTGTTTTCTAGAAAACTTAACTTTACTGCACAAAAAAATGCTTTCCGAAGATCGAAAAGCATTTTTTTATGAATTGAACACTGCTAAAATTATAGTGCTGCAACGTGCTTAGCCATATTAGACTTTAGGTTAGCAGCCTTATTATCATGAATGATATTTTTCTTAGCCAATTTATCTATCATAGAAATTACAGAAGGCAACATAGCCTCAGCCTCTTTCTTATCGGCCTCACGCAATTTCTTGATCGCGTTTCTTGTAGTTTTATGCTGGTAGCGATTTCTAAGACGCTTAGTCTCATTGCTACGAATCCTCTTCAACGCTGACTTATGATTTGCCATTACAATTATTATTTAAATAAGTTTTAAAAGTAGTCCGTAGGGGAATCGAACCCCTGTTACCAGGATGAAAACCTGGCGTCCTAACCCCTAGACGAACGGACCATTATCTATTTCAAAGCACAACATTCAAGTTGCAATTATTAAAACATCACTGCGATGTTTCTCTTGTAGTCCGTAGGGGAATCGAACCCCTGTTACCAGGATGAAAACCTGGCGTCCTAACCCCTAGACGAACGGACCATTTTGTTTCAAATGCGGATGCAAAAATACAACTTTTTTGGAATGCCGCAAATGTTCTACAAAAATTTTTAAATTTTTTAATAGGCTTTTGCAAAAAGTACTCTTCCTTCAGATGGATTCCCAGTTAAAACACACTTGCCAGCTTCCTCCTTCCTGTCAAAAGGAATACATCTAATAGTAGCTTTCGTAAGCTCTTTAATCTTATTTTCAGTTTCCGGGCTACCATCCCAGTGAGCAGAGATAAAACCACCTTTATCTTTTAATTGTTTTTTAAATTCATCAAAAGTCTCTACTTCTGTAATATGAGTATCCCGAAAATTCTTAGCCTTGGTATATAAAGTTTCCTGAATTTCGTTTAATAATGCAGGTATCTTACCTACTATTTCATTTCTGTTCACGAATTCTTTTGACAACGTATCTCTTCTGGCAAGTTCAATCGTACCTTTCTCCAGATCTTTAGGACCAATTGCAATTCTTAACGGAACTCCCTGTAATTCATACTGAGCGAATTTCCAACCTGGTTTCTGGTTATCATTATTATCGAACTTTACCGATACCCCTGCTGCTCTTAAATCTTTAACCAACTCATCTGCAACTTCCGAAATTTGAGCTAATTGCTCTTCTCCTTTATATATTGGAACGATCACAACTTGCGTTGGAGCCAGCTTTGGAGGTAAAACCAAACCATGATCATCGCTATGGGTCATGATCAACGCACCCATTAACCTTGTAGATACGCCCCAGCTAGTTGCCCATACATGCTCCAGACCACCTTCCTTAGTGGCGTATTTCACATCAAAAGCTTTAGCAAAATTTTGTCCTAAAAAGTGAGAAGTCCCTGCCTGCAAAGCCTTTCCATCCTGCATAAGAGCTTCTATACAATAGGTCTCTAGTGCCCCTGCAAAACGTTCGTTTTCAGTTTTCGCACCTTTGATTACTGGAATTGCCATAAAGTTTTCGGCAAATTCAGCATATATATTATTCATCAATTCAGTCTCTTCAAGCGCTTCAGCCTTAGTTGCGTGCGCGGTATGACCTTCCTGCCAAAGAAATTCAGCAGTTCTTAGAAATAAACGAGTTCTCATCTCCCATCGAACTACGTTAGCCCATTGGTTTATCTTTATAGGTAAATCTCTGTAAGACTGGATCCAGTTTTTATAAGTATTCCAAATGATCGCTTCTGAAGTTGGCCTTACAACGAGCTCTTCTTCAAGTTTTGCATTGGGATCTACTTTTAATTTGCCAGGATTATCTTCATCGTTCATTAATCTATAATGAGTAACGACAGCACATTCTTTAGCAAAGCCTTCAGCATTCTTTTCTTCAGCTTCAAACAAACTTTTAGGTACAAAAAGTGGAAAATAAGCGTTCTGATGTCCTGTTTCTTTAAACATTCTATCCAATTCAGCCTGCATTTTCTCCCAGATCGCATATCCATAAGGCTTAATAACCATACAGCCTCTAACTGCCGAATTCTCAGCCAGATCTGCCCTGACCACCAATTCATTATACCATTTTGAATAATCTTCGCTCCTGCTTGTTAACTTCTTACCCATAGTTCGTAATTTGGCACAAAACTTGTGTTTTTAAGGTTAGTCAAGTACTAACCGTTCGGGCAAAACTAACCATTTTTAGAATGCCCAACAATAAAAAGAATTACCGATGAAAACTTACTACCTCTTACGAAACCGGCTAAAACTGCTGTTTCTTCCTGCTATACTTTTAAGTCTTGGAGCATGCTCATCTTACCAGTATTCTGGATATGAAACTGATGGAATTTATGGCGAATCCAGACCAGGAATATGGGAACAGGCAGAAAACGAGCAAACTCAGGTAAAACCAAATAATCCGAACAATTATTATAAAAACATGTTTGCCCAGCAATCTGAAATGGTTGGCGAACTACTTGAGAATGATGTTTTCACAGATGTTGATAGCTATTCATCGAATGATGGATATGATAATTATTCTGAAGTTGGTGGAGATGTAGCTTATGTTGAAGGAAATGCACCATGGGGTAATGATCCCGATACGTATTCTGTCAATATTATAAATAATGGACCTGGTTTTGGATTTGGAAGACCACTTGGTTGGGGCTACGGATTTGGACACCCATATTTTGGTTCATTTTACGATCCGTTCTATGATCCATTTTTCGATCCATTCTTCAATCCTTACGCACGCAGAGGTTTAGCTTTTGGATTCGGTAATCGTTGGGGTTACGGAGGATTCGGCGGACCTTGGGGTTATGGAGGATTTGGATATGGCTGGTCCTACGGTTACAACTTCGGTTTTGGAAATCCTTGGTTTAACAATGGTCTTTATAATAGATATGGTTATGGGTATCCTTATATAGGTAGAAATCGTAATAATGTTGCCTACAACCGCGGTAGAAGGAATAGCAATGACTATAGGTCATCCAATGATAGAAGAAGCAGTTACTCAGAAAGCATAAGAAGTATTAGAAATGCTCAGGCTGATGCCGCAAGATCCAGATCTAGAGCAAGAGGTACCAGTGATGGTTACGATCGTAACAATGTATATTCACGTACTAGTAGAAGAACTGAAAGAAGTGGATACTACGACACCTCGAATACCAGAACTTCGAGTCCGGTTTATAGATCTACGAGATCTAGTAGTAGCAGATCTACACAAACTACTTCGCCATCAAGAAGAAGTTCTTCTAACAGTAGAAGTGTTCGTAGTTCTAGTAGCTCATCCAGAAGCTCTGGAAGCTCAAGCCGTAGTTCATCCAGCGGTTCTAGCAGAACCTCCCGCGGTGGTAGAGGCGGACAATAAAATTTGCAAAACCTTAAAGCCTTGTTGATTAATTCAGCAAGGCTTTTTTCATCCTTTATTTTATACAATATGAATAAGATATTCCTAATATGCCTGTTAGTTTTTGCAGGAAATCTATGGTCACAGAGTATTGATGATGCTTATCGCTACTCAAGATCAGAACTTAACGGAACTGCCAGATATATAGGTATGAGTGGTGCGTTTGGAGCTTTAGGTGGAGACATTTCGGCAATATCCAGCAATCCTGCCTCATCTGCAGTTTTCCTGAATAGTATTGCAACTATCAGTTTGAAGTCAAGAAATAAAGATGATAATTTAAGGTATCATGGTAGCACCTCATATTCAAAGAGTGACGAGATCGATCTGGGAAATGTTGGTGGAGTTTTTGTATTCCAGGGAAGCTCAGATAAAAAGCTAAGTAAATTTAGCCTTGGTCTCAATTTCAATACAACTTCCAATTTTGATAATAACTTTGTAACCGGCGGAATATCCCGTCAATCTGTAGACGCCTACTTTCTGCAGAAAGCCAACGGAATTCCATTGGACCAGCTTCAGCTTAGAGATGATGAGAATATAGCCGATCTGTATTCTTTCCTTGGAGAAAACTTTGGTTTTGATGAACAACAGGCCTTTTTAGGTTATCAGGGTTATGTGATAGAAGCCAACCAAGACGACCCCAATAATACTGAGTATTTTTCTCTTGTTGAAGATGGAACGTTTGATCAGCAATATCGCTACAATACAACCGGACTTAATGGGAAACTGAGTTTTAATATCGCAACACAGTACGAAGACTGGCTATATCTTGGACTTAATTTAAATAGTCATTTTATAAACTACGATAAGTTCACAGAGATCTCTGAACTTCATTCCAATACTTCAAATGATCCTAATGTCACTTCCAGAATTGATTTTGGAAACAATCTACGCACTAACGGAGATGGTTTTAGTTTTCAATTAGGTGCCATTGCAAAAGCTGGTGATTATGTAAGACTTGGTTATACCTACCAATCACCTACCTGGTTTAACATGTTCGAGGAGACATCCCAGTACCTGGAAACATATAGCAGTGCTGGTGAATTCGTTAGTGTTTCTCCAAATATCATCAATGTGTATCCTGAATATAATTTTCAAACTCCTTCTACTCATACTGGTAGCGTCGCCTTTCTATTCGGAAAAAATGGATTAATAAGCGGAGATCTAAGCCTAACCGATTATGGTAACATTCAGTTTAAACCAAAGAACGATCTTTTTTTCCAGAGTTTGAACGATGCTATATCTGAAACAATGAAGATGACACCTGCTTTCAAAGTTGGTGGAGAATACAGGCTGAAGGCATTAAGTTTTAGAGCTGGATATCGCTATGAAGCCAGTCCGTTTGAGAATGAAGAAATTCGTAGTGATCTCAATGGTTACAGTGCTGGTTTAGGTTATAACTTTGGATCTGTGAACCTCGATATAGCTTACGAAACTTCAAACTATGAAGAGCAAATTCGCCCACTTAATTCTGGTGTTCTTAATCCTGTTAGTTTAGACAGAGATCTATCTCAATTTGTGGCAACTCTAACTATAGGCTTGTAAAAACATTAAAATATTCTATGCGGAAAAAGAGCTGGTCTTAAGACCAGCTCTTTTTTTTATCTAATAAGACTGAAATTAGCCATGAACTCTTCCCGGTCTTTGTCACTAGTACTGAAAATTACTTTGAACCAGTAGTCGGTTTCCGGAAGCGGTCTACCGTTGGTTGTGCCATCCCATGAAAAATCTTCTCCAGATTTAAGCTCTATGATAGATTTTCCATAACGATCAAAGATCATCACTTCGTGGATCTCTATGTTCTGGTCTGTTATTAATTGCCAGTCGTCGTTAAATCCATCGCCGTTCGGAGTAAAAAATCGCGGATAACCAACCAGAAAGAATGATCCACTTTTGGTTTCCCCACATCCATTCGATTCTCTAACATATGCTACGTGATTTCCAGGTCTCACGTCTTTAAATCTTGGCGAACTTCTCCAATTTCCTTCATCCAAACGATATTCATAAGATGCAAATTCCTGCCCTATACCTCCAGTCGCTTCAAGTTCGATCACGTATCCATCGCCAAAATCTGATCCGGAAATGTTCACCTCCAGTGTTTCGGGACGGGAAACTGCTTGAACAGTTGTCGAATACGACTGAAAACAACCCGATTCATCATGAATAATATTTTGCTCCAATATCCCATTTTCTGGTAATTCTCTTAAAGTATAGCGAGCTTCTGTACTAACAATATTTCCATCCAGAATCCATTCATAATTATAACCTTCACCAAGATCTTCTCCCAGAGTTGACCCACCAATGGCAGTGCCTGCGAGATTAACGCATATTACAGTTTCTTCAGCTAAAGTATACGCAGGAAAATCGAAAATAGTGAGGTTAAACGATTGGATTTCAGATAAACATCCAGACACATTCTGAATTACTCGGGCAAAAATCTGTTTGCCTTCCTGGAATGGAAAATTATTCGGATTTGCTATTGGCTCATTCTCTTCCGCAGCCTGCGAGCTTTCGTAGTAATTCATCGTAAAATCAGATACTTCAGCATTAACTCCAAGTAATTGTGAGTTTCTTAAAGTCAGATCTATCGTATCACCCGAATCACATTTGGCAAGATCTTCCGCAGGGAATATCTCAGGAATGTCATAAAAGGAAATATTGATCTCATCCTCTTCAGTTTTATCTTCCAGAACATCAGTAACAATCAGCTTATAATCTCCTTCTTCCGTAACCAATAAGGTTGGTCCGATTTCGTTCGTGAGTTCAATATAATTCATCGTCGATTCATCAAATTTGAACCATTGGTATTCTGCGTCCTCATCTGAAGTTCCATCGAGCAAGTATTCATCTTCGCCGCAAACTGCAATATCTTCACCAAGATCAAATTCAAGAATAGAACAGTCTGTTGAACCTTCTCCAGAATTTGTCTGCTCCAGACTTATAAAGCCCGGCACCTGTTCAAAATTAGTGATCACCACCACATAGATCTCGTTCTCCCTGGCATTGGGAATGGTCATGGTTTCTATGGAATCTGGCAAATAACTGCAATCCACCTGGTTCATCTCACTAAGATTTGCTGCACTACAATAATCTTCTCCTCTTTGAAATGGTCCCCAAACTACAAAATCCACATCAAGAGGTACACCCCTTCCATCCTCTCTACTATTCTGACTTATTCTGAATCGTAAATTTCCATTATCCTCTACCTGAAGGAAAAACCATGCTGGATATGGCTGTTCTTCCAGACAACCATAGTCCGGACCAAATTCACCTGAAATCTGGTTGCTATTTGTAGAATTTGAATTAGGGAAAGTAAGGCGTTGGTCTCCTGCGCAGAAAGGCTCAATATTCGAACAAATTGATCCCTGAGCAAAGGCCGAAAAACCCGCAATGATAAAAAGAAATGTAAATAACTGAAATCTGATGTTCATACCTTCGGGCTGCCTCAACCAAACTAGTGCAAAATATGAAAATATGGGCAAACATTCTCCCTCCTCCATTTGATTTTGCAGATTCTGTAAACCTTATAAATTATGTATCTTTGCAAGCCAAAACAGTTTTGACCGACTATTATTGCAAAACGCATGAAAGTAGATAAAATTTTGAACGATATAGATGAAATGGGTGATGCTCACGCTGGCAGTAGCGCTGTAAACCCTCTTAGAGATGACGCCTTTGAAGTTAGTGACGATGAAAAGATCGAACTTATTAAAAAGGATGTAAGAAATATTCTTGACACTCTAGGTATGGACCTGGAAGACGACAGCATTAAAGGGACTCCACAGCGGGTAGCAAAAATGTTCGTTAACGAGATATTTTCAGGGTTACATCCTAAGCGCAAACCCAAAGCTTCTGTTTTTGAGAATAAATACAAGTATGGAGAAATGCTTGTGGAAAAAAATATCACTGTTTATTCTACTTGCGAACATCACCTTCTGCCTATCGTAGGAAAAGCACATGTTGCCTATATTTCTAACGGTACAGTAATAGGTCTATCCAAGATGAATAGAATCGTGGATTATTACGCGAAACGACCACAGGTTCAGGAAAGAATGACCATGCAGATCGTTCAGGAATTGCAGAATGCACTTGGAACACCTGATGTTGCGTGTGTCATTGATGCAAAACATTTGTGCGTGAATAGCCGTGGAATCCGTGATATCGAAAGCAGCACCGTAACCAGTGAGTTTGGTGGAGCTTTTAAAGAAAAAGAGGTTCGCAGAGAATTTCTTGACTACATTAAATTAGATACTTCTTTCTAAGAATTAAAATTTTTCTTCATGGCGCTATACCAGGAACAAGGCCTTAAGTTTTATAACTCTATGAGCGGTGAAAAAGAGATTTTCACGCCAATAAACGAAGGTAATGTTGGAATGTATGTTTGCGGACCTACCGTTTACAGCAACGTACATTTAGGAAACTGCAGAACTTTTATCTCATTTGATCTTGTTTTCAGGTATTTGAAGCATCTTGGCTATAAAGTTAGATATGTAAGAAACATTACCGATGCCGGGCATTTAGAAAATGAAGCGGATAGCACCGGAGAGGACCGCATTGCGAAGAAAGCCAGACTGGAACAAATTGAACCTATGGAAGTAGTCCAGAAGTATACGGTCGACTTCCATAATATTCTTCAGAAATTCAATAACCTTCCTCCTAGTATCGAACCTACTGCAACGGGTCATATCGTGGAGCAGATAGAGATCATAAAAACAATACTCGAAAAGGGTTATGCTTACGAAGCAAACGGATCCGTTTATTTTGATGTAATCAAGTTCAATGAAGATCATCAATACGGGAAATTAAGTGGTAGAGCAATCGAAGATATGATCGCAAACACACGTGAACTTGCCGCACAAAGTGACAAACGCAGTCCTCAGGATTTTGCTTTGTGGAAAAAAGCCGAACCGCAACATATCATGCGTTGGCCTTCACCATGGAGTGATGGCTTTCCTGGATGGCATCTCGAATGCACAGTCATGAGTACCAAGTACCTTGGAGAGGAATTCGATATTCATGGCGGCGGAATGGATTTAAAATTTCCACATCATGAATGTGAGATCGCTCAGGGAGAAGCTGCCAGCGGAAAGTCTCCAGTAAATTACTGGCTACATGCCAACATGCTGACCCTAAACGGGAAGAAAATGGCAAAAAGCACCGGTAATTTTATTCTACCAGAACAAATTTTTACCGGAAATAATGATGTGCTTAAAAAAGCATTTAGCCCTAACGTGGTTCGATTTTTCATCCTTCAGGCTCATTATCGTAGCATCCTCGATTTTAGTAGTGATGCACTTATGGGTAGTGAAAAAGGTTTCAATAGGTTGATGGATGCATATAACAGTCTTGATGAGATTCAGACTTCAGATAAAACCGATTTCGATCTTTCATCGTGGAAACAATCCTGCTATGATGCCATGAATGATGACTTTAATAGTCCGATCGTCATCGCTAAACTCTTTGATGTGGTAAAGATTATCAACAATATCAAGGAAGGTTCTGTAAGCGTTACTTCCGAAGACAGGAAGGAATTGAAGGACACCATGAAGGCCTTTATGTTCGATATTCTAGGTTTAAGTGAAATGAATTCTGAAGCTGAAACAGATGGCGATAAACTGAGTGGCACGATCGAATTACTGATCCAACTTAGAGCTGAAGCACGTGCAAATAAGAATTTTGCTTTAAGTGACCAGATCAGGGATCAGTTATTGGAGATGGGTATTCAGCTGAAGGACGGGAAAGAAGGAACCACATTTAGTTTAAATTAAAATGTTGCGTGAAGCTTTGTCTGCATTTTTGATCGCACTGGTCAGATTCTACAAGGCTGTCATTTCTCCATTAACACCGGCTACCTGTAGATACACACCTTCATGTTCGAGCTATGCTGTTAAAGCCATAGAAGTTCATGGTCCAGTATATGGAGGTTGGCTGGCTATTAAAAGAATCTTTAGCTGCAATCCATGGGGCGGACATGGTTATGATCCTGTACCGCCAAAATCGGACTCGAAAGAAGGTTAAGAATCTTCAAATATGTATATTTACCGCTATTCAAATTAATCTCTATGTTATTTAATTCTATACACTGGAATCCATCAGAAGGAC
Organism: Christiangramia sp. LLG6405-1; assembly: GCF_045055805.1. GTDB lineage: Bacteria > Bacteroidota > Bacteroidia > Flavobacteriales > Flavobacteriaceae > Christiangramia. Next base: position 1,493,927 of record NZ_CP159330.1, on the reverse strand, counting down.
TGGATCTGGGCTTTTTCAATCTGCACTATTATAGTATAATGTTTATCATCGCGTTTACGCTTGGCTGGTACATCATGAAAAAGATCTATGTACGTGAAGGAATAGACATAGAGAAATTGGATTCGTTATTTATCTATACAGTATTAGCAACTTTAATAGGTGCAAGATTAGGACATGTTTTGTTCTACGACTGGGAATATTTTCAAAATAACCTGCTGGAAATTTTCTTGCCGGTAAGATTTGAACCAGAATTTCAATTTACAGGATTTAGAGGACTTGCGAGTCATGGAGCTGCCATAGGAATTATAGTGGCCATGTATCTATATGCTAAAAGAGTACTTCAGAAACCAGTTTTATGGATCCTGGACAGGATCGTAATTCCGGTGGCCAGTGGAGCTATCTTTGTTAGAATTGGAAACTTTATCAATTCAGAAATTATAGGAAAGCCAACCGGAACAGATTATGGAGTCGTATTTGAAAAATTAGGAGAAGATTTCGCCAGACATCCTGCCCAACTTTATGAATCTGGCTGTTACCTGCTTATATTTCTACTTCTTTGGTTCATATACTGGAAAACTGAAAAACGATTAAAGCTTGGTTACATTTTCGGACTCTTCCTGGTACTACTATGGACCGTAAGATTCTTTGTAGAGTTTGTTAAAGAACCACAAGTAGGTGAACGCGCAAACTGGTTGTTGAATACCGGGCAGTGGTTAAGTATTCCATTTGTAATCGCAGGGCTTTACTTTATGTATCGTCCAGTCAAAAAATAGAACATGAGAACAGGCCTCTTTCGTACTGGATTGCTAGTTATGGCACTTGGCTTTGGTTTTATTTCCTGTGATAATTCTACGGAAAATGAAGAGTCTATTGAAACCGATCCTATAGTATTTAATAAGGAAGCGGAAGTGTACTTAATACATTCCAATGGTGACACACTCAGAAAGATCGACGTAGAACTTGCAGAAACTGATTATGAAAAGCAAACGGGGCTGATGTATCGTGAAAGCCTTGGAAGCGAACAGGGAATGTTGTTTGTATACGAGAGCGCTCGCATAAGGAACTTCTATATGAAAAACACCTATATGCCACTGGACATTCTCTATTATGACACAGACAGTACGCTGGTGAGTATACAAAAGAACGCGACTCCGCGTGATGAAACTAACTTACCTTCAGATGGACCAGCACAATTTGTACTAGAGATCAATGCAGGTCTTGCCGATGAGTGGGGAGTTACTTCAGAAAGTAAGTTTAGTGTAGTTAGAGACTAGTGATTTTCAAATTTTATTCATTGCTTCTGAGCAATAACGCATAACGAAAGAATTTCTATAGAATGGATGCGTTTTCAAATACGAATTCAGGAGTAAATGACAGAAACGCAATTAAATGGATCTATTTGATTGTAATCAGTTTAATAATTGTTCTAATCATAGCATCACTTGCCGAAGTTCTAAGAATTAATTTAGACCTAAACAACCCTTTAATCGATAAAGCCCTAGAGGCAGAAGTTAGCGCTCCTATTCTCAAAAATGTATTGACCAATTTTTCATGTTTGATAGTGGTGTTGATTCTTTACTCCTTCAAATTTAAAAGACTAGCAATCATTGTGGGTATTATGACTATTGTCACAAATCTTCTAATTGATTATGCATAAAGTCTCTTATCGCAGAAAATAAGGCAAACTACCAGCTTGAATAGAAGGTAGCAGTCCCCGTTAGATGAAAGCAATCAGTCTAACCGTGTGAATTAATACAAAGTCTATAGATAACCTTCTCCCACAAACTTAATAAGTGATATCTGCAACAATTTATTTCCAGCAATAGCTTCTTGTGAAGAATTGTCCGCTTAGTTCGGAATTGAGGTTTACAACCTGATTTAGAATGATATTCAGAAATATAAGCGAACTTATGTCATTTTCAAAATCTCAATTCTACCTATTGCTTCAGAAGAAAGGTTGAAGTTCGCCTTCGGAAGTGATTTAGGACAAAAAATTCAGAAATGATTCAGAAATGATTCAGAATAAAAAAAGGCTTCCAGATTGGAAGCCTTTTTCAATATATAATCGGTTAGCTCTAAACTGTAGTAGCTTCTTCAGTAACCGGTTCTTTCTTAGATTCTAAAGAGGCTTTCTTCTTTACACTATCGAACATTACCGGAGTAGCGATAAATAGTGAAGAATAGGTACCTACAATCACACCTATAATCAATGCGAACATAAACCCTCTAATGCTTTCCCCTCCAAAAATGAAGATCGCAAGAAGTACTACCAAGGTAGTAAGCGAGGTATTTAAAGTTCTACTCAAAGTACTGTTAAGTGCTGCATTCACCGTCTTTCCTAACGGCCAAGTAGAATGCTCGTTCACGAATTCACGGATTCTATCGAATACTACTACCGTATCATTCAGAGAGTAACCAATAACAGTCAAGATCGCCGCTATAAATGCCTGATCGATCTCCATGTTAAATGGCATTACTTTGTATAGTAAAGAGAAGATACCCAATACTACCAACACATCGTGGAATACCGCAGCCACAGCTCCTAAACTAAATTGCCATTTTCTAAAACGCAATAGAATGTAAAGAAATACTACGATTAAGGATCCTAATACTGCCCAGAATGAAGCGTTCTTAATATCATCGGCAATGGTAGCACCAACTTTCATTGACTGCATTACACCAACTTGCTTATCATCAGCTCCATCAACGAATTCTTCATAGGAAATGTCAGCAGGAAGGTATGAACCAAGTGCATCAAACAAAGATCTCTGAATTTCTTCATCAACCTGAGCACCTTCTTCATCAACTTTATACTTGGTGGTGATCTTTAACTGATTGTCCGGACCAAAAGTTTTAGCTTCTGCACTTCCAAACACTTCAGCAAGATCCTTCTCTACTGCAGTAGGATTCACATCATCTGCAAACCTTACCGTATAAGTTCTACCTCCAACAAAATCTACCCCTTCGTTAAGTCCTTGTGTAAGCAATGAACCTAAACTAATTACGATAAATAATCCTGAAACGATATAAGCGATCTTTCTCTTCTTAAGAAAGTCGATATTCATGTTCGTGAACAGATTCTTAGTGATAGAAGTTGAAAAATCCAGAGACTTTCCTCTTGTTCCATATCCATCGATAAATAATCTAGTAATAAAGATCGCTGTAAATAAAGAAGTAGCAATACCAATTAATAAAGTAGTTGCAAAACCTTTAATTGGACCAGTTCCTAATAAGAATAGTATGAGACCTGTAAGACCTGTAGTGATATTGGCATCCAGAATGGAAGACAATGCATTCTTAAATCCATCTGCAATTGCTTCTTTCTGAGCCTTACCTTTGGCAAGTTCTTCCTTGATACGCTCGAAGATAAGTACGTTCGCATCTACAGACATACCAATGGTCAATACGATACCGGCGATTCCAGGAAGCGTTAATACCGCTCCAAGACCTGCAAGTATACCAAAGATGAACAAGATGTTCACGATCAAGGCGATATCTGCATAAACCCCTGCTTTACCATAGTAAAGGATCATCCATAATAATACCAGTATAAGTGCGATACCAAATGACATGATTCCACTATCAATAGCTTCCTGACCAAGAGATGGCCCAACTACTTCACTTTGAATAATATCTGCTGAAGCTGGAAGTTTACCTGCTCTAAGTACGTTCGCTAAATCCTGCCCTTCAGTAATTGTAAAATCACCAGTGATCTCACTTCTACCTCCAGCAATAGCTCCGGTAGAAACACCTGGCGCAGAATATACGATGTTATCAAGAACGATCGCGATCTGGCTTTGTTCTGCAGAAGCTTTTCCTGTCATGGTTTCCCAGATCTTCGCTCCGGTTCCATCCATTTGCATGCTCACTGCAATACGACCTAATTGATCGTAAGTTTGTTGTGCATCTGTAATTACGCCTCCACTAAGTGGTGGTTCCATGTTGCGGTTTCCTTTTAATGCATATAATGCAGCAGTTTCTGTATCCTCAACTGCAACACCCCATACAAATTTAGCATAACGCATTTCTGAAGGAAGTAATGATCTTACTTGAGGCATTTGAAGGTAATCCATTACCTGCGCAGTATCCTGAACATTGAAGTTTGCAAGAACCGGCCCTCCTTGAAAACCTGGAGAAGCCATTAGATCAAACAACGGATTGTTTCCAGTTTCAACACTAGTGCTGTCTTCAGCATCGGCAAGTAGATCATCGATCTCATTGTCACCTGAAGTTGCTGCTGAATCTATTTCTTCTTCGGAAGTAACCTCCTCAGATTTTTTCATTTCAGCAAGACGATTGTTCGCCTGAACCAGGAATCCACCTAGCTCGTTGCTTTTATAAGTATGCCAGAATTCAAGTTGCGCAGTAGACTGAAGTAAATTCTTCACCCTGCTGATATCTTTGGCACCTGGCAATTCAACAAGAATTCTTCCTGAATTCCCTAAACGCTGAATGTTAGGTTGAGTTACACCAAACTTATCGATACGCTTTCTAAGTACTTCAAACGCTGAAGTAATAGATTCGTCAATTTTTTGTCTGATAATTGGCTCAACTTCTTCATTGCTCATGTTGAAGTTGATCTCACTACTTAATGCTTTGTTAGCAAATACATCCGGAGATGCAAGTTTAGCATTAGGAATGTTGTTGAAAGCTTCGAAGAAAAGATCTACATAGTTCTCCTGGCTATCGGTTTGAGCTTTATCTGCTTCGGCGATAGCCTTTCTAAAAGCCGGATCCTGAGAATCATTCGCCAATCCGCTTAAAATATCTCTAACCGAAATTTGAAGAATTACGTTGATACCACCTTTAAGGTCCAATCCTTTGTTCAGTTCTTTGTCTTTAGCTGAATCGTAAGTGATCCCGGCGATAATTTCATTATCTCCAATAGAATCAAGATACCTTGCTTCTGCCTGGTCACGAAGTTCTGAGTAGTTTTCTACATCCTCGCCAACCTTTTGCATGGCAAATTCCTCAGCATCACTCTCAACGTTGTTTGTCAAAAAAGTAAATGACAACTGATATAGACATACCAGCCCAAACAAAATTGCAAAAACTTTAATCAGTCCTTTATTCTGCATTATTCCTCAAATTATTGATTATTAGGTCTATTTTAAAAACGGACAAATATAGGACTTCATAATTCAAATCCCAATATTTTTTTTTGGATAATTTTAACTTTTAAAAGCATCAAAAAAGCCACATAGAATGTGGCTTTTGAGTATAGTCGGGAAAGTTTATTACAGACTTAAACGTCTAGCAATCCGTTGGTCTTTTTCACACCTTCGGCACTTTCTTTCATTTTATTTTTTTCAGCATCGTTCAGCTCGATTTCGACAATCTTTTCAATACCGTTCTTACCTAAAATAACAGGCACTCCAATACAAAGATCATTCAATCCAAACTCACCTTCCAATAAAGCTGAACATGGGAACATTTTCTTCTGGTCACAAGCAATCGCCTGAACAAGACCGGAAACTGCAGCACCTGGTGCATACCATGCGCTGGTTCCAAGAAGTTTAGTTAAGGTAGCTCCTCCAACCTTTGTATCTTCTGAAACCTGATCAAGACGATCTGTATCTAAAAATGCAGAGACCGGTACAGAATTTCTAGTAGCCAGACGAGTTAGGGGCACCATTCCGGTATCACTATGTCCACCAATCACCATTCCATCAACATCTGATGGTGGGCATTCAAGAGCCTCACTTAATCTGTATTTGAAACGAGCGCTATCTAATGCTCCACCCATTCCAATAATTTTATTTTTAGGAAGTCCCGTAGTTTTATGAACCAGGTAAGTCATGGTATCCATAGGATTACTAACCACGATCAAGGTTACATCTGGAGAATGTTTGATCAAATTCGCAGATACTTCTTTTACGATTCCTGCATTGATCCCGATCAATTCCTCTCTTGTCATTCCCGGCTTACGAGGAATACCACTGGTAATTACCGCGATATCACTGTTTGCTGTCTTAGAATAATCATTTGTGCTTCCACTAATCTTGGTATCGAAACCGTTTAGTGTCGCCGTTTGCATTAGATCCATTGCTTTTCCTTCAGCGTATCCTTCTTTGATATCAAGCAATACTACTTCTGAAGCGAAATTTTTTATGGCTACATATTCTGCACAACTGGCACCAACTGCACCTGCTCCTACTATGGTAACTTTCATGTTAAAATTATATTTAATTTCTATTAATAATGACAGCGAAATTACGAATTACGAAGCAGTTTTAATAATAAGGAATGGTTAAATCAAGTATTGCCTAAAGAAGGAAGTGCAACCCAACATTAAGATTTACATACTTCCCAGCAGTTGCCATCGTACTAACTTTGAAACTATTGAAGTATAAATTAAATCCGATATCTCCTTTGAATTGAGCCTGTGAATCATTCAATCTTGAAATCTCACTATTCACAAGATCCAATGCCAATCCACTGCCTCCAAATTCATATTCAAAGTCTGACTGCGCAACACCTAGAGCTCCAAATATTTCAAAGTTTTCGTATTTCTTTGAAGCCATTACCTCGGCCATCCATACGCCTGAACTTACATCGATCAAATTAAGATTAAGCAAATTAGGTACAGAAATTTGCTCAAACTCATATTTCACATCAAAAATATCATAGGCAACTATGGCCGCCACTTCCAAATCATCGTCCCTGGTTCTTCTTCTACCAAAATACTGACTCAAATTATGCTTTAAACCAACTCCATAGGTGCTGAATTCAGATCCGCTTACCTCAAGTGCTGGCAGAGCTCTTACTCCTAATTGGAAACCTAAAGGCAATCCAACTGAAACCTGGGCGAATGGATACATCAAGGCTCCAGTGTCTATCCCTTCAATCGCCTGAAACGCAAATTCCTGACCAAGAAAGTTTCCGTTAAACATTACATCTGTATCACTACCAAAGGCAGTTGGCACTACAGCAGCATTACCTCCATCGGCTATTGTAAGATTCGAAAAGTCATTATTATTTATAGTAAATTCTTTCTTGCTAGATGGAACAAATAGGGCATTTGCATGCAGGGAAACATCGACTTTCCACGGCTCCAATGCTTTCGCAGATGTAAACCAGCTGGCTGTTGCTTGATACGCTGCGCTCTCTGCTGCAGGAGTAGCGAATCCATCTGCAATAAACAGAAGGTCATCAATGATCTCCTGACCTTCCGCAGGTACCAATTGAGCATGTGCCATTCCGCTGCCAAAAAAAGCAAAGATTAGCGTCAAGATTTTAAAATTTTTCACGGTAATTGATTTAGGTTAAACTATAGGTGTTAGGGTTTGTAAATATAACAGTCCCGTAAATATTAAACGAAAAAAACCCACACTTAGTTTTAGTGTGGGTTTAGATCATATTATGTTAGTGAGAATTATGCATCGATATTCGCATATTTAGCATTCTTCTCGATAAACTCACGTCTTGGTGGAACCTCGTCCCCCATTAGCATAGAAAAGATCCTGTCGGCTTCTCCTCCATTATCGATATTTACCTGTCTCAACTTTCTGAATTCAGGATCCATCGTGGTATCCCATAGCTGTTCAGCATTCATCTCTCCAAGACCTTTATATCTTTGGATCTGAACACCGCCGCTATAACTTTCTGCGATTTCATCACGTTCTTTCTCGCTCCACGCATAACGTTTCTTCTGTCCCTTTTTCACAAGATAAAGTGGCGGAGTAGCGATAAAAATATGACCACTCTCGATCAATTCTCGCATGTATCTAAAGAAGAAAGTGAGAATTAGCGTTTCAATGTGGCTACCATCTACATCGGCATCACACATAATGACTACCTTGTGATATCTCAATTTTGAGAGATTCAAAGCTTTACTATCCTCTTCGGTACCTATAGTTACCCCAAGTGCTGTATAAATATTCTTGATCTCCTCGTTCTCGAAAACACGATGAGACATCGCTTTTTCAACATTCAGAATTTTACCTCGCAATGGAAGGATCGCCTGAAATTTACGATCTCTACCTTGTTTGGCTGTTCCACCTGCCGAGTCTCCCTCAACCAGAAATACTTCACATTGTGCCGGATCCTGCTCTGAGCAGTCAGATAATTTCCCAGGTAAACCGCCAACACTCATGACAGTTTTACGCTGAACCATTTCACGGGCTTTTTTCGCGGCATTTCTAGCCTGCGCAGCTAAGATTACTTTCTGAACAATGGTTTTTGCATCATTCGGATTCTCTTCCAGGTAGTTTTCCAACATTTCAGAAACCGACTGAGATACTGCTGAAGTAACCTCACGGTTCCCTAATTTTGTTTTGGTCTGACCTTCAAATTGAGGTTCAGCAACTTTTACAGAAATGATCGCGGTAAGTCCTTCACGAAAATCATCTCCGGTAATCTCAAATTTAATTTTATCCAATAGGCCAGAAGCATCTGCATACTTCTTAAGTGTAGTTGTTAAACCACGTCTGAACCCGGAAAGGTGGGTTCCACCTTCATGAGTATTAATATTATTTACATAGGAGTGCAGATTCTCACTGAATGAAGTATTGTAGATCATGGCAACCTCAACTGGAATATCATTCTTTTCACCTTCCATCGAAATCACATGACTGATGATCGGCTCACGGTTCCCGTCCAGAAATTTTATAAATTCCTTCAGTCCTTCTTCAGAATGAAAATCATCATGGACATACTCCCCATTATCCTCTTTATTCCTCTTATCTGTAAGACTAATTCGAATTCCTTTGTTCAGAAATGCCAATTCACGCATACGACTGGCCAAAGTATCATAATTGTACTCCAGAGTTTGTTGAAAAATGCTAGGATCTGGCTTAAATGTAACGATCGTTCCACTCAAATCAGTTTCCCCAGTAGGTTTTACCGGATAAAGTGGCTTTCCAAGTTCATATTCCTGCTGCCAGATCTGGCCATCACGATAAACAGTTGCCGTAAGATGTTCAGAAAGTGCATTTACACAACTTACTCCAACTCCGTGAAGTCCACCGGATACTTTATAAGAATCCTTATCGAATTTACCACCTGCACCAATTTTGGTCATTACAACCTGCAGTGCAGAAACTCCTTCTTTTTTATGTAGATCAATAGGAATACCTCTACCATTATCTTCAGTAGTGATCGAGTTATCCTCGTTGATAGTAACTTTTATATTATCACAGTGTCCGGCAAGGGCCTCATCTATGGAGTTATCAACAACTTCATAAACCAGGTGATGCAATCCTCGAACCCCGGTATCTCCAATATACATGGAAGGCCGCATTCGAACATGCTCCATCCCCTCCAACGCCTGAATACTGTCGGCAGAATAATTATGTTTCTTAGCTTCTTCGCTCATATTATGCTAATTAATTTTGTCTCTTTTGGATAACGAACAAATATAACAATTCGCATACTTTTAACAGGTTGCAGACCTGTGATGAGCCTCGAAGTTATCAACAAATATTGTGGAAAAACCCGAAATGTTTAAGATTATTTTCACATTTCGGGTTTTGAGGAAATTCAAATATTTAAACGAGTTTTATACAGCTACTTTTTTCATTCCAGGAGCTACGTGAGTTTCATTGGCTCTTCCACTAGGATCAAGATCTTTTTGCCATTTGGGGATCCATCTCTTTACTGTTTTCGCTGCGGAATCCTGAGGAAAATGCTGCTGAAAGATTTCACGGTAGAAGTAAGCTTCTTTTGAAGTTGGTGTGTTCACCGGGAATCTTGTTCCTGCAGTTTCGAGTTGAACGTCTGTCACCTGTTCTGAAGCATATTCAATTAGCTGATCGATCCAGTTGTAACCTACACCATCACTAAATTGTTCTTTTTGCCTCCATAAAACTTCTTCTGGCAGGAAAGGTTCTTCAGGAGTATCGAATGCTTTTCTCAAGATATACTTTTCAACACTATCATAAGTAACCGGCATCTTTTCTTCAGGAACTATTTCCATAGCGGTTTTCAAAAATGCTTTATCAAGGAATGGCACTCTAGCTTCAAGACCATGCGCCATCGTTGACTTATCGGCTCTCAGACAATCTGCCGTGGCAAGACGCTGTACTCTTCTAATGGTTTCCTTCTGAAACTCTTCCGCAGAAGGAGCGTTCTTGAAATATAAGTATCCACCAAGGATCTCATCAGAGCCTTCTCCAGACAATACAACTTTGATCCCTTTTTCAGCAATGGCTTTAGAGAGAAAATACATTGGAGTGCTGGCGCGAATTGAAGTAACATCGTAAGTTTCAAGATGCCAAACGAGCTTCTTCAGAATAGAGATCCCTTCCTCTACGGTGAAATGAATTTCATGATGCTCAGTTCCCAGAAAGTCTGCAACTTTGCGTGCTGCGATGAGATCTGGTGCTGCTTCATCCAAACCAATTGAAAAGGAATGCAAAGTCTGACCGCTATCTTTCATCAATCTGGCCGCGATAGAACTTGTTAACGACGAATCGAGTCCACCACTCAGCAATACGCCTAAAGGTACATCTGCCATCAATCTCTTTCTGGTCGCTTCGATCAAACTTTCACGTAGCTTTTTAAGATCTGCCGGCTGAGTAGCAACTTCAGATTTAAACCACTCTGGAGAATAATATCTTATGAATCCGGTTTCAGGAGTATAATAATGTCCAGGAGGAAAAGCATGAAATTCAGTACAGCTATCTGCAAGAGATTTCATCTCGCTGGCAAACCACATGGCACCTGCCTCGTCCTTACCATAATAAAGTGGTTTTACGCCAATTGGATCCCTGGCGACCATGAAGTCATCACCATCAATGATCACAAATGAAAATACGCCATCTAATTTATCTACGAATTCAAGACCATACTTTTCATACATATGCACGATCACTTCAGAATCTCCGGTAGTTCTGAAAGTATGATCCTTTAATTCGTTATTTCGAAGTGACATGTGGTTATAAATCTCTCCATTGTGTACCATCCAGGCAGTTTCAGTTCCTTGTATTGGCTGAATACCTGTGGTGAGATCTACGATTGATAGGCGTTCGTGAGCTAACACATAACCTTTTTCAGTAATTTTCAGTCCGCTTTCATCAGGGCCTCTATGAGACATTCTTTTTGAAAGATCAGCGATCTTCTTCTTGTCAAGATCTTTTCCGATAACTGCTAAAATTCCACACATGACTTATATTGTTTATTATTATGAGACAAATATGGCCTGAAGCTATATAAATGAAAACATTATGACATTTAATAATTATATTTGGAAAGTTCAAACTAAAAATTACATATCAAATGGTAGTATATCATTAGAAATTTCAAAATTTTCTTCCATTCGTAAACCTCAGCTAAAATTTTAACAGCATATTGGTGCTTCTTTAACAATTCACACCTCTCTGCGTCTTATCTTTATACTAACTAAAATTCAAATATTAGAATTATGAAAAAATTGATCATAGGTGGTTTAAGTGCAATGTTTTTCTTTGTTGCAAGCCCTATTAACGCACAGGATGATGATAAGGTAAACTACTCTAAGGAAGAACTTAAATTTTCCAAAGTAGATGCCAGTCCAATGGATCTTGCGCTTTACAGAGACCAGGATGACGCAGCAGTGGCGAGGGTAATTTATAGCCGACCACAAAAAAGAAATCGTGAGATCTTCGGTAAACTGGTACCTTATGGTGAGGTATGGAGAACAGGAGCGAATGAAGCAACTGAAGTTACTTTATACAAAGACATGAAAGTGGCAGACGCTACGGTAAAAGCTGGAGACTATACTTTATACACAATTCCAGGAGAAAAGGAATGGACTGTTATTCTAAACAGCAAAACCAATACATGGGGTTCTTATGAATATACAGATAAGGAAGATCAGGTTAGAATTAATGTGCCAGTAAGAAAGGCTCCTAATACTATCGAATCTTTATCTATGGCTTTCCAGGAAGCTAAGAACGGTGCAGACCTTCTTATTGGATGGGACAACAGCTATGTTAAAGTTCCATTTAAGAACGCGAACTAAAATTTAGTACAGCAGCCTATAATTTAAAAACGCCCTATCGGGCGTTTTTTTTATGGTATGTTCAAATATTTATGAGTTTGTAGCGATACTTTCCATCGCGGATTTTCCATTACATAATCAACGATCATCGGGATCACCTTATCGCGGTTGCTCCATTCAGGTTGTAAGTATAAGATACAAACTTCACTGACTTTCGCCGCCTGCTCTTCAGCAAACTTCAGGTCATGTTTATTGAAAACAATAACTTTAAGCTCATTGGCCAGAGGATAGATCTCCTCGGTTGGCAATTTGATTTTCTTTGGAGAAAGACAAATCCAATCCCAAGTACCCGTTAGCTCATAAGCACCCGAAGTCTCAATATGAATATCACAACCTTGTTTCTTAAGATTTTGAGTTAGAGCGGTCATATCCCAGGTTAATGGCTCACCTCCCGTGATTACAATAGTTTTACTGTGTCGGGTAGCATTTTCAACGATTTCCCCAACATGCGTAGGCGGGTGCGTACTGGCATCCCAGCTTTCCTTCACATCACACCAGTGACAACCTACATCACAACCACCAATCCTAATAAAATATGCAGCCGTTCCCTTGTGGAATCCCTCACCCTGGATCGTATAAAATTCTTCCATTAGCGGAAGCATTATTCCTTTATCAACCAGGCTCTTTGTCTCTTCTGAAATCATAGCCGGCAAAGATAATCATTATACTTCAGGATAAATAACCTTTGTTTTTTGAGTTTGCGATCCATCGGTTTAATTGTAAGTATGATAAAGTATATATTTAAATCAAAATTTTTAATATGCGCCTGAAGTTCTTAATAGCATTTTTATCCATTCTCGGACTGAGTTCATGTGCTACAGGTTTATCACGGAAAACGACTGAATTTGAGAAGATTCACCATGGATTTACCGGGATCGCACTTCTGGATGGAGAGACTGGTAAAAACATCTATCGGTATAATGCCCACAAATCTTTTACTCCCGCTTCGAACACCAAAATATTAAGCCTTTATTCGGCTATAAAATTCCTGGAGGACAGCATCATAACATTCAGATACCGGGAAACTGAAGATTCTCTAATCTTTTCAGCCACCGGAGATCCTGGATTACTGGATTCAGAAGTATCTTCTAATTCGCCGTTACAACTTCTACGGAATTCTGAGGATTCTATCTATTATCAAAAAGCTAACTGGAAGCAGGAAATTTATGGTGCCGGATGGAGCTGGGACGATTTTAAATATGCCTTCTCCCCTCAAATATCTGCAATCCCCGTCTACGGGAATGCAGTAATTTTTACGATGGTGAATGAGCATCTTAAAGTATCTCCGGGAATTTTCACCAGTTATACCCAAACTATTAATTCTGAAAAACTGGAAAAGCTTAAGGGAACGAATCAATTCAGAGTTCCACAGAAACTTCAGAAGAACGATACGCTTAGAATTCCTTTTGAAACTTCAGAAGAATTAAGCATCAGGATTATTGAGGAAGAAATTGGACGAACTATAAAAATTATTCCGCCAGGACCAAAAGCCAATCATATTATAAAATCCACAGCATCCGATAGTCTTTACAAGCAAATGATGCATACCAGCGATAATCTAATTGCGGAACAATTACTTATCATGATTTCAGAAAAAATAACGGATACTTTGAGTACTGAAATCGCTATAGATCATGCAAGAAATAAAATTTTAAAAGGACTGCCTGATGAATTCCAATGGGTGGATGGGTCAGGCTTGTCAAGATATAACATGAATACTCCAGCTAACTTAGCGAGCATTTTGAAACGTTTGTTGGATGAAAAAGGTGAGGCCTGGGTTTCGACCATTTTTCCCACGGCTGGAAAGCACGGAACTCTTGCAAACTTGCTAACGGACGAAAAAGCATTTGTATTTGCAAAATCAGGAAGTTTGAAAAACAACTATAGTCTTAGCGGCTACCTGAGAACGAATAGCGACCGACTTTTAATTTTCAGTATTATGAATTCGAATCATATGAGCTCTGCAAAAGACATAAAAGCTGAAGTTTCAAAGCTTCTTATTCACATTAGAAACAACTATTGAATTTTAGAAGTTCCAAATATTCCCTATTTTCGAGACAGTATATATACCTATGAAAAGACGCAATTTTGTTTACGGCCTGGGACTTGCCGGTTTAAGTATTCCCCTACAATCATTTTCAGCAACAGCAAAGCCGCAAATTTCAACCACTAAGAAACTTTTACCGAAAAGACTTTCTAAAGGAGATATTATTGGAATAACAAGTCCTGCAGGAGCAATTTTTGACAGTGAACCTTATGAGATCGCCCGGGAAAACCTGGAAGCGATGGGACTAAATGTGAAGTTTGGAGAATTTGCAAAAAGCAGGTACGGTCACCTGGCTGGCACCGATGAAGAACGCGCTTCAGAATTGAATCAAATGTTTGGTGATCCTGAAATTGATGCGATCATTTCACTTCGGGGTGGTTCTGGAGCTGCAAGAATTATAGATAAACTTGATTACGAGCTCATTCGTAAGAATCCGAAGATTTTCATAGGCTACAGTGATATTACAGCATTGCATCTTTCGATCTACGAAAAAACTGGTTTAGTGACTTTTCATGGACCTATGGCAAGCTCTTCATGGAATACTTTTAATTACGATATTTTTCACCGGTTGCTATTCGAAGGAGAAATGATCGAATATACCAATCCTGAAAATTTAAACTTTCTTGAAGTCCAAACCGGCAATAGAATAAGAACTATCAATATTGGTAACGCTAAAGGAGAATTACTAGGTGGAAATCTATCTGTACTTACCTCTATTATGGGAACACCTTATTTTCCTACTGACTGGTCAAATAAGATCCTATATCTTGAAGATATTGGGGAAAAAATCTATGCTGTAGACAGGATGATGTCCCAACTTAAACTTGGTGGTATACTGGATAAGATCTCAGGATTCGTCTTTGGCAAATGTACTGGCTGTGATCCTGGTGGAAGTGGCTATGGCTCGCTTACCATGGAAGAAGTTATAGACCATTATATAAAACCTTTAAACATCCCGGCATTCTCAGGTGCAATGATTGGACATATAGATGATAACAGCACCATCCCTAACGGAATTGAAGCTGAAATAAATAGCAACACCGGCACTATTAAATTATTAAAACCTGCAGTTAAATGACCACATCAGAAAAGTTTGTAGATCACATATCTTCGGAATATAGCACTAAAGGTGATTATATATATCTGGGCGCAGGAATGCTCGACGAACAAGTTTTTGCCGATGCTCCAGTAAAGATTCCGTTGAAAACAATGAACCGCCACGGACTGATTGCAGGGGCTACAGGAACCGGAAAATCAAAGACCTTGCAGATCCTTGCTGAAAACCTATCTCAGAAAGGAGTGCCGGTTTTACTGATGGACGTAAAGGGAGATCTTAGTGGAATCGCTAAGGCTTCAGAAGGAGCCACTTTTATAGATGAGCGTCATGAAAAACTTGGGTTTCCATTTTCTCCAGATGCTGCACCGGTAGAAATGCTAAGTCTTTCAGAACAAGATGGAGTAAGACTTAGAGCAACAGTGAGTGAATTTGGACCAGTGCTATTATCAAGAATACTGGATTTAAATGATACCCAATCCGGGATCATGGCGATCATATTCAAATATTGTGATGATAACCAACTGCCACTTCTGGACCTTAAGGATCTCAAAAAGATGCTTCAATACACTACTGAAGAAGGTAAGGAAGAGATCAGCAAAGAATATGGTAGAATTTCAAGCGCATCCACAGGTGCTATTCTTCGGAAGATCATTGCACTGGAACAACAAGGCGCAGAGCAGTTCTTTGGTGAAAAATCTTTTGAGGTAAACGATCTCCTTAGAAAAACATCAGACGGAAAAGGATATGTGAATATTTTGAGGCTTACCGATATTCAGGATAGACCAAAATTATTTTCAACATTCATGCTTTCTTTACTTGCTGAAATTTATTCAACCTTTCCAGAGAAAGGCGATATGGATAAACCGGAACTTGTTTTATTTATTGATGAAGCACATCTTATTTTTGATGAAGCTTCAGATGCATTGCTTGATCAAATTGAAAGTATTGTAAAACTGATACGTTCCAAGGGCGTTGGACTTTACTTAGTTACTCAGAATCCGGCCGATGTTCCTGAAGAAGTTCTGGGACAGCTGGGACTTAAAATTCAGCATGCTCTAAGGGCTTTTACGGCTAAAGACCGAAAGGCAATTAAACTTGCTGCTGAAAATTACCCGATTTCCGAATTTTACGATACCAAAAATATGCTTACCTCGTTAGGTATTGGAGAGGCCATGGTTTCAGCATTAGACGAAAAAGGAAGACCTTCTCCTTTGGTAGCGACCATGTTGCGCGCACCAATGAGTAGAATGGACATATTAAGTGATTCAGAATTAAGACAAATCAACAAAAATTCTGAACTTGCCCGGAAATATAATGAGGAAATTGACCGCGAAAGTGCCTATGAGATCCTGAATAAAAAAATCGAAGAAGCAGACCGTGAAGAGGCTAAACAACAGGCTAAAGAACAGCGAGAAAAAGTAACAAAAACCAGTACCCGCCGTAAAAGTGGACGTTCCCGTGAAGGTGCCATCATCAAAGTGCTAACCAGTGCAACTTTTATACGCGGCGTAATGGGAATATTGAATAAATTTTTAAAATAAAGGAAACCGAAATCTATGTATAAAAAAGCTCTAATCTTTCTAGGCCTTTGCGCCGCGATGGTATCATGCACGAGTGATGAAGAAAATCCATTTCTAATAACTCCAACGCAAGTGGGACCTTTGAAAAAAGAGGTTAAGATCAACCAGTTAGATAGTATTTTCCAAAATGACAGTATCGTAAGACAAACGAGCGGTCCTGACGACTTTCGCTCTACAGACGAGATCAAGATCTTTGGTGAAGATGGTGCAGCTTTAATGAGCCTGGAACCATTGCAGGAATTTGACTCTACCAGTACCATAGGATATATTCGTATACTCGATGCCCGTTACGAAACTAAGAACGGACTTAATGTGAATAGCACCTTCAAGGATATCATGGAGAATTATACGATCTCAAGGATCGAGAATACAATAAATTCTGCCGTAGTATTTCTGGATGAGATCAATGCTTACATTACAATAGACAAAACACAGTTACCGTCCAATCTTCGTTATGATACTGATAGTAAGATCATGGCTTCACAAATTCCAGATGATGCAAAGATCAAATACTTTATGATCTACTGGAACTAGAATGAGAAAGTACCTGCTTATTCTTGTTTTGATATTGGTTGCATCCTGCAAATCCAGACAGGACTTGCTGGCTACCAGTTTACTTTCGGAAAATGGAAATTATCAGGCAGTGATCGAAATACCGGCAGGTACAAATGCTAAAGTAGAATACGATAAGAACTTACGACTTTTTAGTACTTCCCTTCGTAATGGCAAGGAAAGGATCATAGATTTCCTGGCTTACCCTGCGAATTATGGGTTTATACCTTCTACATATTCAAATCCCGCGAATGGAGGTGACGGTGATGCGCTGGATATTATGATTCTTAGTAGCACACTGAAATCTGGAGATATCGTGGAATTCATTCCAATTGGCATGATTAAAATGATAGATGCGGGCGAAGAAGACTTTAAAATTATTGGCGTCCCAGCCAGAATGGAATTAAGAACAATACAGGCTGAAAATTACCAGCAACTATCCGAAAATTATCCTGGAGCACTGAATATTCTGGAGACCTGGTTTTCAAATTATGATCTGGAAGACAATACGGAAATTCAAGGTTGGAGTGATGAAAAGGATGCAATTAAAGAAATTGAGAGGCTTCGGTTAAAATTGTAAAGTTTGTTAATATTGATTTCTGAATAAATTAAATAGATACTTTTAATTCTGATAACCAATATTTTAATGTCTTATGATTAAAGTTTTAGCAATGATTATGACCGTTGGTGGTGCGATCGCACTGGTAATGGGAGTTTTAGGAATCTTTGGTAGTATAGCACTTATGTTAAGCCCCTGGGCACTTACCATCCTGGGATTTGTATTCTTCGTAGCAGGAATTTCCATGCTTAAATATCGAAGAGATACAGATGAAGTTCCCGCACGAAAGTAATTAGTTCGCAAAATCTGAACATAAAAAAAGCTGCCCTTGGGCAGCTTTTTTGTTTAACTATGGTGACTCTTAATCAACATTATCATGTAAGAAAGAATTGTTCTTTCTAAAATGCAATTCGTTATTATCATCCTGCTCGATACTTGTTCTGGAAAGTTTACTTTCGCCAGGCTTCGAATTATTTAACTCGATTCCAGCTCTTTTATAAGCCGGCTGCTTTTCGATCTCATCGATCTGTGCTGAACCAGTTCTAAACTTGTAATTGAACTCCTTCATCTTCGCTTTACGCTCTGCCGTGCGTTGACGCACAACTTCAGAAGAAATTGGATTATCAAATGGATCATGCTCATCATTGTCATTCTCTCTTGAAGGAGCCGGAGCTA
Organism: Christiangramia sp. LLG6405-1; assembly: GCF_045055805.1. Lineage (GTDB taxonomy): Bacteria > Bacteroidota > Bacteroidia > Flavobacteriales > Flavobacteriaceae > Christiangramia. The sequence goes on along the minus strand of NZ_CP159330.1, from coordinate 1,475,477 downwards.
CAGTCTTTTTCTCAAAAGCCACTGTCTCATCCTTTTCTTCTTCCTTTTCCGGAGCCTTGGAACTTTCAAGTTGTTGCTCCATTTCCATATAATCATCAAGACTATATCGCTTTACTCCCGTGGCAGAATTTTCGGTTACAGGAACAATCTCAACATGTTCGTTCACTCGTATATTTCTTGCAGACTGTTCCTCTTCTTCGTTTAAAGAATGACGCTTTACCTCTTCTTTCTTTTCTGAAGCCTGTTTTTTCTCTTCCTTCTGATTCATTGGAATATCGAAAGTAAACATAAACTGTTCCTCACTTTCTGATTTACCTTCTTCAGATTCCTTAAAATTTTCGGTATCCAGTGTTTCTGAAGTATCATTGATGATAAACTCTTCAGGATTCACTTCCTCATAGATAACATCAAGCTTTCTTGCGAAATCTGGGGTTTTGTAAATATCTTCTACCTTCTTCTGAATTTTACCAACCTCGTCTACTTCCTCTACATTTTCATCAAGTGTATGAACGATCTTTTCTTCCTTTTTAGGTGCTTCAAATTCTATTTGAGCATCTTCAATATCATCATTCCTGTCCTGAGATACTTCAGAAACAGAACCAGTTCTTTTAGCGATCAACTCCTGCTCGGCTCTTTGCTCGTCTTCCAGGGTATGAATGATCTTTTTAGTTTCAGTATTAGTGATCTCATTTTGCTGTTCTACATCAAAACCAGTAGCGATAATAGTTACAGCAATGGAGTCTTCAAGAGATTCATCCTCACCAACACCCATAATGATGTTTGCACTATGTCCAGCTTCAAGCTGAATATGGTCATTGATCTCTCCAATTTCATCGATAGTGATCTCCTCGTTACCAGATACAATAAGCAGTAAAACATTTTTAGCTCCGGTGATCTTATTATCGTTCAATAATGGCGAATCAAGTGCTTTCATGATCGCATCTGTAGCTCTACTGGCTCCTGAAGCCTGGGCAGAACCCATAATTGCAGTTCCAGAATTACTCAATACAGTCTTCGCATCGCGAAGGTCAATATTCTGAGTATAATGGTGCGTTATAACTTCTGCAATTCCTCTGGATGCAGTTGCCAACACTTCATCAGCTTTCGAGAATCCGGCTTTAAAACCAAGATTTCCATAAACTTCACGAAGTTTGTTATTATTGATCACAATTAGTGAATCTACATGCTTACGCAGTCTTTCAACTCCTAATTGTGCCTGTTCGTTTCTGTTTCTTCCCTCGAACTGAAATGGAATGGTCACGATACCCACCGTTAAAATATCCAGTTCTTTCGCCTGTTTAGCAATTATTGGAGCAGCACCAGTCCCGGTACCACCACCCATACCTGCAGTGATAAAGATCATCTTGGTATTGGTATCCAACATTTGCTTAATTTCCTCAAAGCTTTCTACTGCCGCTTTCTCACCGATCTCAGGGTTCGCACCTGCTCCAAGTCCTTCAGTTAAAGTTACCCCTAACTGGATCTTGTTTGGAACCGAACTGTTCTCCAAAGCCTGGGAGTCGGTATTACAAACAACAAAATCAACCCCTTTTATTCCTGCCTGGAACATATGGTTAATGGCGTTGCTTCCTCCACCTCCAACTCCAATCACTTTGATGACGTTCGATTGGTTTTTTGGTAAATCGAATGAGATGTCTCCAAATTCTGTACTGCTCATAAACTCTGTTTTACTGGTTGTATTGTATCTATTTTATTCTGCATTGTCTAAGAAATCCTTGAATTTCTCTGCCCATTTATCAAAGATGCTTTTTCGAGCTACCTTATTGGAAGAGGGCTCTTCCCTGTAAGTATCATACTCATCATCGTCCTCATCATGATTTTGCTCATCAACCTCATCTTCTATCATTTGGTTTTTAGAGAGCACAACTTCCTCCTGATACTTGTTATTCCCTTTTTCAAGGCTATTCATTACCAATCCAACTGCCGTAGCATATACCGGACTGGTGGTTTCTGAATCATTATTCCCGGCCAGATGTTCGTTAGGATATCCTATTCTGGTATCCATTCCCGTGATATATTCTACCAGTTGCTTAAGATGCTTCAACTGAGCACCACCTCCGGTAAGAACGATTCCAGCGATCAATTTTTTCTTTTGTTCATCGTGACCGTAATTCTTGATCTCCAGGTAAACCTGATCGATGATCTCTACTACTCGTGCATGGATGATCTTGGAAAGATTCTTCAAAGTGATCTCCTTCGGCTCTCTTCCGCGTAAACCTGGGATAGAAACGATCTCATTATCCTTGTTTTCACCAGGCCATGCAGATCCAAATTTGATCTTGAGTAATTCTGCCTGCTTTTCAATAATTGAACATCCTTCCTTTATGTCTTCAGTAATCACATTTCCACCGAAAGGAATAACCGCAGTATGCCTGATGATTCCATCTTTAAAAATGGCAAGATCTGTAGTACCACCACCTATATCGATAAGTGCCACACCTGCCTCTTTTTCCTCCTGACTAAGAACTGCATTAGCTGAAGCCAGAGGTTCCAGCGTTACCGCTGAAAGTTCCAGACCGGAGCTTTTTACGCATCGACCAATATTTCTAATAGAAGAAACCTGCCCAACAACCACATGAAAGTTAGCTTCCAGTCTTCCACCGTACATCCCGATAGGCTCTTTGATCTCCGACTGTCCGTCTACTTTAAATTCCTGCGGAAGCACATGAATGATCTCTTCTCCCGGTAACATAACCAGTTTATGGACCTGGTTGCACAACATATGAATGTCTTCAGAATCTATGACTTCATCAGGATTCTGCCTGGTGATATAGTCACTATGCTGAAGGCTTCGAATATGCTGCCCCGCAATTCCCACTACCACTTCACTGATCTTTAAACCGCTATCGGCTTCTGCTTCCTGTATTGCCTGCTGGATAGACTGGATCGTCTGGGTGATATTATTCACCACTCCGCGATGTACGCCCAGGGATTTTGATTTTCCTATGCCTACGATCTCTACTTTTCCATACTCATTTTTGCGGCCGATCATAGCCACAATCTTGGTAGTTCCAATATCTAATCCTACTGCAATATCGTTCTGTTCCATAAACTATTTTTTCGTGCACACAACCTGATCTCCAAATTGTAGGTTCACTTTTTTGTAGGTATTTAATTTCTTATCCTTCGTAGCCTTCTTATAAAAGGCTTTAAAATTGTTAAACTTGAGATCTATCATTGTAGTATCTCCAAAATAAACTTGAAAATCATTCTCTCTAAGTTCTAAAGCATAGGCTTCAGCATTTAAACGAGTAATTCCCGTTACATGTTTTCTTAGAAAATCATCATTCTGAATATAACTTACGATCCCGTAAACTTCAGCTACAGTGCTTCCATCAAATCCGAACATTAGCGGCACTCTAGCCGAGTAATATTCTGATAATGGCATGATCTCCCCATTTCTATCCAGGTAAAATGAAGAATTTCCAGCTACCCTGCCTATTGGCTTTCTCTGACTTACGGTCGCTTTCAATTTTCCGTCGAGTGTTAGAAATACTTCTGCATTTTCAATCATGTCGTGATCGTTCAGCATAGCTTCCACTCTATTCAAATCTAAAGTTTCTTTATCTATGCTCGAGACACTGTCATTAGATTGTATTAACAATTTATTAACCACTTCCTCAGTCACATAGAGGTTCTCAGTCTCGGTAAAACTAACCTTGATATTGGTTAATTTTCTGTTCTTATGGCGATGTTCTGCAAAACCATAAAGCCCTCCTATTAGCAGGATTAAAATTAAAGGCTGTATAAACTTTAGACTACGCTTCATTCTGTAAGGCTTTTTGAACAGATTCAACTTCATCTCCAATATCGCCAGCGCCCATCATTACTACAACATCTGCATATTCAGACCTTATAAAATCAATAAGATCATGTTTGCTAACAAGTCTCTTGTAATCATTTTCTATTTGTTCCAGTAACCAGGCTGAAGTGATGCCGTCGATTGGGGTTTCTCGCGCGGGATAAATATCCATGAGAAAGACCTTATCAAATTCTGAAAGGCTGGAGGCAAAATCTTCAGCGAAGTCACGGGTACGGCTAAACAAGTGGGGTTGAAAAACCGCAAGAACAATTTTGTCGGGGTACATTGCACGAACCGCCTGATGTACTGCAGAAATCTCTGTAGGATGATGAGCATAGTCATCAATTAGCACCAGTTTATCGGTTTTAATCTTATAATTGAATCTACGTCTTACACCTTTGAAAGAATATAAAGCCCTGGCCAGATCGATGGTTGGGGATCCGTATTCGATCGCCATCGCCAGGGCTGTTATAGCATTCAGCAAATTGTGATTGCCGGGTAGATTAAGTCTTAAATTTTCTATAGTTTGAGAAGGAGTCTTTAGATCAAAGACATAAGTGCCGTTCTCAATTTTTACGTTCTTAGCTGAATAATCACTCGCATCATTTATGCCAAGTGTCATTCCGCTTAGAGATAATTTATTATTAACGAATAAAGTGCCGTTTTCAGGTATTTTTGCAGCAAACTCCTTAAACGATTTTTCCAGTTCTTCTTTACTTCCGTAGATATCGAGATGATCTGCATCCATAGATGTTATCGCCGCAATGTTTGGAGAAAGCCGAAGAAATGAACGATCAAACTCATCTGCCTCTACTACTACAACCTCATCGCCCTGCATGATCAGGTTTGACTGTATATCTTCACTAATTCCGCCCAGGAATGCAGTTACTTTCGCGCCAGTTTCTTTTAGCAAATGACCTAAAATAGCGGTTGTCGTAGTTTTTCCGTGAGTACCGGCAACGGCCAGGCAGTATTTGTTAGAGGTAACCATTCCCAGCAATTCAGATCTTTTCACGACCTGAAATCCTTCCTGCTGAAAATAACCAAACTGTTTATGATCCTTTGGAACGGCAGGAGTATACACCACGAGACTATTTTCTACATCCTCTAATATATTCTGTGGAATAGCCTCAACCTCATCTGTATAACTAATAAAGATCCCTTCCTTCTCTAATTCTGCTGTAAGTTTCGAAGGTGTACGATCGTAACCACAAACTTTTGCGCCCTTCGCCTGAAAGTATCTAGCGAGCGCACTCATCCCAATTCCACCGATTCCAATGAAATAAAAATGTTCTATGTGGTCAAGATTCGTCATTAGTTTCTTTCTACAAGCTTTTCTACTTCGTTTACTATATCTGATGTTGCGTTAGGCAGCGCCAGTTGTTTTATATTTCTTGAAAATCTTTCCAGTCTTCTTTCATCTTTTAAAAAGCTAAAAAAGCATGGATCAAATTTTTCTGTAAGTTCATCTTCAGTAATCATCAGTGCCGCATCATGATCTGTTACCGCCATGGCATTTTTCGCCTGATGATTTTCAGCAACATTAGGGGAAGGGATAAATAACACCGGTTTTCCTACTATGCATAATTCTGAAACGCTTCCAGCTCCAGCTCTCGAGATGATCACATCTGCAGCTGCATACGCCAGGTCCATACGATTGATATATTCTTTTGCCACCACCTTATCTGAAGCGTACTTTTTATAATCTGAATAGTATAGCTTCCCAATTTGCCAGATCAACTGTACATTTTTCTGTTCGAATCGCTTCAAATAGGTTTCAATAAGTTTATTGATCCTTCTTGCTCCCAGGCTTCCTCCTAAAATTAGTACTGTTTTCTTTCCAGGCTTCAGTTTAAAATATTCCTGAGCTTCGTGTCTTAGTGTATTCACCTTAAGCAAATCCTGTCTAACCGGGTTTCCAGTAATGACAGTTTTTTCCGCAGGGAAATAATCTTTTACTTTTTCATAGGCAGCACAGATAACACTTGCATTCTTAGCCAGTATTTTATTGGTGATACCTGGAAGACTATTCTGTTCCTGCACCAGCGTTGGAATATTCCTGGAGATCGCTACACGCAGTAATGGTCCGCTGGCAAATCCACCAGTACCAATGACTACATCCGGCTTAAATCTCTTTACGATCTTTCTCGATTTTGAGATACTACTAATTAACTTAAAAGGAAACGATAAGTTTCTAAGACTTAGAGAACGATCGATCCCTGTGATCCACAGACCTTCGATTTTATAACCAGCCTGAGGCACCTTCTCCATTTCCATGCGGTTCTTTGCACCTACAAATAATATTTCAGCTTCTGGATGACGATTTTTGATCTCATCTGCAATAGCGATCGCAGGATAGATATGTCCACCTGTTCCGCCACCTGATAATATAACTCGCATGTTCTTCTTCATATCGCTTCGCTCAAAATATCCAGAGGATTCTCTTCCTCGCCATTCAGGCTCTCATTTTCGAATTCCTTAATTTCTTCTCTTCTTGCACTTACACTCAGTATAATTCCTAGTGCAATACAGGTCATCCAGATAGAAGTTCCTCCACTACTAACCAGCGGCAAGGTTTGTCCCGTTACCGGAAATAATTCCACCGCAACACCCATATTGATAAGCGCCTGGAAAACTATAGGTAATCCTACACCCATCACCACCAGTTTACCAAATATGCTACTCGCTTTGGTAGCAACGATCACAATCCTGAATAACAGAAGCAAGTAGGCTAGCATCACTCCAAAAGCTCCTATCAACCCCATTTCCTCCACGATGATCGCGTAAATAAAATCTGAAGAAGATTGTGGTAGAAAATTTCTTTGTACACTTTTACCAATTCCAGTTCCTGTAATACCACCCTGAGCGATCGCAATTTTAGCTTTCTCTACCTGGTATTGCTCATCTGCTTCCTCTCCATCGAAAAAGGTTTCAATTCGGCTGGACCAGGTATCGACCCTGTTGGGTAATAAACCTGGAAATGCTTTAGCTGTAAGCACGAAAATACCCAGCATTACAATACCGACACCAACAATGGCTGATAGGTATTTGATAGGATAACCTCCTAAAAACATCAGTATCAGCGTCATGACAAAAATGATCGCCGTTGTGGAGAAATTGGCCGGCAAAATTAGCACTAATACAGCGAAAACAGGCGCCCATAGCGGAATTATTGTCTCCTTAAATGTTACTTTTTTCTCGGTGATCTTAGAGAGATATCTGGCAACATAAACCATCAAAACGACCGAAGCCAGAGTTGAAGACTGGAAGGACACATTTAATACCGGGATACGTATCCATCTACTGGCATAAGCACCATCAATGGTAGTTCCCTGGGCAATTGTGAAAATCAGTAAAATAATTACAATAGGGAGCAGTAAAATACTTATTCCCCGAAAGTAATGATAAGGTATTTTATGTACCGCGAATAACAGGCAAAAACCAAGTAGCAAATGAAAAAAGTGCATGATAAGAAATCCGGTAGTACTACCATCTCCGTGGAGATAGGCCAGATTACTACTGGCACTGTACACCGGCAAAAAGGAAAAGATCGCCAGCAAAGCTGCTACCGCCCAGATCACTTTATCACCTTTTAAATTTGCAAATACGTTGCTCATTATACGCTATTCAATAATTTTATCAATTCTTATAGATTACGCACGGCATTCTTAAACTGTCTGCCTCTGTCTTCATAATTTTCGAATAGATCGAAACTCGCACATGCCGGAGACAACAACACATTATCACCTTTATCTGCTAATCTGTAAGCCATTTTAACTGCCTCATCCATGGATCCGGTTTCTACCATGTTTTCCACGATGTTTCCAAAAGCTCTTTTGATTTTCTCATTGTCAACTCCTAAGCAAATGATCGCCTTCACTTTTTCGTTCACTAAAGGAAGTAGATCATCATAAACATTGCCTTTATCCACACCGCCAAGGATCCATACAGTTTCAGATTCCATACTTTCCAATGCGTAATAAGTTGCATTTACATTGGTCGCTTTGGAATCGTTGATATACATTACATTGTTGATCTTTAGCACCTTTTCAAGACGATGTTCCACACCCTGAAAATTAGCCATGCTTTCTCTAATGGTCTGCTTTCTAATTCTAAGCAACTGAGAAACGGTAGCCGCAGCCATTGCATTCTTGGTGTTATGTTTGCCCTGTAGGGATATATCTGATGTTGACATAGTAAACTCGGTATTATTTATTTTTATAACAATGTTTGTATCTTCTAAGTAAGCGCCGTTTTCAAGTTTCTTTTCCATTGAAAATGGCAACTTTTGTGCTTTCACAGGATTTTTCTCAAGCCATTCTGTGATCACTGGATCATCTGCATCGTAGATGAAATAATCTTCGGCTGTTTGATTCTTTGTTATTCTGAATTTTGATTCTATATAATTTTCAAATTTGTAATCATAGCGATCTAAATGATCTGGCGTAATGTTGGTTAAAATGGCAATATGCGGTTTGAAATCTTCGATTCCATCCAGCTGAAAACTGGATAATTCAAGAACAAACCAATCATGCTTATTTTCAGCAACCATTTTCGCATAGCTGTTTCCAATATTTCCACCCATTCCTGAATTTACCTCGCCGTTCTTCATTAAATGCTGTATCAGGTTGGTCACTGTTGTTTTACCGTTGCTTCCTGTGATCCCGATCACCGGAGTTTCAGAAAACCAGGAAGCGAATTCAATTTCTGATAAAACAGGAATATCATTCTTCCGAAGTTTTACAACAAGTGCAGCAGTATCAGGAATACCAGGGCTTTTCATCACCACATTCGCATTCAGAATCTTTTCTTCTGAATGTTTCTCATCTTCCCAATCAATCTCCAGTTTTGTAAGAACATCACGGTACTTATCCTTGATCCTTCCTTTATCTGAAAGAAAAACCTCGTAGCCCTTCTCTTTTCCAAGAATTGCCGTACCAACTCCACTTTCTCCACCTCCAAGTATGACCAGTCTTTCCATCCTAGCGTACTTTTAAGGTGACGATCGTAAGTATCGCCAGGAAAATTCCGATAATCCAGAATCTTACTACAATCTTACTTTCATGTCTGCCTTTTTTCTGATAATGATGATGAAGAGGTGACATCAAAAATATCCTTCTTCCTTCACCAAATTTACTCTTAGTCCATTTGAACCAACCTACCTGTAGTACTACTGAAAGATTTTCCACAAGGAAAATTCCGCATAGTAATGGTATTAGCAATTCCTTTCTGGTGGCGATCGCGAGCACTGCGATAATTCCTCCAATGGTCAGACTTCCAGTATCTCCCATAAAAACCTGCGCTGGATATGTGTTATACCAAAGAAAGCCGACTAAAGCACCGGCAAAAGCCGTTATAAAAATGGTCATCTCACCAGACCGTGGGATGTACATTATATTCAGGTAATCTGAAAATATGATGTTACCCGAAACCCAGGCAAAGATTCCCAGTGTTAGCACAATAATAGCCGATGATCCAGCGGCGAGTCCATCGATACCATCAGTAAGATTCGCTCCATTAGAAACTGCAGTTACTATAAAGATCACGATAGGAATAAATATCAGCCACGCATAGTTTACGAGGTCTGCATCTATCCAACTTATTAAACTGGAGTATTCAAATTCGTTGTCCTTAACAAACGGAATTGTGGTACTGGTATCCTTTAATTCCGGACCCATATCCACAACCTCAGCTCTGGCTATCACATTTTCAGTAGGATTAGTGTCTGTAACTACTTCCTTTGTAGTTATCTGTGGATGAAAATACATGGTACATCCTACAATTAGTCCAAGTCCAATCTGGCCTATTACTTTAAAAATTCCCTTTAATCCTTCTTTATCTTTCTTAAATGTCTTGATATAATCATCCAGGAACCCGATCGCACCCATCCAGAGGGTAGTAATGATCAATAGGATGACGTAGATATTTTCCAGCTTGGCGAACAGTAAAACAGGGATTAGTGTCGCGACTATAATGATCACACCTCCCATGGTTGGTGTACCCGCTTTTTCTGTCTGACCCTTCAATCCAAGATCTCTAACGCTCTCACCTATTTGTTTAGCTCTCAGGTAATTGATAATGTGTTTTCCATAGATCGTAGAAATTCCTAGCGATAATATGATCGCCATTGCAGACCTGAATGACAGGAATTCAAATAACTGTGCTCCCGGCAGCTGATATCTATCTTCTAAAAATTTAAACAAGTAATACAGCATTATTTATCCAGAGTTTTTAGAAATTCCTTTACAATTTTGAGGTCATCAAAATCAAATCGTTCTCCGTTTACCTCCTGGTAAGTCTCATGACCTTTCCCGGCAATTAGTATAATATCGTTGGTTGTAGCCATCTGGCAGGCAGTTCGAATTGCCTGTTTGCGGTTGGTTACACTCATTATCTTTTTGAAGTTCTGTGGCTCTACTCCAGCTTCCACATCCTCGATGATCTTATCAGGATCTTCGGTTCTTGGATTATCGCTAGTGAAGATCACTTTGGTGCTTAATGCAGAAGCAATATGCCCCATTTTTGGTCTTTTCGTATTGTCTCTGTCACCACCACATCCAACCACCGTGATCAAATTTTCATTCTTAGTACGAATACTATTGATGGTCTCCAATACATTCTTCAGCGCATCGGGTGTATGTGCGTAGTCAACAATTGCTGTTACCTTTTCTTTTTCTGAAATTATATACTGAAACCTTCCACTAACAGAACTCAATTCGCTTATAATTCGAAGTGTTTCCAGGGTTTTTAAGCCTAATAATTCCGCAGTAGCATAAATCGCAAGAACATTATATGCGTTAAAAGTACCTATCAGTCTGGACCATAATTCCTGATCTCTTACTTTCAGCAGCAACCCTGTAAAATTATTCTCAAGGATCTGAGCCTGGTAGTCTGCATAAGATTTTAAAGCGTAGCTGTATTTCTTCGCTTTTGTATTCTGAATCATTACATCACCATTCTTATCATCGATATTGGTAAGTGCAAAAGCTGAAGCTGGCAATTCATCAAAAAACCTCTTTTTCACATCACGGTATTCTGCAAAGTCTTTGTGATAGTCAAGATGATCATGGGAGAGGTTCGTGAAAATTCCACCTTCAAATTTTAGAGCAGTTGTACGATGCTGATCAATTCCATGTGAACTTACTTCCATAAAGCAGAATTCCACACCGGCATCATTCATATCACTTAGATGTGAATTGATACTTATGGAATCTGGAGTTGTTCGAATGGCAGTACGTTCCTCATCTCCAACCATGATTTTCACCGTAGAAAGTAGTCCGCATTTGAATCCAGCCTTGGTAAACAGATCATATAGTAAAGTCGCAATGGTTGTTTTCCCATTGGTACCCGTAACTCCGACCAGTTTTAAGTTTTCTGAAGGGTTCTCGTAATAATTTGCTGAAATATATGCCAGCGCTCTCTTGGAGTCTGCTACTTCAATATAAGTAACACCATTAACTTTTTCCTTCGGAAGCTCCTCACATACGATGGCAAGCGCCCCCTGATTTTCAGCATTTTTGATATAATCATGACCATCACTTAAGCTTCCTCGAATAGCGATAAAAACATCATTTAGAGAAACTTTTCTGGAATCGAAATGAATATCGCGTATGGTCACCCCGGTATCTCCGGAAACCGACTTAATATTCACTTTATAGAGTATGTCTTTTAAAACCTGCATTAACTCAATTCAAGATTTACGATCGCGTTATTACTTAATTTTTTTCCTGCTGAAACAGATTGTCTTTTTACTACTCCTTTTCCATTCAACCGAACCTTTATTCCAAGATTCTCAAGGATAGAGATCGCATCCATTGCCGGCATCCCGGTAACATCTGGCATCAGCATTTTTTCATCCTGTATGCTTGCGTAGTAAGTATCAAAGTCGGCTTGGATATCCTCGTCTTCAAAATCAAGATTTTCGAGCTCATCCATCACCGGTGTATCTGTATAGATCTTTCTGGCGATATCTTTAAAAACAGGAGCCGCTACGATATTTCCGTAATATCCCTTTCTTCTGTTTGGCTTATGAATCACCACGATACAAGAGTATTTAGGATCTTCCGCAGGAAAATATCCGGCGAAAGAAGCTATATATCTACCTGGTTCTATCCAGTATTCGGTCTGGCATGTTCCTGTCTTACCGGCCATCGAAAAGTTTTCAGTATAGATATTGGCAGCTGTGCCGCGCTCAACCGTATTCTTCATCATCTCACGAACCTTGGCAGCAGTTTCAGGAGAACAGATAGATGGGTTCATCACCTGCTTATCCATAGTGATAATAGACTTGTCCCGATCTTTCACCGCCTTGATAAATCGCGGTTTGATCATCTCACCATCATTTGCGATCGCATTGTAAAAAGTTAGCGTTTGCAAAGGCGTAATTGCCACCCCATAACCAAATGCCATCCAGGGTAAGCTTAATCCATTCCAGGATTTGTCCTGAGGGTGAGGAATTCGGGGAGAGCCCTCACCTTTAATTTCAAGACCAATCTTATCATTAAGACCCATGTCGTACAATCTATCTACGAATCTGGAAGGGTCATTTTTATAACCTTCAGTGATCATTTTGGTAAAGGCTGTATTAGAAGACAATTCAAATGCCTTCGCCACCGAAATTTCACCATAACCACCATGATGTGAATCACGTACAGGCCGACCGTAAAACCGCACCACACCTTTTTCTGTATCAATAACCTGGCTGGTATCCACTACCTCATCCTCGAGTGCAGCTACCATTGCCATTAATTTAAAAGTAGAACCAGGTTCGTGAGCCTCGTATACTGCATAATTTCTTTTTTCGAAATAAGTACCATCTTCTGTACGTCCTAGATTTGACATTGCTTTGATCTCGCCTGTTGCGGTTTCCATAACCACTACAGTCCCATGATCTGCCTCAAAATATTCTAATTGACGTAATAGTGAATGATGCGCGATATCCTGGATATTTACATCGATCGTAGAAATGACATCATAACCATCTTTGGGCTCCATTTCGTTATTATCACTAATAGGTTTCCATTGTCCTTTGGCGATCTTCTGCTTTAAACGGCGACCATCTGTTCCTCTCAGGTAGTTACTAAAAGCTCCTTCCAGGCCGACCCGGGTAAAATATCCATTCTCATCTCTACGCTCATAGCCAACGGTTCTTTCTCCCATTTTACCAAGCGGATGCTCTCTAACCGTGCTTTGTTCCGTAATCATTCCACCTTTAAAAGCACCGAGATTGAACATTGGAAAACTCTTGATCTTCACATATTCTGAGTATCCAAGATTCTTAGCGATCAATACGTAGCGCTGTTTATTTGCGCGCGCTGTTCTTAATTTTTGAGAATAATAGGAAGCAGAACGTCCTAACATTTTGGAAAGCTTAGCAGACAACTCGCCTATGTTCTCTTCAAAATTTTTGTCTGAAACAGTTACGGCATCAAATCGAATGTCATATTTGGGAACTGAAGTAGCCAGTAGATTTCCATTAGAATCGTAAAGGTTCCCACGATTCGCAGGAATTTTGAAATTTCTTAGAGTGCGCTCTTCCGCAAGACTTTTGTAATGTTCACCATGAACAAACTGAATATTCAGCAATTTCACCCCTACCGCGATTGCGAAGAGGAACAGGCAGCCGGCCACGAAATACATACGATTCAGGATGCTTTTTTCTGTTGTTGCCATTTAAGGTTTATTCTTTTATGATGACTCTAATTTTGTTCGGTGGCGTATCAGACGGTCCAATACCTTTACCCGACATAGATTCGGTGATAGTGGATTCCATTTTGATCTTCATGAGATCTGATCTTCGTTCAATATGCTCACTTCTCAACTCCTTCACTTCTGTGCTTAATCTTGCGATCTGGTGCACCTTCTTTTCTGCATTGTGAGAACTGGCGATCATGATAATTGCCAGAACGGTACAATAGACGATGAACCGCCAGTTTTTTACAGCATCTTCGCTAATAAGAAAATTAGCCTTGAGTATATTGTAAAACCCTTTCTTCATAATTCTTAAAGCTTACGCGCCACTCTTAATTTGGCACTTCTCGCCCGGTTATTTTGTTTTATCTCAACTTTAGAGGGAATGATGAGTCCGCTGGTTTTCCTGAACGGGACATCTATATTACCATACATGTCTTTCTCCGGTTCTCCTTCAAACAATCCACTTCTTATATACCGCTTTACCAACCTGTCTTCAAGAGAGTGGTAAGAGATCAAACTTAGCCTTCCGTCTTTACGGATCACTTCTTCAGTTTGCTGAAGAAACTCTTTGAGCACTTCAATTTCCTGATTCACTTCTATACGAATTGCCTGATAGATCTGCGCCAGGATCTTATTTTCCTTTCCGCGGAATAAATGCGGCTTCAATAGATCCTTTAGCTGCTCACTGGTTTCTATAGCTCCGTTCTTTCTTTCTTCCACGATGGTACGGGCAAGTTTGGGTGCGTTTTTCAAATCTGCATACGCATAGAACAACTTCTTCAGCTGCTCCTCTTCGTATTCATTAATGACCTCGTAAGCACTCAACTTATCACCCTGGTTCATTCTCATGTCCAGCCGGGCATCGAATCTGGTTGAAAATCCTCTTTCAGCTTCATTGAACTGATGTGAGGAAACACCAAAATCACCAAGAATTCCATCAACTTGCTTTACTCCATAGAACCTTAGAAATCTCTTCAGAAATCTGAAGTTCTCATTGATAAGTGTAAAACGCTCATCATCTAACTTGTTCTCAAGCGCATCCTTGTCCTGGTCGAAAGCGTATAATTTTCCGGCAGGTCCAAGCCTGCTTAAAATCTCTCTGGAATGACCACCACCTCCAAAGGTCACATCTACGTACACCCCGTCTGGCTGGATATTCAAGCCATCTACAGATTCCTTTAAAAGAACAGGATTATGATAGTCCATCATGCTCATCGTTACCCATCACTTCTTCAGCAAGACTTGCAAAGTCATCATCTGAAGAATCTTCAATGGCGTTTTCATATTTATCTTTATCCCATATTTCTACGATGCCAATCGCAGAAGAAAGAACGATCTCCTTATCAATTCCGGCAAAACCTATTAGATCCTTCGGAATTAAAAGCCGACCATTCGAGTCTACTTCCACTGTTTTCACACCGGCCGTAAACCTTCTTATAAAATCATTATTTTGCTTTTTAAACCTGTTCAGTTTATTGATCTTCGTCATCATGATATCCCATTGTTCCATGGGATACAATTCCAGACAAGTCTGAAAAACTGATCTTTTGATCACAAAACCATCCTGTAACATTGGAGTCAATTGCCTTTTCAATGCTGAAGGAACCATTAATCGGCCCTTAGCATCTACTTTACATTCGTATGTACCAATGAGATTTACCACGATCTAACTTTATAAAGTCAAATATATTGAAAATAATACCACATTTTACCACTTTCTACCACAATGTTGATAAGTTTTACCACCGTATGTGATTGAAAACCTTTGAAATAGCTCTATTTCCTTATTATTCAGACTCTTGAAAATTCGTGGGAAAAAGTGGAGCATTTAGTTTAATTTTTCTCTAAAATCTTATATTCCCACTTACCAGAAATGAGTTTGCAGTTAATCAAAAATGATTATACTTGTATCGAAATCGCTATATTTGCGATTGCTAACCGCAAAGGCTATCAATGAAAGATCACTTAAGGCAGGAGGGGAAATTCACATATCTCGAAAAAGGCGAAGGCACCCCGATTGTTATTCTTCACGGACTTATGGGAGGCCTAAGTAATTTTGACGGAGTTGTAAGTCACTTTCCGGAAAATGGCTATAAGGTGTTAATCCCGGAATTACCACTTTATTCAATGTCTCTTCTCAAGACCAGTGTAGGAACGTTCGCGAAATATCTAAAAGAATTTCTGGACCATAAAGGTTACGAAAAAGTGATCCTGCTTGGTAATTCCCTTGGAGGTCATATTGCACTGCTAGCGACTAAAATGTTTCCTGAAAATGTAGAAGCTCTAGTGATTACCGGTAGTTCTGGATTATATGAGAATGCCATGGGCGAGAGTTATCCAAGACGTGGTGATTACGAATTTATCAAGAAAAAAGCTGAAGCCGTTTTTTACGATCCTGAGGTTGCAACCAAGGAAATCGTGGATGAAGTATATGAAACAGTAAGTGATCGAAATAAACTGGTAAAGACATTGGCTATTGCCAAGAGTGCAATTCGACACAATATGGCGAAAGATCTTCCAAAGATGCAAACGCCTACCTGCATTATCTGGGGAAAAAATGACACTGTCACTCCTCCTGAAGTTGCAGAGGATTTCCAAAGATTATTACCCGATTCAGACCTTTACTGGATCGATCAATGTGGTCACGCCGCTATGATGGAACATCCCCAGGAATTCAATGAAGTGCTTCACGCATGGCTTAAAGAAAGAGCCATCTAAAAATCTTTTATTATGAAGATCAAAACTGCAGAATTCGTCATAAGTAATTCCAAAGTTGATCATTGTCCAAACAGCTCCCTGCCGGAATATGCATTCATTGGCCGTAGTAATGTTGGAAAATCATCACTTATCAATATGCTTACGGGCAGAAAGGCTCTGGCAAAAACTTCAGCGAAACCGGGAAAAACCCAATTGATCAATCATTTTCTGATCAATAAGAACTGGCATCTGGTGGATTTACCGGGTTATGGATATGCCCAGGTTTCAAAATCCACTAAAAAAGTATTTCAGAAATTCATTACTGCCTATTTCGAACAACGTAAACAAATGGTTTGCGCATTTGTACTTATTGATTCAAGACATTCCCCTCAACCTATAGATATGGAATTTATGCAGTGGATGGGAGAAAACGCGATTCCTTTCTGCATCATCTTCACAAAAGCTGATAAGCTTAAACCGAAGGTTCTTGACAAGCATATTGCTAACTATAAGGCAGAAATGCTGGAAACCTGGGAAGAGATGCCGGAATATTTCATCACTTCAGCATCTGCAGGTTTAGGGCAGGATGAAGTACTGAGTTATATCGAAAGTATCAACGAACAGTTGAATAATAAATAGAGCTTTGGCCGAATGAAATACCTAATTCTCATCAGTATCTTCATTGGTTTGCAAACTAATTTACTTGCTCAAAAGGTCAACAGAAATAAAGATATTTTCATTGATGCGGAAGGTAAATCCATAAGTCAGCAAAAATTCAGAGAACAATGGAGAAATAGTGCAAGATGGGATTCGATAAATAGCAATAACATCCGAGTCAATACCCTAAATAAAAATTTATTTCAAGGTTTCAATTCAGATCCGGGAACTATAGTTGCTGAATTATCTAAGATCACTGGAAAGAGCATAAAGGCAAACTCCCCTATTTTACTTGTTTTTAAATTCAAAGGAGACCTCTGTACCAGTTCTCATCCCGATGAAAAATGGAGCAAAAGTCGCATTCGAAGACGCAAAAGATTTTTAAAACCATTCTGGAAAGAACTGGAAAAAGATTCTGATGTTACCATTATATATCTGTTCGAAAAAGGAATTGATTTAGCGAACGATAGAGATGATCCAGAAGAGAAATTTTATATTGATCAAGAGAATTTCTTCAGAAACAATATTTTCATTCAGCCAACACTTTGTAATTCTTTCGCAGCTATCAAGCCAAATGGTCAAATATTAGTCAGAAATGGTGAAAGTAGGATTGATTTTTTCGCCAAGTTCTTAATGGATGAAAACTGGTCACAATTTTTCCCGGAAAATCAGAAAAATTAGGTTCTTTCCTTAATTCTTGAAATAAGCTCCTCAACCTCCGTTATTTCCCTCAATTCTGAAGTTGAAACCAAAACTTCCAGGCCTTTCTGGTTCTGAGCGAGAATGATTGGAAATTCAAACTTATGTCCGAATTTAGAAGCATAGGTTTTTAAAAACTCATCTTTGTGCAGAAATTCCATATCAAGATCTCCATTTTTACGAAAGTCTCTCCAGGCCTTCTTTTATCAAAAGCACCGTAAGTAAGTTTGCATAAACTACAGTCGTAGGAATTGGGATTCACAATCTTCTGAAAGGCTCCAATTAGCGATTTCAGTTTACCTGAGTTGGCATTATAAACAAAGATCAGTTTTTCCAATTAGCTCTTCTTGATTTCAGTTTTTTCAGCAAAATAATCACAGAAATCCTTCATGGTATCACGCATTTTATCATCCTGGGTAGCGCGAAAATATGTGTCACTCATAGAAACCAACGTTTGATGAAAGAATTTTTTCATTTCATCTACTGGCATTTCCTTGGTCCAGAGGTCGATTCTTAAAGTTTCCTGATCTTTACTATCCCATACAGATAGCATTAGTGCTTTTGCGTCTTCTTTATAAACATTCCCATCCTCAGCACTCCAGGTGATATTTTCAGGCACATGATTATCGTCTGTTACAACTTCTATATTGATCTCAGATTTTTTAAATTCTGGCATTATTTCTTCGGTTTAAAATTGGCTTTATTGAAAATTTCTTCAGCAGATGTATTTAGCATTCCGTCCAGAGATACGTCGTTCTTTTCCATATATGCTTTCACGATCTTAAGACCAATATATTGACCTAATCTGGCTGGACTTTCAGCATCTAGTTGAAGATAGAATTTTGAAAATGGTGCAGGAAATAGAAAACGTGTTTGCAACTGGTTATCTGTATCGTAAATAAGTTCGTTCTCTACAAAGTATCTCCAGATCTCAGATTCATTGTTTTCGGCGAAGTTAAATTCTTCTTCAGAATAGCCTATTCTTCTTGCAGGGACAAGCATTGGCAGCAGCATCTCTTTCAAATACTGGATCTTACCGTAATACACCATATGACTTAAAAACGTTCGGGAATCTGGACCTGGAACGTATTTTTTCGAAATCTCTTCCGCAGCATCTACGACGATCTGATCTTTTTTAAAGTTCTTTTTTAAATATTCCTGAAGACCGGTATAAAATTGATGATCTGTACCCAGATATGTATCGAGTGAAACAAACAAATAATCTCCAGTATAAATTATTTTGTTCTTATAATCTACTTCGGAAGTTACCGTGATCACCACAGGTACTTTAAACTCCGGGAAGTAGTATTTCATATGCTGAAAAAGTGCATATAATTCATCCTCCTGATTCGTGAAATTTGAAAAATCATCTTCCACAGCCTGATTGATCTCTAGCTGAAGGGTATCAGATAACTTATCTATCCAAACCGAATCTGGAAACTGCTCAGGAAATAAAAATGGATATTTACGTTTTAATTCAGGTAACTGCTGAGGTTTTGTACTGGCAAATTCCTGTTCAAATCTTATGACTTTCAAATCTACATCGATCCTGTCGATCTTCTCTTCGGTTTCTGACTGATTATTACAGGAATACACCGAAATAATCGTAATAAAGAATAGGATCTTTTTCAGCATAACTGGCAATTAGGAAGGCTTTAACGCAGCCATCTTTTAAAAATTGGCTTTTAGTGTTAGATTTGTGAGGCAAAGGTATTACTTACTAATTAAATCACCCAACATTATGCAAACCGAAAAAGTCGCTGATCATATCATAAACTGGTTAAAAGAGTACGCTACAAAAGCGAATATGAATGGGTTTGTAGTTGGAGTGAGTGGTGGTATAGATTCCGCTGTAACCTCAACGCTTTGCGCAAAAACCGGAATGCCCACATTGTGCCTGGAAATGCCAATTCACCAGGCGAGCAGCCAGGTTACCCGCGCCAGAAAACACATTAGTGAACTGGAACATAACTTTGCGAACGTAAGTAACCTTGAAGTGAATCTAACCCCGGTATTTGAACAATTTAAATCTGTCATGCCCCAGGAAAGAAAATCTGCTTCTCTGGATCTTACATTAGCAAATTCGAGAGCGAGACTTCGTATGTCCACTCTTTATTATTTTGCTGGATTACATGGATACCTTGTTGCAGGAACTGGAAATAAAGTGGAAGATTTTGGAGTTGGATTTTTTACAAAATATGGTGATGGCGGTGTTGACCTTAGTCCGATAGCAGATCTCATGAAAAGTGAAGTCTATGAACTGGGAAAATACCTCAACATTATTGATGATATTATGACTGCAGCTCCAACCGATGGACTTTTTGGTGACAGCCGAAGTGATGAAGATCAATTAGGAGCGTCATATGACGAACTTGAATGGGCAATGACTGCAAAAGAAGCTGGGAAAACCTCTTCAGATTTTGAAGGCAGACAACGTGAAGTCTTCCAGATCTATTCTCGTTTGAATGCTGCAAACACACATAAGATGTTGCCAATACCCGTTTGTGACATACCCGTTCATCTGCTGAAATAATCATCTTATCGAATATGTGTAGCTGATTTCCCATATCAGGGGTCAAAGCAGTATTTTTAAGTTAAAGAAACCAAACTCAACGAGTTACCCCGGACTTGTTTTTAACTTAGAATCATGTATCGAGTATTAATTGCAGACCATCATCCAATAATTTTTGAAGGGATCAAATGCGTACTTCAGAACAATCCGGCACTACAGGTTACAGGCAGAGTTAGCAGTGGTACCCAGTTGTTCAGTCAGTTAGAAAAGAACGCTCCCGATGTTTTAATCGTGGAACTAGATCTTCCGCAAATCAACGGTATCAACGCCATTCGAAGGATCAAACAGGAATTTCCCGAGGTAAAAACACTTATTTTTAGTTCACATCCAGAAGAAATGTATGCCTTGAGCGCCATTAAAGCTGGAGCAGCAGGTTATATTTCCAAACACACAGATAGTGAAACTCTGGAAAAGGCAATTTACCAGGTTGCAAGAGGCGGGATCTACTTAAATCGTAAGATCACCGAAAAATTAAATTCCGGCATCACGAGAGGTAAGAGTTTGATTACAAAATTCAAGAAGCTTTCTACTCGCGAAACTGAAGTATTAAATTTACTTTCTTCCGGAAAAAGAAATAAGGACATTGCTGAAGCGCTGGACATTAACGAAAAGACAGTAAGCACTTATAAAACAAGGTTGCTGAAAAAACTAAAAGTAGATAATGTTGCAGATCTTATTACGCAATCAAGATTATTACAGCTTAATACTACATAACCCTTCCCAGGCGGTCTGAGAGAATCGTGCTCAAACTGGTGTAGCTCATGATCTCCTGGATCTTTTCTGTGCGTTCTTCTTCTGAAGATACTTCACGGATTTCTTCCATAAGTTCGTTAATCTTACGACCAACCAGAAATCTTCGTAGTGACAATATAGTCTGGGTAACGAATTGAGCAACTCCCTGAGTTTTGCTTTTTACCGGAATGTCATGTCGTTCCCAGTCATGAAGTTCATACTGCTCATCTTCCATCAGGATATCTGTAAGTTCAACAGCCTGAGATTTCTCAAGATCATTAATGATCATTTCCACTCCAAATTCATCTTCAGAATTTAGTCTCTCTATAAGTAGTGAAAATAATTCCCTAAAGTCCTTATTGGTAAATTCAATTTCATCATCCTGAAGATCCAGATATATTTTCTCGAATACCTTCGCTTCCTGCACTTCAGATTCATAAACCGGATCGCCCTGATCGTTATGTTTTAATATGACATCGTGAAATTCGCCTTCCTGCCTTCCATAGAGAACAAGTAGACTAATGATCTTTCTTTCCAGAATATAAAGCTGATTTACTTTTTTAACTGGAGTAGATTCTTCATTTCGAACAACCTGCATGGGTTTTTTCTCAGCTCTCGCCGGAGTTTTACCGTCTTTTTTCTCTAATTGAGCTAAGGTAGCATACAAAACATCTTCAGAAATATCCATGATCCGGGAGCATTCCTGTAGATAAACCTCCTTCTGGATGTTATCAGGAATTTTTGCAATACTCTGTACCATATCCCGGATAAGACCGGCTTTCTTTACGGGATCATTTTTGGCTTCATCCATAAGCAGGGAAGCCTTATACGTAATAAAGTCATAAGAGTTTTCCTTTAGAAATTCCTCCAGTTCTGCTTCAGAATTTGATCGGGCAAAACTATCTGGATCCTCACCCTCTGGGAACGGACAAACTTTCACGTTCATGCCCTGTTCCAGAATGAGATCAATCCCTCGCATAGAAGCCCTAGTTCCGGCGGCATCACCATCGAACAACACCGTGATATTCTTGGTCAACCTGTTGATCAACCTGATCTGTTCTGAAGTTAGAGCAGTTCCTGAAGAGGATACCGTATTTTCTATCCCGCTTTGATGGAATTGTATGACATCGGTATACCCTTCAACGAGGTAACAATTATCTTCTTTGGCAATAGACTGCTTAGCATGATAGATCCCGTAAAGAACTTTACTCTTATGATAAATATCACTTTCCGGAGAGTTGAGATATTTAGCTGCTTTTTTCGAATTACCGAGGATTCTTCCTCCAAAGCCAAGAACCCGTCCAGACATTGATTGAATTGGAAACATGACTCTTCCTTTAAAACGGTCAAATGTCTTTTCATCCTTAACAATACTAAGACCCGTTTTTTCGAGAAATTCCAGTTTGTAACCATCACCTAGTGCATTTTTCGTGAAAGCATCCCATTCATCTGGAGAATATCCCAGATTGAATTTTTTGATAGTTTCAGAAGTAAAGCCGCGTTCTTTAAAGTAGCTCAAACCTATTGCCTGACCTTCGTCGGTCTTATGCATTTGCGTCTGAAAATATTTACTGGCATATTCTGAAACCAGGTACATACTTTCGCGCTCATCGGCCTGCTCCTTCTGCTCGTCAGTCTGCTGCGTCTCCTCTATTTCAATTCCGTATTTTTTCGCGAGATATTTGATCGCTTCAGGGTAATTGAAGTGTTCGTGCTCCATCAAAAAAGCAACGACATTACCTCCTTTGCCACTACTAAAATCTTTCCAGATCTGTTTCACCGGGGAGACCATAAAACTTGGAGAACGTTCATCTGTAAAGGGACTAAGCCCTTTTAAATTACTACCAGACTTCTTTAATTGTACAAAATCCCCAATCACCTCCTCTACACGGGCGGTTTCAAAAACATTATCTATGGTGGTTCTGGAGATCAAATTTTCACAACTATTTAATGGAAAAATACAAAATGAAAAGGCTTCAAAAAAGAAAGGGCTTTAAAAATGATTACTCAAATTTAAAGCCCCGCAAAACTAAACTATATTGGCTAATTAATCAAGGTCGAAACGAATTCCAAGAGAGACATTATTCAACTCTGGGTTTGGATCTTCAAAGATCGGATTAAGGTCATATTTTGCGTAGAGCGAGGTATTTCCCCATCCTACATATGCACTCAATCCATATATAAAATCATTCGTATTGTAATCAGATTTCAATTTTTCCTTGGTTCTGTCACCGTCCTCTTTGTATTTAAGTTTCTGTCTTTCACCTAAACTGAAACCGGTATATCCTCCAAGACCAACTTTGAACTTTTTATAAGTCGAAAATGTATAATCCCCGCCATTTTCAATTTTCTTTGAAGGTCCGAATTCAAAATGCACTGGGATGACCAGATTATCCATTCTAAATTTCGACTTGTTCAGGTCATATTCAAATTCCTGTAATTCTGTAATTCCATTATTGTCAACCAGGAATCTGTTATCTGTAGGTTTGAGTCCGTTAAACTGAAATGAAACTCCGTATTTAAGTCTTAACCAGTTAGATTCATCGAAAACTCTCGTTCTCCATACCCAACCAATTTCGAAAAACCGACTGCCGCCAATTTTAAAATCTGAATCATTGAGCGACTGCCCATCTAGCAAAGCATTGTTGAATCCTGCAGCAATCATTAAAGTTGAAGTAGTTCTTTTGTCCACGTAATCAGGATCTTCTTTGTCGTCCTCATCTTTCCAGGAGAAAACGAATGTTTTGTCACTCTCAACTTTAGATTCCTCGTTTCTTTCCAGAAGCGCGATTTTATTATCAAGGATAGCCAAACGATTTTCAATATTCAACGCATGTTTTTTAGCGGCTTCCTCTTTTAGCTCATCAGCTTCCTGCATAGAAATTTCTTCGTTATCCAGCCGCTCATTGATGGCTTCTACTTCTGCTTTAAGCTCTTCCTTCTCCTGTTTGATAATGTTTTCGCGCTGTTTCTTTAGAACTTCGATCTTGTTCCCGCTGGTAATCTCGACAGTTTGTGCGTCACATGGACTAAAACTGAGAATGCATAATGCGAATGTAATTAGTAGTGATTTCATGATGTTTGGTATTTGGTTATTGATTGATGAATGACCCTGAAAGGGATAATTATTTTTCTTCTGAATGATCAAGTTTATTCGACACCGCCACCGCAGCTTTCTGGTAGCCCGTTTTCACGATCTCAAAAACTTTCTCTTTAAATGATTCGTAAACCTCGGCTTCAACATCAGCCAGTAAAGCATCTGCCGAAATTTCACTCGACTTCTGCACATTTTCATATTCTATAGTTGCAATGGCTTTATTAAGCAATGCTTCCACTTCAGTATCGCTTACATCTCCGTTTTGAGATTCTAGCCTGGAAACCTCCGCCAATACTTTATTCACCTCTTCGGAAATTTTTAATTCCTGCAAACTAGCTGGTGTTGCAGTTTTTATAGACTCTCTGTTAATCATTTCCTCTACTTCAACTGATGCGATCTGCTCTTTTTTGTTTGATGTAATTCTTATCTCTTCTGAAGCTGTCTTCTGTACATACTTCGGTTCTGACTCCGGCTGAGCCTGGGATTCTTCAGTTTTTTCCTGTTCTGCTATTCGCACCGGATTCTCAAATTCATCAATTGCATTTTCATAAGGATTCTGAATTTCCGGAGTATTCACTATAGTATTTTCAACACTTCTATTCATATTCAGATAGATGATTCCGCAGAGAGCAAGCACAAAAATTGCAGCTATTGAGGAGATCCACCATTTACTATTCTTTCCCGAGCTTTCCTTTTTATCTAACTGTTCACTGAGTTTATCCCAACTTCCAGCTGATGGACTGATCTCCCGGCTATCCAGTTTTTCCCTGATATGTTCTTCAAATTTAATTGGCGCCATAACTAGATGTATTATTAGATTTAATTTTTTGCTGAAGCATCTTGCGAGCTTTAAACAACTGGGATTTTGAGGTCCCTTCGGTTATTCCAAGCATCTTAGCAATTTCACTATGCTTGTAACCTTCTACGGCATACATTACAAATACCGCCTTATAACCTTCAGGCAAACTATCTATAAGCGATTGTATGTCTGCCACGTCCATTTCAGAATTTATATTATTTGCCACTTCATGACCAAATTCGTCATCTTCCTGAAACTGTAGTTCTTTGAACTGCCTTAAAAAGCTAATGCTTTCTCTTACCATGATCTTTCGAATCCAACCTTCAAAACTACCTTCATCCTTGAAAGTATCCAGGTGAGTGAACACTTTCATAAAACCTTTTAGCATTGTATCTTCTGCGTGATGCAGATCCTTTATATACTGCCGGCAAACACTTAACATTTTTGGAGCGTGCTTTTCATAGATCTGTTTCTGGGCATCCCTGTTACCTGCACTCGCTCTTTTAATGAGAGAGGATTCGTTTTTAAAAAGCTGTATTACTTTTACCATTTTCAAAAGGCCTTCTATTTATATAGACGAGAGAAAGTTACGAAAGGTTGCCTGAGGTTTTAAAAATTTTATTTTTTTTCAAATTCTGGCGTCCCGATTGTATCTATTATCTTTGTGACATGGCAGAAGAAGTTCGCATTAATAAATATTTGAGTCAGTTAGGATATTGTTCCCGAAGAGAGGCAGACAAATTAATTGACCAGGGTCGCATCACGATAAATGACGTAGTTCCAGAAATGGGAACCAAGGTAAAACCGGGAGATGTAGTTAAAGTGAATGGAGAACCTGTATCCAAAGCCGAATTAAAAGAACCTAATGTCTATATCGCTTTTAATAAACCCGTAGGAATCGTTTGCACTACTGATACTCGAGTCGAAAAAGATAACATTGTTGATTACATAAATTATCCAAAACGAATATTCCCTATCGGCCGTTTAGATAAACCTAGTGAAGGCCTTATCTTTCTTACTAACGATGGAGATATCGTGAATAAGATCTTACGAGCACGGAATAATCACGAGAAAGAATATGTAGTTTCTGTCAACAAACCGGTTACATCAGATTTTATACAGAAAATGTCTTCAGGAATACCTATTCTGGATACGGTAACTAGGGAATGTGACGTGGAAAAACTTGGTAGAAATACTTTCAAGATCATTCTTACACAGGGATTAAACCGGCAGATTCGTAGAATGTGTGAATATTTAGACTACGAAGTGACCTCTTTGAAAAGGGTACGGATCATGAACGTTTCCCTGGATATTCCGGTGGGTGAATGGCGTGATCTTACGAAGGAAGAGCTTGATACTATCAACGGACTCACTGGCGAATCTACCAAAACCGAAGAGGGCTCTGTGCTTGACGATAGTCAAAGCGAGAAGAAAAAGCGTCCCAGAATCCACAAATCTTAACACAGAATTAGGCTGTCTCATGTATTAATATTGGTAGTTCTTGTTAATTTTAGATCATGAACCTTTTGCGTTCATAATTTTGAACCAACCAATCTTAATTTTATGAAAGTACAGCCATTTCATTTAGCGATTCCAGTTTCTGATCTGGAGTCCTGTAGAAAATTTTACAAAGAAACTTTAGGTTGTGGCGAAGGCCGTAGTAGTGATCACTGGGTGGATTTCAATTTTTTTGGACACCAGCTGGTAATTCATTATCAGGATCCACAGGAAACTGCCAGCTCAACTTCCAATCCTGTAGATGGGAAGGATGTTCCAGTTCCTCATTTTGGGGTAGTATTACAATGGGACGTTTTTCATGAATTTGCTGGTCTCCTAAAACGTAAAAATATTGATTTTGTCATAGAGCCTTATATCAGGTTCGAAGGCAAACCAGGCGAACAGGCCACCATGTTTTTTAAAGATCCCTGCGGAAATGCATTGGAGTTCAAAGCATTTAAAGATATGAGTCAGTTGTTCGCGAGTTAATAACCTTTATTCATCACCAACCAACCAAATGGATAAACTGAAACCGTCACTTGTACGGCAAATTTTTGTATTACTATTAATACTGTTCCTTTCAGTATTGATCTTTAGGGAGGTTATTCCTTACCTCTCTGGAGTTCTGGGTGCGGTTACGCTTTATGTACTTATGAAAGGTTGGCAAAAGAAATTGGTCCACCGAGGATGGAAACCAGCTTTAGCAGCTACACTTTTAATGACCGGAAGTATTATTGGCATCCTGGTACCGGTAACCCTAATTGCGATTATGCTTACCAGTAAAATAGGAAAAGCCGTTGCAAATTCCGAACGGGTACTAAGTGCTCTAAAAGATCAATTATATATAGCCGAAGAATACATAGGTTATAACATTAGCGAAAGTATAGATACTTCAGCAATTACCGGATGGCTCTCGTCTAATCTTCAGAATCTTGCTGGTGGAACATTTGATGCCTTCATTGCGATTGGGATCATGTATTTCATGCTGTATTATATGCTAATGAATCAGAAATCAATGCGACATTCCCTGATCGATTATATTCCATTAGGAAAGGATAATATTCGGGTGATTGGCGATGAAAGTGATCAATTGGTTAGAAGTAACGCTTTGGGAATTCCATTGGTAGCAGTCGTTCAGGGTGTGATCGCACTGATAGGTTACTTGATATTTGGAGTTCCAGATCCTTTTTTCTGGTTCGTGATTACGGCAATAGGTTCCATGATACCCTTTATAGGAACAGCCATTGGAGTTCTGCCCGCGGTCATTCTCTTATTCGCACAGGGAAATGATTTCCAGGCAATAGCTTTACTTATTTACGGACTAGTCGTTGTAGGCTCAACAGATAATATTATACGACTTTATATACTTGAAAAACTGGCGAGTGTTCATCCATTGATCACGCTTTTCGGGGTGATCGTGGGAGTACCGCTATTCGGATTTATAGGATTGATATTTGGACCATTATTGGTGTCCTTATTCTTATTAATTCTGAAGATCTACAAGAAAGAGTATGGAAATGCTCACCACCGATTATAACTAAAAGAAAAACTATGTTTGGAAACCTAAAGAAAAAAATAGATGAAGATTACTTTAAAACTGAAGTAACAAAGATCGACGACAATGATGTAAGTATCGCTATGGATAGCCAGGATAAAGTTGATGATAAGATCAACAATTCCGGGTTACTACAGAAATATAGCGAGCTGGCGAAGCTCATGTACGGGATGCTGAAAGATTATAGAAAAGGAGTTTATAGTAAAGTGCCCTGGTTCACCATTGCCACTGTTGCATTCTCCTTTCTTTATATTTTGAATCCACTTGATATTATACCAGATTTTATTCCAGGTCTGGGATATATTGATGATATGGCAATTTTTACTTTTGGATTGAGATTTATAGAATCTGATCTTCACAATTATCTCGACTGGAAAATTGAGAAGGAAGCATAAAAAAAAAGAGGGAATTAAATTCCCTCTTTTTTTTATCGTTCTAACAACTTAATATCTGCTCTTTTTTTATGTCTCTCCCTTGCAAGAAGTGTATTTTTAAGTAACATCGAAACCGTCATTGGCCCTACTCCACCAGGAACCGGTGTAATATATGAAGCTCTTTTGCTTACGTTTTCAAAATCTACATCTCCCTTGATGACATAACCTTTTTCTGTATTATCATCTGGTACTCTGGTAATTCCTACATCAATAATAACAGCATCGTCTTTAATCATTTCAGCCTTAAGAAAATCTGGAATTCCTACTGCGATGATAATTATATCTGCCTGCGAAGTTACCTGCGTGATATTTTTCGTAAACTCATGCGTTAAGGTTACCGTGGAATTACCGGGAAAACCACTACGTCCCATTAAGATGCTCATAGGTCTACCCACAATATAACTTCTTCCTATCACCACTGTATGCTTTCCTTTCGTAGGAATGTCATAACGTTCCAGAAGTTCCAGTATTCCAAACGGAGTTGCAGGAATAAAGGTGGTCATATCCAATGCCATTTTTCCGAAGTTCGTAGGGTGAAATCCATCCACGTCTTTATCTGGATCAACTGCATTTAACACCTTTTGGGTATCGATTTGTGGTGGCAATGGGAGCTGAACTATGAATCCGTCAATATCATCATTCTCGTTAAGTTCCTGAATCTTATCCAGCAGCTCGATCTCACTTACAGTATGCGGCATTCTGTAAAGTGAAGATTGAAATCCTACTCTTTCACAGGCCTTTACTTTACTGTTCACATAAGTTAAACTTGCACCATCCTTTCCTACGATGATCGCAGCAAGATGGGGTACTTTCTCTCCACGAGATTTTAGCTTGGTAACTTCAGCAGCGATCTCATTTTTGATATCGCTACTAACCTGTTTACCATCGAGTATTGTCATTGTGTGTTGTGTTTGCGTTGTATTAAAAAAAGGGAATTAATTCATTCCCTTCATCATTTGCATCATTTTTCGGCCTCCGCCGCCTTGCATCATCTTCATCATTTTACCCATTTGATTAAATTGCTTAAGTAATTGATTTACTTCCTGAACTGTTGTACCAGAACCTTTAGCAATTCTTTTCTTACGGCTGGCATTGATAACTTTTGGCTCACTTCTTTCCAGTGGAGTCATCGAGTGAATGATTGCTTCAATTCCCTTGAATGCATCATCATCAATGTCTACATCCTTTAGCATTTTTCCAGCTCCAGGTATCATTCCCAAAAGATCTTTCATAGATCCCATTTTTTTGATCTGCTGAAGTTGATTCAGAAAATCATCAAAACCGAATTTATTTTTAGCAATCTTCTTCTGAAGTTTTCTAGCTTCTTCTTCATCATATTGCTCCTGAGCTCTTTCTACAAGCGAAACAACATCCCCCATTCCAAGGATCCTGTCTGCCATACGCGAAGGATAGAATATATCGATCGCATCCATTTTCTCACCCGTACCAATAAACTTAATTGGTTTGTTTACAACAGATTTAATAGAAATCGCTGCACCACCACGAGTATCACCATCCAGTTTAGTAAGGATAACACCATCAAAATTAAGGCGCTCGTTAAATGTTTTGGCCGTATTTACAGCATCCTGACCCGTCATGGAATCCACTACAAATAATGTTTCCTGAGGTTGGATCGCTTTGTGAATATTGGAAATCTCGGTCATCATCGCTTCATCTACAGCAAGTCGACCCGCGGTATCAATGATCACTACATTATGACCATTCTCCTTAGCATAGGCAATTGCCGCTTTAGAGATCGCCACCGGATCCTGATTTCCTTCATCTGAAAATACTTCCACTCCAATCTGTTCTCCAACAACGTGCAGCTGATTGATCGCAGCCGGACGATAAACATCACAGGCTACCAATAGAGGTTTTTTAGTTTTTTTATTTTTCAGGAAATTTGCGAGTTTACCGGAGAAAGTTGTCTTACCACTACCCTGCAAACCAGACATAAGGATAATAGATGGATCGCCACTTAAATTAATTCCTTCAGCTTCACCTCCCATTAGCTGAGTCAACTCGTCTTTAACAAGTTTCACCATTAACTGGCCTGGTTTCAATGTCTTAAGTACATCCTGTCCCATCGCCTTTTCCTTCACCGTACTGGTAAATTCCTTGGCAATCTTGTAGTTAACATCGGCATCAACTAAAGCACGTCTAACCTCTTTAAGGCTTTCCGCAACATTTATCTCGGTGATCTGCCCGTGTCCTTTGAGGACGTGAAAGGCATTATCTAACTTATCGCTTAAATTATCAAACATAATTTTTCCTGTGGTTTTATTCTCTTGCTGACTGGCAGCGAATTGCAAATTTAATGATTTGAAGCTGAAGTATAAAGTCCATCTTCTTAAATATCGCTTCTACACGATCGCAATTACATGCGTTCTGGCACTTCGATTCCAAGTAGCTTGAAAGCAGATTTGATCACGCTGGCTACAGCTCCTGAAAGTTGTACTCTGAAAACTTTTTCAGCTTCATCGTCAATACCAAGTATCTGTACATTTTGATAGAATGAATTGAAGGATTTTACCAGTTCATACGTATAATTGGCAATTAGCGCAGGTGAATGATTATCTGCTGCCAATGCAATGGTTTCCGGGAATAACTGTAATTGCTTGATCAACTCCTTCTCCTTCTCGTGAAATTTAAAATCTTCGGAAAGCTTCGCAGCAGTATCAAAGTCAGCTTTTCTCAGGATCGACTGAATTCTCGCATACGTATATTGAATAAAAGGTCCCGTATTACCCTGGAAGTCTACAGATTCTTCAGGATTAAAAAGAATTCTTTTTCGAGGATCCACTTTCAGAATATAATATTTGAGGGCTCCAAGACCAATGATTCTATAAAGCTCTTCTTTTTCTGAATCTGAATAACCATCAAGTTTCCCAAGGTCTTCAGAAATAGTACGAGCCGTTTCAGTCATTTCCTTGATAAGATCATCTGCATCTACAACAGTTCCTTCACGGCTTTTCATTTTACCACTTGGAAGATCCACCATTCCGTAACTTAAATGATAAAGAGCATCTGCCCAGTCGTAGCCTAATTTCTTCAGAATTAGAAATAATACTTTAAAATGATATTCCTGTTCATTCCCTACTGTATATACCATTTGATTGATATCGAAATCGGCAAATCTCTGGATAGCCGTTCCAATATCCTGCGTCATATAAACTGCAGTTCCATCGCTTCTAAGTACGATCTTCTCATCAAGACCTTCGTCGCTTAGATCGATCCAGACACTGCCATCAGCCTTCTGATAAAAAACTCCATCTTCCAGGCCTTTCATCACGTTATCCTTACCTAAAAGGTAAGTTTCACTTTCGTAATAGTTCTTATCGAAATCGACTCCCAGAGCATCATAGGTCTTTTCAAAACCATCATAAACCCATTGGTTCATGGTAGACCATAATTTTACAACCTCGGGATCGTTCGCCTCCCAGTTTCGTAACATTTGCTGAGCTTCTACAAAAATTGGTGCTTCCGCCTTTGCTTCGTCTTCAGATTTTCCCTGATCCTTTAATTCAGCGATCTCCTTTTTGTATTCCTGATCGAATCTTACATAATAGTTCCCAACCAGTTTATCACCTTTTAGACCGGTAGATTCTGGCGTTTCTTCATTTCCAAATTTCTGCCAGGCCACCATAGACTTGCAAATATGTATTCCACGGTCGTTGATCACCTGTACTTTGTGGACAGTATTTCCCGCAGCCTTCAAGATTTCAGCTACAGAAAAACCTAAGAGATTATTTCGAATATGACCAAGATGTAAAGGTTTGTTCGTGTTCGGGGAACTATACTCGATCATGATCCCGCTGGCATCACTTTGAGGTAATAACACTCCAAAATCTGATCGACCTGTAATTTCATTAAAGAAATTGATATAGTAAGCATCGCTTATCACGATGTTGAGGAATCCCTTTACTACGTTATAATCTGCTACTTCAGTTACCTCTGCTTTTAAATAGCTACCAATGTTTTCTGCTAGCTGAGCCGGATTGGTCTTTATTTGTTTCAGCATTGGGAATACAACCAGGGTTATATCTCCTTCAAAATCCTTGCGTGTAGGCTGGAACTCAATGGTTGGAGCTTCCACCTCGTAATGTTTGGTAACTGCTTCCTTAACTTTTGCTGCAAGAATTTGTTCTATGGTCATTTTCAATGCTTTTAGGCCTGTTTTGTATTCTATTAAGTGCGCAAAGATAAAAAGAATTGAAGTTCCGGTCGCCAGCCTTTTAGCGCAAATCCTTATATTTAGGAAAAAAGAAATGCTAATTAATATCTCTTACAATCGTCCTGCGATCTCAGAAAAGATTAGTGCTGAAGTAGGAAAACCATTTACGCTGATGGAACGGGTCAAACTTCGTGGCTCAGGATCTCCTAAATTACAGATAACTTCCTCCAGTATAGAAATCTACAACCTGCTCATTTTAGATAATAATGCAAATGTTTGTAATGTGGAAATGAGAGGCAGCGGAATTATCGTAATGTTTAGATCACTACTTGAAACTTACGCTCTCGTGATTCCTTATTATAAATTAAATCTATATAAAGGAAAAGCTGAAGAATACAGTATTTACAGGGATCATCATTTTATCAAGGTTAAAGCAGACAAGCCAGGTATTCATAAGTTCTTCCAGAAGATCATCAATTACAAGACCGATAATGCTCCTACGCAGATCGATGATCTATAAATGAGTAATATTGGGCGAATTTAGATACAATTCGTTAACCTAAAATTGATTTCAATTTTCCGTAGTAAAACGTTTATCGATGCACATTTGCGGAAAAAAAATCAATGGAACTATTCATTTATGTTTTCGCCGCTTTGTTCTCGGTAATCAATCCCCTGGGTACTGTCCCTATTTTCGTTGGACTTACCAAAGAGGACACAAAATCTGAACGGTCTCGTACTTCGCTGCTTACTGCCATCAATATTTTTGTGATCTTGCTTATCAGTTTTTTTACTGGTAGATATATCCTCAATTTCTTCGGAATAAGCCTCGATTCTTTAAGAATTGCTGGCGGCCTTATTATCACTACTTCTGGTTTTGCCTTGCTAACCGGTTCTTTTGCTAAACATAAAGGTATGGATAAACCGAAGGTTCAGGAAGACGCTTTTCAGCGTGACGGCGTATCGCTTACACCACTCGCCATTCCTATGCTTGCCGGCCCTGGTTCCATATCGTTTTTGATTGGATTATACGAGGAATATGCAACCTGGAATGAGAAACTGATTGCGGTAGGAGCAATTTTTAGTGTTTGTTTAGCTACGCTGCTGGTTCTCAGAAGCGCCTATTATATAGTTTCCATGCTTGGCGCATCTGGGATCAACGCTATTTCCAGGATCATAGGTTTTATTGTGATCGCCATTGGAATTGAATATATAAGTTCCTCTGTGATCAATATTTTCCGAACAATAAGTCAGTAATTAACGCTTACCAAATGCCAGGCCTCCTACCAGAGCTAGCACTCCAAATGCGATCATTGCATAAGATTGTGTGTTATCACCATGAGCTTCGACCTGAAGTGGTCCAGCATCGATAGAAAATTCGGGGGTTAGAATATCATACAACCCATAGCCAATTAGCCCTATCCCAATGATGAGCAGAACAAATTTAAGCACGTTATTCATTTAATAAAGTTTTACTAATCTCAGGTGAAAGTAGCAATTTAATTTATAATTTGAAGATCAAATTTCTCAAATGCGCATACTACTTACCGGTGCTAACGGTTACATTGGCATGAGGCTTCTGCCTCAATTACTTGAACAGGGCCATGATGTAATTTGCGCAGTTCGAAACAAACACAGATTTACTTCCAACGAGGAACTCCGGGAAAAAGTGGAGATCGTAGAGATCGATTATCTTGAAGACACAAAAGCTCCGGAAGCTATCAAAAACATCGATGCCGCCTATTATCTCATCCACTCGATGACCGGCTCTACCGAAGATTTTGACAAACAGGAAGCTCAAGCCGCTACGAACTTTAATAAGATGATGGCTGAAACTTCTGTAGAACAGGTGATCTATCTGAGCGGGATTATTAATGAAGAAGAACTATCCAAACATCTAAAATCACGCAAGGCCGTTGAGGAAATTCTATACAAAGGAGAATTTAATGTTACGGTACTCCGTGCTGCCATCATCGTTGGTAGTGGAAGTTCATCTTTTGAGATCATACGCGATCTTTGTGAAAAGTTACCGGTAATGGTAACGCCTAAATGGGTAGACACGCGTATACAACCAATTGCTATAAGAAATGTGATCCAATATCTCATTCGGGTTATTGGCTGCGAGGACTGCTATAACGAATCCTATGACATTGGCGGTCCCGATATTCTCACCTATAAGGAAATGATGCTACAATATGCAGAGGTCAGAAAATTAAAGCTCTGGATACTTCGTGTTCCCATCATGTCTCCAAAATTGAGTTCATACTGGCTTTATTTTGTAACCTCAACATCCTATAAACTTGCACAGAACCTGGTAGATAGTATGTCTGTAGAAGTCATCACAAAAGATACACGCTTACAAGAACTTCTAAACGTTGACCTTATTCCGTATAAAGAAGCCATTAGAATGGCTTTTTACAAAATCGAACAGAATGAAGTCATCTCTAGCTGGAAAGATAGCATGAGTAGCGGTCGTTTTCGCAGAGAGCTGAATAAATACATACAGATACCCAAATATGGGTGTATGCAGGATAAGAAATCCAAGGAAATAAACGATACTGAAGAAGTACTTGAAAGAGTATGGGCTATTGGTGGTCTAACCGGATGGTATTATGGAAACTGGCTCTGGAAAATTAGAGGCTACCTGGATAAACTTGCTGGCGGTGTTGGACTTCGCAGAGGGCGCACGCATGCAACAAAACTTCATGCGGGTGATTCTCTCGATTTCTGGAGAGTTTTACTGGCTGATAAAGAAGAAAAACGGCTACTGTTATTTGCGGAAATGAAGGTTCCTGGGGAAGCCTGGCTGGAATTTAAGATCGATGAGAACAATTTTCTGCATCAAAATGCCACGTTCAGACCAAAAGGACTCTTAGGCCGTGCATACTGGTATGCGATGTACCCGTTTCATTTTTTTATATTTGAAGGAATGATCAATAAGATCGCTTATGGCCCTTCTGGAAGAAAATCTTAAGGGCAGCTCTGTGTAAGTTCAATGAAAGAATTGTTTAGAAATAAAGTACTCACCTTCTCTGCTTCGATATTATTATCAGGATCGATTTTGATCTTTCTATTTACAGACACATTTTATGAAGCTATAGAACATGGATCTTTATGGGTTCGCGAATACTTCGGAACCTTTTATCTATGGCTTGGTTTAGGCTGCGTTTTATTTCTGCTTGTCATTGCCATTTCAAAAATCGGAAAGACAAGATTAGGAAAATCTCCGCCGGAGTATGACAGGTTATCGTGGATCGCTATGCTTTATAGCGCCGGAATGGGTGCAGGGATTTTACTGAGGGCTGTTCAGGAACCGGTTTATATGTATTTAAATCCTCCGCTAGATACAGGTTCTCCTGCAGAGATCATTTCTCTGGAATACACATTTTATCAATGGGGTTTTACTGCGTGGGCATTCTATGGATTATTTGCATTGATCATTGCTTACAGCTTATTTGTAGAAAAACAGGATATACGGCTAAGTTCCAGTTTCAAAGTATTTCATAGTAATCGCTGGGGAAAATCAATTGACGTTCTAACTATTCTAACTACCGTAATCGGTCTCGTCGCAGCGATTGGACTCGGAACTTCGCAAATAGAAGGAGGAATAAGCCATTTGCAATCAAAAGATCCCGGGAACTTATTAATGAACTTGTTACTCGTTCTTGTTATATGCGTACTGGCCTTCTTCTCGGCTTGGGCTGGTGTAAATAAGGGTATAAAAAGGATCTCCAACTGGAATATTTATATCACTATTTTATTGCTATTATTTGTTTTCGTACTGGGAAACATCCCTGAAATTATCTCCAATTTCCTGAATTCCTTATATCACTATGTTTTCGATTTTATTCCGCTTAGTCTTGCTGGCGGAAATATGGATCCAGGAAAGCAATTTCTTACCGATTGGACCTACTATTACTGGGCATTCTGGTTGGCCTGGGCGCCTTTTACTGGTGTATTTATAGCTAGGATCTCGAAAGGAAGAAGCATCAGAGAGTTGATCTTTGGAGTGCTATTAATACCTTCATTGGGGAGTTTCTTCTGGTTTAGTGTTTTTGGCACTTCTGCATTTGAAATCATTGGAGATATAACTACTTACAAAGACGAGTTCAGCAATGTATTTACTTCACTATTTATCTTTTTTGAAAATTATCCTTTACCTGCCGTATCCAGTTTCGTAGTCATATTGCTATTAGTTAGTTTCCTGGTTACTTCAGTAGACTCGGCCATCTTTGTTCTCAGTATGTTTACAGACAAAGGAAATACAGAACCAAAAAAGAAATACCGCCTGGTATGGGCGGTATTAATATTTATTTTTTGTGAAGCAATTATTGTACTCGGTCATACGAAACCAGATTCCAATGTACTTACGGCAATGCAAAAATTCCTGATCATCAGTTCCCTTCCATTTGCCATATTAAGCGTAATAATCATCTTCCACTTCAGCAAAAAACTTCTACAAAAGAGAAGTTAGCGAAAATCAGGCTTTAGGTAAAAAAACCTCAGCCATCATGCATCGAGCACTTCCACCTCCACAGGTTTCAATAGTCTCGATCTCAGAACTTAAGATCTTACAGTGCTTTTCTAAAGTTTTCACCTGTTCCGGATTAAGACTCCTGTGTGCACGGGCACTCATTACTAGAAACTTTTCTTGAGCTCCCTGAACCTGTAACATGTTACCAGCAAATTCGTGCATCTGTTCCTCACTGATGGATATGATTTCTTTACCATCCATTTTAAGATGTTTTACAACATTTTTGCGTTCTTTCTTGTCATCGATTGTATCAAGGCTAATAACCGCAAATTCTTCAGCTAGACACATCATTACATTGGTATGATAGATTGGAAGTCGCTTGTCCTTTACACTCTGATAGGCATTAAAAATTACCGGTGTATATTCGAAATCCTCACAAAACTCGATGACCAGATCTTCATCTGCACGTGGTGAAATCGCACAATATGCTTTTTGATTTACTCGATCCAGGATTAAACTTCCAGTTCCTTCAAGGAAAATATCATCTTCTTCTGCAGAAGTATAATCTACGATATTATTGATCTTAAGACCAGCCTCCTCCAGTTTGGAGAAATATTCCAGTCGTCTTTCCTTACGCCTGTTTTCAGCAAACATTGGATACAAAGCTATCTCTCCATCGCTGTGGAATGACACCCAATTGTTTGGAAAAATAGAATCTGGAGTATCTTCTTCTTTAATATCGTCTACCACGATCACCTTTACTCCCACGTCTCTTAGCTTGTTCACGAACGTGTCGAACTCCTCAGTTGCGAGGCTATTTACATTGGATTTATCTAATTTCTTCTGAAAATAGTTGTTAACCGCCGTCTGTTCATTCATTCTGAAGTTTACCGGTCTAACCATTAAAATGGTATCTGTAATCTGTTTCATAGCTATCTGTTAATCGCGGATTAATGGTAAAGTTGAACAGCGAAGCAATCCTTCCTGTTTAGATATTTCAGCATAAGGCACTTCCTCTACGGTAATTCCCTGCTCTCTTAACCATGCATTAAGTCGTGTAAATCCTTTTTCTGAAATTACCACATCTTCAGAAATGGAAAAGATATTGGAATTCATATGATACATTTCATCACGGGTGATCTCATAGACATTTTCTTTTCCGAAGAAATCAACAAGCCAGTTATATTCTTCTTCTATCAAAAATCCACCTTTATAAATGATCGCTTTGTTCTTGCCTACAGGCTGGAAGCAACAATCTAGGTGCAAGGCGTTATCCTTGGCAACATGATTGCTTTTCTTAAGACTAAAGCTAATCACCTTTTTATCTGGAAATTCTTTTACTAAGGCATCTACAGCGTGTCTATTCGTTCTGGCTGTGATAAAGTTCCGGTAATCCTCTCCTTTATAAGTCCCAACAAATATATAATCTCCCATAGGCATCACATCTCCTCCTTCAATATGAGCTTCCTCGGGTAGAGTTATGATTTTTGCAGGGTCAATCTGTTTCATTACATGCTCAATAGCCTCGATCTCCTGATCCCTGTCAGGCAATATATTCGATTTGATAAATTTATCATCGATCACGAAGGCGATATCCCGTGTAAATATCTGGTTGTAATCTTCTATGATCTTAGGTCTGAAAACCTGAACATCGTACTTCTCCAACACTGCGGCTACAGCATCCATTTCTGCCACCATATCTTCCTCGGTTGGATAGGTTCCAGCTTTGATATGTTCCTGAGACTTGGGATCGTATGCTTCTTCAAGAGTTGGAATAGGCCCAATGCTCCTGGCGGTTCCCAGCACTACGGCGCGTAATCTGGATGTTTCACTTGATATATGCAATTTCATTGCTAAAGTTTTGTCAAATATAAAAAAGCTTCATACGATGATGAAGCTTTTTTGTGGTATTCGTAAAATATGTATGGCAGAAAACTATCTGCTTCCAAGTGGTTTAAAATCTCTAAGATTCTCTCCAATGTAAATCTGGCGAGGTCTTCCAATTGGCTCTTTTCTAAGTCTCATTTCTCTCCATTGTGCGATCCATCCTGGAAGTCTACCTAAAGCAAACATAACGGTGAACATCTCTACTGGGATTCCCAATGCACGATAAATAATTCCTGAATAGAAATCTACGTTAGGATATAATTTTCTTTTTACGAAGTAATCGTCCTCAAGAGCTTCTTTCTCCAGCCCTTTTGCGATATCCAGAACAGGATCTTGTACACCTAACTGTCCTAATACTTCATCCGCAGATTTCTTGATGATCTTAGCACGTGGATCGAAGTTCTTGTAAACTCTGTGTCCAAAGCCCATCAAACGGAATGGATCTTCCTTATCCTTCGCTTTTTGCATGAACTTATGCGTATCACCACCATCTTCCTTGATCTTTTCAAGCATTTCGATCACAGCCTGATTAGCTCCACCGTGTAATGGACCCCATAGTGCTGAAATACCTGCTGAAATAGATGCAAAAAGACCAGCATGCGATGAACCTACCA
The DNA here is from genome assembly GCF_045055805.1 of Christiangramia sp. LLG6405-1. GTDB lineage: Bacteria > Bacteroidota > Bacteroidia > Flavobacteriales > Flavobacteriaceae > Christiangramia. The sequence goes on along the minus strand of NZ_CP159330.1, from coordinate 1,436,073 downwards.
TTCTTACAGTAGAAGTAGAACAGTTTTGCTCATGATCTGCATGAAGAATTAATAGCTTATCTAATGCTTCAATTACCGCTTTATCAGCACTGTACGATTTATTTGGCTTCTCGAACATCATCTTATGCAGATTCTCTACATATCCAAGATCTTCATCTCCATAGTTTAGCGGAAGACTGTTTTTCTTTCTCAATGTCCACGCAGCAAGTACCGGGAATTTCCCAAGAATCTTTACGATTGCTTTGTACATATCCTCTTCTGAAGAAACATCTACAGAAGAAGGGTTGAATGCAATAAGAGCACTGGTCAATGATGAAAGAACGCCCATTGGATGCGCAGACTTAGGAAAACCATCAAGGATCTTCTTCATTTCTTCATCTACGTGAGACTGTTCTTTGATATCCTTAGTGAATTTTTCTAGTTGCGACTTGTCTGGAAGCTCACCAAAAATCAATAGGTAAGCTACTTCAAGAAAATCAGCTTTTTCAGCAAGATCTTCAATTGCATAACCTCTATATCTAAGCACTCCTTTCTCACCATCAAGGAAGGTGATCGCACTTTCACAGCTACCAGTGTTCTTAAACCCTGGATCCAATGTGATAAGTCCGGCTTCTCCACGAAGCGTCTTGATATCTATACCAATTTCATCTTCAGTTCCCACAGTAACGGGAAATTCATATTTCTTTCCGTCAAATTCGAAAGTTGCTGTTTTAGACATATTATTTATTGTTCTTTAGATTAATTTTTAAGGATTGCTAATTTACGAATTTTAGTGTTAAAATTATTTTAAGCCGACTAACGAAATTTCAGAAATACCCCTATTTTCTTCCGTTTTCGTGAATTTTAACTAAGTCTGATGATTAAGTCTGGCCTGATTTAATAATTCCGGAAATAATATGGAAAAAATATGCCGCCTGCATCCTGTTATTAGACCCGAAAGTAGCAGAAAATCAGTTCACCGAATCAACATCAGCTTCATACAGAAACTCGTAATAAGCATCTACAGATTTATCCCAGGTGAAGCGCTGTTTTTTAGCATTCTGCTTGATTTTCTTCCATTCTTTTTTATTCTGAAAGAAAAGATCCACCGCATAGGAGAACTGCTTTAAAAAGTCAGCCGTCTTTTCCGCAGTAGTTTCTCCATCAAAACTAAACCCGGTTTTTCCATGAATAACCGTGTCTTTCAAACCTCCAGTATTATGAACCAGACAGGGTTGCCCATTTCTCATGGCTAGCATCTGGCTAATTCCACAAGGCTCGAACTGACTTGGCATCAGATAAAGATCAGATTCCTGGTAAAGCATATCGATAACACTTTCAGACTGGGCGTTGATAAAGATCAAATTCTTGTATTGATAGCTAGCTTCTCTAAATATTGTTTCGTATTCCGGCGCACCTGTACCTAACAAAAGATATATGCCATTTACTTCTTCAAGTTTTTTCATTAAAGCTGGTAAAAGGTCTGGATTCTCCCTGAAGAAAAAGAACTTCTGCTCCGTTAAACGTGCTACGCTGCTACAGATAAAATCCGGCTGCTTTTGCTGCCAGCGTGTAAGTTTTTCACCTGTATGCGCTAAGTAATGTGATTTATAATCCTTGTTCTCTTCCTGTAACCATCGAAAAAGTCGACGGATGCATTGTCTAAATAGTATTCCTTTTTCTACGGAATTTATATCAGTATAATTCGCACCATTGAGAATTCCAAAAAGTCGGTTTTCCTGATTTGCCTTTTTAAGGTCATCTTCCAGACCTTCTCCACCAATAAAGTGAGGTGGATCACTCGGTTTCTGTATATCCTCCATATAAGATGGTGAAACTGTATGAACAGCATCAGCAAGCCTGATTCCAACAGCCATAAGGTTTATACAATCTGGATATCTTCTATCCATCAAAACTTCATGATTATACGGGACATTTGGAAAAAATGCATCTACCGAGGAATAATTATTACTGAAAGGTCTTATCCCCTGTATTGCCAGGTTGTGAATCGAATACACAAAACGAATGCTTTGCAGAAGTTTATACTCAGGATCGAATTCTCGCAAGAATAATAACATGCTGGTGTGCCAGTCGTGTAAATGAACAAAATTGATCTCTCCGAAGACACCATCTTTTATGGTAGCTGCAACTGCAGAACAAAAGAGAGAAAATATGTTAGCGTCTGTGAAAAATGGCTGGTCAGCATCATTAAAGTAAATATGCGCAATATCACCCGCTTTTATATCGTGATGGTGAAATACGAAATGCTGTATACCTTCCATTACTTTTTTCCCCTGAACTTCATAAAGCTCACCGGTATGAGGCACCCCTCTAAAAGTGAATTTAATTTCAGAAATACGATTGCTATCCTGAAGATGGATCCTGGAGTAAGATGGAGTAATCACAATTGCTTCGTCGCCTCTCGCAGCGATCTGCCTTGGAACATCCCTTACTACATCGCCCATGCCCCCGGCTTTACAACGTGGAATTGCATCATTTTCCGCAGCGACAAATAAGAATTTAGATTTCAATAGTATGGTTGGTTATTTAATTGAAAATAAGGATTCTATTGAATACCGAAGTATTCTTTTAATTAAATGATTGTTAATATACTATTTACTTCACAAAAAAAGCCCCTTCAAACTGAAGAGGCTTTAGAAAAATATATGTTTCGCTTATTTTATCTTAAAAGCTTTGTCTTGCGGATAATATGCAACCTCACCCAATTCTTCTTCGATTCTAAGTAGTTGATTGTATTTAGCCATTCTATCACTTCTTGATGCAGAACCTGTCTTAATCTGTCCTGTATTCAGCGCAACTGCAAGATCTGCGATTGTATTATCTTCTGTTTCTCCAGAACGGTGTGACATTACTGATGTATATCCGGCATTGTGAGCCATGTTTACAGCAGCGATAGTTTCAGTTAAAGTACCAATCTGGTTTACTTTGATAAGTATCGAGTTGGCAATATTTTCTTTAATTCCTCTTCCAAGACGTTCTACATTTGTCACAAAAAGGTCATCTCCAACTAACTGAACTTTATCTCCAATCTTGTCGGTAACGGCTTTCCAACCTTCCCAGTCATTTTCATCCATACCATCTTCAATAGAAATAATTGGGTATTTAGATGCTAATTCTGCCAGGTATTCTGCCTGCTCTTCACTAGTTCTAATTTTACCTTTATCACCTTCAAATTTGGTATAATCATACTTACCATCCACAAAAAATTCAGCAGCAGCGCAATCCAATGCAATCATTACTTCCTTACCTGGCTCATATCCAGCCTGCTTAATAGCTTTTAGTATGGTATCCAAAGCATCTTCAGTTCCATCAAGAGTCGGAGCAAAACCACCTTCATCACCTACTGCGGTACTTAACCCACGATCATGAAGCACTTTTTTCAAATTATGGAAGATCTCTGTACCAGTCTTTAAAGCATGAGAAAAACTCTCTGCCATTACCGGCATGATCATAAATTCCTGAAATGCGATAGGCGCGTCACTATGTGAACCTCCGTTAATAATATTCATCATAGGCACAGGTAGCGTGTTAGCACTAACTCCACCAATGTATCTATACAAAGGCATGTTAAGTTCATTCGCAGCTGCTTTGGCAACAGCAAGTGAAACACCTAAGATGGCATTCGCACCTAACTTTGATTTGTTTGGTGTCCCGTCGAGGTCTCTCATCGTTTGATCGATAAGATTCTGTTCAAATACAGAAAAACCCAGAAGCTTTTGAGCTATCTCCCCATTTACATTCTCGATCGCTTTAGATACTCCTTTACCCATAAAGTCATCTCCTCCATCACGAAGTTCAACAGCCTCATGCTCTCCGGTGGATGCCCCAGATGGAACTGCAGCTCTACCCATTATTCCATTTTCTGTATAAACATCTACTTCTACGGTTGGATTTCCTCTAGAATCAAAAATTTGACGTGCATGTATATCTAAAATTGCGCTCATGTTCTGTATTTTAATTTTTATTTGAATTACAGGCAAGATACGAATACAAGGATTAAATTCCGACTGAGAGAGCTAGTTTTAAAGCATTTATAACAGGAAATTTACTAAAACGTTTTCGAAGTTGCACCAGTTAGGAAAGCGAAAATTTCGGTATGATGCCAGGATTACGATTGATTTGTGAGGTATTGGAAACATTAGCTTTTATCTTTTCCCAGCTTAAATCCTAGTTGAATATCGATAAGGGGAGAAGCATAGCCATCACCATTATCGTTAAAACCATATCCAATCCCCAAATTTAGGTTTAGTTTGAAATTGCTACCATATACTCGTTGTAATCCCCAGGCTGGACCTATAAATCCTGATAGATCATTTCGCAATTCCATATCGCCAAAGAGTGGCTCACCACTAGATAACAAGAGTACTCCTGCTAAATAATTCCCGCTATTCTCAGAAACTTTTTTTCCTTTATCGATTCTTTTATCAAAATTATAGTACCAGCGGTATTGCGCTCTTAAATTGGGATAAACGCCGAATTCACTTTCATCTGTAAAGTCTGAATAATGATAGCCGAAACCCAAACCGAGGCTGGCATCAAGACTCGTATTTTCACCTAGGGCAAGCTCATATTCTGCTGAAGGCATTAAAAAATTTAAGGAGAACTGATTTTCTGTGGATTGTGATTTAGCTGAAATTCCTGATAGGAATAGGAAAATAACGATGATGTTTTTCATGATGTAGATTTGCAATCAAATCTAGACCATTAAAGTTAGCATACAAATTAATTTTACCTGCAAGGGTAATAAAAAAAGCCGGAGTTTGAACTCCGGCTTTTTACTATGCTGACTGCTTTTTCCTGATTCGATCTATAAATTCATCAAAAAGATAACTAGCGTCATGTGGTCCTGGACCAGCTTCCGGGTGATATTGCACAGAAAATACATTCTTTGATTTCATAGCTAATCCACCTAGCGTTTGATCGTTTAGGCATACATGGGTTACTTCTACATCGGAGTGAGCTTCAGTTTGAGCTTTATCGACAGAGAAGCCGTGATTTTGAGAAGTGATCTCGCCTTTACCTGTAATCAGGTTCTTTACCGGGTGATTGATTCCGCGGTGACCATGGTGCATCTTATAAGTCTCAATACCATTAGCAAGTGCAATGATCTGGTGACCAAGGCAAATTCCGAATAAAGGATGATCGTTTTCTATGATCTGTTTCGTTACGCTTATTGCGTTTTCAAGTGGCTGAGGATCTCCGGGACCATTGGACAGGAAATAACCGTCCGGGTTCCATGACTTCATATCTTCGTAACTGGCATCAAAAGGAAAAACTTTAATGTAAGCTCCACGTTGAGCAAGGTGACGTAGAATGTTGGTTTTAATGCCAACGTCCAAAGCTGCAATCTTTAAATCTGAATTTTCATCTCCATAATAGTAAGCTTCTTTTGTGGAAACTTTGGAAGCAAGTTCAAGACCGTTCATATCAGGAACCTTTTTAAGCTTATTCTGAAGAGATTCGATATTCTCAACATCTGTAGATATAATAGCGTTCATGGCGCCATTCTCACGAATATAAGTAACAAGCGCACGGGTATCTACATCAGATATTGCAAAGATCTTATTAGCATTTAAAAATTCCTGCAGTGTTTGATCAGCTGACGGTCTGGTTTGAACGTAGCTGAAGTTTTTACAAATTAAACCTGCAATTTTAGCTCCGTTGGATTCATTCTCATCCTTGCTCGTACCATAATTCCCTATATGAGCATTAGTGGTCACCATAAGCTGCCCATAATAAGAAGGATCTGTAAAGATTTCCTGGTACCCGGTCATACCTGTATTGAAGCATACTTCACCTGAAGCCTCTCCTTCCGCATTACCTACGGCTTTTCCATAGAAGATCGTTCCATCTTCCAGTAAAATGATCGCTTTTCTTTTAGCCTGATATTTCATAGTTATGTTGTTGTGGCAATAAAATTAAACAATTATCGTATGGATATAAAAAAAGGATAAACTCTGAAAGCTTATCCTTTTTAAAAATTAGAAGTTGAAAAGATTCATTTCTATTCGTCTTTTTTATCTTCTTTATTATCAGTCTTAGGCTCTTCAGCTTTAGACTCTTCCTTTTTAGTTTCAGCCTTCGCTTCTTCAGGTTGAGCTGTAGTTTCTTCAGCCTTCTTCTTACCTGCTCTACGAGTAGACTTTTTCTTTTTAGGTTTATCTCCGCTTACATTGTAAGTCTCATTAAAATCAACCAATTCCACAAGTGCCATTTCAGCAGCATCTCCAAGACGACTACCAAGTTTAATAACTCTTGTATATCCACCTGGACGATCACCTACTTTAGGAGCAACCTCACGAAAAAGTTCGCTAACTGCTTCTTTGCTTCTTAACTTACTAAAAACAATACGTCTGTTGTGGGTAGTATCATCTTTAGACTTAGTCACTAAAGGCTCAACAAAAACTTTTAAAGCTTTGGCTTTTGCAACTGTAGTGTTTATGCGCTTGTGTTCAATTAGGGAACATGCCATATTCGCAAGCATAGCTTTACGATGAGCTGTTTTTCTACCTAAATGATTTGTTTTTTTTCCGTGTCTCATGACTTTTTATCTTTTGCCATCTTGCTTCTACCCTTTATGGGGAGCAAAATATGACAGATTTTAATTATAAAAGAAAGGCGAGAGATCCCGCCTTTATATTAGTCTTTATCGAGTTTATATTTTGAAAGGTCCATTCCAAAGTTTAAACCTTTATTGCTTACAAGTTCTTCCAATTCAGTTAGAGATTTCTTTCCGAAATTTCTGAACTTCATAAGGTCGTTCTTATTGTAAGAAACAAGATCTCCCAAAGTATCAACTTCAGCAGCTTTCAGACAGTTCAATGCTCTAACAGACAGGTCAAGATCGACAAGTTTAGTTTTAAGCAATTGCCTCATGTGAAGACTTTCTTCGTCATAAGTTTCAGTCTGTGCGATCTCATCAGCCTCTAAAGTGATTCTCTCATCAGAGAACAACATAAAGTGGTGAATAAGAGTTTTTGCAGCTTCAGTTAAAGCATCTTTAGGATGGATAGAACCATCACTTATGATTTCGAATACCAGCTTCTCATAGTCAGTCTTCTGCTCCACACGGTAATTTTCGATACTATATTTTACATTCTTTATAGGAGTGTAAATAGAATCTACGAATATAGTACCTAGTGGTGCATTGGCCTTCTTGTTTTCTTCTGCCGGAACGTAACCTCTACCTTTTTCAATAGTAACTTCCATGTTCAGATTCACTTTCTTATCCATATGACAGATCACCTGATCTGGGTTTAGGATTTGAAAACCTGAAATAAATTTCTGGAAGTGACCGGCAGTTAATTGCTCTTCTCCGGAAACTGAAATTGTTACTGATTCATTATCGATCTCATCGATCTGTCTTTTGAATCTAACTTGTTTTAGATTCAAAATGATCTCAGTTACATCTTCCACTACACCTGCGATGGTAGAGAATTCGTGATCTACACCTTCAATTCTTACTGAAGTGATCGCGAAACCTTCCAAAGAAGATAAAAGCACTCGTCTTAAAGCGTTACCAACAGTCAATCCATATCCAGGTTCCAAAGGGCGAAATTCAAATTTCCCTTCGAAATCTGTAGAATCAATCATTATAACTTTATCGGGCTTCTGAAAATTTAGTATTGCCATATTTCGACTTCTGTATGATGAATTATTATTTCGAATATAATTCGACTATAAATTGCTCGTTGATGTTTTCAGGAATTTGAACTCTTCCTGGAACAGATACGAAAGTACCTTCTTTCTTTTCAGAATTCCATGAAAGCCATTCGTAAACATTACTGCTATTAGATAATGACTCCTGAATCACACCAAGTGATTTAGATTTTTCTCTTACCCCAACAACATCACCAGCCTTTAGGTGGTAAGAAGGAATATTTACAAGTTCTCCGTTTACGGTAATATGACGGTGACCTACTAACTGACGCGCAGCTCTTCTTGAAGGCGCAACACCCATACGGTACACTACATTATCTAAACGAGACTCACAAAGTTGAAGAAGAACCTCACCGGTAATACCCTGTGCTCTGGTTGCTTTTTCAAACATATTACGGAATTGACGCTCTAAGATACCATAGGTATACTTCGCTTTTTGCTTCTCCATCAACTGGATTGCATATTCCGATTTCTTTCCTCTACGACGGTTGTTACCGTGCTGTCCTGGAGGATAATTTCTTTTTTCGAAAGATTTGTCGTCACCAAAAATAGCTTCACCGAACTTACGGGCTATTTTAGTTTTTGGACCTGTATATCTTGCCATTACTTAAGTTGTTTTGAGAAGGGACTATGAATTAAGGCATAAGTCCTTCGATAATCTTAATCCTTCTCTATGATTAAATTTTATTAAACTCTACGTCTCTTAGGTGGACGACATCCATTGTGTGGAAGTGGAGTGATGTCGATAATTTCAGTAACCTCGATACCACTATTGTGTACTGCTCTAATAGCAGACTCTCTACCATTTCCAGGACCTTTAACATAAACCTTTACTTTACGCATACCAGCTTCATGTGCTACTTTCGAAGCATCTTCAGCAGCTAATTGCGCAGCATAAGGTGTATTTTTCTTAGATCCTCTAAAGCCCATCTTACCAGCAGATGACCACGAAACAACATCACCCTTTTTGTTGGTAAGGGAAATTATAATGTTGTTGAAAGAAGCAGTAACGTGAGCTTCACCGTTGGATTCAACGATTACTTTACGTTTCTTCTGAGTCTTACCGGCCTTTTGATTTGTCTTCTTTGCCATACTAATTACTATTTAGTCGCTTTTTTCTTGTTAGCAACTGTTTTTCTTCTACCTTTTCTGGTTCTCGAGTTATTCTTAGTACGCTGTCCTCTTAAAGGTAAACCAGCTCTGTGACGAATTCCTCTGTAACATCCAATGTCCATAAGACGTTTAATGCTCATCTGAACTTCAGTACGCAACTCACCTTCGATTGTAAACTGACCAACGGCTTCACGAATTTTACCGATTTCATCATCGTCCCATTCAGAAACTTTCTTACTCTCGTCTACTTTAGCTTGTGCAAGTATCTCTTGAGCCCTGCTTCTACCAATTCCGAAGATATAGGTCAACGCTATAACTCCTCGCTTTTGTTTAGGTATATCTACCCCTGCAATTCTTGCCATAATTAGCCTTGTCTTTGTTTAAATCTAGGATTCTTTTTGTTAATAACGTAAAGGCGCCCTTTTCTGCGAACAATCTTGCAGTCGGCACTTCTCTTTTTTATTGATGCTCTAACTTTCATCTTATCTCTTTTTAATTCACTTACAAGGAATTATCCTTTTTGTGAAATTTTAGCCGTCATAAATTTTTCAGAGTGCAAAAGTATAAAAAATTTATAAAAGGCTGAAAATTACTTTTTAGTATCTGTAAGTTATTCGAGCCTTAGTTAAATCGTAAGGACTCATTTCCAGTTTCACCTTATCTCCAGGAAGTAATTTAATGTAATGCATACGCATCTTTCCAGAGATATGTGCAGTCACTACGTGACCATTCTCTAATTCCACACGAAACATTGCATTGGACAATGCTTCGATAATGGTTCCGTCTTGTTCAATCGCTGCCTGCTTTGCCATAATTAAGCTACTGCTTTTCTGTTTTTACCTGTTTTCATTAATCCGTCATAGTGTCTATTCAGTAGATAAGAATTTACCTGCTGCATAGTATCTATTGCAACTCCAACCATAATCAGAAGTGAAGTACCTCCGAAGAACAACGCCCAACTTTGCTGTACACCCAACAAAGAGAAAACTATTGCAGGGAACACCGCAATAAGAGCCAGGAAAATAGATCCAGGAAGCGTAATTTGAGACATAATCCTATCTAAATATTCAGCAGTTTCAGTTCCTGGACGAATCCCTGGAATAAAACCACCACTTCTTTTAAGATCATCTGCCATTTTATTTGTTGGCACCGTGATCGCTGTATAGAAATATGTAAAAACAATAATCAATAGAGCGAATACAAGGTTATACCAGAAACCAAAGATGTTCTGGAATGCTGCTGTTACACCCTGAGCAGTATCTGAGTCTGATAGACCCGCAAGAGCTACAGGAATGAACATGATCGCCTGAGCGAAGATGATTGGCATTACACCAGATGCATTTAATTTCAAAGGTATATACTGTCTAGAACCAAAAACGTTCTTTTCATATCCACCAGAAGCAGATCTTCTTGCATACTGTACAGGTATTTGACGTACTGCCATTACCAGCATTACAGATGCCATGATGATAGCAAACCAGATCACAAGTTCGATAAGGATCATTACCATACCACCGTTGGATTCAAATACTCTGGAAGCAAATTCCTGAATGAATGCCTGTGGAAGAGTAGCAATAATACCCACCATAATTAATAATGAAATACCATTACCAATCCCTTTATCTGTGATCTTCTCACCTAACCACATTGCAAAAATTGTACCTGTGGTAAGTATTATTACTGAAGAGATAACAAAAGTTAAGTTATCTCCAAGCAAGAATGCTTCTCCAGGAAGGGTTGCAAACAGGTTATAAATATAACCAGGCCCCTGCACCAATGTAATTGCGATGGTTAACCATCGGGTGATTTGATTGATCTTTTTACGTCCACTTTCACCTTCTTTCTGAAGCTTTTGCAAGTAAGGAATAGCAATCCCCATTAATTGCACCACAATAGAAGCAGAGATATAAGGCATAATACCTAAAGCAAATACTGAAGCATTTGAGAACGCTCCACCCGTAAATGCGTTAAGTAGACCTAATAGTCCACTATCTGTCTGGTTAGCCAGGCTTGAAAGCTGAGCGGCATCAATTCCGGGAAGCACTACCTGCGCCCCGAAACGATATACCAAAAGCAAACCGAGGGTTACTAAAATTCTATTTTTTAGTTCCTCGATTTTCCAAATATTTTGAATCGTATTGATGAATTTCATTTGATTATCTATTATAAAGTAACAACTTCACCTCCGGCAGCTTCGATAGCTTCTTTCGCTGAGGCCGTAAATTTATGAACAGATATTTTCAACTTTGCCTTTAATTCACCTCTACCTAATATCTTAACAAGCTCGTTTCTTCCGGCAAGACCGTTTTCTGCAAGCACGTCCATATCAACTGTATCCTTAATTCTTCCTTCATCAACAAGAGATTGAAGAGTATCCAGGTTAATTCCCTGGTAAACCTTACGATTTCTGTTTGTGAATCCAAACTTAGGCACACGTCTTTGAAGTGGCATCTGCCCTCCTTCAAATCCGATCTTTTTCGAATAACCAGAACGAGACTTGGCTCCTTTGTGACCTCTGGTAGAGGTTCCACCTTTACCAGATCCTTCACCACGACCAATACGCTTGCTATTCTTTCTAACTGAACCTTCTGCAGGTTTTAAGTTACTTAAATCCATGAGAGATTATTATTTTGTTTCTTCTACAGAAACTAAGTGTTTAACTTTATTTACCATACCAAGGATGTTTGGCGTGTCATCATGTTCAACCGTCTGCCCAATTTTCTTAAGTCCTAGAGACTCAAGAACAAGCTTTTGATTTTTTGTGCGATTAATAGCACTTTTCCTTTTAGTGACTTTTATCTTTCCCATCTTATTCCTTGATTTTAACCTTTAAATACTTTTTCCAAAGAAACACCTCTCTGTTTTGCAACAGTTTCAGCACTTCTTAATTGAAGTAAAGCATCGAAGGTAGCTTTAACTACATTGTGTGGGTTCGAAGATCCCTGATTCTTAGAAAGTACATCATGCACACCTACAGACTCAAGTACCGCACGAATCGCTCCACCCGCAATAATACCGGTACCAGCTGCAGCAGGAAGAAGCATTACTCTTGCTCCACCATACTTACCTTTTTGTTCGTGAGGTAGTGTTCCTTTATGTAAAGGGATGCGTACCAGATTTTTCTTAGCGTCTTCTACAGCCTTAGAGATAGCATCTGCCACTTCCTTGGATTTTCCAAGTCCCTGACCAACTACACCATTTTCATCTCCTACTACTACAATAGCAGAGAATCCAAAGGCTCTACCACCTTTTGTAACTTTAGTAACACGTTGTACTCCAACCAAACGATCCTTCAATTCAAGACCTCCTGGTTTTACATGTTCTACGTTTTTATAATCTTGATACATATTTTCTAGAATTTAAGTCCTCCTTCGCGAGCACCTTCTGCTAATGATTTAACTCTACCGTGATATAGATATCCACCTCTATCGAAGGAGATTGTATCGATACCAGCACTTTTCGCTTTCTCAGCAATGGCTTTACCAACCATTTGAGCCTGCTCTTTTCTATCTGCAGATGCAGACACGATATCTTTATCTCTTGAAGATGCTGAAGCTAAAGTTTTACCTTCAACGTCATCGATAATCTGAGCATAAATCTCTTTATTGCTTCTGAATACAGATAATCTAGGACGGCTTGTTGTTCCAACGATATCCCTACGGATACGTTTTCTAATTTTATTTCTTCTATCTTGTTTTGACACTGCCATAACTATCTTTATTATGCTGATTTACCTGCTTTTCTTCTCAATTGCTCACCAACAAATTTGATACCTTTTCCTTTGTAAGGTTCAGGTTTTCTCATTGATCGGATCTTCGCAGCTACCTGTCCTACAAGTTGCTTGTCATGTGAAGTAAGTTTAACGACAGGGTTCTTACCTTTTTCTGAGATCGTCTCCACTTTAACTTCGGGAGCCAAATCTAGTACAATATTGTGAGAATAACCAACAGCCAAATCAAGCTTGTTACCCTGGTTGCTAGCTCTATAACCAACACCTACAAGTTCAAGTGATTTAGTGAATCCATTAGATACACCTTCAATCATATTATTTACCAAAGCACGATAAAGACCGTGTTTTGCTTTCTGATCACTTTTATCAGAAGTACGCTCAAAAGTAATTACATTATCTTCGATTTTAACATCGATATCCTGTACCTGCTGCTTAAGCTCTCCTAATTTTCCTTTTACCGTAACAAGACCATCTTTGTGCTCTACTGTCACACCTTCTGGAATTGTAATGGGATTTTTACCTATTCTTGACATTTCTTTAGTCTTTTAAGTATTAGTAAACGTAGCACAGTACTTCACCACCAACTTTGTCGGCTTTAGCCTGTTTTCCAGTCATAACTCCGTGAGAAGTTGAAACAATCGCGATACCAAGACCATTCAGGATTCTTGGAATCTCTGTTGATCCGGCATATTTACGTAAACCAGGTTTACTTATTCGTTGAATCTTCTTAATTACTGGCTCTTTAGTAATCTTATCATACTTAAGAGCGATCTTGATCACTCCCTGAGCGGTAGTGTCTTCGAATTTGTAACTTAGAATATATCCCTGATCGAATAATATCTTAGTGATCTCTTTTTTAACATTGGAAGCAGGAATTTCCACAACTCTGTGGTTTGCAGCATTTGCATTCCTGATTCTTGTTAAGTAATCTGCAATAGGATCTGTATTCATTTAAATTTATTTGCGGATGTGGTTTTCCTTATTGAACCTTCATCCAGTTTATAATATTACCAGCTTGCCTTTTTAACACCTGGTATAAGACCTTGATTAGCCATCTCTCTGAACATTACTCGAGAAAGACCAAATTGTCTCATATACCCTTTTGGTCTTCCAGTTAATTTACATCTGTTGTGCAAACGAACCGGAGAAGAATTCTTTGGTAGTTTCTGTAAACCTTCGTAATCACCTGCTTCTTTAAGGGCAGCGCGTTTCTCAGCATACTTCTTTACCAATTTCTGTCTTTTCACCTCACGGGCTTTCATTGATTCTTTAGCCATAATTAGTTCTTTTTAAAAGGTAATCCTAGTTCGGTTAACAATGCTTTTGCTTCCTTATCGGTTTGCGCAGAAGTAACAAAAGTGATATCCATTCCAGCGATTCTATTCACAGCATCGATATCGATCTCAGGAAAGATGATTTGCTCAGTGATTCCAAGGTTGTAATTTCCTCTACCATCAAACCCATTAGATTTGATACCATTAAAATCACGAACACGTGGCAATGCACTAGTAATCAATCTATCCAGGAATTCATACATTCTATACCCACGTAAAGTTACTTTAGCGCCAATTGGCATTCCTTTACGTAATTTGAATGATGCAACATCCTTCTTAGAGATCGTAGCAACAGCCTTTTGTCCACTAATTGCGGAAAGTTCGTCGATTGCATGGTCGATAAGTTTCTTATCTGCCACTGCTCCACCAACTCCACGGCTAATTACTATCTTCTCCAGTTTTGGCACCTCCATGATATTGGAGTAACTGAATTCATCCTTAAGAGCATTCTTAACTCTCTCGTTATATTCCTGTCTAAGTCTTGGTACGTATGCCATAACTATATTACTTCATTAGATTTTTTAGAGAATCTTACTTTCTTTCCATCTTCTTCTCTATAACCAACTCTCGTTGTATCACCGTTTTTGTCAATAAGTGATAGATTAGAAATATGGATTGGAGCTTCTTTCTCCTTAATTCCACCTTGTGGATTAGAAGCACTAGGCTTCTCATGCTTAGAGATCATATTAACCCCTTCCACAATAGCTTTATTCTTCTCGATAAGTACCTTCTGCACTTTCCCTTCCTGACCTTTATGGTCACCAGCGATTACACGTACGGTATCTCCTGATTTTATTTTAAGCTTTGTCATTTTCTTAATGTATTAAAGCACTTCAGGTGCCAATGATACAATTTTCATGAATTGCTTATCACGAAGTTCACGTGCTACAGGACCAAATACACGAGTACCGCGCATTTCACCCTGAGGACCTAAAAGTACACATGCATTATCATCAAAACGGATATAAGATCCATCCGGTCTGCGTACTTCTTTCTTGGTACGAACAACAACTGCTGTTGAAACTGCACCCTTCTTGATATTTCCGTTAGGTGTAGATTCTTTTACACTGACAACTATCTTGTCTCCAACAGATGCGTATCTTTTCTTTGTACCTCCTAACACACGGATAGTAAGGACTTCCTTAGCTCCGGTATTATCTGCTACTTTTAGTCTGGACTCTTGTTGTACCATGATTTACTTCGCTCTTTCAATTATTTCTACTAATCTCCAAGTCTTGGATTTACTTAAAGGTCGTGTTTCCATGATCTTTACAGTATCACCTTCGTTGCAGTCGTTATTTTCGTCGTGTGCTACGTACTTTTTCGTTTTCAAAACGAATTTTCCATACATAGGGTGTTTTACTTTTTTCACTTCAGCAACCACTATGGATTTCTGCATTTTGTTACTTGTAACAACCCCTACACGCTCTTTTCTTAAGTTTCTTTTTTCCATCTTTCAGCAGAATAACAATTATTGTTGTTCTCTTTTAGTTAACTCTGTAGCTAATCTCGCCACTTTTCTCCTTTCAGTTCTCAACTGTATCGGATTCTCCAAAGGCGAAACAGCATGAGCCATTTTTAAATCTGAATAAGCTTTTCGAGACTTACCAAGCTCTTCTTGCAATTCTGCAACAGACAATTCTTTTACTTCTGATTGTTTCATAATTCCAATATTATTCTTGATAATCTCTAGCTACAACAAATTTTGTTCTTACCGGAAGTTTTTGTGCTGCAAGACGCAAAGCCTCTTTAGCTGTTGCCATTGGTACTCCACCAATTTCAAACATTATTCTTCCTGGTTTTACCACTGCTGCCCAATATTCCACGGCACCTTTACCTTTACCCATACGTACTTCAAGAGGTTTCTTAGTGATAGGCTTATCTGGAAATATTTTGATCCAGATAGAACCTTCTCTTTTCATATATCGGGTAGCGGCGATACGCGCTGCTTCTATTTGACGTGCAGTAACAAAGCTGGAATCCATTGATTTGATTCCGAAGGTTCCGTTTGAAAGTCTGTGCCCTCTTTGAGCAAGCCCCTTCATACGGCCTTTTTGTTGCTTACGGTATTTTGTTCTTTTAGGTTGTAACATTTTTTCTTTCCTTTAAAAAATTACTTTCTACGACGTGATTTGTTCCCACCTCGTCCGGCACCGGATTTCTTTCCTTGGTTCTTTGCAAGACCAACTAGAGGCGAAAGCTCTCTTTTTCCGTATACCTCACCTTTCATGATCCACACTTTGATTCCCAATCTACCATAAGTAGTATGAGCTTCGATCAAAGCATAATCAATATCAGCCCTAAAAGTAGACAAAGGTATTCTTCCATCCTTGTATGATTCTGAACGTGCCATTTCAGCACCGTTTAAACGTCCGGAAATCTCAATCTTGATTCCTTCAGCATTCATTCTCATTGCAGCCGCAATAGCCATTTTGATTGCACGACGATAAGAGATTCTATTCTCAATTTGTCTTGCAACACTTGAAGCAACTAAATGCGCATCAAGTTCTGGCCTTTTGATTTCAAAGATGTTAATTTGAACCTCCTTGTCGGTAATCTTTTTAAGCTCTTCCTTAAGCTTGTCTACCTCCTGTCCACCTTTCCCGATAATGATACCAGGTCTGGCAGTAGTGATAGT
Source organism: Christiangramia sp. LLG6405-1 (assembly GCF_045055805.1). GTDB lineage: Bacteria > Bacteroidota > Bacteroidia > Flavobacteriales > Flavobacteriaceae > Christiangramia. The sequence goes on along the minus strand of NZ_CP159330.1, from coordinate 1,419,599 downwards.
AACGGTTACAAGCTTAAGCGTGCGCTCGATGATTACACGCGATACACTCGCTTTAGAAAGACGAGCATGGATGTATTTTCTAATCTTATCGTCTTCGGCCAGTTTATCGCCGTAGTCATTACCTCCGTACCAGTTGGATTCCCAACCTCTAATGATACCAAGGCGATTCCCGATTGGATTTGTTTTCTGTCCCATACTATCTCTTAGCTTTGTGTATTATTGTTTGCTCCAAGCACTAATGTAACATGATTGGATCTCTTTCTAATTCGGTGTGCACGACCCTGTGGAGCAGGACGAAGTCTTTTCAACATACTTCCTCCGTCTACACGAATCTCTTTCACAAATAGCTCAGCTTCTTCAAGGTTAGCTTCCTCGTTCTTAGCCTGCCAGTTGGCAATAGCTGAAACTAAAAGTTTCTCTAAACGATTAGATGCTTCTTTTTTACTGAACTTTAGAATATGAAGCGCTTTTTCTACTTTCTCTCCTCTAACCAAATCCGCCATAAGACGCATTTTTCTAGGCGAAGTAGGGCAGTTATTTAACTTTGCAAAAGCTACCTGTTTCTTGGCTTCTTTTATTTGCTCTGCTCTTTCTCTTTTACGAACTCCCATAGCTTCAATTATTTTCTACCTTTATTTTTTGCACCTGCATGTCCTCTGAAAGAACGTGTTGGTGAAAATTCTCCTAGTTTGTGACCCACCATATTTTCAGTTACATAGACAGGAACAAATTGTTTCCCGTTGTGCACTGCTATAGTTTGTCCTACAAAATCTGGAGTAATCATAGAAGCTCTAGACCAGGTTTTGATCACGGCTTTCTTTCCTGACTCAACATTCTGAGCCACTTTTTGTTCCAGTTTGTAATGAACGAAAGGTCCTTTTTTTAATGAACGTGCCATATCTTATTTCTTTCTAGTCTTTCTACGTTCTACAATATATTTATTACTCGCTTTTGTTCTTGAGCGGGTCTTGAATCCTTTAGCAGGAAGACCTTTTCTAGAACGTGGGTGACCACCTGAAGCTCTACCTTCACCACCACCCATTGGGTGATCGACAGGGTTCATCGCTACCGGTCTTGTTCTTGGACGTATACCCAACCATCTGCTTCTACCAGCTTTACCACCAATCATTAGCTGATGATCACTGTTAGATACAGCTCCGATTGTAGCTATACAAAGTGAAAGAACACGTCTAATCTCCCCAGAAGGCAACTTGATAGTTGCGTATTTACCTTCTCTCGCTAATAACTGAGCGAAAGCACCGGCACTACGCGCCATCACAGCTCCCTGTCCTGGTCTCAACTCGATACAGGAAATAACCGTACCAAGTGGAATGTTTGCCAAAGGCATTGCATTCCCGATCTCAGGAGAAGCAGCTTCGTTAGCAGAAACTATATTCTGTCCAACCTGAAGCCCGTTCTGAGCAATAATATACCTTTTCTCTCCATCCTGATAATTCAATAATGCGATAAAGGCCGTTCTGTTTGGATCGTATTCGATAGAAGCAACTGTAGCAGGAATTCCCTGCTTATCACGCTTAAAGTCGATTACACGATACCTTCTTTTATGACCACCACCTTTATAGCGCATGGTCATTTTTCCCTGACTGTTTCTACCACCTGATTTTTTTATCGGCGCCAATAGGCTTTTCTCCGGCTTATCAGTAGTAATGGCGTCATACCCATTAACTACTCTAAAACGCTGACCAGGTGTAATTGGTTTTAATTTTCTAACTGACATTCTTTAATCTTAAAGATTACTGTATAAATCAATAGTTTCACCTTCCGCCACCTGTACTACTGCTTTTTTGAAAGCATTAGTTTTACCAGTGATCATACCAGACTTAGTATATTTAGTCTTACGATCCGGGCGGACATTCATAGTTCGAACTTTAGTAACAGACACGCCATAAGCAGATTCAACTGCGTCTTTGATCTGAATCTTATTCGCCTTGTTACTTACTACAAAAGTGAAGCGATTGTTAATCTCACTATCTGTAGTAGCTTTTTCTGTAATAACAGGTTTAATCAAGATGCTCATAACGGTTTATTAACTTAATTTCGACTCAATTCCTTCTAAAGATCCTTCTACGAAGACGATACTCTTAGCATTAAGTATTTTGTAAGTACTTAGTTCTGAGCTATTTATAACTTCCGAGGATTTCAAATTGCGCGACGACAAATATACATTTTTATTTGAGTCACCCAACACAATAAGCGATTTTTTACTGTCAATCCCCAGAGCCTGAAGAACTTCGATAAAGTTCTTGGTTTTTGGAGTATCGAATGAAAAATCTTCAATTACCATGATAGCCTTGTCGTTTGCCTTAATTGATAGGGCAGACTTTCTAGCAAGACGTTTCAGGTTCTTGTTTAATTTGAAACCGTAGTTTCTTGGTCTTGGACCAAAAACACGTCCACCACCTTTAAAGATAGGAGACTTGATACTACCAGCTCTCGCTGTACCAGTACCTTTTTGTTTCTTGATCTTACGCGTAGATCCTGCGATCTCTGCTCTTTCCTTAGCTTTATGAGTACCCTGACGTTGATTAGCCAGATACTGTTTAACATCTAGATAAACAGCGTGCTCATTAGGCTCTATAGCGAAAACAGAATCAGAAAGCTGTGCTTTTCTGCCTGTTTCTTTTCCTTTAATATCTAAAACTGCTACTTCCATTACTTACTAATGATTACGTATGAGTTTTTAGATCCCGGCACACATCCTTTTACTACTAAAAGGTTCTTATCTGCCACAACCTTCAAAACTTTCAGGTTTTCAACTTTAACTCTCTCGCCACCCATTCTTCCGGCCATCTTCATTCCCTTGAATACTCTCGCAGGATAAGAAGCTGCACCAATAGAACCAGGAGCTCTCAATCTGTTGTGCTGACCGTGCGTGGCCTGTCCAACTCCTCCAAAACCGTGTCTCTTTACAACACCCTGGAAACCTTTACCTTTAGATGTACCTGCGATATCCACAAATTCACCTTCTCTAAAATGTTCCACGGTAACAGAGTCACCTAATTTGTAATCTTCATTATAACCCTGGAATTCAACGACTTTACGTTTTGCAACGGTTCCTGCTTTTTTAGCATGCCCTTCAGCAGCTTTATTAACAGTCTTTTTGTCATCGAAACCAAGTTGAAGTGCTTCATACCCGTCAACCTCTTTGGTTCTGACTTGGGTAACCAAGCATGGTCCAGCTTCGATTACGGTACATGGGATGTTCTTCCCATTCTCGTCGAAGATGCTGGTCATACCGATCTTTTTTCCTATTAACCCAGACATATTTATTAATTATTAATTGTTTACTTATTTAAAAAACTAAGGGCTGAAAAACACATTCAGCCCTGAATTGTATCTTTCACCGTTTTTCCTTCGCGAAACGCTTAGGACATGTTAACCGCGCACCGTAGTGCGCGGAACTGTTTTATCACACTTTGATCTCTACTTCAACCCCACTTGGTAATTCAAGCTTCATCAACGCATCAATCGTTTTTGAAGAAGAGCTATAGATATCAAGTAACCTCTTGTAAGAGCTTAATTGAAACTGCTCTCTGGATTTCTTGTTCACGTGAGGTGAACGAAGAACAGTAAAGATTTTTTTGTTTGTTGGTAACGGAATTGGTCCGGTTACAACAGCTCCCGTAGTCTTTACGGTTTTTACAATCTTTTCAGCAGACTTGTCTACCAGGTTATGATCGTAAGATTTTAGTTTTATTCTGATTTTTTGACTCATTTCCTTAAGATTATTCGTTTGCTGCTCCTTTAGCTGCTTTGATCACTTCTTCAGAAATATTAGAAGGAGTTTCAGCATAGTGAGAGAATTCCATAGTTGAAGTTGCTCTACCTGATGAAAGTGTTCTTAATGTAGTTACATATCCAAACATTTCAGAAAGCGGCACTTCAGCTTTGATTACTTTCGCTCCAGATCTGTCTGACATGTTGTTTACCTGACCTCTTCTTCTGTTAAGGTCACCAACGATATCACCCATATTCTCTTCCGGAGTAACAACTTCTACTTTCATGATTGGCTCAAGAATCACAGCACCTGCAGATTTTGCAGCAGCTTTGTAACCCATTTTAGCAGCCAATTCGAAAGAAAGTTGATCTGAATCCACAGGGTGGAAAGATCCATCCTTAAGTTCAACTTTTAAAGTATCCATAGTAAATCCAGCCAAAGGACCATTCTTCATAGCCTCTTTAAAACCTTTTTCTACGGAAGGAACAAATTCCTTAGGAATACGCCCACCTTTAATAGAATCTACGAACTGAAGACCTTCACCTTCGAAGTCTTCGTCTACTGGTCCCATTGTAAATACGATATCCGCAAATTTACCACGACCACCAGACTGTTTCTTATAAACTTCTCTTTGATCAGCATCTCTACGCACAGCTTCTTTGTACTCAACCTGCGGCTCACCAACGTTTACTTCCACTTTAAACTCACGCTTCATTCGGTCAATAATAATCTCAAGGTGAAGCTCACCCATACCAGAGATAATTGTTTGTCCAGAATTTTCGTCAGTCTTTACAGTAAAGGTAGGATCTTCTTCGGCAAGCTTAGCTAATGCCATACCCATTTTCTCAACGTCGGCCTTAGTTTTAGGCTCAACAGCGATACCGATTACCGGTGCAGGGAAAGACATTGATTCAAGAACGATTGGGTGGTTCAAATCTGTAAGAGTATCACCAGTTTTAATGTCCTTAAATCCAACAGCAGCTCCAATATCTCCAGCTTCGATACTATCGATAGGCTCTTGTTTATTAGAGTGCATTTGATAAATTCTTGAAATACGCTCTTTTTTACCTGAACGCACGTTTAGCACGTAAGAACCAGCATCAAGAGTACCTGAATAAGCACGGAAGAATGCCAGACGCCCTACGAAAGGATCGGTAGCAATTTTAAAGGCAAGCGCAGAAAATGGAGAATCCACATTTGGCTTACGACTTTCCTCTTCACCTGTATCAGGATTAGTACCTTCAATCGCTTCTACATCTACTGGAGAAGGAAGGTAACGCATGACAGCGTCAAGCATCGCCTGAACACCTTTATTTTTAAATGCAGAACCACACATCATTGGAATGATGCTCATATCTATAGTTGCAGCTCTTAATGCGGCAATGATCTCATCTTCTGTAATAGAACTTTCATCCTCGAAGAATTTCTCCATCAATGCTTCATCGTATTCAGCTACCGCTTCTACTAACTCTGCTCGGTACTTATTAACATCATCTAAAAGCTCTTCAGGAATGTCGATAGTATCATAAGTCATCCCATGATCCTCATCATTCCAGATAATCGCTTTCTTAGAAATAAGATCAACCACACCTCTAAAGTCGATTTCATCACCGATAGGCACCTGTAATGGCACCGGGTTACCACCAAGCATTTCTCTTACCTGACGACATACGTTGAAAAAATCTGCACCCTGACGGTCCATTTTATTAACGAAACCTAGACGTGGAACTCTATATTTATCTGCCTGTCTCCAAACAGTTTCAGACTGAGGCTCAACCCCGTCTACCGCAGAGAACAATGCAACAACTCCATCAAGAACACGCAATGAACGCTCTACCTCTACAGTAAAGTCAACGTGACCTGGAGTATCAATAATATTTACAGTAAATTCCTGATCGCGGTACATCCACTTACAGTGTGTTGCTGCAGAAGTAATGGTAATACCACGCTCCTGCTCTTGCTCCATCCAGTCCATAGTGGCAGCACCATCATGAACCTCACCGATTTTATGACTTATACCTGTATAATAAAGGATACGCTCTGTTGTTGTAGTTTTACCTGCATCAATGTGAGCCGCAATTCCAATATTTCTAGTAAATTTTAAATCTCTTTGTGCCATGTTGTTTTAGAATCTAAAGTGAGAGAATGCTTTGTTAGCTTCAGCCATTTTGTGAGTATCTACTCTTTTCTTAACAGCAGCTCCTTCTTCTTTTGCAGCAGCAAGAATTTCAGCAGATAGCTTTCCAGCCATAGACTTTTCATTTCTCTTACGTGCAAAACTAATTAACCACTTCATAGCAGTAGAAACCTTACGGTCTGGACGAATTTGCATTGGAATCTGAAATGTTGCACCACCTACACGTCTACTTCTCACTTCAACATGAGGCATAACGTTAGAAAGAGCATCTTTCCAAATTTCCAAACCAGATTTCTCTTCGTCTTGTTTTTTCTCCTCTACAATTGCAATAGCATCATAGAAAATTTTAAAGGCTACCGACTTCTTACCATCCCACATCATCATGTTCACGAAACGTGTAACTAGCTGATCGTTAAATTTTGGATCTGGTAAAAGCGGTCTCTTTTTCGCCTGTCTTTTTCTCATTTCTTTACATTAAAAGTTTTTAATTACTTCTTAGGGCGTTTTGCACCGTACTTAGATCTTCGCTGAGTTCTACCTTCAACACCGGCAGTATCTAGCGCACCACGAACAATGTGATATCTAACACCTGGTAAATCTTTTACCCTTCCACCTCTAACCAATACTATCGAGTGCTCTTGTAGATTGTGACCTTCTCCAGGAATGTAGGCGTTAACCTCTTTCCCGTTTGTCAACCTTACCCTTGCTACTTTTCTCATAGCAGAGTTTGGTTTCTTAGGAGTAGTGGTATACACACGTGTGCAAACACCTCTCCTTTGAGGGCACGAATCCAAAGCAGCCGATTTACTCTTCTTGGTTATTTTGGCTCTTCCTTTTCGTACTAATTGTGAAATTGTTGGCATAATTTCCTATACACTAATTATTAATAAAATTTAATCCCCCGATTTTTAGGGTTTGCAAAGATATAAATAAAAAAAGATTATTCAAATACGTTACTATCTATTTTTCAAACAGTTTCATCTTCGGAACACTTAGGTGAAGTATATATGACATAGAAATTAGATTATACCGATATAAAAAATCCTCAAACTCAACTCCCTATTACTTATTGTTTTTAACAAGTCTTCAATTTATCAACAAATAACACCGGATTTAACAAAACCTTCTAATAAAGCACGTTTTTTGAGAACAAAAGCTTGGTTTATTAACCATTTATTATCACATTTGGCGTCGGCTAATTCAAACAAATTTTAAAATGAAAACAAAGTTTAGTAGTATTTTAACGCTATTACTGGCGTTCGTGGTGCAAATAACTTTTGCACAGGAACGTTCCATTGCGGGTACGGTGACTGACTCAGATGGTCTTCCCCTTCCTGGTGTGAACGTTCTTATTAAAGGTACTGGCACGGGTACCCAAACAGATTTCGACGGAAATTATGAAATCACTGCAACTCAGGGAGATGTTTTGGTTTTCTCTTTCGTTGGATTGAAACAAGCAGAATACACCGTTAGCACAAACGATCAAATCGATGTGGTAATGGAGAATGATTCTGCTCAACTTGATGAAGTTGTAGTAACTGCATTAGGTATTAAGAGAGAAAAGAAACAGTTAGGTTACTCTACTCAAGAAGTAGGTGGTGAAGCTGTATCTGATGTTCCACAACAAAACTTCGTAAACTCTCTATCAGGTAAAGTTTCTGGTCTTAGTATTAAGTCTTCAGGAACACTTGGTGGATCTACGAACGTTGTAATTCGTGGTAACTCATCTCTTACAGGTAACAACCAGGCACTTTTTGTTGTTGATGGTACTCCTATTAGCAATAACACTCCAAACACTAGCGGACAAGCTGCTGGTCGTGGTGGTTATGATTATGGTAATGCTGCTTCGGATATTAACCCGAATGACATCGCGTCCATCAACGTACTTAAAGGTGCGGCTGCAACTGCATTATACGGAGCAAGAGCTGCGAATGGTGTTGTAATTATTGAAACTAAAAAAGGTTCTAAAGGTAAAGGTATTGGTGTATCTGTACAGTCTTCTATTACTGTAACGAATCCTGACATGGAAACTCTTCCAGAATATCAGGATCAGTACGGTACAGGATATGGTGCTTATTACGCATCTGATGATGGATACTTTAACCTTTATGATGTTGATGGTGATGGTAACCTGGATGAAACAACTCCTTTTACTGAAGATGCTTCTTTTGGTGCTGCATTTGATCCTAACAGACAAATTTACCAGTGGAACTCGATCTACCCTGAATTAGATACTTACCAACAAGCTTCTCCTTGGGTAGCGGGCGCTAATAATCCTAACAGTGTATGGCAAACTGGTTACACTTCTGTAAACTCTGTTGCTTTAGATGGTGGATCAGAAACTTCTTCTTTCAGATTGAGTGGTACTCACCTGAATCAACAAGGTAACCTTCCTAACTCTAACATTAAAAGAAACACACTTAAGTTTAGTGGTTCTCATGAGTTCACAGATAAGTTCAACGCTCAGGCGAACATTACTTATACAAAGACTGATGGTAAAGGACGTTATGGGACTGGGTATAGTTCTTTGAACATTATGCAACAGTTCAGACAGTGGTTCCAAACTAACGTGGATTTAGAAGACCAAAGGAGAGCTTATGAAGCTACAGGGCAAAACATTACCTGGAACCCGAATTCTCCTGATAATTTATCCCCAATTTACTCTGATAACCCATACTGGACATTCTTTCAAAACTTTCAAACTGATACTCGTAATAGATATTTTGGTAACATAAACCTTAACTATGAACTGAATGATGTATTCAGCATACTAGGTAGATTTACTTTTGATACGTTCGATGAACTACAGGAAGAAAGAATCAATGTTAATTCTGCTGATATCGCAAAATACAGCCGTTACAACAACAGAGCTGCAGAGTATAACTATGATTTAATCTTAAACTTCAATAAAGACATTAGTGATGATGTGAATATTGATGGTAACTTAGGTTTTAACCTAAGAAGAAATGAAAGCAACAGCATTTTTGCTTCTACAAATGGAGGATTAAATAAAGCTGGATTCTACGCACTAAGTAACAGTGCTAGCCCGCTTAACCCACCTTCAGAGTACGAAGCTGTAAGAATGCTTGATGGTGTTTATGCTAGAGCAAGTGTAGGTCTATTCAACACTTACTTCCTTGAAGGTACTATTCGTAGAGACCGTTCTTCTACATTACCAAAAGAAAACAACACTTTCTACTACCCTGCGGTATCTGCAAGTGTTTTGTTATCTAACCTAATTGATGCAGACTGGTTAAGTTTTGCCAAACTTAGAGGTAACTACGCTGAAGTTGGTAATGATACTAATCCTTACAACGTATTTAACACGTATACTATATATTCTGGTTTCAATGGAGCTGGTGTGGCGAGTAACAATTCAAGACTTAGAAACCCAGACTTAAAACCAGAGCGTCTTAAGTCTTACGAGGTTGGTTTGGAAACAAACTTCTTCGATAGAAGGATTGGTTTAGATGTATCTTACTATAGATCTAGAACTGAAGATCAAATTACTCCGGTTCCTGTATCTGCTTCCACTGGTTTCTCTGAAAAGCTTCTTAATGCTGGTGTGATTGAAAACAAAGGTATCGAGGTTGCATTAACCTTAAACCCAATTAGAACTGAAGACTTCAACTGGAACATCAACGTGAACTGGGCGAAAAACGAGAACGAAGTACTTGAGCTTGCTGATGGTATTGAAAACCTACAGTTAGCTAGCTTACAAGGTGGTATTTCTATTAATGCTGCTCCAGGAGAACCTTACGGTGCTATTAGAGGAACAGATTTCGTATATGATGATCAAGGTAATAAAGTGATAACTGCATCTGGTAACTATGCAAAAACCCCTAACTCTAACTATGTAATTGGTGATTTCCAACCAGATTGGATTGGTGGTGTACAGAATACATTTACTTATAAAAACATAGCTCTTGGATTCCTAATTGATGTTCAGAAAGGTGGAAGTGTTTTCTCCCTTGACCAATGGTACGGTTCTGCTACTGGTATCTATGCAAACAGTGTAGGTAATAACGAACTTGGCAACCCAATTAGAAATACTATCGAAAATGGTGGTGGTGTTCTTCTGGAAGGTGTTCAGGGAGATGTTAGTTTCAATGATGACGGGACTTACGAAGTAACAAATACATCTCCAAACGAGACCAGAGCTAGAACAGACAATTATTTAAACCCATTTGGATATGCTCGTGCTCCTAATGCGCTTCATGTTTATGACGCTGGATATGTTAAGTTAAGAGAAGCTACGCTTACTTATAACTTTGGTGATAGAGTACTTGAAGCTTTACCATTTACAAGAGCTTCTGTATCATTCATTGGTCGTAACCTTTGGATCATCGACAAGAGCATTCCATACGCAGATCCTGAAGCAGGTTTAAGTGCTGGTAACGTTCAAGGATACCAGTCTGGTGCTTACCCAACTATGAGAGAAATAGGTGCTAGTCTTAAATTTAACTTTTAATTAAAATACTATGAAAAAATATATTGTTGCTCTTTCAGCTGTTGCAATGCTTTGGTCCTGCCAGAGTGATGAACAGTATGAAAATTTAAACCGGGATCCTAAAAACCCCGATGCTGTAGCTTCAGAATTCTTATTTACTGCCGCTACGGTAAGTGTTGGTGATTACACCGCCAGTCCTAACGTAAATGAACCTATCTACAGGTTTCTAGGACAGTATTTAACTACCACGACTTATACTGATGAGCCTAACTATGATTTTACTGCTCGACAAAATCCAGATGCAGTTTGGAGCGAATATTATCGCGATGTTATCTACGATCTTCAGGATGCTAAGAGAGTTGTAAATGAAAATACTGAACTTTCCCAGAATCAAAAAGATGCACGTTTAGGCCAATTGGAAGTTATGGAGGTTTACGGCTGGCACCTGCTAGTTGATGGTTTTGGAGATATTCCATATACTCAAGCCTTACAACCTAACGAATTCCCTAATCCTGAGTATGATGATGCAGCAACTATCTATGAAGATCTAATCTCAAGATTAGATAATGTCACTGCAATGCTATCTGCAGGTCAAGGCTATAGTGGATCTGATGTTGTTTACGCTGGAGATATGGCCAAATGGTCGATGTTCGCAAATTCATTGAAATTAAGATTAGGTATGAGACTTCAAGATGTTAATCCATCATTGTCTCAGGCTACTGTTGAGTCAGCAGCTGCTGCTGGTCTTTTCACATCAAACGATGATATCGCAGCAATCAACTACCAATCTAATGCACCGAACACGAACCCACTTTGGGAAGATTTGGTACAGAGTGGTAGAGCTGACTTTCTTGCTTCTGAAACAATCGTTGATTACATGAACCAGTTTGAAGACCCAAGAAGAATGGTGTATTTTGATGATAACATTGCTGATGGTTACATTGGTGGTGATTATGGTGGAAGTAACAACTATGGTTCTTTTACTCATATTGGAGATATATTCCTTGATCCTACAAGAGAAGGAATTCTTTTAGACTATGCTGAAGTTAGATTTAATCTTTCTAGAGCAGCTGAACTTGGATATAATGTTCCTGGTGATGCTGAGACTCACTATAACGCAGCGATTACTGCTTCTATGGAGTATTGGGGTGCTTCTAGTGATGAAACTGAAGAATACCTATCACAAGGTGATGTAGCATATGATGGTTCTGAAATGCAATTTGCAACTCAGTTCTGGATAGCAATGTATGATAACCCTGCTGAAGGATGGTCTACATGGAGATTATATGACGATCCGGTTTTCAATATCCCAACAGATAATGAGACTTTCGTTCCACTTAGATATACTTATCCAATCGACGAGCAGAACTTAAACAATGCTAACTACATTGATGCTGCTGGTGCAATTGGTGGTGATGATGCTCAAACACCAGTATTCTGGGATACGACTACACCAGATCAATCAACTTACCCTGGTCCAGCGACTGAGGAAGATGATGAATAAATATTGAATTAATTCAATATGAAAAGCCACCCAAATGGGTGGCTTTTTTTTATTATTCATTTCTCGAAGGATATAATTGTACTAACTTTGAAGCATGGAAGAAACTACAACAATATTCGGAATTCGAGCTGTGATTGAAGCTATAGAAAGTGGAAAAAGTATTGAAAAGGTATTTATCCAGAAAGGTTTAGCCGGAAGCTTGTTTCAGGAGTTGAACCGTCACCTAAAGAGCGGATCTTTCACCGTATCCTATGTGCCAATTGAGAAATTAAACAAACTCAGCAAGGGTAATCACCAGGGAGTCGTAGCTAATATATCTCCAATAAGTTTTGTAAGTCTTAATGATCTTGTCGAATCTGTTCAAAATAAAAGTACTATTCCACTTTACCTTCTACTGGATGGAATTACAGATGTACGAAATTTTGGAGCCATTATTAGAACCGCAGAATGTTGTGGAGTAGATGGCATCATTGTACAGGAAAAAGGATCTGCTCCTATTAATGCCGATACGGTGAAAACTTCAGCTGGAGCCGTGTTCAAAGTACCAATTTGCAAAGTAGATCATATTAAAGATGCATTATTTCATCTACAAACTTATGATGTCAAGATTGTTGCAGCTACTGAAAAAACGGATGACACCGTTTACGATATTGATCTTAAGCAACCTGTGGCAATTGTAATGGGTGATGAAGCTAAAGGGGTTTCAAATTCGATTCTTAAGCTAGCAGACTTTAGGGCAAAACTACCTATGCTTGGAGAGATCGCTTCTTTGAATGTATCTGTAGCTTGTGGAGCGGTGCTTTACGAAACTGTTAGACAAAGAAGTTAATTCTTGTCGTCTAACTTTTCGGTATAGATGTAGTTATACTCGGTTTCCTCCTCTTCCATATTCTGAAAAGGCAGGTTATCTACAAAATTTCCATTTTCGTCAAAATGCTGCATAAATAAATCTTCAGAATCTTTAAAATCTGAAGATTCCCAATGATATTTAGGAGGTTTTGCGATTTGTTTTTTGAAGATTACAGCCAGACCTAGTCCACTCAGTAGACCAGCCAGGTGTCCCTCCCACGAAATCTTTGGATCTATTGGAGTTACATACCATATCAACCCACCGTAAACAAATACTACTATTAGCGACAAGGCTACGAGCCGGTAATTCTTAGAAAAGATTCCCTTGAAGAAAAGGAATGCTGCAAGTAAATAGATGATTCCACTAGCTCCAATGTGATTTGCCGGTCGACCTATAATCCATGTAATCAAACCGGTTGAAACGAGACCAATTAACAACACCTTCCAGCGTAAAGGCCTGTAAAAGTAAAATAAGGCAAGGGACAATATGAATAAAGGAATTGTATTATTGAAAAGATGCTTGATATCTGAGTGTATAAAGGGTGAGAAAACGATTCCTCGAAGCCCAATCGCTTCACCCGGCCTTACACCGAAGGGCGCTAAATTCAAATTGAATCGAAGCTCTGCCCAGAAAACTATCCAGATCATCAACACGAATAATAAAGGATACCCTATTGTGCCGCTGGTAAAAACAAATGGAGAGGATGGTTTCAAATTGTATTCAATTTTAATTAATATTACAAAAAAGCATCCAAATAGTTCAGGATGTTAACTTGTCAGACAAAACACCCATGAGTCAACCACTAGCAGAAAGATTGCGCCCTAAAACTCTTGATGATTACCTGAGTCAGCATCACTTAATTGGTAAGAATGGTGCTATGCGACAGCAAATAAAACAAGGAATTATTCCTTCCATGATCTTATGGGGACCTCCTGGTGTAGGCAAAACCACACTGGCAAATATCATAGCTTCGGAATCCGGCCGACCATTCTTCACCCTAAGCGCAATTAGTAGTGGAGTAAAAGATGTACGTGAGATTATTGAAAAAGCCAAGAAAAGTGATGGTTTGTTCACTACTAAAAGTCCGATTCTTTTTATTGATGAGATCCATCGATTCAGTAAATCTCAACAGGACTCTCTACTTGGAGCTGTAGAGAAAGGATGGGTTACTTTAATTGGTGCTACCACAGAAAATCCAAGTTTTGAGGTCATATCTGCCCTTTTGTCCAGATGTCAGGTTTATATTCTGAAACCGTTCTCAAAAGAAGACCTGGTAGATCTCTTGAAGAGGGCTATGGAACAGGACAAGGTAATTTCGGCTAAAAATGTACAGCTAGAAGAAACTGAAGCTTTATTGAGATTAAGTGGTGGAGACGCCAGGAAACTTCTGAATATCTTTGAGTTACTAGTCACTTCAGAAGAAGTAAATGTAAAGATCACTAATGATCTTGTGCTTCAGAAGGTTCAGCAAAATACCGTTCTCTATGATAAAACGGGGGAACAGCATTACGATATTATTTCTGCATTTATCAAATCTATTAGAGGGAGTGATCCAAATGCTGCAGTTTACTGGCTGGCAAGAATGATCGAAGGAGGTGAAGACGTGAAGTTTATTGCACGAAGGTTATTGATCCTGGCGAGCGAAGACATTGGGAACGCAAATCCAACCGCCCTGGTCATAGCTAATAATTCATTCCAGGCGGTGAATACAATTGGATATCCGGAAGCAAGAATCATACTTAGTCAGTGCGTGACCTACCTGGCAACTTCACCTAAGAGCAACGCAGCCTACATGGCTATTAATAAAGCTCAAAGTTTGGTAAAGAAAACTGGTGATCTGTCGGTTCCTCTGGCGATCAGGAATGCGCCCACTAAATTAATGAAAGATATAGGTTACGGAAAAGATTATAAATATGCCCATAATCACGCAGGTAATTTCGTTGCAGCAGAGTTTCTTCCAGATGATATCGCTGGCACTACCTTCTATGAACCCGGAAACAATCAACGTGAAAATGCTCAACGTGAATTTCTTCGGAAGCGCTGGCAAAAAAAGTATGGTTATTAATTATACGATTTTAGTAATAGTGATTCCTGCTGATTAGTCTTACTGTCGAAGTAGCTAATTTCTAATTCTAAATTCTTGCGATAAGATACGGTTCCACTATTCAGGAGCGATCTATATACGAATTCGTTGGGTTTATTAGTCTTCAATAATAGCGCTATAGGTTCAGGAGCATTCAGCTGGTATAAGGCATAGTTAGAATTGTAGGCTCTTAATTCAAAAACAGCATCAACGTAGACCCATCGACTATTTTCCAGAGAATTTAAATCTCCCTCAACTTCACTTCCTACTGACAGATCAATTTTTTCCTCAGCTACTACTTCATGCGCGACATCACTTTCAGATTCTGGAACAACCTCATCTTTTGCTTCAGAAGTTATATTACGTACCTCTTTCACAGAAGAAGTCTCACTTGACTCTTTGACCGATTCAGCAATACCTGAGTTAGATTTATACTCATATTGCAAATCAGCCAGTTCCTGAAAAGCATCTCGAAAAGATTCCTGGTAGGCAGCCTGAAAATCTTTCTCCTTACTCCTTCCCTCACGAGTTTTATAGACGGTCATTCCCTTACAGTCCTGAAGTTCTATATGCAATTTGGTTACAAATAAACCAGAATCTTCTACTAGAACCGGACTTAAGCCCAGACAAGGATTTTGCTGAAGATCTTCTGGCCAGGTTTCAGTTTTCATAATAGTTTGAAAACCATTCTTTTCAAATAGGAATTTTGTAAGGGCATTCAATTGGTACTGGTTCGTTTTGCCAAGAATGTCATAGCTTTCAGGGACAATTATATATTTATAATTATTCAGATCCTGGGAAAAGATGTTCCCATAAAAAATCATTGCTGCTAATATTATTAATTTTTTCATAAGTCTTTAAATACGTATTGTATGCCTAATTGCAAAGATGCACTATGCGCATTGGCAAGGTTGGTATAGCCAATGATATCATTTACTGCGATATAAGCATTAAAGTTTTTAAATCTACTGGAAGCCATTACCCCAAACTTTGTCCGCGAAAATTGATCCAAACCATAAGCCACTCTAAATCTGAAATAATCGTTTACTTTCCTGTCCCAGTAAGTAGTGACACCATAGGTAGGACCCTTAGGACGATTGACTCCGGAAACTATCATTCCGAATAAATTCATATAGCGCGGCTTCTTGCTAATCAAATAGTCACAAGGTAAGATCGACTTGCCAGTTCCAAATTGTATGGAAGCATTATATTTTAATGGACGCCAGGTATTATATTCGCTATAAGTTTTTACGTCTTTTAGATTCGCATCAAATTGCTCTTCTAAAACGTCCCAGTAAGGAATGGTCTCTTCATTATCCAATTCCGGAAACAGCGGTTCTAAACCACTTGAGTCATAAGATCCAAAATATCTGGAATTTTCAATATCCTTTTGGTGAAACATCAAACCGAGATCTCTTATAGAAGCATTTACAGAGAATTGTCCAGTCACTCTATAATGAAATCCAACATCTACTCCTACTCCCACATTCTGACCAAAGAAAGACCTACTAAGAAGTTCAGCAGCTGCCTGGTCAACGGTCATATCCTCTTCATCACGAAGACTTGCATAGCCAGAAGTATTTATTAAAATATTGAAATCATCAATTTCGTGATTATAAAAATTTTCTTCTCCAGGAGTACTATATGTTGTAAATGTTCCTTCGTTGTCCACACTTTCAACATTAAAGATTCCGGAGTACAGCTTAACGCGACCACCAACGGTGAGTTTAGAATCCATTTTGTAGTTGAAGCCTGCGTGGTATACAGTAAGCACCTCTCCTGTAAAGCTAACATCGTCGAATCGGAAGGGTCGCCCTATATAATCTGCATTACCTTCGAAAGCAAGTTTTGCAGGATCACTGGGGAAGTACGCAAAGATATCAGCTTCCTGATATGCACCTGCAGAAAAATAACCTCTATTACCCATTTTCCATCCAAAGGAAACGATCTCTATCTGCTCATTAATAGAAAAAAAATCTGTTGAAGTAAGATTCCTGATAGCGCTTTGAATTCTTGCATTGATATTACGCCCATCATCTTCAAAAATATCTTTAGCAGTAACACCTGTTGAACCTACAGCAAAATGAATTTGGGAAAACAACGGAATTCCAAAATGTCTTGTAAAATCGATCCTCGCCCCTGGATTCTGAAGCAATGCCTGTGGCAGGTCATCCACATTATAAAGCAAGGGTTTATTTTGCCCGGATACAGAGCTACAATAGAAGAAGATAAGCAGTACTATTGCTATTCTCATGTTAAAAAGTTAGTCTGAATAATCCTCTGGATGAAAATTTCAAATTCCCTTCAAGACTTTTAGAAGGCTCTAAAAGTTCCAATTCCACAGCAAGTTCTATAGAATTCTTAACCTGATTTATATTTGATTCCTGTACGATATGAAGCGTATCAATTATAGAGATCATCGTATCACTACCAGCCGGGATGATATAGTTCACATCAAATTCCTTCCTGTTTCGGTCGTTTAAAAAATTCAGCTCACTTCTTACAGCATAAGGAAAACTATTTTCATGCCGAAACCTGAATTCTGCATAGGTTAGACCATCCTGCATATAACTGTCATCAAGATATTCAAGCCTGACCGTATCTCTTATGATAGCCGTGAACTCTCCAGTGTCAGAATCGAAGAAGTCATCTTTGTTGAGATCGTAATAAATGATATCGACATCAATATCTGGCGTAATTTGAATATCCTCTGTCTGGCTAAGGTCTACATCTTTAAAACATGAGGTGAAGAGCGCCAGTAGAAACAGGCCTGCAATTGTTTTGGGAATGTGGATTTGTCTAGACACGGGAAAGCTTTCTTAGTCTACGAAAATACCTAATCTTTGTTATTATAGATAATCCCTTAGTTGTTTTAACTTTTGAATACGGGGATGTTCAGTACTGTAATTATCTTCACTGGAATCCAGATAGATAACCTTCATGCCGTATTGATGACCCCCACAAATATCTGCTTCGAAATTATCACCTATCATTACTGAAGTTTCGGGTTTACCAGTTCCCTTTCCGATGGCTTTTTCAAAGATGAGCGAATGCGGTTTCTTTATTCCTGCTTCTTCCGAAGTTGTCACCGTTCTGAAATATTCAAGGATGCCCGATTTCTCCATTTTTAAATGCTGAACCTCCTCAAAACCATTGGTGATAATATGTAAATTATAAGAGGCCGATAGATACCTTAGAATATCCACTGCACCATCCAGTAAGTGATTATTATTAGGAAGGTAATTTATATAATCCTCAGACATTTTTGAGATTAAAGTATCATTTACCTCAAACTTTAGGGCTTCAAAACTATCTTTCAACCTTCCGTACCTAAGATCCTCTTTGCTAACCAGATTGTTTCGATAAGATTTCCAGTACTGGTGGTTTATAGGCATATAGATCTTTAGAAATTCCTGAAGTTCTATTTCTAGCTTCTGATCTTCAAAAATTTCCTGAAATGCGAGTGATGAATTTTTATCAAAATCCCACAGCGTATGATCGAGATCAAAATATACGTCCCGGATATTAGTCAATTTCATGAATCTGGTTTAATACTGAAAAATAAGAATTGGAATCTGAATACTGCGAAAAATCATGATTAGAAAATACAGATCTTAAAGTCCCTTGAACTTCCTTTGTTTCCAATATGATCCTGCGAAGATCTTCATTTAATTTATTGCGGGTCATTTTAGCTACTACATTCGAATTGAACGCATACGGGTGAACCTTTAGAGGCGTGGTCACTTCCATATTAATGTCATAAAAAAGGTAAGAAGTGCAAGTACCCGCTCTAAAGCCAAGTTTATCCGGGTAACCCATAGAGTAATCATTATTGATCTCCAGCTCAATGAGGTTATTGTATTGATCCGGGAGCCTGAGATTGTACTGATGATTCATCGCATGTTCGACAGAACTATGCACTATATCCTCTAGTCTCAATTTCTCCTTTCGCAGATTTTTGATATCTTCCATTGCATAATAACCCATCAACAATCCAACTTTTGAGTAGTCTGCTACCGACTTGATAACTGCTCTGTGCGGAATCCTATTGTGGCTTATATTTCGATCATGCCTAGAAAAATCGCTTAATTGAAACATGAACAAAGTTTCGATCTTATCTTCTCTAATGATGCTAATAAGATCTTCAAAAGTATCATTGGGATCTGATTTGATCCGGATCCATACCTGCAATCTATCTATTACCTTCCCTATATTAAACTGCACTAGATCTGATAGCAGACCAACAAAGCTTCTTAGAAAACCTTTATTCTTAAAAATGAATGTGTTTTCTGAAGTAATAATGGTATTGTTATGATAAGCTCTTTTTTTGTGTTCTAACTGAGGGAAACGCTCCATCAGTATTTCCTGAAACTTATAAGCCCAGATATCCACAATTGGTTTATGCAAAAAGTTTTCCTGGAATGCAATGCTTTCAGATGCAGGGAATCTTCCAAATTCGTCTTTTACATGTGGTAAATATTCTTCATATCTGCTAAGCAGGTAGAAAGAAGCGGCGAATATGTCAAAGGGCAGATCACTGGATTCTGCCAGGGCAAAAAATCCAATCGTGTCATCCCATGGTTGCACCTTGATTTCTATTTCTGAAAAGCCCTGCTCCAAGAGAAGATCTACATTCTGTATAAAAAATTCGTTCCCCAACGCCTGTTTTCCGTAGCTTAATTTTGGGCCGTCATGAGCAATAAACTCTTCGATCTTGGAGGTAAAGTTGATGGGAATCCCCAGAATGTGTGTACATAAATGCTTGAATATGTAAACAATTCGTGGTGTAACTTTCTGGGTATAAATTAGAAGCATTTATTGAAGTCTTATAGAATTCCGTCGTCGGCAAAGCTAAAATATGACTTTTCAGTAACAATGATATGATCAAGAATTTTAATATCAAGGCTTTCCGCAGCAGTTTTAAGCTTTTGCGTTAGCTGCTTATCTGCTTCGCTAGGACGTAAATTTCCACTTGGATGGTTATGGGTCAAGATAAGAGATACCGCACCTATTTCTAAAGCCTTTCTCAAGCTTATTCGAACATCTACAAGAGTCCCGGTAATTCCTCCTTTGCTTATCTGAAATTTCTCCAGGATTTTATTGCTATTATTAAGATATAAGATCCAGAATTCTTCATGAGGTAATTCCCCTATGATTGGCTGCATTATTTCAAAAACTGAAGAACTTGAGGATATTTTACTTAATTCCAGAGTTTCCTCAAGCCGTCGTCTTCTACCTAATTCTAGCGCGGCGGTGATCACTACAGCCTTTGCGCTTCCGATTCCTTTGAACTGACAGAGTTGCCCAATGCTGAACTTTCCCAATTGATTGAGATTGTTTTCAGACTGAGCAAGAATTCTTTTCGATAGCTCGACAGCCGACTCGTTCTTACTACCAGAACCAATAAGAATTGCCAGTAATTCTGAATCGCTTAGAGCCAGACGCCCCTTTGACAAAAGCTTTTCCCTTGGACGATCATCTTCCGCCCATGTTTTTATACTTTTTGATGAATTTTCGCTCATACTCTAAAGTAGATCAATATGAGCTAATAGCAGCATTAGATAAGTTTTTTTAGAGATTCCATATCCAAACCGCCGTAATTACCACTGCTCATCATTAGCAATACAGAGTTATTAAAACCTAAGTTTTTCAGCTCAGCCTCAAAATTTTGAGGATTTGTATATATTTTCAAGCCTTGCTTTTGAAATGCTTGTTCAATCTGATCTTCAGAAACATCAGCTAGTTTTTTTATCGCAACCGCATCAGGAGAATAAAATACCAGTGCTTCATCTGCCTTTTCCAACGTATTTTTATATTCCTTCAAAAAGTCTGCATTTAAGCTGGAATAAGTATGTAACTCAAGGCAGGCAATCAATTTTCTGTTTGGATACTGCTCCTTAACTGCGGCAGTGGTAGCAGCAACCTTGGATGGACTATGTGCGAAATCCTTAAAAATAACTCCATTGGAGGTTTCGGCAACCTTTTCCAGTCTTTTCGACGCTCCTTTAAAGGTAGCTATAGCCTCGTAAAAGTCATCTTCATCAATACCCATATGCTGGCAAATCCATTTTGATCCCGCAAGATTATTCATATTGTGCTTACCAAATATCTCCAGCGGTAATTCACCTTCCGGGGCATCCAGTATCGTAGTATTATCTTCTGTGTGATAATCTGGCGTATGATATGCATGCTTTCTAATGGGATTTTCCGTAGTCTCTGCAAGTTCCTTTACCGTTTGATCTTCTTCGTTGTAAACCAGTATTCCGCCGTTAACGATAGAATTGATAAAGATTTTAAATTGCTCTACATAGTTCTCATACGTTGGGAATACATTGATATGATCCCATGCAATACCACTCAGCAAGGCGATATTTGGATGATAAAGATGAAATTTCGGGCGTCTATCGATGGCAGAACTTAAATATTCATCTCCTTCAATAACAATAAAATCATTCTCCAGGGTCAAATGAACAGGATTGTCCAGACCTTCTAGAGTTGCACCCACCATATAGTCAATATCCCTGTCATGATAATTCATCACATGTAGAATCATTGAAGTAATACTAGTTTTACCATGTGAGCCACCTATAACTACCCGGGTCTTATTCTTTGATTGTTCGAAAATAAATTCTGGATAACTATATATTTTAATACCCAACTCCTTCGCCTTCATTAACTCCGGATTATCTTCTCTTGCGTGCATTCCTAAGATTACAGCATCCAGGTTTGCGGTTATTCTACCGACATCCCATCCCATTTTCTGCGGAAGTATATTTTCCTTTTCGAGACGCGATCTGGAAGGTTCAAAGATAGCGTCATCACTGCCAGTAATATGATACCCTTTTCGCTGAAGTGCGATCGCAAGACTATGCATTGCACTACCACCGATGGCTATAAAATGTATGTTCATGGAAAAGATTTGTACAAATATAAATGTAATATGAGGGCTGAATATTACATTCTCTGAATTTTCTGCTTTTCGATGAGCGCTTTATCGAAGTTAGGTGCAATCTGCAGAGACTTCTTTATATAGTTCAAAGCGACATCCTGATTTTGATTTAATCTCTCTATCTGAGCCCATCTATAGTAAGCCCATGATGGATCTTTTATGTCTTTATAACCGTAGTTTTTAATATAACGTTGGATAAGACTTTGGCCATGATCCAGTTCGATCGAATAAATTGCCGAAACTTCAGCAAGTTCATAATTCAAATAGTTTCTGGTGATAAACTCCGGTTTTCTTCGTGAAAGTTTAATTGCCGCTTCGTATTTAGTCTCCGCAAGCTTTTGGTAGTCCAGGAATTTATAGATGTAAGCGTCTGCTAAAAGACCATCCAATTCATTAATTCGATGTAGTTCTGAAGCATAACTCTCAGCAATTGTCTGGCTTCCTCCTACAAATCCTGGAATCTGCATATAGAGTTCTACTAGCGCACGCCTTGATTCGGAGTGGTTTGGATCCAGCTCAGCAGCTTTTAATAGATATTTTTTAACATCTCCAATAAGCATAGCTGCTTGAAATTTTGATCCATAATAGGCTTTCATCCCCATTGCTCCGCCTAATTTGAAATTATAATTACTATCGTTAGGCTTCGCTTTTACAAGTTGCTCATACTTAGAGATCGCCATATCCCAATTTTTTCTGAAGCTATAGATATCACCTAATAATTCAATGGCTTCTAGTTCGGTTTCATGTTCAAGAAGCAGAGTTTCAGCAGCCTTATCATTGCCAGAGTTCAGTAACTTTTCTGCTGTGGAAATATCATTTTGTGAGTTCCCAATGGCGGTAAAAAGTCCGCAGATGAGTAAAAATATTTTATATTTTGTTAACATAAATTAAATTTTCTTAAATTTAAGATTTGTAATTGCCTGAATTGCAATATTTAGCATTATTTGAATCAAACGTTAAGATGTTTCTTAAAATAACTACACATATTAAAAATTATTTTAATATTTGTGCAACTTTATTTTAACCGAATATTTAAAAATTAACACCTAGCCTATGCAAAATTTTACTTTAAGGTTTAAAGGGAAAGTATTTTATCTCTTTGCCTTATCCTTAATTTTAGGAACAATGTCCTCTTACGGACAATGCGCTACACCAGATCAAGATCAAAATTACTGTTTTTTGCAGACAGTAAATGATCTAAGATTTAGTGACGGCACGAATTCAGCTATATACGAAACTGCTGATTCTGACAATGATACAGATCCCATAAATGGAAATGAACTACTTACCAATGGAGAAACTTATTTTATTGGTAGTACAACAGAAGACTGCACTAGAGTATCCGTTACGGTAAATGTAGCTGCAGCAGACACTCCTGACAATACACTTTTCCCTGGAAGAAACGATTTTACTCTTGCTCCGTGTATTTCTTCTAATTTCACAGTCGCAGACCTTGAAGGTCTCTTTATTACTGAGAACGGTTATACTTTAGAAGTTTATTTAGATGAGTCTGGAAGTAATGCTTTACCAGAAAATCAGGAACTTAGTCCTAATGAAAGTTACTTTGTAGGACAGGTAAGTTCTATAGAAGGTAATTGTCCTTCTACGAGGGCAGCAGTAGGTTACGATCCTACAGTAGCTCCAGCGCCAAATACAGAAAGTGCACAAAATTTATGTGAGGGTGCTACTGTAGCTGATCTAGTAGCCACTGGTACTGAGGGAAATACTCAAGCAATCAGATGGTATAGAAGCATGGCTTCTAATTCTCCTTTAGCAGACGATGTAGAATTAATAGATGGGGAAGATTATTTCGCCTCTCAAATTGTTAATGACAGAAACGATCCATTCCCTCCTTGCGAAACTCAAATGAGTGACAGAGCGAGAGTTATCGTTACTTTAGAAGATTTTGACGCCGGTGCCGATGTTACTGAAACGATTTGCCAGGACGATCTACAAACCAGATTAGGTAATGGTGAGTCTCCAACGGCTGTTTTTCTTAGTTTGGTTGATAACAGAAGCTTGCCATCAGAGGTTAGTTTTAATCCATCCATTGCTAGTTTAGCAAATGATTACAACAGCAACCCATTCCAGACATTCACAACTTTAGCAACATTTACAACAGAAGAAGGTTGCGAAGATGATGTAGAATTGAATTTGACTGTACTTGCTAATCCAGATGCTGGAGAAAATGGAACTGTTACTCTTAGCCCGTCTGACGATCCAATTAATTTAATTGATGTTCTTAATGGAACTCCAGATCTAGGTGGTACTTGGTCACCTGGTGATGGAACTTTTGATCCATCAACAGATACTGCTGGAGACTTCACTTATACTGTTGATAATGGAACATGTTCAGATTCGGCGACTGTTACAGTTATCGTAGAAGATTGTCAAGATGCAGCACCAAATAATTCTATCACTTTCTGTAATGATGAGATAGATGCAGCCGTAGATGATGTAGACGATATAGATGACATCTACTTCAGTTTGCTTCCAGAAGGAACGCCTACAGATGGAACTTTTACTCCTACAATCCAACAGTTACTGACAAGATACAGCCAAAACAACATTCAGGATTTCACAACTACCTACAGCTATTCTGAAGGGGAGTGTGATTACAGTGTAGATCTTACTATTACAATTACCGAAGCAGATCCAGCCAATGCAGGTAGCTTTGACAATATTGAAACAGTATGTTCTAACACTGATATAATTGATCTCGCTACCTTAACCAATAACGATCCAGCTGCAAATACAGAAGGAACATTTACAGGTACAGGTGTAACTAATAATATATTTGATCCGTCTACAGGAGCAGGAGATTATACAATCACCTATACTGTAGCTGATTCACAACCTTGCGTTACTGGTACTGAAACTGCTACTTTTACTATCTCTGTTGGAGAAAGTACTGCTAATGCAGGTGACAGCAACACCGATGCTAATATCGCTTGTGGTGGAATCTTTTCCAGCCCTGCTACTGAAGAGGAAGTTACAGACTACCTTACTAGCTTATTAAGTGCTGATGCTGATGCAAACGGAACTTTTTCCAATGTGGCAAGTATTACCAATAGCATCAATAACAATCTTGAAGGTCCATTCAATTCTACTTATACAGTAGGTGAAGGAACTTCATGTGAAGATTCAGCTAGCCTGGCTTTCACCATGGGAGAAGGCGCAATTGCTCTTCCTGATAATGCGATCACTTTCTGTAATGACGAAATTGATGAAGCTATCGATGATATCGACAGTATAGATGACATCTACTTCAGTTTGCTTCCAGAAGGAACGCCTACAGATGGAACTTTTACTCCTCCAATTTTAGACCTTCTAGGGCAGTACAACCTGAATCCAATTCAGGATTTCACAACTACCTACAGCTATTCTGAAGGAGAATGTGACTACAGTGCAGATCTTACTATTACAATTATCGAAGCAGATCCAGCCAATGCAGGTAGCTTTGACAATATTGAAACAGTATGTTCTAACACTGATGTAATTGATCTTGCTACCTTAACCAATAACGATCCAGCTGCAAATACAGAAGGAACATTTACAGGTACAGGAGTAACTAATAATACATTTGACCCTTCTACAGGTGCAGGAGATTATACAATCACCTACACTGTAGCTGATTCTCAACCTTGCGTTACTGGTACTGAAACTGCTACTTTTACTATCTCTGTTGGAGAAAGTTCTGCTAATGCAGGTGACAGCAACACCGATGCTAATATCGCTTGTGGTGGAATCTTTTCCAGCCCTGCTACTGAAGAGGAAGTTACAGACTACCTTACTAGCTTATTAAGTGCTGATGCTGATGCAAACGGAACTTTTTCCAATGTGGCAAGTATTACCAATAGCATCAATAACAATCTTGAAGGTCCATTCAATTCTACTTATACAGTAGGTGAAGGAACTTCATGTGAAGATTCAGCTAGCCTGGCTTTCACCATGGGAGAAGGCGCAATTGCTCTTCCTGATAATGCGATCACTTTCTGTAATGACGAAATTGATGAAGCTATCGATGATATCGACAGTATAGATGACATCTACTTCAGTTTGCTTCCAGAAGGAACGCCTACAGATGGAACTTTTACTCCTCCAATTTTAGACCTTCTAGGACAGTACAACCTGAATCCAATTCAGGATTTCACAACTACCTACAGTTATTCTGAAGGAGAATGTGATTACAGTGCAGATCTTACTATTACAATTATCGAAGCAGATCCAGCCAATGCAGGTAGCTTTGACAATATTGAAACAGTATGTTCTAACACTGATGTAATTGATCTTGCTACCTTAACCAATAACGATCCAGCTGCAAATACAGAAGGAACATTTACAGGTACAGGAGTAACTAATAATACATTTGACCCTTCTACAGGTGCAGGAGATTATACAATCACCTACACTGTAGCTGATTCTCAACCATGTGTTACTGGTACTGAAACTGCTACCTTTATTATCTCTGTTCAGGATTCCGAAGTTTCTACAGAAATTTCAAGAACACTTTGTGTTACTGAGGCTGCAGATTTCATTGGATCACAAGCGCAGAGTCTCGACTATTTACAAACTCTTATAGAGGAAGCTGGCGTTGAAGATTTTGATTCAGAAAACTATAATAGTGAAGCAGTAGTTGAAGCTGGTAATCTATCAGACTATATTGGTTCTCCAAGCGGTGAGACTGCAACGTTTACTTTTCAATATACTGATGCATTGGAAATAGGATGCGGTGATGGTACTATCTCCATTGATATCACTATCAACAACCTACAGGATGCTGAAGCAGGTGTAATTGAAGATCAATCTGTTTGTATCTCAGAAGGCATGATAGATCTTTCAGAGTTTTTGACTGTAAATTCATTTTCAGGAGGAACCTTTACCGGGGATAATGTTATAGATGGAATGTTTGATGCCTCAGTGGGCCCGAATGATGAAGGTTATCAAATTACATACACAGTTGATGATTCTTCTGATTGTGTAACACCTGGATCAATGGACACAGCTGATTTTACAATAACCGTGATTGAAGCTATTGATGCTGGAGCTGATAAAAGTGTTGAGCTTTGTAGAGCGTCTGTAGAGACATTCACGCTTACTCAAACGAGAAACTTCTACATTAATTTACTTGATGTAGATGTACCTACAAATGGAACGTTCGAACCTACTATTCAACAAATTATTGAAGATTTTAACAACAATGAAGATCAAACTGCATTCACCACGTCTTATACTGTTTCAAATGGAGGCTGTACTGATAATGTTGAACTAACAGCAGTCCTTGTTGACGAAATCCCTGCTGAAATAGGAACGATAGATAACCCTGCTCCAGTCTGTAGAAATGCTGAAGATGTAGATTTATTCTCGTATTTACCTGAGGGTGCAAACCTAAACGGAAGGTTTGAAGGATATGAAGACGGTACATTTAGTCCTACTATGATGGGTGAAGGTGATTTCGAAATTACATATACTCTTACTGAAGATTCACCATGTACAACTGGCGAAGCATCTGCAACCTTTACAATTACTGTCCAGGATGCTGCTTTTGCAGGAATGGATATGGACATCGCTGCTTGTCAAAATGATGGTGTACAGAATCTGTTTGATTTCTTATCAGTTGATGCTGATACAAATGGTGAATTCACGCTTGAAGATGGTACTGTTGTTACAGATGGAATGATGGATCCTTCAGCTTTTGATGCAGGAACTTACACTGTAACTTATACAGTAGCCGCAATTAATGATTGTGGAGATGATACTGCTGAATTTACAATTACAGTTCAGGAAGTAGGAGATGCTCCTGTAGTTGGTGATGCAACTTTCTGTGCGATCCTTGATCCAACAGGTGCAGATCTAACAGCAGGTAATGAAGATCTAACTTTCTATACTGATGCTAATCTTACAATGATGGTTGCTAATGATGCTCCTTTAACTGAAGGAACTTACTATGTAACTCAACTTGGAGATGCAGGTTGTGAATCTGCAGCTACAACGTTCGAAGTAAGCATTACAGATCCTGGAACTCCAACGATCGAAGATGCAAATCAAACTTTCTGCCAGTTCGACGATCCAACGATCGCAGACCTGAATGATGCAATAGACCAGACTTCAAATGTAACCTGGTATGCAAGTGCAGATAGTACTGATCCATTAAGTACTGGAACAGCACTTCAGGATGGAGTGACATATTTCGCTTCGCTATACGACCCGGCATCAGATTGTGATAGCTCACAAAGACTTGCTGTGAACGTTAGCCTGGAATGTGATTTCTTCATACCAGAAGGTATTTCACCAAACGGTGATCAATTAAACGATGATTTCGAGATTAGATATATCGAAGATTTCTATCCTAACTATACTATTGAGATCTACAACAGATGGGGTGACTCAGTTTACAAGGGGAATGCAAATACTCCAAACTGGGATGGCACCAGCAATCAAGGTTCATTCGGTGACGGTTTGTTACCAGTAGGAGTTTACTTCTATTACCTGGACTTCAAAGATGGTAGCACTGAGCCAAGAAGAGGAAAAGTATACTTAAGTAGATAATTAGGATAAACAAGAACAAGAGATGAAAAAAATAATCACAAAATATTTATTATTCGCAGGCATTATCCTTTTTTCTATAAAGGGTATGGCCCAGCAAGATCCACTCTTCACTCAGTACATGTACAACATGAGTGTAGTGAATCCTGCATATGCGACAGACGATCCAGGCATGTTAAACCTGGGTGCGATTTACAGAATGCAATGGACAGATGTTGATGGTGCACCGCGCACCCTCAACTTCTTTGCCCACACTCCGGTGAGTGAGCGCGTTGAACTTGGAATAACTGTAGTTCATGACGAAATTGGTGATGTTGAGAAAACAAATAACATTACTGCAGATTTCGCATACGTGATCCCAACTGGTGATAACACAAAGTTATCTTTCGGTGCAAAGGCAGGTCTAACGACATTCGACGCAAACCTTGCAGGCTTACGTGTAAATGATCCAGGTGACGCAGCATTCCAAAACATCAGCGAAGTATTTCCTGTATTTGGAGTTGGAGCTTTCTGGTTTGGTGACAAGCACTACTTAGGTGTTTCTGCACCTAACTTATTAACGGCAGATCATCTTGATGACAGCCAGTTACTCAGAGACAAAGGTTCAGAAGAGATCCATTACTACCTTACCGGTGGTTATGTGTTTGACATTACTGAAAACTTTAAACTAAAGCCTTCTACTATGGTTAGAGGGGTTGAAGGATCACCATTATCTGTTGACGTAAATGCGAATGCATTACTTTATGACAGATTTGAAGCAGGTCTTGGTTATAGATTCGATAAGTCTGTTACAGGCTTGGTAAACTTTCAGGTTACTCCGGGATTAAGAATTGGGTATGCATATGACTACCCGACTTATGACCTGAGCGACGATGGTTCTCATGAGATCATGCTATTGTTTGATCTGGACCTATTCGGACTTAAGAAAGGATATGACAAATCACCAAGATTCTTCTAAAACCAGCCTAAGATGAAAAATATATATTGTACACTTTTAATTTTATTCGTGAGCATTACAGCTTTCGGTCAAAAGTCTGACATTAGGGACGGAAACAAGTTTTTCGCCAATGCAGCTTATATCGATGCAGCTGATGCTTATGAAAATGTGAATGAGAAATCTCAGGAGATTCTTCAGAATCTTGGAGACTCTTACTTCTATACTAACCAGATGCAGAATGCAGCTGAAGTATATGAGATGTTATTTTTAAGACATTCCGGTGCTGTTGCACCGGAGTATCAATTCCGTTATGCTCACGCATTGATGGCTCAGGGTAATTATGTAAAAGCCGATGAGCTAATGAATGAGTTATCTGGAAATGACTGGAATCATGAAGAATTCAAGAATACTCTTGACACTGTAGTTCCTCATAAATTCAAATACGATCAGATCATGAACAACGCTTCATCATCAGATTTCGGAATTGGATTCTATGGTGACCGAGTGGCTTTTGCCTCTACAAGAAACCAGGAACGTCCTATCTATCCTTGGAATAAAATGCCTGCATTAGATCTTTACAGCGCGCAAATGGATGATGATGGTGAGATGAAAGACATAGTTCTTTTTTCAGATATTATTAATACGGATGAGCATGAGAGTTCAGCAACATTCAGCCAGGATGGAAACACTATCTATTTTGACAGAACGAATGAAGATCGTGTGAAAAATGAGAATGATGTTCGTGTAGCTCACATTAGCATTTACCGTGCTGAAATGGTAGATGGTGAGTGGACCAATGTTGAAAAACTTCCTTTTAGTAGTGAAGATTATTCAGTAGAACACCCAAGCCTAAGCTCAGATGGAACGAAGTTATACTTTGCCAGCGACATGCCTGGTGGAAGTGGATCTTTCGACATCTACATGGTAGACATCAATGAAGATGGAACCTTCGGAACTCCTCAAAATCTAGGAGCTGGAGTTAACACTGCCAATAGAGAGCAATTCCCTTTCATTAGCGAAAATGATGTATTATACTTCACTTCAGATGGACACCAGGGATTTGGTAACCTTGATATCTACAGAACTGAAGGTGACTTCAGTGAAGTAGAAAACCTTGGATCTTCTATAAATAGTGGTAACGATGATTTCGCATATGTTGTGAAAGAGAGTGATGAAACTGGATACTTTGCTTCAAATAGAAGAGGAACAGATAATCTATATCAATTCACACGTGAAGAGAATGAGATCGTTGAAGCTCCTACTGAAGTTGACCCAACAAGTGGTCAGGATCTTATCCCGATCGATGGTAGCAAAATCTACTTCGATTTTGACAAAGCAACGATCAAGAAAGAGTCTGAAGTTGTTCTGGATTCAGTAGTAACTTACATGAATGATTATCCAAATATCAAAGTGAAAGTTGAGTCTCATGCAGATGCAAGAGGTTCTGATAGCTATAACATGGCGTTATCTAAGAGAAGAGCAGCTTCTACAGTCGACTACCTTGTTAAGAAAGGAATTGACAGAAGCAGACTAACATCTGAAGGTTATGGTGAAACTCGTCCAGTAAATGACTGTACTCAACCAACCGGATGTACTAACGCAGAATATGCTAAGAACAGAAGAAGTGCATTTGTAGTATCAAACAGAAATTCTGAAAGTCAGTCGATGACAGAAAATGATTCTGAAGATTCTATGGATGATGATATGATTGAAGACAACGAGAACTAGGTTCAACCTTGTACTAACTAACCAATCAAAATGGAAAGCCCCTTGCAATTGCATGGGGCTTTTTTGTTTAAATGATTTAAGCTGACTATTTCTTAGGCGGATATCCTTCCAAAGCTTTCTCAACTAATTTATCAAAAGTCTTTTGACGTTTTTCTGGATCAGCATTTGCATCAAAACTACTTTCTACTACTGCCTGCCAGACCAATGTATCTTTGTCAATATCTACAAAATCGAATGTTAGCTCCATATAGGTATCCATTTTACCAATAGGAATACCTCCGCTCACTCCAACTCCCACGTTACCTCCACCTCCACCAAGGCCAAGACCAACTCTGCTACGATTATCTCTTTCGTACTCCTGTGTAGAGACATTTACCTGAAGACCGGCTGTCTGAGATCTACTGAAGCCTTTTTCCTGCATCTTAGAATTTAACGCATTCATTAGCCTCCCCTGATCAAGTTGATTGAGCCCTGTTTGTAAATCTGAATAAATTGAATAAGAATTGTATTGATCGAACTGAACCGTTTGATCGTAATCGTAGACTGCCTGTGGTGTATTACAGGCAGTCATAAATAATAATAAAGTAGATATTTTAAGAATCTTCATAACCGGTTTTTTCTAAAATTAGCCAAAACCAGCCGGAGCAAACACTTGTTTAACAGGAATTAAACAAGCTTAATTAAGCATTTGCCATAATTTATCTTTGAGCTCTTGCAGTCCTTTTTGAGCTACTGAAGAAATAAACAGATATGGAAAATCAAGTTCTTTATCGAGTTGTGATTTCATTTCTGCCTTAAGCTCCTCATCTAAAAGATCACTTTTAGAAATTGCGATCAACCTGTCCTTATCCATTAATTCAGGATTGTATCGCCTAAGCTCATCAACAAGAATATCGTACTGCTCTTTAATATCCTTCGCATCTGAAGGAATTAAGAAAAGTAGCGTTGAGTTCCGCTCGATATGTCTTAAGAATCGATGTCCAAGACCTCTACCTTCGGCTGCTCCTTCAATGATCCCAGGAATATCTGCAACCACGAAAGTTTGAAAATCACGATACTGAACAATCCCTAGATTTGGCTTTAGAGTGGTAAATTCATAATTGGCAATCTTTGGTTTTGCAGCAGTAATTACTGAAAGTAAAGTAGATTTTCCAGCATTAGGGAAACCTACCAGACCAACATCTGCAAGAACTTTTAGTTCCAGAGTAATATCCACCTGCTGCCCATCAATACCTGGTTGAGCATATCGTGGAGTCTGATTGGTCGAACTTTTAAAATGCCAGTTTCCCAGTCCTCCTTTACCACCTTCAGCAATTATAAATTCCTGACCATCTTCAGTAATTTCCTTGATAATCTCGTTAGTTTCAGTATCCCTGATCACAGTACCTAATGGCACATGGATGTATTCATCTGTACCCTGAGCACCAGAACTTCTCTGTTTACTCCCATTACCGCCATGCTCAGCTTTTACGTGCCGCTTAAATTTAAGGTGGAATAATGTCCATAGGTTTTCATTCCCTTTTACGATTACGTGGCCACCACGACCACCATCACCACCATCGGGACCTCCTTTGGTTATATATTTCTCCCTATGCAGGTGCGCAGAACCCTTCCCTCCTTTTCCGGAGAAAACATGGATCTTTACGTAATCAACAAAATTCCCTTCAGTCATATCTTATTTCATTAATTCATCGATCACAGAACTCAGTCGAGTAGTGATCTCTTCTATACTACCTTCACCATTCACTCCATAATACTTATTTTGTTTCTGGTAGAAATTCTTTAAAATGGCAGTTTCAGCATAATAAACCTTGATACGATTGCGAATAACACGCTCATCAGCATCATCTGGTCTACCTGAAGTTTTACCTCTTTCCAGCAATCTTTCAACAAGAATCTCATCTTCTACTTCCAGAGCGATCATGGCATTTACTTCAGTTCCTTTCGCTTCCAAAGATTCGCTTAGTGCTTCAGCCTGAGCTTCAGTTCTTGGAAATCCATCAAAAATAAATCCGTTAGCACCTTCATTTTTTTCAACTTCGGCATTCAGCATATTGATGGTAACCTCATCTGGAACCAGTTGTCCCTTATCAATAAACGATTTTGCGCTGAGCCCAAGTTCAGTTTGATTCTTGATATTATACCTGAATACATCTCCCGTAGAAATATGTATAAGATCGTACTTTTCCTTTAAAATGGTTGCCTGAGTTCCCTTGCCTGCACCCGGAGGGCCAAACAGCACTAGATTTGTCATTTTGCTTTCTTTGCGTTTATATACTTGAGTTAGGTTCCTGCCCAGACCGTCATAGTCAAGACCGTAACCAACAATAAATTTATTAGGTATCTCCATCCCGATAATCTGTACCGGAACATCTTTTTTGTAAGCTGAAGGTTTAAAGAAAAGTGTTGCCACCTGGTAATTAGCTACACCTGCCTCAGTTAAAATTCTATCAACCTCAACGAGCGTATTACCGGTATCCACGATATCTTCCAGAAGAACAACTTCCCTACCTGCAAGTTCCTGTCCCAAACCTAATAAGGTTTTGACTTCTCCGGTAGTTTTAGTGCCTTCATAAGATCCCATTTTTACGAAACTAATCTCGCAGTCACTCTCAAATCGTTTGATCACTTCGGAAGCGAACATAAAAGAGCCATTCAGGATCCCGATAAAAACAGGTTTTCTCCCTGCATATTCGTCATTCAATCGTTTAGCAATAGTATCGATGGCTTTCGTAATTTCATCCTCAGAGATAAAAGGTTCGAATTCCAGATCGTGTAGCTTTATCAAAATTCAGCAATTTTAAGTGGCAAAGATAAGGAATCTATACAAGCCCGCCTTCCCGAATTCTTGCTGAATAAATATGGCAGGAATCAGGAATAACTTATTTTTGCGAAAAGCCGAATTAACTTATGGTAAATTATTTCTCATCAGACTTTAAACTGGGAATTCTAGGTGGTGGCCAGCTTGGCAAAATGATGCTTTATGAGACCCGAAAGTACGATATCCAGACACTTGTGCTGGATCCAAGTTCAGAGGCTCCTTCAAGAATTTCCTGCGACTATTTTGAACAGGGAGATCTAATGGATTATGAAACTGTTCTTCAATTTGGTAGAAAAGCAGATGTATTAACTTTTGAAATTGAAAGTATTAATATAGAAGCTTTAAGACAACTGGAAAGCGAAGGCGTTAAAACATATCCTTCCGCAGCAACCCTGGAGAAAATTCAGAATAAGGCGGTACAAAAAGAATTTTACGAAAAACACAATTTACCAACTGCAGCTTTCAAAAGATTTCCAAATCTGGAACTTTTAAAATCAGACGTCAACGAGCAGAAAGTAAGTTTACCTTTCGTCTGGAAAAGTGCTACCGGTGGTTATGATGGAAAAGGAGTATCGGTTATTAGAACGGAAGCTGATCTCGCCAATCTTCCCGATGCAGAATGTATTGCTGAAAACCTGGTGCCTTTCAAAAATGAACTGGCGGTTATCGTGGCACGGAATCCTTCAGGTGAAGTTCGCACTTATCCTGTTGTGGAAATGGAATTTCATCCCACGGCAAACCAGGTAGAATATGTCATCTGTCCAGCGCGTATCGATAATAATGTAGCTGAAAAGGCAAGGAAATTAGCTGAAAATGTTTCCGAAGCATTTGAACATGTAGGATTACTCGCGGTTGAAATGTTTCAAACTGAAGACGATGAAATTTTGATCAATGAAGTGGCTCCAAGACCTCATAATAGTGGTCATTATAGTATTGAAGCTTCCTACACCAACCAGTTCGAACAGCAAATTAGAGCTATTCTGGACCTGCCTTTGGGTAAAACCGATAGTAAACTTGGCGGGATCATGGTTAATCTGGTAGGTGATGAAAATCATGAAGGCGAGGTTCAATATAAAAACATCGAAAAGATTATGGGTATGGAAGGAGTTACTCCACATATCTATGGTAAAAAAATTACCAGACCTTTTCGTAAAATGGGTCATGTAACGATCGTAAATAAAGATCTTGGCGAAGCTCGAAAGATCGCTGAAAAAGTAAAGAATAGTATTCAAGTTATTAGCAAAAAATCATAAGATGGGAAAAGTAGCTGTGATCATGGGTAGTACCAGTGATATGCCTGTAATGCAGGAAGCAATCGACATACTGGAAGGATTTGACATACCGGTGGAAGTAGATATCGTTTCAGCTCATCGTACGCCAGATAAATTATTTGATTTTAGTAAAAATGCCCATGATAGAGATATCAAAGTTATTATCGCAGGTGCCGGTGGTGCAGCTCACCTTCCAGGGATGGTAGCATCCATGTCACCATTGCCAGTGATTGGAGTTCCAGTGAAATCAAGAAACTCCATAGATGGTTGGGATTCAGTATTGTCAATTCTACAAATGCCCGGTGGCGTACCTGTCGCGACAGTGGCTCTTGATGGCGCCAAGAACGCAGGTATCCTGGCTGCACAAATCATAGGTACGGCAGATAAATGCGTAATGGATAAAATCCTTGTTTACAAAGAAGGTCTTAAACAAAAGGTGATCGAAGGCGCGAAAAGCGTTCAGAAAAAAATATAAAAAAAGGGATCACCATGTGATCCCTAAGCAGTAAACCTTTAATCCGTTATTATTTATTAACCATTCTAAATTTTAACCAGAACTTGTTATACTACTGTATCGTTATAAGTTGATCTTTAATCGATTAAAAGGCTAAAATAGAAATTTTAATTAGATCTTTTGCAATAACGTTCATATAAATTTGCAAAAGCGTTAAACTTACATTCATGAGCTCTCAAAATATATTACTGGAAGATTTTAATCAAGCTCCTTTTTCAAGCATAAAAACTTCAGATTACAAACCTGCCATTATAAAGGCTATAGAACTTGCCCAAAAAGATATTGAAGTTATAACGTCCAGTAAGGAAAATCCAAGCTTCGAAAATACTATCGAAGCATTAGAGTTTTCTGGAAAGAAACTTGATCGCGTTACCAGTATTTTCTTCAATATAAATTCTGCGGAAACCAATGAAGAAATTCAGAAGATCGCTCAGGATGTTTCTCCTTTACTTTCAGAATTCAAGAATGATGTTATTCTGAATAATGCGCTTTTCGAAAGAGTTAAAAAGGTTTATGATCAAAAAGAATCACTGGACCTCAACAAAGAGCAAACCACCTTACTTGACCAGAAATACAAAGCATTTACACGTAACGGCGCCAACCTGACTAGCGAAGATCAACAGGCTCTACGTGAGATCGACAAAAAACTATCTAAGCTAAAATTGCAGTTTGGTGAAAATGTTTTAGCTGAAACCAATAAATATGAGCTGTTTGTCACCGAAGAATCTCGTTTAGGTGGATTACCTGATAGTTTCATAGAAGAAGCCAGAAATATTGCAAAATCCAAGGATACCGAAGGCTGGATATTCAGTCTCGAATACCCAAGCTATATTCCATTCATGAAATATGCTGTTGACAGGGAGTTGCGAAAGGAACTTTCTCTCGCATTTGGATCGAGAGCTTTTAAAGGTGATGAACTGGATAACCAGCAAAATGTACTTGATATCGCAAAACTGCGATATGAAAGAGCAAAACTACTAGGTTTTGATTCCCATGCACACTTTGTTCTTGAAGAACGTATGGCTGAAACCCCGCAGAAAGTAGAGTCCTTTCTCGAGCAAATGCTGGAGAAAGCAAGACCTGCAGCAGAGCGAGAATTTAATCAATTAGAAAAGTTCGCTAAAGAGTTGGATCAGATCGACACCTTACAAAAATGGGATTCAGCTTATTATGCTGAAAAACTGAAACAAAAATTATTTGATCTGGATGACGAAAAGCTGAAACCATACTTCCAGTTAGAGAAAGTGATCGACGGTGTGTTTACCATCGCAGGGAAACTTTACGGACTCAAATTCGAACAAGTAACTGATGTTGATGTATATCACCAGGATGTTAGAACCTATAATGTTACCGATACTATAGGGAATGATATTGCTCTTTTCTATGCCGACTTTCATCCCCGCCCAGGAAAAAGAGATGGTGCATGGATGACGATTTACAAACAGCAGTCGATTGAAAATGGGCAGAATGAGAGACCCCATATATCTATAGTATGCAATTTCACTAAACCAACAGAGAAGCAACCTTCATTACTAACCTTCAATGAAGTAACAACTTTGTTCCATGAATTTGGTCATGCCTTACACGGTATGCTCGCAAATACAACTTACCCAAGTCTTTCTGGCGCCAATGTATACTGGGATTTTGTAGAACTACCAAGCCAGGTTCTTGAGAACTGGTGTTACGAGCAAGAGGCGTTGCAACTCTTTGCAAAACATTATAAAACCGGAGAAGCCATTCCTCAGGAATACATCACTAAGATCAAGGATTCGTCCAACTTTCTGGAAGGTATGGCAACCTTAAGACAGTTAAGCTTTGGAATGTTAGATCTTAGCTGGCACGCGCAGAACCCTTCGAATGTAAGTGATGTAAAGGCACATGAAACAGAAGCATTCGAACCTACCAAATTATTCCCGGATGTAGCCAGTAATTGTATGAGTACCGCATTTTCCCATATCTTCCAGGGTGGTTATTCTGCAGGATATTATTCTTACAAATGGGCAGAAGTACTGGATGCAGATGCATTTGAATATTTTACGGAAAACGGAATATTCAGCAAGGATGTCGCAGATAAATTTAAAGATAATATACTCTCGCAAGGTGGTACAGAACATCCAATGGAACTATATAAACGCTTCCGCGGAAAAGAACCAAAACCAGATGCTCTATTAAGAAGAGCTGGTTTAATCAGTAAATAAATAATTCTGAAAAGAATGGTAAAACCTGACTATAAAGCTACAGGATCACCATTCTTTTCATATTTTTGAGTTGCAACCGTCACAAGCACACATGCCTTCAAACCAACTTGATCCAAATAAATGGGTAGACAGATATTCAGATTATCTGTTTAATTATACGATCGTGCGTGTAAATGACCGTGAAGTCGCTAATGATCTCATTTCTGAAACCTTCCTGGCCGGGTTAAAATCTGCTAAGAACTTTAAAGGCGAAGCCAGCGAAAGAACCTGGCTCATTTCGATCCTGAAGCGAAAGATCATCGATCACTATAGGCGCAATAATTCCAGGAAAGGTCAGGCAGAAGTTAAGATCAATTATACTGGAGAAGATAGCGAAGGTGAATGGCTGGAAGAACAGGTTCCAGATCAATTTGACCGTACCGCCGAGGATGACATGGAAAATAATGAACTTGGACTGGCAATTCTGGATTGTCTGGACTCTATCAACGAAAAACAAGCAGCAATTTTTAAGCGTAAAACTATAGATGGGGTTGACACGGAAGCGATATGTAATGAATTTGATATCACGCCGTCTAATTTGTGGGTTATTATTCACCGCGCCAGAACTGCTCTGGCTGCATGCATGGAAAAAAACTGGTTTTAATTATGAGTAAAAAAAGTAAATCTCTTTTTGTTGACTGTTCTGAAGCAGCTACCTGTTGCACAAAAGCACAGTACGATGAAGCCGGTTTTTTCGAAAAGATCAAGTTAACCATCCATCTTGCCTTCTGCAGAACCTGCCGCACATTTTCCAGCAGAAATTCCAAACTTACCCGTAAGCTGAAAGAAGCAAATCTGGAATGTTGTTCCGAAGAAAAAAAGAAAGAATGGCGTGAAAGAATTAATAAACTGCATTCGGAAGAACATACTTCATAAGCAACAGAATTCCCAGGTACATTATGGGAATCGACTCCACCCAGAAAGACGCATAATATTTAGACTGCCGTTCCCTACTACCTAGCAGGAATATTCCAATAATTACACACACCAGAAATAAAGCTAGAAGACTATAACCGCGGAATTGCCGCTGAAATATTTCAATGACACATATCAGTATCGATAAAACAACCCCAAAGATCCTTGTTTTTCGCACTCCAATTCTTTGGGGAATGGTTTCAAGAGAATCAGAGTCATAGATTAAATCTCTTATTTCAAAAGGTAGCGTGAGCACTACCACCATACAAAACCTCTGGAAGAAATCTATAAGCACTGGTTGATTCAGCAGTTGCTGAGCATTGATTACGGGCAGCAAAACTGTAGTTCCAGCCCATACCATTGCAATCACAAATATTTTAATCCCCGCTAGACTTCTCAAATTCCTGCTGTTTCCAAAAACCGGTAGCGCATACAAAAGTGTTAGTAAGCCAAGGATCCCTGTTGCTATCAGGACATTTACTGACAGTTGAACTGTAAAATAGATTAACGCCAGAAAACTTACAAAAGAAAATATTTGAATGATTCGCAGGTTTCCGGCTAGACTGGAATGATGCAGTTTTGCAATACCAGCGTATTTGACAAAATTATAACCGGTTATCGTTGAGATAAAAATAAAAGCAAGTAGATCATAGGTAATTTTGAAGTTATATTCGAGCATACTTATCATCGCGAAACATACCACCGCAAGAGCAACGTGAATACTGCTATTAATATATAAGTCAAAAGCCTGGCGAAGGTACTTCATCTTACGAAATTACATATTCTTTGCTAGTTTCTGGTCAGTCAAAAATCTTAACAACTGTATACCTCTTAACCACTTTAAATTAGCTCGGAATTATGTACTTTTGCGCCACAAAAACACAACTTAATTTATTGATGAGAACAGATTCTTTCGCATTACGCCATATTGGTCCCAAAGCTGAAAATCTTCAGGAAATGTTGGACACGATTGGTGTTGAGTCTATAGAGCAACTTATATACGAAACAATTCCTGATGATATCAGGCTGGAAAACCCACTTAATCTGCCTAAAGCAATGAGTGAGAACCAGTATGCAGAACATATCAAGAAGCTTTCAGAGAAGAATAAATTATATAAGACCTACATTGGTTTAGGATACCATCAAAGCATCCTGCCCGCGGTAATCCAGAGAAATATTCTGGAAAATCCGGGTTGGTACACTGCTTACACTCCTTACCAGGCAGAAATCGCTCAGGGTAGACTGGAAGCTCTTCTGAATTTCCAGACCATGGTAAGTGATCTTACCGGAATGGAGCTAGCGAACGCATCTTTATTAGATGAATCTACTGCTGCAGCTGAAGCCATGGCGCTTTTATTCTCTGTTCGCGAAAGAGATCAGAAAAAAGCAAACGTCAATAAATTTTTCGTTTCTCAGCAAACATTACCACAGACCATTTCTCTAATGGAAACGCGTGCTAATTTTCTTGGGATCGACATGGTCGTGGGAGATCATGAAGAATTTGACTTTTCTGATGAATACTTTGGAGCACTTGTTCAGTATCCTGGGAAATTCGGACAGATCTTCGATTACAAAGAATTTGTAGAGAAATGTAAAGCAGCTAAAATCAAAACCGCATTTGCGGCAGATATACTTAGCCTTGTAATGCTTCAGGCTCCGGGCGAACTTGGAGTAGACGTGGTTGTTGGAACTACGCAGCGTTTTGGAATTCCGCTAGGATATGGAGGACCACATGCAGCATTTTTTGCAACCAGAGAGGAATTTAAAAGAAATCTTCCAGGACGTATTATTGGTCTTACGAAGGATATAGACGGGAATAATGCCCTTAGAATGGCGCTGCAAACCCGTGAACAACATATAAAAAGAGACAAAGCAACTTCCAATATTTGTACTGCGCAGGTTCTTCTTGCGGTCATGGCGGGAATGTATGCGGTATATCACGGTCCACGCGGACTAGAGTACATCGCAGGTATTGTGCATGCAACGGCAGTTAGCCTGGAGGATAGTTTGAAGGAGCTTGGTTTCGAACAGCAGAATTCAGCATATTTTGATACGCTACATGTAAAGGTGGACGCTAAATCTTTAAAAACTATTGCTGAAAAGCACGAGATAAATTTCTTCTATCCTGATGCTGAAAGCGCCTGTATTTCGATCAATGAGACTACTACTACAGACGATCTGAACGCGATCATTTCAGTTTTTGCTGAATTAAAAGATAAAGAAGCTACTGAAGTTTCTGAATTATCTTCTAAAATTAGAATTCCGGAGTTACTTCAACGTACTACCGAGTTTCTGACTCACGAAGTATTCAATTTGTATCATTCAGAAACTGAATTGATGCGTTATATAAAAAAGCTGGAGCGCAAGGATCTTTCCCTGAACCACTCGATGATAAGCCTTGGATCCTGCACCATGAAATTGAATGCAGCTTCAGAAATGTTGCCTTTAAGTAATCCTCAATGGGGAAATTTACACCCATTTGTTCCTGTAGATCAGGCTCAGGGTTACCAATCGATATTAAAGGAACTTGAAGATCAGTTAACTGAAATTACAGGATTTTCAGCGACCTCTTTACAACCAAATTCCGGAGCTCAGGGCGAGTATGCTGGTTTAATGGTTATACGTGCATACCACGAAGCAAATGGAGACAGTCATAGAAATATTTGCCTTATTCCATCTTCTGCTCACGGTACGAATCCTGCTTCAGCTGTAATGGCCGGAATGAAAGTGATTGTCACCAAAGCCACCGAAAATGGAAATATAGACGTTGATGATCTACGAGAAAAAGCATTGAAGCATAAAGACAATCTCGCTGCACTTATGGTTACCTATCCTTCTACACACGGGGTTTTTGAATCAGCTATTCGCGAGGTGACCAATATTATTCATGAAAATGGTGGTCAGGTTTATATGGATGGCGCGAACATGAACGCCCAGGTTGGACTTACCAATCCAGGGAAAATTGGTGCTGATGTCTGTCACCTGAACCTTCATAAAACTTTCGCCATTCCTCACGGAGGTGGTGGACCTGGAGTTGGTCCTATTTGTGTAGCTGAGCAGTTGAAACCTTTCCTTCCTGGAAATCCAGTGATCAAAACCGGAGGAGACAAGGCGATCGGCGCAATTTCTTCAGCTCCATGGGGTTCTGCTCTAGTTTGCCTTATATCTTACGGATA
Organism: Christiangramia sp. LLG6405-1; assembly: GCF_045055805.1. Classification (GTDB taxonomy): domain Bacteria; phylum Bacteroidota; class Bacteroidia; order Flavobacteriales; family Flavobacteriaceae; genus Christiangramia. Next base: position 1,377,742 of record NZ_CP159330.1, on the reverse strand, counting down.
CATCAAAATGCTTGGGACTGGAGGTCTTCAAAAGGCAACAGAATATGCTATTTTGAATGCTAATTATATCAAGGAACGTTTAAACGGACATTATAAAACCCTTTATTCCGGAGAAAGAGGACGTGCTGCGCATGAGATGATCGTAGATTGCAGACCTTTCAAAGAAAAAGGTATTGAAGTAACAGATATCGCCAAACGTTTGATCGATTATGGGTTCCATGCTCCAACAGTATCATTCCCGGTAGCTGGAACTGTAATGATCGAACCAACCGAAAGTGAATCAAAACCTGAACTGGATAGATTCTGTGATGCGCTAATTTCAATTCGAAAAGAAATTGACGAAGCATCGGTAGATGAACCTAACAATGTTTTGAAGAATGCTCCGCATACCATACATATGCTTACCGCTAACGAATGGAATTTACCATATAGTCGTGAGAAAGCAGCATATCCACTAAGTCATTTGCATGACAATAAGTTCTGGCCAAGTGTACGACGTGTAGATGAAGCTTATGGAGACAGGAACCTGATGTGTACCTGCCCTCCTACGGAAGAATATGCCGAAGTATAAGCCAGATAGCACTTTAGAAATAAAAACCTGTCAACTGGCAGGTTTTTTTTCGACCAAAAAGTATTAAATATTAAATGTAGCTAAAGGCTATTTAATTAAATTGTGAAATATTTATAATCTCAGAGTCAGATGAATTTTAAAATTACCGGTACGGGAAGTTACATACCTAATGTTGTCACAAGAAATGCTGACTTTGAGCAACATGAGTTTTTTAACCTCGACGGGAGTTCTTTTCCTCAGGACAATCCAACTACAATTCGTAAGTTCAAAGCTATTACCGGGATTGAAGAGCGCAGGTATATTGAACCTGGAATGAATACTTCAGACATTGCAACTCTGGCTAGTAAAAAAGCTATAGAGGATGCTGGAATAGATCCTGAAACTCTTGATTATATCATTGTTGCTCATAATTATGGAGACGTTAAATCCAACACTGTTCAAAGCGATACAGTACCTAGTTTAGCTACCCGTGTAAAAGCAAAATTGAAGATCAGCAATCCTAAATGTGTAGGATATGATATTCTCTTTGGCTGTCCTGGTTGGATCGAAGGGATGGTGCAGGCAACTGCATTTATTAAGGCTGGAATTGCGAAACGCTGTCTGGTTATTGGTGCTGAAGCTTTATCCAGGGTTGTAGATAGTCACGACAGAGATAGCATGATTTTTTCTGATGGTGCCGGAGCGGCAATTTTAGAAGCTTCAGAAGAGACTGGAGGTATTCTTTCTCATGAGTCGGCGACATTCTCATTGCAGGAATCTGAATATATCTACTTTGGAAAATCCAATAATAGCAAATCTTCAGAAGATATTCGTTTTATAAAAATGAATGGACGCAAGATCTACGAATTTGCCCTGGTGAACGTTCCAAAAGCAATGAAAACCTGCCTGGAGAATAGCGGGAAATCCATTGAAGATCTTAAAACTGTATTTATTCACCAGGCGAACGAGAAGATGGATGAAGCTATCATTAACAGGTTCTACAAATTACACGATATGCAAGCGCCTGAACATGTGATGCCTATGACCATTCACGAACTGGGAAATAGCAGTGTAGCCACCGTCCCAACGCTTCTGGATCTTGTACGTAAAGGTAAAATTGACCATCAAAAACTTGAGAAAGGTGACGTTGTAATGTTTGCCAGCGTTGGTGCAGGAATGAACATTAATGCGATCACTTACCAGGTATAATGTACGAACAAAGTTTCCCGGAAGAACGCTTTCAGAAGACACTGGAATTTTTAGAAAATCATATTTCCAGAGATGAACGAATACTGGATCTGGGAGTTCCCAATCCGTTTTCAAAAATTATGGAAAAGGAAGGTTTTCAGGTAAATAATACCAGTGGGGAAGATCTGGACGATCACTTTGAGGCGGTGCAAACAAATTCTTATGATTGCGTTACGGCGTTCGAAATCTTCGAACATCTACTCGCTCCATATAATATTCTGAAAGAGATCAAAGCTTCAAAACTTGTAGCAAGCGTTCCCTTAAAGCTATGGTTTGCTCCGGCCTATCGCAGCAAGACCGATCCGTGGGACCGGCATTATCATGAGTTCGAAAAATGGCAGTTCGACTGGTTGCTTGAAAAAAGTGGCTGGCAAATAAAAGATAGTATTCAATGGGCACATCCAGTGAAGAAAATTGGATTACGCCCTATTCTTCGGAAGTTTACTCCAAGGTACTATGCTGTTTATGCTGAAAGAATCTAATACTCTATATTAGCCACTTACTGAAATTTCCATTTCGTGAGAATCTATATTATCATCCCAGCACATAACGAAGCAAATATTATTGGCAGGACGCTACAGTCGCTGGCTGAGCAGTCACTGAAACCTGCTAAAATAATGGTTGTGGATGATAATTCTACAGATGCAACCTCAGAAATTGTAGAGGGTTTTGTTGCAAAATATGACTTTATAGATCTCGTTCAGAATGAATCTTCTGCAGAACATGCTCCAGGTAGTAAGGTGATCAATGCTTTCTACCAGGGATTCTATCAGCTAAACGATGATTTTGATATCATTTGTAAGTTTGATGCTGACCTTATTTTTCCTGAAAATTACCTGCAAAGGATCGTTGAGATCTTTGAATCAGAACCGGGTGTTGGAATGGCTGGAGGATTTTGCAGTGTCCAGAGAAAGGATAAATGGATTCCCGAGAATCTTACAGGCAAAGATCATATTCGTGGCGCACTAAAAGCGTACAGCAAGCATTGTTTTATACAGATTGGTGAACTTAAACCTGCCATGGGATGGGATACAGCAGATGAACTTCTGGCTCGATTTCATGGATGGAAAGTTGTGACTGATGAAAATCTACTAGTCAAACATCTTCGTCCTACCGGCATGAATTATTTTGAACATTCTGGTCGCAAGCAAGGGGAGGCATTCTACAGACTTCGATATGGAGTTGCTTTAAGCATGATCGCTTCAGCTAAACTTGCTGCTCTAAAGATGAATCCTTTTGCATTTTTACATTATCTATCTGGTTTCTTTAATGCCAGAAAGAAAAAACGACCTTTTCTCGTTTCCGAAGAAGAAGGCCGTTTTATTAGAAAGTTGCGTTGGGACGCTATTAAGAATAAGTTTTTGTAATTACCTGTCCAGCACTTCTTTTAAAGGTTTTCCTGTATTCGCATTAGGGAAAGCAATTCCCAGCATCGCTGAAATAGTGGGTGCAATATCTCTAATGTATGTTTTCTCGTAAGTTTCACCTTTGTTAATTCCTTTTCCGAAGAAAAGAAGAGGTGCATGTGTATCATAAGCGAAACCACTCCCATGAGTCGTTCCCTTTTCCGGATATACGATGTAACCAGGATCGATCACAAATACAAGGTCTCCACTACGCTTCTGATTATATCCATTTTGAATAAGTTCTCCTATCTGGTTTGAAAACGCACCGATCTGAAGTTCATTCCTTGTGAATACTCTTGATATCTTCTCCTGTTTCAGAAGAAAATGAGACATTTTAGAAGTCACTTCTTCCAAACTAAGATCTTCAGCTAATAATTCATCATAATTCAGGAAAATCTGGCTGTTGCTTATATTACTTATAAGACCATCATGTTTAAATGTTTCAGAAGAAAATTTATTCAGTTTTTCCTTCATGGTCAACTCGTCATAATAACCAGCAGGCACTTTCTTAGACTTTAAATAAGCAGGCACATCCACTCCACCATGATCTGCGGTTAGGAAAACTACATACTCACCAGCACCAACTTCAGAGTCCAGATATTGCAGAACATCTGCTATGTTCTCATCTAATCTCATGTAAGTGTCCTGAATTTCCTTGCTGTTCACTCCAAAATTATGACCTACATAATCGGTACTTGAAAAACTAAGGGTAAGCACATCTGTAATATTGTCCTTTCCTAGTTCCTCACCCTTGATCGCAGCTTTAGCAAATTCTGCAGTAAGATCATTTCCGAAAGGTGTGGCCTTGATAAGGTCATATTCGCCATTTGCTTTAGCCAGTTTTTTAAGATCATAAGGGAAATCTGCAGTCTCTTTTCCGTCGAAACCAAACTCAAATTCATTACGATCCACACCACTTTGCTGATATGTCGCAATATCCTTCAATGGCGCCCACTCCTTTAAATAAGATTTCGCTATACCCGATTCGTTAAAATCCTGCACCCATTGAGGTAATTGCTCCATATAGTAAGAACTTGTGATCCATTTCGCTTCATCTTTACCATGGAACCAGTAAGCAGCATTAGCTGCATGACCAGCTGGGAGTATTGCTCCACGATCTTTTAAGGCTACTCCAATTGTTTTACCTGTTCCCTGAGTTTGCAGCCTGTTTTCATCACCAAAAGTGGTAGATTTCATACGATGAGGTGACATTTTTCCAGCACGGTCTGTAGTTCCTATTGGATTCACATTATCATCACCGGCACAATAAACAAACGAATCTTCGAACTTGTTATACCAGTTATTTCCTATAATACCGTGATTCGCTGGAGTTGTCCCAGTGAATACTGAAGCATGCCCGGGGCCGGTATAGGTAGGAACATAATTAAAATGATGATTTTTGAAGTTATAGCCATTATTGACCATTCTTTTAAATCCGTTTTCCCCAAATTGATCCCAGAATCGGGTTAGGTAATCATAACGCATCTGGTCTACAACGATACCGACTACCAATTTTGGTTTTTCCTTTGTGATCTGTGAACTAACAGGTTTAAAACTCATTAGCATTAGCAGTATGATCAAGCTTCGTTTCATTCTGTAAAAAAATTAGTTTGAATTCCCAAAATTACTAAACTTGAAACGCTAAAGTTTAATTAAGCGTTAAATACTTTAGAACGAAATTTTAGTATTTTAGCTGGACAAAATTGAATTGATGACGTACCTGTACTCCATTGGGGAATACTTTATAATGCTTAAGGGAGTTTTTGGCAGAATGACCAAAGGCTCGGTTCTAAGAAATCTAATATTTAAGGAGATCAATGAGCTTATTATGGGCTCTATGGGAATTGTAGCATTCCTGTCTTTCTTCATAGGTGCGGTTGTCGCGATCCAAACAGCCTTAAACCTCAATAATCCGTTAATTCCAAAATCACTGGTTGCGTTCGCAGCGAGACAGTCTATCATTCTGGAATTCGCTCCCACATTTATCTCCATTATCATGGCGGGTAAGGTTGGATCTTTTATTACGTCCAGCATTGGTTCCATGAGAGTTACGGAGCAGATCGATGCTCTTGAAGTAATGGGTATCAATTCCAAGAACTACCTTATTTTCCCTAAGATCATGGCGATGCTTACGTATCCATTCGTGATCGCCATATCTATGTTTCTGGGAATTGCCGGGGCTTATACAGCTGCAGTTTTTGGTGGTTTTGTGACCAGCGATCAATTTCTTACTGGCCTGCAGGATGATTTCATTGGTTTTCACCTTGTTTACGCCTTTATCAAAACAATATTATTTGCCTTTATTCTCGCTACGGTCCCATCTTATCACGGATATTTTATGAAAGGTGGAGCCCTTGAAGTTGGAGAAGCTTCTACCACCTCATTCGTATGGACAAGTGTGGTTTTGATCATTACCAACTACGTTATAACACAACTTTTATTAAGCTAGCAGATGATACAGGTAAAGGATTTACATAAAGGTTTTAACGGTCAGGAAGTACTAAAAGGTATCGACTATCAATTTGAGCGCGGTAAAACGAATCTTATCATCGGTCAATCTGGATCTGGAAAAAGTGTTTTTCTGAAGTGTATGCTTGGATTGTTCAAACCAGATCAGGGTGCAATAGAATATGACGGCAAACCTTACTCCAGCTTTTCAGATGAAGAACAAAGGGAATTAAGAACTGAAATTGGAATGCTGTTTCAGGGTGGTGCCCTGTTCGATTCCATGACAGTGGAAGAGAATGTAATGTTTCCATTGCGCATGTTTACCAATCAGAAGAGAGGTGAAATGCGTGATCGCGTACACGAGGTATTGAAAAGAGTTAACCTCGAAGGAAACGACACTAAAATGCCTTCAGAAATTAGTGGAGGGATGCAGAAAAGAGTAGCAATTGCCAGAGCGATTGTAAATAAACCTAAATATCTATTCTGCGATGAACCAAACTCAGGTCTGGATCCACAGACGGCCACCGTTATCGACAACCTTATACAACAGCTGACTCACGAAAATGAGATTACTACCGTTGTAATTACGCACGATATGAATTCTGTATTAGAGATTGGAGAAAGAATTGCATTTCTAAAAGATGGACTATTGGCCTGGAAAGGTACTAAAGAAGACATCTTCCATACTCAGGATAAAACCGTCACGGATTTTGTTTATTCTTCTAACTTATTCAAGAAAGTTCGAGAAGCTCAGCTGAAAGGGCACTAGAAAACTGAGAACTTCTTTTTAGAACTCATTGATCTTTTAGAAACGCTTACGTTTATTCCAAGTTGTGGGACGCGGGATGCTGAATTGAAAGAATTAATGTTTTCTTATCCCGTTTCTAAAATAACACCTATTCAATTTAAAACCGTTATTTAAGAAGATTCACACATGTTCTACACTATTTCGAACAACAATCGTTTTTTCAAGCATTACTATTTGAAAGTTTGATTTGCTTTTTTTCTTACTTTTTCGAAAGACTCTTTTTTAAATCTTGGATCAACATAGCCAAAAAAACTTATTGTACTATCTTTCTTGTGTACTAAGACAATAAATTTTTCACCTTTATTTAAATGGACTTTTAGATTTTCTTCCTGGCCTCTAAAGGGATTTTCTTTCTCCAGAAAATATTCATAGAATAAAATATTTGTTTTAGGAGTATGATAGCTTAGTCTATTTTCAATTACCCTTCCCGTCACTTCATAAAAGTCCTTCGGATTATACTCTTCGTATTCTAGATTCGTAATTTTCTTTTTATCCGAACAACCTGAAATTAAAATCAAACAGGTTTTTAGAAATATAAATGTCAGTATTCGTCTAGTTGAAGTCATTGTAAAATTGCTTCGTGCCACTTAAGCTCCATGAAATCTAAACATAAAGCTCAGAAGATTGGGTATTCAAGAACTCCGAAAACCGTCAATTAGCGAACATTCTTTATTGCTACCGTATCCAATTTAAGTCTCACCTTCATCCACTGACCAAATTTATCTTGCTGAACCTTTAATTTATCACCACGAAGATCTCTATTCCAGGTCACTGTGAAAGTTGGAATTGTATCGGTCTTTTGGAAATTGGTCGTCATAAGATTTGAATATCCTATTTCTTCAATATCCTCGTAATTAATCTTGGCTTCCTTACTCAATTCAGTAAAACTAAATTTTTCTCCGCGATACTTGGACAACTCTTTTTCGAGAAGCTCAATTCTTTTATCCTTGTTCGCCATCACTTCCTGATTCTTTACATAGAGATCTTCAAGGATACCGCTTCTTAACTGACTCGACAACATGTCCATATCCTGTGATTGATCTGCTCCCTGGTGAACAATGAGTTCAGCATCAGCTAGTGCTTCAATTTCCTTCATCTGGCTCTTCCAAGTTTCTATCGTTGCGTTAGGTACAGGGTTCCCAATAAAGTAGATGTCAACTTGCTTATCCTTAAAGTCGCTGGTGTTTTTAATAATCTCAGCTCCATTGTATCTAAGGTTATTTGTAATGAACTCTTCAGCTTTGCTATGATAAACCTGCTCTCTTAAAAGCTTTACGAATAAAACAACGCTAGGTATCATCACAATAATGGCAATAGTGGAAGCAATCTGCGCTATTCTCTTCCTCCGCTTGCTATTCGCATAACGTACCAGTGGAAAACCAAGTAATTTGGCTACTACAAAGGTCGATAACGCTATAAATACGGCGTTAATTGAAAATAAGTACAATGCGCCAAGGGCATATTCCCATTTAGCATTGGCTATACCATATCCCACGGTACATAATGGAGGCATCAAAGCTGTTGCAATCGCAACTCCAAGTATCACACTGGCGATAGTTCCTCTTTTCGTCTTTGCCACTATTAACGCTAAACCACCAAAAATCGCTACCAGCACGTCCAGTATGGTAGGATATGTTCTGGCTACAAGCTCCGGTGTCTCATTTTTAACGGGTGAGATAAAGAAGTAAACAGTCGCAGTTAAAACACTAAGTCCAACCATTATTCCCAAATTGACAAACGAACGCCTGAGCGTATCCACATCGTTTATGGCTACCGCCATTCCAATTCCTACAATAGGACCCATTAAGGGAGAGATAAGCATCGCACCGATAACTACTGCTGTACTACTTACATTTAAACCAATAGATGCTACGAAAATGGAAAATATAAGAATCCAGGCGTTATGCCCCTTAAAGGATATATCCTTCTGCACAGCCTCTACCGTCGATTCTCTGTCGGTATCCGGACGTATATCCAGTAATCGGCTCAGGAAATTTCTTGCCTGGCTGCTTATTTGCTTGGCGTCCTTGCTAAGGTTTTCTGAAACCTTCTCTTTCGGCTCTTCCTTAGGAGCTTGTTGTTCTTCCATCTTAACCTAATTCTTCACCAAATTTATCCATCACCGTTTTTCGCCACTCTTTTATGCCCTGTTCGTTGGATTTAGGAACGATCATAAGAACGTCCTTATCTTCTACGATTATATAGTCATCAAGTCCCTGTACAACCACCAATTTATTTCCAGAGGTAGAGATGATATTATTACTTGCATCCTGCGAAAGCACTCTGGCCTTCATTAAGGTATTCCCGTCTTCATCTGCTGGCAGTTCAGACTGGACAGATGACCAGGTTCCCAAATCATTCCAGTCAAAGCTGGCAGGGATCATATATACTTTATCCGACTTTTCCATAATGCCGTAATCAATAGAGATATTGGCTGCCAGATGATAGTTCTCCTTTATAAATTGTTTTTCTTCCGTAGTATTTAAGAGTTTTTCGGCCTTTGCGAACAGGTCATACATTTCACGCAAATGAGTCTTGAAGTTGTGAATGATCGTCTCCGCTCGCCAGATAAAAATTCCAGCGTTCCAGGCATAATTCCCAGCATCTAAGAATTTCTGTGCTTTCTTTTCATCTGGCTTCTCAGTAAAATTGATTACAGGCTTAAGCTCTGCAGGATCATCCTTATCATACTCTATATACCCATAACCTGTATTGGGACTTTTTGGCTGAATCCCAAGAGTGATTAGCTTATCATTATTTTCCACCTCTGAAAAAGCCTTTTCCAAAGCTTTTATAAAATCTTCTTCTTCCTTGATCCAATGGTCGCTTGGAGCAACTACAATACTGGCATCTGGATTTTTATTGTAGATCTTCATAGAACCCAGTAAAATACTAGGTGCCGTATTCCTCATGGCCGGTTCTGCTACGATCTGATCATCATGGATCGAACTAATCTGTTCCTTGATCACACCTACATAATCTTCATTCGTAAGCACGTAAATGTTTTCCTGCGGAATTAATCTGGACAGTCTTTTAAAAGTTGTTTGAAATAGAGTTTCGCCAACAGCAAGTATATCCAGAAATTGCTTGGGAGAAGATTTCTTGCTGGCAGGCCAGAACCTGGAACCGACTCCGCCGGCCATAAGAATAGCGTAATAATTGTCTTTTTTGGTTCCAGTCATAATCAAATTTTTAGTAGTTGCACTTCAGCATTAGGCTGAAACAAATATATACGTCCGGTATCAATTTCCAGACATTCAAATCTTTTTACTTTTCGCGGCCCTTTCTTGAAGGTTTTACCATTATGAATTCTGAAAATACTTCCGGAAGGGATTTCAAACACGTAGTTCTTATCATTTTCGGGATCATAGCTTTTCAATGCTACTGAAAGATGTGCATCTGTATCACTTGAAGCTTTAGGGTTTCTGAAGTGATTCGCTATCACCGGCAATAAAGAACCTGGAAAAACCTCGGGCCTAATGAAGGGTAACATTAAACTTCTAAAACAATGTTTCCATTCCTGCCCATGTGGCTTAATACTTCTTCCATACTTTTCGAAAGCTACCAGATGCGCGATCTCATGCACAGTCGTAATTAAAAACCTATACTTATTCAAATTGGAATTGATGGTAATTTGCTGTGAGCCATCTGGCATTCTCCGATAATCACCATGCCTGGTCACTCTTTCGTTTACGATCTTCAAATGAACCGAATGCAACCTGATCATTTCAGAAATAGGTTCCACAGCAGTAGCCGGAAGATATTTTGAAAGAATTTCTCTCATAAATTATGGAGTACTATTTGAAACCTGCATGATCTTACCATTGTAGAACTGCTGACCATTCTGACTAAAATCGGCTATATAATTCGCCATTTTTTCCGCAGTAACCGGTGCCTCATAACCAGGAAAGGCTTCTTCAAGCATTTCAGTTTGAACAGCTCCCAAGGCAAGCACGTTAAATGCCGGACCATTCTCTTTATATTCTTCAGCAAGTAGCTCAGTAAGTGTAATAAGCGCTCCCTTGCTGGAACTATAAGCAGCAAGCCCAGGAAACTTCATACTTCCCTGAATTCCACCCATACTACTAACATTAACAACATGTCCACCGGTACTCATAAATGGTAGTAACTGGCGGGTAAGCTCAGCTACTCCTATCACATTCACTTTATATACTTCTGAAAAATCTTCCATGGTAGATTCAGCAAAAGGTTTATTTAAAAGTGTTCCTGCATTATTTATTAGAATATCTACTTTAGGGTCCCAGTTTTTAGTGATCCACTTACCAATATTTTCAATTTCAGAATTATTGGTAATATCGAATCTAAGCGCATTCACTTGATCAAGGCTTAGATTTTTGACTGGTTCATCATTTCTGGAAAGTGCCAGTACTTCGTGCCCCTGTTCTGCAAAGATCTTCACCATTTCAAATCCAATTCCACGACTGGTTCCGGTAACTACAATTTTACTCATCACTCATCATTTTAATTTCTTTCTCTTCGGAATTTGCCATTTTTGTAAGTCCTGGGATCAATGCACTAATAAGTTCAGACATGAATTCAGGATCAAGTTTTTCAGCTTCATCATCTACGTGATGGTAGTAATTATAATTCGAAAAATCGAATGTTGAAACAGTTTGTGATGGCACACCAAAGGTTTCGTAAAATGGATAGTTATCGCTACGTTTAAATAAGCTCATTTGCTGCGCTTGCGGCAGGAATCCAAGCACCTGCTCACCATTAGAATATTCATTGAATTTTTCAGCAAGGTTGGATTTTTCAAATCCGGTGAGATATGCCTGATAATCCTTGGCTTTCATTGGAACTCCAATCATTTCAATATTGAACATGACATAAAGATCAAGCTCTTCAGATTTCAATCTTTTAGCAAGATGTTTTGATCCTACCAATCCCATCTCTTCCGCAGAAAATAATGTGAATAGGATGCTTCTCTTATTATTTTTCAGCTTAGCGAACTCTTTTGCCAGCGCGAGGACTGCAACGGTACCCGCAGCATTATCATTAGCACCATTGGCTATAGCATCGCCATCCACCGGTTTTCCTTCGCCAATATGGTCGTAATGAGCTCCGATCACGATAAACTCATTTTTGAGCTTATCGTCACTTCCCTCAAGGTATCCTACAATGTTAAAACCATCAGTATTTTTAACCTGAAAGCTATCCCGGTAAGTTTCAAAATAAGGTTTGATTCCGGCGTCTTTAAATTCTGTTTCTATAAAGCTGGCAGCCTCTTCAATTCCGGCAGTACCAGTCTTTCTGCCCAATAGATCATCTGAACTTAAGTATTCCAAATGCTCCGCAACCTCTTTGCTATCTATAACATTGTCTGTAGTTTGAGCATTACAGGACAATAATCCTGCAACTGCAAGCGTCAAACCAGCTATTTTACCTTTATATGTAGTGTTTCTCATAAAGCTAAAGATAAAAAAATCCCGCAATTATGCGGGATTCAAATATAGTTATGACGGCTAAACTTATGCCAGCATCGTCACTGGGTTTTCCATATATGTTTTTAGAGTTTGCAGGAACTGAGCTCCTGTTGCTCCATCTACTGTACGGTGATCACAAGCAAGAGTAAGTTTCATGGTGTTACCAACTACGATCTCACCGTTTCTAACTACAGCCTTCTCTACAATAGTTCCTACTGAAAGGATTGCCGAGTTCGGCTGATTAATAATACTGGTAAATTCTACAATACCAAACATTCCAAGATTGGAAACAGTAAAGGTACTTCCTTCCATTTCGGCTGGCTGTATCTTTTTATTTCTAGCTTTCCCGGCAAGGTCTTTTACATTACCTCCAATTTGAGTAAGCGACATTTGATCAGCGAACTTAAGTACTGGAACAACCAATCCTTCATCGACTGCAACTGCAACTCCCATATGGATATGGTTGGCAAGTTTCATCGTGTCACCTGTCCACTGGCTGTTCACCTGCGGATGCTTTCTTAAGGCCATTGCTGAAGCTTTGATCACCATATCATTGAAAGATACCTTAACATCAGGCATTTCGTTAATATGCTTGCGTGAAGCCATCGCGTTTGCCATGTCCACTTCTATAGTAAGATAGTAATGCGGTGCAGTAAATTTAGATTCTCCAAGTCTTTTGGCAATCGTTTTACGCATTGGAGAGTTTTTACGCTCTTCATAGCTTTCCTCACCTGCTGGAGTGTAAGGCTGTACCGAAGCGGTAGTTTCTTTTGAAGAATCTGATTTTGCTTCTGTAGCAGCTTCCTTCTTTTCAGCTCCTTTAAAGTTCTCTATATCTTTCTTAACGATTCTACCATTCTCTCCGGAACCATCTACATCTCCAAGATCGATTCCTTTGTCCTCAGCCATTTTCTTAGCCAGAGGAGAAGCAAAGATTCGTTTTCCATCGTTAGATGAAGAAGAACCACTCGATTTCTTATCTTCTTTTTCCTGCTTATCTGAATCTTTTGATTCGTCATTTTGTTTTTCTTCGGAAGAATCTGAAGATTTCTTTTTAGCTGAAGTGTCTGTAGAACCATCAATGCCAGAAACATCTGTTCCTTCAGGTCCAATAATAGCTAGTAAACTATCAACTTTCGCAGATTCACCTTCCTGGATTCCGATTTTTAGAAGTGTACCTTCATAAAAAGATTCGAATTCCATCGTTGCTTTATCTGTTTCGATTTCAGCAAGAATATCACCTTCTTCCACTTTATCTCCTTCCTGCTTCAGCCAGGCTGCAACAGTTCCTTCTTCCATTGTATCACTAAGACGTGGCATTTTCACCACCTCAACTCCTTCAGGAATACCTCCTGAAGAATCAGAATCATCAGAAGAGTCGTTATCTGAATCAGATTTACTCTCTTCCTTATCCTCTTTATCTTCTTTCTTCTCTTCAGAATCATCTTCTGAAGAATCTTTAGCCTCTTCTTTATCTTCCGAAGACTCTGAAGATTTTCCACCACCTTCAATAAGGTCTGAAATATCTTCACCTTCTTCTCCAATAATTGCCAGAAGCTCGTCAACCGGTGCACCGTCTCCTTCTTCAACACCTATATGAAGCAAAGTACCATCGTAGAAAGATTCAAACTCCATCGTCGCCTTATCGGTCTCAATCTCTGCAAGAATATCTCCTTCTTCTACTTTATCTCCTTTTTTCTTTAACCACTTTGCAACGGTACCTTCTTCCATGGTATCGCTCAAACGCGGCATTTTGATAACTTCTGCCATAGCTTAATCTAATTTATGTGCTAGAAATGGATAATCTTCCTGTTCGTAAACAACATCGTACATGATGTTCTTATCTGGGAAATCTGACTCATCTGCGAATTTCTCACATTCTGCCACTCTTTCCTTCACGCGCTTATCGATCTCCTTGATCTCTTTATCTGAAGCGTATTTTTTATCCTGAATGATCTTCTTCACCTTAGTAATTGGATCTAATTTTTGATAATCGGCCACCTCATCCTTGGTTCTGTACTTTTGAGCATCACTCATAGAATGACCTCTGTATCGGTAGGTTTTCAACTCAAGGAAAGTTGGACCATTACCTTTACGAGCACGTGTGATTGCTTCATCCAAAGCTTCAGCAACTTTCACAGGATCCATAGCGTCTACTGGACCACATGGCATTTCGTAACCGTTACCTAACTTCCAGATCTCTGTATCTTTAGAAGTACGAGCTACAGAAGTTCCCATCGCGTATCCATTATTTTCAACACAGAATACAACTGGAAGATTCCAGTTTACAGCCATGTTCAGCGTTTCATGAAGAGAACCCTGTCTAACAGCACCGTCACCCATAAAAGTTAGGGTTACGTTATCTCTTTTGTGATATTTATCTGCAAAGGCCAAACCGGCTCCTAATGGAATCTGACCACCAACAATCCCGTGACCTCCGTAAAATCTATGTTCTTTTGCAAAAATGTGCATAGAACCACCAAGTCCCATAGATGTTCCAGTCTTCTTACCGTAAAGCTCTGCCATCACCTTTTTTGGATCCACACCCATACCTATTGGCTGAACGTGATTTCGGTAAGCAGTGATCATACGATCTTTCTCAAGATCCATCGCATGTAATGCTCCAGCTAAAATTGCTTCCTGCCCATTATATAAATGTAAAAACCCTCTAACTTTCTGTTGAATATAAACCTGCGCAAGCTTGTCTTCAAATTTACGCCAGAACAACATATCCTCGTACCACTTTAAGTATGTGGCTTTTGTAATTTTCTTCATCTAAAATTTATATTTAAAAGGCCAGACAGATTGGTTTTGCCGAGCGGATAACAAAAATACTATTTTCAGCAAGAAACGAAAACAGTTTTAAAGCAAAAAATTACGAAAACCTTATAGACAATTACTGTCAAAAACTAAAGGTAGAATCTCACTGACCGATGCTGCTTTCATCACCTCTCCGGTTTCACCCATAAAATACAACTCTATAGGTTCTTTTTGCTTCACTTCGTATTCTACAAGGGCCTGCCTGCAAGCACCGCAAGGAGGTACCGGCTTGGTGACTTCCTGATTCAAAGAACGAGCGGTGATAGCGATCTTCAGGATTCTGGATTCAGGATACTTCGCTCCGGCATAATAAACCGCAGTTCTTTCAGCACAGAGCCCGGAAGGATAGGATGCATTTTCCTGATTACTTCCTACGACAACCTCACCGTTATCTAGTAAGATCGCTGCACCTACTTTAAATTTCGAGTATGGTGCGTATGCCTGATCTCTTACTTCAACAGCCTGTTTCATAAGATCTTGCAATTCTTCGGAAAGCTCCTGTACAGAATCATAGACCTCGAGGCTGGTAGTAATATCTAATTTTTTCATTAGTGATTATTAAAGACAACAAAATCGGAAACCCAAAGGATCCCCGATTTGCTTATAATTTGAAATGTTTTATTTAATTATTGAAAGTATCGCCAAAGCTATAGCTCAAACCAAATCTAAGTGTTCCCTCAAGCGGACTTGGTACCGTAGAGGTTGAGAATAAATAAGAAGCATCGATCACCACAGATTCGTAAGCAAAGCCAGCTCCAAGTGCAAAGAATTTCCTAAAACCTTTTTGATCACTTTCATTAAAATAACCTGCTCGCAAAGCAAATTTCTCCTGATACCAGTATTCTGCTCCTACTGCAACGGTCACCTCTTTCAACTCTTCTGAAAAGCCATCTGGAGCATCTCCGAAGGATTCGAAAATACCACCAATTGAACTGGTTTCATTATAAATAAGATCATCTTCAGCAGTTATTTGTCCGTCGCCATTAAAATCCTGCGGTGTTGGAACCAACAGCTTATTAAATTCTACATAGGTTCCTAACTTATTATCTGCATCAAATATAAAATCAAAACCGGCTCCAAGTTTTAAATTAGTAGGAATGAAATTCTCCTGTCCCGCATCATCATATTTCATTTTAGGTCCAATGTTAGCAATGTTAGCACCTAATCTCCATTGCCCATCAAACCCACCAAAAGTAAGATTTGCGCTCTGGTAGTAGGCTGCCACATCTACTCCAAAAGTAGATGCTGCACCAAGATCTTCATTATCCTGCAAACCAAGATCAGATCGTAAGTACCGGCCGGCTACAGCCATCGAAATATAATCACTGAGCTTTAAGGAATAGGAAACATCAAAAGTAAGTTCGTTTGGATTTACCAGGATTGGCATCTGCTCGAAGATTTCCCTGGTTTCTATAGAACCAAGACTGAAATATCTTAGCGAGGCTGCTGCCGCACTTCTATCATCGATCTTGTGGAAATAGTTCAAGCTACCAAGAAAGATATCATTCACTATTTCACTTAGGTAAGGCGTATAAGAAACAGAAACTCCGTTTTCACTGGTTGCGAATGCATACTTTGCCGGATTCCATTGTTGAGAGAAAACATCTGGAGAAGTAGCTACCCCCTGGTCTCCCATCCCTGCAGCTCTGGCATCTGCCGCTACAAGCAAAAAGGGAACAGCCGTAGTTATTACACGATCCCCACTATCCTCCTGTGCAAACATTGAAAAGTCGACAAGAAAGATTGTCGCGATCAATAAGATTGTTGTTTTTTTCATTTTTAAATCTGAATGAATGATAAACAAATATATAGTAATATTCCTGTTAAGAAAGCACCATTTAGCTAAAATGCCCTAGCCAGGGGTTGAACTGAAGCTTTCGTAAGATAACTAAACCTGAAATAGTTATAACTCGCAAAACATGCTTTTATTACGAATACTCAGCACAATGCAAAAAATCACAAAATTAAAATGAATGTCTGTATCTTTCTCTAAGCACTATCTTACAATTAACACATGGAAATGAACAAAATCTAACAGTCTAATAATTAAGCTTATATAATTCGAACTTACCTATAACTATATCAGGCAGTTATGGCATTTGTGAAGCTTTTAGAATTAACAAAATAATCTTGTACATTTATCGTTAATTAGTATATTGCAAAGCCTAATTTTCTATCATTTTAAGAAGAGAATACTATGAATTTGAACGTAGCTTTTAAAGCCGTAATTGCTGTGGTTTGTGGCGTAAGCTTACTAAGCTGTAATAAATCGAACAATTACAAAAATACCTCAAGAGCAACCGGTTGGGATATTAATTCTGACGAAGGTGGCTTTCAATACAATACAGATTACAAGGAGCAGGATGCTGCACCAGGTCTCGTATTTGTCGAAGGAGGAACTTACACAATGGGACGCGTAGCAGATGATCCTATGCACGATTGGAACAATACTCCAACTCAACAACATGTGCAGTCATTCTACATGGATGAAACCGAAGTAACCAATAAGATGTATTTGGAATATCTTGATTGGTTAAGAAAAGTTTTCCCTCCTAGCGAAGAAAATTACAAGAACATTTACACTGGTGCGCTACCGGATACTCTTGTTTGGCGAAACAGATTAGGGTATAATGAAACTATGGTCACAAACTACCTTCGTCACCCGGCATATGCTGAGTACCCTGTAGTAGGTGTGAGTTGGATACAGGCTGTGGAATTCAGCAAGTGGAGAACAGACCGTGTAAATGAAAGCAACCTTGAAAAAGAAGGCTTTATTAAAGAAGGTGCCAGGTATACAGATGTTGCTGCAGGTACTACTTTTAATACCGAAACTTATATCCATTCACCGAGCAAGGCTTACGGAGGTAATACCGAGATTAGCCAGGGTGGAGATGAATCTCAGGACCGACTTTCTGAGACCAATGATGCAGGAAATCCAATTAAAAAGGTATATCCAGGTCGCGAAAGTGGTTTAATTTATCCTGAATATAGACTTCCAACTGAAGCGGAATGGGAATATGCTGCACTGGGCCTTACAGGTATCAGAAGTTACAACACCTATCGTGGACGTAAAAAATATCCATGGGATGGACAGTATACCAGAAATGGTGATGTAAAGAAAATGGGTGATCAGCTGGCTAACTTTAAGCAAGGTGATGGTGATTACGGTGGAATTGCCGGATGGAGCGATGATGGAGCAGATATTACTGCTGAAGTAAAATCTTATGAACCTAACGATTTTGGTCTTTATGATATGGCTGGAAACGTTTCTGAATGGGTAGCTGATGTTTACAGACCTATAGTTGATGATGAATTCAATGATTTTAACTACTACCGTGGTAACGTTTACACTAAGCATGCTATTAATGAAGACGGCTCAGTGAAAGTAGTAGGTACAGATGATGTGGTATACGATACTTTAAGTAATGGTAAACTGGTAGCAAGAAATCTTCCAGGGGAAATTGCTCAGGTAGCAGTTACTGAAGAGGATACTTACATGAGAACTAACTTCACAGATAGTGATCAGAGAAACTTCCGTGATGGCGATAAGAGCTCCAGTAGATATTACCAATCATTTCAGCAAGATGATGAGGATCCTAACAAAAGAATGTATAACTCTCCTAAGTATGATAACTTCACGTATGCTGATAGTAGTTCTGATGCTTCTTTATCTAAAAGAGGATACGATACAGAGAAAAGAACAACGCTTGTTAGCGACGAAGTAAGAGTATACAAAGGTGGTAGCTGGAGAGATCGTGCTTACTGGTTGGATCCAGCGCAAAGAAGATATTTTCCGCAGGATATGGCTACAGACTATATAGGTTTTAGAAACGCTATGTCCAGAGTTGGATCAAAATCGCTTGATACCAACAAGTCTGCCCGAAGCAACTAGACTTCCTGAACATAAAATAAACTTAAAGCCCTAACTTGTTTAGGGCTTTTTTTATAGATTTATTTTATGAATACAGCCAGACTACACCAACGCTTCCTATTATGCAGTGGAGCAAACACAGATACCAGAAAAATAAAACAAGGTTCCATGTACTTCGCTCTTAAAGGCGAAAACTTCGACGGAAACCTATTTGCGGCAGACGCACTAGCTGCGGGCGCACGTTACGTGGTTGTTGATGATAAATTGGTGGCGGATTCCAGTGAGCAATACATACTAGTAAACAACGTACTTGAATCATTACAAAAGCTAGCGCTTTTCCATAGAAATTATTTAGGCATTCCAATCCTGGCAATTACAGGAAGTAACGGTAAAACGACGACTAAAGAATTGATTAATGCCGTACTTGCCAGAAAATTCAAAACCATTGCTACACACGGCAATTTGAACAATCATATAGGAGTGCCACTTACCTTGCTCTCCATGGATCAACAAACTGAATTCGGGATCGTTGAGATGGGTGCGAACCATCCATTAGAGATTGCCTTTTTATGCACTATCGCAAATCCAGATTATGGGTATATTACAAACTTTGGTAAAGCCCACCTTGAAGGATTCGGTAGTCTTGAAGGTGTTGTAAAAGCGAAGACCGAACTGTATCATTATCTACAGGAAGAGACCAAACTTATATTCCTGAATCTGGATGACGAAGTACAAGAAAAGCACAGGAACTATAAGCATACTTTTGCATTTGGAGAAAATCCGGAATCTGAAGTTCAGGTTAAATATCTGGACGGCGAGAAATACGCCGGTGTACATTATAATCAAACCGACTTTATCAGTAAACTTACTGGTAATTATAATGGTCGGAATATGGCTGCTGCCTTATGTATAGGACTCTACTTTAAAGTCCCGTTTGATGAGATAGACAAAGCGATTGCCGCATATTCACCAGATAATAATAGATCTGAGATGATCGAAGCAGGAAGCAACACGATTATTCTAGATGCTTACAATGCAAATCCAACAAGCATGCAGGCAGCGCTTCAAAATTTTACGAGCTTAAAAACAGATAAACAGAAAATAGCCATTCTTGGAGATATGTTCGAATTAGGAAGTTCTGCCCCGGTAGAGCACCAAACGATCATTACAGATGCCGAAAACGGCAACCTGACCGAGATATACCTGCTTGGAGATAATTTTAATCTAACTGAAACTTCCAGCAGCTTTACTTTTAAATTCAAGTCCATGGAAGCCTTGAAAAATCACCTGGAAGAAACGAATTTTAAGAACTGTTATTTTTTGATAAAGGGCTCAAGAGGAATGGCCCTCGAAAGAGTTCTGGAAAATATTCCCGCAGAAAAGTCCAGTAAGAAGTAAGCTTAAATAGTGTGTAATCTATCGTAAAGCGGCATCATCTATTCGAAAGGAGCTAAGACTGTATGCTAATTCGCGTTAGTTTCGCACTATGATAAAGAAACAATACAAGATTCTGATATCAGCTTTAGGCGTCACGGTCATAGCACTTATCATTTTGATAAGCACCTTGCTTTCGTAAAGCTGTAAAACAAAATATATAAATAAAAGGTTCCCAAGGGAACCTTTTTTAGTTTAAACAACATTGTATTTTAGTAGTGAGTGATACTGGATTCGAACCAGTGACCCCTACCCTGTCAAGGTAGTGCTCTGAACCAACTGAGCTAATCACCCTCAATACCAAATATAAAAAAACAAAAGTTATAGCATAAAAAAAGGCTTCCAAATGTGGAAGCCTTTTTACTAAGTGGGCGCGAAGGGATTCGAACCCCTGACCCCTTGGGTGTAAACCAAGTGCTCTGAACCAACTGAGCTACGCGCCCGATTAAATCGGTATTCAATAAATTTTTGCAAACACTACTCAGCAACTATACTGAGTTAAGCTAAAAAAAGGTTTTCATTACTGAAAACCTTTTGATTCTGTGGGCGCGAAGGGATTCGAACCCCTGACCCCTTGGGTGTAAACCAAGTGCTCTGAACCAACTGAGCTACGCGCCCTTGCGTGATTGCGGATGCAAATATAGACTACATTTTCATTTACACAAAACAATTTTAAAGAAATTACAAAAGAAAAACTGTGATAGAGCTCTCTTGAATTGGAACTTATTAGTTATGAATAAGTTGTATCCTATTTCATAAGTGCTGGAACATTTTTGTAAACATAATCACCATGTTTCCCCGTGAACAGTTTAGCCATTTCTTCCATAAATTCTGATCTTTCATCTTCATCTGCCCATTGAGAATTTACAAGACCTTGTTCCTCTTCAAAGAATTCTTCAATATCTCCAAGTTTATCGAATACAAATACTTCATTCATTTCACGAGCATTAGATCCCCATAGATGCCTGTGCGTATAGTAACCCTTCAATTTTTTGCTCTTTTTAGTGATATTTTCGTAATACTGTTTGAAGTTCTCAGGTGTTCCTTCTCCATTCATACTTAGGTCCGCAGTCCTTACATAATAAATCTTTGGGTTCTCTTTATCCACGGTTTCTGGAATTGAAAACTGCATAGATTGATAGATCTCATCCCGATGATCTGGAGAATAATAAGATTGCTGCCTTTCAAAGAATTTCGTTCTAACCTCCTCATCCTTCCAGCCTTCAGCAATGAGCTCTTCAGTTCTGCTGTTCGCCTCCTCTATATCGTTCCAGGTTCTGTACACATTCACCAGAACAACTTCAGAATTATCTGGAGTGAAATAATGCGTATAAACGCCAGAACTAAGAATAAGGTCATTTTTACTGGTAACCTTTTCAAAATACTCCTTTTCAGTATCTAACCATCCCGAGAAATCTGTGTCAGGATCGTTGCTCCAGTGAGTTGTGGTCATCGTAATGTAAACCGGTTCGTACTGCTCGGTCTGTTCAGTTTCCTGTGCGTATACTGCAAGCTGAAAGCCCAGGAATAATAAAATACTTAATTGAATAGTGCTTTTCATTTTGTCGAGTTTTAGTTATTAAAACACAGCAAAATGGTTAGCCCAATGTAGGATTGGAGTTATAATAGCCTGTAGGATATTTCAGAAGTAGGGAAGCGCTCTATCACAGAGTCTTCTAAAGATACAAATAAATGTTAACTGACACATTATCATTAGTCTATAGAACTTCAGCAACTGTAAAATTACTGCCTCCAATAAAAATTAGATCTTTAGTATCAGCTCTTTTCCGCGCGGTAATATATGCTTCGGAAATTGAAGAATATACATTTCCATTCAAACCAAATTTGAGACTTTCTTTCTGCAGAAATTCAGCAGGCATTCCACGAGGTACATCTGGCTTCGCAAAGTAAAAGTCGGCGTCTTTGGGAAATAATGGTAGAATTGAGTTCAAATCCTTATCATTAGCGACTCCCAAAACTATATGTAATCTGGTGAAGTTTTCTTTCAGAAGCTGCTGCAATACCAGCTCAAGCCCTTCAGCGTTGTGGGCGGTATCACAAATGATCTTAGGCTCATTGCCCAAAATCTCCCATCGGCCTCTTAAACCCGTATTGCTCTGTACTTTATTTAAACCATGAATAATAGCTTCAGAAGTAATCTGCCAGCCACCTTTGCGTAACACCTCAATACTTGCGAGAACTGTCTTTTTATTATACTCCTGATAAGTTCCTATAAGATCGGAATCAACTTCAGGTAGCTCAAATTCATCAGCAAAGAACAGAGGAGAATCCACTTCAGCAGCCTTTGCAATAAAAACTGGCCTGGTTTGATCGTGTCTCTCGCCAATTACAACCGGAACAGAATTCTTAATAATACCGGCTTTTTCAGTAGCAATTGCAGGCAAATCCGTCCCCAGAAATGCAGTATGATCCAGACCAATATTGGTTATTACAGATAATTGGGGAGTGATAATATTCGTTGAATCTAAACGTCCTCCAAGCCCGGTCTCAATGATCGCAATGTCAACTTCGCTCTTTGCAAAATAGTCAAAGGTCATTCCCACAGTCATTTCAAAAAAACTAAGTCGGTTGCTTTCCAGAAAATTTTGATTCTCTGCAATAAAACCAATAACTTCTTCTTCTGAAATCACCTCTCCATTAATTCTTATTCGTTCTCGAAAATCCTTTAGGTGTGGTGAAGTGTAAAGCCCTGTTTTATAGCCTGCTTCCTGAAATATTGAAGCAAGCATATGACTTACCGAGCCTTTTCCATTTGTACCGGCTACATGAATACTTCGGAATTTATTTTCGGGATGACCCAAGTGTTCTGCAAGTTTAAGGGTATTGGAAAGATCCTTCTTAAACGCACTTTTTCCTACCCGCTGATACATGGGTAATTGCTGAAACATCCACTCCAGGGTTTCCTGATAGGATTTCAATTATTCGGTAAGTTTAAAGTTATAAATTATGGTTCCAACCTGTTTGGAAGGTGCATTGGAATCACTGTTGAATCTGGTTGCTAATGCTGCTCTTTGAGCAGGACCTGTTAAACAGGCTGCACTATTGGTAGTACCTTTCATTCCGGGCTGCGCGCTTACGACACGACCGGTTTGATCTACCACGATCTTCACTACCACGATCCCAGACTCATTACAATCCTGAACAAATTTCTCTTTGTTCAATGCTTTTCTTCCTCCAAGCCTGTAATTTCCATCACCATCCAGCCCTGATCCCTGTCCATAATAGGAACTGGCGTTTGGATCCCCATCTGGACTACCTTTATCCCCAGCCTGGTTGTCGTTTCCTTCACCACCGGTAGCAGTTCCAGATCTTTCAGGTCCGTTTAAGATACTACTTAAGGCATCATTAGTAGATTTATCTGGCTTTGGCTCCGGTTTCTTTACCGGCTTTGGATCTTCCTTCGGAGGTTCCGGTTGCTTCGTTTTAACTGGCGTAGGTTGTTTTTTCTTTTTTTCAATTACTGGAGCTTCTTCAATATCCTGGGTGACAACTTCCTTTTCGATCACAGGTTCAGACTGCACCGGTTGAGCTGCTGCCTGCTTAGGAGCAGACTTTACCGGCTCAGTAGGTTGCTTGTCGCCAGAACCCACTTCCGAAGTACCAAAATTTATCGCGATCCCATTTTCAGGCGGTGGATCCAAATAAGTCATTCCGAAGAAAATCAACAGAAGAATAAGCAGCACATGCAACACTACAGTGATGGTAAAAGACTTCTTCTCATGTTTAGTTTCCAGCATCGACATTCTCTATTCAGGTTTTACTGCTAATACGATTTTGTAGCTATTACGATTGGCAATATCCATAACGTTCACAGCTTTCTCAATCGGAACTCCTTCTTCAGCCCGCAAAATAATCGTTGGGTTCTCTTCTCCGGCAAGTTTCGTCTTCAGTGTAGATTCAAGCGCACTACTACTAATACGTTCGCTATTAATATAGAACTGCAGATCTTTCGTGATGCTCACAGAAAGTGTTTGCTGACTGGTAGTCTTACCCTTTGCTTTCGGCAAAATAAGATCCAGCGCTTCCGGAGTGATCACAGGTGAAGTCAGCATAAAAAATATGAGTAGTAGAAAAACCACATCGGTCATCGAACTCATACTAAATTCCGGACTTACTTTATTTCTACCTCTTAAATTCATATTAAGCCGGTTCGTTTAAAAGGTCGAGAAAATCTACTGCAGTTGCCTCCATCTGGTGCACTACTTTATCTGTTTTCACAACGAGATGATTGTATCCTATATAGGCTATAATACCCACTATAAGACCAGCTACCGTAGTTGTCATTGCAGTATAAATACCTTCTGCAAGTGCTCCCATTTGAGCCTGCCCACTACTTGTTGCCAGTTCATGGAAAGCAAGCACCATACCAATAACGGTTCCAAGGAAACCGATCATAGGAGCAGCTCCGGCAACAGTTGCCAAAATACTAACGTTTTTTTCAAGCTTGTAAACTTCCAGTCTTCCTGCGTTCTCAATAGCGGTATTGATATCTTCCAAAGGACTCCCAATTCTGGAAATACCTTTTTCAGTTAATCTCGCCACTGGAGAATCACTTTGAGCGCAACGAATCTTTGCAGATTCTATGTTGCCACTTTGAACACTATCTTTTATCTGGAGCATAAAATTCTTATCCACTCTACTCGCCGCTTTGATCGCGAATAATCTTTCAAAGTAGATATAGACTGCCGCAAATAATAAAACAAATAGAATAATAATGATGATCTGGCCACCAAGACCTCCGCTAAACATCAAATCAAATAAGGAAAGAGTTTTCTCCTCTACGACTGGTTCTGCTACCTGAGCAGCATCTACCACCTCGTCCTGCTGTAAAAAATTAAGCATATGTATAATTGGGTTTTGTAATGTAACGTGCTATCGCGCTTTAAATTGTAAATCAAATTTAAATAAAGAAAAGCCCGCTTTCACGGGCTTTTTCAAATTATTTGCACAAACTTTTAAACAAGCTGTTTCAGAGCAACTTCAAAGGCTGTTCTACTGATATTCGTCTTGCTGCTATTGTTATTAAATGTATTCTGAATGGCATTTTTGATCGTCATAGAAGTATCATTAAAGATAGCCTCATCGGTCATTTGCACTCTTCTTTCCATAAAGTAGGCGAAAACTCTGGCCATCCCGCAATTGGAGATGAAATCTGGAATAAGACTTACTCGCTCATCGGTATATTCCATAATAGGACCAAAAAAGATCTCTTTATCTGCAAACGGAACATTCGCTCCGCAAGAAATCACTTCCAGTTTGCGATCAATCAGGTTAGTGATCTGTTCCTTGGAGATCAATCTTGAAGCTGCACAAGGAGCAAAGATCTCTGCATCAAGCTTCCACACTTTCTCATTCACTTCTTCAAAAGGAATTACATTGTCGTGACGCAGGGCATTTCCATCTTTATCAAGAAACATTTGCTGGATCTCTTCAAAGCTGAAACCTTCCTCATTGATAAGACCACCAGCTCTGTCGATGATCCCTACAATTTTAGCACCCATTTGCGCAAGGTAATAAGCAGCAGCAGAACCTACATTTCCAAATCCCTGTACGATCGCACGCTTACCTTTTATATCTCCGCCATAAATTTCATAGAAATGATGAACAGCTTCTGCAACACCATAACCGGTGATCATATCTGCCACCGTGTATTTTCTACTGATGTCTGGAGAGAAGTTAGTATTTTCCAGAACTTTGATCACACCTTGTCTTAATTGCCCAATTCTGTTGATCTTATCTGCTTCCGTAGGTTGAAAATGTCCGTTAAAAACACCTTCCTGTGGATGCCAAACCCCGCAATCTTCAGTGATTGGAATTACTTCATTGATTTCATCTACATTAAGATCTCCTCCGGTACCGTAATAACTTTTCAGCAATGGAGACACAGCCTTATACCAGCGTTCTAAAACACCCTTTTTACGAGGATCTGCAGGGTCAAAGTTAATTCCTGATTTTGCTCCTCCAATTGGTGGGCCGGAAACCGTAAATTTCACCTCCATGGTCTTTGCCAGGGAAAGCACTTCATTTTGATCCAATCCCACACGCATTCTGGTACCACCACCGGCAGCTCCTCCCCTAAGAGAATTAATCACCGTCCAGCCTTCAGCATCTGTTTCTGAATCCTTCCAGTTAAAAACAATTTCAGGTTCTTTATTTTCGTATACTTTGAGTAATTCTTTCATTTTTGGATTATTTTGAAGCAAATATAAAAAACTAAGCAGGCTCTATTCCGAATTTGATAAAATATTCAGGGTTCGTATATACGTCCTGAAGAATGATCCATTTTCGCCCCGGTGACTGATGAAAGGACATTAATTTCTCCTCTTAATTTGAGCGCACCCAGAAGTGCAAATATTAAAGCCTCTTTAAAATCTATGATTTCTTTTTTCGGAATTATAAATTCACCATCAGAATGTGATCTTAATCGTTCAATTAGAAAACTATTAAAGGTACCGCCACCAGTTAGAAGTATTTCTGAAGTTGAAGAATTTTTCAAACAAGCAGCGATCTGTATTGCAATATGCTCACTAAACGTTCGAATGATATCAGGGATTTGCAAGGAGAACGAATCGATCAAAGGCAACACATATTTATCCACCCATTCTATTCCAAGTGACTTTGGAGGAGATTTTTGAAAATACTTAAGGGCATTTAGATGCTCCAGCAATTCTAAATTCACTTTCCCAGTTCTAGCCAGGTTGCCATCTTCGTCAAAATCTTTATCAAGGCTGCGCATGTAATGGTTAAGCACTGTATTTACTGCACAAATATCGTAGGCTACTCTTTGCCCCTCTACTTCTTCGGAAATATTGGCAAAACCTCCAAGATTGATACAATATTTATAGTTACTGAATAACATTCGGTCTCCTATTGGAACCAGCGGAGCGCCCTGACCACCAAGTTCCACATCCTGAACTCGAAAATCGCAAACTACGGGAACACCGGTAAGACTGGAAAGTTTAGGTAAGTTTCCTATCTGGAACGTCAAACCCATGTCTGGCCTGTGTTTTACGGTATGTCCATGACTACATATCGCATCCAGAAGATCAATATCGTACTTTGCAATAAAATTCAGAATAACTTCAGATAGATATTTGGTATAATCCTGATCTAATTCATTCAATTCAGCTGGCTGAAGACGGGAAGAATTCTTCAGTCTGTTTTGCCATTTTTCAGGATAAGGAACAGTTTCAGAATATATGATCTTGAAATTCGTAGCGCTGCTGAAGTTCAATTCGGTTAAAACGAGATCGACGCCATCCAGAGAGGTGCCAGACATGATTCCAAGTAATCTATACTCGTTTTTTTTCATATTCGTAAAAATACTTAATATCAATTGAATTATAGATACCAAAAAGCTATCTTTGCCCTCCAAAAATCAGTTTTTTATAAATTTCTTTTCACATGGATTTTAAACTTACCGAAGAACATATAATGATACGTGATGCCGCCCGTGATTTTGCAAAGCAGGAGCTTTTGCCGGGTGTTATCGAGAGAGATGAGAAGCAGGAATTTCCGAAGGAGCTTGTCAAAAAGATGGGTGAACTTGGTTTCCTTGGAATGATGGCGTCACCTGAATATGGCGGTGGTGGAATGGATACTATTTCATATGTGCTTGCGATGGAGGAACTTTCCAAGATCGATGCATCAGCTTCAGTAATGGTATCAGTGAATAACTCGCTGGTTTGCTGGGGGCTTGACACCTTCGGTAACGAGGAGCAAAAAAAGAAATATCTTTCTAAACTTACTACTGGTGAAAAACTAGGTGCTTTTTGCCTTTCTGAACCAGAAGCAGGTAGTGATGCAACTTCACAGAGAACAACAGCTATAGATAAAGGTGATCATTACATTCTTAATGGTACCAAAAACTGGATCACCAACGGTAGTTCAGCCGACTATTATCTTGTGATCGCTCAAACAGACAAGGAGAAAAAACATAAAGGGATCAACGCTTTTATCGTTGAAAAAGATTCTGAAGGTTTCGAAATTGGACCTAAAGAACAGAAATTGGGAATTAGAGGAAGTGATACACATTCTCTGAATTTCAACGATGTAAAGGTTCCTAAAGAGAATAGAATTGGTGAAGATGGCTTCGGATTCAAATTTGCCATGAAAACACTTTCTGGTGGTAGAATTGGAATAGCGGCACAAGCACTTGGAATTGCAGCAGGAGCTTATGAGCTAGCCAAAGATTACTCCAAGCAACGTAAGGCTTTTGGAACAGAAATTTGCAATCACCAGGCGATCGCCTTCAAACTTGCGGATATGCATACTCAAATTGAGGCGGCACGTCACCTGGTTATGAAAGCAGCATGGGACAAGGACCAGGGAGAAAACTATGATCTATCGGGTGCTATGGCAAAACTTCACGCCTCTAAAACCGCGATGGATGTAACTGTAGAAGCAGTTCAGGTTCACGGAGGAAATGGATATGTAAAGGAATACCACGTAGAACGATTGATGAGAGACGCAAAAATCACTCAGATCTACGAAGGAACTTCTGAAATTCAGAAAATTGTGATCTCAAGAAGTATTCTTAAGGACTAAGTTCTTCGGAATTTTATAATGCAAAAGAGCAGCCAACTGGCTGCTCTTTCTATTTTTGGTTGATTAATAATTATCTCCGTGCAGAAACCACGTTTTTACTGAACACTTCTCTGTCGGTAGCAACTCTAAGAATATAAACCTGATTTGCTTTCATTCTGAAATCTACAGCAAATTCAGTTCTATATCCTTTCCTAACTTTTCGATTTTTCAATTCCACTAATGAAGCCGGGAGGCTATTCTCATTCTTTAGAAGCATTTTTGGATACTTTCGCTTCTTCTTTCTTTGTCTTACCCGCTCATCAACCCTTCTACCGCTTCAGTATCAAATCGAAACTCAATAGGAAAAATAATTTTCAGTCCTAAAATTTCCAGTATTCTCAATTAGAAACACTCAGATTATCAAATCCTTAAAAGTTATAGCTTAAAGAAATATGACGCTCTTCTTTCAAGCAGTTTTAACTAACTTTAAGAGATTTATACTGAAACTGAAGATATGGGAATAAAGGAACAGGGGCTATACTCGCCTCTAAACGAACGTGATAACTGCGGAGCAGGATTTATATGTAATTTAAACGGAGAAAGAACCAACAATATCATACACAAAGCCATTGATATTTTAATCAGGCTGGAACATCGTGGTGCTGTCAGTGCCGATGGAAAAACTGGAGATGGTGCAGGAATTCTAATAGAAGTTCCACATGACTATTTCAGGAAAGTATGTGAATTCGAAATTCCGCATTCCCGGGATTATGCAGTAGGAATGTTATTTCTTCCGAAGAATAAAAATCAGGCTGATCTTTGTCGTACTATTTTTGAAAAGCATGCAGCTAATCAGGATCTGGAAATTCTGGGCTGGCGTAAAGTTCCCGTAAATCACACATGTCTTGGGAAAATGGCTTCTAATGTAGAACCAGCAGTTGAACAGGTTTTTATAGGTAAGAAAACTGAGATGAATGAGCAGTCTTTTAATAAGAGATTGTACTCGGCCCGGAAAATTGCAGAACATGAGGTAGAAAATTCCGGTCTGGCACAAAGTGACTATTTCTATTTTTCAAGCTTATCCACCAATACTATAATATATAAGGGGCTACTCATGCCTCAGGATATTAACATCTATTACAAGGATCTTAATGATCCAGATGTGATCACCAAACTTGCACTGGTACATCAGCGCTTTTCTACCAACACTTTCCCTACGTGGGACCTGGCACAACCTTTGCGTTATATGTGTCATAATGGTGAAATTAATACGCTTCGTGGTAATTTAAGCCGAATGAAAGCTCGAGAAGAGCTTTTCGAAAGTGAAGAATTCGGTGATGACATTAAAAAGATCATTCCGGTAATTCTGGAAGGAAAATCAGATTCAGCTTCCATGGATATGGCGCTGGAACTGCTGTTACAAACTGGTAGATCCCTACCGGAAGCTATTATGATGATGGTTCCTGAAGCCTGGGAGAAAAATCCATCAATGGAAGATAGTAAAAAAGCTTTCTATGAATACAACGCCTGTATCATGGAACCCTGGGATGGACCGGCTTCTATTCCATTTACCGATGGAAATTATATTGGCGCGTTACTCGATAGAAATGGATTAAGACCTTCGAGATATACGGTTACCAAAGATGGCTACGTTGTGATGTCTTCTGAAACTGGCGTTCTGGATATTAAGCCCGAAAATGTTCTTAAACACGGTAGACTCGAACCAGGAAGAATGTTTCTGGTTGACATGATAGAAGGTAGAATTATCGAAGATGAAGAAGTGAAGGAGAAAATAGTTTCTAAGCGACCTTACCAGGAATGGCTGGATGATAATCTATTGCATTTATCCGATGTAAAATACACTGGAAATCAGACTCCGGTTGAAGATGTGGATTATGTCACCAGGCTGAAATTGCATGGTTATACGTACGAAGATATTACTACTATTATTACACCTATGGCTTCAAATGCTAAGGAAGCTATTGGATCCATGGGAACCGATATTCCACTGGCAGTACTTTCAGATAAACCTCAATTACTATTCAACTATTTCAAACAATTATTTGCCCAGGTTACCAATCCGCCTTTAGATGGAATCCGGGAAGAGATCGTTACAGACATTAGTCTGACTATTGGAGAGGATATCAATTTATTTGATATAGTACCGGAACAGGCTAAAAAACTCAAAATTCAGAATCCGGTTATTTCAAATGAAGATCTTGATAAGATCAAATATATCGACTATCCAGGCTTTAAGGCTAAGAGTATTTCTATGCTTTATTCCGCAGAAAAAGGAATGAATGGTCTCGAAGACCGGCTGGAAGAAATGATCGTAGAGATCAAGGAGGCTGTGGATGATGGCTGTAACGTAATTATTCTGTCAGATAGAAATGTGGATAAAAGCCTTGCGCCAATCCCATCTCTGCTAGCCTGCTCATTTGTTCATCATAGGGTGAAGGATTATAACCGAAGATCCAGTTTTGGAATTGTTATCGAATCTGCTGAACCTCGTGAGCCTCATCATTTTGCAGCTCTCTTTGGATATGGTGCTAGCGCGATTAACCCATATATGGTTAATGAGATCATCTACGACCTTGTAGAAAGAAAAGAAATCAATATTGAAGATCCTGAAGTTGCGGTAGAGAACTTCAACGTCGCAATCGGAAAAGGGATCGTGAAAATCATGAATAAGATCGGGATCTCTACTTTACTTTCCTATCGTGGATCTCAAATCTTCGAAATACTCGGACTCAACAAGAAATTTGTAAATAAATATTTCTGTAATACTCCAACCAGGATCGAAGGGATAGGCTTATATGAGGTAGAAAAGGAAATTCAGAAACGATACAATCATGCCTTTTTCCCACCAGAAACAGATTCAGATCTTGATCTTGAAATAGGCGGGGATTATCGCTGGAGAAGAAATGGTGAGCGCCACGTCTTCAATCCAGCCAGCGTTGCCAAACTACAACAAGCGGTTAAGCAAAATAGTTATGATACTTATACTGAATATTCAAAAATAATCAATGAGCAGACTGAAAGGTTGATGACCATTAGAGGAATGTTCAAATTCAAGGAATTAAATCCAATTCCTATTGAAGAGGTAGAACCGTGGACAGAAATTGTAAAACGTTTCAAGACCGGTGCCATGTCTTTTGGTTCTATAAGTAAGGAAGCACATGAGAACCTGGCAGTGGCCATGAACCGAATTAAAGGAAAAAGTAATTCTGGTGAAGGTGGTGAAGATCCCGGTCGTTTTCAGAAGGATATTGATGGAAACTGGAGGAATTCAGCCATTAAACAGGTTGCTTCAGGGAGATTTGGAGTGAGTATTGACTATCTAACCAATGCAAAAGAAATTCAGATAAAGATGGCTCAGGGTGCAAAACCCGGTGAAGGAGGACAGTTACCTGGTCCAAAAGTGAATCCTGATATTGCTAAAACAAGAAACTCTACGCCATATGTTGGATTGATCTCTCCGCCACCCCATCATGATATTTATTCTATAGAAGATCTGGCGCAACTTATTTTTGACCTTAAGAACGCAAACCGGGAAGCAAGAATTAACGTAAAGCTGGTTTCTAAGATTGGCGTTGGAACTATTGCCGCCGGTGTTGCAAAAGCAAAGGCAGATGTAGTTTTGATATCTGGATATGATGGAGGAACCGGAGCTTCTCCTCTTACTTCGCTAAGACACGCAGGATTACCATGGGAACTTGGAATTGCGGAAGCCCAGCAGACGTTATTATTAAATAATCTACGAAGCAGGATCGTGGTAGAATGTGACGGACAATTAAAAACCGGCCGTGACGTAGCTATTGCATGTTTACTTGGGGCTGAAGAATTTGGTTTCTCCACCGCACCATTAGTAGCATCTGGATGTATCATGATGCGGGCCTGTCATTTAAATACCTGCCCTGTGGGGATAGCCACACAGGATCCTGAATTAAGGAAGAATTTTAAAGGCACACCAGAAAACGTGATCAATTTCATGTATTTCATAGCGCAGGAATTGCGCGAGATCATGGCTCAGCTAGGATATAGAAGCATTAATGAAATGGTAGGTCAATGTCAGAAACTTGACATGAATAAAGCGATCAAACATTATAAAGCACAGGGAATAGACCTTTCTAATATTTTACATAAGCCGAATTTGAGTGAACAGGTTCCACTGGCAAATACTGAAAAACAGCTACACAACCTGGAAGGAGTATTGGATTTTGATATTCTGAAGCATGCTCACCCGGCGATCTATCGAAAAGAACAGGTAACACTGGAATACCCTATTGATAATACTAACCGTACAACCGGAGCCATTATTAGTAATGAGATTTCGAAAATTCACGGTGCAAACGGACTACCTCCAAACACGTTAACTCTCAATTTTAAAGGATCTGCAGGACAGAGCTTTGGTGCATTTGCCGCTCGCGGACTAAACTTAAATATTGAGGGAAACTCTAACGATTACTTCGGAAAAGGCCTTTCTGGCGCAGTTCTATCTATACGGAAGCCAAAGGAAGCAACATTCGCTTCAAATGAAAATGTCATTATTGGAAACGTTGCTTTGTATGGCGCAACCGCTGGTGAAGCTTATATCAACGGTATCGGCGGAGAACGCTTCTGCGTTCGGAATTCCGGTGCAAAAGCCGTAATCGAGGGAATTGGTGATCATGGATGTGAATATATGACCGGAGGAATTGCAGTTATTCTTGGAGGAATAGGTAGAAACTTTGCGGCGGGTATGAGTGGCGGAACAGCTTACATCTACGATCCTGACCATAAAATAGACCGGAATAAGTTCAATATGGAAATGATCGAATTCGAAGAACTTTCCGAAGAAAATATTGCGGAAATAGAAGATTTGATCGTAAAGCATTATCAATATACAGAAAGTGATGTAGCTCGCGAAATATTGAATAATTGGGAGTACAGTTCTGCTGGCTTTATAAAGATCATGCCTACAGAATACAAGAAGGCTTTACAGAAAATGAAAGAAAACAACGAGCAAACTCTTAAAACGGCGTAAGGTATGGGAGAGATTAGAGGATTTTTAGAATACGAAAGAAAAGATGAGGATACGATACTACCTCAGGACAGAGTAAAAAATTATAATGAATTTCAGAAGGAGCTACCAACAGAGGAACTTAAGAAGCAGGGAGGTAGATGCATGGATTGCGGAATACCATTCTGTCATTCAGGTTGCCCATTAGGTAACTTGATCCCGGATTTTAACCACGCAGTTTATAAGAATGAATGGCAAAAAGCACTTACAATCCTGCATGCAACGAACAATTTCCCTGAGTTTACGGGTAGATTATGTCCCGCACCTTGTGAATCGGCGTGCGTATTAGGGATTATAGAGCCTCCTGTAGCGATCGAATTGATCGAGAAGTATATTGTAGAAAGAGGCTTTAAAGAAGGCTGGATAAAGCCTGAAATTCCTGCAATGAGAACCGGTAGAAAGGTTGCCGTCATTGGTAGCGGACCTGCTGGACTGGCAGCCGCTCAGCAATTGAATAGAGCTGGTCATGAAGTTACAGTTTTAGAACGTGGTGCGAAACCGGGCGGACTCCTACGCTATGGAATTCCCGATTTTAAGCTAGAGAAAAAAATAATAGACCGAAGACTGGAAATTCTAGAAGCTGAAGGTATTATTTTTAAGACAGAAACTGAGGTTGGAAATAATTATGACATAGCAGAACTAGAAGGTTTCGACGCCGTTGTCCTTTGTGGTGGAGCTACGGAAAAGAGGAAATTACCAATTCCGGGTTCAGATGCTGAAGGGGTTGTGCAAGCAATGGACTTTCTCACTCATAATAATCAGCACGTTGATGGACTACATGATCTGGACAGCAAGTATAACGCTAATGGCAGAAATGTAATTGTTATTGGTGGTGGTGATACAGGATCAGATTGTGTTGGAACTTCCAATAGACACGGAGCAAAATCGGTAATTAATTTCGAGATCATGCCTTTACCTGCGGAACAGCGTACGAAAGATAATCCGTGGCCATACTGGCCTTTTACAATGAAGACAAGCTCTTCCCA
Organism: Christiangramia sp. LLG6405-1; assembly: GCF_045055805.1. Lineage (GTDB taxonomy): Bacteria > Bacteroidota > Bacteroidia > Flavobacteriales > Flavobacteriaceae > Christiangramia. The sequence goes on along the minus strand of NZ_CP159330.1, from coordinate 1,343,115 downwards.
CGAGGAAGGTGTTGAAAGAAACTGGAGTATACAAACCAAAGAATTCATCAAGGACGAAAGTGGTAAACTGAAAGCTCTAAAAACAGTGGAAGTAGAATGGATCAAAAGACCAGGCTCCAGACCAGAACTTAAAGAAGTAGAGGGATCTGAAAAAGACTGGCCTTGTGATCTCGCACTCCTCTCTCTTGGATTCACAGGACCAGAGAAATCTCTTGCAGTAAAAATGGGACTGGAAATAGATGAAAGAACTAATATTAAAGGAAGTAAATCCTATACTACTAATAAGAAGAATGTGTTTGTTGCCGGAGATATGCGTAGAGGACAATCACTAATTGTCTGGGCAATTTCTGACGGACGTGAGGCAGCACATCATGTAGATAAATTCCTGATGGGTAAGTCTAAATTGCCTGTAAAGGGAGATGGAGATCTTCCGCAAGTTTAGAACAAGTAATACTAAGACTTAATAATACAAAAGCAGCCGACTGGCTGCTTTTGTATTATATATAGGTTGCTTGCAATCGATTCTCTTTAAAGCTTCTATTTTATTAAGCTATTAGAGATTTCAAAAACCAACTTAAGCATTCAGTGTTTCAACTCTGTAAATTCTATAATAATAGCCAGAGAGGAATTGCGTTATTTTAAAAGGGATATGTAGTCCTATCCAGTTTACTTAGATTGTATTACCTATATTGAGAGACTTGCTGGCTGAATTACATAATTAAAATCCTGTAGTTGGAATCTAAGGTTATCCATTCCTTGACTTTATGGCATAAAAAAACCCTTCATCGATATGATGAAGGGTTCTTAAGAAGAAGGCGACGACATACTCTCCCACAATACAGCAGTACCATCTGCGCTAACGGGCTTAACTACTCTGTTCGGGATGGGAAGAGGTGAGCCCCGTTGCTATAGCCACCTTAAAAGGTAAGTTATAAGCTTCGAGCTTAAAACTGTTCTGATTTCTCAGAACTAATATCGTTGACATAATTAAAGAAACAAAAAAGTTACAAGTACCTGTACTACAACTATAAAATAAGCATTTGGCGGCTCTGAGGTTTTGCGGCCTCAGAGCCATCGCGCATCAAGCTTTACGGATTATTAGTACTACTCGGCTATGACATTACTGCCTTTACACCTATAGCCTATCAACGTGGTAGTCTCCCACGGTCCTTTAAAGAAATCTCATCTTGTGGTGGGTTTCGCGCTTATATGCTTTCAGCGCTTATCCCTTCCGAACGTAGCTACTCTGCAGTGCTCCTGGCGGAACAACAGATACACCAGAGGTTCGTCCAATCCGGTCCTCTCGTACTAGGATCAGGTCCACTCAAATTTCTAACGCCCACTGTAGATAGAGACCGAACTGTCTCACGACGTTCTGAACCCAGCTCGCGTGCCACTTTAATGGGCGAACAGCCCAACCCTTGGGACCTTCTCCAGCCCCAGGATGTGACGAGCCGACATCGAGGTGCCAAACCCCCCCGTCGATGTGAGCTCTTGGGGGAGATCAGCCTGTTATCCCCGGCGTACCTTTTATCCTTTGAGCGATGACCCTTCCATGCGGTGTCACCGGATCACTATGCTCTACTTTCGTACCTGATCGACCTGTATGTCTCTCAGTCAAGCTCCCTTTTGCCATTGCACTCTACGCACGGTTACCAAGCGTGCTGAGGGAACCTTTAGAAGCCTCCGTTACTCTTTTGGAGGCGACCACCCCAGTCAAACTACCCACCAAGCACTGTCCTTCCATTGGAAGTTAGGCTCTAAACAAGTAAAGGGTAGTATTTCAACAACGACTCCACCACACCTGGCGATGCAGCTTCAAAGTCTCCTACCTATCCTACACATCACTTGTTCAAAGTCAATACTAAGCTATAGTAAAGGTGCACGGGGTCTTTTCGTCCCACAGCGGGTAATCGGCATCTTCACCGATACTACAATTTCACCGAGCTCATGGCTGAGACAGTATCCAGATCGTTGCACCATTCGTGCAGGTCGGAACTTACCCGACAAGGAATTTCGCTACCTTAGGACCGTTATAGTTACGGCCGCCGTTTACTGGGGCTTCAGTTCAATGCTTCGCCGAAGCTAACATCTCCCCTTAACCTTCCAGCACCGGGCAGGTGTCAGGCCCTATACGTCATCTTTCGATTTAGCAGAGCCCTGTGTTTTTGATAAACAGTCGCCTGGATCTTTTCACTGCGGCCCCCCCATAAGGGGGGCGACCCTTCTCCCGAAGTTACGGGCCAATTTTGCCTAGTTCCTTAGCCATGAATCTCTCGAGCACCTTAGAATTCTCATCCCAACTACCTGTGTCGGTTTAGGGTACGGGTTGCCTCCACTCGCTTTTCTTGGAAGTCGCTCCTCTGGATTATCACGCCGGCCGTAGCTTTTGTGTACTATCGGGGTGTTACCACTCCCTTCAACGTACTATTCCGTCAGTACGCACCAAATTTACGCCTCCGTCCGCTTTAACGTGGGGCAAGTAGCAGAATATTAACTGCTTGTCCATCGACTACCCCTTTCGGGTTCGCCTTAGGTCCCGACTAACCCTCAGCTGATTAGCATAGCTGAGGAAACCTTAGTCTTTCGGTGTGCGGGTTTCTCGCCCGCATTATCGTTACTTATGCCTACATTTTCTTTTGTAACCGATCCAGCAAGCCTCGCGACTCACCTTCATCTCTGTTACAATGCTCCCCTACCACTATAGTAAACTATAGTCCATAGCTTCGGTAATATGTTTATGCCCGATTATTATCCATGCCGAACCGCTCGACTAGTGAGCTGTTACGCACTCTTTAAATGAATGGCTGCTTCCAAGCCAACATCCTAGCTGTCTGGGCAGTTCAACCGCGTTTCTTCAACTTAACATATATTTTGGGACCTTAGCTGATGGTCTGGGTTCTTTCCCTCTCGGACATGGACCTTAGCACCCATGCCCTCACTGATATGAATCATTTTATAGCATTCGGAGTTTGTCAGGAATTGGTAGGCGGTGAAGCCCCCGCATCCAATCAGTAGCTCTACCTCTATAAAACTATCTATATCGCTGCACCTAAATGCATTTCGGGGAGTACGAGCTATTTCCGAGTTTGATTGGCCTTTCACCCCTACCCTCAGGTCATCCCAAGACTTTTCAACGTCAACGGGTTCGGTCCTCCACTATGTGTTACCACAGCTTCAACCTGCCCAAGGGTAGATCACACGGTTTCGCGTCTACCACTACCAACTAAAGCGCCCTATTCAGACTCGCTTTCGCTACGGCTCCACAGCTGAACTGCTTAACCTTGCTGGCAACGGTAACTCGTAGGCTCATTATGCAAAAGGCACGCCGTCACCCCACTAAAGGGCTCCGACCGCTTGTAAGCGTATGGTTTCAGGATCTATTTCACTCCCTTATTCAGGGTTCTTTTCACCTTTCCCTCACGGTACTGGTTCACTATCGGTCTCTCAGGAGTATTTAGCCTTGGCGGATGGTCCCGCCGGATTCATACAGGGTTTCACGTGCCCCGCACTACTCAGGATACTGCTATGCTTTATATCAACTTTCCTATACCGGGCTATCACCGTCTATGGCCAAGCTTTCCAACTTGTTCTAATTCATTGTACAAACAATGTTGCAGTCCTACAACCCCAATAAGTCCGTAAACTCATTGGTTTGGGCTTCTGCGCGTTCGCTCGCCGCTACTAGCGCAATCACTATTGTTTTCTCTTCCTCCGGGTACTTAGATGTTTCAGTTCTCCGGGTTCGCCTCCTTGCGGATACTATATCTTCAATATAGTGGGTTGCCCCATTCGGATATTCGCGGATCAATTTGTATGTGCCAATCCCCACGACTTTTCGCAGCTTATCACGTCCTTCTTCGCCTCTGAGAGCCTAGGCATTCCCCATACGCCCTTATCTAGCTTGTATGCGCTTTGCTTAATGCTCTAATCTATTCTAACTTACGCTAGAACAGAAGTATTATAATGTATTACTTATATTAAATATTTCTATCTAATAGTGTTCTCGTATTCTTTGTTTCTTCAATATGTCAATGAACTTTTTTCCCGTAATAACGATAGAGTCTCGATGATCCTACAAACTAAAAACATATGTTTCCTGGTTGTTTGTAAAAACTATAACCCTCTCTATCTCTAGGAATCGTGGAGAATATCGGAGTCGAACCGATGACCTCCTGCGTGCAAGGCAGGCGCTCTAGCCAGCTGAGCTAATCCCCCATTATTTTAGTATCCAGCTAACCAGTTATTAGTTAACAGTACTTATAACGGCTACTCAACCTCTAAAATTTCCTTTCAATGTTTCAAATGAACTTATAAACCTGATGGCTTACTCTTTCAAGTAGTCTCAGGCAGACTCGAACTGCCGACCTCTACATTATCAGTGTAGCGCTCTAACCAGCTGAGCTATGAGACTGTCCATAATAATCGAATTGACATAAGAATCAAGACCAAATTGGTCTCTGAACTTCCCTTTACTAATTGTCGCTTGCATGTAAACATGCAAAGCTCTAGAAAGGAGGTGTTCCAGCCGCACCTTCCGGTACGGCTACCTTGTTACGACTTAGCCCCAGTTACCAGTTTTACCCTAGGCCGCTCCTTACGGTGACGGACTTCAGGTACCCCCGGCTTCCATGGCTTGACGGGCGGTGTGTACAAGGCCCGGGAACGTATTCACCGCATCATGGCTGATATGCGATTACTAGCGATTCCAGCTTCACGCAGTCGAGTTGCAGACTGCGATCCGAACTGTGATAGGGTTTGAAGATTCGCATCCCCTCGCGGGGTAGCTGCCCTCTGTCCCTACCATTGTAGCACGTGTGTGGCCCAGGACGTAAGGGCCGTGATGATTTGACGTCATCCCCACCTTCCTCACAGTTTGCACTGGCAGTCTGGCTAGAGTTCCCGACATGACTCGCTGGCAACTAACCACAGGGGTTGCGCTCGTTATAGGACTTAACCTGACACCTCACGGCACGAGCTGACGACAACCATGCAGCACCTTGCAATTAGTCCGAAGAAGGGTCTGTTTCCAGACCTGTCCAACTGCATTTAAGCCCTGGTAAGGTTCCTCGCGTATCATCGAATTAAACCACATGCTCCACCGCTTGTGCGGGCCCCCGTCAATTCCTTTGAGTTTCATTCTTGCGAACGTACTCCCCAGGTGGGTTACTTATCACTTTCGCTTAACCACTCAGCTCTCAATCGAGCCGAACAGCTAGTAACCATCGTTTACGGCGTAGACTACCAGGGTATCTAATCCTGTTCGCTACCTACGCTTTCGTCCCTCAGCGTCAATATATTATTAGTGATCTGCCTTCGCAATAGGTGTTCTGAGTAATATCTATGCATTTCACCGCTACACTACTCATTCCAACCACTTCATAATAATTCAAGAACAACAGTATCAATGGCAATTCTACAGTTGAGCTGCAGACTTTCACCACTGACTTATTATCCCGCCTACGGACCCTTTAAACCCAATGATTCCGGATAACGCTTGGACCCTCCGTATTACCGCGGCTGCTGGCACGGAGTTAGCCGGTCCTTATTCATACGGTACCGTCAAGCATCTACACGTAGATGTGGTTCTTCCCGTATAAAAGCAGTTTACAACCCATAGGGCCGTCTTCCTGCACGCGGCATGGCTGGATCAGAGTTGCCTCCATTGTCCAATATTCCTCACTGCTGCCTCCCGTAGGAGTCTGGTCCGTGTCTCAGTACCAGTGTGGGGGATCTCCCTCTCAGGACCCCTACCTATCGCCGTCTTGGTAAGCCGTTACCTTACCAACTAACTAATAGGACGCATACTCATCTTTAAGCCATAAATGTTTACTATAATCTCCAGGTGAAGTTTATAGACTATGGGGTATTAATCCACGTTTCCATGGGCTATTCCCCGCTTAAAGGCAGATTGTATACGCGTTACGCACCCGTGCGCCACTCGTCAGCGGATTAGCAAGCTAATCCCTGTTACCGTTCGACTTGCATGTGTTAGGCCTGCCGCTAGCGTTCATCCTGAGCCAGGATCAAACTCTTCATCGTTAAATCTTAAATATATTCAACAACTACTAAAGAAATTGCTCAGTATGACTTTTCTAGTCTTAATTCTTATACACTTGATTCTATCTAATTAAAGATAAAACCCTTTGTCAATTCAATATATCAATGAACTTAATTGGTCTCCCAATCTGTCTTGTTAAAACCTAAGGAATCGAACCTTATTCTATCACCCCATCCGGTGGTTTCTAGTAATTTCAGTTTGTAATTTTTGAACGTTTGCTTGCTCTCAAAGCGGGTGCAAATATACAACGCTTTTTCTTTATCAACCAAAACTTTTTTAATAAAATTTTTAGTTTCTTTCTCTAAAGCTTTCCTACCTTTAAACTCTCCCAACCTTCCTATGAACGTCGCTTCGTTTTCAAAGCGGGTGCAAATATAAAACTAGTTTTGCTCTCCAGCCAAATAAAATTTAAAGAAATTTAATTTTTATTTTTTTGCCTTAGACCAACAATAGCCTACCCTTTACATACCTTTCAGTGAACTCTCGCCTTGCTCTCAAAGCGGCTGCAAATATACACTAACTTTTTCCTTTCTACCAAACTAAAATTTAATAAATTTTAAATTAATTTTCTAAAGCCAGATCCTTCCGCATTACCCACCATCACTACTCTCAACGAACATACGCCTTGCTCCCAAAGCGGCTGCAAATATACACCCCAATTTTAATTACACAATAACTTTCCGAAGAAAATATTCGATTTATGCTAACCGAAAAGACTTAGGAGAAAAGCTGCTTAAAATAGAACAGATGACGGCATTTTTATATCAATTCAGCAACTAAAAATCAAACAAACTCCTGATATGATAAATTCAGTATAACAAATACTACAGGAAAAGATCCCAAACCAGGCCAAATCTTACAAGAAAGTCGGTATATGGATAGTCTGGTGCAGAGAAATTGTTGTTCCCGGTAACCAGAGAATTTAAATGCTCCAACTTAAAGAAAATCCTTGCTTTGTCCACTTTTGCATTGAAGAAATAGTCTACTACAGGAAAACCACCAATCTCTTCTTCATTCTGAACATAGAATTCTGCAAGGATGGGATCGTACGCATTCGCTTCATACTTCGTAAAGTATTTAAACGTGAAACCTGTTTGAAGATACAGTGCCTTATCGAACCAGAAGTCCTTATAGTATATAGAATTCCTGGTAACCAGATCTGGAACATTTAGAACGCCTGCTCCTTCCAGGACATTCTGATACATTATAGTATTGTAGCTTCCGAAGAGACCAAAATCAAATTCTTTTTCCGCCTTCAGCTTTAAGTGTCTTACCGGCTGATCATATTGAAAAGGTTTTACCGACCCATTTTCATTTTCCGAGAAGTATGTATAGTTATCAATTTGCGATAATGAAAAATTTATGTTCGCATACTTTTCAGAAGAAAGCCTGGCGTATAATCTCTGCGAACTAATATTATCGAAGTCGTTCTGCCAGTTATAATTAATATAATCATTCTGATAGAGCAGAAAATTAAAATTAGGCAAACTGCTATTTTGGTCGAACCCGAAACGGATACTATTTTCATCATCGAATTGATATCCAGCCGATACATTTAGAAAATTACCGGAAAAATCATCATCTAGGTTGAGTCGCCCAGCAGCTTTAAAATCAAAATCACCAATACGCTCTTCGTAAGTAGCACCCAAATGTAATAAATTTCCGAAAAGCTTATTGCCTACTACAGATTCCTCTGTAATGTAGACGGCGTTATATCCATAATCATAATTGGTATGCCCGGCGTTTACGGAGAGTTTTCCGAGTACGTCATTCTCAAAATTTACTGCTGCTTCATTAAAGGTGGTATATAGGCGAGTAGATGTTTGCAAATTAGTAGCCTCAAAAGAATCACCATAAAGAGCATTTTCCGCAGTTTCCTGATTGAAGACGAACTTTTTATAGCTATGATCGAATATGTGGGAGACACTTAATTTGTTCGTGGAATCCCTGGGATTGGTTAGTTGATATTCATGATCAATAAAAAACCTCTTCCCAAAGAGAGTACTTTCAGCGTCCACATAATTGACATCGAGTACAGATCTATCATCGAACTCTTCTTCCTCGGCAATATATTGAAGCACCGCAAGGCTATCAAGTCCTCCATTTTCCTCATTCATTAGATCCTGAGAAACGAAATGTGCTTTTATACGATACCTATCATTAGTGGTATTATAGGAGAACCCCATTCTAAGATTTCCGGTGCTGGTCAAAATATTCTGGTATTTACCTAATGCCCTCGTTCCCTTATATGCAATAAACATATTTAAGTTCTTAGAAGTATTGATAGTAAATAAAGCATCGAGCTGCTGCCCCTGTTCCGGTACAGTCTTGAAATAAAGCTGAGTCCATGGAGTTGGAACCTGATAATAGTTGATATCACCCACTTCCATAAAATTATAATGCCTTGCTTCTGCTCCAAATCCAGGGAACGATCTGCTATTAGCCACAGTGTAACTAAGAGCATTATAGGTTTGTCCGGTATTTGAAAATGGCAACAACTCAAAATTATCTTTTCTAAGATAATTGAACTTGTAATCCTTTAATATGGTAAGCGTGGTATCCAGGTGAGTAGTATCATTCTTCACCGAAATGATCTTATACAGATCTACTGGGGGTATGCTATCTTCTTTTTCCTGTGGTTTGGATTCCTGCCCAAAGTCTTCCTGACTTACAGCTGAAAATGAAATCAATAATAACAAAAAGGTTAAAGCTCTATACATACGAATATAATGGTATCGCAAATTTATAATTTATAACGTAAGAAACTCCCTGAAATTGGGGAATAAAAAAAGCCGCTCTAAATGAGCGGCTTTTTAAATATTATAAGATAAAATTATTGTCCGTAACCTGCGTTCTGCAATACATTTGAGTTAGCGTCAACTTCTGCAGCCGGGATCGGTAGTGCAAAGTTGAAACTTCCGTATGCAGGACCTTCATGCGTTTGAAGAACTGGATCTGGATTAGGAATATCCATCATAGTTCTCGCAAGGTCATGAAATCTAAATCCTTCAAAAGCAAGTTCTTTTCTTCTTTCAAGCAAAATGTTGTCCTTGGAAGCTGCATCATAAGACATAGCACCACGATTCTCAGGAATCATATTTAACCATTCCAAAGCATCCCCAGAATCGTCTCCCGAAGTTTCCAATAAAGCCTCTGCATAGATTAAAACCATCTCTTCATATCTAATAACAGGAATATTATCTTCATATGGAGCTGTAGAAGGGTATTTACCAGTATTTCTTAAAGTTCCTGTAGATGATTCTGAAATAATTCCGCCAACACCTCTCACATCACCATCCTCATAGATCGCAGCAAGATTAGGAAGAACTACAACATCTCCGTATGCTCCTGCCTGATAAATATTAGCTAAACCATTGATACCTTCATTATCGTTATCTGCAGCAGCAATTTCAAATATTGAGTTTGCAGAAGCATCATTTTCATAAGAACTAATAAAATCTTCACTTTCAAGAACCTGGTAACTTCCAGAATCAACTACGAATTTAGAAGCTTCTAATGCTCTAGGCCAGTCACCAAAGTAATTTGCAATTCTAGCTTCTATAGCATAAGCTGCCATTTCACTCATAAATTCCGGATTACCAGCACCATTTGACATAAGGTCCTGAGCCATTTCCAAATCAGAATAGGCTAAAGCCTTTACTTCACCTACAGTATTTCTAGCAGGAAACAAATTCGCCTCTTCTCTAAAAGTTGTGACATAAGGCACACCCATTGAACTCTCTCCGCCTCCATTTACGTTCTGTTGTCCGTAAAAAGTTAGAAGATCAAAATGCGCCAACGCTCTAATTGCGTATGCTTCACCTTTGATTTGGTCGATTGTTGCCTGATCACCTTCCGCATTTAAAGGATCGATCTCAATGTCTGTTGCATTAATTACAATGTTAGCAGAACCGATTACGGTATACATCCTAGCCCACAAGGTTTCTGAGATACCAGAAGTTGGTAAAAGATCCATTCTAGCCTCGGCTACGAAACGGTTAGAGTTCGCATTTGAGTAAGCATTATCAGAGAAAACCTCTCCTAAGATAATCTTATCTCTACCATAATAATCAGTCAGAGACATTCTGTTGTATGCTCCATTCAGGATTACTTGTAAATCGTTGATCGTACCTACACTTTCCTCAAGAAGCTTTGATTGTTGCAAAGTTGGATCTAAATCCTCCTCTGAGCATCCTGTAAAGACCCCCAGGGACAATACGATTAGTGCAATATATTTGAAATTCTTTCTCATTTTTTCTTAAAATTTAACGTTAATACCTAAGGTATATGATTCAACTGGTGGAGTAGTCAATCTTGTAAATCCATCAGCTCTGGTTTCTGGATCAAGTTTAAGACCATCATCTTTTACCCAAGTATATATGTTTGTACCTCTTAGTGTCAAGGTCAAACCATCAATACCAATTTCATTAGCCCATGCAGATGGAAGGTTATATCCAAAGGATACATTTTTCAATCTTACATAATCACCATCATAAAGGTGTCTAGAACTAGTCGCATGGAAGTTATTGTTTTGTGCATAGTTTACAGCTGGAACGTCTGTCACGTCACCAGGCTGCTGCCATCTATCCATTAATTCCTGTACCCCATTGTAAGTACCTAAAGTAAAACTATTAGTTCTCAAGTAGAACTGAGCATATTGCTCATAGATCTTATGACCTCCCTGGAAGTATGCATTTGCTTCAGCAAAGAAACCTTTATAATCAAATCGCATTCCCAATCCACCAGAAAAAGTAGGAAGAGCACTAGCACCCTGATCTACTCTTTGAGCAGCGTTATAGTTAGAGGTAACTTCTCCATCTACACCATTCACAAACCAAGTTGGAAGTCCAGTTTCAGTATCTACACCTGCCCAGGTTCTCATGAACCAGGTATTTACAGGAAGACCACTACGTGTTGTAGTATAAACACTACCAGCATTAGGATCAAGTTCCTGACCATCTGCACCAATAGCAAGTTCTTCCACTTCGTTCTCTACAGTTGCATAATTAGCAGAAACATTCCAGTTGAAATCTTTTGTGCTAATAATATCGAATCCTAACTCAGCTTCAATACCAGAGTTTTTCATTTCTCCAATATTACGAGTTTGAGAACTAAATCCTGTTGTTAGAGATAATGGAACATTAAGCAATAAGTCGTAAGTTCTTCTATTATAATAAGAGAAAGAACCTGTCAATCTACTATCAAACATTCCAAAACTAAAACCTAAATCATAAGTTTCACCTTTTTCCCAAGTAAGTTCGTTATTACCGAATTGAGATGGGAAACCTGCTCCATTATTAGCATAGTTAGCGCTATATGTAAGCAAGGTTTGATATGAATTAATACCAATATTGTTGTTACCAGTGATACCGTAAGAAGCTCTTAACCTAAGAGTATTAAACAAGTCGGTATTCATGAAATCTTCTCTATGAACATTCCAGGCAGCACCTACAGAACCGAAAGTACCATAACGTTCTCCAGAAGGAAATCTGGAAGAACCTTCTCTTCTAATAGTTCCATCCAAAACATACTTACCAGCATAGTTATAGTTTAAAAGACCAAGGTAAGATACATTGATCCAATCTGAATACTGGGAATCAGCATCAAAGTTAGCACTTGCTGTGTTGATTTGAATTAAACCATCCACTGGGAAATTTTGACCATAAGCGTATAGATAATTATTTTGGTTCTTTTGATACTCAAATAAACCAGTTATATCAAAGTTGTGATCGTCTGCTAATGTGAAGCCATAATTTAAAGATCCCTGGTAAACCCAGTTGTAGTTCTTTTCATCACTTACAGAAGAGTCACCATTGAAATCATCTGCGTCTCCAGTATAACGGTTTCTGTATTGAAAATATTCGTTTAATTGATAATCTAAACTAATTCTGTTAGAGAACGTAAGATCAGTAAAAAGCTCCCAATCCAACTTAGTATTCACTAACGCACGAGTTAGAGCGTTTCTTGTAATATTGTTTTCCTGTACATAAAAAATGTTTGGAAGAGACCCAAAAGGAAGATTGATATTCAAGGAACCGTCAGAGTTATTAGGATTATTGAAAGGGTTCATTAAAATTCTAGTAAGGAATGGGTTTGAAAAGAAAGTACCATTTTCTAGAACCGGATTCTGCTTAGTATTAGATACGTTAACCGAAGTCGCTAACTGAATATTGTCCCGTAACTGTCTATCGTAAGAGAAAGCACCATTGATTCTTTCAAATTCACCTCCAATAACTGTAGCTTCAGTATTGTTATAACCGAAAGAAGCGTAGAAGTTAGAAAGCTCATCTCCTCCGGATGCAGACAAAGTATAGTTTTGAGTGATAGCGTCATCGTTTTTGATTCTACCATCCCAATCGTAATCTGTTCCATCGAAATCAGCTGTAGCTGGAGACAATAGATTGAATCCAATTGCAGTATCAATAGCGTTATCGAAAGTAAATCCGAAATCACCATTGGTACCATTAGCACCGTAAGCATTATTTAAAGATTCTCTTAAGAGTTCTTCACGCTGAGCTCCTGTTAGAGACTCACGCTTGTTGAAAGCATCATTCTGGAAACCTACCTGACTGCTAAAAGTAAATGTAGTTTCACCTTTTTTACCATTTTTAGTTGTCACAACGATTACACCGTTAGACCCACGAGCACCATAAGCTGCTGTAGCAGATGCATCTTTCAAAACAGTAATACTTGCGATATCCTGGCTGTTTATAGAAGCCAATGGATTCAAAGATGTTTGGTTCGCACTACCAGAAATGTTGGCGTTAGAAACTGGCACTCCATCAATAACGTAAAGAGGATCATTATCAGCATTAATAGAGCTAATACCTCTAATACGAATATCCTGAATCGCACCAGGCGTTCCAGATGATTGAGAAATCTGAACACCAGCAACTTTACCTTGTAAAGCTTGCTCTACAGATACAGTTGGAGATTCAGCAATCTCATCACCACCAATTTGCACAGATGATCCTGTTACTTCTTCTACACCTTTAGTGCTATAACCTAATACAACAACCTCAGCAAGAGCATCAGCATCTGTTTGCATAGTTACATCATAAGAATCTGCAGCTCCAACTTTAATGTCCTGAGGTGCAAACCCAACGTAACTAAAACTCAATACAGAACCATTTCCAACTTCCAGTGTATACACACCATCGAAGTTAGTCTGAGTTCCATTACCTGTACCTTTTTCAAGAACAGTCACCCCAGGTAGAGGCAAACCATCTTCGTCAACAACCGTTCCTGAAACGGTTTTGTCCTGTGCAAAACCAATTTGCACGACTAACACCAGTAACAGCGTTAGAAATCCATGTAATCTTTTTTTCATTATTTCGTTAAATTTGAATTAGCCTGCGTCAAAAATGCTAATAAATCCTTAACATACCAAAAAAACTTACACTTTAACTTATTAAAATTTTAACAGGCTCAATGAAAACGTGGGATTTCACTGCATCATGAACCCGTAAATTTGTTAAAAGATTACAATCTTAAATGCATATGCTCAGATCTTATGATAAATCAAAACTGGTGGCCGGAACCGATGAAGCAGGGCGAGGCTGCCTCGCAGGGCCTGTCACTGCTGCTGCCATCATTTTACCTAAGAACTTTAAAAACAAGATTTTGAATGATTCCAAGGTGCTGAGTCTAAAAAATAGGAACCTTTTAAGAAATCTAATTCATGAAAATTTCTTCGATTTTGCAGTGACTCATGTTTTTATGGAAGAGATTGATAAAGTCAACATATTAAATGCATCGATCACGGCGATGCAGAGGTCTATCATGAAATTAAAGACCAAACCAGATTGCATCATCGTTGATGGAAACAGATTTAGACCTTTGGACTCCATACCCTACGAGTGCATTATTAAAGGTGATGGTAAATTTCTTAGTATTGCAGCGGCTTCTGTTCTGGCAAAAACCCACCGCGATGAGTATATGGAAAAGATCCATGAAGAATTCCCCATGTACAATTGGATAAAGAACAAGGGCTATCCTACCAGGGAACATCGTGCAGCTATCGAAAAGTACGGTATTACCAAATACCACCGGAAAAGTTTTAAACTACTACCCGATCAATTGAAAATTGAATTCTAAGTTTATATTTTTGTAAGCCTACCTATTATATATGAACAAGTTTCTAAGTCTTATTTTCTGCCTGCTCCTTATTTCCTGTGCAGAAGATTCTGATAGTAATCTGAAAAACTCAGATCTTATACCTGATTCTGCGGAGGTAATCTTCGTTTCTCCTTCCAGCAATCAACTTGAAAAAGATCTACTGGAACATGAAGCTACTTTTAACAGTGGAGAGCTGAAGGAATTAATGAACGAACCCAAAGATCTTTTAAAGTATATCAATTCTGAAAGAGAAACCATTCTTTATATACATGGTGATAGTATAGGTTCTAAACATACAGTTTTGATCATTGAGAAAGATTCCACTTCCCTGATGCTGGATAGTATTCAAAACAAACAGGTTGAAACTTTTAATGAAGAAGATATTCATTATAAGAAGGTGAAACTGGAAAATTCTGAATTTTACCAGCGTGACATAGCCAACCTCAGCATCTTCAGTAAAAGTAAGCATGCCATCGTTCAGGTTAAGCGAAGTAATAAATCTAATTCGCAGGAATTCCAGAAAGCATTGGATGCTTCAGATCCAAAAAAGACCTCTTTGATCTATTCAGATAATACGAATGTAATGTTCTTTTCTGAAATGTTCTCCGAGATAGATCTTCCGAAGAAAAAAGGAAACTGGAATGTACTGGATCTGCATGCGAATGAATCTGAACTTGTATACAACGGAATTTCAATACATACTAATTCCGAAGCCTCTAAAAACTTTGCCCCTGTAACCGACTTTAAACATGAAGTGGCCAGATTTTGCCCGGAAGACTTTATTTCTATAGTTTCTATGAGTTCAGGGCTTAAACTTCAAAGCAAGGATACAACCGCTAATCTGGACTTTCTGGATAAAGTAAGTGATATTTCAAGCATCAAGCTTAAAACCGGAAATGTCCATATTTGGAATGCAATTGATACCGAACTAGTTAAAAACCTACTGTTCCACGATTATGAGCTTAGTGAACGATTCCGGGAAATAGATATTTATAAGGGAAGTTTTGCTATGCCGGAATTGTTGCTAAATTCTGAAGTTAATCTAAGTTCAGGATACTTTATAGTCATTGATCATTTTATAATTGCCTCTGAAGAGATCTCCGTTCTCAAAGAGTCAATCGTCAATTTTCAAAATAGCAAAACGCTATCAGAAAACCCTCAATACGTTAGAATGATGAATTCGCTATCATCAGAATCAAGCATGCTTGCAATTACGAATATTTCCGCCGCGAAGGAATTGGGGATCGCTAAAGAATCCGACTTCAAAAAAGGTAGCCTGGCTGCATTTCAGGTGATTTCAGAAGAAAAATATGATCATCTACACGGTATTATCGCAGAACCAACGGAGGCAGACCGACTTTCCAAAGGCGCTGAACAGATCGCTACAATTACCACCAGCCAACCTATAGCTGGAATTCTCCAGTTCTTCCGGAATCATGAAACAGACCAGATGGATATTCTTGTGGAGGACACGGGGAATCAACTCAGCCTTTTTTCCAACAAAGGCAGCATGTTCTGGTCCAAACAATTGGATAGTCAAATTTCAGGAGAAGTGCACGAAGTAGATCTCTTTAAAAACGGCAATAAACAACTTGCTTTTTCCACCGGCTTTCAACTTGAAGTGTTGGATCGCAAAGGCCGCGATGTAAAACCGTTTCCTAAAAAGTTTAATGATCCGCTAACGCAGCCTCTGGCAGTATTTGATTACGATAAAAACAGGAAATACAGGTTTGTGCTCACCCAGAATAATAAAGTCTACATGCTTGGACCAAAAGGTAATAGTATTAAAGGATTTGATTTCGACGGAACAAAAAGCACCATAATCAAAGCGCCAAAGCATATTCGCCTTGGGAACAAAGATTATATCCTGGTTCAGGAAGAATCAGGTAGATTACAGATCCTGAGTCGGCAGGGTAGCATTCGTGTTCCTATCGCGAATAATTTTAATACTTCTGAAAACGAATGGTACGGCTATAAGTCTGATTTTATCACTACTCAACCTGAAGGTAACCTGATAAAGGTGAATCAAAATGGAAAAGTAAATTTGAAAAGTCTTGACCTTGCAGAAAACAATCGTTTGGTAGCAACTGAAAATCATCTGGTCTATCTTAATGAAAACGAACTGATGATCAATAATTCCAGCGTAAGTCTTGATTTTGGGTTGTATACCAATCCCCAGTTATTTCAAATCGGACGCAAAACTTATGTAAGTATTACCGACACCCAGGCGAAGAAGGTCTATGTATTTAAGGATAATGCTGAATTACTTCCCGGCTTTCCAGTATATGGAACTTCTGAAGTTGATCTTGCAAATGCAGATCTGGATAAACGCCTGGAGATGATCGTAAAAGGTGGCGATAATGAGATCCTACTGTATAAACTATAATCTTAAACCAACTCCGCTTCGAATAACTGACTGAAATGTTTCATCAATTTTTGCTGAACTTCAGTCATATCCACTTCTTTCTGACCTAGCTCTACATTCAAAGAAGTTACGGCTTTGTCCTTAATTCCGCAGGGAATAATATGATCAAAATAGCCAAGATCTGCGTTGACGTTCAGAGCAAAACCATGCATGGTTACCCATCTGCTAGCTCTAACACCCATAGCGCAAATCTTTCTCGCGAACGGAGTTCCCACATCCAGCCAGACACCGGTTTCTCCAGGGCTTCTTTCAGATTTTATTCCATATTCAGCTAGAGTCAGAATCACCATCTCTTCAAGAAATCTCAGGTATTTATGAATATCAGTAAAGAAATTATCGAGGTCAAGAATGGGGTAACCTACAATCTGTCCCGGCCCATGATAGGTAATATCCCCTCCTCTATTGATCTTATAAAAACTTGCATTCTTTTTCTGCAATTGCTCTTCAGACAAAAGAAGATTGGTATGATCGCCGCTTTTTCCTAAAGTGTAAACATGAGGATGCTCCACCAACAGCAAATAATTTCGGGTAGCGATATTTTCATTCTGCCTTCGGTTCCTGATCTTTTGATCCAGAGTATCCTTAAACAGTTGCTCCTGGTAATCCCAGGTTTCCTTATAATCCCTGCTGCCCAGATTTCTAACTTCAACTTCCTTATTCATAGTTTAAGACTTGGGATTGTTTAATATAATGAGCGCAGCAATTACTCCGGGAACCCATCCCAGCAGCGTAAGTATTAGCACGATTAAAATTGAACCACAACCGCGATCATAAACTGCCAGCGGGGGAAATAATACTGATAGAATTACTCTCCAAATACTCATTTTCACTAATTATAGAGGCAAAGATAGAATTATTATTTCGGCTTTTAATTGCATTGTATGGCAGGCTGATAGTCACTATATTTGCATCCGCATTTTTGTTGAATGCATAAAAAAAATTATATGCAGCAGTTATCAGAACAGGAACAAATTAGACGTGAGAAATTATCGGCGATACGCAAAGCCGGAATTAATCCTTATCCAGCCGATCTTTTTCCGGTAGATCATACTACCACAAAGATCAAGGAAGAATTTGCTGAAGGTAAAAAGGTGGTGATCGCAGGAAGACTTATGTCAAGAAGGATCCAGGGGAAAGCATCTTTTGCTGAACTTCAGGACTCTAATGGTAAGATACAGGTGTATTTTAACCGTGACGAAATTTGTACTGGTGATGATAAAGCGAAATACAATGATTTCTATAAAAAATGGCTTGATATTGGCGATTTTATAGGAATTGAGGGAGAGTTATTCAAAACTCAGGTAGGAGAAATGACCGTCATGGTAAAAGATTTTCACCTGTTGAGTAAGTCATTGCGACCACTTCCACTTCCAAAAACAGATAAAGACGGGAATACCTACGATGGTTTTACAGATCCTGAACACCGCTATAGACAGCGTTACGCAGATCTTGCGGTAAATCCTAAGGTGAAAGAGGTTTTTGTAAAGCGTACGAAACTTTTCAACGCTATGCGTAACTTCTTCAATGATAAAGGATATTTTGAAGTTGAAACTCCAATACTTCAGCCAATTCCAGGTGGAGCAGCTGCAAAACCTTTTGTTTCGCATCACAACGCCCTGGACATTCCATTGTATTTAAGAATTGCAAACGAGCTATATCTTAAAAGATTGATCGTTGGTGGATTTGATGGTGTATATGAGTTTTCTAAAAACTTCAGAAATGAAGGGATGGATAGAACTCACAATCCTGAATTCACGGCAATGGAAATTTACGTGGCTTATAAGGATTATAATTGGATGATGGAATTTACCGAAAACCTGCTCGAGCATTGCGCCATGGCGGTGAATGGTAAAACTGAAGCTACCTTCGGAAAGCATAACGTAGATTTCAAAGCTCCGTACAAACGGGTTACGATGACGGATGCTATCAAACAGTTTACTGATTTTGATATTACCGGGAAATCTGAAAAAGAGCTATATGAGGCAGCCACTAAAATGGGCATCGATGTAGACGAAACTATGGGTAAAGGAAAACTGATCGATGAGATCTTTGGAGAGAAGTGTGAAGGAAACTTTATACAGCCAACTTTCATCACAGATTATCCTAAGGAGATGAGTCCGCTTTGTAAGACTCACCGCGATAACCCCGAGCTTACAGAACGTTTTGAATTAATGGTTTGTGGTAAGGAGATCGCAAATGCATACTCCGAGTTAAACGACCCTATCGACCAGAGAGAACGCTTTGAAGAGCAATTGAAACTATCAGAAAAAGGAGATGATGAAGCGATGTTTATCGATAATGATTTTCTTCGCGCACTGGAATATGGAATGCCTCCAACATCCGGACTTGGAATCGGGATGGACAGGTTGATCATGTTCTTAACCAACAACCAGTCGATACAGGAAGTATTATTTTTCCCTCAAATGAAACCTGAAAAGAAACAGGTCGAACTATCGGAAGAGGAAAAGTCGGTGTATACTTTATTGAAGGATGACCAGGTTCATGATATGAATTTAGTAAAAGAGAAAAGTGGATTAAGCAATAAGAAATGGGATAAAGCCTTAAAATCTCTTCGGAAGCATAAAATGATAGAAGTGTATAAAGAAGGTGAAGTTCTTAGCATTAAGATTGCTTAGATCTGAAAATCATATTTAAAAAAAAGAGGCTTTTCAGCCTCTTTTTTTTGATATTGGATACTCCAGAAGTTCCTATTTTCCGAACATTCCACCAAGCTTCCCAGCCATATCGCTAATATTTCCAGCATCTCCATCACCTTTTAGGTAAGAATCAAGATGTTTCGACATAGTTTCAGGCATTCTGTCCTTTAAAATTCCAGAAACCACCTGTACTGCAATTTTTGCCTGAGATTCAGAGATTCCGGCTTTTTCTGAGACCATTTTTACTATTTCTTCCATAATTTGAGTTGTTTTAGTTCTGAAATCAATTAAATATAGCAAAACAGCTATTAAATTTGATTCCTCCAGTACTATAAATTCTTTTAACTTAATTTTAAACCTTTCAGGAATTTGCTAGTCCTAAAACTGCGGAAGGCTAAAGGTTTACCCTATTCACGAATATGAGATCTTTACTTTCTGCTCAACTTATTAACTAAAAACAAACTATTTATGATTAAGAATCAGAGCTTTAAGCTTATGCTTATCGCCCTTTCGTTATCGGTATCCAGTTGTGCTGTTTTTCAGAAACAGGATAATAAGGATGCTAAAACTGCTTCATCTGAAGAATCCAAGAAGGATAAAGATGGAATGAAGCCTTACGCAAAGGTGATCACCAAGGATGCGAAATCAGACGAAGGTCTGTTCACCGTTCATAAGGTTGATGAAAAGTACTTCTACGAAATTCCAGACAGCCTTTTTAACCGCGAAATGCTTACCGTTACAAGAATCGCTAAGACTGCAAATGGAATTGGTTTTGGTGGTGGAAAACAAAATACTCAGGTTCACAGATGGCAGAAAAAAGGTAATAAGGTACTACTAAGAGTAGTATCTTATGATATCTATGCTGCAGATTCTCTTCCAGTACACGAGGCGGTAGTAAACTCTAACTTTGAGCCTATCGTTGAATCTTTTGATATCAAGACTGTAGGAAAAGACAGTATCTCTAAGTCCACTGTCATCGATGTTACAGATCTTTATACCAAAGATGTACAGGCGCTAGGATTGCCCGAAAGAACCAGGAAACAGTACAAAGTTTCCCGCTTAGATGACAACAGATCTTATATCGATACAATTAGATCTTACCCTGAAAATATCGAAATTAGACATGTAAAGACTTATAATGCTGGTGATCCACCATCTAATGAGAGTCTTGGTTCTATTTCTTTAGAATTCAGTAACTCGATGATCTTACTTCCAGAAGTTCCAATGGAAAGAAGATATTTTGATGAGCGTGTTGGATGGTTCACTACAGAACAAACAGATTATGGTCTTGCAGCTCAAAAAAGTGAAACGGTAGAATATCTTGACCGCTGGAGACTTGAAGTTAAAGATGAGGATATCGAGAAGTTCAAAAATGGGGAACTGGTTGAACCAAAAGAACAGATCGTTTACTATATCGACCGCGCAACTCCAGAGCAATGGGTTCCATTTATCAAGCAGGGAATCGAAGACTGGCAGGTTGCTTTTGAAGCAGCAGGTTTCAAAAATGCCATTATTGCCAAAGATGCTCCAACAGTAGAAGAAGATCCGGACTGGAGTCCTGAAGATGTAAGATATTCTACAGTTAGATACCTTGCTTCTCCAATTCCAAACGCAAACGGACCTCACGTAAGTGATCCACGTTCGGGAGAAATTCTTGAGTCAGATATCAACTGGTATCACAATGTAATGACTCTTCTTAGAAACTGGTTCTTCGTTCAAACTGCTGCCATCAATGAAGATGCACAGGGAGTTGCTTTCAAGGATGAAGTAATGGGAAGACTTATTCGTTTTGTTTCTTCTCATGAAGTTGGACATACGTTAGGTTTACCTCATAACATGGGAAGTAGTGTCGCTTACGCTGTAGAGGACCTTAGAGACCCAGAATTCACGAAAGAATTTGGAACAGCTCCATCTATTATGGATTATGCTCGTTTCAACTATATAGCACAACCAGAAGATGGTGATGTAGCGTTGATGCCAGAGATCGGGCCATACGATAAGTATGCGATCGAGTGGGGTTACAGACCAATTCTTGACAAAGAAGGAAAGGAAGAAAAAGAAATTCTTGACCAGTGGATCCTGAAACATGCAGGAGATGCTAAATATCGCTTCGGAAGACAGCAAAGTGGCGTAATAGATCCAAGTTCTCAAACTGAAGATCTTGGTGATGACGCGATGCTTGCCAGTGAATACGGAATCAAAAACCTGAAGAGAATTGTTCCTAAATTGATCGAGTGGACAGCTGAAGATGGTAAGGATTACGATGATCTTGATGATCTTTATGGTCAGGTTCTTTCACAATACAATCGATATATGGGTCACGTGACCGCTAATATTGGTGGGGTGTATGAATATTACAAAACCTACGATCAGGAAGGTGCAGTTTATACTCATGTAGATGCTGAAAAGCAGGAAAGAGCGATGGAATTCCTTCAAGAGCAATTATTCACTACTCCGGAATGGATGATCAACCAGGATATTTTCAATAAGATCGAATTTGACGGTAACATTGAAAGAATTCGTGGAATGCAGCAAAGAACTCTGAATAACCTTCTTGACTTCGGAAGAATGGCGAGATTAATGGAAAACGAGGAGATCAATGGAAAAGATGCTTATTCTTTACTGGATATGATGACCGATCTTAGAAAAGGACTATGGAGTGAGGTTTACAATGGAAGATCTATAGATCGTTACCGTAGAAACCTGCAACGTGCTTACGTTGAAAAGATGGGTGAATTAATGACTGAAGAGCAGGATGAGATTCCTGCACGTTACAGAAGCTGGGTTACCAGAAGTAATGTAAATGTTGCTCAAAGTGACATTCGACCAGTTGTTCGTGGTGAACTTACTACGCTACAGAGACAGCTTAGAAATACAGCAAATTCTGGAGATACACTAACGCGCTATCATAAGCAGGATTTATTGAAAAGAATTGACCTCATCCTTAACCCGATGAAATAGATTTTTATTCAAATGATACAGAAAAGGCAGGATGTTTGAATCCTGCCTTTTTTTATTTAAACCTTTTTTAAAAAAGAGGGTCTTATTTGTATAACTTAAAATTTTGAAGATGAAAAAGATGATCACCGTATTATTTCTTGCGCTTGGCTTAAGTACGTTCGCGCAGGAAAGAGGAGAAGGCCGTAAGGATCTAAGTAGTGAAGAAATGGCGACGCTTAGTGCAAAAAGACTGGCTATGCAGCTAGATCTTAATGAAGATCAGGAAATGAAGCTTAAAACGCTTTATATGACCAGAATGGAGAACATGAAGGAAGGTCGAGAAGAAAACGCTGAAAAACGTGCTGAAATGATGGAAAAGCGTGAGGAGATGAAAGAGAAGCGTGAAGAAATGCGTGAAAAACGAGAGAACGAATCTGAAGAAATGAAAACAGAGCTTCAAAAAATTCTTACTGCTGAGCAATTCCAGAAATGGGAACAACTACAGGAAAAAAGACGTAAAGGTAGAAGATCTGGAAATGGCAGAATTCGAAACTAAAAATTTAGGTGTTAAGTTAAGTGTTAGTTAGTTGAAAAAAAGGGATCTGAATAGATCCCGTTTTTATTTTTAGTCCTTCAGATCTGCAGTTTTCAACCTCAACGCATTCGCTATTACTGAAAAACTACTAAAGCTCATCGCCAGGGCAGCGATCATTGGTGAAAGTAAAATTCCGAATAGTGGATAAAGCACACCAGCCGCGATAGGGACACCTACAGTATTGTAAATAAGTGCGAAAAAGAGATTTTCCTTGATGTTCCTCATTACTTTCTGACTAAGTAGAATCGCCTTTCTTATACTTCTTAGATCACCATTAACCAGCGTAAGAGCAGCGCTTTCTATAGCTACATCTGTCCCGGTTCCCATGGCAATTCCCACATCTGCTTTGGCAAGTGCCGGTGCATCATTGATCCCGTCTCCTGCTACTGCCACAACTTTTCCACTTTTCTGCAGTTTTTCAACCTCTTCCAGTTTATTTTGAGGTAACATTCCAGCTTTATAATTTTTAATTCCAATCTCATTGGCCACTGCAGCCGCGGTATTCTCATGATCCCCTGAAATCATGATCACATCGATTCCGTGATCTTGCAGATCTGAGATCACTTTTTTTGTTCCTTCCTTGATCTTATCGGTCAGTACTACATAACCTTTCGCTGCAGCATCTATAGCTACATAACTTACCGTATTCCCTCTTTGTTGTTCTTCGGAAACACTGGCAGCAAGATCTGTGGAAATTTCAATATTGCTGGAATCCATAAGAACTTTGTTACCTATCAAGACTTTGCTTTGCTCTAATGTTCCCGTAACTCCCTTCCCTGTTTCCGACTTAAAATCTGAAGTTTTTAAAAGTTCTATTTCATGTTTTTCCGCATAGTCTACAGTCGCCTGTGCTAATGGATGTTCACTGTTCGTGTTCAGACTCGCAATAATTGCTGTTAGTCTTCCTGAAGTATATTCCGAAGAAACAGAAACTACTTTGTCCACACTTGGCTTACCTTCTGTTAGGGTTCCGGTCTTATCGATTATGAGCGTATCGACCTTGTTGAGTCGTTCCAGAGATTTTGCGTTTTTTATTAAGATTCCGTTACCGGCACCACGTCCAATACCAACCATAACAGACATTGGAGTTGCCAGACCAAGTGCGCATGGGCAGGCGATGATCAAGACCGCAATTGCATTTACGAGCGCGTAAACCATTTGAGGTTCCGGTCCAAAGATTGACCAGACTACAAATGTGATCACTGAAATTATGACCACTACTGGAACAAAATATCCTGAAATTTTATCTGCTAATTTCTGAATTGGCGCCTGGGATCTACTGGCTTCATTCACCATTTTGATGATCTGGGCAAGCAAAGTATCATCCCCAACTTTTTCAGCCTTCATTACAAAGGATTGATTTCCATTGATCGTCCCGGAGCGAACTTCATCACCCTTCATTTTATGTACAGGCACAGGTTCACCGGAGATCATCGATTCGTCGATACTGCTTTCTCCTTCAGAAATCTTACCATCTACAGGTATCTTATCTCCCGGTTTAATCTTTAAAAGATCACCTTTTTCAATCTTGTTGGTGGAGATTTTCTCTTCTTTACCATTCCTGATTCTAAGCGCAGTATTTGGTTGCAGCTTCAATAATTCCTTGATAGCCGAATTGGTTTTGCTATGTGCCCTGGCTTCCAGCACCTGTCCCATTAATACCAAAGTCAGGATGACGGTGGCAGCTTCAAAATAGACATGTACAGTACCTGATTCTGTTCTGAACTGTGCAGGAAAGAAATCTGGCACCAGCATTCCAAAAACGCTAAAGATCCAGGCTACTCCTGCTCCAATTCCAATGAGTGTAAACATATTGAGGTTCCACGTTACGATAGACCTCCAGGCACGCTGGAAGAACATCCAACACGCATAAAATACTACCGGAAGAGATAATCCAAACTGGATCCAGTTCCAGGTTTGCGCATCAAACCAGCTTTGTAAGGTATTATTCGGAACCATGTCTGACATGGCAATAATGAAAATTGGGAGTGTAAACCCTATGGCGATCCAGAATTTGCGAAGTAGTTTTTTATAACCTTTTTCTTCGGCTGAAGGTTCCGGTTGCTTGGGCACAAGATCCATCCCACAAATTGGACAATCGCCAGGTTCATCTTTGCTTACTTCGGGATGCATTGGGCAAGTAAATTCAACCGATTTTTGATTTGTATTTACCTCCTCAACGAGGTCCATCCCACAAACCGGACAATCACCAGGTTTATCGTAGGTTTTATCACCCTCACAATGCATGGGACAATACCAGACACCCTTCCCGTTTTCAGCAGATTTTTTGACTTCTTTATTACTTTCAACTGGTTTCTCTGTACCAGGCATATGAATCGTATAGTTCCCTCCTGCTTCTTCAAGTGCATTTTGTAATTCCTTCAGCGAAACTGCTTCTTTCATTTCAAGAATTGCTTCTTTATTATGAAGATCTACTTCCGCAGAATCAATTTTATCAAGATCCCCAAGTGCTTTTTGAACGTGCATCTTACAACCATTACAGGTCATTCCATGAACATCATACTTTTCAACGATCTTTCCATCATCAGTCGTTTGGAATTCCTCGATACCATAATTTCCGCCGTCGGACTCCAGTTTATTTCTCAGTACTGAAATATTAAGATCCTGTTCTGCCGTTATCATCGCAGTTTCATTCTGCAAATTAACTTCCACATGATCCACAGCTTCGATCGCTGCCAGAGTTTCTTCTACATGTTGGCGACAACCATTACAGCTCATCCCCGTAATTCTATAAGTTCTTTTCATAAGGCATCATTAATCTGCAAAAATAAAGCTAGTTGTCTCAAGTGAGTTTCAAACCTATGCGAATAACTTTCAGAAATTAAAAAAAGCTCTGCGTTATACAGAACTTTAAAATTTATGCTGCGTAAGCTTCACAGGCTTCTACGCATTCCCGGCATGCTTTCGCACAATCCTGACAATGCTTGTGTTCATGCTTTCCGCACTCATCTGCACAAGCCTGGCAAACTTTCTTACAATAATCAACTAAGCCCTGTACATCCTGGTAATTAGTCGCAAGTACTTGGTTTAATGTAGAACACACTTCTGCACAAACTCGATCTGTCCTGATGCAATCTTTCATCATTTTGACATTCTCCTCGTCCAGACAGGCATCTGCACAATAGTTACAGTGGTTGATACAATTTCCAAGTGCGCTAATAAGTTTCTCATTTCTCATAATCAATTGATTTTTAAGGTTGAAACTCAATTTACCAAGGAAATATCATGATGACTTTTAAAATTTTGCTAAGTTCTTTCAGTTTTAAAGCTTTTTAACTTCCGTAGCCATAGATTAAGAACTTTTAGGATGTACCACCGCAACTGGTCTAAAATTTTCTGAAACCTGGTAGCTTAAAAACTAAATACAACCTGGCTAGTATAGTATTTACTGAATGGTCTCTTCAACACGGCCACATTTTAGCATTTTATCACCGTAGTAGGGATTTCTAATTTTTTCTGAAGATGAATACCAGTAATCTCCTTTACCTTCAAAAGCCATTGGGCAATACTGTTTGAAAATCTTACCTCCGGAAATCGCATTTTTCAACACAGTGTCCATTGCCGCAGTTAGTTCTGAGAATTTCTCCCTTTGAATATTCACATCATCTGAAGTTGCAATAGTTTCAGCGATCGTGGCAACATCGCTACCCATTGCATTCAGTTTAGATTGTAAATTCGATGCCGCTTCTGCCGCTGCTGATGCATCAGTTTGAACCAGTGCGTCCTTTAATTCAAGGTAGCCTTCGTATACTTTTGCCACAGAATCGTTTTCAAATTCTGCCTGCACTTCCTCCATATCTTCTTCAGTATCTATTAAAACTTCAGAAGTAGATTCGTTTTCAGATTTCTTTTCAGCATTCCCACAGGACGAAATTCCTAGACCGGTAATTACCGCTAATCCTAAAATGATATATTTTATTTTCATCTTTAAAGTTTTGAACAAAATTAAAGATTTGAATCCAGCTGAGACCCTAAAAAGTTCTAAAGAGCTCTTAAATTGCCTCAATTCACTTTGTAGGCGAGGTTCTTTTGCTAATTCGGTAATAATAGAATGCGGGAAGCAGGATGAGCAGGAATAATGGATGAATAAGAAATCTTCTTACGTAGAATAAGGCGAGGTAATGTTCTCTTTCAATATTTAGGACCAGAAATATAAAAGCGCTTACAGCTCCCAGATAAAGCAAGGCGTAAAGGATAACCGAGAATTTGAGCATGCTCTTGTTCTGAAAAGCGATATATATAATTCCCAGTGAGATCGCGCTATTAAGCGCATAGCGTATACTGAGGTGAATCATGAGTTCTGCCATATTCATCGGAGGGATAATACCCAATAGATAATCTGACCTGAAAAACGCTATTAATGGATCATAGAATAGACTATCTTCAAAAAAACGTATCGCTGCAAGTAGCAAAACCATGAAGCCGATAAGAATTATCTTATATCTTTTCTTCATGCTTTTTTGTATTTAGTGAAGATTCGGATCCATACCAGCCAGAGGAGGAAAACCATTCCGTAGATCGCCAGTGGAAAAAATACAGTGTGCATAAAACCAGAATATTGCGGGTATTCAAGAATACTCACAGAGAGGATCACGATTCGTAAAATATTCGTAGCATAGATAAGAGCGACACCTGCAAAAATATAGATTAGAGTCGTGGAGGTTTTCCCAAAGAATGCCAGAATAAATGAGGTGAATAGTATAATGATGCTTGCTGAATTGCAACCTTCCACAATCCCGGCTAGAAAATAACCTTCCACCATTAATTTCATGGATAGTCCTGTATAATGCATCACCACCTCTACGTTGTCGTAACCAAGAGCATGCATTACATCTCCACTCTGGTAGGCCACCAGTCTTGTGAGCGCATCGGGTACGGGCTGAGTTTGCTCATAGAACAATAGAAATGCATTGTAAGCGCTGGAAAAAAGAAAATAGCTTCCCAGGAATACAAAAATAAAACGCAATACCGTTCTGTATTTCTTGATGAGTTTCAGCAAAGTAGCGACTTGGTTTTTAACAAATTTATAGATTTAGACTCCATGCTTTACACAGCAAATTGAATACTTTTGCACCAAATATTGTTAATATGAATTTTCAGGAATTAAAACCACAAGTAGAACAGATTCTACAGGACTCGAATATAGATGTCAAACAACGAATGACCCAGGTTTGCGAACTATTAGAGCAAAATATAAGTTATTATAACTGGGTTGGATTCTACTTCAAGAATGGAAATAAAGAAGAACTAAAATTAAAGGCTTTTGCCGGAGAGCCAACAGATCATGAGATCATTCCATTTGGGAAGGGGATTTGCGGACAGGTAGCAGTAAGCAATCAGAATTTTGTAGTACCAGATGTAAAAGCACAGGATAATTATATTGCCTGCAGCATTAATGTAAAAGCAGAAATCGTAATTCCGTTATTTGTAAATGGTGAAAACGTTGGGCAGATCGATATTGATAGCCACACAGCCGATCCTTTTACTGCGGAAGATGAAGAATTCCTGGTTTGGGTGAACGAGAAAGTAGCAGAGATCTTATAGATTACTATCAAATTTCAAACAAAAAAACTCCTGATTTCTCAGGAGTTTTTTTGTTCTTATATCGTATTCAAAATTACATTTGAAGTGCGATTATAAAGAAAAGAAATGCAAAAAATCCTACTAATTGTAATATAGATAGCAGGTAGTTCTTTTCGATCTCATTTCCCATTTCCATAGCTTTTTGTTTTAAAATTACATAAGCTATGCCTTCGCTGTCAGACCTTTAACGAACTTTAATTTATTTTAGAATAATTTATGTGAAATAAGCTCTCAAAATCGCTTTTCGTTAAGATAATATTTACATCCCGGTGCGAATCGCCTCTACAGGATCAAGTTTTGAAGCCGACATCGCTGGAATAATTCCAGACACTAATCCTATAATTGCCGAAACCAGTGTTCCTATAAACATATTATACGGAGAAAGGACGAATTCAAAGTCACCGGTAAACTGTGAGGCCACAATAGAAACCAGCCAGACAAAGAACAATCCTACCAATCCTCCAATCACGGAGAGTATGACAGCTTCAAATAAGAATTGAGAAAGAATAAATTTATTTTTAGCCCCCAAAGATTTCTGGATACCTATGAGGTTGGTTCTTTCCTTGACACTAACGAACATAATATTCGCAATTCCGAAACCTCCAACCAGCAGAGAAAATCCGCTTATCACTAAACCAATAATGTTCAGCTGACCTGTAATATTGTCTACAAATTCTGTAAGACCCTTAAGCTCATTAACGAAGAAGTTGTTGATCTCTCCAGGCTTGATTCCGCGCATATTCCGAAGGTTTTGTTCCAGTAAAGCAATAAATTCATCGCTATCTGCTCCACTTTCAGGCTTCATCACTAATTGTGGAAATACCGTTCCCTTCGTAGTTCCGTAAACCAGTCGGGCAAAGTTCGCAGGCACAAAAGCCTGACCATCCCTGGAACCAGTAAACAAGGATTGCCCCTGTTTTTTAAGCACTCCAATGACTGTTGCTCGACGTCCAAAAATTCGTATTTCTTCACCAATTCCATTCGAACCACCAAACAGCGTTTGCGCTACTTCATGACCCAGAACAACAACCCCAGATCCGCTTACAGATTCAGATTCGTTAAAAAACCGTCCTTCTGCGAGTTCCAGTGCTTCAATATCATAGTATTCATGAGTAACTGCTCCTATATCCACACCACTACTGGTAACATCCTGATATTTGATCGCAGCTCCTCCGGGAATTCCCAGAGCAAAACTAATATTATCAAGATCTGGTAAGCTCTTTTTTAGATTCTGGTATTCCTCATAAGTTACATCTGGAAACTGCTGACTCTTCCATCTAGGTATATCGCTAGGTCCAAATTTGAACCTCATCACGATCACCGTACTATTGTCCAGTGAACTCAAACTTCCGGTAATATCCTTTTTTAATGAATCTACCGCTGCAAGCACAGCGATTATGGAGAAGATACCAATGGTCACCCCAAGTAGAGAAAGAAAGGTTCTAAGCTTATTATTTGTAAGAGCGCTAATCGCAAAATTGAAACTCTCTTTAAGTACCCGTAAATAGATCAGCATAATTTAAAATCTGCTATTAACTCATGAATTTAAGATAGGACGCAGGATCCAAATTTTCGTTACAAAATTTATCGATAATTCATTAGTTGCACTTTTAAATTTTTCGCTTTATTGGTTACTTTTGCAGCTTTAACAAACACAACACAATGAGCAAATTAAAACAAGCAAAGTCTGCTTTAATTTCAGTCTTCAGTAAAGATGGTCTTGAGCCTATCGTGAGAAAGCTGGATGAGCTGGGCATTACCATATATTCCACTGGTGGAACCGAGAAATTTATCAAGGATCTTGGAATAGAGGTGGTTCCTGTAGAGGATGTTACCTCCTACCCTTCTATATTGGGTGGTCGGGTAAAAACTCTTCATCCAAAAGTATTTGGCGGAATTCTTAATCGCCAGGATCATGAAGGTGATGTGAAAGAACTGGAACAATATGAAATCCCGCAGATAGACATTGTGATTGTGGACCTGTATCCTTTTGAGAAAACAGTTGCTTCAGGCGCTGCGGAACAGGATATTATAGAAAAGATAGATATTGGTGGTATTTCCTTGATTAGAGCTGCGGCTAAGAATTTTAAGGATGTAACCTGCGTTTCTTCCGTAGATGATTATGCTGAATTTTTAGAATTACTGAATGAAAAATCTGGTAATACCGAAATTTCTGATCGTAAAAAATTCGCTGCCAAAGCATTTAATATTTCCTCTCACTACGATTCAGCAATTTTTAATTATTTCAATGCTGATGGTGATATCAATTCTTTCAAACAAAGCGAACTGAAAGGTAAAGAGCTTCGATACGGAGAAAATCCTCATCAAAAAGGAACATTTTTCGGCGATTTCGATGCAATCTTCGATCAGCTACATGGGAAAGAATTGAGTTATAACAACCTGCTGGATGTAGATGCTGCCGTGAACCTCATGAACGAGTTCAAAGGTGAAGCTCCAACATTCGCAATTTTAAAACATAACAATGCCTGTGGTCTTGCGCAAAGAAACTCGATCCATCAGGCTTATGTAGATGCCCTTGCTGGTGATCCTGTTTCAGCTTTTGGAGGAATTCTAATTAGCAATGTGGAAATAGACGCCGATACTGCTGAAGAAATCCACAAACTATTCTGTGAAGTGGTCATCGCCCCTTCATTCTCTTCGGAAGCTGAAGAAATTTTAAAAGGCAAAAAGAACAGAATTCTGCTTATTCAAAAAGAAGTTGAACTTCCGAAGAATCAGGTAAGAACATGTCTTAACGGTGTTCTTGTTCAGGATAAAGATCTAAAAACCGATGCTGCTGAAGATCTTAAGCTGGCAACCAGCAATAAAGCAACAGATTCTGAGTTATCTGACATGATATTTGCTTCCAAGATCTGCAAGCATACAAAGTCAAATACAATAGTTCTGGCGAAAAACAAACAATTATGTGCAAGTGGTACCGGGCAAACGTCCAGAGTAGATGCTCTTACACATAGTATCGCCAAAGCGAAATCATTTGATTTTGACCTGAATGGTGCTGTGATGGCCAGTGATGCATTCTTCCCTTTTCCAGATTGCGTGGAAATTGCGGGAAATGCCGGAATTACGGCGGTTATCCAGCCAGGGGGAAGCATCAAGGATGAACTGAGCATCAACTATTGCAACGAAAATAATATCGCAATGGTGATGACCGGGACACGCCATTTTAAACATTAAATTCATTACATTTACCCAAACCTCAACACCTAATAAACACTATGGGATTTTTTGACTTTCTCATTGAAGAAATTGCAATCGATTTAGGAACCGCCAACACTTTGATCATACATAATGACAAGGTAGTTGTGGATAGCCCTTCGATAGTTGCCAGGGACAGAACTTCTGGTAAAATTACCGCAGTAGGTAAAGAAGCTGCGATGATGCAGGGAAAAACTCATGAGAATATCAAAACCATCAGGCCGTTAAAAGATGGGGTGATTGCCGACTTTGATGCCAGTGAGAAAATGCTCACGATGTTCATCAAGGAGATTCCGGCGCTTAAAAAGAAACTTTTTACTCCTGCACTTCGAATGGTAATCTGTATTCCATCTGGAATTACAGAGGTTGAAATGCGAGCTGTAAAGGAAAGTGCAGAGCGGGTGAATGGAAAAGAAGTATACTTGATCCATGAACCAATGGCTGCGGCCATTGGTATTGGAGTAGATATCATGCAACCAAAAGGAAACATGATCGTTGATATAGGAGGTGGTACTACTGAAATTGCTGTAATTGCTCTTGGAGGGATCGTATGTGATAAATCTGTGAAGATCGCAGGAGATGTATTTACCAATGACATCGTATATTACATGCGTACGCAGCATAACCTTTATGTTGGTGAGCGTACTGCGGAAAAAATTAAAATCCAGATTGGTGCTGCGACTGAAGATCTTGAAGTCCCGCCAGACGAAATGAGCGTACAGGGACGTGACTTGCTTACCGGAAAACCTAAGCAGGTGAACATTTCTTATCGTGAAATTGCCAAAGCGCTGGACAAATCTATTCTTAGGATCGAGGATGCCGTAATGGAAACTCTTTCCCAAACACCACCAGAACTGGCTGCCGATATTTATAATACAGGTATTTATCTCGCCGGTGGTGGTTCTATGCTTAGAGGACTGGACAAACGTCTTTCTCAAAAAACAGATCTTCCGGTTTATATAGCTGAAGATCCGTTAAGAGCCGTTGTTCGTGGAACCGGAATTTGCCTTAAAACACTGAACCGATACAAAGGAATTTTGATCAAGTAGGAGAAGCTTAATTTATGCAGCAGATTTTCAATTTTCTTATTAGGAATAAGAATTCAATTCTATTCCTGTTCCTGTTTGCTGTCTCTATTTTTCTCACAGTTCAAAATCACTCCTTCCATAAGAGCAGGTTTATAAGTTCTGCAAACTGGGTGACCGGTGGTGTATACTCATGGTCCAATGGCATCAACACCTACTTGAACCTGGAAGAGTACAATGAACGACTGATCACTGAAAACAATCAGCTTCGAAATATCATTTCTAATATGAATGATAGTATTTCAATTTCAAAACAGCTGGACAGTACATCATTTGAAGGAGATTACATTTTCAGACCGTCTCGCGTTATCAATAATAACTTTGCTAAAGTTGATAATTACTTAACTCTTAACCGGGGTGAAAATTCAGGAATTCAAAAAGAGTTTGGAGTAATCACCAGCCAGGGAATTGTTGGCATCGTAGATAGAGTTAATAATAAGTATTCCCGGGTTATTTCAATTCTAAACAGCAGATCCAGGATCAATGCACAATTAAGCAGTACCAATCATTTTGGTAGTCTCGTGTGGAATGGTGAAGATCCAAATATCGTACAGTTGATCGATGTTCCCAGACAGGCTCCGGTTCAAAAAGGAGATACGATCATTACGGGTGGCCGGTCGCTAATTTTTCCTGAAGGATTACCAATTGGTAGTATCGAAGATTTTACATTGGATCAAACCCAAAGTTATTACACGATCAACATCAAGCTATTTAACGACATGACCAATATTGGTTATGTTTATGTAATAGAGAACATCAATAAAGACGAAATCAAGGAATTGCAGGAGCCAGATGAACAGTAAACTACTATCAAATATTGCACGCTTCGTGATCCTGATATTTTTACAGGTTCTAATTCTGAATAACATCAATTTTCTGGGATATATCAATCCGTATCTATACGTGTTGTTCATTCTACTTTATCCCTTTGCCGGAAACCAAAGTCTGTTCCTCCTTTTATCCTTTTTGCTGGGATTAAGCATTGATATTTTTGAGGACAGCGGCGGGATCAATGCGGCTGCATGTCTGGTCGCTGCTTTTGCCCGACCTAACCTGCTACGGTTCTCCTTCGGAATTAGTTACGATCATCAGAATATCAGGCTGGCCTTTACGCCTTTTGGAGCAAAATTCAGTTATGTTTCCCTGATCGTTCTAATCCACCATTTCGTATTTTTTTCCTTGGAAATGTTTAGTGTAAATCATATACTTCTAATACTCAAGAAAACTCTTTTTTCAAGTATCTTTTCAGTAATTCTAATATTGCTGTCATTAACACTTTTCAGTAGAAAACATCGATGAGAAAATTATTGCTGTATATCACGATCCTTACCACAGGTCTTATATTCCTGGGGAGATTGTTCTATCTACAGGTAATCGATACTTCCCTTGCTATACGCTCACAGGATAACGCTATAAAAGTTATTTACGATTACCCGCAACGTGGATATATTTATGATCGTAATGGGGAACTTATGGTAAGTAACCAACCGTCTTATGATGTCATGGTTATTCCAAGAAACCTCAAACCTTTTGACACAACCGAATTTTGCAATATTCTGAATCTTTCCCGGGAAGACCTGGAAAAGAAACTGGATAAGGCAAAGATCTATTCTCCCATGTTACCTTCAGTAGTAATACCGCAACTTACCAAAAGTGAATACGCGATACTTCAGGAGAAAATGAGAAACTACCAGGGATTTTATATTCAGAAGAGATCTTTAAGAGATTACCAGGTAAATCACAGTGCAAATGTACTTGGTTATATTGCTGAAGTAAACCAGAAGATCGTTAATGATAATCCATATTATATTTCTGGTGACCTTATTGGCCGGGCCGGTGTGGAAAGTTATTACGAAGAACTTTTAAGAGGTGAGAAAGGTGTAAAATATATTCAGAAGGATAGATTTAATAGAGATATTGGACCCTATAAAGAAGGTGTTTTTGATTCTTTACCCGAAAAAGGTAAGGATATCACTTTGACCATCGACGCTGTATTGCAGGATTACGGCACAAAATTGATGGAAAACAAGCGCGGTGGTATTGTTGCGCTTGAACCTAATACCGGAGAAATCCTAACCCTGATCACTGCACCAACTTATGATCCTGCAGATCTGGTAGGAAGAAAACGCTCTCCAAATTTCACTAAATTATACCTGGATGAAGATGCTAAACCACTTTATGACCGTGGGCTTTTAGCTGAATATCCTCCCGGATCTCCTTTTAAAACCTTGAATGCCTTGATCGGACTTCAGGAAAATGTGGTGGATACAGATGATTCTTTTTCCTGTAATCATGGATATCCATATGGCCGAGGAAGGAAACTTGGTTGTCACGCGCATAGAAGTCCGTTAAGCATGATCCCGGGAATTGCCCAATCCTGCAATGCATATTTTGCAAATGTATATCGTCGCATTATTGAGAAATATCCCACTCCGCAGGAAGGAATGGATGCCTGGAATGCGCATTTAAAAAGTTTTGGACTGGGAGATTATCTGGGATCTGACCTAAGTACAGGAAGATCAGGTAAAATCCCTGATTCTGAGTATTATAATAAGATCTACGATTATCCAACTTACAAATGGTATGCTACAGCAACGCTTTCCAACGCGATTGGACAGGGAGAGGTTCTAATGACACCAATTCAATTGGCGAACATGGCGGCTACTATTGGAAATAAAGGCTGGTACTACACTCCGCATATTCTGAAAGAAGTAAACGGGCAACCAATTAAAGAAGAGAAGTACACCACGAAGAATGTAACCACTATTGAGAAAAGACATTTTGAACCTGTAGTGGAAGGAATGCACGAGGTTTATAAAACCGGAACGGCTTCTGCTTTAAGAATTCCGGGAATAGAAATAGCAGGTAAAACGGGTACTGCAGAAAACTTTACCAAGATCGATGGAAAAAGGGTTCAGCTTACAGATCACTCGATCTTTGTAGCCTTTGCTCCTGTAGATAATCCTAAGATCGCAATTGCAGTGTTCGTGGAGAATGGATACTGGGGTGGTCGTTATGCCGGAAGAATTGCCAGTTTAATGATCGAAAAATATCTGAAAGGAACTATTACCAGAACAGATATGGAAGACTGGATCCTGTCACATAGCCTGGAAGACGAATATGCCAAGCCATTAAGCGGCGAACCCTTCATAATTAACAGATAAATGGCGAGAAGCAATGGAGCCAGTTTTGACTGGATAAGTATCTTAATCTATTTAGCACTTATACTTTTTGGATGGGCCAATATCTACTCTGCTTCATTGGGATCTACCAGCGGTTCTTTTTTTGACCTTGAACAGCCTTATGGAAAACAGGCTCTGTTCGTAGGGCTTAGCATTTTTCTTGTTATTATCATTTTGTCTATAGAAGCGAAATTTTACCAGCGCTTTTCGAGTATTATATATTTAGTATCGCTTCTATCACTAGCCGGGCTCTTTGTCTTCGGAAAAACAATTTCAGGAGCAACCTCCTGGTATTCCTTTGGAAGCTTTGGACTGCAACCATCTGAATTTGCCAAGTTTGCCACTGCCCTTGCGCTGGCAAAATATCTTAGTGATATTCAAACCAACATCAAAAGACTGGATCACCAGGTCAAGGCTTTTATCATTATCGCAATTCCTGCGATTCTAATCGTACCTCAGCCAGATCCAGGAAGTGCCCTGGTTTATGCTGCTTTCTTTTTCCCATTGTATCGTGAAGGTCTTTCTGGCTTTTATCTTATAACCGGACTCTCCGCGGTCGCAGTATTCATTTTAACGCTAATTATAGGTCCCATTTGGGTAAGTGTAGTAGTAGCCGTGATTGCCTTAGTGATGTTCTTTCTGAAGTCTCGAAAGGGCCCGGGCAAAGTCCTTATCAGCGTATTTGCGATCATATCGATTGCGTTGAGCTTTTCAGTAAATTATATTTTCGAGAATGTTTTTGAACAGCGTCACCGGGATCGTTTCAATATTGTTCTTGGAAAAGAAGTCGACTCAAGGGGAATTGGTTACAACACCAACCAGAGTGAGATCGCGATTGGTAGTGGAGGATGGTTTGGCAAAGGCTGGACCGAAGGAACTCAAACAAAAGGCCATTTTGTACCAGAGCAACATACAGATTATATTTTCAGTACAGTTGGAGAAGAATGGGGCTTCTTAGGTAGCGCAATGGTTGTATTCCTGTTTGTGGGCTTATTGTTAAGACTTATAGTTTTAGCCGAAAGACAAAGAGATCAATTCTACCGAATTTACGGTTACTCGGTCATTGGTATTCTATTCATTCACTTCCTGGTAAATATTGGGATGGTGATAGGTATTTTTCCAACAGTTGGTATCCCACTACCCTTCTTTAGTTATGGTGGCTCAGGTCTCTGGGGATTCACTATCCTGCTCTTTATATTCATCAAACTCGATAGTGACAGGCTATCTTATTAAGAGCACTGCTCTGTCATAAGCAGGATCGCTGCTATTAGAAGGATGATAAATGGGTAGATATATTTACGTTTCATAATTTCAGTATTGCGCATAAAAAAACCCGGAATTTCTCCCGGGTCATATTTATTTTTCTGTATTAGCTTTTCACTTTCTTAGTTTTATCAACACCTGCCATTTTATTTCTGGTAATGTTATTCATTTTCATATCTGAAAGTACATTCACAGCTTCCTCGATATAAACGTCCTTACTAAGGCTTTCATGCCATCTTAGTCTCTTTTCCTTCAGGATTGTATCTGTAGCGAATAACTGCTCTTCAAAAGGTAATGAGTTGTAAGTCAGATTCGTTTTATAATCTCTGATAGATTCAAACTGCTTCGCCATCTCTTTATCTTCCGCAGCTTGCGCAGCATATTCAGAATAATTTAAAGGATAACTGCTTTCATCACTCTGAGTCTTTACCCATTTGGCATTGTCCTCGATCATCTTCAACTGAGTATTAGAACTCATTCGTTCCTTACTGGCCGCGATTGCTTCATCGTAACCAACATAACCATCCCAGATATCATAATCTGCCGCATCGATCTTATCCCAGGGTAAAGGGTTTTCCTGATCTTTTTCACCAATATCTACAAAGCTGTATCGATCTGGAACCACCACATCACTCTTCACACCTTCCAATTGGGTAGAACCACCATTAACACGGTAGAACTTCTGGGTAGTGATCTTTAAAGCTCCCATATCACCCATTTCATTATTTCTTAGCCATCTGTTCAGGTCGATCACGTTTTGCACTGTTCCTTTACCATAGGTTTGCTTACTTCCAATAATAATGGCTCTCTTATAATCCTGCATTGCAGCTGCCAGAATTTCTGAAGCTGAAGCTGAAAGTTCGTTTACCAAGATTACTAATGGACCATCCCATAAAACCTGAGGATCTTCATCCTTAAGCACTTCTTTTCTTTGACCGTTAGATTTCACCTGAACAATTGGACCTTCCTCAATAAACATCCCGG
This sequence comes from Christiangramia sp. LLG6405-1, assembly GCF_045055805.1. Lineage (GTDB taxonomy): Bacteria > Bacteroidota > Bacteroidia > Flavobacteriales > Flavobacteriaceae > Christiangramia. The sequence goes on along the minus strand of NZ_CP159330.1, from coordinate 1,304,985 downwards.
CGATATCCACTACGGTTTTTAATGAACCACCACCATTATTTCTAAGGTCAAGAACGAGACCTTCCATTCCCTCCTGTTTCAGTCTGATAATATCTTCTTTGATATCTGAAGCTGCATTCCTGCTATTGTAATCTTCCATATCGAAATAGAATTTCGGCAGGTTAATGATTCCGAAGTTCTTCCCGTCTTTCTTTACCATAGAAGTTTTAGCGTAAGTTTCTTCGATCTCGATCACATCTCTAACCAAAACTACATCTTCGATATTTCCCATCACTTTTTTACGCACTGTAAGCGTTACTTTCGTGTCTTTAGGGCCTTTAATAAGATCTACTGCATCATCCAGTCTCATTCCCACGATACTCACAGCATCTTTCTCATCTTCCTGCTTTACTTTCAGGATCACATCACCTTCAGTAATCTCGTCACTTCTCCAGGCCGGACCTCCAGAAATCACTTCAGTAATAGTAATATTATCGCTGTCTTTTACCAATCTTGCTCCAATTCCTTCCAGTTTACCAGACATAGCTATATCGAACCTGTCCTTTTCCTGTGGTGCGAAATAGAAGGTATGTGGGTCAAATTCTTCCACGATGGCGTTGATATATACTGAAAAATAATCTTCTCTTTCAAGATCATCAGTAAAATCATAATATCGTTCCATATTAGAAAGCGTAGATTCTCTAGCTTCCTTTTCCAACTCAGCATCATCTTTTACCTCATATGATTCATCTGCTTCCTTCTTGGTAACTTCATCCTCCTTTAGATCATGATAAGTGATCAGCGTATTAAACTTCAGCTGCTCTTTCCATCTTTTGGTTAATTCAGCTTTTGAAGAAACATACTTCAGGTTATCATAATCTGTATCGATCTTTTCATTTTCAGAAAAGTCAAATGGCTCGGCAAGTATATCCTTGTAAATAGATCTCGCTTCTTCCATTCTCTGCTGAAGCCTTCCGTAGGTAAGATTAAAAAACTCAATATTTTTGCCCTTTATTTGATCGTCGATCTGATCTTTAAAAGAACTGAAGTCTTCAATATCCTCTTTGTAGAAAAATCTTTTTGAAGGATCCATTCCTTCAAGGTAATCCTCGTATACATTTGCCGAAAACTCATCATTTATCTCCTTGGCATCATAGTGTCCCTGGTTAAGAACATAAGTGATAAGGTCTATCAATAATTTATCTTTATCTGGATCGTCAAAAGTCTTAGTTGTAAAACTACAGGACGCAGCTGCCATGAAGACCATGACCGCCAGTAATTTAAAATTCCTTTTCATAATTCTTTTTAATTTCGTCATCGCGTGGTTACATCTAGTACAGTAAAAACTATGCCAACAGACACTTAGAAACCGACTAATTTGTCAAACCACTAATATAACGTTTCCTTATTTAAATTCTTATTTTAGCTAAACCAAATAAAACTGCATGAACAAGAAGAAACCACTGATTCTGGTTACTAATGACGATGGAATCACCGCTCCCGGAATTCGAACTCTTATCGAAGTAATGAAGGAAATTGGTGACGTAGTGGTGGTCGCTCCAGATAGCCCTCAAAGTGGCATGGGTCACGCCATTACAATTAGCGACACCTTATTTTGCGAACAGGTCACTATCAAAGAGTCTTACAAACATAAAGAATACAGCTGCTCGGGAACCCCGGCAGACTGCGTGAAGATCGCAACACAGGAGATTCTTGACCGCAAGCCAGATCTTTGCGTAAGCGGTATCAATCATGGCTCCAATAGCTCTATCAATGTAATTTACTCAGGTACGATGAGTGCTGCTGTAGAAGCTGGAATTGAAGGAATCCCGGCAATTGGCTTTTCACTATTGGATTATTCGCTAAACGCCGACTTTGAGCCTGCCAGGAAATATGTAAAAGCGATTGTTAGAAATACACTCAAAAATGGTCTTCCAGAAGGAGTGGTTCTCAATGTGAATATTCCCAAACTTGAATCTGGAGAAATTAAAGGCATGAGGGTTTGTAGACAGGCAAATGCACACTGGGAAGAGGAGTTCGATAAAAGAAGGAGTCCGCAAGGCCGCGATTATTACTGGCTAACCGGAACCTTTGTAAACAAAGATGAAGGTAAAGATACAGATGAACAGGCGCTGGCAGATGGCTATGTTTCCATAGTTCCTGTACAGTTCGATCTTACTGCGCACCATTTTCTAAAAGAATTGAATAACTGGGAGTTTAATGATTAAACAGAATATTCTAACAGGCTTTATCACCGGGCTGGCTGCCAACATTGCCGGTGTGCTGGTATATACAGGATTATTCTCCAATGCCGGGATTGATGCTACGCTAGCCGATGCTGTGGCCAACGATTATCTTGGAAAGGTCATTGCTTTAGGTGCTATTCTCAATTTCCTTCCATTTTATATATTTCTAAGGAAGAAGCAGAATTATCATGCACGCGGAGTACTGTTAGCAACTATCACTGTAGCAGTCGCTGTAGCGATTTACAAATTCGTGTTATGAAGTATTATATAATAGCCGGAGAAGCTTCCGGAGACCTGCACGCCTCGAATTTAATGAAAGCTCTGAAGAATGAAGATCCTGAGGCAGATTTCAGATTCTGGGGTGGTGATCTCATGCAGGCTCAGGGTGGCAAAATGGTAAAACATTATCGCGAACTGGCCTTTATGGGTTTTGCTGAAGTCATTATGAACCTGCGTACCATCTTCAGTAATATCAAATTATGCAAAGAAGATATTAAAAATTATGAACCCGATGTGATCCTTTATATCGATTACCCGGGATTTAACATGCGTATTGCCGAATGGGCGAAGAAGCAAGGGTATCAGAACCACTATTATATTTCTCCACAAATCTGGGCATGGAAAGAAAACCGAATTAAAAAGATCAAAAGAGACGTTGATCATATGTATGTAATTCTGCCTTTTGAAAAACAATTTTACGAGGAGAAACATGACTTCCCGGTAGAATTTGTAGGTCACCCACTGTTGGATGCCATACAGGACAGACAACCTCCTCAACCAGAAGAATTCAGAAAAGAACATAATTTAGGTAACAAGCCTATTATTGCGCTATTACCCGGAAGCAGAAAACAGGAAATTGAAAAGATGCTGAGTATCATGCTTAGCGTTACAGATCATTTTCAAGAATATCAATTTGTGATCGCAGGAGCACCCAGCCAGGATAGTGAATTTTACCAGGAATTCACCAGCAGAAAAAATGTGAGTCTTATCATGAATAAAACTTACGATGTGCTGAGTCTTGCGCATGCAGCTTTAGTGACATCTGGAACTGCAACCCTGGAAACCGCACTCTTCAAGGTTCCCGAAGTAGTATGCTACAAAGGGAGTTATATCTCATATCATATAGCCAAACGTATCATTAACCTGGATTATATCTCATTAGTCAATTTGATCATGGATCGCGAGGTTGTGAAAGAGTTAATTCAAAATGAACTCAATACTGAAAATTTGAAAAAAGAACTTACCAAGATACTTCAGGATGAAAAACGTGAAGAGATTTTTAGTGAGTACCACGAACTTGAATTAAAGCTTGGTGGAGCAGGTGCCAGTAAAAATACAGCGAAACTCATCATGGAAAATTTATAATTTATGAAGACAGCGATACTTCTAAAATTAATGATTGCCTGTATGTTGATTGCTACCCTTAGCTCCTGCGGAAGCAGATCAAGGGTGATCACCTCTAAAGAAGCACAATCCAGGGTTTCAAGAAGCGAAAAGAAGCTGGAAAGGCTGGAAGATGCTGTTGAGCCAAAAGCTGATGTTAGAGTGGCTGAGAAGATCGTAAAACATGCCAAAGGTTTTGAAGGCACCAGGTATAAATTTGGGGGCACCACCAAGAAAGGGATGGACTGTTCAGGTCTGGTCTATGTGAGCTTTCTGGAAGAAGGCTTATCGCTACCCAGAACTTCCCGGGCAATGTCTCTGCAAGGAAAAAGATTGTATTTAAAGGAAGTTAGTACGGGTGACCTGCTTTTTTTTGAAACTAATAAGAACAGAAAGGTCATAAATCATGTTGGTTTGGTTGTGCAAACCGACCGAGACAACATTTATTTCATACATTCTTCTACTTCAAGGGGCGTGATTATCTCTTCATTATCAGAAACTTACTGGAAAGATAATTTTGTGATGGCCCGTCGCGTGATTTAAAAAATTACTTACTTTCGGGCGATTAATTCCATTGCTTGAAAAGTTCCGAATTCGTTTTTATCAGGCTTAGCCTGTATCTGCTAGCAGGCATACTGGTGGGCTTCTCTTTTACTGCAGATCTGCGTTTGAGCTTAGTGATAACTACGAGCTGCCTCCTACTCTTTTTCATCGCGTATTACAGAAGCTCGAAATTAATCTTTCCAGATGTCTTCTTCGGAATAGTCACCTTTTTATTAGTAGCAAGTCTAGGATTTACTGCTGTTCAGCTTAGGCAACCGGAAAATATAAATTCACATTATACCAATTTTGAGATTGAAGCAGGTCAAATTTTGAAAGCTGAAGTTTCGGAAGAATTGAAACCGAACCAGTATAATTCCAGATACATTGTTGAAGCCAGATCTCTTCAGAATAAAGAAAAATCTGAACAACTTTCCGGAAAGATCCTGCTCAGCATCAAGAAGAACATCGGTGAGCCTAAGAGCTTAAAGCCCGGAGATATTTTGTTACTCCCCTTTACGACCGAGCTTGTCAAAGCACCAGCAAATCCATTTATGTTTAGTTACCGGGATTATCTGGAAGGTTTGAAGATTCACCGCCAATTGCAAATAACTCCCACACAAGTTGAAGTTCTTTCCTTTAATAAGAGTTTACACAGTTATTCCAGGTCTTTACGCACTAACCTGATCGACAATGTCCGAAAATATAATTTTTCGCAAGATGAACTTGCAGTTTTCCAGGCATTAATTCTTGGTCAACGCAGCGATTTGAATGACAAACTTTACAAGGATTACGCTTCTGCGGGCGCTGTGCATATTCTCGCAATTAGCGGACTTCATATTGGTATCCTTCTATTGATGCTTAACTGGCTATTGAAACCTCTAAAAAGATTTAAAGCGGGTAAATGGTTAAGTTTATTGCTTTGCATTGTTTTACTATGGAGTTTCGCGGTGCTTACAGGGCTGCAACCATCGGTTGTAAGAGCAGTAACCATGTTTAGCTTCCTTGCAATTGGTCTTAACCTGAAGAGGAAAACAGGAGCTTTTAATAGCCTTTCCTTATCATTCTTTTTCCTGTTACTCATCGACCCTTATTATATTCTGCAGGTAGGCTTTCAGCTGAGTTATCTCGCGGTATTCAGTATTTTATTGATCCAACCAAAACTTTATGGACTAATAAGTATCGATCATAAGTTCCTCGATTATTTCTGGAAACTAAGTTCGGTTAGTATTGCTGCACAAATAGGTGTTCTGCCGCTTAGCATCTATTATTTCCATCAGTTTCCCGGACTATTTCTGCTCACCAACCTATTCATTTTACCTTTTCTGGGCGTTCTGCTTTTCTCAGGAATTCTCGTATTGATACTGGCATATGTTGGCTGGTTACCAGATTTGTTGGTGTGGCTTTTCAACAAACTGCTGTCTATCATGAATTGGGTAGTAACCGAAATTGCTTCTATCAAACCATTCGTTTTTTCCAATATTAATTTGAGCATTTTCCAAACAATCGCCTTTTATTTGATTCTAGCTGGGATGATGATGCTTTGGCAGAAATTAAACTATAGAAACCTGATCGCCTTTGCCATAGGATTAATTATACTTCAGCTTAGTTTTATTGCTAATAAGTTTTCGAATCCTTCAGCTGAAATTGTGGTTATGCATCGCTACAAGGAAAGTATGATCACTTTTAAGGATAACAAGAATGTAATAGTGGCTACAAGCACTTCCGAAGCAGCCGAACCAATTGATTATATACGGGAAAGGAAAATAGAAGAGCTGGAAAAAACCAGTTTAGAGGATTTTTATATGACTCCGGAAGGTCTGCTTTATATACAAAGCGATAGTATCAATCTGCCAGAACTTGAAATCCATCCTGATATTCTTTTACTTCGGAATTCTCCAAAGGTAAATTTTGATAGGTTATTAATAAATGCTCAACCGAAGCAGATCATAGCCGATGGTAGTAATTATCCATATTTGATCAAGAAATGGAAAGCGACTGCCAGTAATAAAAAAATCCCTTTCCATGCCACTGCTGAAAAGGGAGCCTATATGATGAGGTAATCTATTTCTAACCAGAGAATTTACTTTCGAAGTTCTCCTGGTAAGCTTTCCAGTCTTCCTCTGTAGTTACATTTTTGTAATCATTGGAAGCAAAAACCTTCAAAAAGATCTCCAGTTTTTGAGGAGTAAGATACCCTTTAAGAGGAGAAAGAAACTTGCCTTTTTCATCGAAGAAAACCATCGTTGGGTAAGCATTTACTCCCATTGCCAGAGCAAATTCATGTACAGAATTTCTTCCTTTTTTGTTAGCCTGATAATTTGGATTCTTGAATACCTTGTCGTTGTATTTTACCACCTCATTACCTTCAGCATTAAACTTTACGGCATAATAGTGCTTGTTGATATAGCTGGCTACATCCTTATTACCAAAAGTATTTTTATCCAGAAGTTTACATGGACCACACCAGGTAGTGTAGGCATCAACAAAAATCTTTCTTGGCTCCTTCTTTTGAGCTTCCAAAGCTTCGTTCATGCTCATCCAGTTAATCTCCTGGGCCTGTACCGCCGAAATAGCCGATATAAATGTTAGAAAGAATATTAGTTTTTTCATAAGCTAAAATTAATGAATTTAGCTAAAAGCAAAAAGCGTTCCTAAGCTAATAGAAACGCTTTGATAAAGCTTTCATTATTTGATTCCGTGCATTAATTTCTTCAGCAATGGATTTAGTAATGCTACCAGCAATCCACCGGCGATAGGAACTATGGTGAATATGAGGAAAAAGGTAGAAAGGTCATACTGTTCTGTAACAGATTCGATCATACCTCCAAGTGAACCGGCAAGTTTGTTTCCAATGGCTATCGCCAGGTACCACATTCCAAACATAAAGGCGATCATTCTTGCTGGCACCAGTTTACTTACATAAGATAATCCAAGTGGCGATAAACATAATTCACCAAGGGTATGTAACAAGTAGGCCAGAATAAGCCAGATCATGCTCACTTTTGCTCCTTCTGCTAGTCCGCTTGACCCGAGAGCCAGTAGTCCAAATCCGAGTCCAAGAAGCACAAGCCCAAAGCAGTATTTGTAAGCAGCAGAGGGATTGTATTTACTCTCCCACCATTTCGAGAAGAAAGAGGCAAATACTATAATAAAGAAGGAGTTCAAAATGCTAAACCATGACACAGTGATCTCGGTCGTTGCTGCTGAAAATTCACGCACCAACATCCAGATCACCAGAGCCCAGATCCCCGCAAAGCATATTCCCAGGATTATATTTGAACCAGGTATTTTTGAAAAAGTCTGTTTCCATAAAAGATAAAGTACCCAGGTAATGATTGCCAGCGGAACTACCGTAAGCAGTGCATTCATGACATTAAAGATCATCGCTGAATTTCCAGTAAGTACCCTGTCCACATTATCTCTTGCAAAAATGATAAGTGATGAAGCTCCCTGTTCAAATGCCAGGAAGAAAAACACTGTAAACACAGCAAAAATGATCACTGCGATTAATCTGTCTCTAACTATAGGCGCATAGCGAGAGATTCTGGAAATAACCAGCACCAGAAATAATGCGAGACCGATCAATGCCATTCCAATTGGTCCTGAAAATGGCTCACCTCCAAGATCAAAAGGCATCACAACTGGGAGTAAGTTCAGATCACCGATCCTGGAAACCGGATCGTTAATAAGATAGAGCAATCCAATAGTGGCAGATGCGAATACCAGAATTTTATCGAGTAAAGTAAAAGGATTAGGCTTGTGAATAACACCTTTACTTTCCTCTTCTTTAAGGTGCTTTGCTTCCAATTCTTTGTCTGGCACTCCACCTATTTTCCCAAATAGAGGTTTTGCCAGCCAGAATTGTAAAGTTCCTAGAAGCATAAAGATTCCGGCAAGGCCAAATCCCCAGCTCCAGCCAATTTTTTCAGCTAGATATCCGCAAAGCATCATTCCAAAAAATGCGCCCGCATTTACACCCATATAAAAGATAGTGTATGCACCATCTTTTTTATCAGTTTTGCCTTCATACATTTCAGAAATGATAGAGGTGATATTCGGTTTAAAGAAACCAGTTCCAATCACCAATAAACCAAGTCCCAGGTAAAGGGAAGTTTCAGTTTCCAACGCCATGGATGCATGACCCAGGGTCATTATTGCAGCACCTATGATCACTGCCCAGCGGTATCCAGTAAATTTATCTGCGATGAGTCCGCCCAGAATTGGAGTTAAATATAGGAGTCCTGCATAAGTTCCGAAGAGAGCTCCGGCATTTTCTGCAGTCCATCCCCAACCTGGGTTATCTACTCCTACGATAGCCATGGTTAGGAAATTCACCAAAAGCACCCGCATTCCGTAGAACGAAAAGCGTTCCCACATTTCGGTAAAGAAGAGGACAAAAAGTCCTGCAGGATGGCCTAAAACTTTACTTTTAAAAAAGTCATTTTCTACATTAACTTCTCCGTTGGCTGTCATATTTAAATGATATTAAGACTGCGTATCACCAAGTTCAAAATTCTCCTGCTGTGGTAGCTCTGCTTCATTATCCTCAACTCCATGAGTAAGTCTCTTTAAAGGCTTCAACAATAGAATCACAAGTATACCGAAGATCGCCGTAAAGATGGTAATTCCCCAGAATGTCTTGTATTCCATATCAGTTTGAATTTCTTCCACTATGAAGTTTCCACTCCATCCTTTTTTCTCATCACCTTGTTTAAAATCTATCAATACATGGTAAGGATCTTCAGCAGTAACTTTTTCCTCCTGTAAAGTTTCAACTACTTCGTTGCTTCTCTCACTATCCTTAAACTGAATGAAATCAAGCATTGGCTCATTCCCTTCCAGCGTGGTAAGTTTCAATTCCCCATTTTCTTCATAAACATTTCCTGCAAGTCTGAAATCCTGTTGTTTATCCACTACAGAATCGTTGATTTGAAGGTTCTGGGTCATTTCTGAACCGGTAGCATTAAGATTGACTACCATTGGCTCTCCCTGGGAAAATTCTCCAATTACACCGGCAACTTTGTTACCGAGACCTGTCGCTGCAAAATAAACACCCATCATAAGAGATGCATATTTGACCGGAGCAAGTTTAGTAATGAATGAAAGCGCTACTGGTGAAGAACAAAGCTCCCCGATAGTATGCAGTAAATAAGCAAGAACCAACCAGTACATTGCCGCCTTTTCATCGTAAGGAGTATAGCTTTTCGCAGCCATCGCCATAAAGATGAATCCAAGACCCATAATAATCACACCGGTCGCCATTTTAAAAATAGACGAAGCCTCTTTGTTTTTAAGTTTTCTCTTAGCCCAGAAGTTTGCAATGACCACACCAAATATGATAATAAACATTGCATTCAATGACTGGAACCATGTCGCAGGAACTTCGCTACCAATTAAAGGTAAATCGAATGGGATCGATCTATCAGTTTTATCCAGCGCGTAAATATTCATTAGTCCACCGGCCTGCTCGAAAGCACCCCAGAATACAACTACTAAAAGAAATGATAAGATCATTACAACGTAACGGTCTTTCATTATTTGGGTAGTAAGGTCTTTGTAAACCATTAGCATTAAGGCTGTAACCAGGGTAAGGAAGATATAAAGTAAACCATAAGGCAAGGATTCAAAGATCAGGTAGTAAACAGATCCAGCCATTAATACAGCTGTAATTCCCAGTTGTAACGGCGATTTCAGTAATTTACTGAACATGTTCCCAAGAGAAGCACCTTCACTACGCTCTGCTTTTGAAAGAAGGTTACCAACATTTACCAGATATTTCTGTCCCCATAGATAAACCAGAAGACCTAAAGCCATCGCGATTCCCGCAAGACCGAATCCCCAGTGCCATCCTATTTCTTCTCCAACATATCCTACGATCAAACTGGAAAGAAAAGCTCCAAGGTTGATCCCGATATAGAATATAGTAAATCCTTTATCTCTTCTAATATCACCTTCCTTATAAAGTCCACCAACCATAGTAGAAATATTCGGTTTAAGCATTCCTACTCCGGCGATGATCAAAGCAAGACCTGAGTAAAAAGCCCACATTTCTTCCACTGCAAGAATACCATGTCCTACAACCAGCACAATACCTCCAACCAGCACAGTTTTCTTCTGCCCTAATAGCTTATCTGCGATGATACCTCCGGGAATGGATGCCACATATACCAGCATGGTATACCAGCCATAAAGCGCGATCGCTTCTCCACCTGTCCAGCCTAAACCTGCATTTCCTCCTGTAGTGGCACTTACAAGATAAAGTACCAGAATTGCACGCATTCCATAATAGGAAAAACGCTCCCACATTTCAGTGAAAAATAAAATATAGAGACCAACCGGGTGTCCAAATAATTCTTTTTGATTAGCGCGTACGTCTTGAGTTGCCATTAATATGAGAGTATTAGATTAAAGTTTTTCGAGTATAAAGTCTGTCATCATCTGGTAAAGATGAAGCCTGGTGTTTCCACCGTAAATTCCATGATTTCTATCTGGGTAGATAGCCCAATCAAATTGTTTATTTGCCTGCACCAGTTCTTCCACCATGCGCATCGTATTTTGCACATGTACATTGTCATCTCCACCACCGTGAATTAGCAGGTAGTCACCTTCAAGCTTATCTGCATGACTTAGCGGGGAATTCTCATCATATCCAGACGCATTTTCCTGCGGAGTACGCATATATCTTTCAGTATAAACAGTATCGTAGAATCTCCAGCTTGTAACCGGAGCCACAGCGATCGCCATAGAGAAAACATCGTTTCCTTTCAAGATGGCATTGGAAGACATAAAACCACCATAAGACCAACCCCAGATTCCAATACGATCTGCATCCACATAACTTTTTTCAGCTAATTGTCTGGCTGCTGCGATTTGATCCTCTACTTCAAATTTCCCTAGTTCCTGGTAAGTCACTTTTTTGAAGTCGGCTCCTTTAAAACCGGTTCCTCTACCATCGATACAAACGATCATATAACCTTTGTTCGCCAGTAATTGATACCAATAATCATTACTTCCAAAATATGCATTGGAAACCGACTGTGATCCGGGACCTGAATACTGAAACATCAATACCGGGTATTCCTTATTTTCATCAAAGTTCGCCGGTTTGATCGTCCACATATTGAGTTCGTTGCCGTTTATTTCAATACTGGAAAGTTCTTTTGGTGAAAATTGATAAGCTTCATTATTTTTTAGAAGCTCGTTGTTATTAAGGATCTCACGCACCTGCTTACCATCCTTTGCCCTGTGCAAGGTATAAACTGGCGGAGTATTTACATTCGTAAATGTGTTGATAAAATAGGTGTAATCTGCACTGAAATCGGCAGAATTCGTACCATCTTTCTCTGTAAGTCTGGTTTTAGATTTACCGTTTGGCTTAATAGCATATACATCACGATTCACACTTCCATTTTCAGTACTTTGAAAATAGATGCGTTTAGCTTTTTTATCATAGCCGTAATAGTTGGTCACTTCCCATTGACCTGAAGTAATCTGGTTGATCAACTTTCCATCTTCAGCATAGTGGTAAATATGATTCCAGCCATCTTTTTCGCTGGTCCAGATAAAACTATTGTCTTCAAGAAACGTTAGATTATCGGTAATATCAACATACGCCTTGTCAGTTTCATTCAAGACAACATTAGCTTCATTATTTTCAGCATTTACAAAAATAAGGTCAAGTTTACTCTGGTGCCTGTTCAAAACCTGAACGCTTAGCAGCATATCTTCTGAAGACCATTTTATTCGTGGTATATAGAAGTCGGCATAATCTCCCAGTTTAATTTCTTCGGAAGAGTTCGCTTCTACATCGTACATATGCAGACTAACTTCTGAATTAGACTCACCCGCCTTTGGATATTTAAAAACCTGTTGTGTTGGGTAAAGGTCTTTTCCGAAGAGATCCATAGAGAATTCCGGAACTGCAGATTCATCAAATCTCAAGTAAGCGATCTTTTCACCGGTTGGGTTCCATGCAAAAGCTTTTACAAAAGAAAATTCTTCTTCGTAAACCCAGTCTGTAATCCCGTTAATGATACTATTGATCTCCCCATCCATGGTCACCTGCGTGCGTTCCATAGACTTTAGATCCAGAATATAAATGTTGTTTTTAAAAACATAAGCAAGCTTGGAATTATCTGGAGAAAAAGAAGCCTCCTGAATTTTGTCATCGCTCACTTTGGTAAGTTTCTTAGAAGCTACATCGTAGATATGAACAACTTCTCTGGAAGAACGCCTGTAAATAGGCTCAATTTCAGTAGAAAGTAAAATTTTATTCTCGTCTTCGCTGAATTTGAAACTTTGAAAACTTTCGATTTCGGTAAGATCCTTACTGTTTAGAAGTGTGCGGGTTTTTTTACCAGTTTTGTAACTGTAGATATCGATGCTCACCGTACCGGATTCGCGATCGCGATTCATCACCACATATTCCTCACCATTATTCAAAGATTGTAGGGATTGAAGTCTTTCCTGACGGAAGCTGCCACTCCAGATCTCTTCAAGACTAACTTCCTTTTTTTGTGCAGATAGCACTGAAGTCGCCATGATTAGAAAGGCAACAAAAGTATAGGGGAATTTCATAAAATTTGTAGAATATTTAATGCAGGCCAAGTTTACTAAAATTTAACCAAAAAATGACTATCGATTCTTGTAAATTACTAAGTAAGTGTTAAAGAGACCAGCCTTCGTAAAGATCAAAAACCGCCTTGTGCAGGTCTTAATATAGCTTTGTATCTTTGTGCTCTTGAAAACTACTAAGATGATCAAACCCGTTAACGGATTTTCCAAGCTCAGTAAGCAACAAAAGATCGACTGGCTAGCTGAAAACTATCTCTCAAATACTCCTGAAGCCGTAGCTGTTCTCCAGAACTACTGGAATACAGATGAAAGTCTTCAAAAGCTACATGACGAATTTATAGAGAATACGATCTCGAACTATTATCTCCCGTTTGGGATTGCACCCAATTTCAAGATCAATGATCGGCTATACGCCATACCAATGGCGATTGAAGAAAGCTCGGTAGTTGCTGCCGCGAGCAAAGCGGCTAAATTCTGGGGTGAACGCGGAGGCTTTAAAGCTGAAGTTCTGAATATGACCAAAATTGGCCAGGTTCATTTTATGTTCAAGGGCAGGAAGGAAAATCTGCATCGGTTTTTTGAAGAAAACCGTCAAAAATTGATCGACGCAGTAGCTCCAATTACCAGAAATATGGAAAAACGTGGCGGTGGTATTCTTGATCTTGAGTTAATTGATAAAACTTCAGACCTGGATAATTACTACCAGCTATTTGCGAAATTTGATACGCGTGATTCCATGGGTGCGAATTTCATTAATTCCTGCTTGGAGAAATTTGCAGAAGTACTGCGCAACCAGGCCAGAGCAACCGATTATTTTTCAGAAGAAGAAAAACAGCTGGAAATTGTCATGAGCATTCTTTCAAATTATGTTCCTGAATGTATCGTGCGGGCCGAAGTTTCCTGTCCGGTAGATCAATTATCAGACAATCCTGAGATACAGGGTAAAGATTTCGCCGAAAAGTTTACTCAAGCTATTAAAATTGCCGAAATCGAGCCATATAGGGCAGTGACCCACAACAAAGGAATTATGAACGGTATCGATGCAGTTGTACTGGCTACCGGAAACGATTTTCGTGCTGTTGAAGCCGGAATTCATGCCTATGCTTCCCGAAATGGACAATACACAAGCCTGACTCACGCTAAGGTTGAAAATGATATATTCCATTTCTGGATGGAAATTCCACTGGCTTTGGGAACTGTTGGTGGCCTTACTTCACTGCATCCTTTAGTCAAACTTGCACTAAATATGTTACAGGATCCTTCTGCGGAAGAGCTAATGAAAATTACAGCCGTTGCCGGATTAGCCCAGAATTTTGCTGCCGTAAAATCACTTACTACTACCGGAATTCAGCAAGGACACATGAAAATGCACCTTATGAATATCCTTAACCAGCAACAGGCTACCGAAGAAGAAAAACAACAAATGATTACTTACTTCACCAAGAATACTATTACACATAGTGGAGTGATCGAACAACTTGAAAGAATAAGAAGCTAATGCAGAAGTATCACAGCAACGGCAAATTATTGCTAACCGGAGAATATGCTATTTTAGATGGTGCTAAATCTTTAGCCTTACCTACTAAGAAGGGTCAGTCGTTAGAGCTTGAAGCAAATGAATCTACAGTAATTTCCTGGGAAAGTTTTGATGAAAATAATAAGACCTGGTTCAAAGCCGATTTTCAGATAAATAAAGGCCAGTTCCTTACCGAGGCATCCACTCTGGAAAGCCCGGAGCAACAAGAGATCGCTAAGCGTTTACAGCAGATCCTGAAACACTGTTATTCTTTAAGACCAGAGCAATTTAAGTCTGGATATACTATAAGGACCTATCAGGACTTCAATAGAAAATGGGGACTTGGAACTTCCTCCACGCTTATTAATAATATCGCGAACTGGCTTGAAGTCGACGCCTATAAACTTCTGGCAGAAACTTTTGGCGGCAGTGGTTACGATATTGCTGCAGCAAGTCACGACCACCCCATAAGCTTTCAACGTAAAAACGAAGAAGCTTCAGTTTTTACAGTAGATTTTGATCCTCCATTTAAGGAGGAACTATTCTTCGTTTACCTCAATCGCAAGCAGAACAGTCGCGAGGCCATAGCACATTATCGCAAACAAAGCCAGTCGAACAGATCCGAGCTTATTGAGAAGATCTCTGGTATTACCGAACAATTATTGCATTGTGAGCATTTAATGGAGTTTAAAATGCTTCTGAAAGCTCACGAAATCCTTATCTCAAAGGCTATCAACAGTCCCAGAATCCAGGACCAATTATTTGCAGATTATGACGGGCTCATAAAAAGTCTTGGCGGTTGGGGAGGTGATTTCGTACTTGCCACCGGAAATGAAGAATCAAAGAATTACTTCAGAAATAAGGGCTATCATGATATTCTAAGCTATTCTGAAATGATCAAATAAAAAAATCCTCATCGTTTGATGAGGATTTTTTTATAAGTACAATTGCTAGGTCTTAGTAGAACTTAGCTCTGTTATCCTGAATATCTGCTTTTTTCTTCAAAGCTTCAAATACTCTTGTAGTTGCCTGAGCTCTTCGGGAAGCACTTTCCTGATTAGCAAAAGCTTTATAAGATTCCATTTTTGGAGCTTCGAACTTACTTACAAGTTCAGCAATATAAACACCTTTTTCTCCAGCGATAGGTTCGCTCATCTCTCCTTTTTCAAGAGAGAAAACAGTTCCAACCACTTCCGGCTCTTCACCTGCTCCTGCCAAAGTAGGATTGTTAAGGTTCACCGCATCTGCAGTTTGAACACTTACACCCTGATTTCCGGCAATTTCCTGTAGCGAATTTCCTTTAAGTCTCTCCTTAATAAGTTCCGCCTTCTTTTGCTTAACCAAAATTGGAGTAACTTCAGCCGAAGCTTCTTCAACGCTCATTAAGCCTTTATCCTGTTTAGCTGTTAGTTGCGCTACTACGTAGCCGTTGTTCGTGTCAAATCTTCTTACATCACCAACTTTAGCATCATCTTCAAATGCCCACTGGATCACTCTTCTTTGAGCACCAGCACCAGGAATATTCTCGTCAAGTGCTTTTACATCTTTTACCGTACGCACTTCGTAGTTACTTTCTTTTGCCACTTTGCTAAAGTCACCTTCAGCAGAAGCGATCTCAAACTTAGTTACCTCGTTGAACTGTTCATTCATTGTTTTTTCTGAAGCCTGGATCTCTCTTGCGATCGTGGCAACTTTAACTGCTTTAGCAGCTTCAGTTTGATCATCTATAGAGATAACATGATATCCTAGAGGTGTTTCTACAACGCCTACATCTCCGGTTTTATTATCAAATACATAGTTTTCAAATGCTGGGATCATCATTCCAGGAACAAAGTACCCAAGATCTCCAGCCTGTTCTTTATTTGAAGTATCAGCAGAAAATTCAGAAGCAAGGGCTGCGAATTTTTCTGAATCTGATCTTACAACTCCTGCAAGACTATCAGCTAAAGCTTCAGCTTCAGCTTTACTTCTATTACCAGCAGCTCCTAATTGAGATCCTGTGTAGCTAATAAGAATATGACTTGCTTTTACTGAATCTGGAATATTCTTAGTCTCAACAACTTTACTAAGTTTCCAGAATCCATTTTCTTTATAAGGACCAAAAGATTCTCCTTCGTTAAGATTAAAGATCTGCTCAGCATTTTCACCTTTTAGGTCATTTCTGAATCTAAAGATGTTCTGGTAAGGAAGATCTGAATTGTTAGCTATAAAATCTGCATAGTTATCTGTACTGTCAAAACCAGGAAGTGTATCATTAGCACCAACTGCAGCATTATATTCGACTCTCTGACTTCTTAGTTTAGATAGTGCTTCTTTAGCTTCAGATTCATCACCTTTAGAAGCAGCTTCTTCAAAGATCACATACTGCATGCTTCTGGAAGCATCAGATTCGAACTTAGAAGCATGATTCTCGATATAAGACTTGATATCAGATTTCAAAACTTCAACTTCACTATCTGGAATTGAAGAATATGGAATCTGAACGAATTTCATATTGATATTATCGTTCTGCATCTTATAAGCCTGCTCACCTTCCAATAAAGTAGCTCCAACCCCAGCACTTACCATGTTATAGTAAGCATTCATCTTGGCAGTTTGTGCAAGATTGGAAGTAAACTGCTGCCATTGAGCATAAGCTTCCGGAGAAGTTTCTTTCAAATTAGCAACGTATTCTCTCAACCTGTTTTCATCAAACATTCCGGCTTCGTTAGAGAAATTTGGATTTCCAGCCATTTGAGTACGCACAAGTTCAGTAACCTGATCTTCTCCAGCTCTTAGTCCAAGCTTTTCAACTTCTTCTTCAAGAATTACCTGTCTTAATTTCTGGTCCCAGATACGGTTTACAGCCTGAGTAGTACTAATATTATTACCCATATTTCTTTCGAAAGCCTCAACTTCACGGGCGAATTCCTCTCTATCCACTTCATTACCATTCACGGTAGCGATAACATTTTGAGAATCCTGGCCACTAAAGCCTCCATTTCTAATTACATCGGCCAATACAAAAGAGAAAAGAGCCAATGCAATGATAATAATCAAGAAAACAGACCGCTGTCTGATTTTGTTTAATACTGCCATTTGAATATAAAATTTGTCAAAATATAGGGGGCGAAAATAAGGTTTTTAGGCTAATAATAAAATTTAAAATTAGCAAATTCTTAACTTTCGATATTTAGTCTTCCGGATTGATTTTCAGCTCAACCAATTCGATTTTGGTGTTGGAAGTTTCCAGGATTTTGATCTCGAAATCCTCGATCTTAAGAACCTCTCCCTGCTGCGGAATTTCTTCGGTATGATTTACTATAAATCCGCTTAAGGTCTCGTAATTTTCACCTTCTGGAATTTCGGTTCTGTAATTCTCATTTAAATAATCCACTTCCAGCCTCGCTGAAAATTTGTAATGATCGTCACCCAGTTTCTCCTCAATCAGGACTGCTGAATCATGCTCATCTTCAATCTCCCCGAAAAGCTCTTCTACGATATCCTCCACTGTCATCATCCCACTGGTACCACCATATTCATCGATAACCACAGCGATACTCTTTCTCTTTTTGATAAGAATATTCAGAACATCTTTGATCCACATGGTTTCGGGCACAAAGATCACCGGAAGTAATATGGATTTTATAGAACGAGGTCGTTTGAATAATTCGAACGAATGCACATATCCAATAATATCATCTATGGTATCATTATAAACCAATAATTTCGAAAGTCCGGTTTCAGTAAAGGTTTGCACAAGATCACTCGGCGCCTGGTTTTGGTCCACGGCTATGATCTCGGTTCTTGGGATCATCACTTCCCTGGCTTTAATATCTGAAAATGAAAGGGCATTCTGGAAGATCTGTATTTCACTATCTACATCTTCATGCTCTTCAACTGTTTCCATTTGCTCGCTAATGAAGTTGCCCAACTCTACTTTACTGAAGGCTAATTGAACTTCATCTCCATCGGTTTTGAAAAATCTCTTCAGAATAATATCTGAGATCCAGATGACAAAAGAGGACACAAAACTGAATAACAGATAGAAGATATAAGCAGGTACTGCAAATAATTTCAACATGCTGTTCGCGTAGATCTGGAAAAATACCTTCGGAAGAAATTCCGCAGTCAGCAAAATTACAAGGGTCGAAATTACAGTTTGAGTAAGCAGACTGAGATCTACTACGATATAATTGATGATACTGTTTTGCGGATCGAGACCGCTGAGCCAATACATCAAAAGATCCCCCATAAAGAAACCATAAACCACCAAGGCTATATTGTTTCCAACAAGCATGGTTGCTATGAATTTAGAAGGTTTCTTGGTAAGACGTTTTAAAACGGTCGCCAGAAAATCATTCTGACGCTTTTCTATCTCTATAAAGATCTTGTTAGAGGAAACATAAGCGATTTCCATTCCTGAGAAAAACGCAGAAAGAATTAAAGAGCAAACTATGATTAGTATTTCAACCTCCATTCAGGCTACTTATTACGCTCTTCGTAGCGACGCCTAAATCGCCGTTTGAAGAAGAACATGAATATTGCAATTGCCACAAAGAACAGGAATACATAAGCCCTTTGACGCTGATCATTCCAGATGCGCACTGCTTCAAAAAGAAAGAATGCAGCGAACAGCAGATATGCATATTCAAAATATTTGAAAAACTTACTCATCTTCTTTTTCTTCTTCTACGATTTGAATTCCCGTATTGGTTCTAGAACGAAAATTACTGAAATCCTGATTAGAATCAAAACCGAGATCTTCAGTATATGATCCATCAGGGAATCTAATCTTGTTTGGTTTATCTGTAAACACCCAGCTTCTGTCCTGATCCCAGAACAGCTGACTAGCTTCCAGCTTAGTACTATCGGCAGTGATTATAACGACATTTCCCTGAAGATCGATAAGTTTCGTATCCTCATAAACGATTCCGTAATCTGCCACCACGGTATTTTTTTCGTCCTTCTCATCAAAGAACTCTACTTCCACTCCATCAGGAAATTCTCGGTAAGGAAAGCTTTTATTCGTGAAATCAAGCATGCGCGGACTTTTTAAGGTTGCAACAAGTCTACCAGAATCTGTAAACTTTAAGTTGATACCCTCGGCTGTTGCCTGCGGTGCATCTTCTTCCATGCTAAACGCACGTACCTCGCGAAGATTACCTTCACATGAAAAAAGCATTGTCACGCCTAAGAGCGTGACAATGCCTGAAATTATATTGCTATATGTTAGCTTCATCTTATAGATTCGGCACTTTTACCGATGCACCAATCCAACATCCAAAAGAGATTGATTGTCCAGGCTTATATTTAGACTGGAAGATATCAGACTTCTGTGGAGCAAGACCTTTATAAGAAGCTGCTGCCTGATTTGCGTTAGATGCGATCGATGGATCAACTCTCGCTGCTCTCGAAGCATAGTCTGCAGCTAACCAGTATACGGCTCTTTTGGTGAACGTATCTGTACCACAACTGTTTGCACTTTTCGCATACATATTTGCGATCTGTAAGTAAGCACTACCTAAAGATGGTTTTGCAGCTACTGCTTTGTTATAGAAGTTTCTAGCCTGCCCATACTGACCTTTATCTTTATAGTTACCAGCAATTCTGTAGTAGATTTTCGCTTGATCAGACTTATTAGTTTCAAGTTCTGCTGCCTGGTTGTAATACTGTAAAGCTTTAGAGGCGTTACCTTCAGATTCAGCTAACTGACCTAAAGAGTAAGCAGACTTTGCAGAAGGCTCTAACTTATGTAATGCTTCAGAAACCTGGATGAACAATGGATCTTCAGTACAATCTTTAGCAGAAAGTCTAGCATTCGCATTTTGCAACCATTTTACATCACCTTGCTTTTCTTCGAAATCTTTCTTGTATAGTGGAATAAGGTTGCTACAATCTGCTCTTGCACCTAATTTACCATTCAATGCATTTCTAACCATACTGTAGTTCTTCAGGTTGATCTCTGCATTCTTGATCTTCTTTTCTTCCTTAGTAGTAAGCTCCTCGCCATCTTCCTGTTTCTTAAGAAGCGGAGCCAATGCCTCAGCAGCATCGTTCTCTTCTTTCTCGATCTTAGCGTATACTTTATCATACTGATCGAAAACATTCTGAAGGTTTCTATCTCCTGCATCCTGCATATCTACTACAAGGTCAAAATATGCATATAAAGCTTTAGGACTGGTAAAGTTCTCTACATCTTCTTCCCAGGCTTTATCGTAAGCCATGTAAAGTTCTTCTTTATCGCCTAGTTTGTTATCATACTTTAACTGAGCGATATCTGAATAAACTTTTCCAGCTTTCGTTTTCTCTGGATATAATTCAAGTCTGGTTTCCCATACTTTGATCAATTCCTTTACTAACTCGCCTTTATCTCCTTCTTCAGCTTTATCAATCTTTGATTCGATAGCTCTTTCCAGATACTGGTAAGTTGCAAGACTATATTTTGGACAGTCTTCCATAACTTCCATAAGTTTTGGATAAGCTGCTTCGTAATTTTTAGCTTTAGCAGCATCATAAGCTAAAGCTGCGGTAGTTGTACAATCCTGTGCACTAACAGCTCCAGTTCCTACCATGGCAACTGTCAAAAGTGCTAAGAAATTCTTTTTCATCGTTGTAGTTTATTGTGGTTAATCAAATTTTCTTTTCGTGAACCATTTGTCGTTTAAAGAAAGTCCTACAGACAGTCTTAAAAACTTCTCCTGAACTAGTCCGGCATCTCTTGTACCTCTTTGTCCAAGCTCGATTCCGAAGTTTGCATTGGAGAACAATTGTCCAATCGGTAATCCTAATCCAAAAGACATGCCAAACTCATTTATAGATTCACCATTGACAATTAGACCGGTCTCATCATACCTGAATCCAGCACGGTAAACCACTCTCTCCAGGTAACTTGTAAAGGAATTATAATCTGGCACATAAAAACCTCCCAGACTAAATTGAGACGCATCTTCATACTCTCCACCATCATTTCTGAAGCTAAAGCTATCCTGATAAGAACTTGATCCTACATTGGAATACTCAGCTCCAACAAACCATTTGTTCGTTTGACCAATTCCAGCTCCTAGACTGTATTTGGAAGGAAATGTAAATTGGGTTTCACTAAGGTCAAGTTCTCGCTGATCTATCGTTCTACCCGTACCACTCGCAAAATCTATAGTAGAAATTGTTCTGAAATTTTCAGAATCAAGATCCATTTCAGGTGCGTATGTAGTAGAAACATGAAGATTCAACTTTTCTGAAATTGGGCGCTGGTAATTGGCTCCAAAGTTAAACGTAAAACCTTTGATGTCTGATCTGTTCACATCACTAGTCCCGTATTGTAATCCTTCAGTATTGATACTTTGCGTATTCTGGAAATTTCCGAAGTTATAGTCAGCATCAACACCCAGACTTAAGTGCTCATTCACGGCATATCCGGCAGAAAGGAAAACTCTGTTCATACCACCTCTACCTGTAAGTAAACTTGAGGCATCATCTTCTACATCCAGAATCCTGTATCCTACAGAAGTATACGGCATCACTCCAAGACCAATCCCGATCTTATCGCTTATTGGAAAAGCCAGTGCTAAATAATCCAGAGATGAGATCTTTGAGTTATCTGAGGCTCCATCAGTTTCAAGTTTCACTCTGTCGTGACTTGCACCAATAGTGAAATCTGTAAGCTTTAATCGACCATAACTTGCAGGGTTCTGCAAATTCACGTGGATACTATCCATAAATACGCTTAAACCTCCCATAGACCTGTTTTCCACAGTTCCCTGGAAATTGGTTAAACCAATACCGTAATATGAATAAGGCGAAGAAACATTTTCCTGAGCTTCAGCTATAAATCCTGTAAATAAAGCTACGATTACTATAAATCGTTTAATCATTGAGTCTTGTTAAATTCTAGAATGAAATTAAGTCCTTCTAACAAAAAATTTGAGTTGGCAAATATGCTATTTTTAGTTGGTATAGACAAAAGTTGACTGTCCCCTCCTGTAAATATTACTGTTAAATCTTCAAATTCAGAAGCATAGGTTTCTACAACCCCTTTTAATTCCATTTTGAGTCCGTTAATAATTCCGGATTGTATGCTGCTCTCGGTCGTTTTGCCTATAAGATCAACATCCGGCTTCGCAGATACTAACGGTAAATTTGCTGTAAACTTGTGCAGACTTTTAAATCTCATCTGTAATCCTGGAGAAATTGCTCCACCAAGGTATATTTCCTTAGCCGTTTTGAGATCAAATGTAATACAGGTACCAGCATCGATGATAAGCACATTTCTCTTTGGAAATTGATCTACGGCAGCAGCCACCAATGCAATTCTATCCAGCCCCAGTGTATGTGGAGTATGATACTCATTCTGAAAAGGTATATATGTATCCGGTCTTAATTGAAGAAAGTCTGTAGCTTTTTCCAGTTCAAAAATGACCTTTTCGTCAATTTTTGTCACTTCGGAAAGTATCGAATGAGTGATTTTCGGATAGTCGTTGAAAATTTTTTCTAATTCCTGTAAGAAAATTTCTTTAGGAAATACGAGTTTTTTCTGAAGTGTATCGTTTTGATAAACAGCAGCTTTTACTGAAGTATTCCCTGCATCGAGTACTAAATTCATGCTTGATTTTGTTCAACTTCAAAAATACAAAAGCATTTTTTTAAAATTTCCTTTGCCAGTTCCTAAAAATGAAATTATATTTGCCACCGCTTAACAAAGCAACTGGTGCCTTAGCTCAGTTGGTAGAGCAAAGGACTGAAAATCCTTGTGTCCCTGGTTCGATTCCTGGAGGCACCACCTTTAAAAACCCGATTCATCTGAATCGGGTTTTTTTATGCATATAATTGAACTATGTAAAATACAAAAAGCCGGAATTAGCATTCCGGCTTTTCGCATAATAACCTGATTCCGCAGAAAACAGTATTATCAAACAGTGTGAATTACAAGGTTTACTACCGCACCTACAATGGCGGCGAAAATAAACAGCAGGGTTAGCATGACCAGTATCTTTCCGATAATGTTCAGGCCATGAATACTCATCTTGTAGTTGTCCATAAATTCAGTAAAGATTTCCATACGCCTGTAATTTTATGATTTATACTTAACTTACTATAATATAGCAACTTAAGTTGTTTCATCATAATTTTTTCGGCTATGTCATTGTATAATCGTTAAACGGATTATTCCTACAAGCTTTCTGGAAATCTGTACCAAAAAACCTACCATATTTTACCATTTACATACGTATCATTCTGCGTCCTCTCCTGGATGGCGCCTTACCACCTCCAAAACTACTTATTTTATAAGTAAAGCTTAGCATTGCATATCGTTGTAACACCAGGTTATTCACATCCTGAATATAATCGTCTCCTACCAGTCTTCTTGTATCCACATTTTGATCCAATAGATCATAGACTTTCACTTTGACAGTTGCATTGTCTTTAAGGAACTGGTATCCAAGACTCATATTCCACAATAGACTCGTACTGTCAAATCCCGGAGCAACATTTCCAAATTTATTATAGGAAATATCATTTCCAAAAACCACGTTCTTTGGCCAGTAGGTTGTAGTTTCAAGAGATAGACTATGGTTTACATAATTCTGATCTCTTCCACTATTAATATCATACTGAATATCATTGAAGGTTACCGAGTAACCTGGTTCGATCTCCAGAACTTCATCGATAGCGTAGGTAAGCCTCAAAGTAGGAGTTACCGTAAATTGATCAGATTCATACTGTATAGCGTTAATAAAGCCTACATTCCTGTTATAACCTCCATTTGCTCCAATACGATATCTAAACTCTGTAGCGTCCTTCTTATAGCTTTTACTGTAAGAAGCTCCAAGATTTCCGTTGATAACTCCATCTACATTGGTATAGGTTGTAGTTCTAACAAAATTATCCACGCTGCTGGTTGCGGCCACCTGGTTATCTGTAAAATTGAAATAGGCATATGCAAAGATTCCGCTTCGTGAAGCAAAATCGAAGTTTCTATAATTTAAGTTCACTCGCTGATTAAAGGTTGGTTCCAACACAGGATTACCAATGATGATATTTGTAGGATTTGTTCTATCCACCACAGGCTGTAATTGTCTCACTGAAGGTACATCGGCATTCGTACTATAACCAAGACTTATACTTTTAGATCTTTCCGGAGAATAACGAAGATCGGCATCCACATACACATTATTAAAAGTATTGTCGAAGCGAATATCTTCCATAAAGTTCTCGGTTTTTAAAGTTGTACTAAGTAATCCAACCTCAGAACTAATGCGCCATTTCTCACCTTCATAATTAAGACCGGCGTTTGGAGTATGTTTGAAACTACGGAATTCAAAATCATTACTCAACAGCTCATTGAAATTGGTATACTCACCATCAACGGCATCAAAAACACTTCTGGTATTGCTGCTTTTTTGAGTATCGAACTCATAATTTATGTCCAGAAAGAATTTATCTGCCAGCACACTTCTTTTCGAAGCTCCAACACTAAAAGAATTGGAATTTTCTTCCTGATCTATAAATTGATCCTGAACGATATCACTTTCAGGATTATTTACGAATGTACTTTCAGAAAAGTAAATGTTCTCATTCTCCTGTTTGCTGTGCGCATGGTCCAGATCCAACTGAAGATAAGAACCCCTGCTTCCAAAACGTTTAATAAAATTGATGTCGTTACTAAAATCCAGACTTGTAAGATCTTCAGTTTCATCTATAAGCGTGGTATTCTGAAGTTGCATGTCCTCATCAAGATTTTCTTCAAATCTATCGCGATAGGAAGTACCAATGTTGGCATTGAATCTTGGAGCAATTGAAAGCCTGGTAAGAGTATCAAATTCTACTTCGTATCGAAGTGTCGCTCTATGACTATCATTTAGTAAATTACTGGAGCTGGTGGAATTAGTAAAATACCTCGAGTCTGGCAGAATATTCTCCCGTTCGATCCTGGTTCTTGTCTCTGTATCTGATCCTCCATAGAAGTAATCGGTAGTGAGTTCCATCCCATTAGCCCATTCATTTACAAAATTGAATCCGCCCGTTTCAGATTTAGTGATTCCATTACTAGAACCAAAACCGGTTCCATTAATACTGAAACTTCCATTACTATTAAACCGCACACTTCTGGCATTTCCACCCATCATATCGAAAACCTCATCAAAACTAAATCCCGAACTATTGATATTATTGGAACTTGCAAGAACACTAACCCTGAGGTCATCTTTAAAATAATTGGCGATACCACTAAGCTCATATCGGTCATCTGTACCACCACCGGCAGTTGCCCGTGAAAACCAGCCTTTGTTCTTGTCCTCCTTCAGTTCAATATTGATGGTCTTATTTTCTGAATCTCCCGCCTTTCCGGTAAATTCTTCACTTCTTGTTTTGGTATCGACTACCTGGATCTTATCTATGATTTCCTTCGGAAGGTTTTTCGTAGCGATCTTAGGATCATTTCCGAAGAATTCCTTACCGTTTACCAGGATTCTCGAAACAGGCTTTCCGTTCACGGTAATATTACCATCGCTATCCACTTCTACTCCCGGTAGCTTTTTCATGAGCTCTTCCAGATTGGCGTCCTGCCTGGTATTGAAAGAATTCGCATTGAACTCCAGCGTATCCTGTTTAACAGAAATAGGTGCTCTTGTAGCGGTTAAAGTAACCTCGTCCAGCGCATTATCCAGAATATCCAGAGAAATAGCGCCTACATCCTGCGTTTTTGTAATTTCTATTTGCTTACGGTAAGGTTTAAAACCAGCGTAGCTTACGTAAAGATTTACAGCCTTACTTTCGGTATTTCCTTTCAGAAGGAAACTCCCGTCCTTTTCAGAAATCGTGTAGGTGACCAGACTGCTATCAGCAATCTTTTCAACATAAACAGTGGCAGATTCAAGAGGATTGGATTCTGTATCAACGATCTTTCCGGATACTTCGAATTCCTGGGCAAAGCTTAGCGCACTCACTAAAAGCAGCAGCAAGCTGAAATAATTTCGCATATAGATAGTATAAAAATTTAAACCAATGCTCATTACTGAACATTGGTTTGAGATTTAGACTACCTACAACGTTAAAAGTTTAAGTTTTCTTTTACTTTTTTCTAAAAAATATGCTGATAGGCACCCCTTGAAAATCAAATTCCTGACGTAACTTATTCTCTAAGAAACGTTTATATGGATCACGCACATACTGTGGCAGGTTACAGAAAAATGCAAACTGTGGATGTGGTGTTGGTAATTGTGTACAGAACTTGATCTTTACGTATTTCCCTTTATATGCTGGTGGCGGATTCTTTTCAATGATCGCCAGCATGATATCATTAAGTAAACGGGTCTTGATCTTTTTACTTCTGTTTTCAAAAACTTTTACAGCAGTTTCAATTGCTTTGAAAACTCGCTGTTTGGTCAAAACAGAAATAAATACGATCGGCACATCTGTAAATGGCTCAATCTCACGACGAATCATGGCTTCATAATCCTTAAGCGTATTGGTCTCCTTATCCAGAAGATCCCACTTATTTACCAGAATTACAATTCCCTTAGAGTTTCTCTGGGCCAGCCAGAAGATATTCTGAACCTGACCATCAAACCCACGGGTTGCATCCAGCACCAAAAGACAAACATCACAGTTCTCGATCGCACGCACAGAACGCATTACCGAATAGAATTCCAGATTTTCCTTGACCTTTGATTTTCTACGAATTCCTGCAGTATCAACAAGGTTAAATTCAAAACCAAACCTGTTATACCTGGTATCGATAGAGTCACGGGTAGTCCCGGCAATATCGGTTACGATATAACGATCTTCCCCTATCAGGGAATTAATAAATGATGATTTCCCTGCATTTGGACGGCCCACGACCGCAAATCTTGGTAATTCTGTATCTTCCTCTTCTTCAATTACTGGTAGAGCTTCTACAAGTGCATCCAGAAGATCTCCGGTTCCACTACCGTTTGTACTGGCAATTGGAAAATAATCACCCAGACCAAGCGAGTAAAATTCTACCGCGTTTGCAAGACGTTTGTTATTATCCACTTTATTCACTGCAAGTAAAACGGGCTTGTCCACTCTACGAAGTAGGTTGGCTACTTCTTCATCCATAGATGTCACTCCTGTTTCCACATCTACGATAAAAATGATCGCATCTGCTTCTTCGATAGCAAGTTCTACTTGCTTATCGATTTCAGCTTCAAAAACATCGTCGCTACCTTTCACATACCCACCGGTATCTATAAGGGAGAATTTATGACCGTTCCAGTCAGATTTTCCATAATGTCTGTCCCTGGTCACACCACTAACAGAATCGATGATGGCTTCTCTACGCTGTATAAGCCTGTTAAAAAAAGTAGATTTACCAACGTTTGGTCTCCCTACAATGGCGACAATATTGCCCATAATATGATATTGATTTCAGGAAGCAAAATTAATGATTTTAAGCTAATTAGCTCAACTTCCTGTATTCTTGAAATGTAGTTACTTCTTATCTGTATAGCCAAATCTCTTCAGCTGCCTGGCATCACTTCTCCAGTTCTTATTCACTTTTACATAAAGTTCTAGATGCACCTGTTTTCCGAAGAATTTCTCCAGGTCTTTTCTAGCCTCTACTCCTACTCTTTTTAACGCGGCACCTTTATGACCAATAATGATCCCCTTCTGGGTATCTCGTTCTACCATGATCACACTACGCATCCTGATGATCTTCTCCTCTTCAAAGAATTCCCCAGTTTCGATCTCTACACTATAAGGAATTTCCTTCTTGTAATGCATAAGGATCTTTTCACGAATGATCTCGTTCACGAAAAATCGTTCAGGCTTATCGGTAAGCGTATCTTTAGGATAAAATGCCGGAGATTCTGGTAATAATTCGATGATCCTATTAAATACCTCTGCCACATTAAAACCTTCCAATGCTGAAATTGGGTGAATTTCGGCCGTTGGCACTTTTTCACTCCAGTACTTCACCTGTTCTTCAAGTTGATCCTGGTTTGATTTATCGATCTTATTCAGTAATAATAAAACCGGTACTTCAGAGTTTTCGATCTTTTTAAAGAATGCTTCATCCTTTAATCCTTCTTCTCCAATTTCAACAATATAGATCAGAACATCTGCATCTTCAAAAGCAGATTTCACAAAATCCATCATGGAAGCCTGTAGCTCGTAAGCAGGTTTAATGATCCCGGGTGTATCACTCAAGATCATCTGGAAATCTTCTCCATTCACAATACCTAGAATCCTATGACGGGTTGTTTGTGCTTTTGAAGTGATTATTGAAAGTCTTTCACCTACGAAAGCATTCATTAAAGTGGATTTCCCAACATTTGGGTTACCTATAATATTTACGAAACCGGCCTTATGTGCCATAATGAAAATTTTTGCAAAGGTATTTCATTTGTAAACTGTTACCTAATGTTTGTTCATTTTCTAACATTCGGCGTTCAGCCCACTGGAATTTGCTATTTAGCTCACCTTTCTAGTATGATATTATGAATATAATCATTTGATAATCAAAATTTAGTAAAATTTTCAATCAAAAATATGATTGGGTTGCGCTTCTGTTTTTAATGACTATTTTTGCCGCTTCTTAAAATTAAGCTGAAAAAGCCTCATTATGAAAAAAGTTCTGAACTTATTCGACTTCAAACAACAGGTTAATTACAAAACTGAAGTGCTTGCAGGATTAACGGTTGCTATGACCATGATTCCCGAGTCACTTTCTTTCGCTATTCTGGCTGGTTTTCCTCCACTAATGGGTCTTTACGCTTCTTTCATCGCTGGTTTGGTTACCGCAATATTTGGTGGTAGACCGGGAATGATCTCTGGAGGTGCCGGTGCAACAGTAATTGTATTGATCGCCTTAATGAAGTCAGACGGTCTAGAATATGTTCTTGCAGCAGTAGCATTAGCAGGAGTTTTCCAGATAATTATTGGTGTATTCAAGCTTGGTAAATTCATAAGACTGGTACCTCATCCAGTAATGTTCGGGTTTGTGAATGGTCTGGCTATCGTGATCTTCATGTCTCAGCTGGATCAGTTTAAAACCGTTGTGAACGGGGATATAGAATGGCTTTCTGGAACTGCACTTTATATTATGGGTGGCCTGGTCGCTTTGACGATCGCCATCGTGGTGCTTTTACCTAAAGTCACTAAAGCTGTTCCTTCTTCTTTAGTCGCAATTATTGTAGTGTTTCTGCTGGTATATTTCTTCGGAATAGACACTAAAACAGTAAAAGATATTGCCTCTGTAAGTGGCGGTTTTCCTCCATTCCATATTCCTCAAATTCCACTAACCTGGGAAACCATAGAATTGATCGCTCCTTATTCTATGATCATGGCAGCAGTTGGTCTAACTGAAGGTTTGTTAACCCTAAACCTGGTAGATGAGATCACTGAAACTAAAGGAAACGGTAACAGGGAATGTATCGCGCAGGGTGGTTCAAATATCTTAAACGGATTTTTCTTTGGAATGGGTGGTTGCCCAATGATCGCTCAAACTCTTGTAAACCTTTCTGCTGGATCGAGAGCCCGATTATCTGGTATCATTGCGGCTTTTACAATTCTTGCGATCATATTATTCGGTGCACCTATAATCGAAAAACTACCAATGGCAGCACTGGTTGGTGTAATGATCATGGTGGCCATAGGAACTTTTGAATGGGTTAGTTTAAAGATCTTCAACAAGGTACCTAAAAAGGATATTTTCCTGGTAGTTATCGTGGCGTTAATTACCGTATTCCTGCATAACCTTGCCCTGGCAGTTCTGGTAGGTGTGATCCTTTCTGCACTGTTCTTTGCCTGGGAAAGTGCGAAAAGAATTAGAGCTAGAAAATTTATCGATGAAAATGGGGTAAAGCATTACGAGATCTACGGACCTTTATTCTTTGCTTCTACCACTAATTTTGCTGAAAAATTTGATGCTCTGAACGATCCGGAAGAGATCATTATCGACTTTAAAGACAGTCGCGTTTCGGATATGTCGGCGATTGAAGCCTTGAATGCCGTGACTCAGAAATATAGCAAGGTGGGCAAAAAAGTTCATCTTAGACATTTAAGCGATGACTGCATCAGATTACTGAAAAATGCAGATGCTATCATAGAAGTTAACATTCTGGAAGATCCTGATTACAAAGTGGCGGCAGATGAATCTTAAAGCTGATTGTCGTTGATCTCGATCCAGTAACCGTCTGGATCCTGCAGGTAGATCTGCTTAACTCCATCCGGGCGGGTATTTGCTGTATTACTTATGCCCGGCCAGTTTTCAAACGGAATATTCTGCTCGTGTAGAAACTTCATGAACTTATCCAATTCCGAAGTATTTAAGCTCATGTGTACACCTTTGTGGGTAGCAGGAGTTTCCTCGCTCTCGATCAAATGAATCTGTACGGAATCTTTAAGCTGAAACCACCTGATACTGGCAGCCAATCCTCCATTATCTATTTCTTCCAGTCCTAATACTTCGGAATAAAATTTTGCCGAGCGAGAGAGATCTTTTACAAGCAATGCGTCATGATCCTTGTTAAAACTGAAGTTATTAGTCTGAGCACTGCAGTTGTAACCCAAAAATACAATCAGGATAATTAGAAGTTTCTTCATGGAAAAATTATTTGAAGTTCAAGTTACTTAAATTTCAATGCAATTTTCAACTGTAAAAATTAGGCGTTCTACTGAAGCTTTATCGAGTTAAATTCTTTTAAACATTACTTAAAACGGGCAGTCGGTTGTTTTAATATTCCTAACTTTCAGCTACCAACCAAAACAATCTGCAAATGGCCGAATTAAGCGAGGATGAATTCCAAAACATACTTTCCGTAGAGAATAAGTGCACACGCCTGAACCTCAACGAAAACATCTATGGAACTTTCGCTGAAATTGGAGCGGGACAGGAAACTGTTCGTCATTTTTTTAGAGCAAGAAACCCAAAAGGTACGATCGCAAAAACGCTTAGTGCCTACGATAAGGATTTTAGTGATGCGATCTACGGACTCGATCCTCAGAACCGGTATGTTACCGAGGCACGATTAAAAGGCATGATCGATTATGAAGCAACTTTGATCGAAAAGCGGCTTTCCAGAAAAAAATATCCAGATAAATTATTTTTCAGCTATGCTAATACGGTAGCTACTATTGACTGGGCAAAGAAATACAAAGGTCACGGATGGCTGGGAATAAAATTTCAGCGAGAACCAAAGCAGGAATATAGTGAGATCATACTTCATGTTCAGTTTCATGAAAATAATGCTTCCCAACAGCAAATTAGCCTGGGAATCATGGGTGTAAATCTTATTTATGCTGCATTTTACCAGAGTAATGATCCTAAGGTTCTTATCAAAAAATTATACGATCACTTAAGTACAGATAAGATCGAAATCGATTCTATCAACTTTCGCGGTCCGGTTTTCAAAGATGTTGATAACCGACTCATGAGCCTGGAGCTTGTCAAGGATGGTATTACAGATGCGGTGATGTTCTCAAAGGACGGAAACAACATTTTACCTGCAAATGCACTTTATAAAAAGAACATTCTTACACTTAGAGGTAGTTTTCGTCCAGTAACCAATCTGAACCTAAATATGTACATGACCTCGCGGAAACTGTTTCTCGAACAGGAAGAGGTCGATCCTGAAAATACGGTCACCATCTTCGAAATGACCCTGAACAATCTTAAAGCTGAAGGTGAAATAAACGAAAAGGATTTTCTGGATCGTGCAGATCTTCTTTGTGCTTCGGGACAGACAGTAATGATCTCCAATTTTCAGGAATATTATAAAGTTGTGGAATATTTTGCGCAGCATACCAAAAAAGAACTGGGTCTGGCTATGGGTGCAGATAATCTCGTAGACATTTTCAATGAGAAGTATTACCGACACCTAAGCGGCGGAATCCTGGAAGCCTTTGGCAAACTATTCTTTAAAAGTCTTAAGGTGTACCTCTACCCGATGCTTGATGAAAATACCGGGGAGATCATCGATAGCTCGAATTTAAAAGTACACCCAAGAATGCGAGAGCTCTATAACTTCTTTATAGATAACAATAAGGTGATCGATATTACTGAGTATGACAGAGAATCTTTAGAAATCCATCCTAGAAAAGTCTATGAAATGATACGCGAGGGCAATCCGGAATGGGAAGAAATGGTTCCAGGCCTTACCGCTAAAATGATCAAGGAGAAGAATTTGTTCAGTAAGGAACGTGCATCAGAAAATGAAGCTTAGGTAGAGAATTCAGATTTCATACCGCGGTCATACATTACGATACTTCCGGCTACAGAAACATTCAAACTTAAAGTAGAACTAAACTTTACCAGATGATGTGATTTCTCGATCGCTTCATTGGAGAGACCATGGTCTTCAGCCCCAAGCAAATAGACACAACGTCTAGGATGTTTAAAGGTTTCCAGAGATACTGCGTTTTCGGCAAGTTCCACGCCTACAAGCATTGCACCCTTCGGGAGGTGTTTATAGAATTCCTCGAAACTTTCATAATGAAAATAAGGCATTGCACCTACAGCTTTGTGGGTATCACAAGCCTGTTTTGCGTACCTGTTTCCAATCGTAAAAATAAAACTCGCTCCCATATTTTGAGCTGAACGCCATAAAACACCGAGATTTTCAGGCGTCTTACCATTTTGAATTCCGATTCCAAAAAATCCCTGTTCGAGGTTGTTTGTTGTCATTTTGCAAAGATACTATTAGCACTCCATATTTCAGAATAGAAGTAAAACTTCAGTAGTGTTATGAATGGCAGAACTACTAATAATAAAATATTTATTATTTTTAAGTATTGACAATCAACTGATTACAATATTATGGAAATTCCTAAAAAAAGCCCATCTACCTTATTCAAGTTTATAAATTCAGGCTTCTTAGCTTTAACTATCGTACTTATTTCCTGCCAGGATAGTAAGGAATACGCCGAAGTTCCAGTTGAAGACCTTAGCCTTCAGGACAGTATTTCGCATGGGGAATACCTCGTAAATACCATAGGTTGCCATGATTGCCATTCTCCAAAACGAATGACAGAAAGAGGTCCACAGGTGATACCAGAGCTGGCGCTTTCAGGTCACCAGGCAGGAGATAGTCTTCCTACATTTTCTTCAGAAGCGATCAAAAATGGATGGATACAAATGAGCGGCGATCTTACCGTGGCCATAGGTCCATGGGGAATTAGTTATGCTTCAAATCTTACTTCTAGTGACACGGGACTGAGAAACTGGAGCATGCAAAGGTTTAAAACTGCTATAAGAGAAGGGAAACTCAAAGGAGATTCCGGTGGCAGGATGATCTTACCTCCAATGCCATGGCAGAATTATAGCGAGCTTACAGATAAAGATCTTGAGTCTATTTTTCGTTATTTAAAGTCCACTAAGCCTGTTGAAAATGCCGTACCCGCTCCGGTGGCGCCTAATAAACTCGATAGCCTCCAGAATGCCTAATCTAACGTTATGATTTTATTCGGAAATCTGTAATAAATTAACCGTTTAAAACTTAATCTTCAGCAAATTATAAACGAATACAGGATTTCACTATAAACTCCTCAATTAAAGCTCAAAAACCGAAACAACTTTGAGATTGCCGGTATTTTTAAATATCAGTTTGTTATTTTTATTTCCTGATCGGTAATTTCAGGAATCAAATCTGGGTTTAATTCAGCAGAGAATTTTCAGAAATAAAATTTAACCGTGAATACAATTAAAAACGACGCATGAAACAGGAAGTACAGGTTTACTCATTATTTACAGAATTTGACATTTCACTTTTTAGATCGGGTAAACATTACAGACTGTACGAAAAGTTCGGTGCTCATTTAATAACACATGAAGGACAGGATGGGGTTTACTTTTCTGTCTGGGCTCCCACGGCAAAGTCGGTTTCTGTAATTGGAGATTTTAATTACTGGAATATTGATGACCATCCTCTAAATGTACGCTGGGATGAAAGTGGCATCTGGGAAGGTTTTATTCCGGGTGTAAAAAAAGGTGATAAGTATAAATTCAGAATAGTATCTAATAACAATGGAGAAATTCTTGAAAAGGCTGATCCTTACGCTTTAAGATGTGAACACCCACCAAATACAGCCTCTATTGTCTGGGATCTGGATTATAAATGGAAGGATAAGAAGTTCATGTCCCGTCGTGAAGAGGTGAATGCATTGGATAAGCCTTATTCTGTTTATGAAGTTCATCTTGCCTCCTGGAGAAAGAATACCCTCGAAAACCGTTCTCTTACTTACCTTGAGATGGCAGATGAATTGGTTGGTTATGTAAAGGGAATGGAGTTTACGCATGTAGAATTCATGCCTATTATGGAATTCCCATATGACCCGAGCTGGGGTTATCAATTAACCGGATATTTTGCTCCCACCTCCAGGTTTGGCGATCCCCAGGAATTCATGCAATTGCTGGATGCTTTTCACAAAGCGGGAATTGGAGTCATTCTGGATTGGGTGCCTTCACATTTTCCTGAAGATAAACATGGTCTTGGAAAATTTGATGGTTCGCACCTATACGAACATCCAGATCCCCGAAGAGGCTATCACCAGGATTGGAAAAGCCTCATTTTTAATTATGGCAGAAATGAAGTGCGCTCCTTTTTGATAAGCAACGCAGTTTTCTGGCTGGATAAATATCATATTGACGGGCTTCGCGTAGATGCCGTAGCTTCCATGTTATACCTGGATTATTCCAGAGAAGATGGCGAATGGGAACCTAATGCTGAAGGCGGAAGAGAAAACCTTGATGCCATTAGCTTTATTAAAGATCTTAATACTGAAGTATATAGCAGCTTCCAGGGAGTACAAACAATTGCTGAAGAATCCACCTCATTTCCTAAAGTTTCCAGGCCGGTAAGCCATGGAGGTTTAGGTTTTGGAATGAAATGGATGATGGGCTGGATGCATGATACCCTGGAATATTTTAAGAAGGATCCAATTCATCGCAGGTATCATCAAAATGATATCACCTTCAGTATGACCTATACATTTACTGAGAACTTCGTATTGCCTTTAAGTCACGATGAAGTTGTCTACGGAAAAAAATCTTTGCTTGGCAGAATGCCGGGTGACGACTGGCAGCGTTTTGCAAATTTGAGATTAATGTATAGTTATATGTATACCCATCCTGGAGCGAAACTTTTATTTATGGGAGCTGAGCTGGGACAATATGCAGAATGGAACTATAATACCAGCCTGGACTGGCACTTGCTGGAGCAGGAATCTCATAATGGTATTAAAAAGGCACTTACCGACCTCAACATACTTTATAAAAAACAACCTGCATTATACGAAAACCAATTCAGTGAAGATGGATTCGAATGGATCTCATTTGATGACAATCAGAATTCGGTGATCAGTTATTTGAGAAAGGGAACTTCAGAAAAAGAAATACTGGCAGTTGTCTGTAACTTCACTCCCACTGTTCTGAAAGAATATACCATTGGTCTTCCGAAGAAAGGAAAACTAAAAGAAATATACAATTCAGATGATGCGAAATACGGAGGATCTGGAGTAATGAATAATGCTATTAAAATCGAAAAAGAAGCTTTCCATGGGAAAGAATTTTCAGCAAAAATTATAGTTCCACCACTAGCAACAGTGGTATTCAAACTAGCATAATATCAAAAAAATCATACTCTGGCTGCAAATGTTGATCGCCGGAATAATTAGAAGCTAAGAAAAATGATTACGAATACAGAACTTGAACATAAGGGGAATTTATACCCTACCGGCCTGATTTCTTGCGAACACGATCAGGATACCGTCAATTTTATCACGAAAAATGGCGTAAGGCTACAGCTAACGATCCTTCGGGACAATATGATGCGATTTCGATATACCACCAATGGTATTTTTGAGCACGACTTTTCATATGCAGTAGATCAAAATCATCCTCATGGGTTTAACCACCTGGAGATTTCAGAAGAGGACACACACGTTGTTGTAAAGACTGAAAAGTTCATTTGTAAAGTTGCCAAGGACGATCTGCGTGTAGGTATGTATGAACACAGCGGCAAAATCATTCTGGAAGACGAACTTGGTTTCCATTGGGAAGAAAGCTTCGAGTTTGGAGGGAATTTTGTCAAAATGAGCAAATCTTCTAAAGACCAGGAAAGTTATTTCGGACTTGGAGACAAGCCAACCAACTTCAATTTAAAAGGTAAAAGACTGAGCCTTTGGAATACAGATCAATATGCTTACGGAAAAGATACGAACGAACTTTATAAAGCGGTTCCTTTCTATATGGGGCTTCAACAAAATATTTCCTACGGAATCTTTTTCGACAACACATTTAAAACACATTTTGATTTTTGTAGTGAACGTCGAAATGTAACCAGCTTCTGGGCAGATGGCGGGGAGATGAATTATTACTTCATCTACGGTCCTCAAATGACCGATGTCCTCACAACGTATACAGATCTTACCGGTAAGCCGGAATTGCCACCAATGTGGGCATTGGGATTTCACCAGTGTAAATGGAGTTATTATCCTGAAAGCAAGGTCAAGGAAATCACCTCGAAATTCCGGGAATTAAATTTTCCATGTGATGCGATCTACCTGGATATTGACTATATGGAAGGCTTCCGTTGCTTTACGTGGAATAAGGAATTTTTTCCAGATCCTAAACGAATGGTTCGTGAACTGGAAGAAGATGGATTTAAGACCGTTGCTATCATAGATCCAGGTATTAAAATAGACCTGAGCTATGATGTTTTTAAAGAAGCTTTGGACAAAGACTATTTCTGCCGCCGTGCAGATGGACCATACATGCGAGGTAAGGTATGGCCGGGGGAATGTTACTTTCCAGATTTCACCAATCCCGATGTACGTGAATGGTGGAGCGGTTTGTACAGAGAACTTATTGGTGAAATTGGAGTAAAAGGAGTCTGGAACGATATGAACGAACCGGCAGTGATGGAGGTTCCAGGAAAAACTTTCCCGCTGGATGTTAGACATGATTATGATGGTCATGCATGTAGCCATAGAAAAGCTCATAATATCTACGGAATGCAGATGGCGAGAGCCACCTATGAAGGAGTTAAAAAGTTCAATTTCCCGAAGCGACCGTTCATTATTACCAGGGCAAATTATTCTGGAGGACAGCGCTATACTTCAACCTGGACTGGTGACAACGTAGCTACCTGGGAACATTTATGGCTTGCAAATGTCCAGATACAACGACTTTGTATGAGCGGAATGAGCTTTGCCGGATCTGATATTGGTGGTTTTGCCGAGCAGCCTTCAGGAGAACTTTATACCAGATGGATACAACTAGGAATATTTCATCCTTTCTGCCGTGTTCATTCCTCGGGAGATCATGGCGAACAGGAACCATGGTTCTTCGGAGAGGACGTACTTGACATTAGCAGGAAGTTCGTAGAATTGCGTTATCAGCTATTGCCATATTTATACACTGCGTTCTATAATTACGTCCAGGAAGGGCAGCCAATTCTAAAACCGCTGGTTTATTTTGATCAGGAAGATGTGCAAACCCACTATAGATCTGATGAATTTATCTTCGGAAACCAGATCCTGGTGTGCCCAATTCAGGAACCAAATGTACAGGGACGAAGAATGTATATTCCAAAAGGCCAGTGGTACAATTTCTGGAGCGATAACCTGGTAAATGGTGGTAAGGAAATTTGGGTTGACGCGCCACTGGATATCGTACCTATATTTATCAAGGCCGGAGCAATAATTCCTAAATACCCGATCCAGCAATATGTAGATCAGGTAGAGATTGAACAAATGACGCTTGATGTATATTACAAACTAGGAAAAGAGAATTCTGAATTTTATGAAGATGCGCACGATGGGTATGAATACCGCCAGAACATTTATAGCCTTCGTACATTTAAGCTAACAGGTAAAGAAGATGAGGTGATCATCCAGCAGCATAAGAGCGGAAAGTTCTCAGCTTCCTATGACACCTTTAAACTGAATCTACACGGTCTTCCATTTGAAATTAGACGAGTATTCTACGAAAATGAAGAAGTGCCGTTAGATACACTGCAATACAATGCTGAAGATAAAAGCATGATCATAAAGAAGGATTTTAGTGAACTACAACTGGTTGGATAATTACTATTAGTGGAATAAAAAGCCTGTTCTTGACGAACAGGCTTTTTTTGTGGAATGAATACTGGAAACTACCGCTCTAAGATAGAGTTATAATCCTTTCCGTAGAATTTCTTCAGACTTTCCTGAAGGCGTTTTGGACTGGAAAACCCTGCTTTGTATGACACCTCCATGGTATTAAAATCACCATCGTTCAGCAATTCTCTTCCGTATTCTGCATGGACAAACTCTATAAATTCCTGAGGTGAAAGGTTCACCAGACTTTTAAGTTTCATGAACAATGTGTTACTCGAAATACCTAAGGAAGCGCTAAGATCGTGCACAGTGAAATTGTCTTTTTCAATATTATCAAGGATAGTCTGTTTTGATTCCTGAATAAATTTTCTATCACGATCAGACCTGTATACTATGTCACCACTTTGCAAATGACTTTTGATAAAGCCTTCTCGAAATTTCTGCTGACTTTTCAAGGTTGAAGCGATCTTATTCATCAATAATGTGATATTCAAAGGTTCACTGATAAGTTCTGTAATTTCAGCTACCTGATCCGTATCAAATTGCTGTCCCTCATTTGTGATCATGAATATATCGATATGGTTGAGAGCAGGATTACGCCTAAGCATTTTAGATAGCTGAATAGTGTTCATATCTGACAGCATGCTCGCTGCAATTATGATATCTGGAAAGATCATACTTGCTTTTTCAATGCCTTCTTCAGCCGTTGCCGCCTGGTAAACCTGGCAATGATGACCAATTGAATTGGCCAGCAGTTCCCTGGAGGAAGTTTGAGAGTCAATGATCAATATCTTACTGCCACTAAGATTTTCAATTTCCTCCGGAAGGGATTTAGCAATTGCCTTCTGAGTGTTTTTAGACTGAAGGATTCCGGCAGCACGTTGGGGTACCCTGCGATAATCTTCCTGCCTGTTCTTTAATACAGCAGTGTATGTTGAACCTTCATTACTTTGCGTTTCAAAATTAAAGCTTCCTCCAGCTTTATTAATGAGTTCCATAGCCTTAAGGATATAACGAAGTCCGCTCTTATCTCTAAACTTCATTCGTTGATCCAGACCACGCTTCTTTTCCAGCACCTTAATATCCTGCGCAGGAATGCCTTTTCCGGTATCTGTGATCTGAACCTTCAGATCTCCAACACCAGTGCGAATAAGATTCAGAATGATCTTTCCATTTTTAACCGAATACCCGGCACTGCCCGATATCAAACTAAAGAAGATCTTATCCAGCATTTCCAGATTGTAATAAAAAGGTTCATCTCCCCAATGGTTATTAATGATCAAGTCGAGATCTTTCAATTTGTAGACCGGTTCGATCTCATTTACAACCTCTGGAAGATGTGCATCTAATTTTATACTGGAAATTTCATAGACAGATTCTTCATAATTGAAATTCAGGATCTGGTTGAAAAGATCATCAAACCTTGCAGCATATCGCTGTAGATCCTCTTGATTATCCGCATCTTTAGAAGCTGAGATCTTACTTAATGATTGTACCGCGCTTTCTACAGGTTTCTGAAACTCCTGTTGCAGTTTTGCTCTAAGTTCTTCCCTGGCCTGCCTATCAGCATTTCTGGATCGAAGCACGAATACATATGCAAATATGATCACAGCGGCTATAATTCCAATTCCCATAAATAGATATACAACCCCAATTCCTCCTGAAACTGCTGCGACTTCTACGGGAATCTGTTTAACTTCAGACCAACTGGAATTTGGTAATTTTGACCTCACTTCGAACATGTAATCTCCCGGAGGCAGACTGGCATAGCTGGCTGAATTCACTTTTGAAGGTTTGGACCATTCATCTTCGATTCCCTGCATTCTCCAGCTATAAAGTAATTCATCTGGAGACCAGAATGATAATCCCTGGAAGGCTACCTGGAAACCTGTATTTTCCTTCACGTCGATGATCGAACCACTTAGTAATGAGATCCTTCTTTGCTTTTCATTACGAACTGAAGCTTGCATAAGAGTTCTGAATTCCACTTCAGGTTTGAGTTCCTGCTGCGCAAGCATACTTTTCGGCTTAAAAATATTAACCCCGTTCGCTGTCCCCAGGACAAGGGAACCGTTCGTCATTTTAGTAAAACCTGTAGTTAGTTCAGAAGTTGTAAGTCCGTTTAATTCACTGAATACTCGAAGGTTCTTCTCGTTCGGATCATAACTGGCAAGACCTTCATCTGTAGAGATCCAGTAATTTTCATCCTCTACGATCACTCCTTCCACATTATTGGACGGTAATCCAAATTCTTCATCAAATATCTCTAAAGCCTCCGTTTCGAAATTGTACGCGATCAAACCTGTGCCTTCTGTTGCAAATAGACCTATACCTTCCTGAGTGATATACAATTGGTTGATCGCATAATAATGCATGGTTTCGCTGGCAGTCAGCTTATCAAGATCGCTAATACGACCACTAACGGGATCAATGGAATGAACACGATTCCTGGTTGCGACGATCAATTTTCTGGGTCCGAGTTCTGCAATGGCCTGAACTTCTTTTAAAGGAAATGTTTTAATCTCATTGGAAGTACTGATCCTTGTCAAATAACCTGTTTCTCCGCCAATCCATGTATTTTCAGAAGAATCAATAAATAATGCATTTGCCTCCAGAACCTCTGTTTTGTAAAGTGCG
Organism: Christiangramia sp. LLG6405-1; assembly: GCF_045055805.1. Lineage (GTDB taxonomy): Bacteria > Bacteroidota > Bacteroidia > Flavobacteriales > Flavobacteriaceae > Christiangramia. The sequence continues at coordinate 1,264,068 of NZ_CP159330.1, read as the reverse complement.
GTGGGTGCATAATGAGCTCTGAGAAGTGTATTGATATTAATCTTATACACACCATCTTCACTGGTCGCCACCCATACATACTGTCCATTAGCAGCAATGGAAGTTATCTTATCTGGATTTTGTCTTGCCTTTATATAGTTTAAATTTTTGATATGACTATAGCGATCGGTATCAGGGTTCCAGATGCTCAGACCTTCACTAGTTCCAAACCAAACGTGTCCACGAGAATCTGTAGCCATGGCACTTAACCTATTACCTGCCAGACTCGAATATTTCGCAGGGTCATGATGTAGCTGCCATATTGATTCTGAAGATAGATTTTTCAAATAGAGTCCGTCGTTTCCAACTAGCCAGAGTAAATTTTTATCGTTTAACTGGGCTGCAAATAATTGCTGCGGAAAGCTTTCCTCTTTTTTAATAAACTTTAGTTCCTCATCAAATTTGAACACCCCATTATCACGGGTAAGGGCGATGAGCTTTTCGTTTGTTTTGAGTAAATCTGTTATATGACCTCTGGTAAAATCGAAAGGCAACCTGTAGATCTTCTGAAATCTATCCAATTGCGCATCAAATTCGAACATACCCTTTCCGTTGGTAGCCAGCAACAATTTATTGCCGAGTGGTAAAAGGGCTGTGAACTGCAGATTTTCGTAATATGAAGTTTTAAGTCGTCTAAATTTTCCGGATCTTCTATTAATAGCGATCACCGCATTTGGCCCGGCAAAAATAATTTCATCGTTAAAGATAGTGGATGTGGTTGCCTGAGTATTTTCAGAAAGAAATCTTGAAAGTCCGAAATCTTTGGCTTTAGAATCGACGTTCAGCTTGAAAATACCGTTTTCTGCAGCCACCCATAACTGACCCGCCGGGTCTTCCAGCATCTCATAGACCTTCCCGGGCATGGAACTAACAAATATAAAATCCTGTTTTCCGCTCTCGAGAACAGCCATACCTTTGTTTCCGGTAAGCCAGACCTGCCCTTTGGAATCTGTTAATGTAGCACTATATTGTTTCCCAATCTCAGCGGGTATACCCCGAAATTTGTTGTAATCCTCTACTTCCGCTGAGTTATATCGAATAACTTTTAGTGGCGTTGTGATCCAGAGATAATCCCCTTTAGCCTGCTGAATATGGACATTTTCAGCATTTGTAAAGCTATTGATCATCCTGACTTCCTGCAGAGATTTATGAACCTGTGCCGTACCCTTCACAATCATTCCCATAAAAACCACAAGGAATAACCGGAACACTAAATTAGATTGTCTCAAATCAACAGAAATTATAAGTTAAGCAGGAATAATTTAGGTAAAAATCGACTTATTAAAGTTCTGTAAACAAAGACTTTAGAACCTAGTTATTAAGACGATATGAACAAAATGAAGTAAGAAAAATCCTATGAGAGCTATAAGCCTGAAACAATCTGAATCCCGGAAGAGGTTCCAATGCGATCTGCACCAGCATTTATATATGCTAAAGCTGTCTCCTTATCGCGAATTCCTCCTGAAGCTTTGATTTTTATATGACCACCAATACTTTGCTTCATAAGTCTAATATGCTCTAAAGTTGCCCCGTCTGTACCAAAACCTGTAGAAGTTTTTACAAAGTCTGCTCCCGCTTTTTCTGAAATCTCACAGGCCTCTATAATTTGCGAATCACTTAGATAACAGGTTTCTAGAATGACTTTGAGAATCTTTTCTCCAATTACCGACTTTATTGATCTTATTTCCTCTTCTACTTCTTCAGTTAAACCAGCTTTAAGAAAACCAATATTCAGAACCATGTCGATTTCATCCGCACCTTGTTCGACCGCAATTTTGGCCTCTTGCACTTTTGCTTCCGAAGTTGAAGAACCCAATGGGAAGCCTATAGTAACGGCTAGCTTTACATTAGATTGTCTAATTTGCTCTGCGGCTAATAATGCATAACATCCGGAAACACAAACCACATAGAACTCATAATTAATCGCTTCCTGACAAAGTTTTATAACTGCCTGAGGACTGGCATCAGGTTTTAATAGCGTATGATCGATATAGTGATTCAGTTTCATCTTAGGGAAGTTTAATTTTATCTACTTCAACCACACCATTTGCCTTTAAGCGCATAGAGATCCAAAGGTCATTTTCATCTGCCTTAAACTGAGCAACTTCAAGATCTTCAAGGAAACCAATAAGATTGATGCCCTCCTTGGCTTCTATCTTATTCTCCAGTTTATTGTTCAAAGAATTCATCTGCTCTTCCAGTTGAGGCATGAAATTAAAATTCATCTTTTCCTTCAACTTAGCGTATAACCATTTGTTCACAACAGTTTCTAAAGCTTGATTTACAAGCCAGTTGTTATTCTGCCCATCGATCTCATAATTTGCCAGTTCAATTTTTTGTAGTTCACGATCCAGGTGCAAACTTGCGTAGAACAAAAATTTAACCTGCTTATTCTTAAATAAACTGGTAAGCGTTTGCACCGTAACGGGCAGACATAGATCGTACTCTGGATTATCACTTTTCTCCATAGTTATATCCAGGATCTGGGCATAATTAGATTTTTCGCCTTCCTCATTCTCTTTGCTAATGATCTCACCAACCAATTTCTGCTTTAAAAAATCGTTAAGAGCAGGATAGCCAATCTTTATAGGAATGGTAATATCAAAGTCGGCTTCAGATATATTTCGGTTTGTGTCAGTCATCATTTTGAAAGATTTGAGTGATTCGAAGATATAGAAAACTTAGGTTTCAGAATGGATACAGGAGGAGTTTAGCAAAATCTTATAATGACTGAAATACTAAAAAATTGAAACTAAATGTAAAGTTTTATTTACTTTTTGTAAAGCAAACCATTCTAATTAGATTCTTTTTATATATTTGTGTCAAATAAACTTTACATCATGGAAACATCAACGAGTAAAAACTGTACAACCGGGCGCACAAAGCTCCTGGCATTATGGACCACACTTTGGGTTACATCCCTAGCAGTGGTGGTTTTTGGAAATCTTTATCTATGGCCTGGCAATAATACGATCACGACCATTTTACTATTCATCAATCTACTAATTGGAGTTGGAATGATCATCGCCAACATAAAGCACCTGAAAAGTCTGGACGAGTTACAAAGAAAGATTCACCTTGAAGCTATGGGCCTTGCACTGGGGATAGCGCTCATCCTGGGAATTAGTTACTCGACAATGGATGTTACAAACCTTATTAATTTCGATGCTGAAATTTCGCATCTGGTAATTGTGATTGGATTAAGCTATATCGCAGGAGTAGTAATTGGACAATACAGGTATCGATGAAAAACAGAATCAAAATTTTAAGAGCCGAGCATGATTTGACGCAGGCTGAACTCGCAAAAAGACTAAATGTATCCAGACAAACTGTTAATGCTATTGAAAAAGGAAAGTTTGATCCCAGTTTACCTTTAGCCTTCAAACTTTCCCACCTGTTTGACAAAACAATCGAAGAAATTTTTGAAGCTGAAATCGAAGCATAAAAAAAGGGGCCGATTCCCTACAAGTCGAGCCCCTAATATTTAACTAAATTCAGCAGCTAAAGTATCCAGAAAATGGAGCACAGCTTAACTCAATAGCATTTATTATTAGCTCAATTCAATACTGATTTTTTGTATTACACTATTTATTAAATAGTTACGAATAATTCTCAGTACCTCAAAAATCATGACTCCAGAGCTTTTTTAACATCATATTTAGGTTAGGTTTTAAGATATTCCCAAATAACGTGAGCTTAACAGGACTTGTTATATGATTCAATTAGTTTTGAATCACCAAAAAAATAAGTCATGAAAAATTTAAATGTTTACTTAAAGAAGACCGGATTACTAATGCTATTCGTAGGAATAGTAAGTTGTGGATCCACTAAGAATGGAGATATGACCGATCTTAAAGCTGATGCTACGGAAGCTAAAGCAGCGATGACCGCAGCAGAACCTAATTTGGCTGAGTTATTTGCAAGTTCCGCTGGATATGCAATTTTCCCGAATGTTGGAAAAGGTGCTTACATCATCGGTGGTGCTTCTGGTAACGGGATTGTTTACGAAAACGGAACAATGGTAGGATATGCTAACCTAAAGCAAGTTGATGTAGGACTGCAGGTTGGTGGAAAAGCTTACCGAGAAGTAATTTTCTTCGAAAATGAAGAAGACCTTAACAAGTTTCAAGAAGGAGATTATGAATTATCTGGAAATGCCACTGCGGTAATTTTAGAAAAAGGAAAATCTAAAACTATTAAGTTCACTGATGGTACAGCTGTAGCAACTATGCCTAAAGCTGGTGCGATGGTTGGAGTATCTGTTGCAGGACAGAGATTTGGATACACTGAAATGTAATATCAGGTATTATAAAATGATCAAAAACCGACCTTAGGGTCGGTTTTTTGTTTTTAGACTTTTCATGATGGACTCGATTAAAGTCTGTATACATTGTATAGATATGAGGAGCCTGACTAAAAATGTCAGCACAAAGAACTATCTAAGTTTTGTTAGGTTGAGATTATAGACATTGCATCTAGAAATAAATTTAATGCATATAGCTCGAAATACTTTTGTAATCACTTTATTTCAACTTTATCATTTTTCTTCTGAAAATACTTTTAATAACTGCAGTTTCTTCTTTATGCTTTAGATTACTGCGAGTAGCGAAGTAGAGAATATTACTGACTTCTTTTTTACCAGACCAAACTAGTTGAATCTTAGCATCCCTGAGTGAATCATTTACTAAGAAATCAGGCACTATTGCAAAGCCTTTATTATTCTCTATAGATCTTATGATAGAACCAATATTTGGTAATATATAATTCGGCTTAAAATCTACCCTTTTTTTAAAGTTTTCATACCAGAAACGTCTAAAGTGGTCCATCTCATTAGATGCGCTATACCAGGTTTGCTTCTTCAGTATCTTCTCCAGCTCACCGAAATTTTCATTGTCGATCAAAGAGTTTATCTCTTTTAATTCCGAATCTTTTCCAGCAACCATTACGATATTCTCTTTTGTAAAAGCTTCATATGTTGCGAGAGAGTTTTTAGTATCAAACTTAGGAGTTATGACTAAATCCAGAATGCCATTGTTCAGATCTTTGATAAGCTCTTCATGATCTCCAAACTTTGCCAGCAGGTTGAAATCCAAACTTGAAATTTCAGATTCGAGTATCGTTTGAAAGGTTTCAGTACACATGCCAATATTAATGGAAGGTATTTCTTCCTGGGAAGTTTTCTTAAAATGCTGTTCAGCTTTTTCCAGTTTCTTAACCGCATCCAGCACAAAATTGTAAAGTTGTTTACCTTCTTCTGTCGGGATCATTCTTCGCGATGTCCTTTCAAAAAGTTTACGACCTATATAGGATTCCAGTGCATTCAAATGAACGCTTACCCCTGGCTGACTTGTAAATAAGGCCTCAGCAGCTTTTGTTAAGGTGCTTCTCTCATAGATCGCTACAAAGGTGCGATACCATTCCATACTAACCATCTATTACTATTTTAATACAAAGGTATAAATCATACTATTTTTATAATAGTATGACGACACTTAATTTTGTCCCAAACTAATAATTTAAGAAGTTATGAAGAATATTTTTGTAATCAACGGTGGTCATACGTTCGCGCATTCTCCCGGCCGTTTTAATAAAACACTATTACAGAATACAACAAATTATTTCACCAATAGACCAGGCTTTAATGTTAGAACAACTGAAGTTGAAAAAAAATACGATTTAGAAGAAGAAGTTGAGAAGTATAAATGGGCCGACATAATTATTTACCATACTCCAATCTGGTGGTTTCAGGTTCCCTTTGGATTTAAGGAGTACATAGACAAGGTTTTTACTGCAGGGCATCAAAATGGAATCTATACAAGCGATGGAAGAAGCAGGAAGAATCCTTCTATTAATTATGGAACCGGAGGAAGTCTGCAAGGGAAGAAATACCTTCTAACAACTAGCTGGAACGCTCCGGAAGACGCTTTTAAGCTTGAAGGAGAATTTTTCGACCAGAAAAGTGTTGATGAAGGACCACTTTATGCCTTCCATAAAATGAACAAATTTATTGGTCTGGAATTTATGGCTTCAACGCATTTCCATGATATGGAAAAGAATGCAGATGTTCCCAGGGAACTGAAAAAATACGATCAATTTCTGAGTCGGATATTTGAAGAAATTTGAGATTCAAAAAAGGATGATAATAGAAATAAAAAAAGCCATTCGAATGAATGGCTTTTTGCTTAGTAGCGGGAACTGGACTCGAACCAGTGACCTTCGGGTTATGAGTTTTTGATACTATGCTATCAATTTAATATAAAAACATTGAAAATCAATTGTTTATATACTATTTAATATAATTTGACAACATATGATATCAAACAAAACCAACAAATGTTGTACCTATGTTGTACCTAAAATGATTATCTTTATGACCTAAATATTTTGTTATGGCAACAGTTCGGGTAGTGTTAAGAAAAAAGAAAAACAAAGCTGGGTTGCTTCCTATTGCAATTAGGATTACAAAAGACCGTAAAAGCTCTTATCTAAATACGGGTCAATATATTGAGGAAAAATATTGGGATAGGATTAACCGGAATGTTCGCAAATCGCACCCTAATTCTAATGTATTGAACAATTTTATAACCACTAAGGTTGCAGAAGCAAACGATAAGGTCATAAAATCTGAAATGAATCCTGAATACCAAACAGTTTCAGAAATAAAAAATAAAATTGTAGTTACCAAAGGACTTGATTTTTTCGCTGTGGCTGAAATGCATCTTCAAAACCTTAAAAACAGAAACAAACACCATCAATATGATACTGAATTTGGTCGATTAAAAAAATTTAAAGAATTTCTTGTTAAAGATTCACTTCCCTTCAATAAGCTTAATGTTACAGTTTTGAAAAAATTTGAAACTCACTTATTACATAGTAAAAACCTTTCGCCAAGAACGGTAGTGAACTACTTAATCCTCATAAGAACAATATTTAATTTAGCTATTTCTGAAGCAATTACCGATAGAGGTTTATATCCATTTGGTAAAGGAAAAATGACAATTAGGATTCCCGAATCACAAAAAATAGGATTCTCAGCAGAAGAGATTCAGAAGTTAGAAAATGCAGAAGGAATAACGGAAGTCCAACAAAAAGCTATCCATATTTGGCTTGTAAGCTTTTACTTCGCAGGCATAAGAGTTGGTGATGTATTAAAATTAAAGTGGTCAGATTTCAATGATGGACGCTTACACTATCGAATGAACAAAAACAGTAAATTAGTTTCTCTTAAAGTACCAGATAAGGCTATAGAAATTTTCAATTTATATAAAGAAGAATCATCATATGGCGGTCTTGTATTTCCCCAATTAAAAAGTGTAAACCTTAGCGATTCTGAAGAAGTGACAAAGCGAACTCAATCTATAACCAGAAACTTGAACAGAAGACTGAAGATTGCTGCTAAACAACTCGGCATAAATAAAAACATTAGTATGCACATAGCCAGGCATAGTTTTGGAAATATATCCGGGGATAAAATCCCAATTCAAATGTTACAGAAACTATATCGTCATTCTTCCGTAACGACTACTATACGTTATCAAGCTAATTTCATCCATAAAGATGCTGATGATGCATTGGATAGCGTGGTTAATTTTTAAATAAAATATGATTATTTTCTACATCAGTTCAATGTAACAAACAAATTAAATTTGTGTTAATCCCAATAAAAACTGTTAAGATTTTGTAATTTTGCAACAATGAAGCAAGTGTCCCATAAAATATTATCCATTTCGATGGCTTTCGTAGTGATGTTCTCTACAATGTCATTTACCGTGGATATGCACTATTGTGGGGAAAATTTGGTCGATTTCAGTTTATTCTCAAAGGCTGAAGGTTGTGGAATGGAAAAAGCGCAACCCGTAAAAAGTTGTGAGAATCCTAAAATGACTGAAAAATCCTGTTGTACTGACCAGCAAATAGTCAAGGAAGGCAAGGACGACCTTAAAATATCTTTTGACACGCTTTCATTCGAGCAGCAAACGTTCATCGCTGCTTTTACCTTTTCTTATATAAACCTTTTTGAAGGAACCGAATCTAAAGAAGTTCCTTTTGAAGATTACCCGCGACCCTTTGTCAAACGGGATGTGCAAGTGCTGCACCAGACTTTCTTAATTTGATTTGTTAGATTTTTAGAATGAAGCCCAACAGCTACGCTGTAGTGGGCTAAAACTCGTGTTTACCATTATTTGCAACACGCAATTCCAAAACTCTAATAATCAAATGCCATGCTGAATAAGAGCATTAAATTTCTCATAGAAAACAAACTTGTTGCCGTTCTACTTCTCGTCCTATTTGTGGGTTGGGGCGTGGTCAATGCGCCTTTTAATTGGGAAACTGGCTTTTTGCCAACAGACCCAGTTGCCGTAGATGCCATACCTGACATTGGCGAGAACCAGCAAATTGTTTTTACTAAATGGCAAGGCCGCTCGCCACAGGATATAGAAGACCAAATCACATATCCGCTTACCACTTCCCTTCTCGGTATTCCAGGGGTGAAAACCATCCGTAGTTCTTCAATGTTTGGGTTTTCCAGCATCTACATCATTTTTGAAGAAGACATTGAGTTCTACTGGTCACGCAGTCGCATACTTGAAAAGCTGAACTCACTTCCTGCAAACCTTTTACCTAATGGTGTTAACCCATCATTAGGGCCAGATGCCACAGGATTAGGACAGATATTTTGGTATACGTTGGAAGGTCGTGATAAAGATGGCAATGTAACTGGCGGTTGGGATTTACAGGAATTGCGTAGCATACAGGATTACTATGTAAAGTACGGGCTATCATCTGCAAGTGGTGTTTCTGAAGTGGCTTCCATAGGTGGTTATGTTCAGGAATATCAAGTGGATATCGACCCAGAAAAAATGCGCCAATATAATGTGAGTATGGGCGATGTAGTCAAAGCCGTAAAGCAGAGCAATCAAGATATAGGCGCACAAACGCTCGAAATCAATCAAGCCGAATATCTTGTTCGCGGATTGGGTTATGTAAAGTCTATCGCAGACATTGAAAGTGCTGTTGTATATTCTGAAAATTTCACTTCCATCCGTATCAAAGATGTCGCTAACGTTCATTTAGGCCCAGCTACTAGGCGTGGTATTCTCGATAAAGAAGGTGCCGAGGTCGTCGGTGGTGTTGTAGTCGCTCGCTACGGTGCAAATCCGCTGGAGGTTATTAATAATGTTAAGGCTCAGATTGCAGAATTAAGCTCTGGACTTCCCACCAAAACCTTGGCAGATGGTCGCACTTCACAAGTAACCATCGTTCCATTTTACGACCGTACAGAACTTATAGAAGAAACGTTGGACACGCTCAACGAGGCACTTACGCTGGAAATTCTTATAACTATTCTCGTCATTATCATAATGGTATTCAACTTGCGCGCGTCCATCCTTATTTCAGGATTATTGCCCGTAGCCGTTTTGATGGTTTTTATTACGATGAAGCTCTTTAATGTAGATGCAAACATAGTTGCCCTTTCAGGTATTGCCATTGCCATCGGTACAATGGTGGACGTGGGCGTCATACTTGCCGAAAATATGATACGGCATTTAGAAGATGAAAAATTACGCTTTCGCGAAAGCGGAATAGCATTCACAACAAATGAAATCTTTTACAACGCAACTGCGGAGGTCTCAGGAGCTATCCTGACTGCAGTTTTAACAACGATTATCAGTTTCCTTCCTGTATTCACTATGATTGGTGCGGAAGGAAAATTATTCCGACCGCTTGCCTTTACCAAAACAATGGCGCTCTCAGCATCGCTTATCATTGCCCTTTTCCTGATTCCGCCTTTTGCAGCATTCCTTTTTCGTAAGACAAACATCAGGAAACGTTCAAAGCATTTATTGAATGGAGTCCTTGCGGTATTGGGTGTGGCTGCATTTATTTATGGCTATTGGTTAGGTTTGATTCTCGTGGCATTTGCGGCTTGTGGCTTTTTCTTTTTACTCAAAGCGAGAAAAGAATACCAGCTACATATTTATAAGTACAGCTTCACGCTGAACCAGAACATCATAAATATTATTATTTCGGCCACAGCGATTGTGCTGCTTCTGGCAGAATACTGGCGACCATTAGGTTTTGACCGCAGCATCGTGATGAACTTAATATTTGTTTCCATCATCTGTTTTGGGTTGCTGGCCGTGTTCTCAATTTTTAGAATCTACTATGAGCGCATCTTGAGATGGGCACTTCAGAACAGGTTTCTATTCTTGATAATTCCCACCACTGTGCTCGTGCTCGGTTTCATTATTATGCGTAATACGGGCAAAGAGTTTATGCCAGCACTCAACGAAGGTTCATTTCTTTTAATGCCTACATCCTTGCCGCACGCAGGTGTTGAAGAAAACAAGCGTGTACTACAACAGCTCGATATGGCTGTGGCAAGTATTCATGAAATTGAAACCGTAGTGGGGAAAGCTGGAAGGACAGAAAGCGCACTGGATCCAGCACCATTATCGATGTATGAAAATATGATTCAGTATAAATCTGAATATATGCGCAACGAATCTGGTAAGCGACAACGCTATGAAGTTAATGACGACGGCCTGTTTGTACTGAAAAACAACAAATTCATCATTAACCCAAACAATGAGATAGATGAAGATGTGAACTATGGAAAAGATTCGCTCAAGACTACTGCCACAAGCAATGATTTGATTGAAGATGAAGATGGCGAATACTACCGAAACTGGCGACCAGAAATCAGCAGTCCAGACGATATTTGGAACGAAATTGTACGAGTGACCAAATTACCAGGCGTGACATCGGCACCCAAGTTGCAACCCATCGAAACCCGATTGGTAATGCTACAAACGGGAATGCGAGCACCGATGGGCATCAAGGTAAAAGGTCCCGATTTAAAATCGATAGAAAACTTTGGACTTCAACTGGAAGACATCCTAAAACAAGCTGAAGGCGTTAAGGAACAAGCCGTTTTTGCAGACCGAATCGTGGGCAAACCGTACTTGCTCATAGATATTAAGCGAGACCAATTGGCTCGTTACGGCATATCTATAATGGATGTGCAGGAAATCCTTCAAGTGGCGGTTGGTGGTATGCCACTCACACAAACTGTGGAAGGTCGTGAACGCTATGCCGTTCGGGTTCGTTATCCACGAGAGCTACGGGCAAACCCAGACGACCTTAAAAACATCTACGTACCCGTAGAAAAAGGCAGTCCTGTACCGCTGGGTGAATTGGTTGAAATTCGATACGAACAAGGACCACAAGTCATTAAGAGTGAAGATACTTTTCTAATTGGCTATGTGCTGTTTGATAAACTCGATGGCTTTGCAGAAGTAGATGTGGTAGAAAATGCCCAAGCACTCATTCAGCAGAAAATAGATAATGGCGATTTGGTCGTACCACAAGGAATCAGTTACCGATTTACAGGAACGTATGAAAATCAATTACGGGCAGAAAAAACGCTATCGGTAGTTGTGCCACTTTGTTTGCTGGTCATTTTCTTGATTTTGTATTTCCAGTTCAAGTCGGTTTCTACTTCTCTTATGGTTTTTACTGCCATTGCTGTAGCCTTTGCAGGTGGTTTCATTATGATTTGGTTATACGGTCAGGATTGGTTTTTCAACTTCAGCTTTTTTGGCGAGAATCTACGGGACTTGTTCAATATGAAAACCATCAATTTAAGTGTGGCTGTTTGGGTAGGATTTATCGCCCTTTTTGGTATCGCCACAGATGATGGTGTGGTAATGGCCACCTATTTAGACCAATCCTTCAAAAGCAATGAGCCAGATTCTCAAAAAGGTATAAGGCTCGCCACTTTGGAAGCGGCTGGAAAACGTATCCGTCCGTGTTTGATGACAACCGTAACCACAGTTTTGGCACTACTACCAGTACTCACATCCACAGGAAAGGGAAGCGATATAATGATACCGATGGCGATTCCCATTTTTGGTGGAATGATAATCGATGTTACGTCCTATTTCTTACTGCCAGTCTTATACAGCTGGAAAAAGGAATACCAACTTAAAAGAGCAAACAGATGAAGAAATTAAAATATATACTCGTGTTTTTGTTTGTTTCCGCTTTCGCGAAAGCGCAACAATTACAATCCTACATTCAGGAAGCCGCAGCCAATAATCCAGAAATCCAAGCCTTTGAATTGCGGTACAACATCGCCGAAGAAAAGGTAAACGAGGCCAACTGGATTCCTAATACTGAATTCAGCGCTGGGTATTTTGTGAGTGAGCCAGAAACCAGAGTGGGCGCGCAACGAGCACGCATAGGTTTTAAACAGATGTTGCCTTGGTTTGGGACAATTACTGCAAAGGAAAATTATGCCTCTTCCATGGCAGATGCAGAATATGTGGAAGTCACTATCGCAAAGCGTAAGTTGGCTTTACAGGTCGCTCAATCCTATTACATGTTATACTCCATAAGAGCTAAGCAAAAGGTACTTGACGAGAATATCCAATTGTTGGAAACCTATGAGCGACTAGCGCTCACATCAGTAGAAGTTGGTAAAGCCAGTGCGGTCGACGTTCTGCGATTGCAGATACGACAAAATGAGCTACAGCAACAAAAGGAAGTGCTGGAAGAAGAGTTTGTAGCTGCACAAATTTCATTCAATAACCTGCTCAACCAGGAAGAAAACACTTTACTTGAAACTCCAATTATGATGGAGATCCCGACCGATGATCTTGTCTATAATATGGACAACCTGGTGCTCAATCCTGAGTTGCTCAAGTACGATAAACTTTACGAATCTGTAACCCAATCGGAATTACTCAATCTACGGGAAGCGCAACCTATGTTTGGATTTGGCGTGGATTATTTGCCAGTAACAGGAAATGACAACTCGATGTTTAGCGATAATGGAAAGGACGTTTTGATGCCTATGGTGACAATGACGATTCCCATTTTCAACAATCGGTATAAATCCATCACAAAGCAGAATGAATTACGCCAACAAGAAATAGAATTTCAGAAAAGCAATCAATTGAATGTGTTGGAATCCGCTTTCGCGAAAGCGAACTCCCTACGAAATCAAGCCAAGATAGCATTCCATACGCAAGAAAAAAACCTGAAACAAGCTCGAGATGCGGAGCAGATATTAGTCAAGAATTACGAGACAGGCACCATAGATTTCAACGATGTGCTGGATATTCAGGAACTGCAACTCAAATTCCAGATGAATCAGATAGCATCGATCCAGATGTATTATGAGCAGCAAGCCATGATGAACTACTTAATAAACCAACCGTGATCAAGGATTTCTACATAAAAAACATGGTGTGCAACCGTTGTATCAAGGTGCTTAAAAATGAAATTGAGGCGCAGGAAATACGTTTGATTGAGATTGAGTTGGGCCGTGTACAATTGGATATTGAAAATGAGGATCAACTCAAGGTTTTAGAAAACATCGTCATCAACAATGATTTTGAGATTATCGATTCGGCAGAAGATAGGATTACCGAGCAGGTCAAGATTCAACTATTGAAAATGCTGGAAGATTTACCGCTTGACATGGATGGGAAACTGTCTGATTTATTGATGCAGAAAATGAATCAGGACTATTCCAAAATAAGCAAGGTTTTTTCATCCACCGAAGGTATTACGATTGAGAAATATTTCATCAAACTGAAAATTGAAAAAGTCAAAGAACTCATCCAGACACAGCAACCAAATTTTACTGAAATAAGCCAAATGTTGAATTATAGCCATATCAATCATTTGAGCGGTCAGTTTAAAAATCAGACGGGAATGAGCTTGACAGCTTATAAATCCCAACAGAAAAATTTTAGGAATTCCTTGGACAAAATTATGTAGATAACAACCATAATTATGACACAAGCTGTTGATTTACAGCGGTAATTTTATCAAAATAAAATTAAATACTATGAAATATAAAATCACATTACTTCTAACGATGCTCATCGCTTTTGGTGCAAAAGCTCAATTGGTAGCGAACGAGACCGAAGAAAATGTTGATAATTGGCCAGAACGTGTTTATGACTTAACCATAGATTATAAAACCGTAAACTTTACGGGTAAGGATGTTCAGGCGATGACCATTAATGGTGGCATACCTGGACCCAATCTTGAGTTCAATGAAGGCGAGTTTGCCATTATAAATGTGACAAATAATATGGATGTGGAAACATCTGTTCATTGGCACGGTTTAATTCTACCAAATTTCTATGATGGTGTTCCATACCTAACAACGCCACCTATTAATCCCGGCGAAACCCAACAGTACAAATTTGCATTAAAACAATCTGGAACGTATTGGTATCACTCGCATACTGGTCTGCAAGAGCAACGTGGTGTATATGGTTCCATCCAAATTAACCCAAAAGAAACTGATTTAGAATACGATAAAGATTTAGTGTTTGTACTATCAGATTGGATAGATGAAAGTCCTCAATCCCAACTTAAAAATCTAAAACGTGGTAACGAATGGTACTTGATTAAAAAAGGACAGGTTCAAAGTCTTGATAAATTAATTGCACAAGGTGCGGTAGGTGCCAAGTTAAAGATGGCGTGGCAGCGTATGCCTGATATGGCAATTTCAGATAATTATTTTGACAAATTTTTTATCAATGGTAGTGCTTCACAGGATTACCCAGATTTTCAGCCTGGCGAACGTGTGAGACTTCGATTTGTAAACGCAGCCGCAGCTTCCTATTTCTGGCTCACATTTGGTGGCGAAGATCCGATGCTCGTATCTGCCGATGGGCTGGATGTCGTTCCAGTACCGCATAACAAAACCTTGATAGGTGTTGCTGAAACCTACGATTTTATAGTGACGATTCCAGAAAATGGAAAACTGCAAGTGCGCGCTACGGCACAGGATGGTTCTGGCGAAGCTTCGGCGTTTATAGGTACTGGAAATGTATTGGAAGCACCTGTAGTTCCAGAGCCCAATCTTATTAAGAATATGAAGCAAATGATGTCTATGGGAATGAAAATGGGCGCACCTGCTTCAAAATTCAACCCATCAAAAAACGATTCCATTCAAGTAATGGAAAAGTATAAAATGGAAATGGGCGGTATGCAAATGGATGGTATGTCTATGAAAGATGAAAAGATGGAAATGGATGGAATGGCGATGGATTCTACCAAAATGGCTCACAATAAAATGGACCATTCTAAAATGGATATGAAGGACGACAAAATGAAGATGTCCAAGACCGAAATGAAGATGAAGAAAGGAAAGGCAAATATGGATATGGATGGTGATATGAAAATGGACGGAATGAAGATGGGCTATATGGTGCCAAAGGATAAAGTAGTAGGTGATAATATGAAAACGGGGGGTAATCCAGAGTTCAATTACAACTATTTACGGTCGCCTGAAAAGACCGTATTTGAAAACGATAAACCCGTAAAGGAAATGCTATTCAATCTTACTGGAAATATGAACCGTTACGTCTGGTCTATCAACGGTGTTCCTCTTTCAGAAACCGATAAGATTAAAATTAAACAAGGCGAAGTCGTGCGTGTTACTCTCAATAATCTCACGATGATGCACCACCCAATGCACTTACACGGTCACTTCTTTAGAGTATTGAATGAGAACGGCGAGTATTCGCCACTAAAGCATACAGTAAACGTGGCGCCAATGCAGAAAGTTGTATTTGAGTTTGCTGCTGACGAAACCGGTGATTGGTTTTTCCATTGTCACATCCTTTATCATATGATGAGCGGTATGGCAAGGGTTTTTAGTTACGATACACCTCGTGACCAGCGTCTAAATGATTATCCACTTACCAACCTTACCAATGAAGCAGACCACATATTTACTTGGGGCGAAATCACGGCTGCGAGTCATATGACCGAGCTATACGCTACCGCAACAAACATTAGAAATCAATTTACCTTTAGGGGCGAATATGGCTGGAACAAAAATCTTGAAGCAGAGTTCACATATGAGCGCTATCTCAATGATTACTTCCGTGTATTTGGTGGTGCAAACGTAGAGAATGAAGGCGAAGACAGCCTTGAAGAAATAAACACGACCGCCATTGCTGGTGTCCGTTGGTTAATGCCATTGCTCATTAATTCAGATTTCAGAATAGATAGCAAACTGCGACCACAGGTAAGTTTCAGTACTGGTTTTATGATTTTCCCACGATTGGGGATTTATGGCGAGTATGAATACCAGATGGATTTTGGCTGGGACGGCAAGTTGCCCGAAGGTCAGGACTTTGAAGAAGAAACCACGTGGCAAGTTGGACTGGAATATGTGCTAAGTAGAAACTTCTCATTAATGGGAAGTTTTGACAACCGCTTTGGGCCTGGTGGCGGACTGTCATTAAGATTTTAAAAATTAAAACTGAATATTAATAAAAACTATAAACTATGAAAAATTCAAAATTGATTGAAGCTTTAAACAACTGTATCACACATTGCAATTACTGCTCAGATGCTTGTCTAAATGAAGACAACATCAAGATGATGGTTGACTGCATTCGCACGGATAGAGCCTGTGCCGAAGTATGTAGCACGACGGTAAAATTGCTGGCTATGGATTCCGCTTTCGCGAAAGCGATGGTAGAAAAATGCCACGAAATATGTAAGCAATGTGCCGATGAATGTGGCAATCACGACCACCAGCATTGTAAAGATTGTGCAGAAGCCTGTAAAAAATGTGCTGATGCGTGTGAAGCCTATTTGGCATAATCAAAACAACAGATTCCCATTTTTAACGAAATGGGAATCTATTATTCTAAAAAATAACCCTTAAAACCAAAATATATGAAAATAGTAACAAGAACGATAGGAACAATGGCACTTGCTGTGACAATGGTACTAACGGTTTCCTGCAAAGATGGAAACAAGAACGAACCGGCTGCACCTATGAGTAACGAGATGCACCAAGAGTCTATGGATGACAAAGACGATATGGCGATGAGTGACAACCAAGATGCAAAAGCAGAAGCAATCCTAAATGACTATTTCAACTTAAAAGATGCGCTTGTAGGCGATGATAATGGCAAGGCGAAAGAATTGGGAAATGCATTGGCTCAATCTCTTAAATCCTTTGATGCTTCAAACTATTCTTATAATGAAAAATCAGAATTAAATGACATTATCGAAGATGCCACAGAACACGCAGAGCATATTTCAGAAAGTGATATTAAGCACCAGCGTGAGCATTTTAAGATATTAAGTAAGGATGTAACCGATATGGTTGCCATCACAGGTACACAAGCGAAACTATACGAGCAATTTTGCCCTATGTATGATGGTGGAACTGCGTGGTTGAGCAAAGAAGAAAACGTGTTGAATCCTTATTACGGAAGCCAAATGTTGAGATGCGGAAAGGTTCAACGAGAAATCAACTAATTGAAGTTTCTTAAAATCATAGCGTGGATTGCCCTTGTGGCATTGGTAGTGATTCAGTTCTTTCCAGTAACCCTGAACGAGAGCGATACCATACCACAAAGTGATTTTATGTTAGTGAATAAAGTACCTGCAACGATTAAAAATCAGTTGCAGGTTTCCTGCTATGATTGCCATAGCAACAATACAGATTATCCGTCGTACAGCAAGATACAGCCTGCCGCTTGGTTTCTGGAAGACCACATCAAGGAAGGAAAGGATGAACTAAACTTTAATGAATGGGACACCTATTCCAGTCGTAGGAAGAACAGCAAGCTGCGTTCCATTATAAAGCAGATAGAAAGTGGCGAAATGCCTCTGGTCAGTTACACACTCATCCACGGTGGTGCACGATTAGATAGTACCGCTGTAAAAGAAATTATAGGCTATATGGAAAGCCTACAAAAAGATTAAGTCCTGATACGGGAAAGTGATTTTTCATTGATGGTTGGTTAGTTAGAACCTTTCTCGTATCAGGCATATTATTGAATAAAAAATGAAACATACATATCACATACAAGGGATGACCTGTAACGGTTGCCGAAATCACGTAGAGCAGACACTTTCAAAAGTCGAAGGTGTAACTAATGCGGTTGTCAATCTCGAAAAGGCCGAAGCGACCATAGAAATGGAATCTCATATTGCCATCGATAAATTTCAAGAAGCGCTGAAAGCTGATGGTGGACGGTATAGCATCCATAAAAATGGGGAACATCATCACATCAACGATAAGAAGAAAGTTGAGAAACCCAAAGAAAAAGGTACAGGAACATTCTATTGCCCGATGCATTGTGAAGGCGACAAGACTTACGATAAGCCTGGCGATTGTCCTGTTTGCGGAATGGATTTGGTTGAAGAAGTTAATCTTTCTGCAACCACATCAGAACAATGGACGTGTCCTATGCACCCAGAAGTCATAAAGGACGAGTCTGGTAGTTGCCCTATATGCGGTATGGATTTAGTACCGATGGAACCTGATTTGTCCGCAGAGGAAAAGAGCTATAAAAAACTACTGAAGAAATTTTGGATTGCCGTAGCCTTTACATTGCCCATTTTTATAATTGCAATGAGCGAGATGATTCCTAAAAATCCTTTGTATGATGTTTTAGAGCTAAAATACTGGAACTGGATTCAGTTTGCACTTTCCATTCCTGTGGTTTTCTATGCCACTTGGATGTTCTTTGAACGTGCCTATCGCAGTATAATAACGTGGAACCTTAATATGTTTACGCTCATCGGCATTGGTGCAGGTGTAGCTTGGCTTTTTAGTGTATTCGGGATGCTCGTTCCCGACTTTTTTCCTGACCAATTTAAGACCGAAGCGGGAACGGTTCACGTTTATTTTGAAGCGGCAACAGTCATTCTAACTTTGGTACTACTTGGTCAAATGCTTGAAGCTCGTGCGCATAGCAAGACTAATTCAGCGGTCAAGGAACTTTTAAAATTAGCACCTAACAAAGCTATTAAGGTCGTAAATGGTGAAGAGCAGGAAGTAGCCATCGATAAAATTGAATTAAATGATATTTTGCGTGTAAAGCCTGGCGATAAAATTCCTGTGGATGGTGTAATAACCGAAGGTGAAACTTCCATCGACGAATCGATGATTACGGGCGAACCTATTCCCGTAAACAAATCAGTAGATGATAAAGTAAGTAGCGGAACAATCAATGGTAACCAATCCTTTTTGATGAAAGCCGAAAAGGTAGGCTCTGATACGCTACTCTCACAGATTATACAGATGGTCAATGATGCCAGTCGTAGCCGTGCGCCAATACAGAAATTAGCAGATACGGTTTCGGGATATTTCGTGCCTGTCGTCGTTATAATCGCTGCCGTAACATTCGGTGTTTGGGCAATTTGGGGGCCAGAACCAGCCTATGTTTATGCCTTGGTCAATGCAATCGCCGTATTGATTATCGCCTGTCCGTGTGCTTTGGGACTTGCTACACCAATGTCTGTAATGGTGGGTGTCGGCAAAGGCGCACAAAATGGTGTGCTCATCAAAAATGCCGAAGCACTTGAAAAAATGGATAAGGTTGATACCTTAATCGTGGATAAAACTGGAACTATTACCGAAGGAAAACCTACAGTTGAAAAAGTGGGTTCTTTTGATGAAAGCTTTCGCGAAAGCGAAGTGCTACAATACATTGTATCCCTTAATAGCCAAAGTGAACATCCTTTGGCGGAAGCAACGGTAAAATATGGAAAAGAACAAAGCGCAGAATTTTTAAAAGCTGATAGTTTTAGTGCGGTTACTGGAAAAGGTGTTGAAGGGAAAGTGAACGGAAAAGAAGTGGCTTTAGGAAATGCCAAAATGATGGAACAGGCGAATGCCACGCTTACCGAAGTGATGGAAAACGAAGCGCAATCCTATCAAAAGCAAGGTAAGACAGTTTCCTATCTAGCCATTGATGGTAAAGTTTCTGGTTACGTGGTCATAGGCGATAAAATCAAGGAAACGAGCGCAAAAGCTATCAAGGATTTGCAGGATAAGGGAATTGCAGTCATTATGCTTACGGGTGATAATCACGACACCGCAAAAGCTGTTGCAGATGAACTGAACCTTGCAGATTTTCAAGCAGGTATGCTACCCGAAGACAAGCTTAAGGAAGTCGAGAAATTACAAGAGCAAGGTAAAGTGGTTGCAATGGCAGGTGATGGTATTAATGACGCACCTGCATTGGCTAAAAGCGATGTAGGTATCGCAATGGGCACGGGAACGGATGTTGCTATCGAGAGTGCCGCCATTACCTTAGTTAAGGGGGATTTGCACGGTATTGTAAAGGCACGTAATCTTAGTCACGTAGTAATGCGCAATATTAAGCAAAACCTCTTTTTTGCACTTATTTATAACACATTAGGAATACCGATTGCGGCAGGACTGCTGTACCCCTTTTTCGGAATACTCTTATCGCCAATGATTGCGGCTTTGGCAATGAGCTTCAGCTCAGTATCAGTAATTGCCAATGCACTTAGACTGCGAACAAAGTCAATTTAATAACTAATTATAAAACCAAAAATTATGAATGCAAACGAACACACAAATTCAGGAAAATCAAAAAATCATTATACGCGCTTTGTAGCGATGCTGGCTTGCTCTTTTATAGCAATGTATATCACGATGTATTTAAATACCTATGAATGGGACCACGTTTGGTTCAGCCTTACGCGTTTCTATATGGTCTGCCTTGGTATCGCAGCTATGGCCATCATAATGTTTGTTGCAATGCGTGGTATGTATCAAAATAAAAAGAAAAACATAGCTATAGTCTTGGGCAGCATCGTTCTATTTGTAGGTGCATTAGGGCTGGTACGCGACCAAAAGTCAACCGTGGGCGATGTACTCTGGATGAAAGCAATGATACCACACCATTCTATAGCAATATTAACAAGTGAACGTGCCGACATTAAAGACCCAGAAGTCAAAAAATTGGCTGAAGATATCATCAAAGCTCAACGTAAGGAAATTGCCGAAATGAAGGCGATGATTGAACGTTTAGAAAACGAAAAATAAGATTATGAATAAGAACATTTTATATATAGCAATAGCCGTAATCGTAGGTTTGGGCGCAGGCTGGCTCATTTTTGGAAATGGGTCAAGTGATTCAAATAAGGATATGTCTGAAATGTCAGACCACGACCGCTCTGGCGAAACCGAAGACCAAATGTGGACGTGTTCAATGCACCCACAGATAATGCAACCCGAAGCTGGCGATTGCCCTATATGTGGAATGGACTTAATTCCTGCCGAATCGAGTGCTGAAGGACTCGCAATAAACGAGATTAAAATGACCGAAAACGCAATGGCGCTGGCAAATATCCAGACCACTATCGTAGGTAATACACAATCCAGCGATGATGATGGTATGATATCCCTTTCGGGAAAAATAGCTGCAAACGAAGAAAATAATACCGTGCAAGCCAGTTATTTTAAGGGAAGGATTGAGCGACTTAATGTTAATTATGACGGTCAGCAAGTAAACCGTGGTCAGTTACTGGCAACCATTTACGCGCCAGACCTTGTCGCGGCGCAGCAGGAATTAATTACAGCTGCATCGCTGAAAGCATCGCAACCAGCGTTATATAAAGCGGTGCGCAATAAACTCAAAAACTGGAAACTTTCGGACTCACAAATCAATGCCATAGAAGAAAGTGGAACGGTGCGAGAAAACTTCCCTATTTATGCAACTGTTTCAGGAACGGTTTCAGAAGTAATGGCAGCACAAGGCGATTATGTTAATCAAGGACAGCCTATTGTGAAGTTGAGC
This sequence comes from Christiangramia sp. LLG6405-1, assembly GCF_045055805.1. GTDB lineage: Bacteria > Bacteroidota > Bacteroidia > Flavobacteriales > Flavobacteriaceae > Christiangramia. Next base: position 1,242,412 of record NZ_CP159330.1, on the reverse strand, counting down.
AATCTTAATTCGGTTTGGGCAGAATTTGATGCATACGAAAATCAGATTGCACAATTTAAGGTTGGACAAAAAATCAACATTACGACCAATGCCTATCCCAATAAGGAATTTGAAGGAACTATCTCTTTCATCGACCCTATGCTTAACAATGCCACACGTACAGTAACGGTGCGTGCAACCTTACAAAATCGAGACGACCTATTTAAGCCAGGAATGTTTGTGACAGGTAAGGTAAAAGGTGCAACCCAAACTATGGAAAACACCCTTTCTGTTCCCGCAAGTGCTGTACTGTGGACGGGCGAGCGTTCATTGGTATATTTAAAAACCAATCCTAACGAACCTGTTTTTGAAATGCGTGAAGTAACCTTGGGCAATCGCTCTGGCGAAAATTACCAAGTATCGGCTGGACTGAATAATGGCGATGAAATAGTAACTAATGGAACGTTTACAGTAGATGCTGCTGCTCAATTACAAGGTAAAAAATCAATGATGAATCAGCAAATGATGCAGGATGAATCAGCTATGATGGGCGATATGGAAATGAGTTTCAGTAATAGCTTTAGTACTGAATTCAATAAAGCATTACCATCATATCTTAAAATGAAAGATGCTCTTGTAGCAAGCGATGCTGGTCAGATTTCCGCTTTCGCGAAAGCGACATCAAAAAAATTAAAGGAAATTTCTACATCGGATTTAGGCAAAATGGAAAAGCAACATCTTACCAAAAGTATCGAGATGCTGGATGCCATTGCAACCAATGAAAATCTGGAAAACCAGCGAGCACATTTTGTGATACTTAATGAGAATATCGTGCCTATTGCTATGAACATAGAAAACTCAACAAATTACTATGTCCAAAAATGCCCAATGGCAAACAACAATAAGGGCGCAGTATGGTTAAGTACTGAAGAAGAAATAAAGAACCCTTATTATGGCGATGCGATGTTGACCTGCGGTAGTGTTATTAAATCAATGTAATAATCATTTGCAACACAGTTGCAAAAAAATTCTGTTATCTTTGCATTGTGAAATTTATAGCAATCATACTTTCGTTTTATTTCTTGGCACTTAATGCTGTGCCTTGCAATGATATGAATTATAGCGAGGATGATTCCCAAGTTGTTACGGTAATTGACTTTGATGGCGATCACGACCAAGACTGTGAGTTTTGCTCGCCTTTTTGCCAATGTCATTGCTGCCACGTTCACACTATAAATTTCGGGCTTGTTGCTTTTGAACCCTTACAGCCCGCAATTCCACACCAATATTTTGCCCATTTTGAGAACCTTGGCAAAGATATTCCACATTCCCTTTTACAACCCCCTCGGGTATAATTCAGTTTTTATAGGATAAATACATCCCGTTTTGACGTGTCCATCTATTGGATTCGTCAAAATCGTGCATTGAATTTTTTTCAATGTACCTAAAGAGAATTTAAACTGAATTAATACTCTATCTATGATTAATAAAATCATTGATTTTTCAATCAATAACAAATTTATTATTGGGCTACTCACACTTGCATTAATAGGTGCTGGTATTTATAGTATGACCCAAGTTCCCATTGATGCCGTACCCGATATTACAAATAATCAAGTACAAGTTATAACGCAATCGCCCAATCTGGGTACAGAAGATATTGAGCAATTTGTAACCTATCCCGTCGAGGTGGCTATGAGCAATCTGCCCAACGTTAAAGAAATCCGTTCGATTTCTCGTTTTGGGCTTTCTGTTGTAACCATTGTATTTGACGATGATGTAGGAACGTATCTGCCCAGACAGCTCGTTGCCGAAAAGCTGACAGAAGTACAGGAACAAATACCAATGGGGTTTGGTAAACCTTCAATGGGACCTATCTCAACAGGATTGGGCGAAATCTATCAATACACCCTTGAAGTTGATGAAGAACACCAAGGCGAATATTCTGCCACAGAACTGCGAACGATTCAAGACTGGATTGTTCGTAGACAGATGGCTATGGTAACTGGGGTGGTCGAAGTAAATGCCTTTGGTGGAAATAAAAAGCAGTATGAAGTATCTGTTGACCCTGACGAACTTCGTGCCATTGGTATCACGATTTCGGATGTGTTTTCCGCTTTGGAAAATAACAACCAGAATACAGGCGGTGCTTATATCGAGCGTAACCATCAAGCCAATTTCATACGTGGCGAAGGTTTGGCGAGAACCGTTTCGGATATCGAAAATATGGTTGTCAAAACTGTCAACGGTATTCCCATAAAAATAAAGGATGTAGGGAACGTTACTATGGGAAGTGCCGTGCGCTATGGTGCGCTGACCAAAGATGGAAAGGGCGAAGCCGTGGGTGGAATGATTTTGATGCTGAAAGGGGCTAATTCCAACGAAGTAATTGAAAATGTTACCCAAAGGATGGAACAGATTCAGCAATCCCTTCCAGATGGGGTAAGCATTAAACCCTTCCTTGACCGTAGCGAATTGATTGCGGAAACCACAGGAACAGTAACTGGAAACCTTTTGGAAGGTGGTCTTATTGTAATTTTTGTCTTGGTATTGCTTTTGGGTAATTGGCGTGGCGGTTTAATAGTTGCATCCACTATTCCCCTTTCATTATTGTTCGCTTTTATCTTAATGTACATTTTTGATGTATGGGCTAACCTAATGAGTTTGGGGGCTATCGATTTCGGTATTATCGTAGATGGTGCGGTTATCATCGTGGAAAGTACCGTTTTCTTAATGTACTCATATGTAGTGAAAAAGAAAGCTGTAAGTTCTGAAACACGAGATGAAATCGCTGCAAAGTCATCCAAAAAAATGATGAACGCTGCCTTCTTTGGTCAGCTCATCATTCTTATTGTCTTTCTTCCTATTCTGGCTCTCGAAGGTGTCGAGGGCAAGATGTTCCAGCCTATGGCGTTGACCTTCATCTTTGCGATGATTGGGGCAATGCTACTTTGTTTGACTTACGTGCCAATGATTTCGGCTCTTTTCCTAAGACCGCCAAAATCAGAAAAACAATCTTATGGCGATAAGTTCGTCCATTGGATAGAGCGAAAGTATGAGCCGCTACTTACCAAATCACTCGTCAAGGGAAAAGTGATTATAGGCATTGCCGTTGCACTTTTTGTAGTTGCCATTTTTGCCTTTACCAGAATGGGCGGCGAGTTCATACCACAATTGGACGAAGGCGATATTGCTTTCCACGCCATTTTAAAGCCCGGAAGTTCGCTTACTGAAACCATTGAGACCACAACAAAAATTGAGCGTATCGTAAAGGCTGAATTTCCCGAAGTAGAAACTATCATTAGCCGTATCGGTGTGGCTGATGTGCCTACCGACCCGATGCCGATGGATATTGCCGATGTATTCGTTATCCTTAAACCAAGCGATGAGTGGACATCCGCTGAGAGTAAGGATGAACTGTTGGAAAAAATGAAGGATGCCATTAGAATAGTTCCCGGTGTTAATTTTGAGTTTACACAACCTATCGAGATGCGATTCAACGAATTGCTTACAGGCGTTCGTGAAGATGTCGCTATCAAGTTGTTCGGGGAAGATTTGGATATACTCGCAAGTAAGGCCGAGGAAATGGGCAAAATCATAGCGACCGTTCCCGGTGTTGCAGATATGAAAGTAGAGGCAACCGATGGCCTTCCTCAAATTACGGTTAACTATAACCGTAATAAGCTGGCGCAATACGGTCTTGAAATCAACCAGCTCAATAGTGTATTACAAGCTGCTTTTGCAGGTGGAAAAGCAGGTGTTATTTTCGAGGGCGAAAAGCGGTTCGATTTGGTCGTACGCCTACAAAAAGAGAATCGGGAAAGTATTGCCGATATCCAAAACCTGTTCATAAATCTTCCTAATGGTTCGCAAATCCCACTTCGGGAAATCGCGGACGTGAGCTACGAATCCGGTCCAATGCAAATAAGCCGTGATAATACAAATCGTAGAACATACGTAGGTATCAACATTCGTGACCGTGATGTCAAATCTGTTGTCGAAGAAATTCAGGCAAAATTGGATGCTCAATTCGACCTTCCCCCAGGATATTATATTCGTTATGGCGGTGCATTCGAGAATCTTGAACGTGCCAGTAATCGGTTGCAAACGGTTGTCCCAATTGCTTTGATGCTAATCTTTATCCTGATTTATTTCGCATTAAAATCTTTTCCGCAGACCTTAATGATTTATTTGGCCATACCAATGGCGACCATAGGTGGTGTGTTCGCCCTATGGCTTCGGGATATGCCTTTTAGCATTTCCGCAGGGGTAGGTTTTATTGTGCTATTCGGGGTAGCGGTACTTAACGGATTGGTAATGATAAGTGGACTAAACGAGCTGAAAGAAGAAGGCGGTACCGACTTAAGACAGCGAATTATAGAAGGTACTAAACGTAGAATTCGTCCTATTATGCTAACGGCCTTGACTGATATGTTAGGGTTTCTTCCAATGGCCATTTCAGCATCGGCTGGGGCTGAAGTACAGCGACCATTAGCTACCGTTGTCATTGGTGGATTGCTAACTTCGACGCTCTTGACACTTTTTATTCTTCCTATTTTTTATCAATGGGTCGAGAAACGTTCGGAACGTAAGATGAAAGTCAATCCAAAATTCGTTACTGCAACTGCGGTAGTCTGTTTACTGTTTACATCTACTTTCGTTAAGGCACAAGAAGTTCCTCAGAATAATTCCCTGCCAGTTATATCATTGGAAAAAGCGGTAGAAGTTTCCAAGGAAAACTATCCGCTCTTGAAAACGAAACAGTTGGAAATTCAAAAACAAACTGTGCTAAAGGGTACAGCTTACGATTTTGGAAATACCCAAGTGTTCACGGGTGGCGAGGAAATTTCGGATAGTCAGGGTATTTACACTTTGGTTGGTTTAGGACAGCAGAATATCAACCTATTCGGTATAGGTGCTAAAAAGCGTTTGCAAAAACAGCGTATCGCTTTAGCGGAAACAGCTCTTGAGATTTCTGAACTTCAGGTAGAACGGGAAGTTAAAAAGGCTTGGTCACAAGCCTATCAGCAAAGGCAGAAATTTGAACTGTACCGTGAACTGGATTCCATCTATTCACAATTTGAAAAGGCCATTCAACTCAACTTTGAGGTGGAAGCTATTTCAAGACTGGAATATTCATCTGCCACAAATCAAGCCTTGCAAATCAGTAACAAATTGCAACAGGCAGAAAGTGATTATACCATTGCCCTGCAAAAATTGAATCTTTGGTTGGTATCAGACACGTATTATTCCGTTCCTGAAACTTTAGAAGGTAGTGAGGTTGCCATATTGGGAATGGACACAGATTTAGGCAAACATCCAGAACTACAACTTTCGCAAAAGCGCACTAATGAAGCAGAAGCTAACTATGAAGCAGCGCGTTCCGATTTGATGCCCAATTTCAACTTACAGGGCGGACTTCAAAGAGTAAACGACAATAATGGGTTTTATAGTTATCAGGCAGGTATTTCCATTCCTCTTTTTTCAGGTGTGGTACGTAGCCAAGCAAAAGCCTCTAAAATAGATAACGAAATCGCGAGAGCAAATGCAGATTTTACCAAACGGCAATTGCAATCTGAATATCAGCAGGCAATACAAGCTTATCAAAAATGGGAAGGCTCTTGGGCTTTTTATAGTGATAAAGCCTTACCACTTGCAGAAGAACAACGCAAAGGTGCATTGCTCGCCTATAAAGAAGGGGCGGTGGACTATGCAGCGTTCACGCAAATTATACGGGATGCCATTCAGACGGAAATGGATGCGCTGGACGCTCTCGACAATTATTTAAAATCAGTTTTCGAACTACAATATTTCAAACAATAAGAAATGAAAAATCTATCTAAATATACAGTTATCGGATTATTTATGATGCTCTTAGGTCTAACAGCTTGCGGCGACTCTAAATCTGAGACTGCCGAAAACGATGAGGGAAATTCCGAAATGGAAGAAGTACACACAGAGGGCGAAGCTGAAGAAGTGATGCTTACGGCCAAACAGTTCGATGCATTACAAATGAAAATCGACACCCTACATATGCGAAATATGAGCGGTTATGTGGAAGCAAATGGCCAACTGGAAGTTCCACCTCAGAATGAAGCGACTATCACTTCGGTCATAGGTGGAAATGTGGTTTCCATCGAGGTTATTGAGGGCGATAAGGTCAACAAAGGGCAAACGGTCGCTTATTTATCCCATCCTAATATCATTCAAAAACAGACGGATTATCTGAATGCGTATAGCAATAACCAATATCTTAAGAAGGAATTTGAAAGACAAAAGACTTTATATGACGCTGGTGTAGGCAGCGGTGCTAATTTTCAAAAAGCAGAAGCTCAATATGAGGCATCCCGAAGTATGGCCAACGGTCTGGAAGCGCAGCTGCAACAACTAAATGTTAGCGCTTCTGGCGTTAGAAAGGGAACTATTTATCAGCGTGTGGCCTTGCGTAGCCCCATAGAAGGATACGTTCAAAAAGTAGAGGTAAAAACAGGTCAGTACGTAGAACCGCAAACCGACCTTATGGAAGTCGTGGACACCCACCACGTTCACGCAGATTTGATGGTCTTTGAAAAGGATGTGTATAAAGTCAAAAAAGGGCAGATGGTTACGTTCAATGTACAATCCAATCAGGGCCAAGAACTGACCGCAGAAATTTATTCTGTGGGAAAAACTTTTGAGGAAAATCCCAAAGCATTGCACGTACACGCAGAAATCGAGAACAAGCAAGGCAATCTAATACCAGGAATGTACATCCAAGGGCGGATTCAAACTGACAATACAATGACCACGGCAATACCTGAAAGCGCCATTGCAGCCGATGGCGAAAAGTCATTTGTGTTTACAGCAAAAAAGGAAGGCGAGGATTGGAAGTTTACGCCCGTAGAAGTCACAAAAGGCACTCACGATGGCGAGTGGATTGCCATAGATTTTTTAAAGGAACAAGAGCCTGATACACAATATGCCTTTAATAATGCCTACTACCTTATGGCAGAAATGAAAAAGGGCGAATCAGAACATAGTCATTAATAATAAAAACCCACAGTAAAGAACATCAAGAATAATATTAACAATGAAAGAAATAGAAAAAAGATTAGATGACAATGGGGTTCGCCCTACGGCAATGCGCATATTGATTTATAAGTATATGGCCGAAAAAGAGGTTGCCGTAGGATTGACAGATATTGAGAATGCTTTCGCGAAAGCGGACAGGACTACTCTGTATCGTACCCTAAAAACTTTTGAGGAAAAAGGTATCGTACACCAGATAGACGATGGTTCCAACATTTCAAAATATGCATTGTGTGAACCGGGTTGCAACTGTGAACTTGAACAAGATCTGCACTTGCATTTTCACTGTAATAACTGTGACGAAACGGTTTGTTTAACGGAACAAAAAATTCCGCATATCAACTTGCCCGATGGATATATAGCTGAGGATGCCAATTTGGTCATTAAAGGAATTTGCGAGAAGTGTAGCGGACAATAAATGCACTTCCGTTGCACCAATATTTCCAGTATATTTTGTGCGAATTTTTAAATGTAAAAACCTATGATACAGATAATAAATACAGGAAAGGATAATTTAATTTCTGCGAAAATCAGCGGAAAGATTTTAAAAAATGATGTTGAAAAAATACATCCACTAATTCATAATATTATTAAAAAAGGGAATAAAGTAGATTTCTATTTTGAAATGGAAGACCTTGAGGGTTATACACTCAAGGGATTTTGGGAAGATATTAAAGTGGACAGCGCACATATTTCAGACTATAGAAAAATGGCTTTTGTAGGCGAAAAGAAGTGGCAGGAATGGTCTGCAAAAGCAACTGACTTCTTCACAAGCTCAGAAGTGAAATATTTCGATTTAGAAGATAAGGAACTGGCAAAAACTTGGATTACCTCTTAAATCTGTACAAATGAAATTCAATACCGTAATGCCAAATGGCTTAAAGGAACATTATGAAAATGAACTACGGTTTTACCGTTTGTCATTACTCAAAGGAAATTTGTCTCAAGCTTGGAATCATCTTGAGCGCTCACACATAATTGGTCAATCCTATCCTTTTGAGCATACATATTCCAATTGGCTAATGCTCAAATTTGGATTCAGACAAAAGAATGTGAAAGAAGTTTTAGGTCAACTTGTTCGCTTAGTTGTGGGTGGGTGGAAATCGTTTATCGACCATATACCAACTGGAAATACAGGGGGTTCCAATGTTCTACCACTAAAAAAGATGGAACTTCCACAAGATTTAAGTATCATTTTAAACCAATACAAACCAACATAATGAAAAAGAAAAAAGTAAACTTACGTGACTTAGAACCAAAAGAACACCAAGGCGAGCACAGTCACGACGATGGCCATAACCATAGTAGTCCCGAAGATATTTCCAATTTTAGGACTTACCTGCCCGCAATTTTCAGCTTTCTAATGCTTATTATCGGAATTGCGGTTGATTACTTTGACACCTTTCCTTTTTTTGAAGGCTGGGTCAGAGTGGTTTGGTACACCGTTGCCTATATACCCGTTGGTTTTCCTGTTATAAGGGAAGGTTGGAATAGTATTAAAAATGGCGATTTTTTCACAGAATTTTTCTTAATGTCGATTGCCACTTTAGGGGCATTTGCCATTGGCGAATATCCCGAAGGCGTGGCCGTAATGCTATTTTATGCTGTGGGCGAACTATTTCAAAATGCAGCGGTCAACCGAGCCAAAAGAAACATTAAAGCTTTACTGGATGTAAGACCAAATGAAGCTTTGGTTTATCGCGAGAACGATTTTGTTTCCGTAAATCCCGAGACCCTTGAGATTGGCGAAAAGATTCAGGTACGTGTTGGCGAAAAAGTTCCGCTTGATGGCATTTTAATTTCTGAAAAGGGCTCTTTTAATACTGCTGCCTTGACAGGCGAAAGCAAACCTGATACTATCGCTAAAGGCGATACTGTCTTTGCTGGAAGCATCAACCTCGATGGCGTAATCGAAATCGAGACTACCAAGGAATTTAAGGACAGTTCCATTGCACGAATTCTGGATATGGTTCAGAATGCAACTGCCAGAAAATCAAAGACCGAATTGTTCATTAGAAAATTTGCGCGGATTTATACACCAATCGTTGTATTCTTGGCAATCGGCCTGACATTATTGCCTTACTTTTTTGTAGATGATTATGTGTTTAGGGATTGGCTATATAGAGCATTGATATTCCTTGTGATTTCGTGTCCGTGTGCGCTGGTTATTTCTATTCCTTTGGGCTATTTTGGCGGATTGGGTGCGGCATCCCGAAACGGTATTCTATTCAAAGGTGCATCTTTTCTCGATGCAATGACCAAAGTGAACACGGTCGTAATGGACAAAACCGGAACGGTTACCAAAGGGGTTTTCAAAATCAAAGAAATCAATTCCATCACATTTGAGGAAGCTGAGTTTATGAAATACCTGATGGCTATGGAAGAACAATCTACCCATCCTATTGCAAAAGCGATTCTCGAATACAAAGCAGACGGTTCGGAGTTTGAAGCGACTAATGTTTCAGAGGTTGCCGGAAAGGGGTTGAAGGGAACAGTTAATGGGAAGACGGTGTTGGTAGGCAACAAAGCTTTGATGACTTCAAACAACATAAAAGTTCCTTCGGAAACGGATGGTATTGTAGAATCAATTGTTATGGTGTCCATTGATGAGAAATTTGCAGGTTACGTAACCATTGCAGATGAACTAAAGGATGATGCGCACCAAGCCATCAAACAAATTAGGGATGCAGGAATTTCTAAGATTATAATGCTATCAGGCGACAAGGACTCTATTACGCAACAAGTTGCAAAAGAGTTAAATATCGATTGGGCAAAAGGTGGTCTGTTACCTGAAGACAAGCTAAACGAAGTTGAAGAACTGAAGAAACAACCTGATACAAAAGTAGCATTTATTGGTGATGGCATCAATGATGCACCAGTTTTGGCCGCAAGTGGTGTAGGTATTGCGATGGGTGGTTTAGGAAGCGATGTTGCTATTGAAACTGCTGATGTTATCATACAGACAGACCAACCGAGTAAGATTGCAAGAGCGATTCAAATTGGTCGTTCAACTCGAAATATCGTATGGCAAAATATTGGTTTGGCCTTCGGTGTAAAAGTAATAGTTCTAATTCTTGGTGCTTGTGGATTAGCAACAATGTGGGAAGCTGTTTTTGCTGATGTAGGCGTTGCTTTACTCGCTATTCTTAATGCCGTTAGATTGCAGAAAATGAAGTGGAAGGATTCTTAGAGGGATACTGGATAAACCAATAATTGAAAATATCGATATAAGATTGTCTATCTCCATATTAATTAGATCCCTATTGAACTTGATTTAATGGCCACTTCTACGCCACGTCTTAAATGCTTGAAAACCCGAAGTGCAATTTGTGCTTGACTAACTGGAATACTTGGCACTATGGGTAATCCCGTTTTTGTGATCATTTTGAAAGCCAATGCTTTTTCATTGGCTGGCAACTTCATCAACGCGGCGAAGTATAGATTAGGATTCTTAACAAAATCCTTCCTGGCTTTATAGGTTTCTGCAAAGTTGCGTTTATAGTCAAAAGTCTTGTCAAACGTTTTTTCCGCTTTCGCGAAAAAGGTATCTCTATCAAAACCGCGCTTTACCTTTTTACCGTGCATTTCAACTTCCGAAGCTTTGTGTTTGCTTCCGGGAGAAAGACTAACAGAATTTGAAGCATCCTTTCGGCTAACGATGATATGGATGTGACTTTGGTTTCCATCTTTTCGCATTCCCTGGACAATCCGTTTTCCGTTTTGCTGATGCGGTGCTTGGCGTTCCAGATTGGCAATTTCTTTTTTCATCTTTTTAATATTCCCCTCAGCTCTTCCTTCTTGAACATTTCGGATTTCAGTTTTTAGCTGAAGAATTTTTGAAGCGTAAGGTTGATTCTCTTTAATCTGAAAATCTGTTCCTTTAAAGGTTCGTTGATGTTCAATTTTAGCGAAATATTTTATGTCATCTATGGTTATGGGTCGTCCGTGAATTTCTCGATTGAAGCTGGCAACATAATCCTTCATAAGCTCACGCGTGTAGGTTTTTAAATCTTGGCTATTGTTCTGAAGTTTTCGCAATTCGCACTTTGAGGGACTGACCGTAATCGAATAAAACTTGGGTTCTTTCTTTTTCAATTTTGCGGTGTTTCCATCGATTTCTTTTACCACTTCTTCAGCGGAAATTTCAACGCCATATTGATTGAAAAAGTGTTCCATATCTTGCTGTTCTAGACCCTCGTTTTCTTTCTCTAAATAGCCCACAAAATCAGCTGAACTTTGTGAATAATTAGTACCCAACTTTTGAGGTGTTATTGTGATGTACATAGTTCAAAAAATTAAAGTTGGTTACTTGGGTTTTGCTTTTCGCGAAAGCGTACTTCCTTTTTTTCTTCGGCATATTTCTTTTCTACAATCAGCGATTTTTTTATAGGTTCTTCTGTTTCAAAAAGGGATTGAATCATCGCTACCGTGGGTTTCGTTTGTGTCTTTTCCACGTCTCGCATTATGGCGATAACTGCATTAATTCTTTTTAAAAGTTTTGCTTCAATTGTTCGTCCCGTTGGACCTAATTTTTCTTTTGGCGAAATTTCGTTATAGAAGAAAAAATCGAGAATAGTTGACATTGCTTCAGTATGTGACTTGAAGTGTGCTTTCGAAAATTCTTGAAAACGTTTGGCAGTTTTCCGTTTAAACCTAATTGTAATGAATGAATCCATTTTCTTTCGCTTTTTTAAAGATTTGACGTAAATCCATCCCTGTTTACTGGCTATTTCAAGCTGTTTGACGCAAATTGTAGAAACTTTGAAATATCGACTGATTGTAAACAGCTAATAATCAGGTTATTAAAATGTAAATAGAATCCGTAACATCGCGCAGCGTGTTACCCTCTTGCTATTCCATTTTCGTCCGCACAGCGGACAAAATTTCATACAATTTGCTTATACACAAATTGCTTTTTTCGGAATTCGAATAATTCCAAATTGTAAATTATCGATGGATACAGCTATCAGCGAAAGTCAAAAATTGGATAGCTATAAAATTATATTTGCTGAAGTTCAGCTTTTTAAAGATACAATTTTTTGGAATTTCAGTGAAAAATAGATTCCATAAAAAAGACCTGAAAAATCAGATCTTTTTAGGATTTATAAGGAGGTTCTGTTATAACAGTCCTTCATCTGCAAAAGAGAAGTAATTACCGTCTGGAGTAATAATTAAATGATCAAGGACTTTGATATCAAATAACACAGCAGCATTTTTAATTTTCTCCGTAAGCCTTTTATCTGCTTCACTGGGTTTTAAAGTTCCGCTGGGATGATTATGCGCTAAAATAACACAGGTAGTCAAACTCTTTAGAACTACCGCAAAAAGAATTCTTAAATCTACTAATGTGCCGGTAATTCCACCCATAGAAACTTCATAGATTCCTTTTACCTTATTGGCATTATTAAGAAGCATAACTTTAAAGCATTCTTGGAGTCCTATCTGGTCTTTATTCCACTCACTAAATAATAGTTCGGATGCACTTAACGACGAAGTAATTTTAGGAGCCTGAGAGATTTTAAAATTTCCCTGATATTTTATTGAGATTTCATTAACTTTAGTTTTCATTATTGACTTTTTAAAGGGTTGATAATTAAAAGAGGGCGTTACCGTGAACAAGTACCCGCCCTCTTATTTTATTATTACTGGCTATCGCCATTTTTTACACCTAGTAAAAGAATTTCGTTGGCTTCTACTTCGGTTACATACCGTTTTACTCCATCTTTATCCTCATAGCTACGGGATTTAAGTTTTCCAGCTACTCCAATCTCTTTACCCTTTCCGGCATATTTTTCAATAATTTCTGCAGTTTTTCCCCAGGCCACGATAGTGTGCCATTCTGTATTCTGTATTTTTTCGCCTTTTTCATTTTTATAAAACTCATTAGTGGCGAGTGAAAAACGGGCAACTTTTTTACCGCTTTCGAGGTTCGTGATTTGTGGATCCTGTCCGACATTTCCAATTAACTGTACGTGATTTTTTAAAGTACTCATGATTAAAAGATTTAAAGATTGCTAATTATGCCACCTGAACCTTTCAGATAGTTTGCTTTATTATTTTTCTTAAATGATTTACTTATTATATCTGGAGCGTTTTCCTTTTTTGTTTTTTTTGGTGCGACTTCCTTTTGAATGTTTTTGAAAGATTTCATAAGATTCATTTTAGATTTACTTCCTATAGCGCCCTCGCTGTTACCTTTTTTTGTTGCTGATACATTTTCAATATTTGGAATTGATAAGGACTTATAAAAAGGAGGTACGACTGGCTTATGCAGTGCGTTCAACTTCCGAATGTTGGTATTTTGCTATTAAAAAAAGGGAATGACAGTGAGGGTGCGGGAGTAATTCTAAAGGCGTTTGTGAAATATTAAAACATAGGAAGTAGCATCAAATGAATAAATGGAATTCCTATTTAGCGGACTTAATTCACGATTTAGGCTCGGGAATGTAGTGTTCCTTCCCAGCATGGCGGGAAGGGTTAACGGAATGGAAAGCTGAAATTGGGGATTGTGTCCAAGACCTTTCTAGTGAAGCTCTTTGCCCGTTATGAAGCTTTTCGCGAATTGCAGGGGAATGTGCTGAGTGGATTTGGGTGTAACCGTCTTTCATATACTTAGCCATCCAGTTTGAGGTACTGGATAAACCTTTATTTATTTTAGGCCATAGCATAGACTTCATCAAACAGCTTTTTATCCAACCGATCTTGTTGGCCAAAGCTTTTCTTTAGGACGTTGTGTAGTACTGAATTGAATGCATTGTAGCCCAACCAAAGATTTGGTTCTTCATTGAGCACCAATGCTTCGTAGTTTAAGATTTCGATGACTTCACGAGACTTTTTTGATGGGTCGCTATTCTTGTCGCTACATTCGTATCTAAACAATTTTGTTCTGTGGAGAATCGCCTTCACAAATTCCTGTATATCGATGATTTTAAATTCCTTCATCTTGTCGAAATTCTTGATAATGGTATAGAATTCATTAGTCAGAAATTTATCGAACAGATTGTTTAGCCTCGGCATAATTAGGTGAGTATTGTTCTTACTGTGCTTAATGGAAAACTCAATTTCCACTTGTGAAACGCGCAGACCATTTGAACACACCTCTCTATAAAACCCGAAGTGGCCAGAGGTCTTCTCACTTCCATCATAAGAGTTTTTAAAACGAAGCATCGGTAGTATCAAATCCTTATCATTCTTGACTGTAAACTGGCTTTTGTCATCGATAATAAAGTCAGTAATAAACGATCTGTCGTTTTTATTGATTGTGCGTTTATGAAAGTTCAGTTTTGCCTCAGTCAGCATTTCATCAGCTTTTTCGAAGAATAGTTGATTCGGAATATGTCCGTAGCTATTCGATACCACATTGACGATTTTGCCGTTTGATATAATGGCATTTTCAAGCCCTCGTCGGGATTCCATCTGGGTCAGACTTTTTAAGGATTTCATTCCTGATGGAACAAAGATTTCATCCTGTTGCAAATTTTGTAAATACATAGCTTTTGAATTTAGATTAAACAATATTTGAGCATAACCCAAACGGAAGCTAAAATCTCAGCTCAAAAGGAAACGGAATAATTAAGCGTAGGAAGATGTGATGGCTTTATGCCGTAGTCTCTTGATGGAAGTATTTTACGAGTTTAAATTGCGGTATTATTGTATAATAATAATCTCCCCATTCGAAGAAGTAGGGTTGTGATTACCTAAAATCTATTATTCGCATAGTGATATAATAGTATTTATGTGTAAATAATAAGATTTAACATCAATAAGAATGATGTGAGTAAAACAGCCGAATGTTGTACCTATGTTGTACCCAAGACATAAAAAAAGCCCTCACATTTCTGTGAAGGCTTGATTTTACTAGTAGCGGGAACTGGACTCGAACCAGTGACCTTCGGGTTATGAGCCCGACGAGCTACCTACTGCTCTATCCCGCGCTATTGGACGGCAAATATAAGACGTTTTTTAGTTTCTAACCAAACTTTTTTAAAAAATTATATTGAAATCCATTGGAGACCATCCAGCCTATCTTTGACATCATAAGTCCTCACCTCTACATTCAGAAATATATCACTCACATTCACAGCATTTTGGAACCACGAACTATCTGTCACGATAGCTATTTTGCCAAAAAGATCTGCGTTAGAATATTTAAATTTTATTCCTTTTAGAAGTGCATTAAAACTAATTTCATGACCTTTTTCAAGCTCTAAATAAACATTGACCTTATCGTATTGTTCAAAACGAGCTTTGATCTCTAGAATTACGTCGTCTAGAACCTCATCTGTAAGATCTGAATTGATAATAATTCCGATCACATGACCTGGAAGATCGAAAGTTGCTAACATGGTTGATGGTGTAGGGTTAGCTACTAAGATAGTTTAAAAAGACTTCGGGTTTGTTAAGCGAAGAGGTTTTATTGCTCTATTGGCTGAGCTTCGAACATCTGCAGTTCGTTCGATTCAAATTCTACCTGGAATTCTATAGGGTTGCAACAAGTCTCGCAATCCTCGATATAAGTTTGTTTTCGCACAGATGGATCCAGAAGTACAGAGACTTCTTCCCAGCAGTAAGGACATTGAAAGAAATGTTCGTACATGGCTAGAGATTTACATTTAGCAATTGCCCCGTTAACTGTAAAACCTGCAATTCTGCCAGTTTCGCATCATACTTGGCAAGGTTAAGACTGGTTCTGGCATCTAACAGATTGATCTGTGCCTGCCTGAATTCTATAGAAGATATCCTTCCGAGTTTATATTGCTCTTCAGATCGATTAAAGTTGTTCAGGTTCGTTTCAACGTTCTCTTCCTGCACCTTCAGAATAAACAGCCTATTTCGATAATTTCCGAGGGAATTAGCTATATCCCGTTGAACCTGACTGATCAATTGTTCTTTCTGAATTTCCTGATTCTGATATCTTATTTTAGAGTTTCTAACCTGAATATTTCTAAAACCTCCATCAAACAAATCCCAGCGTAAACTAACTCCAGCAGCAAGTCCATCTGTAGTTGTCGTACTACCCGGAAAGAAGGCCGTTGCAGCACTTCGGTTCAAATTCCAGCCGTATGATCCAGTAAGGTCTATAGAAGGCAAATAACCGCTCTTATTGATCTTGATATCGTAGTCACTAATTTCCAGACTTCGCTCGATTTGCAGCAATGAAACATTATTGATTTCAGCTTCAGTAATAAAACTATCCAGCTCAAGGTCACTGATAAAAGTCACTGTAGTATCTACGGAAAATTCGTTCGCAGTAATTTCTCTATTCAGAAGTACATTTAGATCCCGCTTGGTATTCTTGAGTAATTGTTCAGTCTCGATTAAAGAAATACTATCGTTGTTCACGTCTACCCTAGCATTTAAAACCACTAGGTTGTTTGCCTGCCCATATTCAAATTGGTATTGAGCACGGGTTACACGATTTTGGGAAATTTCCAAAGTCTCCTCCAGAACGTTGATGTTTTCTGAAAGTCTGGCAACCTCATAATACACACTCATGATCTGAAGAATAGTATTTTCTATAGTTTCCCGGGCTTCCAGCTGAGAGAGATCATATTGCTCCTGAAGACTTTTATAATTATACAAACGTCCCAGGCCATCAAACAAGGTGTAACCTAAATTGATGGATGCATTATAACGGTTACTTTCGATCCCGCGTTGGTCTACCGTTTCACCATTCTCAGGTTCGGTAACACGATCATTCAGATCGTAATTCGCTCCGGCGAGTCCTGTAAGTGTCGGTAAATAGCCGGAGTTCAGAATATTCTGATTATTATCGGCAATTTCGACATTATTCTCGGCGATTCTTATTCCAAAGTTCTCATCCAAAGCTCTGGAAATAACTTCCTGCTTAGTGAGCAGGCTATCCTGCGCAACACCACTAACACTACAGAAAAGCGCGATTAAAATGCTAAGGATAAAATTTCTTAATCTCATTCGAAATTATTTATTCTGAAGTTCAATTATCTTCTAGTAATTCTGATTCTTATTCGCCTCATCGATCTCGCTCTGTCGCTCATCTTCGTCATTTTTCTCCTTGATCGCTCTTTCCACAGATTCCCGACTCACCTTATTCCCGGTTTTTAACCATTTTGCTCTTGCTTTACCTGAATTGGTAATAGAAAGCAACAATGGCAACACCAGTAAAGTTAAGAAGGTTGCTACAAAAATTCCGTAGGCGATAGAAATTGCCATAGGTTTTAAGAATTGTGCCTGTCTGCTTTTTTCTAGAAGTAAAGGTGCAATACCCGCAATGGTAGTTAGAGATGTAAGGAAAATAGCTCTAAATCGCGACTTCCCGGCTTCAATAAGTGCTTTCTCGAAGCGCATGCCTTCCCGCAAATAGGAATTGAACTTCCCAATAAGCACAAGTCCATCATTTACCATAATTCCCACCAGTGCAATAATCCCAAGTAAGGAAAGAATATTCACAGGGAAACCATGAATGTAATGTCCCCAGGCTACTCCAATAATACTAAATGGAATCATGATCATTAGCAACAATGGCTGACTATAACTTCTGAAAGTAAATGCGATCACCGCATAGATTAGAAATAGAATGATAGGAAAAACTTTTTCCGCAGATTTAGTCAGTTTTTCTGCTTCGCGATTCTGCCCCTCATAGGAAACAGATACACTAGGATATTTTGACAATATATCCGGAAGTACATTCTCACCAATATTAGCAATAGCATCGGTAGAACTGGCATCTGGATCATCCATGTCTGCCTCTACTCTAATTTCTCTAAGTCCTTCAAGGTGACTGATGGATTCTGTACCACGTCTAATTTCATAAGTAGCAATTTCACCAAATGGCACACGGTTTCCCTCTGGAGTTACAATCCGCATATCATCAAGATCATTGATCGATTCTCGATTCTCGCGATCGTAACGAACCCAGACTCTTATTTCATCCTGCCCACGCTGAAATCTTTGTGCCTGTAATCCAAAGAATCCTGCACGCACCTGGCTCATAACCTCCCTAAGATTCAACCCTAAAGCATAGGCATTCTCATTAAGATCTATCGTGATTTCCTTGATCCCATCAGGATCTGTATCTGTTACATCCTTAAGCGTGGAATTCTCTTCCATCGCCTCTTTAAGTTCTTCCTTTGCACGCTCAAGTTCCTCCAGATTATTTCCTAAAAGGGATACAGAAACCGGTTTTCCACCAAAGTTTCCACCGCTACCAAAGGTTAAACGCTCCACTCCGTAAACCTGTCCTACTTCATCTCGAATTGCATTGGTAATTTCAGGCGAACCAAAATCACGTTCTTCTCCTGGTAATAAATTCACTCGTAATGAAGCCTTGTTATTACCCGGTCCAACTCTTCGAACAATATTTTTAACGACCGACTTATTTCCTGTCTGGCGTTCAGTAAAATCTTCGTTCACTCTCCATGCTGCATCCTCGACCATGGAAATAATACTATCTGTCTTCTTAGGATTCGTTCCTTCCGGCATCAATAGATCTATACTTACCCGGTCGCTGGCGATGCTTGGAAATAAAGTAACGTTCACCACGCCACCCATGACAGAACCTACAGTTAAGATAAATAGTGTGATCAGGATAGAAAGACTTAAAAACCTGTGTGCGACTGTAGCGCGTATAACAGGTTCGTATAGCTTATCCCTAAGATAGGCCATCAATTGATCCCCATATTTATTGATGATCCTTAGTTTCAGAAACAACCTTGAAAGCCCTTTCTTCTTTTTCTGTTCTTCTTCAGTTTCACGAACTAAAGCCTTCGAATGGGCAATATGCGCCGGTAGTATGATCAATGCTTCCACCAAAGAAACAACCAGGGTCAAAATAACTACCGTACTAACTTCGCCAAAGAATTCTCCAATCCGGCTATCTAAAAACAGGAATGTGGAAAAGGCAAGAATTGTGGTAATAATTGCAGAAAGAATCGGTGGTAACACTTCCATTGTTCCATCAATGGCCGCCTGCACCGGCTTTTTACCTCTTTCGTAATGCTGGTAGATATTTTCAGAAATAACGATCCCATCATCTACCAGGATCCCGATCACGATGATCATCCCGAATAACGAGAGAACGTTGATAGTTACTCCAAATCCCGCGGCGAAAATGAACATTCCAAGAAAGGAAATAGGAAGTCCGAAAGCTACCCAAAATGCCAGCCTGGTATTCAGAAAAAATGAGAGAAAAAGAAGCACTAAAATAATACCAACCGCTCCATTCTCAATTAGCAGTTGCGTTCTTTGATTTAGTGTGATACTACGGTCATCTTCCACGATGATCTTTAGCGTATCGTTTTTCTCATTAAATTCTTCTACATAATTACGAACCTTTTCTGCAGCAGAAATAAGATCCTCATTGTTAGTAGTAGATATGTTGACGCTTACCGCGATCTGTCCATTGATATAAGATGCATTCGGAGTTTCTGAAAACCTGTCGCGAATAGTTGCCACGTCTTCCAGGGTAACCGTAGTCCCATCAGCTTGTGACTTTACCACCAGCTTGTTCAATTCCTTTCCGTAGTAGGAACGGTTATCTGCACGAATCAGGAAATCTTCTTCCTGTGTTTTAATACTACCACCCGTAGTAAGTATATTAGCCTGAGCAACCGCCTGGGCTACTTCAGTAAAAGTAATATTGAATGCAAGCAGGTCATTTTCATCAACTGCTATTTCAATTTCTTCTTCAGGAAATCCGGACAGTTCAATTTGAGAAAGACCGTCCATTGCTCTTAGATCATATTCGATCTGCCTTCCTATTTGCTTTAAAGTTGCGAGGTCCACTCCCTCACCGCTTACAAAAAAGTCAAAAGTTTCACGGATATTTTCCTGTTTCGCGACCACCAATGGCTCCATCCCCGATGGAAAATTGGGAACTCTATCCACTGCGTTCTTCACTTCGGAAAGCATCACATCAATATCTTCGTCTGAATCTATTTCCACTGTGATACTCCCACCATTCTCTCTTGAAACTGAAGTTACCCGGTCTACTCCAACCAGGCCTTTCAGGTTATCCTCAATTTTAAGAACTATTCCTTCCTCAATTTCTTCAGGCGCTGCTCCGGGATAGGTAACATTGATGGTTATGATCTCAGATTCGATCAATGGGAAAAAGGAAGATTGCATTCGCAGCATTCCTACAACTCCAAATATTACAAATGCGATGATCATTACATTCACCGCAACGTGGTACTTTATAAAGTAACTTATGATACCTCTCATTGTACCTTGCTTTCAGAATTTGTATCAGAACCAGCTGCAGTATCTGCTGTATTATTTTCTTCAGCAATTTTCACAGGCATCCCATTGTATGCTCCGGATACCTGTCTGGTTATAATTACTTCACCATCTGGCACGCCTTTAATCACCACTTTACGATCTGAAAAGTATACCGGCTTCACTTCCATAGTTTTCAATACAGAATCACGAACAGTAAAAATTTCATTCCGGTCGTTTACCAGGCTTCGATCAATTTCGATCGCATTTTCCTCATTTCTTGCATCCAGGTTAGCCTGCATGTACATGCCTTCTTTCAAACCTTCGGCAGCAACTTCAATAAAGACATTTACAGTTTGTGTAGCCTGATCTATCCTTGCATTAATTCGGCTTACTTTGCCTTCGTAAGTTCTGTTACCACTATTATCGGTAAGACTTACTTTCTCATCAACCTGTAAAAGATCTGCGTACTGTTTTCCTATTGAAACCTGAAGTTCATAAACCTCGGGATCTATGAATTCCCCTAGTTTCTGTCCGTTTCGAATCAAAGTTCCCTCGGTAACCAGTGCTTCGGTTAGAACTCCGTTAAATGGGGCAGTGATCCTGTATTTTACCAGTCGCTGCTCAAGATTTTTAATATTGAAATATGCGGAATTAATTCCACGACCGCTGATAAAATAACGCTCTTTATCATTAGCTGGTTCTGGCAATGGCGGGATAGAGCTGTTTACATCAAGATTATTTAAATACTCCTGCCACTTCGGAAAGATCTCCGGGTAATCCAGTCTAAGATCAGGCATGATCGCCGTGATCTGGTTGTAAAGTTCACTTTTAGCTGATTGTACACTTGCTTCGTATTCTGCCGCATCGATCTTCAAAAGCGTCTGCCCTCTTTTGTATGCCTGTCCTGTTTTAAAATCCTGAGAACTGTAGCGGAATACACCCTGAACTTCTGCGTAGAGTTCTACCCGATCTTTCGCAACCAGGTTTCCGTTCGCGGGTATCTTTATAGCTATAGACGAATTTTGAACCGTATCTACAAATACTGTTTTTACGGTCTTCTGAATGTTTGGTTTAGGCTGTTCTTTGCTGTCTATGATAGCCTTTGCCCCAAATATGGCACCTACTATGAGCACAACGCCCAGTAGAGAAAGTATGATCTTGCGTTTATCCATGGTAGTCGTTGGACTCAATTTAGTCCCGATAGTTTAATTAAATAACTGAATTAGCTGATTTCTTCCAGGCTGAATTGAATTGCTTCCCATTCCTTCATCAAATTCTCCAGCTTCTTTTTTGATTCGTTGTACTTATTTAAAAAATCTGATCTGGTGATCGTTTTCTCATAATTTTGAGCCAGCTCCTTATCTTTAGACTTAATATCTTTTTCAAGCTTTGTGATCTTTGCTTCTACTTTGCTCAATTGGTTCTTAAGCCTTTTAGCCTCTTTCTGATCTTCAAAAGAAGATTGTTTATTCTTAGTTTTATCCTGCTTGTTCTTTCTGCCTTTATCCGACTTCTCCACAGCTCTCATATCCTGCATTTTTCGTTGATCCAGGTAGTAATCCAGATCTCCAAGATACTCTCGAATCTTATGATCACGAAATTCGTAAACTCTACTTGTAAGTCCTTGCAAAAAGTCCCTGTCGTGAGAAACGATGATCAGGGTACCTTCGAAATTCTTCAAGGCATCCTTCAATACGTTTTTGGATTTTATATCTAAGTGATTCGTAGGTTCATCCATTACCAGAACATTGAATGGTTCCAGTAACATTTTACACAAGGCCAGCCTGTTTCTTTCTCCACCGGAAAGCACTTTCACTTTCTTTTCAACTTCATCTCCTCTAAAAAGAAATGCACCCAGCATATCTCTTACTTTCGTGCGGTTCGTTTCATTGGAAGCATCTTCCATAGTCCCCAACACGGTCTTTTCACCATCAAGATATTCAGCCTGGTTCTGGGCGAAATATCCAAGTTGTACATTGTGACCAAGTTTTAGAGTTCCGTCATGTGGTATCTCACCAATGATGATCTTAGCCAGTGTTGTTTTCCCCTGTCCATTCTGACCCACAAATGCGATCTTACTTTGCCTTTCAATAAGTAATTCCACATCCTTAAGAACCTGCTTCTCTCCATAAAATTTCTGAAGATCTTCTGCCTCAATAACAACCTTCCCCGGTGTTACCGAAACAGGGAAATTTACGCTCATTACTGAATTGTCATCTTCATCAACTTCAATACGATCTATTTTATCAAGCCTTTTTATAAGTGATTGAGCCATGGAAGCCTTACTGGCTTTAGCTCTAAATTTATCGATCAGTTTTTCTGTATTCTCGATTTCCTTCTGCTGATTCTTCTGAGCTGCAAGTTGCTGCTCCCGTAGTTCTTTTCTGAATTCTATAAATTCAGAATAAGGCTTTCGGTAATCATAGATGTGTCCTAAAGAAATTTCGATACTTCTATTGGTCACATTATTTAGAAACATTTTATCGTGAGATACCAGCATCACACAACCGGTATAATTATTTAAAAAACTTTCAAGCCAGATGATACTTTCGATATCGAGGTGGTTCGTAGGCTCATCCAGTAGCAAAATATCATTACTCTGTAGAAGAAGTTTAGCGAGTTCAATCCGCATTCTCCATCCACCGGAAAAAGTCTGGGTTAGTTTCTCAAAATCTTCGCGCTGGAACCCAAGTCCCTGCAATACTTTTTCAGTTTCACCTTCATAATTATATCCACCAATGATCTCATATTGGTGAGTGACCTCACTTAGATCTTCGATCAATTGACTATAGGAATCACTTTCGTAATCTGTTCTGGTAGCAAGTTGTTCATTGATATGCTCCATTTTCGCCTCCAGCTGCTTAATTTCTGCAAATGCCTGGTGAGCTTCATCGATCACAGTTCTCCCCTGTTCAAATTCCAGATCCTGCTTTAAAAAACCAATTCTAAGTTCTTTATCCTTAGCGATCTGCCCGGTATCATATTCCTGCTCTCCGGAAATGATCTTTAACATGGTGGATTTTCCAGCCCCGTTCTTTCCAATAAGACCTACCCGATCTCCTGCACCCAGTCTAAAACTTACTTCTTTAAAGAGATATTCACCCTGGAACGATACTGATAAATTATGAATATTGAGCATTTTGTAACTATTGTAACTTTAGAATTCGTGCAAAGATGCTTAAATTTGAATTGCAAAAAAAACGATCAACATGCTTAAAGGAACTAAAGTTTATAGTATTGTCACCGGCACCTGTCCTGTGTGTCAGGAAGAAAGCATGTATAAAGAGCAAAACCCCTATAAACTCAACCGGGTTTACGAAATGCACGAACGTTGTAGTAATTGTGGCACGAAGTACAAAATAGAGCCTTCATTCTTTTACGGGGCTATGTATGTAAGCTACGGTTTAGGAATCGCCTTTGCAGTGGCAGCTTTTGTGATTGCGTACGTATTTCTAAGTGCTAGCCTCTTAGCTTCCTTTTTTGCAATTGTTGGTACCCTTATTGTGTTTATGCCTGTGATCATGAGGTTGTCACGTAATATCTGGATAAACCTCTTTTTCAGTTATAAGAAGAATGCAGGTAAGGCCTAGGATCTTTTAAAATATCTTTTCTGAAACCTCGCAATATCAATTTCTTTTTCTAGAGTAGAATCCTCAAGTATATGATCAGCCAATTTTGGCGCGAGATAAGGGGCTATTAGAACACCCCGACTACCAAAACCGTTGAAGCAATACATAGTATCAAATTCAGGGTGTTTTCCAACTACAGGACGTCTATCTCCCGAAGTAGGACGTATGCCTGCCACCTGGTCCACCACCTGATAATTTACATTAATGACCTGTTTTAACGAAGCTTCCAGTTGCTCTCTAGCTTCTGAAGTTGGTTCTGGAGTTTTATCGTGATTATTATAAGTCGCCCCTACCTTATATAGGTCATTCCCCATTGGCATTATAAAAACTGAAGCTTTAATTGCAAAATCAAGCTTTAGTTCCGGTGATTTGATGATGATGTATTCACCCTTATTCCCATGTAAAGGAAAATAATTGAAAAACGGATTCTTTATTACTCCAAATCCTTCGCAGAAAATAATATGCTTAGCATGTATATCTTTGTACATTATGCTATTACTCTCCACTTCAACAAGATCATAGTCAAATTTTTCAGCTTTCAATTGCTGCTTCTTCTGAAGCTGATCTCGATAAGCCTCCAGCATAACTTCAGTATCGATGTTTCCGGTATGCATAACGCGTCCAAATCCATAGTCTGTCTTTACTGAAGGATTAGAATTCTTTACTAACTTCTGATCCAGAAAAGGTGCCAACAAGGGTTTGTCTGCAGCTACGAACCAGTCATTTTGTTCCTCTATTGAATAAAATCTCCTATAGATATCCCAGTGATGTATAAACTTTTTCTGTAGTTCCTGTTCCAATTCGGAATAAAAAGGAATAGCAATTTCCATTTGTTCTTTAGCTTTCCATGCGGGAGTAAATCGCTTTAAGATAACTGGATTGAAGATACCTCCCGCAACGTACGAGGAGGTTTGCGAGCTGTTATCAATAGTAATAAAGCTCTGACCTCTTGAATGTAGTTCTCGACTAATGGCCAGTCCGGCAAGCCCGGCCCCTACTATTATAAAATCTACCTTTTTATTTACCATGAGTTTAAAATAAAAAAAGCGCTCTAAGAAGAGCGCTTTTCAGTATTATAAAGTGATGTTAGTAACTCCACATATCCTGTTCAAAGTTTCGAATCTGCTCCTTGATTCTTTGAGATTCCAGCAGTTGCATAAATGCGTTATCTGCGATATACTCATCGATCTCACGGTCACCCTGTACATTATCTTCTTTGTAGATCACACCATCAAAACGCCTGGCGTTCAGCAAGTGATCAAACGTAATAGTCTGTGCCGTGTTTTCTCCGGTGAATACCTGAGCATCGTGAAGAACTTCACGTGCATCTGGATACCATACCCAGAATAACTCAACAAGGTCTGTTTGTCCTGAATCTATAAAGTTAACATCTGGTGCTACCGGAGCAATCCCCAGAATTCTATACTTTAATTCCGCGAGACGCTTATCAAAATACCAGATTCCACGAATGTGATATTCTACAATATCTGCAGCTCCAAGATCACGACGATCAATGAACTGAGCATCTACTTCTTCCCCCGCATTGTACTGTTCGATACCAAGATCTGTCGTATCAACTTTGGAAATAGTAGCGCTGATATCTTTTAAAGTACGTTTTTCAGTAAAGTATGAATCGGCGTAAACATTCTGAATCTTACCTTGCTTAATAGCTGAAGTAAGCACATCGTACAATGACCTTCTGCTAGAACCAATATTATTGGTATCTATTGGATAGTACATTGGGAAGTTCACTCTTTCATCAAGATCGATAATTTCCCAGGTACCTTTAGACCATAAAATATCACGGTCTCCCACGTATCCGTACTCTAAAGGTTTGTCCTCCTGATCTACCATAGCCTGAGCTTGCGATTTCTTCCCGATATCTTCAGGTTTATTCGCATTCAGGATGTTTGCCTGACCGAAAGAAGAAGCACCTATCATCATCACAAATCCATAAACAAAAATTTCTTTCAAGCTCATTGTCTTCAATTTTTAGTTTGTAAGCTCGATTACGACTGGCGCAACTTTCTTAAGCTTATAACTTGAGTTCCCCTGCAGGGAAGCATTAATATCATAAATCTGAACAGATTCACCTCTACCAGCTCTTCTCAAAGCGGCTTTAGCTCTGTCATCAAGTCGACTACCACTTACGTTGATAGTAGGCTGTCCAGGTACTTTAAATTTAAATCCTGTAACATTTAGATTTAAATCGAAATCGAAATCTGGAAGATTAGCTCCAATTGTGGCGATTTCTAAAGAATTTCTCTGCATAGATACAGATCCATCTTCTCCACGAATCGTACCAACTGGTCGAGGAATATCTTTCACTCTAAAAGTCTTTCTATCTGAAACAGTCTTACCGCCTGGAAGTTCACCGCTTACGCTAATAGTAACTTCTCTGGCCTGTAAAGTAGTAACATCCATTATATAACTTCCAGCGCCGCCAGAAGCTCTAAGACCTGGAGCATTTGCGCTAACGCTGCTTACACCAGGAATGGAAATCGTCATTGGGTTCTGAACTCCACGATATACCACATTCATTTTATCTGCAGAAATCACTGCTGAATTAGGTAATGGAATCACATTATAAGAATCTGATATCTCAATACTCTTTAAAGAGTCATTTTCTAGATACTGAAGCTCACCTGTAATTTTTTGCTCACCTACATTTCCTGCAGGAAATTTCAGTACAACCTGTCCAGCCTGAGTGTTTTCAACTTGCTTTCCATTAATTGTTACCTTCTCGAATTGCAAAGTATTATCAAAACGTCCTAGAACTACTTTACCGCTAAATTCCTCACCGCTAAAAAATGCAGGTTTGTCTGGAATTACGATGGCCTGGTAATTACTTAAAGAAACATCGCTCTGTAATTGTCCAGATAACATTTGAGACAAGATCTCACTTTCTGTACTCTTTACATCCGCTTGAATCTGAGTCATTTTAGTTAATGAAGCGATCAAAGGAAAACCCTGGTAGTTATAATCTAACCATGGTTTAGTAACACCGTCACCATCTGTAACTTCTTCCGTAGCGAACTCTCTTCTTACATTTGCAGCAAGTTGAGGGTATTTATTTTCAAGGATTGCGGAAACCTGTTCACGATAGTTATCGATCTGGTCTACAAATTCCTGACCGGTAGGAGAAACTCTTCCACTCTGGAAAAACATTTCGTCAAGTTGATCAGCCTTGTCCATTTCCTCATAATTCCACTTACCGTTATCTTCCTTTTCCATATCGGCAGTAAGGTTATTTTTTACGCCTTCAATGTAATCGTTAAGTTGCGTTGATAACTGGTCGATCTTATCTGCGTTCTCTTTAATTGATTTGTACTTCGCAGGTTGCTCATCTACTTTCTCAGCAAGACCGGCCATATAAGCGGCATTTCGGTTCTCTGCAGTAGCGTTTGCCGTACTCAATTTTTCATTCATCATTCCAAAAGCGGTAAGAACCTCTTTGGACATATTTAGTGCCATCATAGCGATGAAAACCAGA
Organism: Christiangramia sp. LLG6405-1; assembly: GCF_045055805.1. GTDB lineage: Bacteria > Bacteroidota > Bacteroidia > Flavobacteriales > Flavobacteriaceae > Christiangramia. Next base: position 1,215,046 of record NZ_CP159330.1, on the reverse strand, counting down.
TACATTAGGTTAATCATCTTCTGCCTTGGCGATTGTTTTCCGGATGCCATGTCTAATTAGATATTTTAATTAATAAATAGGTTAATTGAATATTCAATTAGACTCTTGGTTTTCCATTCATAGCTGTTAGCATTCCTCCGTAAACATTGTTTAGAGAAGCCATATTATTTGCCAACGAATCCATTTGTGCTTTAAGTTTACCAGCGTTTTCCGCAACAGCCTGATTAACCTCTGCCTGTTTAGAAGCAGATTCAACCTGTACTTTATAGATACTGTTCAATGTTTCCATTTGAGCAGCAGCTACAGTTAATTCTTCACTGTATTTCTTTTGAGAAGCCATCGAGTCAACTGTTGGGGCAATTCCTTTAGCAGCTCCTTCAAAATTTCTAATACTATTTCCTAAAGAAGACATTAGATCTGCATCCAATTTTGCTTCTTTTAACATCGAGTCAAGTTTCTTAGATAAAGATGCTTCAGCTTCTTTCTGCTCAACTACAACAGCATCTCTTCTTGCCCCTGTACCTCCAGCTAGCTCAGGATAAACTAATGACCAGTCAAGATCATCATCAATTGGCTCGAAAGCTGAATAGGCAAATACCAGTGCTTCCACGATTAGACCGGCAATAAGCATTTCATTACCACCCGGCCAGTGCATAATTTTAAATAGCGCCCCTAATATAACTACAGATGCACCAAGACCATATACCATATTGGTCACCCGTTTTGCTCCTCTTGATTTTGCCATAACTTTAAGCTTTAATTTTTTTTATTGGTTTATTGATAGGTTAAGTTTCTAATTATTATCTACTAGATTGATTCAGCGTAACATCTGTTCCAAGATAATCCTGAACAGTTCTAAAGCCGATGTAGCTTCTTGCTGAATCCATATATTCGTAATCCCTTGAGCTCACCTGTAAGAAGTAAGCCACATCTTTCCACGAACCACCTCTCACTACTTTCCGCATATCCTGTGGATTGTTCACGGTCGGGTTCATAGTAGACATATATTCGTAAGAACCTGGATCATAACTTGAGTCTACCCATTCTCCTACGTTACCAGCCATATTGTATAATCCATAATCATTAGGATCGTAAGACTTGGCTTCTACTGTATAAAGCGCCTGATCTGCCGCATAATCACCTCGAAGAGGCTTAAAGTTAGCCATAAAGCAGCCTCGGTCGTTCAGCGTGTAAGGACCACCCCATGGGTAAGTTCCACCTTCCAGACCTCCACGAGCAGCATATTCCCACTCACCTTCAGTTGGGAGTCTGTAAGAAGGCACATTAGCATCTCCTTTCTCTCTTCGGAAGTCATTATGATATTTTGTTCTCCATTGAGTAAATGCTCTTGCCTGCTTCCAGGAAACACCTACAACTGGATAATCATCGAATGCACTATGCCAGAAATAATCATTATGCATAGGCTCATTGTATGAGTAATTAAAGTCTCTAATCCAAACTGTAGTATCCGGATAAACGGAAACTTGTTCATTCTTAATATAGCTACTACGGTCACCCTGCTTTTTAGCAGCAGACTGAATGTCCATATAAGAATACTGGAATTTTAATTTTTTTACATCGATTGTTCTCTGGCCATTGTAAACTTCATCCATTGGTATATACATGGAGTCCATTACTTCAGCGTAATAGACATCCGGGTAATCTTCAGTATCCCAGTAAATGTCAACATCTTTATTCAGTCTTCTATTTGAGTAATCTTCGGAAGGACCACCCTGACCATAGGTGTTCAACATGTACTCTTCGTAAGGAGTCATATCACCCTCTTCAGCGTCTGCAAAAGCAAACTCACCAATTCCATTATCTCCGGAAGTAGCTCCCTGTAACTCTGCCATTTTAGCAAGTTCTACTCTAACTACTGAATCCTTCACCCAATCAACAAATTGACGATATTCTGAGTTAGTGATCTCTGTCTCATCCATATAAAATGAACGAACAGTAACTGTTTTTGGAGGTGCATTCTTTTGTCCGGCTATATCATCATCAGATTTACCCATGACGAACGAACCACCAGGAATTAATGTCATACCATAAGGTTTCTCCGGATTCCACTTCTTTCCCTCCGCACCTACTAGCTGTCCACGATCGCCTCCGCCACAGCTTGAAAGCAAGGCCAGAACAGCAATGAGCGAAATATACTTCTTCATAATTATCTTAGGTTAAGACATTTTGATTTAAGGCAGTAAACCTATCTAAATATTTTCTAAAAAACAATATTTCCGATAAAAATACAGCAATTACCGATAATGCCTGACTTTTATATTTTATACTTCGTTTTTTCTTTTGGCCTTATACCACCGTTCAGGGATCACCTGGTTGCAAGCCTCCAGATAATCTTCTTCACTGCAAGGTAATAACGTATGTCTTTTTAATTTATTATTGACCGAATTCAAAAAAGGAATTTCGATCCACCAGCGCCCACTTACAGGACTTTTAAAAAATACCAGGACATCATCATCTATTGGCACCTGATATTTAATAAAATCCTTTTTGGCCGAAATTGTATTCTCATTTGTGCGGTAATTTACCCCTTCAATGAAATACCAGATGATCTGTGCAACCAGTGTATCAGTGAGTTTATTCATCTCATTCTGATATTCATAAACACCAAATGAACTTACTTTATCACTAATACCAGCATATCGTGATAAGGCACAAATTTCCCTCCCATTAAAACCATTCGGACTACTGAAGTAATCTGAATTTGCAGATGCTGAGTCTATAGACCTTATATCCAGACCCACAAGATTTGCATTTCGCATAACAGGCTCCATATGACCAATATTCGAGGTAACTTCTCCCAGTCTATAGGCTTCAAAGAACAAACGCTCCATCAATTCTATTTCCTCTTGAGAGTTAAAATAGGTTTGATAACCAATCGTAGAATAATTAAATAAATTATATGGCTTATCTACGACGATTTTTCCTACAAACGACTGATTACTAATAGGTTTATCTGCATCACCAAGATCAAATTTGCTATCGATATTTACCAGATTCACCATTTGATCAAGATGATCATATGCACGATACTGCGCATAAATGAGATCCTGACTTCCACCTAAAATCACAGGAATTATATCCTGTTTAATTAGATCTGCACACAGGTTCGAAACTGCATAATACGTATCTTCAACTGAATCTCCTGAATGAATGTCTCCCAGATCTGCCAGGTTCAACCTCCAGTTTCCAGGATATAAACTATATAACTGGCTTCGTAAACTCTCAAAATCGGGTGTTGAATCTTCTCTAACAGCCCGGCGACTCTCTCTTACTCCGAATATCGCTACATTCACCTTATCAAGGTCTGGTAAACCATGTTCAGATGTATGGAGTTTTAATTGCGCACCAATGGTTTGTGCATTCAAGTGAGTGATCTCATCCAGTAAGTTTTCTGATACAGGACTAAGAAAATCGAACTCCATATATTATTTCTTTTTGGGTGATGTCTTTTTAGTAGTCTTTTTGGCCGTGGTTTTTTTAGCAGTCGTCTTCTTGGTCGCAGCTTTCTTTTTGGCCGGCATTTTCTTAACAGCCTTTTTCTTGGTCTTACCGCTTTTCTCCAGAATATCCTGCACCTCTTCCAGGGTCAATTCCTGAGCATTGGTAGTTTTAGGCAGCTCAACCTTCGCTTTACCCTTAATGACATTAAATCTACCCCAACGAGCTTTTTCCACGCGAATTCCTTCATCTTCCCAGTGGTGGATCAACTTATCTTTTTCCTTCTGAATCTTATCATCGATCAATTGTTCGATATCTTTATCTGAAAGATTATCAAAGTCATACTTCTTGTTCACATTAATGAACATTCCATTCCACTTTAAATAGGGTCCGAATCTACCTACTCCTTTTTGAACCGGATGGTCTTTGTATTCGTAGATAGGAGCATCTGCCTTTTCCTTCTCCTTGATAAGCTCCATAGCTCTGTCAAACTCGACATTTAAAGGATCTTCCCCTTTTTCAAGAGATACAAAAGTTTTACCGAAGCGTACATAAGGGCCATATCGCCCATTATTCACCTCTACACTTTCGCCTTTATATTCTCCAAGTGTTTTTGGTAATTGAAACAGGTCCATTGCCTGCTCATATGTTAGGGTTTCCATGCTCTGGTCTGGGCTCAAACTGGCGAAACGAGGCTTTTCCTCATCTTCCACACTTCCAATCTGCACCATTGGTCCAAATTTACCTAAGCGTACACTCACAGGTTTACCGCTTTCAGGGTCTTCACCCAGAATTCTTTCCCCAACTTCTCTTTCTGCATTTTGTGCAACATCCTGAACATGAGGATGGAAATCTTTGTAAAAGTTCTTCATCATGGACTTCCACTCTTCATTTCCTTCAGCAATATTATCAAAACTCTCTTCTACTCTAGCGGTGAAATTATAATCCAGAATATTGGAAAAATGATTCACTAAAAAGTCATTTACGACCATCCCGGTTGCAGTAGGAACAAGTTTTCCTTTATCACTACCTACGGTTTCGGATAATTTCTCTTCCTTAACCATTTGATCCTTCAGAGTGAATTGTAAATATTCTCTTTCAGTTCCATCCACAGAACCTTTTTCAATATAATTCCTGGACTGAACGGTTGAAATCGTTGGTGCATACGTAGAAGGTCTACCAATCCCAAGTTCTTCCAGTTTTTTAACCAGCGAAGCTTCCGTATAGCGATAAGGAGGTCTGGTAAATCTTTCGGTTGCAGTGATATATTCGTTGTTTAAAGCTTGCGAAACCTTTAAAGCCGGTAACATTCCGCTTTGTTCTTCATCCTCATCATCGCTACCTTCCAGGTAAACTTTCAGGAATCCGTCGAATTTCGAAACCTCTCCATTGGCTGAAAATTGATTATCGTGCTTATCTGCCTCAATCTTCACATTGGTTCTCTCCAACTGAGCATCGCTCATTTGTGATGCGATCGCTCTTTTCCAGATCAGCTCATATAATCTTTGCTGATCACGATCCCCGGAAATTGTATGTTTTTTAAAGCTTGTAGGACGAATCGCTTCGTGAGCTTCCTGTGCCCCCTTGGATTTACCCTTAAACTGTCTTGCCTTGGCGTACTTATCTCCGTAAGCCTTTTCAATTTCTTCTTTGGCTCCTTTTCTGGCTTCTTCGGAAAGGTTTACAGAGTCGGTTCTCATATAAGTAATATGACCGGCTTCGTATAAACGCTGCGCCATGGTCATGGTCTTACTTACTGAAAAATATAACTTTCTTGCAGCCTCCTGTTGCAATGTTGATGTTGTAAATGGAGGCGCAGGAGTTTTCTTTGCTGGTTTTGTAGTAAGATCTGAAACCTTAAAACTTGCACCTAGATTATTCTTCAGAAATTGTTCTGCCTCTTCTTTTGTATCAAAGTTCTTCGGAATCTTAGCCTTAAAGGACTTTCCTTCTTCCGTAGAAAATTCAGCATCAATTCTATAAGATGCCTGAGCGGTAAAATCCTGAATTTCTCTTTCACGCTCTACGATCAATCTTACTGCTACAGATTGTACTCGACCAGCCGAAAGTCCACCTTTCACTTTCCTCCAGAGTACTGGTGAAAGTTCATAACCTACAAGCCTGTCCAGAACTCTTCGAGCCTGTTGAGCGTTCACCAGGTTATAATCTATCTTTCTGGGATTATCGATCGCCTTCAGGATCGCCGACTTGGTGATCTCATGAAATACAATCCTCTTAGTTTTATCGTCTTCCAGCTTAAGTTCCTCTGCAAGGTGCCAGGCAATGGCCTCTCCCTCTCGATCCTCATCACTTGCTAACCATACCATTTCAGCAGTTTTAGCAAGACTCTTGAGCTTTTTTACAACATCCTTTTTGTCTTTGGATACAATATATTTAGGTGTAAAATCTCCTTCGGTATCAACCCCTATCTCTTTAGTAGGCAAATCGGCGATATGCCCAAAACTGGAGGCGACTTTATAATCGCTTCCCAGAAACTTTTCAATTGTTTTAGCCTTAGCAGGAGACTCAACAATCACTAAATTCTTAGCCATAAATCTGTTGGTTTGTAGTTGCAAAAGTATATCAATTTTTTTATCTGCCATCAAACTTCAATTAAAACGGACAGCAAGCTGGCGGAAACCACCGGCGATAAAGGGCAATCGAAATACTTATTTTTTTTCTGAAGGGATCTTCAGCAAAGATTATTCTGTGTGGAAAAATACAGAAGAAACACCTGGCATATCATATTTCAGGTCTGGTGAAATATTTCCTGAAACTGAAGTCGCATCGTTGAAAGCAAGGATCTTACCCCCATTATTTGCAGCTTCAGCAACAAATATGACATTATAAGCGCTGTTGTACACAACATTCACAGGATTACCCAGCAATGTATTATCTCCAGAGATCCGGAATTGCTCCTCAAGAGCCACAAAACCATTTTGAGCAGCATTAAATTTTTCTTCAAAATTCTGAATAATATGTAATCCACCATCTGTTGCAGATTCAGCTTCCCCAATATCTGAAAGCACCATGATCCCATTTTCGAAATCCAGACCGTGAGTTCGAAGCAACCCCTGAAATGCCACCTGCTTATTCGCGGTCGCCAGAACATTAGTAGTATAAGTCGCTGCAAAATCCCTGTACACAGCAATTTTGTTGGTTTCATCCACCGCTGCATAAAGATCGTTACCTATAAACTCCAGACCCCAAAGCTTGAATTTCGTAGTTACAACATTCCGAAGTTTAAAAGAGTTTTCTTCCCTTACATAGATGAACAGTCGACCTTCTGGCGTAGTTTCATCAAGATCCAGATCTGTATTATCTGAAACCACATATATATCACCCTGAACGGCGAGATCTCTCCCACTCTGATAATGAATATTCCCGAGAATATCGGCATCAAGTTCAACCTCGACACTATTAGCATAGTCAGTTATATTATGGTAAGATTCCAGTCTGCCAGGAATTCTGGATACGATGGTAAAACCATTATCCGCAGGATTGTAATAAATCCCTTCAGCATCTGAAGAATTTAGCTTGAAAGTGCTGGAAGTGGCATTATTGATATCATACTTCCTGACTTCCCCATTATGGTTCGTAGCCAGTACCCATGCGGTTGCCGAGGTCTGCACGCTCTGGTTGCCATCATCATCACTGCTACATGCTGTAAATAGAAAAATCGAAATAAATAATAGGTAAAGATGCTTCGTCAAATCCTGAAAATTTCTACGAAGATAGAATGAATCTTATTTCGGGAAAGTCCGAATTCGTTAAATAAGTGTTATTTGAATCTATTTTAACGCAGAAAACGCTTGTAAATAGACATCTTACTTAAAATGAAAATGATGAAGGAAAAGGATCGAGTAGCAGTTATCACGGGAGCCAGTAGCGGAATTGGCAAAGCGATCGCGATAAAATTATCTAATGAAAATTTCACTGTAGTGCTGGCGAGCAGAAGTGTTCCTGAAATGGAGAAAATTCAGCAGGAACTTCCAGGCGAATCTTTGGTTGTGGAGCTAGATGTCACCAGCACAGAAAGTGTTACCAAAGCATTCGGCAAAGTTGATGAAAAATATGGCCGAATAGACATTCTGGTTAATTCTGCTGGGATTATGCCTCTCACCTACTTAAAGAACCGACATCTGGATGAATGGTTGTCTACTATAGAATTGAATGTTCAGGGTACACTTAGATGTATTTACTCTGTTCTACCACTCATGAAAAAACAGGAGGATGGTCATATTATTAATATCGCCAGTGTGGATGGAAAGGAAATTTTTGCCGGTGGTGCCATCTATGGAGCCTCTAAAGCTGCGATCATCGAACTCAGTAAGGCAATGAGAATGGAATTATCTCCGGAATTTAATATTCGGGTTACTGCGGTCGAACCAGGCACAGTAGACACCAACTTAAGAGATGGAATTACAGATACTGAATTACTGGAAGATAAGGATTACGGAGGTGATGAACCCATGTTGGATCCTGCGAGCATTGCAGATGCAGTATATTACGCGGTTTCACAACCAGCTTCTGTAAATGTGAATGAGCTTTTAGTAAAACCAACCGGAAAAGCATAGAATTAATAAAAATCAATTAAAATAGAAATTATGGGTATTGGACATATAATGAAATTAGGAACTAAATTTTTAGTTAGAGGAATCATTTATAAATCTGGTAAGAAAGCAGCAATAAAAGGTGGGAAATTGGGAATAGGAGTATTTTCTGTTCTCTATGCCGGTTACTTGGCGTATACACTTCATAACCTTCGAAAAGAAAGTATAGAAGAACAAAAGCAATTAGGTGTAGACAGAGGGTGGGATCGTAAAACTGTAGAAGAAAACTAGGTTTAATCCACATTTGCTGGACTATATGCAGATCAATTTTAGAAATTTCAGTATTCAATTTAATGAACAAAAAATTGAGTACTGGAATTTTGCTATTTAGTGCTCTAAAAAACTTTGTTTTCAGTCATTGTAAAATAAGCGTGTTTATCTCACTTCGGAAGAAAATAGATTCAGTTCAGGCTTAGAAAACATAAATAGGTTCAATAAGAATGAAGAGTTAATTAGATATTTTTAAATACATCTTTAAAAACATTGAGCGAAACTACCGCTTACTGAAAAATAGATGAAGAGTTCTCATTCAAATTATCCACTGACTTCTCATCATAGTTGAAATTATCTACCCCGTTCTGTAACCACTGCAAATATTTCTCAGCATCTGGTTCGTAAGCAATGGGATCATTTAATTTATTTCCGTCATTATCAAGCAAAACATAATATGGTTGTGCATTTGCTTTATAGTTTGTGATCTGGAAATCACTCCATTTATTCCCAATAGTTTCAATTTCCTTACCCGTAGCTTCAGATATATATTGTTCATTCTCAGGAAGATCTCGCTGATCATCTACGTAAAGTGAGATCAAGACGATATCGTTCTGAAGTAAATTTAACACTTCATCTTCACTCCATACTCTTTCTTCCATCTTTCTACAATTTACACAGGCATGCCCTGTAAAATCCAGCAACACTGGTAGATTCTGCTGTTCTGCATAAGCCATTCCCTGTTCATAATCATGAAAGCTAACCAGATCATGAGGCCCATAATCGGCTCCTTCAGGAAGGCTGGAGTTAACATTCGAATTCAGTCCTCCGGCACTTCCTATACCATCCGGTGATTCACTGTATTGTAATGGCGGAGGAAAACCACTAATAATCTTCAAAGGTGCTCCCCATAAGCCAGGGATCAGATAAATGGTAAATGTGAGAACTATAATTCCTAATAATAATCTTCCCACAGATATAAATTCGAGAGGAGAATCGTGCGGTAAACGTATTTTTCCGAAGAGATACAGGGCAAGAACAGCAAAGATCGCTATCCAGATCGCCAGGAAAACCTCTCTTTCAAGGAAATGTAATTGCAAGACCAGATCTGCATTCGAAAGAAATTTAAATGCCAGTGCCAGCTCCAGAAATCCTAAAACTACCTTGACCGTATTTAACCAGCCACCAGATTTTGGTAAGCTGTTCATCCAACCCGGGAAGGCCGCGAACAATGCAAATGGAAGGGCGATTGCCAGTGAAAATCCAAGCATTCCGATAATTGGTGCAATACCTCCTTTCGAAGCCGCTTCCACCAGTAAAGTTCCCACAATTGGTCCGGTACATGAGAATGAAACGATCGCTAAGGCCAGCGCCATAAAAAATATTCCAACCAGCCCACCTCTGTCTGCTTTAGAATCGATCCTCGTTCCCCAGCTACTTGGCAATACGATCTCAAAAGCCCCCATAAAGGACATTGCGAAAACTACTAAAAGTATAAAGAATATGAGATTGAACCACACATTGGTGGATAAAGCATTCAGACTATCAGCTCCAAAGATCAGGGTGACCAATGAGCCTAGAAGCACATAGATAACAACGATCGAAATTCCGTAAAAAATAGCATTCCTGATTCCCGCTGCACGTGATTTCGACTGCTTTGTGAAAAAGCTTACCGTCATGGGAATCATTGGGAAAACACAAGGTGTTAGCAAGGCTGCGAACCCTGATAGAAATGCAATAATAAAGATTCCCCAGAAAGAACGCTTTTCTTCAGTATCAAGATTGTCTGTTTCCTCAAGGTCTAGCTTTGCCGGAGTAGTATCTTCCTTTAACTGAAAAGTAAATTTTTTCGAATCAAATATACAGGCTTCATCATCGCATGCCTGGTATTCGATCTTGGCAATTATAGTGGATAATGTGGTGTCGGTAACTCGTACACGCTGGGTAAATGTTGCTTGGTCCAAAAAATAACTTAGATCCGTCTCAAATACCTTGTCAAATTCAGTAATAGACTCACTCTCTTTTGTTTCCACTATTAGTTCATACGTAGCATTTTGATCTTCGAAGGTGAACACTGTAGAGTTTACGGCTCCTTCAGGCTGAGTTTGGGAGTATAAATGCCATTTATTCTGAATGCTGGCTTCAAATATGAGATCATATTCGTTCTCTGAAACTTTTTCAACTTTAGAAGTCCATTTAACCGGATCCTGGATTTGAGCGGTCGCGCCCATGGTAAATAACAAACAGAATAGAAAAAGACCTTTTTTAAAATGTCCTAAAGAAATATGCATATAAACTGCGCCTTTAATTGAATTTGAACGGCTTCAAAAATAAGGAATTTAACCTGATTAAGCCTGTGGAAAATCAGCATTCTTAATGATCAAAATAACCATCTCTTTCTATGCTGAACAATTTACTGAGTCGTAAAAATTAGCCAGCACTAACCACTCATTTAAAAATATTTGCAGTTTGAAATTATTGCTAAAACCAAAGGATACAATTAGTAAGAAGTGAACTATTTAAAAATAATATCTAGTACAGCAATCATAGGGACGCTGTAAGTCACTTAGCTAATTTATAGGGATCAGAATACTTGTTTTTGTGCCCTTATCCATTTCTGAAGAAATTTTCATAGTACCTCCAAGTTCATGCACCAGTTCGTTGACCAGTTTCAAACCTAGTCCGAAGCCTTTCTCCCCGGCAGTTCCCAAAGATAATTCTGAAACATCTTCGAAATAGTTCTCCAGCGCCGCACTGCTCATTCCAACGCCGTTGTCCTGCACAAGCACATCTAGTTGTTTCCCAATTTCTGTATTTATAATATCCATATGCACCTCTATACTTCCTCCAGAGGGAGTGAACTTGATTGAGTTGGAAATCAGGTTGCCAAAAATAGAGAGAACACGTCTCCTACTAAACTTAAGCTGATCTTTGTCACGATTAACAAGCACATTAAAACTAAGATTCTTGGATTTCGCCGGTAATTCATAAAGCTGGATCAACCGCTCCTGGAGATCTGCCATATTAATTCTCCTGCTCGATTGCACTTCATTATCCCTACCGCTATTTAAAATTTCATCGGTCAATTCAATGATGCTATATCCTGAATTTTTTATGAGAGAAAAGTATTCCCTCATTTCATCTGCGGAAAGATCTTCTTCTTCCACAGATTCGGCAAGACCCGCGATTCCATGAACCGGTCCTCTTACATCATGCGCGACCTGGTTCTTGATTCGAACGGTTTCTGAAAGTGTATACAAAGTTTCGTTCAACTTCTTTCTATGTTCCAGCTTGTACACAATTTCCTGAGCTATCACAGCCAGTGCCTTTTTTTTATCTAATCCTATATCCTGCTGCTGGGTGTCGAGCATACATAACGAACCTACATTCTCACCTGAACTTAACGTAAGAGGCATTCCCAGGTAATAGCGGTAAGCTTCCTCTCCTATAACGTAGGCCTTATCCTTAAACCTGTCATCCAAATCCAGCCTCTGCACCTCCATGAAACTGTTAGATCTTATGGTGTAGGCACAAATAGAGTTTTCTTTTGCAATACGCTTAGGTTCGTCTTCAACGGCTGAGAGTGTCCATTGCGAATAGTTATCTATAAGGTTTACAACAGAAACTTCAGTTCCGGCGATATGTCCGGCCAGTTCCATCAAGCTTTTGAATTGCTCTCTTAGCTCATAAAGATCAAGATCGAACTCACTTAATTTTTTTATCCTGAGGTATTCCTTCTGAAGACTCTCTGCTTTCGTTATTCTCATAGCCAGATTTTCGGCTGCAAAGATAGATGAATCTTACAGACAAATAATTAGAATTACTAAACAAGATGAAGTACGAACACTCCTTAAACAAAAAAGCCTTCTCCCACCAAGTGGAAAAAAGCTTTTCATTGGTTAACCGCAAATCCACACAACAAGGATTATAGGGCGGTTAACTACACATTCCCCTCTCAGGGAACAAAAACAACACAACTAATCTTTAGCGCCAAAAAAAGCCCCCCGTATAGAGGAGCTTTTTTGCAACTTTGCGGTCTGGACGAGACTCGAACTCGCGACCCCCTGCGTGACAGGCAGGTATTCTAACCAACTGAACTACCAGACCGTTGCGTTATTGCGAGGGCAAATATACGTCCCTTTTTAGATTGAGCAAACGTTTTTTTAAGTTTTTTGAAAATAATATTTCGAGTCCTATCCAAACTTTTGTTTCTCAAGCAAATAGGTCGTCAGAATATTTTCAAAATTTTTATTGATATCTGCAGCCACATAGGTAATCCGGTACTTGGCACATTGTGATTTTAAGTTTTCGAGGTACTTTTTAACCGCTTCGCGGTAGGTATTTCTAATATTTTCAGAATAAAGATCTATTTCCGCACCCGTTTCTACATCGGTAAATCTACGCGGACTGTTCTCAAAATCGAATTCGAGTTCCTTTTTTTGATCCATCACATGGAAAAGAACGATCTCATGCCTGTTGTATTTTAAATGCCTTAGAGCTTCGAACAGCTTCTCCTCATCGGTATCTTCCTGAAACATATCTGTAAATAGAAAAACAAGACTTCTACGCTTCAGCTTCTCCGCAATTTGATGTAAATAAGTATAGGTATCGGTAGAACTTCTAACCTTATCAGATCTTAGAACCTCATCAAACTTGTCTAACAACATATGATGATGTCGCTCCCCAGATCTTTCCGGAGCATAGAATTCAAATTCGTCGCTGTAAATACTCACACCAACAGCATCTCGCTGTTTTTTCAGAATCTCCATAAGACAGGCTGAAGCAAGTACAGAGAATCCAATCTTATTCAAGTGCTGCCTGTCCTGTTTTTCGATCTTAGGATAATGCATGGAAGCAGAGTTGTCGATTATAAGATGACAACGCAGGTTTGTTTCCTCTTCATATCGCCGCGTATATAGTTTCTCAGACTTCGCAAACAACTTCCAGTCTATATGCCGGGTACTTTCCCCGTTATTATAGATCTTATGTTCAGCAAACTCTGCTGAAAAACCATGGAACGGACTTTTATGCATCCCCGATATATAACCTTCAACCACTTGTTTGGCCAAAAGGTCGAGATTTAAAAAACCTCCGGTTTTGTGCAGCTCCTTCTCTATTTTCATTTCAAACTGAAATTAGGTAGTTTTTTTCAATAAAAAAAGCCCCGCTATTGCGAGGCTTGAATATATTGATCATTGTTTATTACAACAACTGGTCGATAGCATCAGCATAAGTCTGCTTTGGAGCAACACCTACCTGGCGACCTACAACTTCACCGTTTTGAAATACAAGAACAGTTGGGATGTTACGAACACCATATTTTGCTGCAAATTCCTGGTTTGCATCTACATCAAGCTTACCAACAACTGCTTTTCCATCATATTCAGAGCTTATCTCGTCAATGATTGGCCCAACCATTCTACAAGGTCCACACCATGCAGCCCAGAAGTCCACCATTACCGGTTTATCACTCTTTAGTACTTGTTCTTCGAAATTCGCGTCGGTTATTTCAATAGCCATAATATCTTTAATTTTATTTGTTTAACATTCGATTCGTAAAAGTAGTCAATAATATAAAGAATCCTTACAGCCTCTATATTGCATTTGACTATAAGTATATTGTTTGGTTTTATAAGGGAGCCTCACGCTTGTCGCGTGACCGCGCTTTCGGCGCTACATGGTAGCTTGCCTCTATCGCTGGCTCAAACAATTCACAAATTACGAATCTAATTCAACTTATATATAAACTGTTCCTTTTCCAGCTCCTCGATAAGTTCCTGCGAAATTTGCACTTTACGTTTCCGGCTGGGCATTTTTAGTTTCACCTGCTCTGCCATGTCGTAAACTATGAATTGTAGTTGACATTCGCCTTTATGCATATTAAATGTGTCGTTTAACCAATCGATCTTTTCAGCTTTCAGGTCCTGAACATTTAGCTGAATTGTTAGTTTCTTCGCATTCTTATCCATGATATCATGTAACAAACTTATATCCCGAAACTGTATTCTTGGTTCTCCTTTTTTCCCGGTATCCTTATTAGTCCAGCCTTCTTTCACAAAGATCTTAAGATGAATAAAGTTATTAGGAACAAAGAAATGTTTCATACGCAGGTATTCTTCTCCAAATATCTTGAACTCGTAAGACTCCTCGTAATCTTCTACCGTAAAGATAGCCCAGCCTTTCCCATTCTTGGAGACCCTGTGCTGTACATCGACCACTACACATCCAATAGTGAGTTCTCTATTTACGATGCTTTCCAATTCCCGGCAATCTGACAATTTACCATTACAGAAATAACTCATTTCTATTCTAAAATCATCCAACGGATGTCCAGAAATATAAATTCCCACCACTTCCTTTTCTCTACGTAGCTTCTCCATAGTTCCCCATTCACTACAAGGTGGAACTTCCGGCTCGGGAATCTGAACATCACTTGCTTCCCCAAACAGACTTACCTGGGAGGAATTCTGACTCTCCTGGAATTTCTGTGCATACTTCACCACCTTTTCCAGGAAACTCATTCCAATCCCATCGTCATGGAAATATTGCGCTCTATGTGTTCCGCCAAATCCATCGAATCCCCCGGCTAGGGCTAGGTTCTCAAAAGCTTTTTTATTTGCAGAGCGTAGATCTATCCTCTTAGCCATGTCGAAAATAGACCTGTAGGGACCTTCTTTAGACTTCCTGTTTTCAACAATGGTTGCTACAGCACCTGATCCAACTCCTTTGATCGCACCCATTCCAAATCTTACTGCATTTTCCTT